>CALSVI010000019.1 GCA_943840615.1 uncultured Luminiphilus sp. | reverse complement strand
GGCGAGCAGCAAAATGGTTACCTTGGTTTGGTAGACCGCAATGCCCCTGCTGAAGCACAAAATCTGATGCGGCAGGTCAACGATCAGCGCCGATCCAATTACCAGTCGATCGCACGTTCAAATGGGATTGAACTCGGGTCTGTCGAGTCTCTTGCAGGACAAAAGGCGATCAATAAGACGGCTCGGGGGTATTTTATTCAGGCGCCAAATGGACAGTGGGTTAAGAAGTAGCGTTTCTGTCCAGCTCAATTCAGCCCGGCGGTTCAGGCAGCCTGTCAGATGAAGATGGGCTTCAGTGGCTTCAACCTTCGAGGCGCATGCTGATCAGTTAACATCCTGACGCTGTCTTGTTCCTAACGCTCCGACCGCTTTCAATCCATACAGCGGACCTATGTCGGTTATCTGCATTGAGCATGCCCGCCTGTCTTGTGAGTCACATGCCCATGCGCTACTGTCTGCGGCCCGCTTTCACAGCCGCTGGTTCAAAGGCGCTGAGTTGTTGGGGCAGACGATGCCCGTAGCCGCGAGCACTTAGGTTAATGGCATAATGTATGCCATAATATTTGTATGTGTGGATGACCTCTTAATCGCTGAGTAGCAGGGTATCCCACACTCTTTGCAGGGGTCCGTCGCGAACGGGTTCTAGGAGAAAAAAATGGATTTGGGTATCTCAGACAGAGTAGCGCCGCTGCTCGAGAAGGTCAGTGGCTTTATTGGCGAGCACATTATGCCCGTTGAGCACGAATTCATTGCTGAGATAGAGGTGGGCGACCCGTTTGAACTGACTGACCGTCAGCAAGAGATCTTGAGCACCCTGAAAGGCCGCGCCCGGGAGGCGGGGTTGTGGAACTTTTTTCTGACAGGCGAGGAGGGTTCAGGGCTCAATACCGTGGAATATGCCTACCTTGCAGAGGAGATGGGTAAATCCCGGTTAGCCGCCGAGATCTTCAATTGCTCCGCGCCCGACACCGGCAACATGGAAGTGCTGCACAAGTACGGAACTGAAGCACAGAAAAAGCAATGGCTCGAGCCACTGCTGGCAGGAGAAATTCGATCTTGTTTCGGCATGACAGAGCCCGACGTTGCCTCTTCTGACGCCACCAATATTTGTACCACGGCCCAGCTTGAAGGCGATGAGTGGGTGATTAATGGCGAAAAGCACTGGACATCGGGCGCGGGTGATGCGCGCTGCAAAGTCATGATCTGTATGGTCAAAACAGATCCCGAAGCCCCCAGGCATCTGCAGCAGTCACAGATTCTTGTTCCGATGGATACCGCGGGAGTCAACATTGTCCGGCCGCTAAAGGTGTTCAATATGCTTGATGCGCCGCACGGCCATATGCGGGTGCTACTCGACAATGTGCGGGTACCAAAAGACAACATGATTCTCGGGGCCGGCCGCGGCTTTGAAATATCCCAGGGGCGTCTCGGCCCCGGTCGCATTCATCACTGCATGCGCTCTATCGGGTCTGCAGAAAAGGCACTGCAATTACTGTGTGAGCGTGCGACGGAGCGGGAAGCTTTTGGCCGCCCGCTTTATAAGCTGGGCGGTAATATCGACATCATCGCGGATGCGCGTATGAACATTGAGCAAGCCCGGCTGCTCACGCTGAAAACTGCCTGGATGATGGACCATACCTCACCCAAAGAGGCGCGCATCTGGATCTCTATGATCAAGACAGTGGTGCCCAATATGGCGCTCAAAGTGATTGATGATGCGATCCAGATGCATGGCGGTATTGGGGTCTCACAAGACACTCCGCTGGCAGAAATGTGGTCCGGTCAGCGCACCTTGCGTCTGGCAGACGGTCCCGATGCGGTTCATCGCATGGTCGTAGGGCGTAACGAAATAAAACAGTATCTGGCAGAAGCCGGTGCAGTCGCTGCGACATTCCGCGACGGCTGAGAAATTGTGACGACGAGGAGATAGTAAAAATGGCATTGACCATGGTGAAGCCCGACGAAATGGAAAGTCAGGTCGGCACAAAACTGCCGCCGGGAGAGTGGTTTGAGGTGGATCAGGAGCGAATCAATACCTTCGCCGATTGCACCGAGGACCATCAGTTTATTCATATCGATGAGGCCGCCGCCGCACAGACGCCTTTTGGTGGAACCATTGCCCACGGCTTTCTCACTTTGTCTCTGATGACCAAGCTCTGCGCAGAAAATGGCGTTTACCCCGAAGGTATCGTCATGGGTCTCAATTACGGTTTGGATAAAGTCCGCTTTCTCAATCCGGTGCGTGCCGGCAAGCGCGTGCGTGCCTGCTGCGAAATCCTTTCTGTGGATCGAAAGGATGCGAATCGCTTTTTGGTGAAGCAGGCGGTCACGGTAGAGATTGAGGGTGAAGAGACTCCCGCAATCTATGCTGAGTGGCTGGGCATGTCGATCATTGGGTAAGCATTGGGGAGACAGAACATGACAATTCGTTATGACGGCAAAGTGGCGGTGGTGACTGGCGCTGGCGGGGGCCTTGGCCGCAGCCATGCGATTGAGCTTGCCAAGCGGGGCGCCAAGGTAGTGGTGAATGATCTCGGTGGCTCAGTCTCGGGTGAGGGCGCCAATTCTCAGGCGTCGCTGGATGTGGTGGCAGAGATTGAAGCGCTGGGAGGTGAGGCGATGGCGCACGGTGCCAATGTCGCGGATCTGGAACAGGTACAGGATATGGTGGCAAAGACCATGGAGCGCTGGGGCCGTCTGGATATCCTCGTGAACAACGCCGGTATTCTGCGTGATAAGAGCTTTGCTAAAGGTTCGGTTGAAGATTTTCGTTTGGTGGCAGACGTGCACCTGATGGGAACGGTTCACTGCACCAAGTCGTGCTGGGAAATTATGAGAGAGCAGGAGTATGGCCGCATTGTGGTGACCTCTTCCTCGAGTGGGCTTTACGGCAATTTCGGCCAGACTAATTATGGAGCCGCTAAGATGGGCGTCATTGGCATGATGAACACCCTCGCTCAGGAAGGCGCAAAATATAACGTCAAGATCAACGCGCTGGCGCCCACCGCCGGCACAAGAATGACTGAAGGCCTCATTGACGAAAAGGCGTTTGCGCTACTGACGCCAGAAACGGTGACCCCCGCCGTTTTGTATCTCGTATCCGAGGATGCCCCGACGCGCACGATCCTTGCGGCTGGCGCTGGCGCCTACGCGGTGGCAAAAATTGTCGAAACCGAGGGGATGTGGCTGCCGGAGGCAGAGCAGACTCCCGAGGGTATTGCGGCTCATTGGGGTCAGATTTCTGAGGGCGGCGAACGCGCTTTGCAGGCGGGCTTCGAGCAGAGCATCAAGATGATCGGCCAGGCGGCGAAAGGTTTGGGCCTCGATTTGAGCTGATGCCCCCTTTTCAAAGTGGGAACAGTGGATGCGGCTAACGCCAGACCAAGTGATTGACTAAAAACAAGTGATTGACTGATACAAGGACAAAAGCATGAGAGAAGCAGTGATTGTTTCAACCGCGCGCACCCCGATCGGCAAGGCCTATCGTGGGGGCTTTAATAATTTGGCTTCGCCGACATTGGCCAGCCATGCCATTGCTGCAGCGGTCGCCCGTGCCGGCGTAGACCCGGATAGGATAGAAGATTGCATTATGGGTTCTGCGCTGACCCAAGGGAGTCAAGGCGGCAATATCGGGCGTACCGCGGCGTTGCGGGCAGGTTTGCCTGTCAGCGTCTCGGGAATGACAATCGATCGCCAGTGCTCCTCAGGCATGATGGCAGTGGCGACGGCAGCCAAGCAGGTACTCCATGATGGTATGGAAGTCGCCATCGGAGGCGGCGTGGACTCCATCTCGCTGGTACAAAACGAGCACATGAACCTCCACCGCGCGGCCGATGAAGAGCTATTGGCTATGCACAAGGACGTTTACATGCCGATGTTGCAAACCGCCGAAGTAGTGGCAGCACGATATGGCATCAGCCGCGACGTCATGGATGAATACGGATTGCAGTCTCAGCAGCGCGCCGCAGCGGCTTATGAAGCGGGTAGGTTTGACGATGAGCTGGTGCCGGTCACGTGTGAGCGGATCGTCTACAACAAGGAAACGGGCGAGCAGTCCACTGCCGAAGCAACCGTCAGTGCAGATGAGGGCGTTCGCGCGTCGACGCTAGAGGGGGTTCAAGGGCTCCGGACCGTCATTGAGGGCGGTACGATTACGGCGGGTAATGCCTCGCAGCTGTCCGATGGTGCATCGGCGCAAGTCGTGATGGAGTCAGCGACGGCAGAGAAGCTGGGTCTGAATCCGCTGGGTGCCTACCGCGGTATTGCGGTTGCCGGCTGTGAGCCCGACGAGATGGGTATCGGCCCGGTTTTTGCGATTCCCAAGCTGTTGAAGCAGCATGGCTTGACTGTTGATGACATCGGTCTGTGGGAGCTTAACGAGGCTTTCGCTGTGCAGGTGTTGCACTGCCGCGACACGTTGGGCATCGACAATGACAAATTGAATGTTGATGGCGGCGCGATCGCTGTCGGCCACCCTTATGGTATGAGTGGCTCCCGCCTCCTGGGGCATGCCTTGATTGAGGGCAAGCGCCGCGGTGCTAAATACGTTGTGGTCACCATGTGTGTCGGCGGCGGTATGGGTGCTGCCGGCCTATTTGAGGTCTTCTAAGGTGAAAGCACTCGTCTGTCGTGAGCATGGTTTGCCCGATCGCTTGGAGCTCGTGAGTGACTGGGCGTCTCCAGAGCTGGCCGAGAATGAAGTTCGTATCCGGGTCAAGGCCGCGGGACTTAACTTTCCCGACGTATTGATCATTCAGGGTAAGTACCAGATGCAGCCCGAATTGCCTTTTATTCCCGGCGGTGAGTGCGCAGGCGTGGTCGAAGAAGTGGGCGCCGCCGTGACACGCTGGAAAGTGGGTGATGAAGTCATCCACAGCGGCGGATCCGGCGGCTTCTGCGAGGAGGTCGTGGCCAACGAGCTGGCTGTGCTACCGAAGCCTCCCGCGCTGTCTTTTGAAGCGGCGGCCGGCATCACGATCACCTATCTCACCTCCTACCATGCGCTGGTGCAGCGGGCGAACATTCAGCCCGGCGAGACCTTGCTGGTACTCGGTGCCGCGGGTGGGGTAGGCAGCACAGCGGTGGAGCTTGGCAAGGCGCTGGGCGCTACGGTCATTGCCGCAGCGAGTAGCGACGACAAGCTGGCGCTCTGTACCCAACTGGGTGCCGACCACATCATCAATTACAGCACTGAGTCGCTGAAGGATCGTGTCAAGGAACTCACGGGTGGCAAGGGCGTGGATGTTGTGTATGACCCGGTAGGGGGCGATTTCAGTGAGCCCGCGGTGAGATCGATGGGCTGGAATGGTCGTTACCTTGTGATTGGTTTTGCTTCCGGCCCGATTCCCGAGTATTCCGCTTAACCTGACGTTGCTGAAGGGTTGCGCGATTGTGGGCGTTTTCTGGGGTCGCTTCACCATGGAGGAACCCGCTGTGCATCAAGCAAATATCGAGACGCTGTGGCAGTGGTTCGAAGAGGGCAAGATCAAGCCGGTGATCACCGATCTTTTCCCGATTGAAGAGTACGAGGCCGCCTACGGTGCAATGATGGAGCGCCGCGCCAAGGGCAAGGTGATTCTCACATTCTGATATGACCGGCTATCGGTTCAATACCGCTCCAGAGCTGCGCGTCGGCTTAGGCACTGCGCTTGAAGTGGGGGCGTATTGCGCCCAGCTGGGCATCAAGCGACCGCTGCTGGTAACAGACCCAGGCTTGTTGGCGGTGGGTTTGGTAACCCCCGTGCAGGAAGCCATGGCGGCGACTTGCGAGCATGTGGCCCTCTTTTCCGAGGTGACCGCTGACCCTGCCGAGTCGGTGGTATTGGACGCGCTGGCGGTGCTGCAGGCGGGCGAGGCAGATGGGGTAGTCGGCCTCGGCGGCGGCAGTTCAATGGATGTTGCCAAAGCGATTGCTGTGCTGGCGGCGGGCAGCCAAACGCTGGCAGAGGCCTATGGCGTAGACAAGGTTGTCGGGGGTCGGCTGCCGCTCATTCTGATTCCCACCACCGCGGGCACTGGATCCGAGGTGACGCCGGTGGCGGTCATCACCACCGGCGAAACCACCAAGGCGGGCATCAGCTCGCCTGTCTTGTTACCCGATATCGCGGTGCTCGATGCCGAACTGACGCTGGGTCTGCCGGCTCACGTGACGGCCATGACCGGTATCGATGCCATGGTGCATGCCATTGAGGCGTATACCTCGAAGATTAAGAAGAACCCGGTGTCCGACATGCTCGCAAGGCAGGCGCTGACCCTGCTGAGTGCGAATCAGCGACGCGTGCTATCTCATCCCGACGATGTCGCGGCGAGAGAGGCGATGTTGTTGGGTGCCACGCTCGCAGGCCAGGCCTTTGCCAACGCGCCGGTTGCCGCGGTGCACGCGCTGGCCTATCCATTGGGAGGGCACTACCACATGCCCCATGGACTCAGTAACGCGCTCATGCTACCTGCGGTGTTGCGCTTTAATGCGCCGTGCCGCCGAGGCGCTCTATCTGGAGCTGGCGAAGCTGCTACCCGAGCCAGTTGCGCCCGGCGTCGAGGGTTTCGTGAGTTGGTTTGAGGATCTCATTGCCGATGCTGCACTGCCGACCACGCTGTCGGCGGCTGACGTGCCGGAGCGCGATCTGCCGATGCTGGCCGCTGACGCCATGCTGCAACAGCGCCTGTTGGTAAACAATCCGGTCGAGGTCGATGAAGCCGCCGCGTTGGCGCTGTATACCGCTGCCTGGAGTGGCTCGGCGTGAGCGATCGTGCGACGCCCTCCGCTCGGTCGGACTATCCGATATTTTATTCACTCGAATCCCGTTGGGCGGACAACGACATCTACGGCCATATCAACAACGTGGCGTATTACGCCTACTTCGATTCCGTCGTGAACCGATTTCTGATCGAAGAGGGCGGACTCCAACCCGGCCTGGATGCGGTGGTGGGGTATGTTGTTCAGTCCAGCGCCAGCTATTTTTCGCCCATCAGTTATCCCACGCACAATCACGTTTAGGCCTGCGCATTCAGCGAATGGGTGAGAAATCCGTGCGCTGGGAAGTGGGCGTTTTTGCACCCGATGCGGAGCACAGCAGCGTGACGGGTACTTTCACGCATGCGTTTGTTGACCGTGAAACCGGTCAGTCTGCGCTGATCCCCGAGGGAATCAGGCAGGCGATCGAGGCCTTGCCTGCTAGACGACCTGACGCCGGGCGCTAATGTTGGGGAGCGTGCGCGTCTTTGCGAGGGGTAAGGGTCACCAAAAACATGGCCACCAGAATGATCGTCGCGCCCCAGCCCGCGCGGGCTGATAGTGCTGGTATTGAGACAAGAACCCGCCGCTGATCGGGCCCAGCACAAAGCCTGCGGCGGGACAGGCGCTGACCAGGCCCGACACGCCACCTTGCTCTTCGGCCCCACGGCCAGCGATGCACCGGCGGCGACGGCGGGCATCAGCAAGCCAAGGCCCGCGCCGATCAGGACCATGCTGGAGAGTACTGCGGGCCAGCTGCCCAGTGCGCTGATGACCACGGTGCCAGCCAGCAACAATCCGGCTCCCCAGCGCACGAGTTGAATCGGGTGGCCCGGCTAAAGCGCTGCGCGATCACGTAAACTGCATGAGCAGCGAGCTGGCGGCCGACACCATCATCGCCCAGCCGGTGTACTGGGCGGTCTCGACGCCAGAGAGATTCAGCACGTCCTGCAGTCGAAATGCCAGCGTCTGCTGCACCATCGCGAAGCCGGTGAAAGGCGCCGATGGCGGAGAGTACAGATAGACCCGAACAGGCGGCGTCGAAGTAGCCCAGGCGACGAGGCTGGGTCTTGCGTTGCTGCGGGGTGTGACGCCCTTGGAGAGCTTGAGGCGATGATGACGATCGCGGCGAGGCCCGAGAGGATCGACGCGACAACCAGTGGCGCTAATAGCCCCAGCCCAGCCACCAGTCCCGCCATGACGGGTCCCATGATCATTCCGACGCTATTGGCGCTGGAAAGTCGCGCCAGCGTTTTGATACGAAACTGTGCCACGGTGTGATCAGCGGCATAGGCCGTGCACCCCGGATTGGTGGCAGACATGGTCGCTGCCTGAAGCGAACGGACGATCAGTGCGACGACAAACAGCGTCAACCCGGTTATCAGGCCTTGTCCTGCAAAGTGAGAACAGCACGGCGAATGAGAGTGAGCCGATGCAGTAACCCATCAATCCAATCACAATGACGGGCTTGCGGCCCACCCGGTCCGAGAAAGCGCCCCCAGAAGGGCGCGACCAGCGTAAAAACCAATGCAGAGGTTGAAATAATGGCGGTGATGCGAATCTCATCGAGGCCGACAGATCGCCCGAGCGGCGGCAAGATGGCAAAGACAAACGCCTGTCCTGCCGCCGTCGCAAACAGCGCAAGAAATAGCAGTATTAGAGGCTCGCGCGCAAGCCGTTCGGTTCCGGCCAGCGAGCCGGTGAAGGGGGGTTCAGTCATTCGTGATCCGGGCCGTGATCCAGTGATACCCCGTGGGCAGGATCTTGATGAGCTGCTGAATCAGCCAGGCATCCCAGCCGACCAGAATACGACGCTTACCGCGCGCTGTACCGCGGAGAATGATCTCTGCTGCCTGTTCAGGTGTGGTTTTGGCCAGCTTCTTGAACTGCTCATCTCGCTCATCCGCTTCGGTCAGCGCGCCTGATCCATCTGTTCGAGCGGAGCGGGCAATACTGGTTTGAATGCCGCCCGGGTGAACGCTGGTCACCGCCAGGCTGGACTGCAGATATTCGGCTTGTAGCGATTCGCTGAATCCGCGCACAGCAAATTTGGCCGCGTTATAAGCGCTTTGTGTGGGAATACCCACCATGCCGAAAATCGAGGACAGGTTGACCAGATGCCCGCGTTCCGATTGCATTAGCAGCGGCAAGAAAGCCCGCGTGCCGTGCACGACGCCCCAGAAATTGATGTCAATCAACCACTCAAAATTTTTCTCGGTGGAGTCTTCGAAGCGGGCGCCGTATCCGACGCCCGCATTGTTAAATAGCGCGTCGAGGTGGGGTGTGTCTCTGGCCACCGTCTCGGCCCAGGCGAACAGCTCGTCTCGCTGTCCGCAATCGACCCTGCGCGATACGACCTTCGCGCTGCTTTGATCGAGTAAGGCGCAGGTGTCTGCCAGGGTCTCGGTGTTGATATCGGACAGCCACAAATGACAGCCAGCGCCATTAAGGCGCTGGGCGAGTGCTCGGCCAATGCCGTCACCGGCGCCGGATATGGCCGCTGTCTTACCTTCGAAATAGCGATCGATCAGTGCCATCAGATGCCATCCTGAACCTAGGGGCGCGCAGTGTACCCGACATCTATCAGAGGTGGAGCGAGGCGTAAAAAATAGACAGCCCCGACCCTTTGCCGTAAACTGCAGACCCAGCCCGCGCGGGGTTATTTTCGGCCCCATCACGCGCTTAACGTCTGCTATTTGCGACCACAGGGTGAACTTGGCCCGGCCCGCTCGTGCACCTGAAGCACGCGCGTAGCCACAACGACTGGGAGGTCCGTTTGTCTCAACCCGCTGTCCTCGCACTGGAAGATGGCACGATTTTTCGCGGCCAGTCCATTGGTGCTCTCGGCACGACGGTGGGCGAGGTGGTTTTCAATACCGCGATGACCGGGTATCAGGAGATCTTGACCGACCCGTCCTACTGCCGTCAGATTGTCACGCTCACCTATCCACACATCGGTAACACTGGCGTAACCCGCGAGGATGAAGAATCCGCCGGGATTCAGGCGGCGGGGCTGATTATCCGAGACCTGCCTTTACTGGCCTCCAATTTCCGTTCAGAACAAAGCCTCAGTGACTACTTAAGCATTGGCGATACGGTGGCAATTGCCGACATTGATACCCGTAAGCTCACGCGTATCCTCCGCGATGGCGGTGCGCAGAGCGGGTGCATCATGGCGGGCCCCGATGCTACCGAAGCAGAGGCGCTTGAGCGCGCACGTGCTTTTGCTGGCCTCAAGGGAATGGACCTCGCTAAGGTGGTGACCACGACAGACCCTTACGACTGGACGGAGGGAACCTGGCGCTTGCCCGCCAGTGGCGTTCGACGCTCGCCCTGAGGCATCTTTTGCGGTGGTCGCACTGGACTTTGGCGTTAAAAGAAACATTTTGCGAATTTTGGTGGACCTAGGGTGCCGCGTCACAGTGTTGCCCGCTCAGTCGACCATGCATGAAGTCATGGCGCATTCACCGGACGGCATCTTTTTCTCTAATGGTCCCAGGTGATCCCGAGCCTTGCGATTATGCGATTAGCCTTGCTCGAGAAGTGATGGGTAAGGGGCTCCCGTTGTTTGGTATTTGCCTGGGCCACCAGATACTGGCGCTGGCGAGCGGTGCTCGCACGGAAAAGATGAAGTTTGGTCACCACGGTGCAAACCATCCCGTTCAGAATCTGGCTGACGGTACGGTAATGGTAACCAGTCAAAACCATGGCTTCACTGTCTCTGAAGCGGATTTACCGGACACTCTCGAAGTCACGCACCGGTCGTTGTTTGACGGCACTTTGCAGGGCATTGCACGAAAGGATGTTCCCGCCTACAGCTTTCAAGGGCATCCGGAGGCGAGTCCCGGGCCGCATGACGCTGCCAATTTATTTGCGCCCTTTATTGCAGCAATGGACAAAACAAAATAATGAGTGGAGAGCACTGAACCGTGCCGCGTCGTTCCGATATTGAAAGTATTCTGATTCTGGGCGCAGGCCCTATTGTGATCGGTCAGGCCTGTGAGTTCGATTACTCAGGCGCGCAAGCGTGTAAGGCACTTCGGGAAGAGGGTTACCGGGTCATTCTGGTGAACTCCAATCCCGCCACGATCATGACCGATCCCGCGATGGCGGACGCCACTTATATTGAGCCGGTCGAATGGCAAACCATCGCCCGGATCATCGAGCGTGAGCGGCCCGATGCCGTATTGCCCACCATGGGCGGACAGACGGCCCTTAACTGTGCGTTAAAGCTGGCCTCAGAGGGAGTGCTGGAGCAGTTTGGGGTCGAGATGATCGGCGCGACGCAAGAGGCCATCGATAAAGCCGAAGATCGCGAGAAGTTTGACGTGGCGATGCGCCGAATCGGCCTGGAGACGCCCCGCGCAGGGCTGGCTCACAGTATGGAAGAGGCTTGGTCGGTGCACGAGGAAATTGGCTTTCCCTGCATTATCAGACCGTCTTTCACCATGGGCGGTTCCGGCGGCGGTATCGCCTATAACCGCGATGAGTTCGAAGAGATCTGCCTGCGGGGTTGGAACTCTCGCCGACCAGCGAGCTGCTGATCGACGAGTCGCTGATCGGCTGGAAAGAATACGAGATGGAGGTTGTCCGAGATAAAAATGACAACTGCATTATTGTCTGCGCGATCGAAAATTTTGACGCCATGGGGGTGCATACCGGTGATTCCATCACGGTTGCCCCGGCCCAGACATTGACCGACAAGGAATATCAGATCATGCGCGACGCCTCGTTGGCGGTGTTGCGTGAGATCGGTGTCGAGACCGGCGGCTCGAACGTGCAGTTTGGCCAATGCCCCGATACCGGTCGGCTGGTGGTCATTGAAATGAACCCCAGAGTCTCACGCTCCTCGGCGCTCGCGTCCAAAGCCACTGGCTTCCCGATCGCCAAAGTGGCGGCGAAGCTGGCAGTAGGCTACAGCCTGAACGAGCTCGAAAACGATATTACGGGTGGCATTACACCGGCTTCTTTTGAGCCGGCGCTCGATTATGTAGTGACCAAAATTCCGCGTTTTGCGTTTGAGAAATTTGCCACTGCGGATCCCCGATTAACGACGCAAATGAAATCGGTCGGTGAGGTCATGGCTATCGGCCGCACTTTTCAGGAGTCCCTTCAAAAAGCGCTTCGTGGGCTGGAAGTCGGGTCGGCAGGCTTTGAGCCCCACATGCAGGTGGTGGACGAAGATACCCGGTCCGAATTGGTGGATCGGCTGACCAATCCGGGTGCCGATCGTATCTGGTATTTGGCGGACGCTTTCCGAGCGGGTTCGAGCTGGAAGAAATTTATGGTTACTCGGGCGTCGATCCGTGGTTCTTGGTTCAGATTGACGACATCGTGAGATGGGAAGCGCGTCTCCAGGACGTGAGTTTGGCGTCCGTTGACCACGCTCTAATGTGGGGCCTCAAACGCAGGGGGTTCGCTGACAAGCGGATCGCCGATTTGCTGGGTGTGCCCGAATCCGCGGTCAGAGAGCACCGTTGGTCCCTCAATATCAGGCCTGTCTATAAACGGGTGGACACCTGCGCGGCCGAATTTGCAGCGTCGACGGCCTACATGTACTCGGCCTACGAGGAGGAGTGCGAGGCAGCGCCCAGCGACCGTAAGAAGATTCTTGTTCTGGGTGGTGGGCCCAACCGGATCGGACAGGGTATCGAGTTTGACTACTGCTGCGTGCACGCGGTGTTGGCGATGCGCGAGGATGGCTACGAGACCATCATGGTCAACTGCAATCCCGAAACGGTCTCAACCGACTACGATACCTCTGATCGGCTCTATTTTGAGCCCGTGACGCTCGAAGATGTGCTCGAGATCGTCGCGTTCGAGCAGCCGACGGGAGTGATTGTCCAGTTTGGTGGGCAGACACCGCTCAAGCTGGCTCGGGCGCTCGAGGCGGCCGGCGTACCCATTATTGGCACCACCCCGGACCAGATAGACCGCGCCGAGGACCGGGAGCGTTTTCAGCAGATGATAGAGCAGCTGTCTCTGCGTCAGCCCGCGAACACGACGGTGACGCAGTGTCGAACAAGCTGTCTCGGCAGCGTCGGACATTGGTTACCCCCTCGTCGTTCGTCCCTCATATGTGCTGGGCGGTCGTGCCATGGAAATTGTTTACCGCGAGGAAGACCTGCTGCGTTACATGAATGACGCGGTTCGGGTCTCTGAAGATTCCCCCGTGCTGCTGGATCGGTTCCTCAGCGCCGCGATTGAGGTTGATATCGATGCCGTGAGTGACGGCGAGCAGGTAGTTATTGGCGCGATCATGCAGCATATCGAGCAGGCCGGCGTGCACTCAGGTGACTCGGCCTGTTCTTTGCCTCCCTACAGTCTGCCGGTTGATGTGCAGGAAGCGATGCGCGAGGTAGTGCGAAAAATGGCGCTTGAGCTTGGGGTGTGCGGGCTGATGAATGTGCAGCTGGCCTGGCAGGATGAAGAGATTTATGTCATCGAGGTCAATCCGAGAGCCTCCCGAACAGTGCCGTTTGTCTCTAAAGCGGTGGGTGTCTCTCTGGCGAAGGTAGCAGCGCGATGCATGGCGGGACAGAGTCTCGATAGTCAGGGTGTGACCCGAGAAATCGTTCCCCCTTACTTCAGCGTGAAGGAAGCGGTGTTGCCGTTCAACAAGTTCCCCGGCACGGACCCGATTCTCGGACCCGAGATGAAATCGACGGGAGAGGTGATGGGAACGGGCGAGACTTTCGCAGCGGCCTTTGCGAGGGCGCAACTCGGTGCAGGCGATGAACCGCCGACTTCGGGGCTTTGTCTGATCAGTGTGCGCGATGTGGATAAACCCGCTGCGGTGGAGGTTGCCCGGCGGTTAGTGGCGCGCGGTTTTACCCTCGCCGCGACCGGTGGCACTGCCGGCGCGCTTGAGGAGGCGGGGTTGAGCGTTCGTAAAGTGAATAAGGTGGCTGAGGGGCGCCCGCATATCGTCGATTTGATCAAAAACGATGAAGCGGCCATCATTATCAACACCACAGAGGGTCGCCGCGCCATTATCGATTCGGCCTCCATCCGCGCCAGCGCTGAGCAGCACAATGTGTTCTATACCACCACATTGGCGGCGGCGGAGGCGGTCTGCATGGCCCTAGAGCAGGAGACGGATATCACGGTGCGCCGGCTTCAGGACTTACATGAGAGCATTGCCATATGAATCGCGTACCCATGACAGTGCAGGGGGAGCAAGCCCTTCGGGAGGAGCTAGAGCGGCTGAAGAAGGTGGACCGCCCCGAGATTACGCAGGCGATTGCCGAGGCGCGTGAGCACGGCGACCTGAAAGAAAATGCCGAGTATCACGCCGCGAGAGAGCAGCAGAGTTTTGCAGAAGGGCGTATTCAAGAGCTTGAGCATAAGCTGTCGCACGCGCAGATTATTGACGTCACCACGATTCCGCTAACCGGCAAGGTTGTTTTCGGGGTCACTGTGACGCTGATTGACGTCGAAGATGACCGTACGGTGACGTACCGCATTGTCGGCGAGGATGAGGCTGACGCGAAGGCCAATCTGATTTCTGTGAACTCCCCCATCGCTCGCGCATTGGTCGGTAAAATGGAGGGCGATGAGGTCACAGTGAATGCGCCCGGCGGCGATGTTACGTATGAGATCGACACGGTCGAGCATCTCTAGACTTACTGAAAATCATTCTCATTGATCGTATGATCCGCGTTTTATTGCGGGAGCCCTTCGTGGCTGCACAGACCGACATCTTCACGCTTTGGGATTTACCCCTTCGCGCTTCAGCTGAACTGGTGGGTTTCGCGGCATCTTTGAGCGAGCGTTATCGGGGTCGCTTACAGGAGTTTGGTTTTCACGCTGGAGAGGAGATCTGCTGTCAGCAGCAGCCAGGGTTCGGCGCCCCCCGCGTTTTTCGCGTCAGTAACGCTACCTATTCGTTGGACCAGGAACTGGCGGAACAAGTGTTGGTGCGCCCAATAGGAGAATCACAGGGTGTCTAATGTCTTGCTGGTCGGCACACCCAATTCCGGTAAGACGGCGCTGTTCAACCGGCTAACGGGATTGAATCAGCGGGTCGCTAATTACCCGGGGATTACGGTCGATCTGTCAGTGGGGCGCTTGGCGAAATTGCCGCATCTGGATCTTGTTGATTTTCCCGGTACCTATTCACTGCGCCCAATTTCTGAGGAAGAGCGAATAGCGGTTGGGCATTTTGATGCCTCGCTGGGGGATCCAAAAGTACAGCAGGTGCTCTGCGTTGTGGATGCCACGAGGCTGGAGAAGAGCTTATTTTTTTGTTTACAGGTCGTGCGGGCCTGCCAGCATCAGGGACGTCCTGTGACGGTGGTCGCCAACATGGGCGATATTCTCACACGTCATCGATTGACGATTGACACCGACGGCCTGTCGGCAGCGCTGGGCGTGCCCGTGTTGTTGGTTTCAGCACGCACTGGAGAGGGCCTCGACAATATTATTGCTATGCTTGAGTCACCTCAAGTGGCCGGTGTCACGCAGACGCCTCACGCAGGGGGTGCGGTACTGGCGAGCGAAGGTGGGGCAGCCGACGACGCACTGTATGCCGAGGCTCGTCGTCTCGCTGAGCAATATGGTGCGCCCTCAGATGTCTTATTGCAGGCCCAGTCTCGACTAGACCACTTTTTCCTGGGTTCGCTCTCTGGCGGACTCACCTTTTCCATCATCATGCTGATTTTGTTTCAGTCAATCTTCACTTGGTCCGCGCCGGTGATGGATGCCGTAGAGGCGGGTGTGATTGGGTTGGGCAGCTGGTTGTTGCCCTATTTGAGCGAAGGTGTTTTTCGAGATTTTGTGGCGGATGCCATCTTCAGCGGCATTGGTGCCTTCCTGGTTTTTGTGCCGCAGATATTCGTGCTCACATTCGTCATTGGCCTGCTGGAAGATTCGGGATACCTCGCGCGTGCCGCGCTCATTTGTCACCGGCCGCTAAGGTTCTTTGGGCTGAGCGGCAAGAGTTTCATTCCCATGTTATCGGGTGTGGCCTGCGCGATCCCGGCTATTTATGCTGCCCGCTCTATCGAGTCTCCGAGGGCTAGACGGCTCACCTATCTCGCGATTCCATTAATGCCTTGCTCGGCCAGGTTGCCGGTTTATACGCTACTGATTGCGATTTTTATTCCTCGCGAAACGGCCCTCTGGGGATTGGTGGGATGGCAGGGATTAACGCTGTTTACGATTTACCTTTTTGGCATGTTTGCGGGCCTGGTCATTGCGGGTTTGGTTAATCGCTTTACCCCTGCGGAGGACCAAATGCCTTTCATGATGGAATTGCCGGGGTACCGAATGCCTGCGCTGCTGCCCATCGCACGCAGGTCGGTGCATCGGGCGAAGCACTTTGTCACGAAAGCAGGCGCGGTGATTCTCAGCGTTACGGTCGTAATTTGGGTGCTGGGCTACTTCCCTAATCAGGGTGCCGATTTAGGTGGATCCTGGTTAGGCATGGTCGGGCAGTGGATCGAGCCCATCTTTCAGCCGCTTGGTTTGGATTGGCGATACGGCGTGGCAATTGTCAGTGCTTTCTTGGCACGAGAGGTCTTTGTCGGGACTTTGGGTACCATTATGGGCATTGAGGGCGCGGAGGATAATATTCTGCCCCTGGTGGAGCAGATTCAGGCAAATGCACTGCCTCTTGGATCAGGTCTGGCGCTGTTGGTGTTTTTTGCGATTGCGCTGCAATGTGTCTCGACCGTCGCCATTCTTGCGCGGGAGGCTCATTCCTGGCGTTTGGCGATCCAGATGGTGGTGGCTTACCTTTGCCTCGCCTGGGTCGCCGCCTGGCTGACTTTCCAGGTCACCGCTTTGTTTCAGTAAAGCGGTATCGCGCTCCGCGCTCGGCACAATACCGGGGCTACTTTTTAATCTTTGCGCTCGTGCTGAAACAGGCGCAATTCTGTGAGCACCAGCCGAGCAGCTAATCGCAGCGTCAGGTCATGATGCTCCTGCCGAAGTTGCTCGAGGCCCGCGGCCACGTCTTGTTGGAGCGTCAGCGCCTCTTCTTGAGACAGCCGACTCGGCAGTCGCACTTCAAAGTGACAGTCAGATTCTCGCTGTAATTCGCCGTAGACATCGGTGAGTGATGTAATGGCGTAATCGATCAGCGCGTCGTCAGCGCCCTTGGCTTTCAGCAAGCTGGCAAGCTCTTGCTGCAGAAACAAAAAAGCCTGTTTTTCGCGGGTCGGAAACTCGAGTAACTCTGCCATGCGTCAGGCAGGCGTTACTGACTGCGGTGTAGGTTGGATTTTCTGGGATCTGCTTTCGGATTGTGGCGCAATAACGTTGCGATATTGCCGATACGCTGAACAAGATAGGCGCCACTGTGGTCGCACAGGGAGACGATTGCAGCATCGCGCTGCTCCCGGTCCCCTACCGATACTTTGACCTTGATCAGCTCGTGATCATTGAGCGCGCGTTCAAGCTCTTCTAGGACCGACGGAGACAGCCCTTTTCCCGCGACCGTGACAACAGGGCGCAGCGCATGTGCCTGAGCGCGCAGCTGACGTAACTCTTTGCTGTTGGGGCTATTCATGAGGGCCTTGCCGGGTTATCGCGTTACACTCTGTGGGACGTAAGTGTAACGCCATGTTGATCGTGAATGTCGATTGCTGCAGGGGAATATGGGCAAGAAAAAGTCATCTAGCCGTGCCTGGTTGAAAGAACACCACGACGACCTGTATGTGCAGCGCGCCCAGAAAGAAGGTTACCGCTCCCGCGCCGTCTACAAGTTGATGGAGATCAACAACAAAGATCAGATCATTCGCCGCGGCATGTCGGTGCTGGACCTGGGGAGTGCTCCCGGCGGTTGGTCGCAGGTGGCGGGGGAGATTGTGGGGGACCGCGGGCGGGTGGTTGCCAGTGATATTTTGGCCATGGACGCACTGCCTGATGTGACTTTTGTGCAAGGCGACTTCACCGAGCAGGAAACCTACGACCTGCTGCTGGCTGAGCTGAATAACCGGCCCCTCGATGTTGTGTTGTCCGACATGGCGCCCAATATGAGCGGACTCCCTGAAGTTGATCAACCCCGAGCGATGTATTTGGTAGAGCTGGCGACGGATCTGGCGACACGCGCGTTAGCGCCCGGGGGGGCGTTTATTACCAAGGTCTTTCAGGGAGAAGGTTTTGAGAACTGGTTTCGCGAGATCCGGGGTCGCTTCGATCGCGTAACCACTCGTAAGCCTAGTGCCTCGCGACCGCGCTCCAGAGAGGTTTACATCGTCGCTTCCGGGTTCAGAGCAGAGCAGTGAGCTAAAACGGATGAACCGGATTATTAGGTGAAGAAGAGCGCCCAAGCTGTTTTGGCGGGGTTGAAATGGCGAGAAATAGCCCCATTGCACTGCAGTAGGGCCTAAAAACACGGGATGTAAGGGTTTTTGCCCAAAGCGTTATACTGTGCGGCCACGTTGAGACCGCGTATTTCGGAACCGAGAGGACTTGTTGTGAACAATATGGCTAAGAATCTTTTGCTGTGGCTGCTTATCGCTGCAGTGCTGCTCTCGGTGTTCAATAACTTCAATCTGCGAAGTAGCACGGAGCAGGTGGGGTATTCAGAGTTTATTCGCGAAGTCCAGACCGATCGGCTGTCTCAGGTGATGGTGGACGGGCTTACCATCACCGCGCAGCGGAAGGATGGCAGCAGCTTTGAGACCATCAGGCCAATGGTGGAAGACCCCAAGCTGATGGATGACCTCCTGTCGCACAACATCGTGGTTGAGGGCAAGCAGCCTGAGCAGCAATCTGTCTGGACGCAGCTCTTGATTGCCAGTTTCCCGATTTTGATCATTATTGCTGTGTTTATGTTCTTCATGCGTCAAATGCAGGGTGGCGGTGGCGGCCGTGGCGGGCCGATGAGCTTCGGTAAAAGCAAGGCGAAGCTTCTTGGCGAAGACCAGATTACAACGACGTTTGCCGATGTGGCAGGCGTTGAGGAAGCCAAGGAAGATGTGCAGGAACTGGTAGAGTTTTTGCGAGACCCGGGTCGGTTCCAGAAGCTCGGAGGGCGCATACCGCGCGGCGTTCTGATGGTAGGCCAGCCCGGCACCGGAAAGACCTTGTTGGCCAAGGCCATTGCCGGCGAAGCGAAGGTTCCGTTTTTCTCGATTTCGGGTTCCGATTTTGTGGAGATGTTTGTCGGTGTGGGTGCCTCGCGTGTCCGCGATATGTTTGAGCAAGCGAAGAAGCAGTCGCCCTGCATCATTTTCATCGACGAGATCGATGCCGTGGGGCGTCATCGTGGCGCTGGCTTGGGCGGGGGCCACGACGAGCGAGAGCAGACACTGAACCAGCTGCTGGTTGAGATGGATGGTTTCGAGATGAATGATGGCGTGATCGTGATTGCGGCCACTAACCGCCCCGACGTGCTGGACCCCGCGTTACTGCGACCGGGACGATTCGATCGTCAGGTGGTGGTTGGGCTGCCCGATATTCGTGGACGGGAACAGATTCTCAAGGTGCATATGCGCAAAGTTCCGCTTTCTGAGGATGTCGATCCCTCGAAGATCGCTCGCGGAACGCCCGGCTTCTCGGGTGCCGATTTGGCCAACCTGGTCAACGAGGCGGCACTGTTCGCGGCACGGGGCGGGCTGCGTCTGGTAGGCATGAATCAGTTCGAGCTGGCCAAAGATAAAATTATGATGGGCGCCGAGCGTCGATCGATGGTGATGTCCGAGGCCGAAAAGCGCAATACGGCTTTCCATGAGGCCGGGCACGCGATTGTTGGCCGGCTCATGCCGGAGCATGACCCCGTCTACAAGGTATCGATTATCCCGCGTGGCCGGGCGCTCGGTGTGACCATGTTCCTGCCCGAAGAGGATCGTTACAGTCACAGTCGGCGCCACATTATTTCGCAGATCACCAGTCTATTCGGTGGCCGTGTTGCCGAGGAGATGACGCTGGGTAAAGACGGTATTACTACGGGCGCCTCTAACGATATTCAACGGGCAACAGAAGTCGCTCGCAATATGGTGACCAAGTGGGGGCTGTCCGAGAGTATGGGCCCGCTTCTCTATGACGAGGGGGGCGAGGAAGTCTTCTTGGGCCGGTCAGCCGGCCAGCCCGCTAAAGCGATGTCTGACGAGACGGCGCGGTCGATTGATAAGGAAGTGCGCAGCATCATTGATGAGTGCTACGCAAAGGCGTTTAAATTGCTCGAAGACAACCGTGACAAGCTCGATATGATGGCCGATGCGTTGATGCAGTTTGAGACCATCGATGCGGAACAGATCAATGACATCATGGACGGTAAGATGCCTAGACCGCCCTCGGACTGGTCAGGGGACGATAGAGGCACGCCTCCTGAAGAAGGTGAGGCGGAAGCATCCGGTAACCCCATCGGCGGTGCAGCCACCGAGCACTGAGCGAAAGCTGAACCTGCAGTTCTCACTGCTGCCTTGCTCCATCCCCCGATGGGTCCCTTGATTACCTGCGGTGCGCGCGCGCTGGATCTCAGTCAGCCGCGCATCATGGGGATTCTTAACGTCACGCCAGACTCTTTCTCTGACGGCGGCCAGCTTTTCCAGAATGATGGCGTTGATACCGACGCGCTCTTGCGTCGCGCCGAGCTGATGCTGTCTGCCGGAGCCGATATTTTGGACGTAGGCGGTGAATCGACCCGGCCCGGCGCCACTCCAGTGTCCGAAGAGGAAGAGCTGGATCGTGTGTTGACTGCCGTGGAGGCGCTGACCACGCGTTTCGAGACAATTATCTCGGTCGATACCAGCACTCCCTGCGTGATGAGAGAGTCAGCAGCGCTTGGGGCAGGACTCCTGAATGATGTGCGGGGCTTCAGGCGGCCTGGGGCGTTGGCGGCCGCTGCTGAGTCCGGTTTGGCACTGTGTCTGATGCATATGCAGGGGGAGCCGGACACCATGCAGGTTGCGCCCTCTTATAACGACGTTATGGGTGACGTAGAGGCATTTTTTGATGGGCGCTTTGTGGAGTTGGCGTCGGCCGGGATTAAGCTCGATCAGGTAATAGTGGATCCCGGATTTGGTTTCGGGAAGACCGCTGATCAGAACTTTGAACTATTAGCGCGGCTGGAAGAGCTGGTTGCGAGAGGTCATCCGGTTCTCGTCGGTTTATCGAGAAAGTCGATGATCAGCAGCGTGCTCGATCGCGCACCTGAGGATCGTATTTTTGCCAGCGTGGCGCTTGCGACGATGGCAGTGGAGCGCGGGGCGCGTATAGTCCGTGTACACGACGTTGCCGCTACTGCTGATGCCCTGGCAATGTGGCAGTCACTGAATCAGAGTGGCCGAACATGAGTAAACAGTTTTTTGGTACTGACGGGATCCGCGGCGAGGTAGGCAAGTACCCTGTCACCGCTGATTTCATGCTGAAACTGGGATGGGCGACCGGTAAAGTGTTTGCCTCGTCTGAGCGATCAACCCACGTGCTGATTGGCAAGGACACGCGAGTGTCCGGCTATATGTTCGAGTCAGCCCTAGAGGCGGGGCTAGTTGCCGCGGGTGCCCGCGTCACCTTGCTCGGCCCGATGCCCACGCCCGCGGTGGCCATGCTGACCCGCAGCCAGAAGGCTTCAGCGGGCATTGTGATCAGTGCGTCCCATAACGCTTACACCGATAACGGCATCAAATTTTTTGATGCTGCCGGCAGCAAGCTGTCAGATGAGCTGGAATTGAAGATTGAGCGGATGCTCTCTGAACCCATGGAGACGGTGCCCTCCGAGGAGCTGGGCAAAGCCTCGCGAATGGTGGACGCGCCCGGTCGGTACGTGGAGTTCTGTAAAAATACATTTCCGGACGCATTGAGCCTCAGTGGTGTGAAGCTGGTTCTCGATTGTGCGCATGGCGCCACCTATCAGGTGGCGCCGCAGGTGTTCACCGAGCTGGGTGCATCGGTCGTGGTGATGGGCGCTGAGCCCGATGGATACAATATCAATCGCGATGTGGGCTCGACATCTCCCACGGCGCTCCAGGCGCGCGTGCTGAGTGAGCAGGCGGACGTGGGAATCGCCTTCGACGGCGATGGCGACCGGGTGCAGTGCGTTGCGGCTGACGGCAGTGTCGTTGACGGAGACGAGCTGCTGTTTGTCATCGCGAATGACCGTTTACGGCATGGCGACGCTCCCGACGGGGTGGTGGGCACTTTGATGTCCAACCTCGGAATGGAGCAGGCGCTGGCGAAGAAGGGCATTCCGCTGGCGCGAGCCAAAGTGGGAGATCGCTATGTGCTGGAGCTCATGGCAGAGCGGGGTTGGTCGCTGGGAGGGGAAGCCTCCGGACACATTATTTGTGGGAACCTGACGACGACAGGCGATGGAATTATCGCGGCACTTCAGGTGATCGCTGCGATGGCGCGATCGGGGGAGAGCCTACTGGCGCTCAAAAGCGCGCTGCATAAATTACCGCAGACGCTCATCAATGTCGTGGTACCTCAGGGCTTTGCGCTGGAGACTTGTGAGCCGGTGCTCGAGGAGAGTCGGCGGGTCGAGCAGCAACTCGAAGGCCGCGGTCGACTGGTGCTGCGTGCATCGGGTACTGAACCGCTGGTCAGAGTCATGATAGAAGGGACCGATGCGGGCGAAAATCAACGCCTTGCAGAAGGGATAGCCGAGGTGATTCGGCAGTCGCATTAGTTCAGTTGCGACACAGGGACGCGGCCGGTATGATCTCGCGCCCTACGGGAGCTGCCGGTTTTCGGCGCAGGATTGGGACGATTAATGGAACAGATTACCCTCATGGTGCACTTATTCGTTGCACTGGCGCTTATCGCACTCATATTGCTGCAGCGTGGCAAGGGGGCTGACGTGGGTGCGTCATTCGGTGCCGGTGCCTCACAGACCTTGTTTGGCAGTGGCGGCAGCGGCAATGCGTTAACGCGCACAACGGCGTGGTTGGCGGCGATCTTTTTTGTCAGCAGCTTTGGGCTTGCCGTCATCGCGGATAACCGAACCGCGAGTGAGGAAGATTTGGGCTTCGAAGTGCCAGTCTATGAGACGGTTGAAGCAGCAGCGCCGGAAAGTGATGTGCCGGTCATAGACTTTGAATCGGAGGGTGACATACCCTTTGATGATGCGCCCCCCGCCAGCGGGGAGTGACAGGTCAACAAGCGGAAGTGGTGGAATTGGTAGACACGCTATCTTGAGGGGGTAGTGGCCTATGGCTGTGCGGGTTCAAGTCCCGCCTTCCGCACCAACCTTTGAAGAGGCTCCCATATTGGGAGCCTTTTTCGTTTTTGCGCTACCGCATTGACTGGATGGGGGGCTCCGGTCTAAAGCCTGCACTTTACTTCAGGCAGGAGAGGCGCTTGATGCTTGGATTAACAATCCGCACACTGCCGGATGACGCAAGGAGAGACTCGGCACCGTGACGGCGACCGCTGAAACAGAAGACACCTACTTTCGCGCGGGCATTGCGGCGCTGCAGGGCGCTCGTGCTGCAGAGGCGAGAGATCAGTTTCAGGCGGCCATCGATGCAGGGCTTGCCACCGCGAACAGTTGGCTGGGTCTTGCGTTGGCTTCTTTAGTTTTGGAGGACAATCGAACCGCTGAGACCGCGGTCGACGAGGTGCTGTCTCAGGAGCCTCGTCATCTCAGAGGATTAATTATTAAGGGCGATCTGTTGCTGGGCCGTGATGAGCGCCGCGCTGCGCTGTCGTATTACAACCTGGTCATGCAATTGGCGGCGACGCTCGCTGATATTCCCGCTCAATTAAGACAGGATCTGACCCGCATTCAGGATCGCATGGTCCAGATCTCTGCCCAGTTTCAGTCGGATCTCATGGAATGCCTGGGCGCGGGAGGCTATCGTCGTGAGACGGCCAGTGCACGCTTCAATCTCGGACTCGATATGTTGCTGGGCAAAGTGGAGCGCGAGCATGACCCCAGACCATTTCCACAAAAGCCCCATGCTTTTTATCTGCCGGATATGCCCTACCAGCCTTTCTACCCCGTTGACACCTTGCCTTGGGTGTCGCAACTGGAGTCGGCAACCGAGGCTATCAATCAGGAGCTGAATCACTTCTTGTCCGGTCAGCCTGGGGAGTTCGTACCTTACGTGCACGGTGGGCTGGAGTTGCCCGGACAAACCCCTGACTCGATGAAGGATCCCGACTCCTGGACCGCCGCTTTTGTCTGGCGAGACGGCATGGCGCAAGAGGATGTGATGTCGGAGCACCCAACCTTGTGCTCGCTAATGGAATCGATTCCGCTGACCGAAGTTGGTGGATTTTCGCCGTCGGTATTGTTCTCTAGGTTGCGCCCGGGGGCTCGGATAGATCCACACACCGGGCTTCTTAATTGCAGATTGATTTGCCATCTACCTTTGGTGGTACCTTCAGGTTGTGGTCTAAGAGTGGGTGAGGAGCGCCGGGAAGTGGCTCGTGGCCGAGTGTGGGCTTTTGATGACAGTATCAGTCACGAGGCCTGGAATGAGAGCGATGCAGACCGAGTAGTACTGATCTTCGATATCTGGCACCCCGACTTGGATAAACAGGAGCGGCGAGACATCAAGTCGCTGCTGGAAGCGGTGTCCGGTCAGGCTTGATGGATCAGCGGCGCTGCCCTGTTTTTGTAAAAAGCCAGTGGTTCCTCCCGGTAAGAGGGGTTTTTATTCGGGTTGACGCCATGAGCCTCGGTTCCTATACTCCCGCGCCTCTGATGGTCGTGCATGCACAACCATGACGCCTGCGGCAAAGGGTCTTTTGGTCCTCTGACGCATTAAAAGGGGGCGTTTACTGAGAGTATTGATGCGGGGTGGAGCAGCCTGGTAGCTCGTCGGGCTCATAACCCGAAGGTCGTCGGTTCAAATCCGGCCCCCGCTACCAATTCGATGGCAGCTCGTTGCTCGCTGACCATCGCCTCGGAAGCCCCTTTTGGGGCTTTTTTGTGGCCGTTTGAAAGGTGGCCTGAGGGAGATAGACATGTCGGGCAAGGAAGCGCAGTTGACGCAGCTGTTGCAGCCGACGATAGAGGCGATGGGGTATTCGCTTTGGGGCGTAGAACTGATTTCCCCTGGCAGACGCCCCACGCTTCGTCTCTACATAGACGCCGAGAGCGGTGTCGATGTTGATGATTGTGCTCAAGTCAGTCATCAGGTGAGTGGGGTGCTGGATGTAGAAGACCCCATTAACGGTGAATACACCCTCGAGGTGTCTTCGCCAGGGGTGGATCGTCTGTTGTTCCGCCCCGAGCATTATCTGGCCTATGTGGGCGAGATAATCGATATTCGGCTGAGATTGCCGGTAGACGGCAGAAGGCGCTTTAAAGGGCCTTTGCTTTCGGCAGATAACGAGATGATCGTTGTCAGTGTCGATGACCATGAATTCGAGTTGCCATTGCGTTCGGTAGATCGAGCGAAGGCACATCCCAGACTGGAAATCAGTCAGGGGAAAAAGTGATGTGGTACCACCTTGAGGGAAGCCCGATAACGATGAGGCTGTCCAGAAAAGTGAGAGCGAAAAGATGAACAGAGAAATTTTGATGGTGGCTGAGGCAGTTTCAGCTGAAAAGGGCGTAGCCGAAGATATTATCTTTGAGGCGATTGAGCTGGCGTTGGCGACAGCCACGAAAAAGCGCTACGACGAAGAGGCAGACATTCAGGTCAGCATTGATCGGGAGTCAGGAGATTACGTCACCAAGCGCATTTGGCTGGTGATGCCTGACACAGAGCTCGCTCTGTTGGGGACCCAGTTCACGACCGAGGAGGCCGCTGAGGTCGATACCTCATTGAAACCTGGCGACTACCATGAAGAGACGGTCGAGAACGTCGACTTTGGTCGTATCGCGGCGCAGACGGCGAAGCAGGTGATTGTTCAGCGCGTGAGGGATGCCGAGCGAGCCCAGATTGCGGATGAGTATAGCGGCCGCGAGGGCGAGCTGCTCGGGGGCACCGTGAAGAAAGTGACCCGCGACAATATCATTGTGGATTTGGGCAACAACGCAGAAGGCCTGCTGCCCCGGGGCGAACTGGTCGGGCGCGAGACGTTTCGTATCAATGATCGGGTGCGGGCGATCCTCACCGAGATCAATACCGAAGCCCGTGGCCCGCAGCTCATTCTCTCGCGCATCTGCCAGGAAATGCTGGTGGAGCTATTCAAGATTGAGGTGCCGGAAATTTCTGAGGGTGTCATCCAGATCAGGGCGGCCGCCAGAGACCCGGGGTCCCGGGCAAAGATTGCGGTCAAAACGGGCGATCAGCGTATCGATCCAGTGGGGGCCTGCGTAGGCATGCGCGGTTCGCGGGTTCAGGCCGTTTCGAACGAACTCGATAATGAGCGGGTCGACATCATTCTCTGGGACGATAACGCGGCCCAGCTGGTGATTAACGCGATGTCTCCGGCCGAGGTCGAATCCATCGTCGTCGACGAAGATAACTCCACCATGGAAGTGGCGGTCGCGGAAGATAATCTCGCTCAGGCGATCGGCCGTGGCGGTCAGAATGTCAGGCTAGCGTCTGATCTGACCGGCTGGACTATCAACGTGATGAGCGTGGATGAGGCGATCGAAAAGCAGGAGACAGAGGCGGGAGAGGTAATTGAACGCTTCATGTCTGCACTGGATATCGACGAGGACATCGCTACGGTGCTGGTCGAGGAAGGCTTTACGACGCTCGAAGAAATTGCCTACGTTCCGCTTGAAGAGATGAATGCCATCGAGGGTTTCGATGAGGAGATTTCTGAAGAGCTGCGAGCACGCGCAAAGGATGCCCTGCTGACGCTTGCGATTGCCTCGGAAGAGGAGCTCGATGCTCGCGAACCCGCTGAGGATCTGCTGACAATGGACGGCATGGATAAGCACCTTGCCTATGTCCTTGCGAGTCGTGGGATCGTCACCATGGAAGACCTCGCCGAGCAGGCGGTAGACGATTTGCTGGAGATTGAAGAAATGACGGAAGAGCGTGCGGCTGAGGTCATTATGACCGCGCGCGCCCCTTGGTTCGCTGAGGAGGAAGAGGCGACCGCTTGACTGGGTCATGCGGTAAGGCACTTCAGGTACTGAGCGGTTAGGGAGAGAGACATGGCACAAGTGACAGTAGAGCAATTGGCGGAGACGGTGGGTGCATCGGTAGACCGCTTGCTTTCGCAAATGAAAGATGCGGGTTTGCCTCACGCCGCGGCTGATGAGGCTGTGTCTGAGGAGGACAAGCAGACACTGCTCGCGCATCTTAAGCAGAGTCATGGTGAGCGCGAGGGTGCCCCCAGAAAGATTACTCTGAAGCGCAAGTCTGTCAGCACATTACGTGCCGGCGGAGCGGGCAAGCGAACCGTCAATGTCGAGGTGCGGAAAAAACGGACTTACGTCAAGCGCGAAGATGCCCCTGAGTCGTTGGAACTTGAAGCTGAAATAGACTTGGAAGGGGTGAGAAGTGTAGAAGGTGCAGATGTTGCTGAAGCGCCAGCCTTGACGGCAACACCCGAACCCGAGGCAGCCGTGCCGCCGCCGATCGATGAACCCGACACCGATGACCCAGAGGTTCTGAGGCAACGAGCGGCCGCCCGTCGTAAGGCAGAGGATCAGGCGCGGCAGCTTGAGTTAGAGGCAGCGGCGAAAGCGCGCGCCGAGGAGGCCGCTAGGCAGGCCGAGGAAAAGACGAGTCAGCCCGCCGCAAAAGAGGCTGATCGTAAACCCAAGCGGTTGCATGCAGCACCGTCGAAAGAGGGTGCGTCTGCTCCGCGAGATGAGCTGCGTCGTCGACCCGGAAAAGGTCGCCTGGAGCGGGGTGGCGTTCCCGGTGCACGCGGTAAGCAGCGTGGACATAACCTCTCGATGACTGATCTAGAGGCCGCGTCAGCGGGAGTGGCAAGACGTCGGGGAGGCCGACGCAAGAAGCTGTCGGATGAGCCTAATCAGCACGGTTTTGAGCAGCCCACCGAGAAAATCATTTATGACGTGAACGTCCCTGAAAATATAACGGTGGGCGATTTGGCCCAGCAAATGGCGGTCAAGGCCGGAGCGGTCATCAAAGAGTTAATGAGTTTAGGCGTGATGGCCAATATTAACCAAATGCTCGATCAGGACACTGCGACGCTGGTGGTCGAGGAGCTGGGGCACCGCGTCGTCCTCAAAAGTGCTGAAGAGGTCGAAGAGCGGCTTGAAGAAACACGCACCAATCAAGAGGGGACTCCCGAGCCTAGAGCTCCGGTGGTCACCGTAATGGGCCATGTTGACCACGGTAAAACCTCGCTGCTCGACTATATTCGTGAGTCACGGGTTGCAAGTGGCGAAGCGGGCGGAATCACCCAGCATATCGGCGCGTATCACGTGAAAACCGGTAAGGGGATGATCACCTTCCTCGATACGCCAGGCCACGCGGCCTTTACTGCGATGCGCGCTCGGGGCGCTAAGTCGACCGATATCGTCATTTTGGTCGTGGCCGCCGACGATGGCGTGATGCCTCAAACCGAAGAAGCGGTTCAGCACGCGAGAGCCGCTGGAGTGCCGATTGTTGTCGCAGTCAATAAAATGGACAAGGAAGGCGCTGATCCCGAGCGGGTCAAGACCGAGCTGGCCGCGAAAGAAGTCATCCCCGAAGATTGGGGTGGTGATACGCAATTTATTCCAGTTTCGGCGCATACCGGCGAGGGTATTGATGAATTACTCGAGTCGCTGTTGTTGCAGTCAGAGCTGCTCGAGTTGACGGCGCCTGCAGACGTACCCGCTTCTGGCATCGTTATCGAGTCACGTTTGGACAAGGGCCGAGGCGCGGTTGCGTCGTTATTGATTCAGCAGGGCACCTTGAAGCAGGGGGATATCGTTCTGGCCGGTCTGCAGTATGGTCGAGTGCGCGCGATGCTTGATGAGAATGGCGAACAGATTCAAGAAGCCGGTCCGAGTATTCCGGTTGAGGTACTGGGTCTTGACGGCACTCCCGACGCAGGGGATCCAATGGTTGCCGTGGAGAGCGAGAAAAAAGCGCGAGAGGTTGCAGATTTCCGTCAGGAAAAGATGCGTTCCTCGAAGCTTGCGCGTCAGCAGGCCGCCAAACTCGACAATATGTTCGAGACCATGACGGCGGGATCAGTTGAAACCCTGAACCTCATCATTAAAGCCGATGTTCGTGGCTCGTTTGAAGCGCTTCAGGGCGCTTTGGCCGACTTGGGTAATGAGGAGGTCAAGGTCAATATCGTATCTGGCGGTGTGGGTGGTATCTCTGAGACGGACATCAGTCTGGCGATGACAAGCTCGGCCATTATTATCGGATTCAATACTCGCGCAGACAGTAAGGCGCGCGCGACGGCTGAAAACGAGGGGGTCGAGATCCGCTATTACAACGTGATCTACGATCTGATCGATGACGTGCGTGCGGCTCTGTCCGGAATGCTCTCACCGGAGATGCGTGAGGAAATAGTGGGGATCGCGGAAGTACGCGACACTTTCCGGTCGCCCAAATTTGGCCAAGTTGCTGGCTGTATGGTTATTGAGGGGACGATTTATCGTTCCAAGCCTATTCGCGTGCTGCGCGATAACGTGGTGATCTACGAAGGCGAGCTTGAGTCCCTCCGTCGCTTCAAGGACGACGCTAACGAGGTGCGAAACGGTACCGAGTGCGGCATTGGCGTGAAAAACTATACCGACGTGAAGGTGGGCGACCTCATAGAGGTGTTTGACGTCAACGAAATCGCCCGAAGCCTCTGAAGCCAGCCATCATGGGTAAGGAGTTTGAGCGGACTCAGCGCGTCAGCCATTTTTTGCACGAGGAGCTGGCACGGCTGCTGCAGAACTCTGTGCGAGACCCCCGCGTTGAGGCGGTGAGCCTGACCGGCGTTGAGGTCAGTCGGGATTTGTCTCACGCCAAGGTGTTCTTCACCTTAATGGATGACACGACGCCCGAGGAGCGCTCAGAGATTACCGCTGTGCTGGCGAAGGCCTCCGGCTTTCTTCGCTCCCAATTGGCAAAGGCGTCTGCGATGCGAACGGTACCTCGTATTAGTTTCCGGTTCGACGAGAGTGTCGGTCGCGGCCGCGACATGGAGAGCTTGCTCCAAGAAGTGCGTCGAATCGATGCAAACCTTCACGGCAGTGCATCGACAGATTCTGACGCTGATTCCGACTCCCTAGACTGACGATGGCACGCCGTCGTAAAGGGCGACAAGTAGACGGCTTGTTGGTGCTTGATAAACCACCCGGTGTGTCGTCAAACGGTGCTTTGCAACAGGTTAAGCGGCTGTATGGTGCCGCCAAGGCGGGTCATACCGGAAGCCTTGACCCATTAGCTACGGGCGTTTTGCCACTGTGCTTTGGCGAGGCCACCAAGTTCTCCCAGTTCCTGCTCAACGCCGACAAGGGGTATCTCAGTACGTTTGTGCTCGGTATTGGCACTGATACCGCAGATGCCGACGGAGAGATCATTGCGCAGGCCTCTGCTGCCGGGGTCACGCTCGATAGGGTCACCAGGCGATGAAGCCGCTGACAGGCGCTATTGAGCAGGTGCCCCCAATGTATTCAGCGCTGAAGGTCGACGGGCAGCCGTTGTACAAGCGCGCTCGGGCGGGCGAGCAGGTAGAGCGAGCGCCCCGATCCGTGACGATCCACCAGTTCGAGCTGGTGTCGTTTGTGCCCGGAGAGCAGGTTATCGTGAAAGTTCAGATCCTCTGTAGCAAAGGGACCTATGTGCGGTCGTTGGCCGAAGATCTCGGTGCTGCGCTTGATTTGCCCGCTCATGTGAGCGAGCTGAGAAGGTGTCAGTCGGGGCCCTTTAATCTAGGCGACGCGGTGACATTGGACACGCTGTTAGCGGTGAAAGAGGCAGAATCGGAGCCGGGGCTGGATTTACGCCTTCTGCCCATTGAGGCGAGTTTGCATCATTTACCTCGGGTAACGCTGTCTGAGGCCGCAACTTTTTACATTCGACGGGGGCAGTCAGTAGTAGTGCCAAACGGGGCCCAGAGTGGTATGGTGCGCATCGCCGACGCAGGAGGAAGCTTCCTTGGCATCGGTAACGTGCGGGATGACGGGCAATTAGCCCCAACAAGACTTCTCGCCCAATAGACAAACGGCAAGAGCCGTTCCACGAACCTGTCTGTAAACCTGCACGGATAGGCTCGCTTTTAACAAGCAGGTTGGAGAAAGTACCATGGCGTTGGACGCAGCCACCAAGGCGCAAATTGTTACCGATTACCAGCAGTCAGAGGGCGATACCGGGTCTCCGGAAGTACAGGTCGCTCTGCTCACGGCAAATATTGAGCAACTGCAGTCCCACTTTAAGGACCATTCTCAGGATCACCACTCTCGACGTGGCCTGATTCGTATGGTGAACCAGCGTCGAAAGTTACTCGACTACCTCAAGCAGAAAGATACCGCCCGCTATGCAGAGTTGATTAAGCGGTTGGGTCTGCGCCGCTGAGGATCAGAAAGGGCCGGCCTAGCGCCGGCCCCGTCATATTTGGAGAAAACACGTGAATGTAGTGAAAAAAACGTTCCAGTACGGTGACCAAGAAGTCACGCTGGAAACCGGCCGTATTGCACGACAGGCGTCCGGATCAGTATTGATATCGATGGGCAGCACTAGCGTGCTGTGTACCGTCGTTGCAGATCCTAAGGCGAAGCCAGGACAAGCGTTCTTTCCTTTGGGTGTGCATTACATCGAAAAGACTTACTCGGTTGGAAAAATCCCCGGGGGATTTTTTAAGCGAGAAGCGCGACCCAGTGAAAAAGAGACTTTGACGTCGCGCTTGATTGACCGTCCTATTCGCCCGCTCTTTGCCGACGGTTTTATGAACGAGGTACAGGTCGTCTGTACCGTCATGTCAGCGGATAAAGACACTGACCCTGATATTCCCGCAATGATCGGTACTTCAGCCGCTCTGGCGATCTCGGGGTGCCCATTTAACGGCCCGATCGGGGGTGCGCGGGTGGGCTTTACCGAAGCCAATGGTTACATTTTAAACCCGACCTATTCAGCGCTGGCTGATAGCCACCTCGATATGGTGGTGGCCGGCACGAAAGATGCGGTGCTGATGGTCGAGTCGCAGGCTAAAGAGCTCACTGAAGACCAAATGCTCGGCGCTGTGTTGTTTGCGCACCAAGAGATGCAGACAGTGATCAATGCGATCAACGAGCTCGTCGGCGAAGCGGGCAAGCCTCGTTGGGATTGGCAGGCTCCTGAAGCTGACGCAGAGCTGGTTGCGGCGGTAGAAGCGGCCGCCTCCGGACCACTAGGTGAAGCTTACCGAATCACCGAGAAATCTGCGCGCTATGAGCGTGTCGGTCAAGTAAAGGACGAGCTTGTCGCCCAACTCGCAACAGAAGATGGTCCTGCCGCAGACGACGTGAAAGACGTGTTCAAGACGCTTGAAAAGAACATTGTGCGAAGTCGTATTCTGGCGGGTGAGCCGCGCATTGACGGGCGAGATAACCGCACGGTCAGAGCGATTGCCTGCGAGGTGGATGTATTGCCTAAGGCACACGGTTCTGCACTCTTCACTCGTGGTGAAACGCAGGCTATTGGTGCCGTGACGCTGGGATCCACCCGTGACGCGCAGATTATCGACGCGCTTGAGGGTGAGCGCCGCGACCCCTTCATGCTGCACTACAACTTTCCTCCCTATTCCGTAGGGGAGGCGGGGCGTATAGGCTTCACCAGCCGGCGTGAGATCGGTCATGGCCGCCTCGCGAGGCGCGGCTTGGCTGCGGTACTGCCTAGCAACGAAGAATTCCCTTACACGATAAGAGTCGTCTCTGAGATCACCGAATCCAATGGCTCCAGCTCAATGGCGTCTGTTTGTGTGGGTTCACTCTCGATGATGGCGGCGGGTGTCCCACTCGCAGCCCCCGTAGCAGGGATAGCGATGGGCCTGGTCAAGGATGGCAATCAGTTTGCCGTTTTGACCGATATTTTGGGTGACGAAGATCACCTCGGTGATATGGACTTCAAAGTCGCGGGTACAGCCAAGGGTGTCACCGCGCTGCAGATGGACATCAAAATCGAGGGCATCAATGAGGAGATCATGGAGCGCGCGCTGGAGCAGGCGTTGGAAGCACGACTGCACATTCTCGGACAGATGAACACTGTCCTTGACGCTCCCCGCGAGATCACCTCAGAAAATGCACCGAGCATGACCACGCTCAAGGTTGATCAGGACAAGATCCGCGATATCATTGGTAAGGGTGGGGCGATGATCCGTCAGATCACGGAAGAGTCAGGCGCTACCGTTGATATCGATGACGATGGCACGGTGAAGGTGTTTGGTCAAAATGCGGCAGCGCGCGACGCCGCCGTGGAGATGATTCAAGCCATCACTGCCGAGGCCGAAATCGGCGCAATCTATACTGGCACCGTGGCCCGAATCGTCGATTTTGGGGCATTTGTCACGATCCTTCCCGGTAAGGACGGGCTGGTCCATATCTCGCAAATCGCTGATGAGCGCGTCGAAAAGGTCACTGACTATCTCTCTGAAGGGCAGGAAGTTCAGGTCAAGGTACTCGATGTAGACCAGCGCGGCCGTATTAAGCTTTCGATGCGCGAAGTGGCTGCTGACGCGGCGCCAGCGGATTCAGGAGAAGGCGATGCGGCACCAGAGGAAGAGTCCCTCGCGGAAGAGTAAGCGATCAGGATGCGGCTCCTGATCCGGGGCCCGCTTTAACAAGGAAAACCGCGGCTTTGTCCGCGGTTTTTTTATCACTGCTCAACGTGCTGGCCTTCTGCGTCGGCTGCGTCATCACTCAAGGCTGACAGTGATCTATGGCTCATTTGGCCTCATTGTGGCTCTCGACGATACATTACTTCGCCACCGACGAGCGTCATGGTGACTTCAGTCTGCAAAATACGCGCTTCGGGAATGGTTAGCAGATCCTGTGAGATTACCGTCAGGTCCGCTAGCTTCCCGACTTCAATCGAGCCCTTGCTCTGCTCTTCAAACCCGGCATAGGCAGCTGCCAACGTCATCGAGTGGAGCGCCTCCAGCCGCGTTAGCTTTTGCTCAGGTTCAAAACCTCTTTCAGGTTGACCCGTCAGCGTTTTGCGTGTGATCGCGGCATAGAAATTGGCGATCGGGCTGACCGGCTCTACCGGTGCGTCAGTGCCAGAGGCGATGACCACGCCTGCGTTGAGAAGATCTCGCCAAATATAGGCACCCTCGTCGATGCGTTGCGGCCCGAGTCGGTCGATCGCCCAGAGTCGGTCCGAGCTGAGGTGAATGGGCTGCATTGAGGCAATAACGCCTTGTTCGGCAAATAGTGGGCCGTCTCCGCGCCTTAGATGCTGGGCGTGTTCAATTCTAAAGCGGTGATCGGTATCGGCATTGGTATAGGGCGCAAACACTGACAGCACTTCAGAATTGGCGCGATCACCAATGGCGTGAACGCTCATTTGCCAGCGGCCTTCGCGAGAGGCTCTGATGAGTTCCGACAGTGCTGCCAGGTCGTAAGTCAGTACTCCCTGAGTATCAGGCGCGTCAGCGTAGGGAGCGTGTAGCCAAGCGGTTCTCGATCCCAATGCGCCATCGGCCTGAACCTTTATGGAGCGGACTGTGAGTCGTGAATCCCCCGCATTGATTAGGGGTCCTCGGTCTAACCACTCCAATAGTGCTTCCTCGTCACTCGCATAAACCATGGAGTAGAGCCGCATGTTCAGGTCTCCTCGCTCAGCCATTGCCAGCTGCGCATCGAGGTCGACCTTGAGAGCACCTGCATCGTGCGCCGTGGTGATGCCTTCACTCAGCAGATGCCGCTGGGCCAAATCGACAAGCTCTTCCGCGGTCGGCAGGTCATAGGCCTGCAGGGGTGTCGCTAGATCGATTGCGGTTTCGTGTAATAGCCCGGTAGGGGCCCCATTGTGCATGACGATGACACCACCCTCTGGAGCGACGGAATCGGCGTTAATGCCCAATTGATCCATGGCACGCTGATTTAGCAAGGCAGAGTGGCCATTGGCGTGCTCGAGTACCACGGGGTGCGACGGTACCGCTGCCGAGAGAGCGTGATGGGTCGGGAACCCATCGACGCCGTCCTCTGGCGTGGTCAGCCATTTGCTCTGGTGCCACCCCCGCCCTAATACGGTGAGGTTCTTGGGGAGGCTGCTAGCTCTCTCTTTAACGCGCGCGACAATCTCGTCAAAACTATCCGCTGCCGTGAGATCAACTGACCGCATGGCTGAGCCAATACCTGCAATATGGACATGCGCATCGATGAGACCCGGCAGCGCCGTGTTTTCGTTAAGTTCGATCAAACGGGTAGCGGGAGTCGCTAGCGCAAGCGCGTCGGCCTCGTCACCGACAAACACAAAAACACCATCTCTGATTGCGACGGCTTCTACCCGGGGTTGCAATGGGTTCATGGTGTACAGCGTGCCGATTACGATGGTATCGGGCGAATGTTCCGCTTCAAGTCCTGATGATTCGCAGCCAATGAGGCCGATTGTCACGAGGATAATGATTGCCTGTCTGACCGCTCGCATGAAGGTTCCTCTGCAATGAAGCGTCGAGCGTAAGGCTTATTTTAAGTAATAAAAAGGGGGGCCGAAGCCCCCCTTGTAGTCTGCAGTCGCTACGACTTAGAAATTGTAGCGGTAGCGTGCGTACCAGAAAGCACCGCTGATACCAAAGGGTGAGTACTGGCTGTAAGTGTTACCGAGAATGGTTGCGCTATTGAAGCCAAGATTGTTGACGTCAGTCGCTTTCTGACCGCTGTTGTCGGTAATGTTGTTACCACCGATGAGAATGCTCGAGTGGTCACCGATCATGTACTCGACCTCAAGGTCGATCAAATACTCGCTGTCAAAGACAGCGTCGGTGCCGAATACGTCGTTCTCGAAGCTGTCGTACCACTCGTCGTAGAAGCTCAAGCGAGCGAGGACGCGGAAGTTGCCGACCGTGTGATTCCCAGAGAGGTTCCAGCGAGTCTCGGGCGTGGTCTGCTCGATCTGTCGGATACGGCCCGGGCCGATCGTCTCAGGGTTGAACTTCTCCACTTCCGTTCGGTTGTTGTTGTAGGCGAGATTCCAGTCGGTCGTACCGCCCAGCCACTCGGTATAGGTCGATACCACAACATCCACACCATGGGTGTTGGTGTCAAAGTCGTTGGTAAAGAACCGGAACTGAGTGAGGTCGCCAGCACCGGGGACATTGTCCGCGACTAGCTGGTCAATCTGCTCCTGAGTCAGCTTGACCTCAGAGGACAGGTTGATGCGATCTTCAACGTCAATGTCGTAGTAATCGACAGTGATCTCAAAGTTGCCCAGCGTGGCATACAGGCCGGCAGTGAAGTTGGTGGACTCTTCAGGGTCCAGCTCTCGCCCACCAAACGCCAGAGCGACCGGATTCGTCGCTGGAATGGTGCCGTTGTTGATCAGTGTTGGCACACCGTTAACGTTGGTCAACTCGGTCGAGGTGTTCGACGCGTTGGACTGACCGGGGGTCGGAGCCTTGAAGCCTGTGCTGTAGGTAGAGCGCACGCCAAAGTTATCCGTGATCGCCCAGTTCGCACCGACCTTGAAGTTGGTGGTGCTACCGAAGCCGTCAAAGTCCTCAAAACGCATGGCACCCTGTGTCACCAGACTGTCCGTCGGGGTCCACTCTGCGTCAACGTAGACCGCATAGTTTTCGCGCTCGAACGTGCCGGAGGTTGCGGCGGGGAAGCCAGGGAAACCGTTGGATGAGGTGCTGAAGCCCTGATCTGCCAGAGGCCCAGCAGTGTAGGACTCGACCTGACCCGGACCAATTTCGAACTCTTCGTTACGGAACTCACCACCAAAACCGATGTTCAGGGTATCGGAGACGGTCCAGCTGAGGTCGGCGTTGAAGTTGGTGTCAGTCTGCTTATAGAGACCGGGATCAAAGTCCCGCGGCGTATCTGGGCCAAGACTCGCATTCACCGTGTTATTGATGAAGAAGTCAGCTTCGTGCTCACCAAGATAAGCGCTCACGTCCCAACGAAGGCTTTCATTGATTTCGCCACGCAGACCGAGCAGGAAGGACATGTCAGAGACGTCGCCACCAAATCGCGGCGTAAAGCCGCCCGTGATGGTTTCCTGGAAGCTGAAACAATTGGGGTCAGCTTGCACCGCGGCAAAGGCGTCGGCGTCCGGAATGTTGCCATTCATTGCGACAACTGGGCAGGCAACGCCATCGTTGGGGGCCAGGTCACCGATCAGCAGGGTCTCACCACCGTCTCCACTATAAACCGCACCGCGGTTAGTAGGGTTACGGAAGAAGAAGCCACCATCGACCTCTTTGCTGTTGTAGTTGGCGTGGCCATACAGCTCAAGCGTGTCACTCAGGTCAACGCCAAAGTTGGCCCAGAGCTTCATGTCGTCGTTCACAATGGGTCGACCCCAGATCATGGCGGGTGCCGGCACACCTTGGTATCCATCGTCGATCAGGCCTTGCGCGTCGGCGCGCTGCTCCGAACGGCTGGTCGGGTCGGACTCGCCCCACTCGGCAGTCAAGTTCAGGAAGCCTGAGTCGCCCAAAGGCAGGCCAATGTTGCCTGCAATCGTGACCTGCTCGCCGTCGCCTTCTTTGTATTCGCCGTAGCGAACTTCGAGCGAACCGCCTTCGGAGGCGTCGTTCAGGACGAAGTTCATTACGCCGGCAATGGCGTCAGAGCCGTACTGGGCAGAAGCGCCATCGCGAAGCACTTCGATGCGCTTTAGCGCTGCTCCGGGGATTGCCGCCGCGTCAGGGCCTTGAGAGCCGTTTGAAATACCGTTACCCAGCCAAGTAATGACCGATGCGCGATGCCGGCGCTTCCCGTTAACCAACATTAGCGTGTGGTCGGGCGCCAGGCCTCGGAGGTTCGCGGGTCTTACCAGAGTTGCCGCGTCGCTGATTGGCTGGTCATTTACGTTGTAGGAGGGGACGACGTTACGGAGCAAGTTGCTCATGTCCGTATCGCCTTGATTGCTCATGGTCTCACCGCCGATCACATCGACCGGTGCAGGTGAGTCTAGGGCAGAGCGCCCCTCGGTGCGGGTACCGATAACCACGACTTCTTCTGTCAGGTTTTCATCCTGAGCGATGGTCGCATGAATCGGCACGAGCAGTGCAGTTGCCACAGCAACAGCGAGTGTGCGGATGGGAAATCTCATTGGGTTCTCCGTGGTTTAAAAAACATCGAATACAATAATCAGTGGTAATAACAATAATCGAGAGGGCAAACGCCACCGGGGATTACCCCGCTGGATCTAGCCACCTGATCACCACAGTTTTACTGGTATTGGCGCAGCTGACGCTCCGCCGGGCGGCAGTATAATTGAGCTCAGACCAAAAGCTGTTGAGGAAAACGTAAATAATTGAACTTTGCGAGCGGGGCGCTAGGGTTGACAGTCCAACATCGATAGTGCCCTAGTTTTCGACTCGACTCGCGACCAAGTCATCAACCACTGAAGGGTCAGCTAAGGTCGAAGTGTCGCCCAGGCTATTTAGCTCATTTTCGGCGATTTTACGTAAAATTCGGCGCATGATCTTGCCAGATCGCGTCTTGGGGAGCCCTGGCGCCCACTGAATGCGGTCCGGCTTCGCGATGGCGCCAATTTCCTGTACGCAAAGCGCGATTAACTCCGCGCGCAGCGACTCTGTGTCCTCTACCCCGTTCATCGGTGTCACGTAGGCGTAAATTCCCTGACCCTTGATGTCGTGGGGAAAACCCACCACGGCCGCTTCCGCGATGTCTTGATGGAGCACCAGAGCGCTCTCTACCTCGGCAGTGCCCATTCGATGACCTGACACGTTGAGCACGTCATCGACGCGACCGGTGATGCGCAGATACCCGTCCTCATCCCGTAACGCTCCGTCACCCGTGAAGTAGTAGCCCGGATAGGTAGAGAAATATGTGTCGATCATGCGTTGATGATCGCCATAAACGGTTCGAATCTGAGCGGGCCAAGATCGTTTGATCACCAGGTAGCCCGCACCCGCACCCTGTATCTCTCGCCCCTCTTCATCCAGCAGTGCGGGCTCCACCCCGAAAAAGGGAAAGCTTGCGAACCCCGGCTTGAGGGCGTGGGCGCCGGGAAGCGGCGTGATCATGACGCCACCTGTCTCGGTCTGCCACCACGTGTCGACGATAGGACATCTGCCGTCTCCGACCACACGGTGATACCACTCCCATGCCTCGGGGTTGATGGGTTCGCCAACCGATCCGATGATGCGAAGCGAACGGCGGTCGTGGCGTGTTACCAGCTCATCCCCCAGACCGTGCAGCGCGCGAATGGCTGTGGGGGCAGTAAAAAAGAGATTGACCTGATGCTTGGCAATGACCCGCCAAAAGCGGTCTCCTTCCGGGTAGGTCGGGACGCCTTCAAACATCAGGGTGCGGGCGCCAATGGCGAGAGGCCCATAGACAATGTAAGTGTGGCCTGTGACCCAGCCGACATCGGCAGTGCACCAGTAGGTCTCTCCTTCCCGATAATCGAAAACGTATTTCATCGACATGGCAGCTTGAAGGAGGTAGCCGGCAGTGGTGTGCAAGACGCCTTTAGGCTTTCCGGTAGAGCCAGAGGTGTACAGAATGAAAAGCGGATCCTCGCTATCCATCCACTCCGGTTCGCAACTGTCGCTGGCTGACGCAACTGCCTCGTGATACCAGACATCACGCGCTGCTAGCCACGGGATCTCTGAACCTGTCCGGCGAACGACGACGACGCTATCGACACAACTGACGTGCTCCAGTGCTTTATCCACGTTGCGTTTTAAGGGGACGGTTTTGCCAGCGCGGACACCTTCGTCGGCAGTGATGACTAATCTGCAGGCCGCATCATTTATCCTGTCCTTCAGGGCTTCGGGAGAGAAGCCGCCAAACACCACAGAGTGAACAGCACCAATGCGAGCGCAGGCCAGCATCGCGAATGCCGCTTCGGGGATCATGGGCATGTAAATACAGACCCGGTCGCCCTTGCCCACCCCGCGATCTTTCAGAACGTTGGCAAAACGGCAGACGTGGTCTTTCAGCTCTTGATAAGTGAAGGACTGGCTATCGTCGGGGTTGTCTCCTTCCCAAATGATGGCGGTATCGTTGGCGCGCTGCGGCAGATGTCTGTCAATGCAATTCACCGAGACATTAAGTCGAGCGCCGACGAACCAGTGAGCAGTTCCAGTGCTGATGTCCGTATTGGACACCTCATTCCACGGGGTATGCCAATCAAGCAGCGTTGCCTGCTCCGACCAAAATGCTGTGGGGTCCTCAAGCGACTGCTGATAAAGCGCCTCGTAGCGCTCCGGTGTGACATGCGCATCACTAAAGCTATTGGGGATGGGATAGGAACGTGAGGCAGTCATCAAATCAGTCCGATTCAGCGAGAGGCGACGATGTTAGGCGACCCTGTACCGCACAACAAGCCTCGATACCGGTGCTATGGAGGCTGCCCAAGATGCTACAGTCGGTATTCCTTTGGGCCTGAGTGACTGTAGCCCATAGAACAGAGCAGACAACGCGGTTGATACCGATTGACGGCGTTGGTCATCGTGCATACGTAACCGTAATCAACCGAGAAGAGGGTATGGCTCTTTCTGACGCTGAAACAATTCGCCGCACCTATTGGCGGGAGAACTGCCGCTGGATGCTGATTTTAGGCAGCATCTGGTTTGTGGTCAGTTTGGGGTGCGGTGTGTTGTGGGTGGAGCCGCTGAATCAGGTCCGGTTGGGCGGGTTCAAGTTGGGGTTCTGGTTTGCCCAGCAGGGAGCGATCTACGCTTTTATCATATTGACTTTTATTTACGCCAGAGTCATGGCGCGACTGGAAAAGCGCCTGGGCCTTGAGGAACCCGAGGCATGAGCCTGACTGAGACAACATACTGGGTCGTGGGCGCTTCCTTCGCGCTGTATATCTTGATTGCTATCCGGTCCCGTGCCGGCACGACTCAGGAGTTCTACGTCGCCGGGAAGGGGATCCATCCTGTCGCTAATGGCATGGCGACCGCCGCTGACTGGATGTCTGCGGCGTCATTTATTTCCATGGCAGGACTCATTGGTCTCTCTTACAACGGCTATGGCGGCTCTGTTTTCCTCATGGGTTGGACGGGCGGCTATGTGATTCTGGCGATGCTCATCGCGCCCTATCTGAGAAAGTACGGAAAGTTCACGGTGCCCGAATTTATCGGTGATCGTTACTACTCGGATGCGGCGCGCGTGGTGGCCGTGATTTGTCTGATTATCTGCTCGGTCACCTATGTGATTGGCCAGATGAAAGGCATTGGCGTGGCGTTTTCGCGCTTTCTCGAGACGGACTACGAGACCGGTCTGTTTTCAGGCATGTTCATCGTATTCTTTTATGCCGTGCTCGGAGGAATGAAAGGTATTACTTACACCCAGATCGCACAGTTCTGTGTGCTGATTTTCGCCTACACCGTGCCGGCCATCTTTATTAGCTTGCAGCTTACGGGGCAACCAATCCCGCAATTGGGACTGGGTTCTACTCTCGCTGACGGCAGCTATTTATTGCAAAAGCTTGATCAAACCCTGTTAGATCTGGGCTTTCAGGAATACACCACCTCGGTCCGCGGCAGCACGCTGAATATGGCTGCGTTTACGGCGTCACTGATGATTGGCACAGCCGGATTGCCCCATGTCATCATTCGCTTTTTTACCGTTCCGACGGTGCGTGCTGCCAGAGCGTCCGCAGGATGGGCGCTACTCTTTATCGCCGTTCTTTACACCACGGCGCCGGCAGTGGCAGCGATGGCGCGCCTCAATATTATGCAAACGCTGGCGCCAGAGCCCGGCCAGCATCTGGCTATTGAGGAGCGTCCGGCCTGGTTTAAAAACTGGGAGCAAACCGGACTGCTCGGTATTGATGACAAAAACGGTGATGGTTTGATTCAGTACTCGGCTGACCCTGAGACCAACGAACTCGTGAAGTTGGATAACGACATCCTTGTGCTGGCCAACCCGGAGATCGCGAACTTACCCAACTGGGTCATCGCGCTGGTGGCAGCCGGGGGGTTGGCGGCGGCACTCTCGACGGCAGCGGGACTTTTGTTGGCAATCTCATCGGCGATTTCGCACGATCTTCTCAAGCGGACGTTAATGCCCGATATCTCCGAGCGTCAGGAACTGATGGCCTCGCGTCTTGCGATGGCCGTGGCGGTCCTGGGTGCGGGTTATCTCGGTCTGAATCCCCCCGGCTTTGCGGCGGGCACGGTGGCCTTGGCCTTCGGGCTCGCGGCCGCCTCACTTTTTCCGGCGCTACTGCTGGGTATTTTTTCCAAGCGAGTCACTCGAGAGGGTGCCATTTTGGGCATGCTTTCGGGCATTGGTGTGACGCTGGCTTATGTCTTCCAGCATAAGGGCATTATGTTCATTCCAGGAACCGGCTTCCTCGGTGATTGGCCACCAAACTGGTTCTTTGGCATCGAGCCGAACGCATTTGGTGTGGTGGGGGCGCTGGTGAACTTCACGGTGAGTCTGTTCGTCAGTCGACTGACGGCACCGCCCCCCGAATCGGTCCGGCAATTGGTTGAGGAAATTCGGATACCGGTGTCACCCCGATCGATTTAGGGGACTAGAATCTGAACGTTGTCGATAAGCCGGGTATGACCGAGGCGCGCGGCGACAAACAGGGCGCAGTCTTCTGTCACGTGGTTGATGAGGTTTAAAGCCGAAAGTGCGCGCAGCTCCAGATAATCGACGGCAAAACCGGCGCGCTGAAGCGCGTCACGGGCCGGGGTTAGCACGCGTCCGGCCTCGCTGATTTCAGGTGCGCTGAGTGCCTGCGCACAATCCTGCAGGGTTTGCCAAAGTAAGGGTGCCAGCGCGCGTTCAGCGTCAGACAGATACTGGTTGCGAGAGCTCAGCGCGAGACCGTCTTCAGCGCGCTGGGTAGGGCCGTGTTGCACATCGACCGACAAACCCAAATCAGTGACCATTTGTTTAATGATCAGTAGCTGCTGCAGATCTTTTTCACCAAAAACAGCGATATTGGGCTCCACTATCTGAAACAGTTTGCACACCACGGTGCAGACGCCGTCAAAGTGTCCGGGGCGATCCTTGCCGCAGAGTGAGTCGCCCAAAATGGGAACATGAATAGCGGTATGGAGGGTGCTGCCTCCCGGGTAAATGTCTTCCACGTCGGGCGTGAACACCATATCTACGCCGGCCTCGCGCAGGGCGGCAAGATCCGCTTCCATGGTGCGGGGGTAGGTGGCCAAATCTTCATTCGCGGCAAACTGCATCGGGTTCACAAAAATAGAGGCGACCACAATCTCCGCGCCCTGACGGGCCTGTTGCATTAGCGCCAAATGACCGGCATGCAGATTGCCCATGGTAGGAACAAAGGAGACGGCAGCGCTTGGCGTTCGCAGTGCCGCGAGCTGTTTTTTAAGGGCTGAGGGGGTTGAGGCGACAATCATTGCCTGTACCTAGGAGTAGGTATGTTCTTCCTTGGGATAATCGCCGGACTTCACGGCATCGACGAAGGCTTTTAATGCCGCCTGAATTGAGGGCGCGCCCTCCATAAAGTTCTGAACAAATTTGGGGGCCGTTTCGGTCATGCCCAGCATGTCGTGTAGGACCAATACCTGCGCGTCGGTGCCGCCACCCGCTCCAATCCCGATGACCGGAATATCGAGCTTTGATGAGATGTCGGCAGCCAACTCGGCGGGAATACATTCGAGCACCAACAGGCTGGCTCCGGCGTCCTGTATTTCCACGGCATCGGCAAGAATGGACTTCGCTTCTTTGGGCGTCCGTCCTTGCACCCGGTAACCGCCAAAAACGTTGACCGACTGCGGCGTGAGCCCCAAATGCGCACAGACAGGTACGCCGCGCTCAACCAGTCGATGAATGCTGTCACTGAGCCAGGTGCCCCCTTCCAACTTGACCATTTGCGCGCCCGCCTGCATCAGGCGGGTGCTGGCATGCAGCGTGTCGTCCGCATTGGAGAAGCTCATAAAAGGCAAGTCGGACACGATCAAGGAGTGGGGTCTAGCCCTCGCCACGCACTCCGTGTGGTAGGCCATGGCATCCAGCGACACCGGGATGGTTGTGTCGTGGCCCTGCAGCACCATGCCGAGCGAGTCGCCCACCAAAATGGTGTCAGCGCCCGCTTCGCTCGCAAGCTTTGCGAAAGTCGCATCATAGGCCGTAATCATGACGAACTTGTCGCCAGAGGCCTTCATGTTGTCCAAGGTACTAATGGTGACGCGCTTTGTCATTGTGTCGACTCCCTACCGCTTATTAGGAGCTGGTTTTCAGCTAAAAAAAGTGGGGTTAAAGTAGTGCCGGCCATTTTTAATGTTCAGCATGTAGTCAACAAGCTGCTCATAATCCCTGTCACCCTGTGCAAGGTCAATCTCATTAGCATTGACGATGAGCAAAGGCGCTGAATCGTAGTGGAGAAAGAACTCGCTGTACACCTCGTTGAGTTGCTCAAGGTAGTCTCGATTAATCCCTCGTTCGGCGTCGATGCCGCGGCGTTCAATGCGTTCGAGTAGCCGATCCGAGCTGGCCTGCAGGTAAATCACCAGATCTGGCACAGGCGCATCGATGCGCATCTTTTCGAAGACTTTCTGATACAGCGCGTATTCGTCTAAATCCAGATTCACTCTAGCGAAGAGTGGATCTTTCTCGAGCACAAAGTCCGCGACACGAGCCTGATCAAACATATCCCGCTGCTTAAGCTCGGTGATTTTCTGGACTCGCTGAAATAGGAAAAACAGCTGGGTCGCGAGCGCGGTCTGTTGACGATCCTGATAGAAGCGTTCGAGGAAGGGGTTCACCTCAGCCTCTTCAAGCAGTAGGTCGTAGTCGAAGGTGCCAGCAATGCGACGGGCTAGCGTGGTTTTTCCAACGCCGATGGGTCCCTCAATCGCAATGTAGGTCGGTAGCGTGCGTCCTCGCAAAGAGAGGCCGGATAAGGCATTTTGCTCGGGCAACGCAATCTCTCCTGAGGCAGTCATCATCTCGGGAATTCACACAATACGCGAATCGCTTGTTCCGCGCATCGCGGCTGCAGTGATTGCAGTGACCCCCTGCCCGGCAATACATATTCGCTGCCGAGCACCTCGATTAACGGATCCAGCACAAATCTGCGCTCGTGCGCCCGCGGGTGCGGTAGCACCAGTGTTCTGGTGGACAGCTGCACTGCGCCATAGGCGATCAAATCCAGATCGATGCAACGCTCGCCCCAGTGTCTTTTGCGCTGTCGGCCCATAGCGCACTCGGTGCTCAGGAGCACCGCAAGGAGTGCCTCGGGTGGCAGAGATGACTGGAGGGAAATGACCGCGTTATAAAAGTCAGGTTGGTCCTGAGGTCCGTGGGGTGGCGACAGATAAACCCGTGAAGCGGCTACGGGAGTAATGTCGGGGTGGCGGACCAAGTGCTGATAGGCACCGGAGAGCTGCTGGAGCGGCTCGTCGATATTGGACCCCAGGGCCACCGCTATCTGACTCACGGATTATGGTTCCTGCGGCGGGGCCTTGGTCGGCGCTTGGCGCGCTCATCCTGACGACCTCGATTGATCCCTACGAGCTCTGGATGCTGTTTTTGCTGGGTGGTCCAGAACGCGCTGCAGTCGTCGCCCAGCGCACCGGTTTCTTCTCGAAGCAAGCGCAGGTCGAATGCCGCTCGGAACCATCGGTGCGCGAGCAGGTCCTTGATTTTTTTCGGCTGCATGCGTTCAAGGCGCGGCTGTAAATCCCAAATGTCGCGCATAGCGAGAGAGAATCGTTTGGGTATGGCGAGATGCTGGCATGCCTCATGCACAATCTGTTGCCCGGCGCTATGCATCGCCTGAATAGGAGATTCTCCGTCTGCCAGGAGTGTCTCAGCGCGCCGCTCCGTGGCGGGCCAGTAAAGCGCTGCGAGCAGAAAGGCCGGCGTGACAGGACGTTGATCAGCCACTCGCTGATCTGTGTTGCTGAGCGCAAGGAGCTGCAGGTTCTGGGCAGGCTCGGGATTCAAGGCGTCATCGACACCTTCACCCATCAGGCGGATCAGTAATTGATGTGAGCTGAGTAATTTGAAGGTCGGTGCCGAGCAACCATTCATGAACAACTTCAGCCATTCGTCGAACAGTCGGGCAGACGGAATGTCCTCCAGCAGCGCCAGCGTCTTGGCTATCCCTGCCTCGGTCTCGGATTCCAGTTCAAATTGCAGGCGCGCAGCAAATCTCAGGACTCTCAGCATTCGAACCGGGTCCTCCGTGTAGCGCTCCACCGGATCACCAATAATTCGGATGATTCGGCTGTCCACGTCTGCGCAGCCGCCCAGTTGGTCGATTAAAGTGTTGGACTGCGTGTCGTAGTAGAGGGCATTGATCGTAAGATCGCGCCGCCGAGCATCTTCTTCGAGCGTGCCATACACGTTATCCCGAAGCAGACGCCCGGACGAGTCCGATCGGGCTTCCTGTCCGCTGTGAGACACGTCGTGTCCCCTGCGAAACGTGGTGACTTCGATGATCTCGCCGGCTGAGCGAACATGCACAATCTGGAATCGCCGACCGATAATGCGCGCATTGCGAAAGCATTGTTTGATCTGTTCTGGAGTGGCATTGGTGGCGACGTCGAAGTCTTTCGGGCGCTCACCCAGAAGCAGATCCCGTACCGCACCGCCGACCACAAATGCGTCAAAACCTTGTTCTTGCAGTTGCGCCACCACCATAAGTGCGCCGCGGGAAAAATCTGAAGACTGAAATGCCAGCGCTTTTGGCTTATTGGCAGTCAAAATTCGATTGCCCCGCGATGCGCGCAAGCATCAGAGAAAAAGCCAATGGAAGCGACTACTGTCAAAGGCCGGGAAAGTGTTAACGGCCGGGAAAGTGTTAAAGGCCGGGAAAGTGTTAAAGGCGCGGGAAAGTGTTGAGGGAGGGGGAAGTGCTGAAGTAGGGAAAAGGTGTGGCCCTAAACGAAACATGGGGAAGTTGCCTTCCCCACCCAGGTCCGTTATGACATCGTTGTTTTTATTGGGCCAGTTATTATTATTGAGGCTCTGCACTAATAAGTGCAGGGCACGTGCCACATACGAAAAAGCCATTAAAAACATTGTGTTGTCCAGATTTTGACCGTATTTCGGCGGTCTTTAGGAATGTAGGTGTTACGGATTTGCACCTCAGTGTTACAAATGTTCTCCACAAAGGGAACGATCACGCAGATTTTTGTTTCTCGCGCGGGATACCGAATCGCTGTCGGCGCTCCCAGAGGCATTTACGGCTGATGCCCAGTTTTTGTGCAAGCTCCGTTTCATTCATAGCGTCCTGATGCTGCAACACGAAACGCTGGAAATAATCTTCCAGCGACAGCTCTTGCGAGCTGTCATCAGCACCCAACCTGGTGGTTGAGGCGCCGCCTTCCTCATGCTCCGCATAACCGGACACTGCGCCAGTCGACAAAGTGATCTCCAGAGACGCACCCATCGACATGACCAGCGCGCGTTCGATCACGTTCTGTAACTCGCGAACGTTGCCAGGCCAATGATGTGCTTCAAGGATTTGCAGGCTACTTTTCGAGAGAGGTTTAGCGGGAACCCCCAGTTTGTGCGACTGTTGCTCGATGAACCAGTTAGCCATTGCAATAATATCGCCCTCGCGTTCGCGCAAAGGGGGAATGTCCAGCCTCAGTACGTCGATACGGTAAAAAAGGTCTCTGCGGAATTCATTGTGTTCCGAAAGCTCTGCAAGATTACGATGGGTCGCACAGATCAGCCGAACGTCTACTTTTTTGCTAGTCACTGAGCCAATTCTGCGGATCTCACCCTCTTGCATGAAGCGCAACAGGCGGGCTTGCGCGGCAAGGGGCAGCTCGCCAATTTCGTCCAAGAACAGAGTCCCCCCGTGCGCCGCTTCGATGAGCCCGACGCGGTTATTCGTTGCGCCCGTAAACGCACCTTTCTCGTAGCCGAACAATTCCGATTCAATGAGTGTTTCGGGAATAGCGGCGCAGTTCACGGTGATGATGGATGCCTCTCGCCGTGGGCTGATCCGGTGGACTTGCCGAGCCGCGAGTTCTTTACCAGTCCCTGTTTCGCCGACAATCAGCACTGTCGAATCGGTTAATGCGACCCGTTCGATGGTGCTCTGAAGCGTTTGCATGAAAGAACAGGTGTCACTATAAAAGTGATCGCTGAGGCGACGAGTTGATTGCGATGCCTCGTGCTGTTCGCGCCAATGGACGATCCACTCCGCAATCGGGTTGATGCCAGCGGTTCGGTCGAATACATCCATGGCGCCGGCTCGCGCTGCTTTTACGATGGCGCAAGGGTCAAGTGTGGGCAGCAGCGCGATCAGTGGCCTGGGCCAAGCACTTCGGGCGAGCACTTTCAGATCTGCAAATAAGGGGTGATGGCCGGCCACAATCAGATCGCCCTCTGGCTGCCAGTGGGCGAGCTCTTCTTCACTTCGAGGCGCAGTGGCGGTCACATTCACGCCCGCTTCCTCAAGTCTCCGGGTCAGCTGTTCCAACAACTCCGGATCTTTTTCGACCAACTGTATTCGCATGCAGCCCTAAACCTGTATCGCGAGACGATATGTTACCGAGGATCTCTCGGTGCGCGAGTTAAAAAGTAACACATTCAGGCAGAGGTGTTGATTATTTTCCCACTGTCCAATATTCGACGGCGTGGGTAAGAATCTCGGCCACGCTCCGTGCCGAGCTGGGGGGTGCCGTTTGACCCAAATGACGTAAACCTGCTCGCAGATTGTCCTCAGGCTGACGGGTATCCAGTGCGGCTGCGCCTGCCTGTTTGCTGAGCTTATTCCCCGCCTCATCCAGCACGACGGGGACATGGCCATAGGCTGGCGCCTCAAGTTTGAGGAGCTGCTGCAACCATCGCTGCCGATAAGTCGAATCCAAAAGATCCGCACCTCTGACGATGTGGGTGAAATGGGGTTGCGCGTCGTCGATGGCCGCAGCAAGTTGATAGGCATAAAGCCCATCTCTGCGCTTTACGATAAAGTCCTTAGGAATCGTGTCTGCGAAAACCGACTGTATTCCAAGGAAGCGATCCTCGAATCCGTGCATCTGTTCCGGATGAGTTTTGACGCGCAGGCTGTGCGGCTCACCGCTGCTGATTTCCCGGTCTTCGCAATTCTGGCCACAACTGCCGCGATCAGAGAGGGTTGCCCGCGTGCAACGACAGCGAAATAAGCATCCCATGTTGGTCAAGCGTTGCAATGCGCGCTCATATCGGGTGTCTGAGGCAGACTGGAAAACGAGGGGCCCGTCCCAAAAAAGACCATGGGCGCTCAGCGCACCGGTGATGGCTTCCACACTGCCGGCAACGGCTCTTGGTGGGTCGATATCATCGACGCGGAGCTGCCACGCACCGCTGCAGTGCCTGGCATCTAAAAAGCTGGCCAATGCCGCGACCAGAGATCCCGCATGCAGGGGACCGGTGGGTGAGGGCGCAAAACGCCCTCTGTAGGGGGTGGGGTCGTTGGCGGTCGCTACGGTGCTCAACCCAGCTCCTGCCGCTCCTTGATCTCGGCAAGCGTCTTGCAGTCGATGCACAGTGTTGCGGTAGGGCGGGCTTCCAGCCGTTGAATGCCAATTTCGATACCACAGGCATCACAGTACCCATAGTCATCGTTTTGAAGCCGATCCAGCGTCGAGTCGATTTTCTTGATCAACTTCCGCTCACGGTCGCGAGTTCGCAGCTCAAGGCTGAACTCCTCCTCCTGCGTTGCGCGGTCCGCGGGGTCGGGGAAATTGGCTGCCTCATCTTTCATGTGAGACACAGTTCGACTGACTTCATCGACCAATTCGCCCCGCCAGTTGAACAAAATGCCCTGGAAATGCTCGATTTGCTCATCGTTCATGTAGCTTTCGCCGCGCCCGGGTTTGTAGGGCTTGAAGTCATCAAACTTCTGTAGCTGACCGACAGCCCGAGCGAGCTTCGGAGACGCTTTTTTCTTTGCGGGAGCCTTTTTAGCGGGTGCTTTTGTGGCGACAGCTTTTTTCTTTGCCGGAGCCTTTTTAGCGGGCGCTTTTTTGGCGGCAGCTTTTTTCTTTGCCGGAGCCTTTTTAGCGGGCGCTTTTTTGGCGGCAGCTTTTTTCTTTGCCGGAGCCTTTTTAGCGGGCGCTTTTTTGGCGACAGCTTTTTTCTTTGCCGGAGCCTTTTTAGCGGGCGCTTTTTTGGCGACAGCTTTTTTCTTTGCCGGAGCCTTTTTAGCGGGCGCTTTTTTGGCGGCAGCTTTTTTCTTTGCCGGAGCCTTTTTAGCGGGCGCTTTTTTGGCGACAGCTTTTTTCTTTGCCGGAGCCTTTTTAGCGGGCGCTTTTTTGGCGGCAGCTTTTTTCTTTGCCGGAGCCTTTTTAGCGGGCGCTTTTTTGGCGACAGCTTTTTTCTTTGCCGGAGCCTTCTTGGCGGCAGGTTTTCGACTGGCCATGATGGTGCGGTTCCTCGTAGAGTGTCGTGACAGACTTTGTCGGGACCAATTGGGCACGGGAAGCTACCAGAGTTCAGCGATCCATGCTACCGCTGATTTTGGTTGGGGCGGGTAATTTCGCTCGGCGGTCTTCGAATGTGTCACGGGCGAATCGGGATTGAGTTGATATGGACTTTCCGCCCTTAACGGTCGGCAGGCTGTTGCGGCGATATAAGCGGTTTCTGGCAGACATTGAATTGCCCGACGAGGGTGGCGAAGTGACTGTGCATTGCCCAAATACGGGGGCTATGACGGGGTGCCAGACCTTCGACGCGGCTGTGTGGCTGTCTTACCACGACAGTCCCCGCCGAAAATTAGCCTGGACATGGGAATTGATAAGCACCGAGACCGGTCTTGTGTGCATCCATTCATTACTGGCAAATCGTGTCGTCGAGGAGGGTTTGCGGCGCGGATTGTTTCCGACCCTGTTTTCGCAAAGTGAGGCGTTACAGCGAGAGCCGTTGCTGTGCGAGGGTGCGAGGGCAGATTTCTTTATTCCCTCTGCGCAAGGCACCTATCTTGAGGTCAAGTCGGTAACGCTTCACTGTGGAGGCGGCAAGGGCGCTTTTCCCGACACCGTCAGTCATCGTGCGACCAAGCATCTCATCGAATTGCGGTCGGCGATGCGGCGTGGACACCGCGCTGCGCTGATCTTTTGTGTCTTGCATGAAGGCATCGCGTCCGTGACCCCCGCCGCAGATATTGACCCGACTTATTCTGCGCAGTTACGTCAGGCTTTGGCTGAAGGATTGGAGGTTTATACCCTTTTCAATGACATCACGACCCGAGGGATCTATCCTCGCTCGGTAAGAAAGTGGGAAATGCTGTAGCTATGCCGGAATCGCTGGTCGCATTGGGGCTCACGACTGACCATCTCGTGTCGGTGGCGGACGGTGTGCAGGTTGAATCCAACACCGCTGCGGCTTTTCAGGTGCTGGCAGAGCGAGCGGCCGCTGAGGGCCATGATCTTCGCATAGCCTCAGCCTTTCGAGGCTATGATCGTCAGCTCCGGATTGTCAATGATAAATGGCGGGGCCTGCGGTCTGTCACGGATGCCGACGGCCAGATACTGGAGCGAACTTCACAAACCGATGTCGTCTGGCTGAGCACCATCTTGCGATTTTCGGCGCTGCCCGGTACGTCGAGGCATCACTGGGGCACCGACCTTGATATTTGGGACGCCGCAGCGGTTAGCGAGGACTATCAGCTCAGTTTGTCTCCCACTGAATACGAGATGGGTGGCGTGTTCTCAGACATGACACGCTGGCTGGATGAGCGGATGCAAGCTGACGACGCGGAAGGGTTTTTCAAGCCTTATGCACTCGACCGGGGTGGCGTTGCACCGGAGGCTTGGCATATCAGCTATCGCCCTGTCGCGCGCCATTACCAAAACGCGGAATCACTGGAAACGCTAATGCCTCTGTGGCGGGGAGAGCCGGACGGGTTAGGTATTACCCATGAGCCATTGGCAATGTTGGGGGTGATCGAGCCGCAAGCAGCGGCGCTGCTAGCCAGATTTGTTGACGGGATATAAAGCCGGCCCGGCCGTCAGCAGGGCCTCACGGACTGCAAGAGGGGGCTATTCAGACCAAGGGTCGCAGCGCTTGGGCACCAACACCCTTTTTAAGCGCGTGTAGCGGGGCATCCCTTTTTGGTAATCGGGGTACGCCTCACCCGCAATGAGCGGTTCGAAGTAAGCTTTGCCTGCTGCTGTGATGCCAAAACCGTCCTTGGTAATGAAGCGCCGAGGCATTTTCTTTTCGCGGTTGGCGACACGATGCAGCGGCGCAGTGCCGATACGCCAGCGATAGGGTCGGGTGGACAGCCTTTCGATGGCGGGCATCACGGCATTGGCGCCGTCGATCGCCAGCCCTACTGCGGCCTCACCCAGCGCGAAGGCCTGATCGACGTCAGTTTGACTGGCAATGTGGCGAGCGGCACGCTGCAAGTAGTCTGCGACCGCCCAATGGTGCTTATACCCATGTCGCTCCTTCACCATTGCTGCGAGCAGTGGCGCCAAGCCACCCAACTGGGCGTGGCCAAAGGCATCGCGCTCACCCTGATCTGAGAGTAGCCGGCCATCCGCGGTGCTGGTGCCTTCGGAGGCGACGACCACGCAGTAACCGTGCCGGTCGACACACTGCGAGACTTTGCTGAGAAACCGCTCCTCATCAAAAGCAATCTCGGGCAGCAAAATGATATGGGGTGCATCACCTCGCTCGCTAGCTGCGAGGGCGCTGGCGCCGGCGATCCATCCGGCATGTCGGCCCATCACTTCGAGGATAAAAACTTTGGTAGAGGTCGCACACATCGACTCGATATCCAGTGCTGCCTCGCGAGTGGAGATGGCGACGTACTTCGCTACGGAACCGAATCCGGGGCAGTTGTCGGTGAGCGGCAGGTCATTGTCGATCGTTTTCGGCACGTGGATGGCCTGAATGGGATAACCCATCTGAGCGCTAATCTGGGACACCTTAAGGCAGGTGTCCGCTGAATCGCCCCCTCCGTTATACAGAAAGTAACCAATGTTGTGGGCGCGAAAAACGTTGATGAGCCGCTCGTACTCGTGGCGATTCTCGGCGAGACTTTTCAGTTTGTACCGACACGAGCCGAAAGCGCCACCTGGCGTGCTCATCAGTCCATCAATGGCGCGGCGGCTTTCCCGGGACGTGTCAATCAGTTCCTCTCGCAATGCGCCGAGAATCCCGTTTTGCCCGGCCAAGACTTTACCGATCCGCTCAGGATGCGCTCTGGCGGTTTGAATGACACCTGCCGCGGAGGCATTGATAACCGGGGTGACACCGCCGGACTGGGCATAGAAAAGATTGCGCTTGCTCATGATCAAAAATTTGGCTGGACTGACAAGGAGTGCGTACCGTAGACCTCGTGAGACCCAATGGCAAACTGCCCGTGATAATCTCCCCCCTGCGTGGAGAATCTCCTTGTCCGATCACATTCACATTCTGGGTATTTGCGGCACTTTCATGGGCGGACTTGCGCTGCTCGCTCGGGAGCGCGGTTTTTCAGTGACCGGATCGGACCGCAACGTCTACCCGCCAATGAGCACCCAGCTTCTGGAGAGCGGCATTTCCCTGGTAGACGGTTATGAGGCCGAGCAATTGTCACCAGCGCCAGGATGCGTGGTGGTGGGCAATGCGCTGTCTCGTGGGCAGCCCGTTGTTGAGGCAATGCTCAATGAGGGCCTTCACTACACGTCGGGGCCCGAGTGGTTGGGACGACATATTCTGCATGATCAATGGGTACTAGCAGCGGCGGGAACCCATGGTAAAACCACCACTGCCAGTATGTTGGCGTGGATTTTGGATTGCGCCGGGCTTGAGCCGGGTTTTCTCATTGGTGGCGTGCCCTCCAATTTCGGTGTGTCGGCGCGAATGGGCGGTGGCCGCTATTTTGTGGTGGAAGCAGACGAGTACGACTCTGCCTTCTTCGACAAGCGCTCCAAGTTTGTTCATTACCGCCCTAAGACCGTGATCATCAATAATCTGGAGTATGACCACGCCGATATTTTTCCGGATCTGGCCGCTATCGAGACTCAGTTCCATCATTTGGTGCGCTGTATTCCGGCTGAGGGCTTAATTATTCGGGGTGACGGTGCCGCGATCGACCGGGTGCTGGAGCGAGGTGTCTGGAGTCCTACGGTGACTGTGCAAGCGTCAGCCGATGACGGCTGGTCTTGGCGAGCCTTGTCTGCGCAGGCAGACAGGGTGGAGATCGGTACTCCCGATGGCGCTGTGGCTTCACTACAATGGTCCCTCATTGGGGCTCACAACGCGGCCAATGCAGCGGCCGCGATTGCGGCTGCGGCCCATGTGGGTATTTCATTGGAAGACGCGGTCTTGGCGCTGACCACATTCAAGGGGGTCAAGCGTCGACTGGAGTTACTCGGCAAACCCGGCGATATAGCGGTTTATGACGATTTTGCGCATCATCCCACTGCTATCGAGAGCACGCTTTTAGCGCTGCGGCCGCAAACGTCGGCAGGCAAGCTGATCGCTCTGATTGAGCCCCGATCCAATACCATGCGGATGGGAGAGCATCGGGCACATCTCGCCGCGGCTGCTCGGGCGGCAGACCACACCCTGTGGTTTGAGCCGGCAGAGATGAACTGGGAGCTGGGCAGTGCCGTAGGCGCTGCGCCAGAACAAGAGGTCTTTCAAAGTATCGATACAATGATTGACAGAGCGCTGGCGTTGGCCACTTCCGGCGATACCATCGTGGTGATGAGTAACGGGGGTTTTGGCGGTCTCCATCATCAGCTCATGACACAACTGGAGGCGCGGGCAACAGCGTGACGATGGTAGAGCGATTCTATGCGCTGATTTTGCGCAAACCCTTGTGGATACTGCTGTGTTTCGCCTTGGTGATCGGTGTGGCACTGATCCAACTGCCCAAATTAAGGCTGGATGCTTCCTCGGATTCACTGCTACTGCAGGGCGATCCTGATCTGGCCTATTTTCGGGAGTCAGCTGAAAAGTATGCGGGAGACGAGTTTCTGATTTTGACCTGGGAGCCAGGCGTACCGCTGCTTTCGCCAGACTCGCTAGAGCCGCTTTCCGCGATGGCAGATGAACTGGCCCGTTTGCCGGGTGTGGCAGGTGTAACGACGCTACTCGATGTGCCGCTGCTGGAAAGTCCGCCTCTGTCTCTCACCGATCTCGCCCGCGCAGACAGTATCGCGACGCTGCGTGATCCTGATGTAGATCGGGGCTTAGCGCTCACTGAGCTAACCACCAGCCCCATTTATCGCAACCTGTTGGTCAGTGAGAGCGGTGACCTGACGGCGGTTCAAGTGGCTTTGCAAGCCGATGAGCAGGCGGAGGCGTTATTAGACGAACGGGAGCGTTTGAGAGGCCGCGCGCGCGCAGGCGAATTAAATGCCTCCGGTCAGAGTCGGTTGGAGCAGGTGGAGGCGGACTACGATCTCGCGTTGGCAAGGATCGGTAGTGAGCGAGATCGAATGGTGGCAGCGGTTCGTGACGTAGCAGAGCGCTTCCGACCGTACGCCAAGATTTTTGTTGGCGGCGTGCCCATGATCGCGGCAGACATGATGACTTTTGTGCGCTCGGATTTGGTCACATTTGGCACTGCCATTCTCGCGGTTATGGCGATGATGTTGTGGCTTATCTTTCGGAGTTTGAAATGGGTTTTCATTCCACTGGTGACGTGCAGTGCTACGGCCACACTGCTGTTAGGCGTGTTGGCGGGGTCCGATTGGCGTATGACGGTAATTTCGTCAAATTCTGTGGCCGTTTTATTGATTGTGACCTTGTCACTGTCCATTCACCTCGTCGTGCGCTATCGCGAATTACAAAGACAGGAACCTGAGACGCCGCGTCGGTTGCTCTCAGCGGGTGCGGCAAGATTGATGCTCGTACCTTGTCTGTATACCGCTATGACCACCATCGTCGCTTTCGCCTCACTGGTGGTGGCGGGTTTGCAACCGGTGATCGATTTCGGCTGGATGATGACAACCGGCATCGTTCTGGGGTTTTGCTCCGCATTTACGGTAGTGCCCGCTCTGATGGTGGTTATTCCCGACAGACCGCTGCCGGCAAGCAGTCAGCCCGACAAGCCCTTCACTGCGCGCTTTGCGGGAGTCGTACAGCAACATGGGCGCGCCGTCATTGCCGTGACACTGGGGTTGGTGGCGCTCTCTGCTGTGGGGATCCGTATGCTCGAGGTCGAGAATCGATTCATCGACTACTTCAAGGAGCACACCGAGATCTATCAGGGGATGGAGCTCCTCGACGCCAGACTCGGTGGCACGATCCCGCTCGATGTCATTCTTCGGGCACCGACAGAGATGGCGCAAGATGCTGCAGAGGAAAGCGCAGTGGTCGGGGATGAAGACTGGGACGATGACGGATTTTTTGATGATGCGTTCGACATTGATTTCGGCTTTGGTGCCGAAGACAGCGTTAAAACAGGCTATTGGTTTTCAGTACCGGGGCGTCGGTTGGTCGATCAGGTGCACAGCATCATCGAGAGCCGACAAGAATCAGGAAAGGTGCTATCGCTCTCTACGGCTTTCGAGGTGATGGACGACCTCTATGGTGGACAATTGGGCGGGGTAGAGCTGGCCCTTATTGAGAACAGCCTGCCCGACGATGTGAATGACGCGCTCGTGACACCCTTTTATTTTCCCGATGAGCAAGAGGTGCGACTGAGTGTTCGGGTCATGGAGACCAGTGAATCGCTGCGGCGCGATGCCTATCTGCGCGAGCTGCGGGAACAGATTCTCGAGGAAACAGGAATAGCGCCCGATCGATTGCAGTTCACATCGCTACTGGTGCTCTACAACAATGTGCTGCAGAGCTTATTTCAGTCGCAAATTATGACACTTGGCGCGGTTTTTCTGGCGATAGGTCTGATGTTCTGGATATTGTTCAGATCACTCTCCATCGCTTTGTTGGCGCTCGCTCCTAATGTGCTCGCTGCTGGGTTGGTGTTGGGGTTGATGGGGTTGGCCGGCATTCCTCTGGACATCATGACTATCACGATTGCTGCGATTGTCGTGGGCATCGGTGTCGATGATTGCATCCATTATCTACATCGCTTTAGGACAGAGATTGCGGTTGATCACGATTACCGCGCTGCGATGCTGCGGAGTCACGGTAGTATTGGCAGGGCGATGTACTACACCACGCTCACCGTGGTGGTGGGTTTTGCCATGCTCACCTTGTCCAACTTTACCCCGAGTCTTTACTTCGGAGTGCTGACCGTGGTCGCGATGATCACTGCCGTGGCGGGGGCCCTGCTGTTGCTCCCGCAGTTAATCATGATTTTCAGGCCGTTCGGACCAGAGGCTCGTTGATGGATTGCCGTCCGTATTGCGGCGCTTGCTGTATTGCACCGGCTATTACCCGGCCTTTCTGGGGTATGCCCAACGGCAAACCGGCCGGTAAGGTTTGCGCACACCTGTTATCCGATGCGCGGTGCGGGCTGTTCGATGACTCGCGACGCCCCGCCGTTTGTGAGCAATTTCAACCAGAGCCGTCTACCTGTGGCCGCAGTCGCGATGAGGCGCTTGTGCTGTTGGGCGCGCTAGAGCGCGATACGGCTTCGTAGCCTGATGTCAGAGATCGCACTGTTTCCGTTGTCATCCGTGCTGCTGCCAGCAGGTCGACTGTCATTGCAGATTTTCGAGCAGCGATATCTCGATCTGGTCGCGCGCTGTATGCGTGAGAACGAGGGTTTTGGGGTTGTGTGGTTGCAGCAGGGTTCGGAAGTATCGGGGGGAACGCTCGATGCGCCGAATGTTGGGGAGTACGGCACTTACGCCCGGATTGTCGACTGGGATCAGCTCCCCAATGGACTGTTGGGCATCTTGATTGAGGGCCAGCAGCGGTTTGATGTGCAGTCGGTTTGGCGCGAACCGGATGGATTAGTGAAAGCCGAAGTGCTGCTGCATGACACGTCTGCACCCGTTGCTTTGCCTGATGCTTATATCGGCCTGGCCGAGGTCCTTGAGGGTCTGCTCAGACATCCCGAGATCCGGCGGTTGCAACTGAACAGCGACATGACCGATGCATGGTGTGTGAGTGCCCAGCTTGCACAGTTGCTCCCCATCGACGAAGCAATCAAATATCAGCTGCAGGGTCTGACCTCGGTCGAGCAGTTGCTGGAAGAAATGGATAAGATATTGGTTGACCTCAGCGGGGAAGCGCGGGAATAACTGACTTTCCGGCTTGCGGTTCGCCGAGTGATCCCGAGATGGCAGGAGAAAATAGAGATGTTTGATTTGAAAATTTCTGGCGGCTTGGTCGTTGATGGCACAGGTGCTTCAGGGCAGATCATGGACATCGGCATTGTCGGCGATCGCATTATTGCCATGGGCGACCTGTCAGAGGCGGCCACAGAAGAAATTGATGCCCGAGGTCGAGTAGTCATACCCGGATTCGTCGACATTCACACGCATTATGACGGTCAGGCCACCTGGGATCAGGAGATGGCACCGTCATCGTGGCATGGTGTAACGACTGTCGTAATGGGTAATTGTGGTGTCGGGTTCGCACCGGCCGCCCCGGATCGGCGGGAATGGTTGGTCGGACTGATGGAGGGCGTTGAGGATATTCCCGGCAGTGCTCTGACCGAGGGTATGACCTGGAACTGGGAGTCCTTTCCTGAGTATCTCGATGCACTTGAAGGATTGGATCGCACGGTTGATGTGGCCGCTCAAGTCCCGCACGGCGCCGTGCGTGCCTACGTAATGGGCGATCGGGGCGCAGCCAATCAAGAGCCGACAGAGACTGAGATTGCGCGGATGTCGGCCATCGTTGAGGAAGGACTGGCGGCAGGGGCTGTTGGTTTCTCCACCTCGCGCACTATCCTCCACAAGTCGATTGAGGGTGAACTGGTGCCGGGAACGACCGCGACGAAAGAGGAGTTGCTGGGTATTGGTCGCGCGTTAAAGCGGGCAGGGCACGGGGTGTTCGAGATGGCGAGTGATCTTCTGCCCGAGTGGAACGAGTTCGAGTGGATGGGCGATCTAAGCCGGGAGACAGGTGCGCCGGTCACGTTTACCGCGCTCGAATCTCCGATAAAGAGCTTGCCTTTTAAGGACCAGCTCGGCGAAATGCGCGACCAGAACGCCAAAGGCGGCAACATTGTTGCGCAGATCTCCATGCGAGGTACGGGCCTGATCCTCGGCTGGCGTGCCACCTTCCATCCTTTTTCTCAGCGCCCCAGCTGGAAGGCGATTGCCGACAAGCCCTGGGAGGAGCAGTGGCAGTCCCTGCAGGACGCCGAATTCCGAGCGAGGCTGCTGGCAGAGCGGGGCGAGCCGACCGGCAGCGATTTACAGCTGATTGCAGATCTCATGGAGAGCGCTTTCTCCATGCAGTATGAAATGCTCCCCGGGTTTAATTACGAACCCACGGCCGAGCAGACGATCGAGCAGAGAGCGCAGGTGGCGGGGGTGGCACCGGAAGAATATGTATACGATTTCATGATGCGTGAGAACGGCTCGGGACTTATTTATTTCCCGCTTCTCAACTACGCCAACGGTAATCTGGACTTTCTCGAAGGAGCACTCGACTCCGACGACTGTGTCAATTCTCTCTCAGACGGCGGTGCCCATTGCGGGACAATCTGCGATGCAGCGGCCACAACGTTTATGTTGCAGCATTGGGTTCGGGATCGAGACGGAAACCGCATGACATTAGCGCAAGCGATCAAGCGCCAGTGCCATGACACGGCGAGGCTTTATGGGTTTGAAGACCGGGGCGTTTTGGCGCCGGGGTTACTGGCGGACCTCAACGTCATTGATCTCGAGTCGCTGCAACTCCATCTTCCGACGATCGCTTTTGATTTGCCGGCGGGAGGGCGTCGCTTGCTGCAAACCGCTTCGGGTTATGACTACACGATCAAGTCTGGCCAGGTGACGTTCCACAGTGGAGTGAGCACTGGGAAATATCCGGGACGGGTTATTCGGGGGCCTCAGTCGGCGCCGGAGGCGTCCAGCCTCCCAGCGACTGCCACCGATTCACGATAAGGCAGAATAGCTCAGCGGTTTTCGTCGCGTCGTAATGTGCCGAGTGAGCCTCGTTGTTATCGAAAGGGATCTCTGCCAGTGCGCAGGCGCGCGCCAGCACAGTGTGTCCCACGGCAAGGCCGGCCAGCGTGGCGGTATCGAAATGCGAAAACGGGTGAAAAGGATTGCGCTTGAGCCTCAGCCGCTCCGTGGCCACGTTCAGAAATCCTGCATCAAAATGCGCGTTATGGCCCACAAGGATGGCACGGTTGCATTGGTGAGCTTTCACTGCCTGGCGGACAATGCCAAAAAGCTCTCCCAGCGCGATGTCTTCGGGAACGGCTCCGCGAAGGGGGTTTTCGGGATCAATGCCCGTGAACTCGAGAGCCGACGGATCGAGGTTAGCCCCTTCGAAAGGCTCGACATTGCGACTATGAGTCTCGTCGATCACCAGCTCGCCCTGATCCGTCATTGACAGCATCGTGACGGCGATCTCTAAGATCGCGTCGGTCTGACAGTTAAAACCGCCGGTCTCTATGTCGACTACGACTGGGAGAAAGCCGCGGAAACGGTCTCGAATCGATGGCGGGTTCGAAGCCGTCATCAGGACGCCGGTGTCACCGTCCAGCCCACGCTTTCTCCAGCGCGAATCGGAACCAAAGCATCGGTTCCCAGCTGAAATTCAGCCGGGATAGCCTGTGGAGTCTTGCTGAGCGTCACCGAAGTGGCATTACGCGGCAGGCGGTAGAAATCCGGACCATGAAAGCTGGCAAAGGCCTCTAGACGATCTAGCGCCCCTTCTTCTTCAAATACCTCGGCATACAGCGCGAGTGCCGCGTGGGCGGTGTAGCAGCCCGCGCAGCCGCAGCTCGATTCCTTATCATCCCGGGTATGGGGAGCAGAGTCAGTGCCGAGAAAGAAACGGGGGTTGCCCGAGGTGACTGCCTTGCGCAGCGCCAGCTGATGCTGGTCTCGTTTTAGCACGGGCAGGCAAAACAAGTGAGGTTTGACGCCGCCCACCAGGAGGTCATTGCGGTTGTAAAGCAGATGGTGTGCGGTGACCGTAGCGGCGACGTTTTTGCCAGCAGCTTCGATGAACTGGACCGCATCGAGGGTCGTGATGTGTTCAAAGACGACGCGCAAAGCGGGAAATTGTGCCGTGAGGGGGATCAGTGCCGACTCAATGAAGGCTTTTTCGCGGTCAAAAATGTCGCAGCTTGGGTCAGTGACTTCGCCGTGAATCAGCAGCGGGAGGTCGTGAGTCTGCATTGCTTCGATGATCGGGTAGAGTGCTTCCAACGCGGTTACCCCGGCGTCAGAGTTAGTGGTAGCACCGGCGGGATAGAGTTTGATGCCGTGCACAAAAGGGCTCGCGGCGGCGTCTGACACCATGGTCTGTGTTGTATGGTCAGTGAGATACAGGGTCATCAGGGGCTGAAAACTATTGCCCTCAGGGACATGGGCCAGAATTCTCTCCCGATAGTTCAGGGCATCGGCCACGCTCAGCACGGGTGGCGTCAGATTCGGCATTACAATCGCCCGACCCGCCCAGCGCGCAACATCCGGAACCGTTGTGCTCAGTGCCGCCTCGTCTCGCAGGTGAATATGCCAATCATCGGGTAATGTCAGGTTCAGCGAGGTCATGTTTGCGGGCACCTATCAAGTGGGTGCAGTGTAGCAGAGGTCGGTCGATGCCAGCTTCCTCTATGGCGCGGAGCCAACCGCAGACGTACACTACGCCCCCCGTTTTTCGTAGGCAGAGTTATGGCGGCGATAAATAAAGTCGTTTTGGCATATTCGGGAGGTTTGGATACCTCCGTTATCGTGCGTTGGTTGCAGGATACTTATCAGTGCGAGGTGGTCACTTTCACGGCGGATATTGGCCAGGGTGAGGAGGTCGAGCCTGCACATGCCAAGGCTCAGGCGCTTGGGGTGAAGGAGATCTACATCGAGGATCTTCGCGAACCTTTTGTGCGCGACTTTGTGTTTCCGATGTTTCGGGCCAATACGGTCTATGAGGGCGAGTATCTTCTGGGCACCTCGATTGCAAGGCCCCTCATTGCGCAGCGCCTGGTTGAAATTGCCAATGAAACTGGAGCAGACGCGATCGCTCACGGTGCGACGGGAAAAGGAAATGATCAGGTGCGCTTTGAACTGGGTGCCTATGCACTCAAACCGGGAATAAAGGTGATTGCTCCGTGGCGTGAGTGGGATCTCAACTCGCGGGAGGCATTAATGGCCTACTGCGAGCAGCACAGCATTCCCGTAGATTTTGCCAATGCGCAGAAAAAGTCACCGTATTCCATGGATGCCAACCTCTTGCATATTTCCTATGAAGGCGACGTGCTAGAGGATCCCTGGTTGCCGCCGGAGGAGGATATGTGGCGCTGGACTGTGAGCCCGGAAAACGCTCCCGACCAAGCCGAGGAATTGACGCTCACATTCGAGCAAGGGGACGTAGTGGCGATCGACGGACAACCCCTGACGCCGGCGCAGGTGCTGGCTACATTGAATGAGCGAGGCGGTGCCAACGGGATTGGGCGCGCCGATATTGTGGAAAATCGTTACGTCGGAATGAAGTCTCGTGGCTGTTACGAGACTCCGGGCGGCAGTATTTTGCTGCGTGCACATCGAGCGATCGAATCGATCACGTTGGATCGCGAGGTAGCCCATCTGAAGGATGAGTTGATGCCCCGTTATGCCAAACTGATCTATAACGGCTATTGGTGGTCCCCCGAACGCGATATGTTGCAGGCGGCCATTGATCAGACGCAGTCGGTGGTCAACGGTGAGGTCAGAGTGTCCCTTTACAAGGGCAATGTTACGGTTACCGGCCGACAGTCGTCTGATTCACTATTTGACGAAAATATTGCGACATTTGAAGCCGATGGTGGTGCGTATGACCAAGCGGATGCTGAGGGCTTTATTAAGCTGAATGCATTGCGATTACGTATTGCGGCTAACAAAGGGCGTGAGCACCAGTAGTGCGGGATCTGATGCCCGCTTTATGGCCTCAGTGGCTAACGCTGGTCATCATAAAACCGTGTACAGTAGTCCAACACCAAGCTTGCCCTTGAACAGACGTCTGTTTGGGTCCGAATGGCCTGAAGAGGCACGCCTAGGATGCGCTAACAGTGCGTCGGGTAGGTAGGACTTAAACCGCTTTTTCAGGGGTTAATGGAGAGCCCGATGAACTCAACTGTCGATATTCCTGCCATGCAGCAGGCGGACGCTGAAGCATTCGATGTCATCATTATTGGCGCGGGCCTATCGGGTATAGGCACCGCGGTTCGCCTTCAGCGCGACTGCCCAGATCGTGACTTCATCTTACTTGAGCGTCGCGAGGCGATCGGCGGGACTTGGGACCTGTTCCGCTATCCCGGGATCCGTTCTGACAGCGACATGCACACGTTGGGGTACGACTTTAAGCCGTGGGAAGCGGAAAAAAGCATTGCCGATGGCCCCTCTATCCTTAGCTATGTCAACGAGACAGCCGATGAGCACCGCCTTCGCGAGCGTATCCGCTTTAGCCAAAAGCTCCTTGGTGCAGACTGGTGCAGTGAGCGCAGCCAATGGCAGCTAACGGTTGAAACGCCAGACGGTGTTCGGCGGTACCGCTGCGGTTTTCTGATGATGTGCGCGGGTTATTACAGCTATGACCAGGGTTACGAGCCCGATTTTGAGGGTAAGGGGTCGTTTAAAGGGGAGTGGATTCACCCCCAGTTCTGGCCAGACAACCTGGATTATGCTGAAAAGAAAGTGGTGGTGATCGGTTCGGGGGCGACGGCGATGACGCTGGTCCCTAATATGTCTCGGCAGGCGGCACATGTGACAATGCTCCAGCGGTCACCTACCTACGTGGTCTCCAGACCGTCTATTGATGGCCTTGCCAATTGGCTCCGCCGGCGCCTGCCACCCAAGCTCGCATATCGACTTGTTCGATGGCGAAATACGATTTGGCAGCAGTGGATGTATAAGCTCAGTCGTGTGGCTCCGGGCATTTTGAAGCGTTCACTACTGAAAAAGGTCCGCGACGAAATCGGTGAAATGGTGGATGTAGAGAAGCATTTCAGTCCGCGTTACAACCCCTGGGATCAGCGCTTGTGTTTGGTACCCGACGACGATTTGTTCCGCGCGATTCAGTCGGGTAAGGCGTCAGTGGTGACTGACCATATCGAAAAGATTACCGAGCAAGGGGTGCAGTTGGTGTCGGGTGAGCATCTCGACGCTGACATTGTTGTTTGCGCAACCGGGCTCGAGTTGGTCGTTCTGGGGGGGGCCGAGTTCACCCTCGATGGTGAGACCATCGATCTTGCCAATGAGTGGACCTACAAGGGCATGATGTGCTCGAACGTTCCCAACATGGTGCACACATTCGGCTATGTCAATGCGTCCTGGACGCTGCGCGCGGATTTGATTGCTACCTGGGTCTGCAGACTACTCAATCAAATGCGTGTGACCGGTAAGACCACGGCAACCCCTCGTATCGCCGAGGAGCTCTCCGGGTCAATGAGCCAGCGTTTTTGGATCGACGATTTTTCCGCTGGTTACATGCAGCGTGTGATGCATCGCTTCCCGAAGCAGGGTGATCAGATGCCTTGGATGAATCCGCAGAACTATCGAAAAGACCGAAAGATGTTCCGCGACGATCCGATAGAGGACGATTCACTGGTGCTCGAGCGTGCAGTGGTGGTGGCTGAATCTGCTGCGCTTCAAGAGGCCAGTTAATGACGCATGATTAACCCGGGGTTGCAGGAAAGCAGTATCTACTGCCCCTACTGCGGTGAGTCGGTTGAGGTGTTGCTGAACCCTGAGGATGTGGGTGTCGACTACATAGAGGATTGTCAGGTTTGCTGTCGGCCGATTGAATTTCGTTTGCGGGAGGACGCCGGAGGCTGGCTAGAAGCTGAGGTGCGGTCTGACGTCGATTAGGGCGCGCTGGCGAGTGTTTCCATCACCCCACGTTGCTGCGAAAGACCGCTGTGTTAAGGCAGATCAGCGTCGGTCAATGAAAGTCCCGGGATTGCACGGTCAATGCAGCCAAGTGGTCGCTGCAATCCTCGAGTGTTCCGGCTATCACGTGGACGACACCTTCACGTGACTCTACCGTTCCTTTGATTAGCAGTAGCTGGGCAGTCATCAAACTTTGTCGGTAGCGCTCTTGTATGGCGGGCCAGACGATGACATTGATATTGCCGGTTTCATCCTCAAGCGTCAGAAATACCACCCCCGATGCGGTGCCCGGTCGTTGGCGACAGGTCACTAGCCCTGCTACTCGCACGAAGCGGTGATTGCCTAGCGTCTCGAGTTCCGTTTGCCGTCTGCATTGATCAAAGGGTCGCTGTTGGCGTAGCAGCGCCAGGGGGTGCGCACGCAAAGTCAGACCTGTGCTCTGATAGTCTGCAATCACCTCTTCGGCCAGACTAGGTGCCGGTAAGACGACCCCGTCATCATGATGATGACGCAATCCGGGATCATCCGAGAGTAGCGGGCGGTGATCTTCTAACGCCATAGTCTGCCAGTGGGACTGGTAGCGATGGCCACTGATACTGGTGAGTGCATCGGCGGCGGCGAGTGCTTCCAGATGACTGCGATCGAGCGATGCCCGCTGTCGTAAATCTGCGACATCAGAGAAAGCACGTTCGTGCTGTGCCGCATTAATACGCTTCCCTGCTGTCTCACTGAGGCCTTTGATTAATCTCAGTCCCTAGCCTGATGGGCGGCTGCTGCTGGTTTGTTGCAGACAGCAGTTGATGGTCCCAGCTGCTGTGATTGACATCAACGGGCAAGATCAGAATATCGTGCCGTCGGGCATCCTGTATCAACTGTGAAGGCGAATAAAAGCCCATTGGCTGACTGTTGAGCAGTCCAACATAGAACGCGGCCGGGTGATGGCATTTCAGCCAGGAAGATACATAGGCCAGTAAGGCAAAGCTTGCAGAGTGTGACTCTGGAAATCCGTAGCCACCAAATCCCTTGATCTGATTGAACAGGCGCTCAGCAAACTCCGGTGTGTATCCCTTATTGATCATGCCCTGTTTGAGTTTGCGCTCAAAGGTAAGCAGCTTGCTGTTCTTTCCCCAGTTACTGATAGCGCGTCTCAATGCATCGGCCTCTCCGCCGCTGAATCCGGCGGCGACCATGGCCAGACGGATAACCTGCTCTTGAAAAATAGGGACCCCCAGTGTGCGCGACAGGACCGACTCGATGTCTTTGTTGGGGTAGCTGACGGCTTCCAATCCAGCTTTACGGCGTAGATATGGGTGGACCATATCGCCCTGAATAGGACCAGGTCGCACAATGGCGATTTCGATCACCAGATCGTAAAAACAGACGGGTTTCAGTCGCGGCAGCATGGACATTTGTGCGCGAGACTCTATTTGAAAGACGCCCAGCGTGTCGGCCCGTTGCAGCATTCGGTAAGTGGCGGCGTCTTCCCGCGGAATATCCTGTATGCAACGGATATCAGGGTGATCCCGGTTGACCATTTCCAGTGTTTTGCGAATGGCCGAGAGCATGCCAAGCGCGAGGATATCGACCTTGAGTAGCCCCAGCGCCTCGATATCTTCTTTATCCCACTGGATAACCGTGCGGTCTGGCATGCTCGCATTCTCGACCGGGACCAGATTTGAAATTGGCCCGCGACTGATCACAAATCCACCGACATGTTGTGAGAGATGGCGCGGGAATCCCAGTATCTCCTGGACCCTCGTCATAAAGTGTTCCGCGAGTTGCCCCGAGCGTGTCAGACCTTGTTGCTGGAAGCGGTTGGCCAGCTCTCGCTCCCGATTCCACCAGGACAGGGAGTTCGCCAGCTCGTCGATAAAGCTGGCATCAAACCCCATGGCCTTGCCGACGTCGCGTACGGCACTGCGCGAACGGTAGGTAATCACGGTGGCGGCAAGCGCGGCGCGGCGACGGGTGTATTTCTCGTAGATGTATTGGATGACTTCTTCACGCCGCTCATGTTCAAAGTCCACGTCAATGTCAGGGGGCTCATCTCGCTCCCGGGAGATGAATCGCTCGAACAGGAGCGAAATCTGCTCGGGCGAGACTTCGGTGATATGCAGGCAGTAGCAGACAACAGAATTGGCGGCAGAGCCTCTGCCCTGGCAGAGAATATGGCGTGACTTGGCGAATCGGACAATGTCATAAACGGTGAGGAAGTAATATTCATAGGAGAGTTCGGTGATCAGGTCGAGTTCCTGGTGAATCCGGGTTTGGACCGTCTCCGGGACACCCTCCGGCCAGCGCAGTTTTGCACCGGTCGCCACCTCCTGTCGGAGATAGCTGTTGGCGGTGTGATGTGACGGAACGACCTCCTCGGGGTACTCGTAGCGTAGTTCGTCGAGACTAAACTGGCAGCGGTCGGCGATATGCCGTGTCTCGTTGATGAGTGTTTCGGGATAGAGCGAGATCAATGACTTGAGTGTGCGCAGGTGTTGCTGACTGTTGATCAACCGCCGGTGCCCCAGTTGCTGCACCGGAGTTTGGATTTTGATGGCGGTAAGGACATCATGTAAGGCCTTGCGTTTGGCGCTGTGCATCTGGACTTCGCCACACGCCACCATGGGAATCTGAAGGGTCTGCGCCAGGTGGTAGCGGTGCTTGAAGCGCCGCCATTCATCATTACCCAGTAGGCGGCTGACACCGACCCAGACACGGTCTTTACATAATCTTGCGAGTTGCTGAAGGTGAACTTTCTGGTTGTCGGTGTCATCGGGTAACAGAATGAGCAGGCAGCGCTTGAGATGAAAAATCACGTCGCGCAGGTGCACGACGTATTCCCCCTTGCCACTACGTCGGCGGGCACGGCTGATGAGCCCCGAGAGTTCTCCGTAGGCTTCACGGTTGGGTACCAGTGCCACCAATCGAATCCCTTCGGTCAAGGTGAACTCGCTACCAATAATCAGCTTTAGCCCCTGTTCTTTAGCGGCGACATGAGCCTTTACAACGCCTGCAAGAGAACACTCATCGGTAATGGCTAAAGCATGATAGCCGCAGTGGGCGGCCCGACTGATGAGTTCATCCGGCGCAGAGGCGCCACGCAGAAAGCTGTAGTGACTTAGACAATGAAGTTCTGCATACACGATAAAAGTACTGTATAAATAAACAGTATTCTATCTGTGTCCGTACCCGCTTGAAAAGCGCTGTCATGAAATAGCGTAGACTGTTTTTTACCGTGGCCGTGTCAGTGAGATCTTCGATCACAGCTCGGAGTCTGTAGCAAAAGGAGAGTGACAGTGAGCTATCTACAACGCGGTCGCCATGTAGTGATCAGTGTGATGTGCCTGTTTTTGGCTGCGTGTACCGGGGTGCCTGATGGTATTGAGCCCGTCACAGCGTTCGATCAGAACCGTTATCTGGGTACCTGGCATGAGATCGCGCGGCTGGACCATCGTTTCGAGCGGGGTCTCAGTCAGGTCACTGCGACGTATCGCACTAATCCCGATGGCAGTATTGCGGTCCTGAATCGAGGGTTTGATAGTGAGAAGAGCGAGTGGCGCGAGGCAGAGGGGGTTGCGCGCTTTGTTCAGTCTCCGGATGTTGCTCACTTGAAAGTGTCTTTCTTTGGGCCTTTTTACGGTAGCTATATTGTGTTCGAGCTGGGTGAGGGCTACGACTACGCCTTTGTTTCAGGCTTTAACCATGATTATCTGTGGTTGCTCGCACGAACACCTCAGATCAGCGATACGTTGCGTGAGCAATTTTTGGCGACCATTACCGAACTGGGATTCGATCCTGCCGGACTGGTCTGGCTGGATAGCCCTGCCGAGAGGGTGGCGAGCAGTCAGTGAGGTGTTTCGCAAAAAGCCCCTGAAGTCAGCCATCTTTCGATGAGCTGGCGCAGGCGGCCCTGTGCACTTAAGCAAAGAGCCCGTGTAGATACCAACGTCGGTTATGTCGGTCCTGATATATCCAGATAGGCTGCTTTTGGGGTGTACAGGCGATGTAGTAATCCCGACTGACAGGCGTACTCCACCACTGGTCTTCGATGCGCTCCGGCCCATGAAGCATGTCCAGCGCACCATTCCAGTACAGCTGATCAGCGTTCTCATGGATAGGTTGAGGCTCTGGTAGTAGCCAGAAAGGGCGCTGCCTCAACGGATCTTCATCCGGGTTGCCCTGCGCCCGCAGGGTATGGGTTTCCATGACGGCATCCTCCGGGAGATGCTCGGGGCGGGAGTCGAGATAGCCGACAGCCTGGAGTCCGAGTCGACTCCGTAGGCGATCGACCAGTTCGTGCCGTGATACCGGATTCACGCCCACATGAAATAAATCCTCTGGTGTGGCAGAGGCTTCCTCGAGCTGTTCAACGATGAGTGAGAGGCCTTCGATACCCTCGGGGAGTGACTGGTTATCGAGTTGTAAACAGGACAATTCGAACCAGAGTTCGGCGTTTTGGCGGGCGGTATCGGAAAAAACCTTGAAGGGCGCGACGGGGTTCCCTTGCGGCGGCGGCTGTAAGCGACGCTGCGGTAACAAATAGCGCCACTCAATCACGCCACTGACGCACTGTGTATTCATCAGAAATTGACAGAAATGGCTCAGCAGGCGCCTCATGGCGGGATGGAGTTCTTGGCGATTCTGGATATCGAAGCCGAACCAGAGCGTGTCTTCAAAGTGTGTGGGAGGCTGATACGTGATGATCGGTTCTTGCTGCCTGCCTGTTAATTGATTGAGCCAATTCAGAAAGGATTTCCCACAACGTTTCCCCAGCGCGGAAAGGGGTATATCAAGCAATTGCCGAAAGTCCCGTATGCCGGTCTTCTCGAGTCTTTCGACAACTTTTGGGAACTCGGCTTTGATCAGATGGAGGGGTAAAGAGGCCAGTCGTTCGGTGAGTGGCTGCTCGGGGTGGCAACCGAGGCCGTGCTCGGTATGGCTCAATAACCAGGCCGCAGTGCGTGTTTCCGCGACACCGATGGCGACAGTCAATCCGCGTAAGTTCATTTCATTGTTGACGTGGTTCAGGAGAGCATCGAGTCCATGATGCAGTCGCAGACAGCTACCAATTTCAATCATCAATGCGTTGTCTTGCCACGGCTCAAGGTGGGGTGACAGTCCATAAGCCCAGATAGCGAGTTGTTGTAGCAGGGTCTGTTCTGTTTCCCGTGAGCGTTCTAGCAGCCGGTATTCGCTGTGTGCGAGCAATGCCTGTGCCGTACTGATGTTTTGCGCTGGTATTACCCCGGCAAGACTGGCCTGTTCGTCACAGGCCAACACCCGCCGCTGGGCGACGACGATGGTGGCCGCATGACCGGCATGACCCTGCTGTTTCAGCAGTGCTTCCAGTGGCAGCAAATCAAAACGAAGGCAAAGCCAGAGCGACATCGCCCCATAATACTGTATTTTTATACAGTATTATGGCCAAGCCTGTACCTCCCCATTCAGGAGTATCCTGAAAGCGCATCAATTCTGTAAAAATATGCTGTGGTGTTGCTTTGCACGAGGTCCAATCAGGGAGAGACCGATGAATCACTTATATCAAGGAGGATTACGTAGCGCGCTATTGTGTTTGCATACGCCGCAGATGGTTTCTTTTCGTCTGGCGCGATGGCAGCGAGCGCTGTGGTTGTGCGCGCTCGTGCTATTAGTGTCCTGCGCCGAGTCGACGGATCACCCGGAATCTGTCGTTGCCACAGCCTCGCCAATATCAGCCGAGCAGCAGCGACTGGAGGATTTCTTTACCGCTACCTGGGAGGAGGATCTGGCTCCGCTACCCGGCCAGTGCCAGCTACCTTGGTATCAAAGATCGGCAGGATCAATGGAACGATGTATCCGAGTCTTTTCAATTGGAGTCTCTGGAAACGATCCGTCAACGTCTGGCGTTTTTAGAGGGTATCGATACCGCCCAACTTTCACCCGAGCGGCAACTCTCCTACCGACTGTATCGGCTTGATCTAGAGCGCACACTGGCCGGCGAGCGTTTTCGACACCATCGCTATGTGATTCATCAGTTCCGTGGACCCCATACCAGCCCGATCAGTTTACTGGTGAACGTGCATACCATCTCCTCAGAGCAGGACGCTGATGATTACATCGCGAGGCTCCATAACCTGCCCCAGTATTTTGACGGTGTCATAGAGCAGATCCAGATCAGAATGGACAAGGGCTTGTATCTGGTCGACTGGATGATTCCGCAGATCGCAGAATCCGCGGGCAATGTGCTCGTGGGTGTGCCCTTTGACGACACCGGCACGTCGTCCATTATCTGGTCCGATTTTAACGACAAGCTGGCGCCACTCAGGCTGGAGCCTGCGGTGTTTGAGCGTCTTCAAGAGGCCGCACGAAACGCATTACTCACGTCGGTCAAGCCCGCCTATCAACGCCTGATTGCAGCGGTTGAATCACAAAAGGGTATGGCACCTCCAGAAGACGGCGTCTGGCGATTCCCTGACGGCAATGCGTTTTACGCCAACCGATTAAAGGTGTTTACAACAACCGATCTGACTCCAGAGGAAATTCATCAATCCGGTCTTGCCAATGTTGCGCGCCTGCATAACGAGATGCGAGCGGTCATGGACGAGCTGGGCGAGGAGGGTGACCTCGCAGCCTTTCTCGATCAGGTCCGACAGGATGCGTCATTACGCTACCCCAATACCGAAGAGGGCCGAATCGCGTATCTCACTGCAGCGCGGACTGCCATCGACAATATGGCCCAGAGGCTCCCAGATTATTTTGGTCTGTTGCCCCAATCTGATTTGATCGTTAAGCGGGTTGAGGCTTATCGCGAGCAATCCGCTGGCAAGGCCTTCTATCAAAGCCCGCCTCCAGATGGTTCGCGCCCGGGCATCTATTACGCCAACCTCTACGATATGAACTCGATGCCAACCACAGATCTCGAGGCACTGGCATTTCATGAGGGTTTGCCGGGGCACCATCTACAACGCTCAATTTCGGCAGAGTTGGGCGATGTGCCCGATTTCCAGCGCCACACCAGCTTTACCGCTTTTAGCGAGGGGTGGGGCTTATATTCTGAGTATCTGGCGCGAGAAATGGGTTTCTATCAGGATCCGTATTCCAATTTTGGGCGGTTGGCGATGGAACTGTGGCGCGCCGCTCGGTTGGTGGTGGATACGGGCCTGCATCACAAGCAATGGTCGCGGGAACAAGCGGTCGCGTATCTCGTCGCCAACACGCCGAACGCGGAGTACGACTGCCAGCGTGCTATCGAGCGCTATATCGCCATGCCGGGCCAGGCGACTGCCTACATGATTGGTAAGTTGCGGATTGTCGAGTTACGGGAGCTGGCGCAGGAGGCGTTGGGGGATCGTTTTGATATTCGCGCTTTTCATGACGCGGTGCTCGGCTCCGGCGCGGTACCGCTCGACCAGCTCGAAGCCACTATACAGGCCTTGATACAGACGACTCTCGCGAGTCGGTAAGGCTGTGTAAACGCTGAGGTCTCTCTATTAGCCAAGCCTAACGGAACCGTGCGCGATATTAATGATCGTAAAAATCGATTGCCCTTTCCGAAACAATCAGCTTTTCAATGCGACCGCGAAATGACTACAGTGTGCGGTGTGGTACCTATTTTATTTGAGGACAGCATGATGAAAGTGACGTTAATGAAAACAGCGATCGTGCATACCGCATTGGCCGCGGCGCTAGTGGCTCTGCCCGTCGTTGAATCGATGGCACGCAGCACACCCAAAAGCACGCAGGCCTGGTGGCCTGCCAGTCTTGACCTGACGCCTTTGCGACAGAATGAACACAGCGCTAATCCGCTAGGAGCAGATTTTGACTACGCAGCGGAATTTGCGCGACTCGACCTCGAAGCGCTGAAGGCCGATATCAATGAGACACTGACCACCTCGCAGCCATGGTGGCCGGCCGATTATGGTAACTACGGGCCTTTTTTCGTTCGTATGGCGTGGCACAGTGCCGGGACCTATCGCACCACCGACGGTCGCGGTGGCGCTGATGGTGGTCAGCAGCGGTTTGAGCCGCTGAACAGCTGGCCCGATAACGGCAACCTCGACAAGGCTCGTCGCCTGTTATGGCCCATCA
>CALSVI010000018.1 GCA_943840615.1 uncultured Luminiphilus sp. | reverse complement strand
TGGGGCTGATGATTACGGCGGGGTCGGCACCCTGAGTCGTTGCGGGGGGCTGACCACAGGCCCCCAACAGGCTCGCAAACACCATACCGCTCAGGGCAAGCGCGGCTCGCTTTGGTCGTGTCAGTGCAAGACGCGAAGGATAGGCGGCCAGCAGGCCTATGGATGATCCACTCATTAAATAGTCACTCTTTGTTCATTACTCAGGAGACGGCCAGCGAGTCGCTCGATGGCCAGGCAGACAATATCGCGCTGACCAGCGTCGCCAGAGGTATAGCAAAAAAGACGCCCCAGAGACCCCAAAGCCCCCCAAAGAACAGCACCGCGATCACGATCGCAACAGGATGCAGATTCACGGCCTCGGAAAACAGGAGCGGGACCAACACGTTGCCATCGAGGATCTGAATTACGACGTAGGCGCCGACCACCCAATAAAAATCGGGCGTCACACCGAATTGGAAATACGCGACCATCATCACCGGAATGGTCACCAGCATGGCGCCAATGAAAGGCACAATCACTGAAAAACCGACCAGCAGTCCCAGTAGCGCGGCGTAGTTGAGAGAAAACACCGCAAACACCAGATACGAAGCTACGCCGATGATGAGCACCTCAATGCCTTTGCCCCGGGCATAGTTGGCAAACTGCAGGTTGAGCTCCTCCCAGATGCGATCCAGCAAGGGTTTTTTCTCAGGCAAAAAGCCACCAAACCAGCCCACCAGCTGCTCGCGATCCTTGAGGAAAAAGAACACCATCAGCGGAATCAGGATCAGATAGACAATGGCGGCCAGCATACTCGGAATAGAGCTCAAGCCCTTGGTCACAAGAATTTGACCCACGGAGGCCATCTCGGCCTGTATCGCCGCGGTGAGCTCGTTGACCTGCTGCTGGGTGAAAAAGACGGGGTACTCCTCGGGAAGGGTAACCAGCACCTTTCGACCCGCTTCAATCATCGCGGGCGCTTCGCGGACCAAAGCGACCAACTGGCGCCAGACGAGCGGCGCCAAAAACAAACAAGACCGCGAAGAAGCCACCGAGAAACAGCAGCGTCGACAAAGCGACGCTAAGTTCGGCCGGCACTCCTCGATGCCGCAGCACATTCGCCACACCCTGCATCAAATAGGCGAGAATCACCGCGACCAATACCGGAGCGAGAATCTCTCCGAACATCAGCATCACCACGAGGGCCACCACCAGCAGCATGAGCAGAATGACCGCCTCTTCCTCGCTCAGATAGCGCTGGTACCACCTTGTTAACACTTCTCTCACGCTCGGGCGCTCCTTGGCTCAGGCCTTGGTGATCGTCAGCCGCAGTACATCATCGAGCAACCGCTCGCAGGCCACAACATGACCCGCAAGTCGCGCAAAACTCTCGAAGTCGCGCTCTGAACCCTGATCGGTAGACAGCACCTCTAATACCGCCCCGGAGGGGAGCTCGCGCAAAGCGCGTTTTGCCATGAGTAACGGCATCGGACACTGCTCTCCCCGCGCATCGACTGACTCGGCAGGTGAGGTTTGATCAGACATACATCGTGACCAGCGCTTGAGGGGGCGGGGAGTATATCGCTTATTGCACAAGGGGACTGATCAAGAACGAATTTTCACACTCCCTGCAACCTCCCGGTGAATCGTCAAGTAAGCTAGAGTGCGGGCATGCATCCCCGGCTCCTTTTATCTCAGCCACTTAGGTCGCTCCTGTTGGCTTGTTGCCTCGCGCTTCCTTCCTCGCTCTGGGCCGTCACCGAGGACCTCAAGATCCCGAATCTGGGCGAATCGAGCACCAGTTTGTTTTCTGCAGATTACGAGTACCAGCTGGGACGCATGTGGCTGCGAAGCTTTCGGGGTCAGGCTCCCTTGATGAACGACCCGCTTCTGCACAGCTACCTTGAAAACCTGGTCTTCGAGCTGGCACAACACAGTGAGCTGCAGGACCGTCGGATTGAGTTGGTGATCGTCGACAACCCCACCATCAACGCCTTCGCCGTGCCCGGGGGTGTCATCGGTGTGCACAGTGGTCTGTTCCAATATGCTGAGACCGAAGACGAATTCGCCACCGTCATGGCGCACGAAATCGCGCACCTGAGCCAACGCCATTTCTCGCGACGTATGGAGTTGGCGCAGGAACAGGGTCCGATGCAGTTGGCCGGACTACTGGCCGGCGTGTTGCTGGCCGCCACAGTAGGAACCGATGCCGGGCTAGCCGCTATGTCCGCGGCGCAGGGCCTGGCTCAGGATGCCCAGCTCCGTTACAGCCGCGCCAACGAGGCAGAGGCTGATCGAGTAGGACTGCGGACCCTCTATAACGCGGGTATGGACCCCTACGCCGCACCGCAGATGTTTGAGCGCATGTATGCCGCGACACGCTATAGCCAGAGTGACCGGGTGCCCGAATTCCTCCGCACGCACCCGCTGTCGGAAAAACGGATCGCCGATACCCGCGCCCGCGCGATGCAATATCCGAAACGAATTCGCTCGGTCAGTCTTGATTATCAACTGATGCGCGCGAGGGTCGTCGTACAAGCCGCATCCACGCCCGAAGAAGCAGTGGCAAGCTTTCGGTCGGCAGCCGAGGGACAGTCGCTCTCACAGGAGGCCACCCACTATGGGTTGGTCCTGGCGCTGACCGCTGCGGGCCGCGCGGATGAAGCTGCTCTCGCCCTAGACAGTATCTGGTCGGGTGACAGCGATCGCATTGAATACGTGATCGCCGATGCCGAGATCGATGTTGCACGAGGCAACGCAGCGCGCGCCGTCGCGACGCTGGAACGACGTCTGGAACTGTCACCGGGTAACCATCCGCTCACGATGTCCTATGCCAACGCCCTGCATCAGGCGGGCTCACCCCATCTCGCTGAGGCCGTGCTGATCGAGCAATCCCGGAGAGTGAGCAACGACCCGGGACTGTGGTATCTGCTGGCAGAGGTTCAGGGTCTGGCGGGTAATATTATCGGTCTGCATCGATCCCGCGCCGAATACTTCATTCTAGTGAATGCCCTAGACGCCGCTGAACGTCAGCTCAGTTATGCCCTCGAGCTGGTAGGGCGAGACTTCACAGTCTCTTCGCTCATCAACGAACGGTTGAGCGATATTCAGGACATGCGGACTGCAATGGATCCCGGTTGATACCCGTCTCGGCCACATCAATCAGGGATTGAGCGTTTCGGCAAACGCCAGCATGCGCTCCAGTGGCTTCATCGCCTCGGCTGCCAACGCCTCGGGCACCTGAATTTCATTATCGTCACGGTCAAAAACCGCCGCCATGGCTTCCAGATCATTCATCGCCATCCAAGGGCAATTGGCGCAGCTGCGACAGGTGGCGCCCTGCCCCGCGGTGGGTGCAATGATAAAAGTCTTGTCCGGGGCCGCTTGCTGGAGCTTGTAGAAAATCCCCTGATCCGTTGCCACGATGAACGTCTTCTGGGGCAATTCGCAGGCGGCGCGGATAATTTGTGTCGTGGATCCGACGTGATCCGCCAGCTCGATGACGCTCGCGGGCGACTCGGGGTGCACGAGCACCGCGGCGTCCGGGTGCACCTGTTTGAGGTCGCGAATACCCCGGGCTTTGAATTCCTCATGGACGATACAAGCGCCGTCCCACAGGAGCACATCCGCGCCCGACTCACGCTGCACATAATCTCCCAAGTGCCGATCCGGGGCCCAGATAATACCTTTGCCCTGCTCTGCAAGGTGTTCAGCCACATCGAGGGCGATGCTGGACGTCACGACCCAATCTGCTCTTGCTTTCACAGCCGCGGAGGTATTCGCGTACACCACCACTTCACGCTCTGGATGCGCGTCACAGAAGGCGGAGAACGCGTCACTGGGACAGCCCTCATCAAGGGAACAGGTGGCGTCGAGGGTGGGCATTAAGACACGCTTGCCCGGCGTGAGTATTTTGGCCGTTTCCCCCATGAACCTGACCCCGGCAACGATCAAAGTCTCCGCCGGATGGTCGCGCCCAAACCGGGCCATTTCGAGTGAATCTGACACGCAACCACCCGTCGCCTCCGCCAAAGCCTGAATCTCGGGCGCCGTATAGTAATGCGCCACTATCACGGCGTTGTGGGCGTTGAGGTGCCCTCGAATAGTCGCTTCGAGCGCCGCTCTGCGGGCATCGGTCAGGGCGGCCGTCTGCCGGCCATCAAGGTGTGACTGGACCTGAGCGCGAATCTGCTCGAGCTTTTGCTGGGCTATGGACATAAGTTAGTAAAAGCGCAAATCTCTAGTAACCCTAGCATAGTCATTTCACAAGCAGTCGGATCACTGGTTTCGGATCACTGGTTTCGGAACACTGGCGCTCTTTTTTCCCGCTGCGCCGTAATACCCTCCTGAACGTCCTCTGAGTCACTGCAGGCCTGGGCCAGCGCTCCAGCATGATCGCGATCCAGCGCACCTGCTTCAAGCTGCCGAATGATTTCAAGCATACTGGTCACCGCCATGGGCGCCAGCGCGAGTAGCGACGCCGCGTAGCCAAGCGCCGCCTCGCGAAGTACTGCCGCGGGATGCACGGCGTCAACAAGCCGCAGGAACAGCATCTGTTCGGCGGTGAACGTCTCGGCAGCCACCAACACACGCCGGGCCAGCGACGGGCCGAGGCGCCGGGTCAAACGTTCAATCCCCTCTACCGGGTAGCACAGGCCAATCGCCGCGGCGGGTATCCGCAAAATGATCTCCTCGCGCGCGAGACGAAAATCGCAGCTCAGCGCCAACTCGGCGCCACCGCCGAAGACGTGACCCGTGAGGACAGCAATCGTCGGGATCGGTAGCGCGGCGATTTGATTCGTTACCGACTGGAACCGATCTCCACTCAAAGACCCTTCCAGAATTTGTGACAGGTCGGCGCCGGCACAGAAAATTCGATCATCCGACGAGGTAATAATCAGGGCGCGCGTCTCTGTCGATAACGCACCAAGCGCCGCTTCAATGGCGTCGAGCTCCGCCGCCCCCAGCGCATTGCGGCGCGCAGGATTATCGAAGGTGAGCGTGGCAATCCCCTGCTCTTGCACAAAAGAGATGGTGTCGGACACAAAGTCGCCCTGATTCATCGGTTCGGAGGCGAAGTGTGGCATAAGCCACCCGCGACGCCCAGAGACCAACACACGCCCAGATTCCGCCGCGACAACGCACGTTGTGCGTCCGCCCGGCTCTCAATGATTGGAGGTCGATCGCGGATAAACATGGACAGGTTCAGTAAAAATACTTAAAGTTCAAATTATCGAATTTTGAGAATGACCCCCTGAGGGTTGTGTTGCCCGAAGACGTTTTGGATACCCCTGCCCCAGCACAACGCTCCCCCTTTAGTCGTGGTCTGCAGCGCGAGACGAAGCGCGCCGCCGTGCTTTCCTGCGCCGCGAAACTGTTCAATACCAAGGGGGCTAGATCCACCACTTTAGCTGACGTCGCCAGCCGGTTGGGGCTCACCAAAACCAGCCTGTATTACTACGTCGCCACCAAAGAAGATCTGATTTATCAATGTTATGACGCGAACATGCGTCAGGCCAACGCGCAGCTAGATATTGCCGAAAAGGAGCACAGCGCGCCCATCGAATCCCTGGTGGCTTTTCTGGAAAGCCAGATCGCTACGACGCTCCGCTCTCTCGACGGCGAGGGTGATTTTTACGCGGCACCGCTGGAAATCGCCTCACTCAAGGATGAACACCGCCTTGCCCTCGAGGAACAGTACCGGGGGCTCCTGAGACGATTGATTGATCTCCTCAACCGTGGGATTGAAGCGGGCCAGATCCGTCACTGTAATCCGGTGATCACCATGCGGGCGATGGTCGGGGCGCTGGATTGGTCCTTTTACTGGCTCTATGAAATGCCTCGAGAGGAGGCTCGAGAAGTCATCGGGGTGCTGCGCAAGCTGTTCACCCATGGCTTGCTGTCGTCACCCGACCAACACATGGCCCTCGACGCCGCGGGCGCAAAGGCGCTCACCGCCGACGATGAGGCCTTTGATCGCGAGACGCAGAACCGCCTTAAACAGCAAGCGTTTCTTAAGGCTGGCACCCGCTGCTTCAATCAAAAGGGCTTTAGCGGTACGTCGCTTGATGAGATTGCCGAACAGTTACAAGTCTCCAAAGGTGCTTTTTACTATCACTTCGCCAATAAAGAGGCGCTGCTCACACAGTGCTATGACTACACCCTCGATCAACTGGAGCGGGTTGTGGCGGGCATCGAACAAGTAGAAGCGGCACCCGCCGCCAAACTGCACACGGCGTGCCGGCAAATCTTTGCGCTGCAAAATTCAGATCAGGGGCCACTGGTGCACTTTAATTCCATCACCGCCCTGCCACCCGCTGTTCGGCAGCGCCTGTTGGCGCGATTAGCAGCGGTCCACGCCACACTTGAGACGTACGTCAAGCAGGCGATCGCCGACGGGCAGTTTCGAGACATCCCCGCCCCTATCGTAGTTCAGCTGCTAACCGGCGCACTGAACGCGGCCATGGATCTCGACACCTGGCAGCCCACTGAGGCCGTCGAGCAAAGTGCTGGTGACTATTTTTCAGTATTTTTCTGCGGGCTGGCCCCGCTCCGCCCCCTTTCATAAGGACACCCCGTGAGCTGTTTTACCGAAGTGCTCGAGCAGATTACGCCACGCCAAACCGCGGACCTCACTTTCATCGGCGATAGTCTGATGCCGCAGCAACGCCTCTTCGGGGGCCAGGTGGTGGCGCAATGTTTGATGGCGGCCAATCAAACGGTGGACGCAGAGCTGAGCGCGCACAGCCTGCATGCGTATTTTCTCCGCGCCGGTGACCCGGCGACGAGAATAGACTTTGAGGTCGATCCTATTCGCGACGGGCGCTCTTTCTCCACCCGGCGCGTCGTCGCGCGCCAAAAGGGTGAGGCTATCTTTAACACCTCGATCAGCTATCACCGGGAGGAAGAGGGTGTCAGCCACTGCCTCCCCATGCCCGAGGTCGCCGCACCAAGATCCGAGGCAGACGATATGTCGAGCTTTCGTGGGTTTACCACCAAGCCCGGCGAACCCAACTTGATTGATCTGTACCAGATCGAGCGACAACGGGTGACCCAGTATCTGGCAGAAGAGCAAGCCCCGGTAGGACAATCATGGTTTCGCGCCATCGGTCCGCTACCTGACGACAAAGCCGTGCACCAAGCGGCGCTGGTGATGATTTCCGACTACTCACTGCTGAGCACGGTGTTCTATCCACACCCCTACGCCAACCCCATCAAGCATTTCATGGCTGCCAGCCTCGACCATGCGGTGTGGTTTCACCATCCGGGTAAGATGGACGAATGGGTGCTCTATGACTGCGATACCCCGCGGGCAGGCGGAGGGCGAGGCTTTAGTCGCGGTTTTCTCTGGTCGCAGAACGGTACTTTGCTCGCCTCCACCGCTCAGGAGTCACTCATGCGAATTAAGCGGGACTAGTTGACCACGCTCTCGAGCATGTCGCCTCGGGAAATCCAACGCCAGGTCTGATCCTCGACGCGCAGATGATGCACCGATCCGTTCGCGGGCAAACACTGGAGCACCGTGTCTTCACCGCTCATTCGCGCTGCCACGGCATTGATGACCAGAAAGTGAGTGAAGATGACCGTCGGCGAGGTGCACGATAAAATCGCTGCGCTGATCTCCTCACGCCATAGGTGAACAGATTCTGGCAGCCCGCTCCAATGACCCTGAAGCACCTCCTGTATCCAGGCTTTACGCGCAGCCAGTGCATGTGGTGAGGGGAGCTCGACAAATCGCTCATCGACTTCCAACGCCCCCGCTCGAGCGTGGGCAAAGGGCTCTCCTGTCTGGATCGCCCGTAATTTGGGACTGCTGAGCAGTGCGGCGCGATCGGGAACGTGTCGCAGCAGATGCTCGGCACTCTGCGCGGCTTGCTCGCGCCCCAGTGCCGACAGGGCAGGGTCCGTATCCTGATCAAAGCCCGCCGCGGCCTCACCGTGACGTACTAGCCAGATGTCCGTCATCAGTCTGGGATCACCGGTAGGTCACCAAGGCTTCACCCAGCTGCTGGCTCAGCAATTGCAAATGCGCTGTGTCGTTGAAATTCGAGAGAGAGACTCTGCTCCGGGAAAAAATTAATCGCGTAATAGAGCAATTGAAGACCGGCTCGTAAAATCCATAAATCTGATCGTGGGACACACCGAGTACCCAGCTCACGGCAGTAGCAATCGTGCCTCCCGAGGTGAAAATCGCCGTATCGCTGCCGCCCTCTGCGCGCTCCATCGCATCCTGTAACGCGCCGATCACGCCTGCGAGATAATCGGGCCATGACGCGGTTCCCGGCAAATCGGGGCAATCGGGTGACACCCAGGCATTGAACACGGCCTGAATCACCTTTTGATACTGCTTGCTGTCGCTCCTCCCCGCTTTGACGCGGTCTGCAAAGGCGCTGTCCCGCTCACAAAGAATCGGCAATAACGCCGCAATCTGGCCCTCGTTGTCGACCTCGTTCAGGCGGGGATCGACTCGGAGTGTCGCCGGCGCCGGTTGACTGGCGAGCACGCGCTCCCCCGTCTCGCGCTGGCGCGACAGGTCACCACTGGCTGCCTGAGCGAAATGCAACCCTGTTTCAGCGAAGAACTGGCCGGATACATCCGCCTGCCGCTGTCCCAGCGGCGACAGCTGATCATAGTTAGCACTGCCGAACGAGGCTTGACCGTGCCGAATAAGATAAAGGGATGCCATCGTCAGGCAAGCTCCTGTCTTCGCGAGAATCGCACTCGCCGTGGGTAGGGGTAAAAGTCTTCCACAAAGCCGTTGCGCAACTTGTCTTGCAGACCAATCCAGAAGTCCGCGTCATAGAGATCCGCGTGCTGGGCGTCAAATGCGGCTCTAGCCCTCGCGTTGCCGGAGAAAAAGAGCCTAAACTCCTCGGGGAAAATATCTTTAGGACCCACCGAATACCACGGCTGGTCAGACATCTCATCCATCTCGTCACGGGGGGGTGGAATGCGGCGAAACTGACAGTCGAGTAGCGGTTCAATCTCGTCGTAATCGTAAAATACGACCCTGCCGTGCCGGGTCACACCAAAGTTTTTCAAAAGCATGTCGCCCGGAAAGATATTGGCCGCCGCCAGTTGTTTAATGGCGTTGCCGTAATCATTCATCACCTCGTTCACTTCGTCGTCGCTCGCATCCTGTAAATAAAGGTTCAGCGGGTTCATCCGCCGTTCGACATAACAATGCTTGATAATGAGCGCGCGACCATTAATCCGCAGCTGCGACGGACACGTTGCGGAGAGCTCGGCCATGAGCTCGTCAGAAAAGCGACTGGCATCGAAGACCAGATTGTTGAACTCCTGAGTGTCGGCCATACGCCCCGCGCGATCCCAGCGCTTCACCAGGTGATATTTGTCTTTGACGATCTGGTGGGTCACTTCTTTAGGCGGCGTAAAGCGGTCTTTGATAATTTTGAAAACGTACTCGTAAGACGGCAGCGTGAACACGGCCATCACCATGCCCTTAATGCCGGGCGCCACGATGAACTGGTCTTCAGTAGATCGAATGTGCCGGGTCGAGGTGCGGTAAAAATAGGTCTTACCGTGGCGAAAGTGACCAATCGCACTGTAGATCTCGGAAATCTCCTTCTTTGGCATCAGCTGCTGTAAAAACAGCACGTACTGGGACGGAATCGACGCGTCCACCATGAAATAGCTTCGCGTAAAGGAAAACAACAGACTCACCTGATCCGGACCAAACAGGAAAGCGTCGACATAGACCGCAGGATTCGTTTGAGAATCGTTGTGCAGCAGTGGCAAGACAAACGGCATTTGCTCGCCCGCCGCATACAACCGACCAACGATATAGCTCGCCTTATTCCGAAAGAAGTGATGCTCCAGCACTTGCAACTCAAGCGCTGGCTGATTCATGTCAAAGCGAGTAGCCAGATGACGATCGATGGCGCCGACAATACTGGTGACGTCCCTGCCAAGATCCTCATAGGGAATGTTGAAGGCGTAGTCCTCAAGCAATTGCGTGAAAGCCTGCGCCAGGTTGTCGCCCACCCGGTAGTGATTGACGACACGTCCCATGTCGACCGGCGGCACATCACCCTGCGGAGAAAATACGAAGGCATAGTCATTGCGAATAGAGCGATGGCCAAAATGGGAATTGAAAATAGAGTTGTAAAAGGTCTCGGCGATCTCGAAATTGGTCATGCCCTGAACCAATTCCGCATACAGGCTCCGAGTGCCTGCCCAAAAGGTGAGATCCTCGATTTGCTCACCGGCAACTTGACGGGCAACACCGAGCGTATGCATCACGGTTTCTTTATAAATATCAATCCGCTGACTGGAGATATCCTGCATGCTCGCCCACTCCGCCTGCTCAAAGCGGGTGCGCGCTGCCAAAGTGATATTTTCAAACTCCGCGAAATAGGCGTAGAACCCGTTCAAGACAACACGGGCGAAGCGCTGTTGTTTGTCCACTGAGAACCCTTGGGAAAACGTCAGGGCAGTGTAGGTGGGCGCATGCTCCGGCGCAATTTCCGCATCCCGCCAATCCAGCGGTTGTAGTCTTGTCCCTTATTGCGATGATACTGCTCGACCTGCTCATGAGGCAGAATCAAAAAGGATTCCTCGCGCAGCCCCTGAACGACGACCTCAGCGACCTGTGCTGGACTGAGTATCCCGTCCAGGCCCGCCGCACCGCCATCTGTGCCGCCCAGCATCGCAGTATCGACCGCCTGCGGGCAAAGGCAACTCACCTTGACGCCATCATCACCATGAGTGATCGCCAGCGATTCAGCAAACCCAATGGCGGCGTGCTTGGTCGTAGCGTAGGCAGCCGTATAGGGCTGAGTCAGTAAGCCGGCGGCAGACACGGTGTGGAGAAAATACCCTTCGCCGCGTCGGATCATGTCGGGCAGGCAAGCACGCGCCGCATAAATATGCGCCATCACGTGGACTTCCCAATTGCGCTGCCAGATCTCATTGGGACTGGAAGTGGCCCAGAAATTTCCGTCGTCGAGATTCAGGATGCCCGCGTTGGAACAAAACAGATCTATCTGGCCAAACTCTACTTCGGTCTCGGCCACCATGGCCGCGAGCGCAGCTTCATCTCTGACATCCAGCGCGTAGCTTTTACCACCCACCTCTGCTGCAAGATCTGCCGCGACATCGCCATTGAGGTCAGCGATAACCAGGCCGCGAACCCCTTCCTCCCTGAACCGTCTACACAGGCCAGTGCCAATCCCGCTGGCACCGCCCGTTACCACAACGACCTTGTCTCGCAGCTCCATGGTCAGGCAGCAAACGCCGTCTCGATGAAACGGTTGCGATGGTAGGTACCATCACCAAAGGTTGTGTTGATCATCATGAGACGTTTGGCGTAGTGGCCAATATCCAGCTCGTCCGTCATGCCCATACCACCGTGCAGCTGAATAGCCTCGCCAAAGATGTGCTTACCATTTCGATCAATCAGGACTTTGAGGGCGTGGATGGTCTCGGCAGCCGCCGCAGGATCCTGCTTGTACTCGCACAGCGCCTTAAACAGCAACGACTTGCTCTGCTCGTAGGCCATCATCGTATCGACCATGCGGTGCTGAAGGGCTTGGTAAGAGCCAATGGCCGTACCAAACTGCTCGCGGGTCTTGGTGTACTCGAGTGTCTTGGCATTCAGCACTGCCATGATACCCACCGCCTCGGCAGCCAGCGCGATGATCGCCTCATCCGTCAAAGCATCTACGACGGGCAGCGCAGCGCCCTCCTCACCCAACAAGGCGTCGGCGGATAACGCGACATCGCTGAACGTAATATTCGCGACCCGCTGCCCGTCCATCATGGCATAGCTCATCTTGTCGACGCCTGGCGCATTCGCATCAACCATCAACAATGACAGGCCGTCACGATCCGACTGCTCACCGGAGGTGCGCGCGAGCACAACAAGGTGATCAGCCTGTTCGCCATTAAATACCACGACCTTTTCGCCATTGAGCACAAAGCCGTCGCCAGATCGCGTCGCGGTCGTTTGGCAATCGTGCAGGGCAAATCGGCTTTGACGCTCTACATAGGCGAACGCGCCCAGCACTTCGCCACCGATAATACGAGGCAACCACTCCGCCATCTGCGCTTCACTGCCGGCTCGCTTGACCAGCCCGCCAAATAGCACCACGGTCGGGAAAAAGGGCTCTACAACGAGGCCTTTTCCCAGCTCTTCCATCACCACCGACAGGTCGACGATGTTGCCCCCAAACCCACCGTGCTCTTCGGCAAAGGGAATGGACAGCCAACCCAGCTCTGCGAAGAGCTTCCAGTTGTCGCGACTGATGCCGTGATCCGAAGCGACGATCGCTTTGCGGGTATCCCAGTCGTAGTCATCTTGGACAAAACGCGCGATCGAATCGCGGACCATTTGCTGTTCTTCTGAAAAATCAAAATTCATTGTCAGAGATCCCCTTACTCAAGACCGAGTACGTACTTGGCGATGATGTTTTTCTGCACCTCGTTGGAGCCGCCATAAATAGTCGCCGCTCGCCCATACATGTACGAGAGACGCGCATCGGTCGCAAACTCGTGGCCCAGCGCGTCGGGATCCAGATCGACGGGCAGCACGCCTTGATAATACGCAGCGATCTCCATCAGCATTTCCTGAGTCGCCTGCTGGAGCTCTGTGCCTTTGATCTTCAGGAGCGATGACTCTGGCCCGGGGAACCCACCCGCGGCCTGAGTCGCCAGGGTGCGCAGCTCGGTGAACTCGAGCGCCATCAACTCCACCTCGATATCCGCCAAACGCTGCTGAAAACCGGGGTCATCCAAAAGGCGCTGTCCCCCGTTTTCTTCCTTGGCGGCCACTTCCTTGATCACGCGCACGGCGCGCTTCACGTCGGCCACGCCGGCAATACCCGTGCGCTCGTGAGCCAGCAGCGCCTTGGCCACCGTCCAGCCCTTGCCGATCTCACCCACCACGTTCTTGGCCGGCACGCGGACATTGCTGAACTCGACTTCATTCAAACTGTGATGGTTATCGATCGAGATAATCGGATTGACCTTAATGCCCTCGCTCTTCATATCGATCAGGATAAAAGTAATACCTTCCTGCTTTTTGCCTGAGTTGTCGGTGCGGACTAGGCAGAAGATCCAATCAGCGTACTGGGCATAGGTTGTCCAGATCTTGGCGCCGTTGATAATAAAATCATCGCCATCTCGCTCGGCTTTGGTCTTCAGGCTCGCAAGGTCTGAACCGGAACCCGGCTCTGAATAACCCTGGCACCACCAGTCCTCGCTCTTCAGGATGCGTGGCAGGAAATATTCTTTTTGCTCATCAGTGCCGTAGGCCATGATGACGTTGGCCACCATGACGAGGCCAAATGGAATCACATTGGGGACGCCCGCCAAAGAGCGCTCGGTTTCATAGATGTACTTCTGCGTGGCGGTCCAGCCTGTCCCGCCGAACTCGGCCGGCCAGTTAGGCGCAACCCAACCCTGCTCATAAAGCTTGCGCTGCCATTCTTCAGCGCCTTCCTTATGGTTGGAGCGCATTCGTGCCCGCAGCTCAGGCGTATACGCCTCCTCAAAAAATCCGCGAACCTCGTCGCGAAAAGCCAAATCTTCGTTGGAATATGCGGTATCCATGGTTCACCTCTCGGCAGAATGTGCCCGACGCATGGGTTAATCGGACAGGGTTTTTGAATATTGAGTATGTTTTCTGAATAAAGAGAATGTAGGCAAGTTGAAGGCGTATTGCAACCCTACCTGCGAGCCAAAATCATCGCTATTCAGTACATCAATGAGAACAGTTTGCGCTGGTATTCCGCAGCGAGCGGGTCACCCTTACCGATGGTGGCCAGCGTGTCGAGAAAGACCTTTCTTACCTCACCGCCGTTGAAGTCACGATCGGCGCGCAGCACCGTCAACAAGTGCTCCAATGCGTCCCGGTATTGCGCGACCTGGCTCAATTGAACAGCGAGCTGAATTCGGGTGGCGTGATCCTCGGGATCGGCCGCTAAGGCCGCCTCCAGCGCCTCTACCTCGGGCGAGCGGGCCGCCCCGCGACCGAGCTCAATTTGTGCGATCAGCTGCTCGTAGCGGGCATCCTGATCCGCCAGCCGAACATCCTGTAATAGTGTTTCGGCCTCATCAAGTCGATTAGCAGTCACCAGTGCGCCCGCATAGGCCAGGGTCATCTCCAACTTTTTGCCGGATTCTTCCCAGACACTGCGATACAGCGCCAAGGCGCCCGGCACATCCCCTTCCGCAAGCAATTGCTCGGCCTCCACGAGGGCACCGGCCTGAGGGGATGGCAAGTGCTTATCCAGCATTTCGCGCACGGCGGACTCGGGCTGCGCTCCGGAAAAGCCATCAATCGGCTGGCCTTCTTTGATCACCATGATCGTCGGCAATGACCGAACACCCAACTGCTGCGCCAACATTTGCTGCTCATCGGCATTGACCTTGGCGAGCAGGAAGGCGCCCTGGTACTCCTGAGCCAGTTTCTCGAGGATGGGCATGAGTTGCTTGCAGGGCTCACACCAGTCGGCCCAGAAATCGACGACGACGGGTCGCGTCATCGACTCCTCTATGAGTAACTGCTGGGCGTTGCTCTCGTCGATTTCGACACTATGCGCAGAAGCATTCATGCATCAGCCTCCTGTTCTGCCAGAACGTTTTGCATGCTGTATCGCCCCACAGGCTGCTCGGCCAGCCAGCAGGCCGCGCGCACGGCGCCTTGAGCAAATGCCATACGCGAGCTGGCGCGGTGGGTAATTTCCAGACGCTCACCGTCGCCAGCAAAAATGACCGTGTGATCGCCCACCACGTCGCCCGCTCGAATCGAGCTAAAGCCAATCGCGTCGCGATCGCGCGCGCCCGTGCGACCCTCGCGCCCGTGAACGGCAACCTGAGATAAATCCCGATCGAGCGCTGCTGCGATGACTTCACCCAAGCTCAGCGCGGTGCCTGACGGAGCGTCGATTTTGTGCCGGTGATGGGTCTCGATGATCTCAATATCAACCGAGTCGCCCAGCGCGCGCGCAGCGGCTTCGGCGAGACGGAAAGTCAGATTGACGCCAGGCGCAAAATTGGACGCCTGACAAAAGGGTAGCTCCGCGGTGGCCGCCGCCAACGCCTCGGCCTGAGCGTCTGTGAAGCCCGTTGTACCGATGACCATCGGCACACCATGACGCGCGCAGACTGCCGCCTGCGTCAGCGTCGATTCAGGCACGGTGAAGTCAATCAAGACATCAATGTGTTCAGCGACTGCCGAGAGATCGGCAGTGATCATCACGCCAGTGGTGTCACCCCCGAGTAATTCACCCATGTCAGCGCCCAATAGCGATGACTCCGCGCGCTCGATGGCCGCGGTCAGTGTGCAGGCGCCCCCAGAGGCGGCAATCGCCTCCGACAGCATCCGCCCCATACGGCCTGCCGCGCCCGTGATCCCAATTCGTACGGTCATCCGGTCATTCCATCAAAGAAATTCTTGACTCCCTCAAACCAACTGCTCTGGCGGGGAGATTGCTGCTCGCCCCCTTCCTGCAAAGCGCCACGAAACTCCTCCAGCAGGGTACGCTGTTCCTGAGTCAGATTCACCGGCGTCTCCAGTACCGCGCGACACAGCAGATCCCCGACCGGGCCACCACGGACCGGTTTTACCCCTTTACCACGCAAGCGGAACATCTTACCGGTCTGCGTTTCGGAGGGAATTTTGAGCTTCACACGTCCATCGAGGGTCGGCACTTCGAGCTCTCCCCCGAGCGCCGCGTCGGCGAAACTAATGGGCACCTCACAATACAAATGGCGCCCGTCACGCTCAAAGAGCGGATGCTGGCGCACCGCGATCTGCACGAAGAGATCACCGGTAGGCCCGCCGGCGGGTCCTGCCTCACCCTCGCCACTCAGGCGAATGCGGTCGCCGGTATCCACACCGGGCGGCACTTTGACTGAAAGGGTTTTGGTTTTTTCAACCAGCCCCTGACCTCGACACTCGACACAGGGGTCAGAAATCGTTTGGCCGCGACCACGGCACGTGGGGCAGGTTTGCTGTACCTGAAAAAACCCCTGCTGGGTTCGGACCTGACCCGAGCCCCCGCAGCTGCCGCAGGTAACGGGACGGCTACCCGGCTTGGCGCCGCTGCCGTCACACGGTTCGCAGTGCTGCAATGACGGCACTCGAATTTCCGCTGTGGAGCCTCGCACGGCCTCTTCTAACGCCACTTCCAGCGTGTAGCGTAAATCGGATCCACGCTGAGGGCCCTGCCGGCGACCACCGCCACCACCACCGCCAAAAATATCGCCGAATACATCGCCAAAAATATCCGAGAAACTGCCGCCCTGGAAACCGCCGCCCCCCATAGCCGGGTCGACGCCGGCGTGCCCGAACTGATCATAGGCACCTCGCTTCTCACCGTCTGACAGAATCTCGTAGGCCTCGGTGGCCTCCTTGAACTTGGCATCGGCGTCCGCATCGTCGGGATTCCGGTCCGGGTGATACTTCATCGCGATCCGGCGATAGGCCTTCTTGATGTCTGGCTCGGCAGCCGATCGATCTACCCCGAGCACATCGTAATAGTCGCGTTTCGACATAATTTCGGCGTGGGCTCTCGCAAACGCCACGCTCCCTCTTTAAAAACGGACGCGGGCTACATGGTGAATGCCATGACCCGCGTCTTGATTGCCGCCCCAAAAGGGGCGCATTTTAGTGCAACACTATCCTCGCGTTGCTCAGGCTAAATCCCTTGGATCATGCGCGTTTGTCGTCTTTCACTTCCTCAAATTCAGCATCGACGACATCACCCTGATCCGGCTCGTCGGCCGCGGCTTCAGCGCCCTCTGCGCCGGCTGCCGCACCCTCGGCCTGCTGGGCAGCGTACATCTTTTGCGCCACGCCACTGGTCGCCTCGGTTAATGTCGCCGTCGTCGCCTCCATCGCAGCGGCATCATCGCCTTTAATCGCGTCTTCTGCTGCAACGATCGCAGCCTCAATGGCCGAGCGCTCATCTTCCGTCGCATGCTCGCCCGCTTCTTCAAGCGTCTTGCGCGCGGCGTGCACCATACCATCGGCGGTATTGCGCGCGGCCACCAGCTCCTCAAACTTCTTGTCGGCCTCGGCATTGGCTTCTGCATCCTGCACCATTTGCTCAATCTCGCCCTCGGAGAGGCCACCAGAAGCGGTGATGCGGATCGACTGTTCCTTGCCTGTCGCTTTATCTTTGGCCGAAACATTCAGAATGCCGTTGGCATCCAGGTCGAAGGTCACCTCGACTTGCGGCATGCCCCGCGGTGCCGGCGGAATATCTGCCAGATCAAAACGCCCGAGCGACTTGTTCTGCGTCGCCTGCTTGCGCTCGCCCTGCACGACGTGGATCGTCACCGCAGTCTGGTTGTCCTCCGCCGTAGAGAAAATCTGCGACTTCTTGGTAGGGATAGTCGTGTTCTTCTCTATTAACGGCGTCGCAACACTACCCATTGTTTCGATACCCAATGTCAGTGGCGTGACGTCCAGCAACAGCACATCTTTGACGTCACCCGCAAGCACCGCACCCTGAATGGACGCGCCCATGGCAACCGCTTCGTCCGGATTCACATCCTTGCGCGTGTCCTGACCAAAGAAGTCCGCCACCGCCTGCTGCACCATTGGCATCCGGGTCTGACCCCCTACCATAATGACGTCCTGCACCTCAGAGGGAGAAAGACCGGCATCATCCAGTGCGATCTTCACTGGATCGAGCGAGCGCTTGACCAGGTCCTCCACCAGCGATTCGAGCTTCGAGCGGCTCAGCTTCACCACGAGGTGTTTGGGACCGGTGGCGTCAGCAGTAATGTACGGCAGATTGACCTCGGTCTGCTGGGCGCTTGAAAGCTCGATCTTCGCTTTCTCTGCGGCTTCCTTCAAACGTTGCAACGCCAATGGATCATTGTGCAGATCGATGCTGCTTTCTTTCTTGAATTCTTCGGCGAGGAATTCGATCAGGCGCAGATCAAAATCCTCCCCTCCGAGGAAGGTATCTCCGTTAGTCGCAAGGACTTCGAACTGGTGTTCGCCGTCTACTTCGGCAATCTCGATAATGGAAATGTCAAAGGTTCCGCCGCCGAGGTCATAGACCGCTACCGTGCGATCACCCTCTGACTTGTCCATGCCATAGGCCAGCGCAGCGGCCGTTGGCTCGTTAATGATGCGCTTGACCTCAAGCCCGGCAATGCGCCCGGCGTCTTTCGTGGCCTGCCGCTGAGAGTCATTAAAATAGGCCGGCACGGTAATCACAGCTTCGGTGACTGCCTCTCCGAGGTACTCCTCGGCGGTCTTCTTCATTTTACGCAGCACTTCGGCCGAGACTTGTGGGGGTGCCATCTTCTCGTCGTTCACCTGAACCCAGGCGTCACCGCTCTCAGCCTCAACAATCTGATACGGCACCATTTTGATGTCCTTCTGAACGACATCATCCTGAAAACGACGACCGATCAGTCGCTTCACGGCGAACAAGGTGTTCTGCGGATTCGTCACGGCCTGACGTTTGGCAGATTGGCCCACCAGAATTTCATTATCGTCGGTATAGGCGACAATCGACGGCGTGGTGCGGCCACCCTCAGCGTTCTCGATCACTCGTGGCTTGCCACCCTCGAGTACAGATACGCAACTATTAGTGGTACCTAAATCGATACCGATGATCTTACCCATGCTTGTTTCTCCTATCGGCCGGTATTTCAGTACCGGCAAGCTTCCTTATGAGTGGATATGGGGGCCGCCTCATCAATTTCAAGCACTTGCTCCCCACGAACCGTCTGATTTATGCGTCGCTGGGCGCCTTGGACACCATCACCATTGCCGGGCGCAGCAGTCGACCATTGAGCAGGTAACCCTTCTGCATCACGGCCACCACCGAATTGGGCTCAACGTCTGGCTGTTCGACCATGCTCATCGCCTGAGCGGTCTCGGGATCGAAGGGCTCCCCCACAGGATCAACCGGCTCAACCCCGTATTTGGCCAATACATCCATAAACCCTTTACGCGTGAGCTCAACCCCCTCCGCCAAGGCGGCGTCGCCTTGGTCGTTGCCTCCAGACTCCAGCGCCCGCTCAAGGTTGTCGACGACACTCAATAGGTCGCCGCAGAAGCGTTCCAACGCAAATTTTCGGGCCTTTTCGATTTCCTGTTCTGCTCGCCGCTGCACATTCATCGCGTCAGCCTGCGCCCTCAGCGCCGCATCCTTTGCCGCTTCCAACGCGTCTTCAAGGCTTTCAGGCACATCCGGTTCAGCAGCGGGTTCATCCGACTCATTGCCGGCCCCTGCCGCTTCGGGGTCGTCATTTGAAGCGGCTTCAGGTTCAGCCTGCTCGGCTTGGGTGCCATCACCCTCGAGCTCTGCGGGCTCCTCTGATTTGTCGTCCGCCATGGGCGCTCTCCGTTGTGTGTTCCAGTCAATCTGGGGCGATTCCCCACCATGACAGCCAATGTGGGGTGCCCGAGACGGTTTTCAAGGGGAAAACAGGTTTTTGTCGCGAACTTTACGAAGACTGGAGTGAAATGGAGCACTGATGGCCGAGGGACGGCCACTGGTCATGGCAACCCGCTATCTGGAGAGGGCTGCACTCAGCATACGCGCGGTCACATCAACGATGGGAATCACTCGCTCGTAGGCCATTCGCGTGGGTCCAATGACGCCGAGCACGCCAAGGGACTGGGTGCCCTGCGCGTAAGGCGCGGTAATCACACTGAAATCGCCGAATACATCAAAGCCGGCTTCTTCTCCAATAAAGATCTGGATCCCGTCTGCCCGGGAACAACGTTCCAGAAGCTCCAGCAGATCGCGCTTGCGCTCAAAAGCGTCAAACAACTCGCGCAATTTCTGCATGTCCTCGGGTGAGGCTTGATTGAGCAAGCTGGCCTCCCCCGCGACCACCAAATTTTCGGGTTGCTGCTCGGTCTCAATCGCCGCGTTGGCGAGCTCCAGCGCTGCACCCAGATAATGGTCGATGCGCGCACGGGCCTCGGACATCTCCCGCACAATATGACCCTTGACCTGAGTGAGGTCATTGCCGGCATAACGCTGATTGATGAGCTCAGCCGCGGTCTTGAGCTGCTCCTCGGTCATGGGCCGCTGCATTTGGATGATTCGGTTCTGCACCTCTCGCTCGTTGATCACCAAAATAGCCAACACCCGGTCACCGGATAGCGGCAAAAATTCAATTTGTCTGAGTTGACTGGCGGCCGGCCTGGGCACCGTCACAATGCCGGTTTGGTAGGTAATTTGAGCAAGCAGGTTGGAGGCGGTCTGTACCAACTCTCCGGAGCTGCGATTGGGATCGAGTCCGGCATTGAGCGCCGATACCGTGCCCTGCTCTACCGGGCCCACCTGCAACAGGCTGTCGACAAAAACCCGATAGCCTTGCGCGGTGGGGACCCGCCCGGCAGACGTGTGCGGGGAGGCGAGGTAACCCAGGTCCTCCAGCTCTGACATGATATTGCGTACCGTTGCCGAGCTGACCGACAGCCCGCTCTCTCCCTGCAGGTTTTTTGACGCAACCGGCTGTCCCTCGCGAATGTGCATCTCGACGAGGGTTTTCAGTAGCGACGACGCGCGGGATGACAGGGCTTCCAACAGAGGTCTCTTCCAGACAGGTCTAAACGGGTTGTAGCACAGGCCGCGCGCGCAAAAAAGCGCTCTAGGTGAAGATGCCTGCCGCCGCACACCCTAAAGTGGACCTTTGCGCCCTGAGAAGGCGTTTCAGGATGTTCACTCCTGTGTCAGTCTGCGCTATAACGTCACCAAAGCTTTGCGAACCGCGTCATGCTGATCAATCTCTCGATACAGGACTATGCCGTTGTCGATCAACTCGAGGTCGACCTCAACCCCGGTATGACCTGCATCACCGGGGAGACCGGGGCGGGCAAGTCGATCATGCTCGACGCACTCGGACTGTGCATCGGCGATCGTGCTGACTCCAAGGCGATTCGTCCGGGCGCCGCGCGGACCGATATCGCGGCCTGCTTTGATGTCGGCCTCAATACCCGCGCTCAGGTGTGGCTGGCAGAGCGTGACCTTGATGCCTCGGGTGACTGCATCCTGCGCCGAACCATTACTGCCGAGGGTCGATCCCGCGCCTACATCAATGGCTCCCCGGCCACACTGTCAGACTGTGCCGATCTTGGACAGTTGCTGGTCGACATCCATTCCCAGCACGCCCACCAATCGCTTCTGCGTCGACCTGTTCAGCGCAACCTGCTCGATACCTATGCCGGTGCGGAAGCGCTCATTGTCGACGTCAGCGAGACCGCCCAGCGCTGGCGAGTCTTGCAAGAGGACTACACCCGTCTCGCCGGGCAAACCGAAGCGTTCGACGCCCGCAAGGCGCTACTCACCTATCAAATTGCCGAGCTCGACAGTCTGAACCCCCAAGTCGGTGAGCTCGAGCAGCTCGAAACGCAACACCAGGTGCTCGCCAACGCCGCCTTCATCATCGACAGTGCCAATAACATCGCCAGCGGTTGCGAAGGCCAACGCGATCAGCTCGCTCGCTTGGTGCAACTCGCCAACGATGCGCGAATGGCCACCTCCGCCACTGAAAACCTCCGCGAACTGTTGCAATCAGCACTGATTCAACTCGACGAAGCGCAGGCCGAAACGGCGCGTTTTGCCGCCTCCGTCGAACTCGACCCCGAGGGGCTCAGGGCCACCGAAGAACGAATGAGTGCGCTCCATGATCTGGCACGCAAGCATCGAGTCACGCCAGAGGCACTTCCCGAATTGTTGAGCTCATTAAAGGCAGAACTCGCGTCTTTGACGGGTGGCTCTGAACGATTAGAGACATTGGAACAAGCACTGGGGGATACTGCGATCGCGTGGCGTAGCCATGCCAAAGCGCTCTCGGAGCGACGGCGAGAAACGGCGACAAAGCTCGCGCAGCGTGTGATGGAGACACTCGATCGACTGGCAATGAATAAGTGTGTCTTCGAGATCGCACTCATTCCTTTCAGAGATGACAACCCGGATCCACGGGGCGCCGAGGACATTGAGTTTCTGATTGCCACTAATCCGGGTGCCACACCCGGACCGCTCAATAAAGTGGCCTCGGGGGGTGAGCTCTCTCGCATCAGCCTGGCATTACAGGTGGTCGCAGCCGATACCGCGACTTCTCCCACCATGATTTTTGACGAGGTCGATGTCGGCATCGGCGGGGGTGTGGCCGAAGTAGTGGGTGATTTGCTGCACACACTGGGAAAGCTCAGTCAGGTGCTGGTGGTGACGCACCAGCCTCAGGTCGCTGCCAAAGGAAACCAACATTTGCTGGTGACCAAGACCGGCGACGAGACGGTGCACTCCGAGCTTACGATGCTAAATGGCCAAGCCCGTATAGAGGAGGTGGGACGCATGCTGGGCGGGGCGAAACTCACCGAGAGTACGCTGGCCCACGCCAAAGAAATGCTGGAGAGCCGCTAGGCGTCGGGTTTTTTCCGCACATACAGAACCAATGAGTGATCGATGATGTCGTAGCCGTGCTGCTCTGCAATCAAGGCCTGCCGCCGCTCGATCTCCTCGTCAATAAACTCAATCACCTCGCTGGTATCGACATCTACCATATGATCGTGGTGATGATCTGATGCCATTTCGAAAACAGAGTAGCCCGCTTCGAAGTTATGGCGAATGATGAGCCCCGCCGTTTCGAACTGCGTCAGCACGCGGTAAACGGTAGCGAGACCGATATCTTCCCCGGTGTCCCGAAGACGCTGGTAAAGGTCCTCTGCGCTAAAATGATCGCCCTGCCCCGCAGCATCGCTGAGCATAGAGAGGATTTTCAGGCGCGGCGCCGTGATTTTGAGTCCCGCTTTTTTCAGTTCGCGATTTTCTGAGGTCATGCGTGAAGAGTTCTCTGCCGGGGTCGTTTGACGGTATCATGCCAGCCTCGATTGTTCCTTGGAAGATAATGTGTCGCGAGTGACCCCTCTTTTCAGGCCTCTGCTGGCAGGCTGCTTACTGACCGCCCTCGCCGCTTGTGGCAGTAACTTTGGTTTTCCCGGCGTTTACCGGATCAATGTCGAACAGGGTAATGTGGTGACCGAAGAAATGGTTGAGCAGCTGCGGCCCGGGCTGAATCGTCGCCAGGTGCGCTACATTATGGGTACCCCGCTGATCGAAGACGCCTTCCACGATAACCGTTGGGATTACCGCTACCTGCTGCGCAACGGCAACGAATCGCTCTCGGAAACACAGTTAACGCTGTGGTTTGAAGGGGATGAGCTGGCTCGGGTAGAAGGAGCCGACGCTCCCAATTGGGATGAGCCTCAGTCAGACGACCCGGATCCTGACGAAACCTCAGACTCTTGATCGCTCTCAACGCGGCCCGCTTTAGCCCGGGCAGCGCGCGCCTTGCGCACCTCTTTTGGATCCACCAATAACGGACGATAAATCTCGACCCGCTCTCCGGCTACCAACACGCGATCCCCAGCGGTGCTCTTGCCCCATACTCCCAGCTTTAGGTCGGGACCCAGGGTTAACTCTTCAAAGACTTCGTCGAGCTTACTCAAGGTCACGGCCTGCAGGGCCGTCGTGCCCGCAGCCACCTCTAGCCTCACCACTCGCTGCTTTTCCGGCAGCGCGTAGGCAACTTCAACCTCGATGGTCTCACTCATACTGCAGGCCCCAGCTGCTGGGTAGCGCGTCTGACCACCGCATCCACCAGATCAAGCGCAACCTTGTCGAATAATTTTCCTGCGGCAACGCTGGCGATCCCGCTGGCCAGCTCAAAATGCAAGCGCAACGATGTTTTGCACGCGGCCTCGCCGAGTGCACGAAACGCCCACTGCCCTGAGAACGTTTCAAACGGGCCTTCGATAAGAGTGAGTTCGATTCGCTCGGGTCGCTGCATGGTGTTGCGGGTCGTGAATCCATGGCTAATACCTGCGCGGGATAACCGCAGGGTTGCCGTCACACTCGCCTCGTCGCGCTCGTGTATCTCGGCCCCCACACAACCATCGAGGAATTCCGGGTAGCGCTCGATGTCCGCAACCAGATCGAAGATCTGCTCAGCGGTATGCGGTAAGAGTGCGCTTCGTTCAATGACAGTCATGAATCCAGTTTACCGAACAACGCTTGGGTGCGGTGAGATCACTCAAAGAACGCCCTGAAGAAGCCAGATGATACAAGCGCTGGGCACGAGCCAACGCAACGCATACCACCACAGTCGAAACAGCCACATGGGCTCCCGGTACAACTCGCCCCTCAGAATCGGCCTTGGCATGAACCACCCAACAAACAGCGCGGTAATCAGCACGCTGCAAGGGAGCAGCCACTGCGCCGAGACACTACCCACCTGCAGGATTGGCAGGTCGCCGAAAAACAGAAACATCGCTACCAACAGCACTACCAGCGTGGCGCTTAGTATCGCGCCACTGACACGTCCAAGCTGCCATTCATTGCCCACCAGCATGACCATGGGTTCCAACAACACGACCACGGCGCTCCAGGCGATCAGCGCCATGGCCCCAAAAAACAAAGCCCCATAGGTTTCCCCGAGAGGCAGGTTGGCGAAGGCGTAAGGTAGGCCCACAAAAATAGCGGCTAATCCTTGAACCGGCGCGACATTGGACTCAAAAAACAAGGCGGTGACAATCACCGCGGTGATCATCAAGAAAGTCGTATCGATCACGGCAACCGCCAGCACGGACCGGGCCCAAGGAAGGCCGGTTGGTGCCTGCGCCCCTAACGCCATGCCTAAACCCATTCCGGCACCAAGGGTAACACCCGCCGCACCCAATGCCTGCCAGAAGGAATCCAGTCGCCAATCACTGGCCTGGTTCGAAAACAAGAACCCTTCAACCGGTCGCAAATCGGTATAGACGAAGACAAAATCCAATACTCCGAGCAAGGTAATGGCCACCGCAGGTAAGCATACCCACGCCAAAAACCCCATGCCGACTCTTATGCCCAGAGCCGACACCACGGCGGCGGCGGCCAGCAAGCTCATCGTTTGCGCAAACTGTTCTGGCTGATTTTCGACGTAGGCCAAAAACGCATCTGCCACGTCGATAGCACTGGCCGAAGCCAGTTGCCCAGAGTAGAGCACCATAGCGCCGTGCAAACACCAGACCGCAGTCAGGGCAGCCACCGCCGCAAAAATTAGCGCCAGTAGCGCCTGAGCCACGCCCAGATGACGCCACCGCGAGTCTCTGTTTGCCACGCTGGCGGCCCAATGCAGCGCCAGCCCGGGAGAGCCTCTGCCAAGGCTACCAATCGCCACCTCGGCAATCAGCACCGGCACGCTCAACACGCACAAGGCCACGACATAACTGAGAAAGAAGGGGCCACCACCATGCTCACCGATAAGATAAGGCAGGCGCTGAAGATTACCCAAGCCCACCGCGACGAGGGCCAGCGTCAGGACGAGCGTACTTCTCGCGCGCCAAGGTTGCGGGATGTTGTCATCCAGCACTAACAGGACTCGGGCAAAGCATCTGCCACAGCGCAGGGCGGAAGAATACCGGCGCGGCGCCGGTTGGGCGCCCGTATAATGAGGTCATGGCGAAATCCAAACGCAACAAGACCGCTGACAATACCATCGCCCAGAACAAAAGAGCACGCTTCGACTTCCAGCTGCTGGAATCATTCGAGGCCGGCGTGTCACTAGCGGGATGGGAAGTCAAAGCACTCAGGGCTGGCAAGGTACAGCTCACGGATTCCTATGTGCTAATGAAAGGCGGCGAAGCCTATCTACTCGGTGCCAGCATTACCCCACTGGACACCGCGTCAACGCATTTTGTGACCGACCCGACGCGCACTCGCAAGCTACTGCTTCATAAAAAAGAACTGGCACAGATCAACGCCGGGGTGACACAAAAGGGGCTAACCTGCGTCTGCACTACCCTTTATTGGAAAGGCCACCTGGTCAAGGCGCGCATTGAGCTTGCACAGGGTAAAAAGCTGCACGACAAACGGGACACGGAAAAAGAGCGCGACTGGCAGCGTCAGAAAGCGCGTATTGTCAGAGACAACGTTAAGCAGTGATCAGGCCCAGAAGAGTGCCTTCGCAGAAATCGACAGGCCGATGACAATACACAACCCCACTACAAACGGCCTGTAGGCGGGCCCGGCGAATCGCGCGAAGGCCCAGTTGCCGAGCTGATTCCCCAACCACATGGCTGGCAGCGCCACCCAAAGCAACTGGAATGGTTTGGGGGTAATCAGCCCCGCGATGCCAAACATGCCGAGCGACACAATACTGGAGCACCAGAAGAACATCATCAGAAACGCTCGCGAGTGCACGGGGTTCTCCATGGTGGCGACCACATACAAAATGACGGGTGGTCCGGGGATGGCAAAAGCGCCGTTCATTAATCCCGAGGCCACGCCGGTACCCAATGAGATGGACCCAGAGGCGGCACTTTCGCGAGGGGTAAAACGCGACAACACCAAAGACGCCGCCACGACTGAAATGCCAATCCAGAGCTGGAACTCCGTCACTGACAGCGAGGCCAAAAACCAGACGCCGACCCCGGTGCCCAATAAACTACCCGACACCATCGGTACCGCTGGTGTCACGGGAAACAAGCCCCACCATGACCGATAGCTCATCAGCCCGAGGATGAGCGCCAGCACTGCGCTCAACACCACAGCGTCTCCGGGCAGCAGTAGCAGCGAGAAAACTGGGACCGCCAACATCGCAAAACCAAATCCGGTAAAGGCGCGAATCAGTGCCGCCAAGCCTACGGAGAGCGCGACCAGCAGCGCCTGATCGACCGGTATCACCAACACCTGCCAACCCGTCATGATGGGTCCGCCCATCGAACGGGCGACCCGCACTGAATCACACCGCCCGAGATTACTTTGGCACAAAGCCCGCCGTATCCGAACATGGCGACGACACCCCCGGGACCCAGCTCGGCCTCCATTCGCGCACAGGGGTGGCACAATTGAGTGGCCTCCAGCATGGCCTCACCCATCCAGAAGCGCTGCCGTCTCAGCGCATTGAGATTAATCCCCGAAGTGACAATATTGCGCCGCAGTCTGGCGGGATTCAGATCCGGCTCGCCCAATTGCATCGCAATCTGCGCGATGAATTCACGAGAGATGAGTGTGACCTGTCGCCCGGATCCGGGCGTTTTGGACATTCGGTGATCGCCCTCCAGCCCATATTCCTGAACCGCCTCCGCTTGCGGCACTGCCCGCAGTGGCTCTCGACGACGGGGGACGCAATCCAATCCATTCCACCCTCCCCTCACCGAGCGTATTGAGATACCGATCTAGCGGGTTTTTGCGTTGCGGCATCGGTCTATCCTGATAAACGTGGCTAATGACTGCGAGAGCGGTGCTCAAAAAAAGCGCCATATCCCGAGACAGCATCTGAGCATAGCGCCCGGAGGCTGCTCAGGCATAGGTCAAATGCCCTGAAGCCTCGCAAAAATGCTGCGAGGGCCGCGCCGCGCCAACACAGCGCTCTGTGCCCAGCCGACGCTTTCCGCAACAGAAACAAGTGATCCGGACGGTAATAGTTGGCGTAATTCCGAGTAAGTCAGTGTCTACAGGTTGCTTGCCAACGAGCTAAAGCAACCTCTCTGGGGATGACTCTGTCACTTCTGGCATGCCGTATCGCCGGAAACAAATTGGAGTGCGCATCTGCGAGCAACCGGGTTCTCCGGGGACCGCAGGGCGCTGCCTTTTTTGAGAGAGAGGAGGCGTTGTGACGAATCACGACGGAGGCTGGGGCATGCTGTGCTCTCAGCAAGACGAAGACCAGGCCCGCGCTGCTGCCGTCAGCGATCCGGCCGGTTATCACGCATCTATTGCCGCTCGCGAGCTTCACTGGTTCGACGCATCCAGTGAGCAGTGGCTGTCGCGAACCGACTCAGATGGCTGGCAGGGCTGGCATGCCTCGTCTGCCGCCGAAGCGGAGTCAGCGGCGGATTGGGCACCCTGGTCGTCACCCCTCGATGATACTGCCGCGCCTTTCTATCGCTGGTTTGTCGACGGCCAGACTAACGCCTGTTTCAACCTGCTTGACCGACACGTGCTATCGGGCCGTGGGGCAACTCAGGCCATCGTCTTCGAAGGCGACCGTTGGGATCCCTCTAAAAATGAGGGGCGAGGTGGGCCGGTATTTGAGCAGCGGCTGACGTATCGAGAATTGCTCATTGAAGTCGCCTTGCGCACGCGGGCGCTGCAGCGTTTGGACCTGCACTGCGGTGATCGCATCGCCTTGAACCTACCCAATGTTCTCGAGCAGATTTTTTACATTCTGGCGGCCCAGCGCCTCGGCGTGATTTACACACCCGTGTTTGGCGGTTTTTCTGCCAAAACGCTGTCTGACCGTATTCATGACGCCGGCGCCAAAGTGGTGATTACAGCCGATGGCGGCTACCGCAACGCAGAGGTCGTGCCCTACAAGAGCACTTACACGGATCCTGCGCTGGATAACTACGTACCTCGGCCGGCAGCGCTCAAGGCACTGTCTGAAACATTGAAGGCTCGGCTTCCAGCCGACGTTGCACAGCGCCTCGAGGCTCAGGTGGCCGAAGCGGTCTCCGGCGAAATTACCCTCGAGCGCGCCGACGTAATGCGCGAGCTGGGTCTGGCGCTTGAGCGCGAGCGCGGCACTGCCCCCGAAATTATCGCTGAACTTCGTACCACCGTTGCCAGTCAGCTGGCCAGCGTTGGCCACGCCGTCAGCAACGTGATCGTCGTGCGTTACACCGGCAATGACATCGTCGAACATGGCCGTGATAATTGGTCGCACGATCTGGTGGCACAGGTGGAAAGTGAGCTTTTAGCGGACGCCGGCGTGGCAGACCGCGCTGCGCTGGATGCGCTGGATGACAATGCCTTCTGGAGGGCTGTCGGCGCGAAAGCCCCGGCCGTGCCCGTCGAAGCGAACTGGCCGTTGTTCATCATTTACACATCAGGCTCCACCGGCAAGCCAAAGGGTGTCGTGCATACCCATGGGGGCTGGCTGTCGGGTATTACTCACACCCTGCGGACGGTCTTTAACGCTAATCAGGACGACTGCCTCTACGTCATTGGTGATCCCGGCTGGATTACGGGTCAGTCCTACCAGATCGCCGCGCCTCTGGCCTTCGGTATGTCTACCGTTGTCGCCGAGGGGTCACCGTTATTTCCCCACGCAGGTCGCTTCGCCTCGATCATAGAGCGCAACAACGTCACGCTGTTTAAGGCCGGCTCTACCTTTCTGAAAGCCGTGATGACAGACCCTGCGAGCACGCAAGAAATGTCCCGCTATGACATGTCCAGCCTTAAAGCCGGCACCTTCTGTGCCGAGCCTGTGTCACCGGCGGTGCAGCAGTTTGCGATGGATAATATCTGTTCGCACTACATCAATTCCTACTGGGCGACCGAGCACGGCGGCATTGTTTTCTCCTGTCCTTGGGGCGACTTCAAACCGCTGGAAGCCGACGCCAAAACCTGGCCGCTTCCCTGGATTCAGGCACAGGTTCGCATTGTCGAAGAGACCAGCGACACCGGTAGTGTTAGCCAGTGGCGTGAAGCCGAACCTGGCGAAAAAGGCGAACTGGTCATCACGCAGCCCTATCCCTACCTGGCCCGCACGTTGTGGGGCGACGGCGACACGCTCGGCTCGGGGGAGTGGCGTGGCGATATCGAACGATTCGCCGAGGTCTACTTTCAGCGTTGGGATGGCGAACTCACCTACACCCAAGGCGACTATGCCCGTTGCGGAGACGAGGGCGCATTCACTCTCCATGGCCGCTCGGATGATGTGATCAATGTCTCGGGCCACCGAATCGGCACCGAGGAAATCGAGGGCGCGATTCTTCGCGACAAAACGCTGCGCCAGGACTCGCCTGTGGGCAACGTCGTGGTGGTCGGTTCACCGCATGACGAGAAAGGTGAAACACCCGTGGCCTTCCTCGTCGCGGCAGCCGGGCGCAAGCTGTCTGATGAAGATCTGGCACGACTGCAAAACCTGGTGCGCACGGAAAAAGGCGCCACCGCCGTGCCGTCTGACTTTTTAGTGGTCTCGGCCTTTCCCGAGACCCGTTCAGGTAAGTACATGCGTCGCACGCTGCGGGCGATTCTGCTCGATCAGCCACTTGGCGATCTGTCGACGCTCAGAAACCCCGAATCGGTGGAGGAGATCCAGAGCGCTGTGGCACAGTGGCGCGACTTCGGTCGCCTCGCGCAGGCGCGTCAGATTATTCAGACCTGGCGCTACCTGCGGGTTGAAACGCATCGTTTAGACGACCAGCACAAGGTCGCACTGCTGATTATCAATCATCCGCCAGTCAATGCGCTTAACGAGCGAACGCTCGACGAGCTCCACACCGTTGTGCAACAACTTGAGCATCAGGACGATGTTGATGCGGTAGTCATCACCGGTGCCCGCGGCGCATTCGTCGCAGGTGCGGATGTGAAAGAGCTTCTCGAAGTGGGTGAAGCCGGTGACCTTGAGTCAGCGCGCACAGCGCCGAATGCCGCCCAAGCGGCCTTTGCGGCACTCGAGCAGTTGGGTAAACCCGTCATCGCCGCGGTGAATGGCCCAGCGCTGGGCGGAGGTAATGAACTGGTGCTGGCCTGCTCCTACGTGATTGCAGCAGAGCACGCGCAGTTTGGGCAGCCCGAGATTAATCTGAACTTGCTGCCGGGGTACGGCGGCACCCAACGGCTGGTGCGCAAGTTACATCGCCGAGGCGGTGAGGCCGGTATGGCCGAGGCCCTGCGGCTGATGGTCAGTGGCCGCAACATTTCAACCCGTGACGCGATAGCCTGTGGTCTGGTCGACGAAGTGGTCACAGAAGCCGCGGCATCACCTGTGGAAATTGCCATGGAACGACTCCGCGCTTACTTTGCGAAGCAGGGTCCGCTGGCGGCGGCTCAGGAGGAGCACCAGAAGGCACTCGCAGAGCGGGAAGCTGAAATCCCCTACTCCGAGGCGATCCTCGAGCAGCCCGCACTCCAGCAGGCGCTGTCACAAATTCGCGCCAGCGGTCGAGAAAAGCAGGTTGCCCGCGTGCTCGAGGCCGTGGCATTGGGCGCACACAAAGGTCAGTCTGCGGGCTTGCTGCACGAGGCAGAGCTCTTCGCCGAAGCGGTCTGCGACCCCGAATCGGGTCCTGCGGGTATCACGGCGTTCCTGGAAAAGCGCAGTGCTCCATTGCCGACTCAGTATGTCGAGGTGGCACCCGACGCCTCGGGTGAGCAAGTGGAGGCACTGCTGACCTCGGGAGACCTTCTGCCGATGGGCGCCAGCTTCTTCCCGGGCGTCACGCCGGTTCCGCGGTATCAATACGGCTACGGCGTACCCAAATCCTTGGCTAGATGGTAAGCCCGCGCATGGCGATCCGGTTGATGCCGAGATTAAGCTGATTTTCGACACCCCGGAGCCAGAGCCCAACGAAGCGCTGGTTTACATATTAGCTTCGGAGATGAATTTCAACGATATCTGGGCCATCACGGGCATCCCCGTCTCGCCATTCGATGCGCGCGATGCTGATGTGCAGGTCACCGGCTCTGGCGGCGTAGCCATGATTGTGCGCCTGGGCAGTGAGTTAATCGCGGAAGGCCGGCTGTCGGTCGGAGATGTGTGCACCGTTTACTCAGGCCAGAGCGAACTGCTCTCTCCTGATCAGGGCCTGGACCCCATGGCGGCCGACTTCCGCATTCAGGGCTACGAGCGCAACGACGGCACCCACGCCCAGTTCTCTGGCGGTTCAGGGACCCCAGTTACATCCGAAGTTACCTAGCCTGAGCTTCGAAGAAGCAGGCTCTTATGGTTTGACGCTCGGCACGATTCACCGAGCGCTTTATCACACGCTCGACATTGAGCCGAACAAGCGATTGTTTGTGGAAGGCGCCTCGACCGGAACCGGTTACGACTGCCTGCGCAGCGCAGTCAGCAGCGGCCTGAACGTGGTTGGCATGGTCTCCAGTGAGGAGCGCGCCGCACGCGTAGAGGCAGTAGGCGGTAAAGCGGTTGATCGCAAGGATCCTCAGTGGGCACAAGCCTTCACCCCGGTGCCGGATGACCCTGCTGAGTGGGCCAACTGGGAAGCTCAAGGCGCCAGCTTTGTGGCGGCCGCAGAGGCCGCCGCCGGTGGCAGCATTGATTATGTCGTGTCGCACGCGGGTGAGACCGCCTTTCCTCGCTCCTTCCAGACGCTGGGTGACGGCGGCGTGCTGACCTTCTACGGGGCTTCGTCGGGCTACCGGTTTACCTTTATGGGCAAACAAGGCAGCTCGACTCCATCAAAGATGTTCACGCGCGCCGGTTTGCGGGCAGGCCAAAGCTTGCTGATTGTTTACGGACCCGGCGCTGAGGACGGCATTGTCGACCGCGTCGCCATTGAAGCGATCGAGGTTGGCTGTCAGCGTGGTGCGCAAATCGCCGTGTTGGTAGATACCGTTCCACAGCGCGAATTTGTCAACTCGCTGGGTTTTGGTGCTCAGGTGAAAGGCGTTGTCAGTCTCGAGGAGATCGAACGGCGTCTGGGCGATGATTACGATCCGCCCGGACCTTTCGCCGAGATGCCAAACCCTTTCACCGAGTCTCAGGCGTTTAAAGAAGCCGTGCGGCTGTTCTCAGATCGCACGCTGAAGCCCATTGGCTCGGCTATTGCGCCTTTCCTGCGTAACACCCTCGACAAGCGCGGTCTGCCGGACGTGGTGTTTGATCGCGCCGGTCGCGACGGTTTGGCCCTGGCAACCTCACTCGTCAAGCCGAATGTGGGCAAGGTCATTTATGCCGAGGAGTTAAGCGGTCAGCGCTTTACTTTTTATGCGCCACAGGTGTGGATGCGCCAGCGCCGGATTCTCATGCCAAGCGCAGAAATTCGCGGTACACACCTGAACACGGCACGCGAATTTGCCGAGATGCAGGGGCGCATCGCCGCGGGCCAGATTGATGTCCTGCCAGCGCTGGCGAGACCTATCGAAGACATCGCCGAAATCCATCAGGCGATGTGGGAGAACCGGCACGGTGGTGCCAACTACGTGGTCACTCATGCACTTCCTCGCATGGGCCTCAAAACCAAAGACGAGCTCTACCGGGCCTGGGCGCTGCGTGACGCGGCCGAGCGCGGTGAAGTCATTACCAAAGTTGAAACTGGATCAGCCGGAGCGCTTAGATGAACGACCTGTCCAATCTTTCCAATGCGGTGACCTCGCAATCTCTTGTCGGACGTCGGCTCGAGAACAAGTCTGTCATCCTGACAGGTGCGGCGGGCTCTATTGGCCGCTATATCTCGCGGCATTTACTGCGCGAAGGTGCCTTGGTCACGATGACCGGTCGCGACCAGAGCAAATTGGACGCCTTCGTCGAGGAGCTGTCTGAAGAGGGCTTTGACGCAGAGAGCATTACCACGATTGTCGGCGACTGCGCTGACCCCCAGGTCTGCCGGGATATTTGCTCCCGAGCTGTCGACACCTTTGGCAAGCTCGATGTGCTGGTGAATAACGCGGGCGCGGCGGGCCCCAAGTACACACTGCGAGATATTCCCTTCACCGATGTGGAAATGCGGGCAGCGGGATCGGACCAGACCATGTTCGACTCTGCCATGAACCTGCTTGGCGCGCCCTGGAATATGGCGCGGGCCGCTGCGGCTCACCTGAGCGATGGCGGAACCATCGTGAACGTTTCGACCATCTTTTCGCGGACCCACTACTACGGACGAATTCCTTACGTCGTCCCCAAGTCTGGCCTCAATGCGCTGGGCAAAGGTCTGGCACTGGAGCTGGGCGAAAAGCGCGGTATTCGCGTGAATACGTTGTTCCCGGGCCCCATTGAGTCGGAGCGTATCGACACTGTTTTTGCCACGATGGACGAGCTCCAGAACATTCCACCAGGTAGCACCAGTCAAGAATTCCGTGATCTGATGATTACCACCCGCACCGGTGAGGAAGGTCTGGAGTATCGTTATCCGACACCGACCGACGTCGCCAACGGGATTGTCTGGCTGGCCTCGGAAGAGTCGGCAGCAGTGTCTGGCCATCATGTCGAAGTCACCAATGGCATGCAGGTACCGGCGCAAAGTCGCTCGCAGTTAGTCTCCTGGCCAGACAAACGCCTAGAGGATCTGACCGACCATGTGGTGCTGATTTTAGGCGGATCTGATTATGAAGAAGCGCTGACCTACGCCGAGCGACACATTCAACAGTGGCGCGCACGTCTTACTCGCGTTCCGCTCACTCGAGTCAGTGGGCCATGCACGCTCGCTCATTCAGTCCAAGGGACTCGATGAGATCCAGCTATCGCATCTTGACCCCCTTCGTCGAGAATCCGTCGACCGCACGATGCAATTCATTGACGATCACTTCGGTCGACTCGATGGCGTCATCGTGCTGCCACGCAAACCGAACGGGCATTATGGAACGTCCCTCAGTGGGGCGACCGATGAGGATGTTGAAAATTTTGTCCGAGATGAAGTAGTAGCGCCCGTCGCCTTTGCCAGTATGTTTGCGAGCAACCTGTCTCGCTGGTTCGGCAAGTGCGAGCCACCGGCCATCACCTACGCGACCAACGGCAATGACGCTCAGGGCAACCTGCTCAATGAGGTGATTCGAGCGTCGATCGAAGCACTGATTCGTGGCTGGCGTCACGAGGATGAAACGCTGCTGAATGCCGGTGAACTGGAGTGGGCAGTGCGCCCCAACCAGTTGGTCCGCTACGACAGTACAGACAAAGACAACCTGACCTTTGCAGCAGACTGGGCCGCAACGCTTACCAATCGCGTGCGCCAGATGGACCCCATTAACCTGTGGATCCCGAAAAGCATCAAGCGGGCCACGGGTAAAGAATCGATGCCCACGCCGCTGATGCGCGTACTGCCCGGGCTGCACAAGGGCAAAACCGCCGTGATCACCGGCGGTAGCCTTGGAATTGGCCTGCAGCTTGGCCGCTATCTGGCTATTGCCGGCTGCAGGGTGCTCTTGAGCGCACGTAGCCAAGCCAAACTGGAAGAAGCTCGCAATGAGATTGTTGAGGAGCTTCGCGGCATTGGTTATCCGCAGGCCGATACGCGGGTCAGCATCATGCCTGACATCGACGTGGGTGACCCGAAAGCGCTGGATGCACTCTATGATCGGGCGATCGACTTGTTCGGTAACGTCGATTTTCTGATCAACAACGCCGGTATTTCGGGTGCGGAAGAGATGGTGGTCGATATGACCCTGGCGGACTGGAACCGCACCATGGAAGCTAACCTGATCTCTAACTATTCACTGATTCGCAAGTTTGGTCCGGTGATGAAGGACAAGGGAAAAGGCTCCATTCTCAACGTATCGAGCTACTTTGGTGGCGAGAAGTACGTGGCGGTGGCCTACCCCAACCGCGGAGACTACGCGGTATCCAAGGCCGGTCAGCGCGTATTGGCCGAGATTCTGTCGCGGCATCTCGGCCCCGAGATTCAAATCAACGCGCTCGCCCCGGGACCAGTAGATGGTGCGCGGCTCCGCGGTTTGGGTGACGCACCGGGTCTGTTTGACCGCCGTGGACGACTGGTGCTTGAGAACAAGCGTTTAAATCAGGTACACAAAGCGATTCTCAGCGACCTGAAAGCAGGCCTGGGCGCCGACACCATCATGGCCCTGTCGGCCAATGAGGTCGCTAACCTGCCCTCCAGCAGCGATTTGCCCAAAGCGCTCGCGCGCCTTGTGGGCCAGGTCGTGGACGCGGGTGGGGCTGGCAATTCCTCGCGCTTCCTGATGCACGAGGGTATTGCCAGTAAGTTGGTTGATCGTCTGGTCAATGGCGGCATTCTGACTGCTGAACAACGAGCAGCCTTTATGGAGTCCTTCGTTGATGCGCCGGAGCCATTCTTTGATCTCGAAGAATCAAAGAAGTCTGCTGCGCAGATCGAGTCCGGTATTCTCAACCGACTCCACCTTCACAAGATGCCAACCGACGAACAGGTTGGTCTTTCTACTGTGTTTCACCTCGCCGACGACATTGTCAGCGGCGAAACGTTCCATCCCTCGGGCGGGCTGAAGTTTGACCGCTCCGTGACCGAGGGCGAGCTATTGTTACCCCCCCAGCCAGACCGACCTGAACAAGCTTCAGGGCAAGCGTGTGGTCATGGTGGGTGACAGTATGCGTAAAGAGCTTGCGGCGATCGGCAATGGTTTCATGGGGCAGGATGTCGCAGCGCTCACGGTACTGACTCGTTCAGAGGACAGCGCCCGTGAGCTTCAACACGCCATCGACGCCACGGATTCCGTGGCGTTCGATGTGCGTTGTGTCGGCGACGATATCGAGGGAGCACTGGATCACATCTTGCGTGAGGAAGGTGGCTTCGATGTCGTGGTGAGCAGCCCATTCGAGAGGCTGCCACTTAACGCGCTGGCGGGTGAGCGTCATAAGAGCTGGGACCGGGTGCTGAGCGATCAGCAGTTCCGTGATCTGGTGAATGACCAACTGACCCACCACTTCCGGGTAGCAAGAATTTCGGCGCTGGTCCCCAACTGCCAGATTGTCTTGCTGACCCCTGATACTTCGCTGGCCTCAACGCGGGAAGAATTCGCGCTGGCGCTCTTTGTGAAGAACTCTCTCCACGCCTTTACGGTGACGTTAGGGGTTGAGGGCGAGCGTCTGCCAACGGTACCTGCGGTCAACCAGGTGCAGCTGACGCGACGCGCGCATACCGAAGAACCCTCAAACGATCAGGAACTGGCTGAAGAAATGACGCGCCTGGTGCACGCGGTCATGCAGTGTGCTGTACCCGCACCCTCTCCCAGTGAGAGCCGATACCTGTCCAAGATCTTCCGCGGCAACGCGGTCACGGTCTGACCTCGTATCACTCCTAGGCGGGGTTTCCCCCGCTATTGGCCAGCGGCCGGACTCATCCCCCCGGTCGCTGGTTTCTTTCTCTTTTTCTTGTGACGTCTCTCGCTCTAGGCTTTATCGCAGAAAATCACTGATAGCCAACAGCGCCGCATCTAGTTCGCGGTTATGATCGCTGCCGGAGGCAATCTGACCATTGCTGTGCGCAACGATCACCACATTCGCTTTGGGGTCGACGAAAATAGCTTGACCAAAAACGCCCCGCGCACCGAAGCGTGTGTCGCCATAAAGCCACCACTTGTAACCATAGCCCTCATAGCCCTGCGAGGGGGTTGTACTGGCTGCTAGCCATCCCTCGGGTACCACTCGGGTCCCGTCGGGTAGTACGCCATCAGCCAAAGCGAGTAATCCCAAGCGCGCATAGTCGCGCAACGTGGCGCTAATGCAACAGCCGCCGGTTTCTCGATCCTGTGGTAAAGACAGCAGCCAGTTGGCGTCATACTCCATACCCATGGGCTGCCAAATCTTCTGGCTCAGATAGGGCGCCGCATTCATTCCGATAGCCGACCGCAGCACCTCACCCAAGAGGTTGCTCTCTGCCGTGTTGTAGTTAAATCGCGTACCCGGCTCGGCGACCCGCGGCAACTGCCCAAGGTAATCGGTCAACTCCACGCCGTTGAGCGCACCCGCCCGGGCCACATCGGATTCCGGGTCCTGATAGTCTTCATTCCAAGCAATCCCCGAGGCCATTTGTAGGATATCCCGCACCCGCGACTCTCCGTATTCAGTGCCTGCGAGGCGCGGCAGATACTTCACAATCGGGTCGTCTGCGCTGTCGATGTAACCGTCTAGTATCGCCGCACCAATCAGCAGCGAGGTCACAGACTTGGTCACAGAAAAGGTCACCCAGCGACTGTCCTTGGCGTGATCGGGAGCGTAGTGCTCCATGAGTACCTCACCGTCTTTCACGACGATCAATCCCAGCAGGTGTTCACTCTGGAGTAAGTCTGCCAGCGTCAGATCGGCGTCGTTGGCGGCGAAGGGGATCTGAGTGAGATCGGCCAGCGCCTCTGGCAGGGGCACCGCCTTGACATCCGCATGGACTGTGCGCGTGGGGTACAGGGCGTCAAAATGCGCGAAAGCGAGCCGCCGCTCTGCCAGCGTCATAAATCAGCGGGCTGGCCTCGGTGCTACCGCCAGAGTCCAGCAGCACATCTGCGCGATATTTGGCGATCACCGTATCCAGCGTCGGGGCCGGATCGTCTGCACGGAGTTGACCAACCGAACAAAACAATACGAAGCAAACTAGCGCAACAAACCGCAACATGATGGCCTCACTCCTGCTCTATGGGGCCGATGGTTGTAACAGGAACAGCTGCGCGTGAAAAGCGCGAGCAAGCAGGGCTCGAGAAAGCGCGCCGTTGCCGACGCTGCTTAGATTACGCGCAGTTTAAATCGGCGAACCGGGCGGCACCTTAACGGGTCGGACCTCGAGGCTGCCGTTGCCACCAACCGCATCGCTTAGCAGTCGCTCAATCAGCAGACCGTGAGCACGCCATCCTGAAGCCCTTACGCGCGTTTGCCGCTTTACTTGAGTCGAAATGTTGATCAAAGCCGCTATCGCATCGGCGCGCACATGTGCCGCAGCCGACTCGTTGCCTAAGAGGTCGCTGAGCATCGTCACCCAGATGACCTGCACCCGCCTTTGGATCGCGCCGGGCGGCCCCTCACCCTCCTCTGCCCATAGCCGCGCTTGCGCCTGTTCCAGAACCTCTGAAAAGACCGGCAGGTCTGAAGCCACCATCACCTGATTGTTGAGCCGCGCAGCACGACGCGAATCCAGCAGCTCAGCGATGGTCAGTTGTGCAGCAGTTGCTGCCGCCGCGATAGGATCAAAAACATAACCCGTTTCACGTGGAAAGAGTTCACGGCTGACCCCTGATTGCGGCGGCCTGGGCGCAATCGCCAGTGTTAACTCAGGTGGCAACAGCAGCTGCTTGGCAGACAATGTATCCAGTAGCGCCGCCAGCGCCGCTCGCTGCTCGTTGGCAACCACCGGCTCCGATGGTCGCTGGCCATCCCCACGCAACGCATAGGTGAAGTGCTGCCCGCCCAGCTGAGTCGCTGCGGCCTGAACCTGATAGCGATGCATGAGATAGGTGGGTACCAGCACGTCCTCGAGATACGCCAAGGGTTCTCCGGTTTGAATGACACGTTCGGAAAACTGTGTGAGCGCGGCCGTTCGCACGGTCATCACACGACTTAACTCCGCCACTGGGTCATCTCCGTTGTCCCACAGACTCCCGAGTGGGTGGGCTGGGCCGGCTTCGGCCCGTTGCCCACCCCGCGCATGCTCGTCGGCCACGAATTCAAAGCCGGCGGCCAAGGTGTTTGCCATAATATCTGCGCGGCCGGCGTCAGTGTCTGTGCCCTCCGGAAAGTCCTGATAACCCCATAATATCGCGCGTTTATCCCATTCTCCTATGCCGACATCGTAGGCGTCGACCAGATCAATATCACCATCATCATTCAGTGTGACTAGTGGATGGGGGTAATCCATCACGGAGGATCGATCTTGCGTGCTTGCAGCAAAATTATGTGCCAGCCCCAGCGTGTGCCCCACCTCGTGGGCCGATAGCTGTCGTATGCGAGCCAGCGCAAATGCCTTGAGCGCTTCCGTGTTCGGATCTTCATCGTAAGGAGCCAGTAAACCCTCGGCGATCAAATAGTCTTGTCTGACACGCAGTGACCCCAGAGTCACATGACCCTTGATGATCTCCTCGGTGCGCGGATCGCGGATGCTGGCACCATAAGACCAGCCACGAGTAGAACGGTGCACCCACTGAATCACGTTGTAACGGACGTCCATCGGGTCTGCGCCCTCGGGCAACAGACGAACCTGAAAGGCGTCCTCATAACCCGCGGCCTCAAAAGCCTGATTCCACCAGCTCGCCCCTTCAATCAGCGCGCTGCGAACCGGTTCGGGTACTCCGGGATCGACGAAGTAAATAATAGGCTCTCTGGCAGGACTGCTAGGTGCCTCGGCGTTCACCTTTTGCAATCGATGCCGACGCGCATAGGCACTTTTAATCGGCGCTTCAATGGGCGAAGCGTAGTCGTAAACCAGCGTCGCCTCTCCGTCTTCGATAAAGCCGGCCCGCGGGTCGTAAGCGATAGGCTCATAACCCTCATCAGGCAAGCGCACAAAGGAATGATGGCCATGCACCGTCACGGCAGTAGCATCGGGTGTGACAGTGGCAAGATGCCTGCCCTCAGGGTCCCCGGTGTAAGTCAGCTGAGCGTCGATCTCAGTATTGTCGGGAAACGCACGAGTCCTTGGCAAATGGACGACCGAGCGCGAAGCATCGACTCGATAAGCCCCCTCACCTTGCGCCTTTAGCCACCGGCTCAAGCCCATCGCATCGCGCTGGACAAAGTCAGTGAGGTCAATAATGAGCTGCCCCTCAGCCTCCGCCAGCACTTCGAACCCCCACAGCACCGACGTGGCGAAGGCTTCCTGTACCGCGGCACGCTCGGCGACACGATCACTGCGGGCCACGTAACGCGTATTGAGCGCCTTTAGCAGCACCTTGCGACCGACGCGCTCAAATTCCACCAGATGCGTGTCGCCAAGGCGGCCTCGATCGAGGCCCAAGTCATTCGATCCGACCCCCTGTGACAAGCCGGTGTAATAGATGAGCGGGCTCTTAAGGCCTCCAATATCTGCATAAATCGAGCCCTCAGCAGCATGCCAATAAAGCGGTAAGAAGCCTGGCATCGACACCGTGCCTGACAGCAAAGTATTGGGATCCAAGGACTCGTTAGCCTTCGCGCCCGACACAAACAGCAAAAACACCGCCAGCAAAGTAACCCGTGTTCGCGCCATATTTCACCCCAAGGAATCGGTCAGATCAGTCGCTATTGTGGCGGGGGTACCGTCCGTGGGGGCAAGGTTTGAGAGACACGCCAAAGCGTGCGAATTATTACAAGAGGCGCAATTGGTTTTGTACGCTACAATAAGCGCCTCCAACACGGGGGCGTTACGGATTCGACGACGGTAACGAAACCTGCGGTGCATGCCGTGATGGTAGCCAATCACGTAAATCCAAAGCTGCAAACTATTAGTTGCCAATGACGACAACTACGGTGCACAACTGGCTGCGTAAGTAGCCCTTTGTAACACCATCCAGGTGCTTCGGCCCTGGCGGTCTATAGCAAGGTGCCAGTACCGAGCTTGTGACTGTCATATAGAACTGGATCGCAGTGGCTTATGTCCGGGAGTCGACGGTAAACTTTTTCGGGAATCGCGGTCAACGTCCTGACCGTTGGGCTGTTGGCCGTTAAATCAATTAACGGAAACTAAGCATGTAGAGCCAAAGGCAGAGTACTGGCGGACGCGGGTTCAACTCCCGCCGCCTCCACCATTAAAGAAGAAAGCCACCCAATGGGTGGCTTTTTTTCAGCTTAGATTCTTGAAAAGGCCGCTAAAAACAATTGCGCCTAGGCAATGCTGTGCCGTCCCCCGTTACGCCATCCCCGCCATTCTCACTTTGAGCGCGGGGTCAGTGGGATCCATCCAATCTTGTTGTTCTGCCCACTGTTCTAGCGAAGCGGGCCGGTGCACAAAGAGGTTATCGATCGTGTCATTGTCAGCGATCAAGGGAGAAACGTCTTGCTCGTTATAGAATCGATAAAACCCTGCCATCCTATCGTAGATCGATAGCGGCTCTACTTGTGCCGAGCCCGTGACCAATAGACTCATACCGGAGGCAAACTGGTCGGGTGTAAGGCTATTAAAAGTAATCGCCTTTCCTGCCACCTTGCTCAGCCGTTCGGCAACCTGATCGCCCAGCAAGGCCTCTGGCCCGCCAATTGCGTAACGACCACTGGGAATATCGTCTCGGGTAAGCGCTTCCACCATATAGGCGGCGACATCGTCTAAACAAATCCATGAAATGAGCAAATCTGGCTTGGCTGGATAAGCAAATATGCCCTGATTGACGATTGCTGGCTTGTTCCAGCCGCGGATCAGATTATCCATAAATACTTTGGGTTCGAATATGGCGTATGGCGTCTCACTATCCATAATCGCCTGTTCAATATCGCGGCGCCCATCGTGTGCAGGGTTATCATTGTTCTTGTCGGCCACGAAGCAACTGGTGTTAAAGACAATTTTTTTAACGCCATTTTCTGTCGCTGCCGCCGCGATATTGTTGCCCAGCGCTGCGGCTTTTTCGCGATCAAAAACAAAGGGCAGGTGCGCGGCGATGGCCTCCACACCGCGTGCCGCGCCAATCATAGACTCAGCGTCATAGAGATCTGCCTGCACAGTCTCGACATGAGCAAACTCTGTGCCCTGAAAAGCATCGGGATTGCGCAGGGCGGCGATAGGCGTCAAGCCCGCCTTCTCCAAGCGCGTAATGAGGGGATGGCCTTGATCTCCCGTTGCGCCAAGCACTAAAACTCTGTTCATCCGTGCGTCCCTACTTGAGCGGCTGACTTACCGGCAATATATCCAAAGGTAAGGGTCGGGCCTAAGGTGCCCCCGGCGCCAGCGTAAACGCTACCCGTTGGATTGCTAATGACATTTCCTGCTCCGTAAAGGCCTGGGATGATCTCGCCGTATACGTCTAGCACCTGTGCTACACCATTTGTTTTAGCACCGCCATTAGTGCCCAAGGCACCCATATTAATTTCTACGGCAAAAAAGGGCCCGACTTCTACTGGGCCCAAGGTGGCGGCGGCATCGGGTCGCGAGCGATCGCCATAGAAGCGATCATAGGCACTTTCACCGCGACCAAATTCGGGGTCTTCGGCGTTTGCCGCGTGCGTATTAAATGCAGAGACCGTGGCCTTTAACTGCTCTGCATCGACGCCCAACGCGCCTGCCAGACCTGGCAAGTCCGCAGCTTCAACGATCCAGTCCGGTAACAGATCTCCAGGCATGACTGACGCAATGGGATACCGGTCACGGTATTGGCTATCCATAATCAGATAGGCAGGCAAATTATGATAATCATAGGTGGCCGGATCGAAACTCTGAAAAGCACCGGCCAGTGCAGAGTAATTGTTGGCTTCGTTGCAGAATCGTTTGCCCTGGCGATTCACCATCAGGCTATGCGGCAGGGTCCGCTCGATCAGCACCGGCAGCGATCGCTGCGCTTCTTTTTGCGGCGCGCCATTGTCTGGCCAACGCGCGCCGCTCATAGACAGGGTTGGTATCCACCAGGCGCTAGTCATATTGCCCAGACCTGCTCCCACGCTCTGCGCCATTTTCAAACCGTCACCTGTATTAGTGGGTGGTGATGCGGGCGCGCTCAGCGGACCCCGCAAAAATGTTGTTTTTAACTCCTCATCCCATTCAAAGCCACCGGTCGCCAAAATGACACCCCGCTGGGCATCGATAGTTCGATCCATCCCCTGATTGGTCACGATGGCACCGGTGATTCGACCTTCTTGATTGACCAACTTGCGTGCGCTCGTTTCGAGCAACAGTTCAATTTCACGATCCAAGCAGGCTCTGAGTAAACGTCCAATCAACGCCTGACCCCAGCCACGTAAATCACCGTCAATACGGCGCTGCATTTCCTCTGGGTCAACAATGCCACTGCCACCGCCGAGCGGGGTTTCGAGTAGCATCATCCGCACAATGTCGCCGCCGTTATAGATTTTGTCAGCCCAATCACCGAGGGTGCTGAAATCAAAAAGGGCGTTATCGAGGGCCCGGCCTCCGTCGGCTTTCGCTCCGGGGTGATCAAGATAATAATCGGGGTAACCATCGAGGACATGAAGCTCTAGCGCGCCCTGACTGTTAAGGAATTCAAGCGCGTCGGCTCCCTGATCGACAAAAGCTTCCAAAGTATCGGCGTTCATTTCGCCATGGTCCAAAGATCTGAAATAAGACAGCGCATCCTCGCGATTGTCGGCAATGCCCTTAGCGTTCATCTGCGGATTATCTGGCACCCAGACAATGCCACCT
>CALSVI010000017.1 GCA_943840615.1 uncultured Luminiphilus sp. | reverse complement strand
CGCTCATTAGGGAACAGCGGGGTGAGGTTTTCAAAGAGGATTTTGCTTTTAGCGCTTTCTGGAGATTCAAAGTTGACGTCCTTCACCTTTAAAAGCGCGAAGTAACGCTCTGAATCCTTGGGCGGTCGAATCATGCCGGTGACGCTATCACCGGTGCGAAGGTTGAAGCGCCGAATTTGACTGGGACTCACATAGATGTCGTCGGGGCCCGCAAGGAAGGAGCTGTCCGCCGATCTGAGGAATCCGAAGCCATCCTGCAGTATCTCTAGAACGCCGTCGCCCCAGATGTCTTCGCCACTTTTAGCGTGACGTTTGAGCAGGGCAAAGATAATGTCTTGCTTCCGCGAGCGAGCCATATTTTCGATGCCCATTTCTCGGGCCATATCAATGAGTTCCTGAGTCGGCTTATTCTTCAGGTCGGTCAGGCTCATCGGGTTTTCGCTGGGGGTGTTGGGATCACGGCGCGGACGTCGCTGTCGCCCCCGTCGGGAGCGGCCCTGAGGTGCTTCTTCACCACCATTCTCGGTTTCAGCGGGCGCGTCACTCGGTGCCTCGCTGGAGGCTTCCGCTTCCGAGGCTTTGAGCTTCAGGGTTCGCCCGTTCTTTTTAGTGTCTTCGGTAGCCGCCTGATCACTGGCGACTGCGGTATCACTGTTGGTGGCTTCCAACTCTTCGGTGTTGGTGCTGGTTTGGTCTTCCACGAATCACTTCCGAATAGATAGGTAAATGGGTCAATAGGTAAATGGGTCAATAGGGAAAGGGTCTGCCCCGATGATGCTTGTTTTTGTGCTTGCGCGGGTCGGGGTAGAAGTTGCCACCCGAACGACCTCAAGGATCCACTCGATCAACGCGCTCGAGCAAAGAGCTCTGCGGCTGCGGTGAAAAAAAGAAAAAGTCGGGTGCAACGGGAGCCGTACAGGTCCCGATGAGCTCGAAAGTTAGCACCGGAAGATGGGCGCGTCCAGCAAAAAATAAGGGGGTATTTTTGCCGGTCTCGTCTACACCACGGTTTCTACAAACTCACTCAGCTGAGTCTTCGACAGCGCACCGACTTTGGTGTCGACCGCATTACCACCTTTGAACATGATCAAGGTGGGAATGCCTCGAATGTTGAACTTGCCCGGCATGTCAGGGTTGGCGTCTACGTCGACCTTACAGACTTTGACCTTTCCTGCGTATTCTGTGGCAATCTCTTCAAGGATGGGTGCAATCATCTTGCAGGGACCACACCACTCGGCCCAAAAATCAACCAGTACAGGCAGGTCGCTGGAGAGCACCTCCGCGTCGAAATTGTCGTCGGTCACGTGCAGAATGTCAGCGCTCATAGGTGCTCCGTTGTCAGGCAGGGCTTAAGCCGGGTTCAGGGAAATAAGTTGTGAAAGCCGAAAAATATCCTACTGCCTCGCGGGCGGCAAGCTTTGGTCACTTTTTGGCGGTTCGGTCATGACCTCTCCGGCACTGGAGGCGGCGGCTGAGTGGCGTGTATATCTCCTGCAGTGCTCGGACAAGTCGCTGTACGCGGGCATTACGACCGATATGACCAGAAGACTTCAGCAGCATAATGGGCAGCTGCCCGGCGGTGCTCGGTACACGCGAGGCCGCCGACCGGTCACGGTGGTGTGGTCTGAGACTTGTGACTCACGATCTGAGGCATTGCAGCGAGAGGCGGCTGTGCGCCGTCTGAGTCGGCCTCAGAAGCAGGCTTTGATTGCAGCGTTAGAGAGAGGTGACAGGCAGTGAAAGCAACCCCTTTCTGGGACTGGGCGCTGGCACAGTATCGGTCTGAGGCCACTCAGCATCTGCTGTTGAGGCTGCAGGAGGAGTCTGGTCTGGTGATCCTTGAGGCCTTGTTTGCTTGCTGGTTGGCGACTCAGCGTGTTCGCTGGCAATCGGGATGACGTGGTGGCGATGCGCGAGGCCACGGGGCTATGGATCGAAGAGGTTATCCTGCCGTTACGGACCACCCGCGAGCGCTGGAAGTCCGATGCCGAAAAACAATCGCAACGCCAACAGATATTGCGACTCGAGGTCGAGGCGGAGCGCTACCTTGCCGAGCTGATGTGGGCGAATACCGGCACAGTGGGTGACATTGGCCCTGACACCGTGCAGCGAAATGAGCCCGCCACGGTTGCGCTAATGAACGCCAACCTCAGTGCTTTGCCTGTCTTTAATAAGGGTGAATTTGTCTCGGAACGGCAGCAACTGGTAGCACTGCTGATTTAGTCAACGTAACATCGCCACCCAGTCTGAACGAAACACGGAGAACGTTAAGCATGAGTACCCCGATAAAGCAGATGGGACGGCTCTCGGTCGCCACGGTATTGATCATGATGTGGGGCTGCGGCGGCGCCTCACAGGAACAGGAGGTCAGCTTGGAAAATACTGATGCACGACTCAGCTACGGTATTGGTCTGCGGATGGGCCAGCGAATGGCCGCCGATGGCATGACGGTCGATGTGGCTGCTTACGCAGCCGGTCTCGAAGACGCTATGACTGGCGCGGAAGCGAAGCTCACCGACGAAGAGATCAACACGGAAATGTCGGCATTCCAGGAGCGCCGTGAGGCGGAGGCGGGCGCAGAGCGCGTTGCGCTGGCGCAGTCCAATCTGGAGGCGGGCAGCGCTTTCATGGCAGAAATGAGTGGCACAGAAGGCGTGCAGACAACTGAATCGGGTCTTCAGTACATTGTGATGGAGCCAGGCGAGGGCGACAGCCCGGTGGCCGCAGATTCTGTCGAAGTACACTATGAGGGCCAGCTTATTGACGGCACGGTCTTTGATAGCAGTTTTGAGCGCGGCGAAACCGTGACTTTCGGGTTGACTCAGGTGATTCCGGGTTGGACCGAAGGTCTGCAGCTGATGAAGCCAGGCGGCAAGTTCAAGTTCATCATTCCGCCCGGAGCTGGGTTACGGTGAGGGAGGTGCAGGACAAATGATTGGCCCTAACGCGACCCTGCGCTTTGACGTGGAGCTGATTGCGGTGATCAAGGCTGACGCTGAGTAAACTCGGTTTGTGGTCTCCGGGTACGGGGATCTGACACGATGGTAGTGTGATCGCGAGAAAGCGCCCCTTAGGGCGCTTTTTTTTATGCCGTGAATCACCGAGTCAGCATGAACGGCCGGGTGCCCAAAGCGTCGTGCCTCGCTCTAAATCGTTGTGCTCAGACAGATTGATACTGATCGTAGAAATGAGACAGGTAGGTTTCGAAGGGCTGACTGTCTTGCGCCTCCAGCTCCTGTTGTCGTTGCAGTGAAGCTTCGGCTTCGCGCGTCATGACTTGCCACGTGGCATCTGGCATCGCATCCGACAGATGCTGACTGTGCCACTCGCGGGAATAGCGGAGCGCCAATTGCCAGAAGCTCTGCTGCGCGGATTCCATTTCCCTCAGTATTCTGGCTGACAGTGTCAGCTCGGGATCTCGTATCTGTTGTCGCGCATGATCCACGACCCGCTGATAATCGTTGCCGGCGTACTGCGAGTCATACCACTTTGCTACCGCCGCCATACTCTCGAGAATGGGTTCAGCCAGATCCGGCAGGGGCGTCTCGACGCCTTGCCGGGAAAGCAGCGTCAGCCCGGTCTCCCTGCCACGATTCACCATGCGCTGCAGGTTAATCGTATTCTGGCGTTGCCCTTCGGCATCACATTGCGGACTGTCATCTATTAAGCAGGCGAGGAGAAACAGGTCAATCAGGCGCATCGTATCGGCATCGATACCGAAAGGCATGAAAGGGTTGATGTCCACGCAACGCACCTCGACATACTCAATCCCCTTGCGGGCGAGTGCGACAACCGGGGCTTCGCCACTCTGGGCGACCCGCTTGGGACGAATCGGGCTGTAGTATTCGTTTTCGATTTGGAGCAGCGAAGCGTTGAGTTGCGCGCGTTCACCATTATCCATTACGTCAAACTGCGAATAGGGCGCGTGAGGTGTGAGAATGGCGCTACGCAGGGTGGAAATGTATTCATCAAGATCGTTGTAGCAGACGTCCATTCCCGCCTGTGCGTTACTGGTATAACCCAGATCCCCCATCCGCAAAGTGGTAGCGAAGGGCAGGTAGTAGCTGTGATGGTCGTCGCCCATGGGCTGCAGCGGATGATTTTTATTGCCCTGAAGAAAGCTGGCACACACGGCTGGCGAGGCGCCGAGCAAATACATGAGAAACCAGACCCGAGAGAAAAAATTTCGGATCAGCGCAAGATACCCTTGTGTTTGAAAAGCTTCCGCACTCAGGCCATTGCCGGCCAGTGAACCCGCCGCTAGCCAAAATGACTCTGGTAGCGAGAAGTTGTAGTGGATGCCGGCAATGGCCTGCATCTTTCTCCCGTAACGCACGCTCAAACCGTTGCGATATATCCTTTTCATTTGCCCTACATTGGAAGTTCCGAATTCGGCAATCGGAATGTCTGCATCGCCATTCACGATGCAGGGCATACTGGCATTCCACAGGAGTTCATCCTTCAGGTGACGAGCAGTGAATCGGTGCAGATCGGCCAGCGCCCGCTCCGTTGCGTCGATGGAATGCGAGGCGGGTGTAATGAACTCCAGCAGCGCTTCGGAGTAATCAGTCGTGATCGCGGGATGGGTTAGCGCCGAGCCAAGTCCGCTGGGGTGGGGTGTCTGTGCCAGCGTCGCATGATCCGCTGTCACTCTGAGACTCTCTTTTTCTACACCACGCCGGATCTGCCCGAGCCACTGGGGTTCGGCTTCTAGCAGCTGTCGGCATATTGCAGCGTGATTCGACACGGTGACTCCTGTGTGAGGAATTGACGGCAATAGCGCTGGGCTTCCGTCGGCATCAGGGGTTAAATTGGTGCGGAGTGTACGGCGCGCGGGGCGCACCGTACAGGGGGCAAATACGGGACTTTACTGGACTCAGAGCCCCCGGGACGAGAACACAAGGAGCTGTGTCAGTCATGCGAATACACCAGTGGTTGAAAGTGCTGGCCGAGCGCAAGGGGTCTGATCTGTATCTGGCCACCGGTGCGCCGCCTTGCGCCAAGTTTGAGGGTGAACTGAAAACCATTTCTTCCGAGGTATTGGCGCCCGGCGAAGTAGGTGAAATTGCCAACGAGTTGATGGACGACACCCAGCTTGAGGAGTTTGCCCGCGAGCTTGAAATGAATCTGGCGGTGTCACTGCCGGGCGTGGGACGGTTCAGAGTCAACATTTTTCGTCAGCGCAACGAAGTAAGCATTGTTGCGCGCTTCATCGTGATGGATATCCCGCAGTGGCATGAACTGGGTCTGCCAGAAGTTCTGACAGAACTGATCCTGGCCAAGCGAGGCTTGATACTCTTTGTCGGTGCCACCGGTTCGGGCAAGTCCACGTCTCTTGCAGCCATGATCGATTATCGCAACAGTCATACCAGTGGTCATATTGTGACGATCGAGGATCCGGTTGAGTTCGTGCATCGGCACAAAAAATCGATCGTTAATCAGCGCGAGGTGGGGGTGGATACTCGCAGCTGGCACAACGCCTTAAAAAATACCCTGCGTCAGGCGCCAGACGTGATCTTGATCGGTGAAATCCGTGATCGTGAGACCATGGAGCACGCGATCGCTTTTGCAGAAACCGGGCACCTGTGCATTTCGACACTCCACGCCAACAATGCCAACCAAGCGTTGGATCGAATTATTAACTTTTTCCCCGAGGAGAAGCGCCAGCAGTTGTTGATGGATTTGTCTCTCAATTTGCAGGCTTTTGTCTCTCAGCGTCTGATTCCGAACACAGAAGGGGGGCGAAGCGCCGCGGTCGAGGTCATGTTGGGTTCTCCTACCATCAAAGAACTGATTCTGAGAGGGGATATTGGGGGCCTGAAAGAGATTATGGAAAAGTCGAAGGACCGGGGAATGAAAACCTTCGATATGGCGCTATTTGACTTGTGCGAGGCCGGTGAGATCACCGAAGAAGAGGCGTTGCGTAACGCCGACTCCGAAAATAATGTGCGGCTGCGCCTGAAGCTGTCGGGTGATCAACCCGCCGCGGGAGAAAAGACCACTTTCAGCCTTGAGGACGAGCAGCCTTAAGCCTGAAATTGCCCCAGCCGGTCCTGGCCGCCGCCGTCTGCCAGCGTCTCTCGGAAGCTGGTCTTGCGCTCCAGAATATCGACCATATCCCGCTCAATCAGTGTTACCAGCTGAGGGACGGTCAGTTCTCTGAGCTTAATGCCATCGCGGTTTGTAAAGATGTAGCTGTCCTTATCGAGATCGCGCACCGCAACCCGCGCCATGATGGGCGGCTCTCGATCATGAAAGCCCAGCCAGGTGCCGATAGGGATCTTCAGTTGCAATATGGCTTTGCTGTCAAAGGGCTGCTCCGCGCTGACGGTATGGCTTGTATCGTCTGACTGGGTAGCGGGTAGCGCATCAGGCTGCGCGCTTGCACGGTGTTCTGCCGCTCTTAGACGTTGCGCGGCCGCTTCACGCTCGCTGGCTAGCTCGGCCGCTTCTTTTTCGGCTAGCTGAGTCTGGTGATCTCTAGCCTCTGCCCGTTCCGCCTGCTTTTGGCCAAGCAGTTCACTCCTCTCCTCCGCCGCTTCGACCAGAGCACGGGAAAAGGTTTGCAGTGTGTCCAGTTTCACCGCCTCTCCGGAACGCAGCAGATTGGCGAAGTCATCGACCTTCACTCTCAGCGCTCTGGCGCCGGTGAAGTCCATGAATATCAAATAACTATTGCGGCCAAATGCCCCTGACAGGCGCAGTCGGTGGATACCTTCAGGCTGATGGATACGGTACCACTCACCTGCTTCGATCCCGGTTTCCCGGAGCGTTTCAATAGAGTGTTTTGTCCACTCGGAGGAAGGCTGCCCCTCGAATAAAACGGGGCTCAGGGCACCGTGATCGTGTTCAGAGGCACGCCGAAGTGAGAGATATTCGAGCATTGCTGCGATGCTCTGGGCACGGTCGCTAGAGATCCCGACCTGCAGTAACAAGTCCTGCGCGGCGTCAGGCAGTCCATCGCGCATGCCGGGGACCTCGGCCTGAAGAGGCTGGCTATCTGGCGGTGACCCCTTGGCAAATTGCAGAACAAATTGCGCAGTGATGCCACAGTATTGCTGCCAGAGATCGCTGTCGGTACCTAGATTTTTGACCAGGCTGACGCCGGCCTCGAACCAGCCCCCACCCAGAAAGTTCGCCAACGTGGTCGGAAAGAGGCCATCCCCGACTTGCTGGCTCAGTTGATCTGCCACTTCGCGCAGTACCAAGGTGCTGGCCATCGCTGTCGCTTCTCGTTCAATTAAGCCCGGGTCAAGGCGCTCTAGCTGCACAGAATGTGCGCTTATTTTCTGTTCCAGCAGGTCTAACGTGTGGTCAACAGCCGGCTCACTCGGAAAATCTTGCAGGCAACGTTGTATGACTTCAGTGACTGCGTCGAGCGCCAGCTGCGCGGTCTTGCCAAGATCAGCGGACCAGCCCGCGAACCCCTCGTGAAGGGTATCCAGTAGGCGATGAATGGCGTGGGCCCCGGGTGTAAAAAATCGATCTTCCCGACAGGCAAACGCCGCGGCAAGGGGCTTAGCGGCCCGCAACAGTGCCAGCATTTTCGGGTCTAGGGGGTAACGCGACTGCCAGCGCGCAAAGACAGCGTCAATCCAAGCGAGGATCGCGGCGGGCTCTGAGGCGATGGTGTCATGGCCCGCTTCATGCAGCGCGTCCAATAGCCCCTGATGACGGGTCAAGGAGAGTTTAGCCAGCGCGTCGATAAGCGGCTCTCCGCTCAAGCCGTCAGTTTGCGTGGGCAACGCAAAGCCTGTACGCACCTCTACTTCTAGCGAGCGAGTCATCGGCAGACGGTCATCTTCCATGATGTGACTCCTGTGCAAATCGGGTTTGTGCCAGCGACGCAAACCCGTGGTCTATCCCCTGTCAGCGCCTCACCGGCTCCTTTGGAGGTGGCAAGCTTATCGTCTGTCTGACAGTAACTTATCGATAATACGTTCCAACTGATTGAGATTATTACACTCTTTTGCCAAGTGACAGTGTCTTTTCACCAGTAACATTTCCGAATCACCCGTCCCCCAGAGGCGCGCGGATTCGGGGTTGAGCCAGATCACCTGCTTGGAGCGTGCCTTCAGCTCCGCCAGCAGATCTACCCTGAGATCAGCCTGATTGTTGCGCGCATCACCAAGAATAATCACCGTCGTGGCCCGATTGACCTCCGCTAGTGCCAGCTCCGAGAAGTCCTGCAGCGCTCGGCCATAGTCTGTCGCGCCACCGTATTTCAGATTAACGCGCTCAATAGCCTGCTCAACCGGAAGGGTGGCAAAGAGGTCGCTGACTTCACCAAGGGCCGCCGAAAACGCAAAACTGCGGGTTCGCGGCAACACGTCCTGTAATGCGTAAAGAAACATCAGCAAAAATTTGGCATAGGCCGCTACTGAACCACTGACATCGCAGATCGCCATGATCTGGGGACGCTTTCGCTCGACTTTGCGCCAACGCGGATGAAAAGGGATGCCATCGGTGGGAATCGCGCGACGGACGGTCTCCCCGACATGGAGCTTGCCACGTCGGTATCGACGTCTACGCCGGCCGTGCCGTGCAGCCAGTTTACGTGCCATGCGATCCATTAGGCGCTTCAAGCGCGCCATCTGGCTGTGATCGATATTGCCGAGTTTGAGTTTGGACAGCGACTCGTCCAGAAGATCTTCTGTCGCGGCAGCGGCGTGGATTAAATAAGCGCGTTCGACCCTGTCGCGCACACGCTCACGCAGCTGCTCCCTCAACGCCTGTACTGCCTCGAAGGCAGCGGGTTCACTTTGTTCAAATTCGATGGCAGCTTCCCGAAGCGCCTCGTCTCCCAGAGCATCCAGTATTTTGCGAACGTACTGTCCACGTTGAGTAAACAGCGAGATCTCCTCTACCTTCGCCTCAGCCGCAGCGGTTTCGATAGCGACTGACAGCGCGCTTTCGTCCTGCGACTCCAGTGCATCAAATAAGGCATTACCTCGTAAGCCGTCCAGAAGGTCGTCGTTATCCTCACCGAGGCGGGTCTGCTCAGACGTCTCCGAGGGGGGCGGTGGGTCCACCTCGTCGGAGTGATGTTTGGCGTTGGCCGCCGGTCGCTCGGGAGTGGGTTGAAAATAGTCGTCGAAAGCGGCTTCAAACACGGTCAGTTCGTGGTGGGACTTAGCCAGTGCGGCAGCGAGTCCATTTTTGAGGAGCGACCTGTTCTCGTAGCCCATCAGCTCGGCGACTTCAATCGCATCAAGCGTGTCGGCGGGTGACACGGGGATTTTCTTGCCACGCAGGTACTGCACGAAAGCCAGCAGTTGGTCGCTACTGGTGGCTGCGGGGGTCGCGCGATCCCGGACTCCAGCCATCAATTATCCCGCAGCCGCGGCCAGGAGCTTGGGCAGCTGGCCCTCGGCAATTTGAATGTCCTCTTCATATTTGAGCAAGACATTGAGCGTATCCTGAACCAGTGGTCCATCCAGATCCCGGGCATGCAGCAACACCAGGCTTTTTGCCCAATCGACGGTTTCCGAGATGGCGGGTGCTTTCTTCAGGTCCAGTGAACGAATCGCTTGTACGAACCTCACCAGCTGATCGGTCATGGACTGCGCCAGGTCTGGCACTCGACTCGCGACAATCCGCGCCTCAAGCTCTACCGACGGAAACGGAATATGCAGGTGCAGGCAGCGTCGTTTTAATGCATCCGAGAGATCGCGGGTGTCGTTACTGGTGAGAAAGACCAACGGTTTGGACTGGGCACTGATCGTTCCCAGTTCGGGAATCGACACCTGGAAGTCCGACAGCACTTCGAGCAGCAGTGACTCAAATTCAAAATCAGCCTTGTCGATTTCGTCGATCAGCAATACGCCGCCGCTTTCCGCCTCCATGGCTTTGAGCAGTGGCCGCGACTCGAGGAAGTCCTCGGAGTAAAAGACGTCGCTGAACTGATGCAGGCGACTCATGGACTCGTTCAGGCCTTTGGCGCCGTCGAGCACGTCGCCGAGCTGTTCTTTTAACAGCTGGGTATAGAGCAGCTGCTTACCGTATTTCCACTCATAAAGCGCTTTACTCTCATCCAGACCCTCATAGCACTGAAGCCTGACCAATGGCCGGTCAACCACCATTGCACAGGTTTTGGCCAATTCAGTTTTACCCACACCGGGCGGTCCTTCGATCAGGACGGGTTTCTCCAGCGCGGCCGCCAGTCGCACCACCGTGGCAATGCGGGTGGTGCAGATATAGCCGGCGGACTCAAAGGCCTGCTGAATCGCGTCGATGTCGCCCAGCGCGGGGTAGTGGGTATCAGTCACGGCACTCTCTCGGGTTGTGGGGCTCAGCCACCGGTAGCATTCATGAAACGAACGATTTGCGGCTCGTCGGGGCGATCAAACACATGGCGCTCGGGTTTGATGATGAGGCTGTCAATAATAGTGGTTTTGATCTCGTCATCCGAGCGCCCCGAGCGCAGCAATGTGCGCAGGTCGATGGATTCTTCGTTACCCAGGCACATCAGTAGACGACCCTCGGCGCTTATTCTCAGTCGATTACATTGCGCGCAGAAGTTTTGGCTGTGGGGCGAGATAAAGCCGACTTGCGTTTGCGAGCCTGCAATCAGGTAGTCTCGAGATGGTCCAGCAGTATCACTGGCCGTCATGGGGATCAGAGAAAAGTGCTCGGCGAGTTCGTCTTGCAGGGTATCCGAAGAGACATAGGCCAATGCCTTGCCGCCAATGTTGACCTGACCGAGAGGCATTTCCTCGATAAAGGCAATATGGATGTTTTTGTCGAGCGCATACTGGGTAAGCGGAATGACCTCGCCGCGATTCAGGCCATCGAGTACGACGGCATTCAGTCGAATCCGCTCGAAACCGCAGGCGATAGCCTGATCGATGCCCTGCAGCACGGTCTCCAGCTCGCCGATGCGGGTAATCGCCTTGAAGCGCGCTGGTTCCAGGCTGTCGAGGCTGATATTGATGGAGTTCACCCCTGATTCACGCAACCTGTGAGCGGATTCAGCGAGGTGGCTGCCGTTAGTGGTCAGCGCCAGCGTCTCGAGGCCCGGAAGTGCGCCAAGGCCCTCAAACAGCTCATCGATTCCGCGCCGGATAAGCGGTTCCCCGCCGGTTACTCGGATTTTTCGGACACCCAGTTCGGTAAAAAGCCGCGCGGTTCGCAGGAGCTCTTCGATCGTCAGCACTTCCGAGCGCGGTAAAAACTGCATGGTCTCGGCCATGCAGTATTGGCAACGAAAATCACACCGGTCCGTCACGGACAAGCGCAGATAGGAAATTCTGCGATCGAAACCATCGATCAGCTGTGTTGTCTGAGTGAGTGCCATTTTGGGGAGTTTACACAAGGGCGCAGGTTGGGGAGCATACAGCACATGAATAGTATGACCTATCTCGATCCCAGAAAGACGGTGTGGCCCGGCCTGGCAACGGCTATTGGGTTGGGCTTAATGCTGCAGTCGGCGGGACACCCTCCGGCCATTATTATCACGGCCGTGGTGGCCTGGCTGTGCATGGCCTGGTGGATCTTCGAGCCGATCCCTATTCCCGTGACGTCGCTGCTGCCCCTTGCCATATTCCCGTTGACCGGTGTACTGACCCCCGAACAGGTGGGCGCCTCTGTCGGCTCGCCGCTAATCATTTTATTGATGGGCGGCTTTTTGCTCTCTCGGGGCATGGAGAGTAGCGGGGCACATCACCGCGTGGCACTTACGGTCGTCAATCTGGTCGGTGGTCACCGGCCGCATCGTTTGGTGCTGGGATTCATGCTGGCGGGTGCGCTACTCAGTATGTGGATCTCTAATACGGCATCTGCGCTGATGCTGATGCCCGTGGCGCTGGCGGTGCTGGCCTCGTGCTCGGATCGCAGCACGCTTGCTGCGCCGCTTCTACTGGGGCTCGCTTGGTCGTGCAGCATTGGCGGGTTGGGCACGCCGATCGGGACGCCGCCCAATCTCATTTTTGTGCAGGTGTTCGAGGAGACGACGGGCCAGACGATCAGCTTTGGCCAATGGATGTCTTGGGGTGTGCCCGTTGTGGGCCTGTTACTCCCGCTGGCGTGGTGGTGGGTCACCCGAACGCTGCCCCGTGAACTGAATATCACGCTTCCTGCAGTCGGCCCATGGCGCAGTGCAGAACAGCGGGTGCTCATCATTTTTGGGCTGACAGCACTGGCTTGGATTACAAGAGCGGAGCCGTTTGGTGGCTGGCAGCATTGGCTCGGTTTGGCCTCGGCAAACGATGCGTCAGTTGCCCTGCTGGCGGTGGTCGCACTGTTTATCGTTCGCGATAGGGAGGGCGATCGGCTCATCGATTGGCAACAAGCGAGTCAGATTCCCTGGGGCGTGCTGCTTTTGTTTGGCGGAGGCATCTGCCTGGCCAGGGCATTCGTGGCATCTGGCCTGAGCGGTCAAGTGGGCGACGCACTGACAATGGTGGCGATGTTACCTGTTTTTATCATGATGCTTTTGCTGGCACTGGCGGTGACATTTCTGACCGAGGCGACATCGAATACCGCGACCACCGCGCTGTTACTGCCCGTTTTGGCGGCCGTGGCGCTAGCGGTAAACATTGATCCTTTGTGGCTGATGGTGCCCGCGGCCATGAGTGCCAGCTGCGCCTTTATGCTGCCGGTGGCAACGGCACCCAATGCGGTCGTGTTTGGCAGCGGTGAGCTGCCGATTCAGCGGATGGTGCGGGAGGGGTTCGTACTGAACCTCATCGGTGCGCTGGTCATCGCGACCGTTACCTGGGCCCTGCTGACGTAGCCCGCAGGGGAGTAAGAGGGGGTGAACGCGCACCACAGCGGCTGTGGTGCGCGTTCAGAGACCTTGATCAGAGCAGCGCCATCATCGTCTCGGCAGAGCTGACATCGATCCCCGGGCCCTCCTCAACGTTGAGGTGGGTGACCTTGCCGTCTTCGATGATCATGGCGAAGCGCTGGCTTCGCGTGCCCAGACCAAAGCCGGAGCCATCTAACTCAAGGCCGAGGGCTGCGGTGAGCTCCCCATTACCGTCGGCGAGCATCATAATCTCATCGGCGTTTTGTGCCTTGCCCCATGCGCCCATCACAAAGGCGTCGTTCACAGACATGCACACAATACTGTCTACGCCCTTGCTCTTGATAGTATCGGCGTTTACCACGTAGCCCGGCAGGTGTGTCATTGAGCAACCCGGAGTGAAGGCGCCAGGTACCGCGAATAACAGGACTTTCTTGCCGTTACACATATCCGAGGTGGAAACCGGTCCGGGACCTTCATCTCCCATCACGGATAAGGTACAGCTCGGCATGCAATCTCCTACAGCAATGGTCATCTTTAATACTCCCAATCAAAATGGATCATGGACTCTCTGTGAGCACGGTAGGTGCGCAAGAGGCTGTTGGTATGAATAATAACTCATGGAGACTGTGTATCGAGCAGTCTCGCATCGATTAATTCGCACTCTCGGTAAAATTCGCTCTGTTGATCCCCCAAATAGGGGGCACAGTGCGAGAGCACCTGCAGCACGGTGCGATGAAGGTTTGCTGCGGGCTTTGCGGTGTGCCGGCCATCTGCTCAAAGCTCAACCAGAACATCAGCGTCATGGCCATACTGTCGGCAACGTGATCCAGTCTTTTTGGATGTGCGCTGATATCCACAGATGCCAGAAGGGCAGTGGCGAGTCGGGAGGTGGCCTGGCGTTTCAGCGACATCAGCCGTCGCATCCCGCGATCAATCTCGGGGTAGCGCTGCATCAGGTCGCTCTGATTGAGATAAAGGAAGCGATATTCGTACATCGTCTCCATCAGTACGGTAAGAAACAGCCAGCTCCGCTCAAGCGGGTTACTGTTTTCTAGGAATGTTTCCTCAAGAATGGGGGCGGCCAACATGCCGGCAAGCTGACGATAGCAGTGGGCGAACACCCCGGAGAGGATCCCGTCTTTGCCGCTGTAATGGTAGTAGAGGTTGCCCGGGCTGATATCGAGCTCGAGGGCGATATCACTGGCCGTCACATTCCGCTCGCCCTGCTCGTTAAAGAGCCGGGTCGCGGTCACTAGAATACGTTGAGCGGTTTTCATTGCGCGTTAGTGTAACGTGATGCGCTCGGTCATAAAAAAGGGGAGCAGTCGCTCCCCTCAAAAAAACGGACCAGAAAGTGGGGTTAAGCCACCTTGCCAAATTTGCCTTTTAGATCATCAAAGCGAGATTTAGCCTTTTTCATCTGGGCTTCCAGCTTGGAACGATCTGCCAGCGAGTCCAGTTCAAGATCAGCCAGCGCCTTCAGGGCGTCCTTTTCTACCGCTGAGCCGCGCTTGATCAGCGACTTGTAGAGATCCTCAGCCTGCTTGCGGCGCTCGGTCAGACGGCTTTGCGCTTCGTCGACCTGCTCCTGCAGACTAGAGAACTGCTCGAGCATCTGATCATAGGCTTTTCCGTAAACGCCGAGGCCAGCTAACAGGGCGTTACGACCGGTATCGACGGCCTTGGGCCGGGCGCGGGTCTTGGCCTGCGTCTTTGCTTTGGCCCGAGTTTTTGCAGCCGGCTTTTTCTTTGCGGGTGCTTTTTTGGCTTTAGCGGGTGCTTTTTTTGCCGCAGTCTTTTTAGCGGCAGCCTTGGGTGCTGCTTTGCTTTTGGCTTCTGCCATGGTGATTCTCCTAGTTGGAATAGCTAAACACGGGAGGGAGTGTGGCGTGGAAAATTAGAATCTGCCCTCTAAAAACCGATGCGGATATGGCAATCTTCCGCAACTTGCTTTTGGTAGCTTTGCACACTGGCCTGAATACCTTCGAGGCGCGTATAACGCTAAAATCCGACGCGACACGGAAGGTGTAGTGCGTTCTGCTGGCTTTAAGGCTGTGCATCGCTTTCGCAGGCAGTCGAGTGCAATGTCTTGAAAGGCAACCACCTCGGCCTCATTCGCCCCCTACAGGGACAGTAGTAATCAATAGATGACTGACTCCGGTATTAAAAGTAGCCGTTTTTCCCGTCGCCGACTGTTGGGCTCGGCGGTGTTCACTGCTGCCGGCTTGGCGGTCTGTTTTTTGGTGCTGGTGGGCAAGCCGCAAACACAGCCCACGCAATTTCCGGAACCCCGCCGCCCTCTGGTCGATGTGATTCTGGCGGCACCTGCAGAGCACAGCATTTCGGTTCGCACACAGGGTACCGTTGAGCCGGTCAGGCGCGTTGGGCTGGTCGCACAGGTCAGTGGCAAGGTTGAGGCCGTGAGTGATTGGTTCCTTGACGGTCGATTCTTCAAGGCTGGCGACATTTTGTTGGAGCTAGAGAAAGCAGACTACGAATTTGCTATCGCCAGAGCGCGGGCTCAAGAAGCCGCTGCCGCCCAGCGTGTTGCGGAGGAGCGTGGCCGTAATCTTCAGGCACAGCGAGAGTGGCGTGATCTTGGCACCAGCGAAGCGAACGACCTTTTTCTCCGTAAGCCCCAGCTACGAGCCGCCGAGGCGTCACTTGCCGCGGCTCAAGCGGACGTGGCTGCGGCCGAGCTGGCACTGGAACGGACCACAGTCCGAGCACCCTTTGATGGACGGCTTGAAAAGAAATCGGTAGATCTCGGGCAGTTTGTAGCGCCTGGCAGCGTTTTGGCCCAGATTTACGCGATCGACCGCGTTGAGGTGCATTTACCTATTAGTGATTCACAATTGGCGTTGCTCGAACTGCCGCTGTTTGAAACGGCGGTTGAAACTTACCCAAAGGTAACACTGAGCGCCCGATTTGGCGGTGAGCGCTGGCACTGGCAGGGCAAGATTGCTCGAGTCGAAGCCAGTATAGACCGGGACAGCAGGGTCACCTTTGCGATCGCAGAGGTGAATGAGCCGTTCGGCGACAATGGTACCCAGAGGCCACCGTTGACGCCGGGTCTGTTTGTAGAAGCCAGCATCAGCGGTAAGCCAATTCAGCAATCCGTCGAGTTGCCCGCAACGGCCCTGCGTGGCGATAACACCGTTCTGCTGGTCAATGAAAACAGCCGTCTGGAGCGTTTGCCCATCGAGCTTCTGCGCCGCGAGCAAGATCGTGTCTGGGTGCGCGGCATCGATGCCGGCATGCAGGTGGTCGCCGAGCAAAGCAGTGTACTGGCCGCAGGTGCTGCCATTGAAGTCGCTGAGACGAGGACGCCCAGTGGCTGACAAGCCCGGTCTGCTGGGCTGGTTTATTTCCAACCCGATCGCCGCCAATCTGTTGATGGTGGTGCTGGTGATTGGCGGTCTTTACAGTATTCCAGGCCTCAACAAGCAATTTTTCCCTACACCGGTCGTCGACCGCGTCAGCATTTCGATGCCATTCCCCGGCGCCAGCCCCAGTGAGGTAGAGGAGCAAATCTGTGTGCGCATCGAGGAGGCGATCCACGACCTCGACGGCATTAAGGAGGTGCGCTCGACCGCTTCAGAGGGCATGGGACAGGTTATCGTCGAGGCGTTGACCGGCTACCCCACTCAGCGACTCACAGCCGAGATCAAGACACGGATCGATGCCATTACTACTTTCCCGACAGATGCCGAGCGGCCGGTCGTGACAGAGCTTATTTATCGCCATTTGCTGGGCATTGTGCAATTGGCGGGCGAGCTCGATGAGTGGGAGCTCAAGGAAATTGGTGAAACCTTGCGCGATGACCTGGCTCGCCAGCCTTGGATCTCAGTGGTCGACTTGGTGTCACCACGACGCTATGAAGTATCCGTGAATGTTTCCGAGCTGGATCTACGACGTCACAGCCTTTCGTTTGACGATGTAGTGCGCGCGATCCAGTCAGCCTCCCTTAATTTGCCCGCCGGCGCTATTAAAGGGAGCGATGGAGATATTCGCGTTCAAACGCGTGGCCAGGCCTACTACCGCGAAGACTTTGAGCGAATCGTTTTATTAACGGCACGCGACGGCACCCAGATTTATCTCGGTGAGGTGGCGACCATTGAGGATGGCTTCGAAGATGTCGATACGGTCAGTCGTTTTGACGGGATGCCCGGCCATGGCCTTTACGCCTTCGTCACGACCAACCCGGATGTCGTGCAGTCGTCCCGAGTGATCAACGACTGGGTGGTCGAGCAGAAGCCCAATTTACCAGAGGGCGCAACGCTGTCTTTTTGGCGTGATGCTGCCGTGCCCTTCAAGGGTCGTGTTGAAACGCTGCTCAAAAATGGGTTTGGCGGATTGCTATTGGTGTTTCTGGTTCTGGTGCTCTTTCTGCGACCGGCGGTCGCAATATGGGTGTCCGTCGGGATTGCGGTCGCGTTCCTCGGGCGCTTTCTTTCCTCCTGCCTTACACCGGCGTGGGGCTGAATATGATTTCACTGTTTGCCTTTTTGCTGGTGCTGGGCATTGTGGTGGATGACGCGATTATCGTTGGGGAATCCATCCATACAGCCCAGTCGAAAGGGGTCCCCGGAGATGAGGCGGCCCTTTGGGGTGTCCGAGAAGTATTCAAACCGGTTCTCTTCGCGGTGATCAGCACCATGGTTTTTTTCGCGCCCATGATGTTCATGCCGGGTGAGTGGGCGCACGCCGCCAAGGGTATCCCCGTCGTCGTGTTGCTGGTTTTGACCTTTTCATTGGTGGAATGTCTTTGGATCCTGCCCGCACACCTGTCGCGACTGGGCCCAGAGAAGCCCGCTACGACACCGCTGTTGAAGCGGTTAGAGGCCTGGCGGCATGGCTGTGCTGAATGGCTGGTGACCTTTGCGAGAATACGTTATCGCCCGTTTCTGCAGTGGGCGTTAAAGCACCATTTGTTCGTAGCGGGATTTTTTCTGGTGATGCTCAGTTTGAGTCTCGCGCTATACGGCGGCGGGTGGCTCCGGTCGGCTTTTTTCCCGCGTATTAACTCCGATTTTGTAGAGGCTAGGATCGTCATGCCCGAGGGCGGCTCATTTGCTCAGTCCGAACTCGTGATGCAGCGCGTTGTAAATGCCGCGGAGGCGTTAAAGGCGGAGTGGAATGAGCGGCCTGAATTTCAGGACGGTCCTGCTATCGGCAGTATTTTGGGCCGTGCCAACGATAATGACGTCGAGGTGATGGTGGCGACTGTCACCGAAGGCGTCGATACCGAGGCCTTTGCGCTGCAACTGCGGTCGAATTCCGGTGCGCTCAGCGAGGCCAAAGAGGTCCGCATGGATTACACCATTCGAGACCCCGGTAAACCGATTAGATTGGTACTGGCTTCACGTCAGGTGGAAGACCTCGAAGCCGTGGCGGGGGACGTCCGAGAGGCGCTGCTGTCTTACCCGGGGGTTTTCGATGTTTCAGACAGCTTTGACAGCCCTCGCGACGAGTTAGTCCTAGAGCTCAAGCCGGCGGCCGAGACGCTGGGCATTGGTTTGGCAGATGTCGCGCGCCAGGTCAGGCAGGCCTTCTATGGCGCCGAGGCACAGCGCATCCCGCGTGGGCGCGAGGATGTCAAGGTGATGGTGCGCTATCCCGAAGCAGAGCGATTGGCGATTGCCAATCTGAATGACATGTATATCCGCACCCCCGGTGGTGGCGAGGTGCCCTTTGAGGCCGTAGCAACCTACCGAGTTGAAGCCGGCTATCAGAAGCTGGAGAGGTTGGATCGTTTACGAACGCTTGAAGTGGAGGCCGATGTGCAGGCTAATGGGCCACCCCCGCGGGCTATCGTGCAATCAATCTTCCGTGACTACCTGCCCAAGTGGCAGCAGCAATACCCCGATTTATTTGTGAATCTGGACGGAGAATTGCAGGAAGAGATCGAGTTCCGAGAGGCTACCGTGCGACTGATGGGGTTAGCCATGATGGTCATTTATGCACTGATGGCGGTGGCTTTCCGGTCTTATTGGCAGCCTTTGCTGATTCTGACAGCGGTGCCTTTTGGTCTGATGGGGGCGATTTTTGGCCATATGATTCTTGGCTGGCAGGTCAGCATGTTTTCCATCATGGGCGTGACCGCTTGTGCAGGCGTTGTCGTTAACGACAACCTCGTTTTAATTGACCGAATCAATCGGCTGCGCGATGAGGGGCAGGAGCTGGTCAGTGCGTTACTTCAGGCCGGTGAAGATCGATTTCGACCGATTATTCTGACTTCGGTGACCACTTTCGTGGGGCTTTTGCCCATCATGTCAGAGACCAGTGTTCAGGCTCAGTTTCTGATTCCGATGGTCACGTCGCTGTCATTTGGCGTGTTGTTCGCTACCGGTGTGACGCTAGTACTCGTGCCTGCTCTATACCTGATTGCAGAGGACGCACGAGCATTGCGGATAAAATGGCTGGGCGGCAAAGCCACGCCCGCAGAGTTCCCTACAACGCCCTAAAGACGGCGTCAGGCTTCATCCATTTTTTCCCATCAGGCTGAGCGGGGCCCAGCGGCGATGATTGCGTCGCTGATGTCGAAATTACGAATGTTTTCTAGGAAGAGTGCGGCAAGCTGTCCAGCCTGCGCCTCATACGCACTGTCATCACCCCAACCCGCTTTAGGATCGGTATATTGATCGTCGACACCCGGAATGTTGACAGGGTAGTCGAGATTAAGGCTTTCAATGTGCCGCGTTTCAGCGCCGATCAGCACCCCATCCTGGGCGGCCTTCACGACAGCGCGCGTGACTGGAATCGGGAAACGTGAGCCCGTCCCGCCCGGCGCACCGGATCCGCCAGTCCAGCCGGTATTGATTAAATATACCTGGCTATCAAAGTCCTCAATGCGCTTAATCAGAAGCTCGGCATAATCACCGGCAGGGCGGGGCATGAAAGGTGCGCCAAAGCAGGTCGAAAAGGTCGGATTAATGCCGGCAGCCGCACCGACCTCGGTCGAGCCAACTCGCGCGGTATAACCCGAAAGAAAATGAAAAGCCGCGGCTTCCTTTGACAAAATAGAGATCGGCGGCAGAACGCCAAATACATCGCAGGTCAGAAAGATGACGCACTTGGGTTCACCACCTGAATTGCTGGCAGAACGCTTCTCGACATGCTCAAGCGGGTAGCAACAGCGTCCATTTTCGGTCAGTCGGGTATCGCTATAATCTGCATTCCCCTGATCGTCGAGCACGACATTTTCGATGATGGCGCCACTGCGAATCGCATCCCAGATGACGGGCTCATTCTTGCGGCTGAGATCGATGGTTTTCGCGTAGCAGCCCCCTTCTATATTGAAGACGGAACCTTTGGACCAGCCGTGTTCATCGTCGCCAATGAGATAACGCTCAGGATCTGCCGATAGGGTGGTCTTGCCGGTACCCGATAGCCCAAAGAATAGCGTTGTAGCGCTGTCCTCGCCGATATTGGCTGAGCAGTGCATGGGCATGACGTCTTTTTCGGGCAGCAAAAAGTTTTGCACCGAAAACATGGCTTTTTTCATTTCGCCTGCATAACGCATACCGGCAATCAGGACTTTTCTCTGCCCGAAATTGATGATGACGGTTGCATCCGAATGTGTTCCATCTCGCTCGGGGTCACACACGAAATCGGCTACGTTGAGGATTTTCCACTCCGGCTTGTTGGCGGGGTTATAGGTTTCTGGTCGGATAAACATATTGCGACCGAATAGCGACTGCCACGCAGTTGCCGTGATGACTTTGACCGGGAGGTAGTGATCGCTGTGTTCGCCCACATGCAAATACTGCACCCAGCTTTCTGATTGACTGGCATGGGACTTCACCCTTTCCCAGAGCGCGTCGAAACGATCCGCATCAAACGGCCGATTAACGCCGCCCCAATCTATCGCGTCTTCGCTTGATGGTTCTCTGACCACAAACCGATCTGCCGGAGATCGACCGGTGCGAGCGCCCGTTTCAATGCGCAGGGCGCCGGTGTCGGACAGCACACCCTCGCCGCGTGCCAAAGCCATATCGATGAGGTCAGTGGGAGATAAACCGGTGTGACTGTCGGGGGTGGAAAGTGCTGCTTCGCTCATGTTGGTTTCCGTGGTGAGTACTGTAGGTTTTGCTTTTATGTGTTGTGTTGAAATTCGTTGCGTCTTCGTCGTCGTCTTTAATGCAGCGTATTGCCTGTACTTTCTGTCGCCAACCCCTCTCGATCAAATCGGTAGGTCTTACCGCATAACTCACAAGTCATCGCAATGTCTCCTTCCTCGGTGAGGATCTCCTCGCGCTCAGGTTCTGGCAACAGGGCAATGGCGGCAGCGCTTCGCTCGCGACTACACCGACATTTAAACAAAATGGGGGCCGGTGGGTATACCGTTACGGTTTCCTCCTGATAGAGCTTGAATAACAAGTCCTCTGAAGGTAGACCCAACAACTCTCGCGTGCGCACTGTCCCTGTCAGCAGACACAGGGTAGACCACTGCTCGCCACGCACCGCTCCGTCTGTGATCTGGGCCGGCAGTTGCTGCAGCATCAGCCCGCCGCTTTGCCTGCCATCTGAGGCCAGCCAAAACCGCGTGCCCAATTGCTCGCTCTGGGAAAAATAGACTTCTAAAGACTGCGCCAGCGAGCCTTGTTCCAGGGCGATGATGCCCTGATAACGTTGCCCGGCGTCGCGCTCGACCGTGAGTACCAGTTGCCCGCCTGATAACAACGACATGGGGTCCTCGGCTTCGGCACTAATATCGCCTTGGGCAATCCCGCGAATATGACGCTCACTGGAACATTCAACCATCACCAGAGAGACGGCCTGATCGCTGCGCGCCTGCAGGATAATCCGCCCGTCATACTTGAGATTATTACTGATTAGTACTGCGGCTGCGGCAAACTCGCCCAGAAGGCATTTTAAGGTTGGGCTGTACGCTTGGTTTGCCAGCATTTCAGCCAGCGCATCACCAATGCGCACTGACTCACCCCGCACATCGGCTCCGTCAAACAGAAACCGTTGACTGCTGTCAGCGTGTGCATTCATCTCATGGTGATACTTATCAAAACGAGGGTGTAGGATAACGGGAATGTCACCGGACCCCAATCGGGTTATTGAATGTCTGTTATTCGCTTATCGCGCAAGCATCGCCTGGATGAGCACTCGCAGGAGGTGGCGCTTGAGCGCCTGTCTGCCCAGCTCGGTACCGCGCTGGGCGCCAAAGTGGAACGCTCAGCGCGCGTGTTGCGGTTTGCCGGCGCGGGATTTTCTGGCACGGTCTCCCTCGATGACAGCCGATTAGAGGGTGAGGTGCGTTTGGGGATCATGATGAGGCCCCTGAAAAGGGCCATCACCAAAGAGATCGAAGCAGGGTTACTGCAGTATCTTGGAGATACCTGACAGCCCCCGGGGCGCTTTATGAGCTAGCCAGAGCCTTGACGCGGGCGTTGAGGCGGCTTTTATGACGAGCGGCCTTGTTTTTCTTAATGATGCCGCGATTTGCCATTTTATCAATGACTGGGACGGCTGAGTCGTAGGCCGCGCGAGCGTCATCCGCACTACCGCTATCCGCAGCGGCAATGACTTGCTTAATTTTGGTGCGAACCAGTGACCGCAGACTCGCGTTATGGACCCGACGCTTGTCATTCTGTCGGGCGCGCTTTCGTGCTTGGGGTGAATTAGCCAACGCTGTGCTCCAAAGGGATCAAAAAAGGGCGCGAATCATCTGGGATACGGGGGTTAATGTCAACTGTGCTGCGGGGCCAGACACCCTGTTATAGGGCGTTTTACCCCTTTACCAGCCTAACCAGATCAGAATCCAGCCGAGCAGTGCACAACCCAGCGCAGATCCGGCCTTATCGAGCCGAAAAAGCGCGTAGCCGTAGGCCACTGGAGGCAGCAACAAAGCAAACATTCCCCAGGCGTACTCCTCGCGCCAAGCAGTAATCAATAGCAATATCCAGCTGACCAGCAGCGAGGCGGCACCGAGGGTTGTTAAAAATGAACTTGAAGCTTCCATTTGCGGTCTCTGAAAGGTAGGTTGCCGAGCGATGCGCAGGGTATCAGAAACCCCAAAGCAACGGCACAATAAGCCAGCGCCTGATGACAGGATTAGCATGACAGATTCCACAGCGTCGGATCTCGAAGACCCCTTTGCGGAAATCAGGCCGTTTTCCAGCCCTGACGTTCCGCAGGTGCTGAAAAGACTGGCGGCTGACGCAGAACTCGCCCAGACCATCGCACTTTGGCGGCTGCCCCGGCTCAGTGCTATGTGGCCGGGATTGGCGCGGCAACTGGGCAGGCTGTGGCTGCAGCTGGCGGCACGTCGTCTGTCGACCGTTGAGGATCTACAGAATCTGATTGCGCCTAACCTGTCTCGGATGATCAAGAAGACGTCTCGGTTTTCCGTCGGTGGTATGGAACGCCTAGATTTGAAGCCTGCCCGCGTTTATTTGAGCAACCACCGGGATATCTTTATGGACCCCGCATACGCCAACTATGCGTTTCACCGCCAGGGCTCGCGGACACTGGCTGTCGCCATTGGTGACAATCTGCTCTCCAAGCCTTGGGTTGCCGACCTGATGCGCCTCAATAAAAGCTTTGTTGTAAAGCGAGATGTCGGTGGCCCGCGGGCTTTACTGGCGGCGACCAAGCTCCTTTCGCAATTCATCCGCGATGCGGTGAGCCAGAACCGAGAGGCGATCTGGATCGCGCATCGAGAGGGGCGGGCCAAGGATGGGCGCGATGTCACTGAGCCGGCGGTGATCAAGATGCTCACACTATCGCGGGAAAAGGGTGAGTCACCCGAATCCGTCTTGTCCGAGCTGGATATCGTGCCGTTGGTCATTGCTTACGAGCTGGACCCCTGCGATGCGCTCAAAGCCGCCGAGCTGACGGTAGGGGAGGGTTATGTCAAATCGGAATTTGAGGATGTGGCCTCGATTGCCCAAGGGATCGTGGGTGAGAAAGGCTGCGTGCATCTTCATTTTGGAGAGCCGCTGCCGCCGGGATTACAGGTTAAGGAAGTGGTTGCGGAAATTGACCGGCAGATGGCGCTTCACTATCGGTTGTACCGGACCAATGTTTGGGCCTGGGAGTGGCTGCATGACGCGCCGGCACCCGAGGGCCTGCTTTGCCACGAGGGCTCGATCAGTGAGCAGTCTTTTCGCGCTCGGGTCGAGAGCATTGCGCCTGAGCACCAACGGTGGATGCTAGCCATGTACGCCAATCCGGTAGATCGCCAGCTGGAGTTGCGGGCCGCGTCGCGGGATTCATCATGTGATTGATGAGGCGCTGCAGGATGAAATCCGGGCGGCCTACCAGCAGCTGACCGAGTCTTTAAGCTTGGTACCAAGATGGGGCCAGCGGCAGATGATTGCAGAGGTCGCCAATGCCCTTGCCGATCCGGAGGTGGAGACGCCTATTGCCGTAGTCGAGGCGGGAACCGGCACGGGAAAAACCATTGCCTATCTTGTCGCCGCTCTCCCTGTCGCTCGCGCCCGTGGCAAGAAACTGGTGGTTGCTTCGGCGACGATAGCCCTGCAGGAGCAGTTGCTGTTTCGTGACCTGCCCGATGTGATGCGGCACAGCGGTCTCTCGTTTAACGCTGCTCTGGCCAAGGGTCGCGGGCGCTATATCTGTTTGCTTAAGCTGGATCGTCAGCTCTCCGAGCGAGAAGGCGACCCGCTAATACCCCTTTATCCGGATGAATTTTTTGCGGCGGAGGACGTGGTAACCGGCCCCGTTATGGAAGAAATGATTCAGGCACTAGGGGACGGCGGTTGGGATGGCGATTTGGATGCCTGGCCGGAGCAGCTAGCGCCGGGTGTGCGGCGGCTTATTACAACGGATCAGAGCCAGTGCACCGGCCGGCGGTGTCCTCATGTCGGCCAGTGCAGTTTTTTTCGTGCCCGGGAGGGCCTTGAAGAGGCAGATGTCATCGTGACCAATCATGATCTGGTGCTGTCGGATCTGCGTTTGGGTGGCGGCGTGATTCTGCCGGCACCCGAGGACAGTTTGTATATCTTTGACGAGGGGCATCAGCTGCCCGCGAAGTGCCTGAATCACTTCGCCTTACGTTTTCATGCGGGGGCCACACTGCAAGGTCTGCGAGATAGTGAGCGTTGGCTGGCGGCAGGCAGCTCTGCTTGGATCAAGCAGGGCCTCGACGAAAAGTTGGTGCCGGCGATGGCGTCAGTCCTCGGCGATTTGACGCAGCGTAGTGAAGATATGGCAGCAGCGCTCTGGCAGCTGTTGCCTGATGATGACGAGGATCGAGGAGAGCATCGTTTTCCCCATGGACGGATACCGCCAGATCTCTCCGAGCAGGCGGCCACGCTAGTAATGCAGTGGAATCAGTTGCATAACCATGCAGTCCGGTTGGAGGCGGCACTGGATAACAGCCTGTCATCGGGGTCAACATCGCAGGCCTCATCCTCGGAACCCGCATCGGATCCGGATCTCGATCTGGCCAATGCGCAGGGCTTGGTGGCTCGCGCTGAGCAGCAACTGGCGCTATGGCGTGCCTTCGCAGAGGCGCCCGGGGACGGTGAGTCGGGCGATGGATGGGCGCGCTGGTGTGGACATCGTGGCAGCCCGCAAACCACCGAATGTCAGGCCAGCCCCATACTGCCGGGCGAATTGCTCCACGATTCATTATGGCAGCGCGCTGCGGGAGCCGTGCTGACATCGGCGACCCTGTCCGCGCTGGGAACTTTCGATCGTTTTCGTGAGCGGTCAGGGGTCCCTGCCGATGCGCGATGGAAGCAGGTTGCGAGCCCATTTGATCCAGGTAAGGCTACATTCTGCGTGCCGCCGATGACGTCGGATCCGGGCAACCCCGAGGCACATACCCGTGAATTGATTGAGAAACTCCCGTCGCTGATCAGCGATGATTTGGGCGTGCTGCTGCTATTTACCTCCCGCCGACAGATGGAATCGGTAGTTGAGGCACTTGAACCTACGATCGCACATCATGTGCTGGTGCAGGATCGCATGAGTAAAAATGCCCTGCTGACAAAACACAGAGAACACATTGACCGGGGAGATCCATCCGCCATTTTTGGTCTGGCCAGTTTTTTTGAGGGAATAGATCTGCCAGGCGCCTATTGTGGCCATGTGCTGATCGCCAAGTTGCCGTTTGCAGTACCTGATGACCCGATCGCGGCGGCTCACTCGGAATTACTCGAGGCACAGGGTCGCGATCCCTTTATGGAGATCAGCGTCCCCGACGCCGCACAAAAGCTGGTGCAGGCGAGTGGGCGACTGCTGCGAACAGAGCAGGATGAAGGCCGGATCACGCTGTTGGATACGCGACTACTTAGTCGTCGCTACGGGCGCGCCATACTCGAGACCTTGCCGGCGTTTACACTGGAGCTTGGGCGGTAAAAATCCGTTTCAACCTGCGGTGCGTTGCCTGGGTCGAACCCGAATGCGTCCGCGAAACACGGTTGGCTCGGTGAAGCGAGCTGTTAGTTGAAACGGGTTGAATCGAAGCAGACTCCAGGGGGGACGTTTTCGGAACATGAGATTGGAAGGGACACGCAGCGAAATCGCCGCACAGCTAATCGACCTGGAGGCCGGCTTACGGCAGCTTGATCTGTGGTCGGAGGTGCCGCCGGCTGCAGAAGCATTACAGTCTGAACAGCCCTTCTCGTTGGACTCGCTCGAATTTGAGGAATGGCTCCAGTTTATTTTTCTACCCACAATTTATGCGGTGCTGGATTCGGGTGGGACCCTGCCAGAGCGCTGCGCTATTGCGCCGATGGCAGAGGAGACGATAGGTAAAAAGCCACTCATGACCGAGGCGCTGATGGTCACTTTACGAGACCTGGATCGATTGATTACCGAGGCTGATTAGCGAGGGCAGGGCATAAAAAAACCCCGGCCTGAGCCGGGGTCTCCATGGGCGATGCCTGAGAACTAGCTAAGGGTCAGAACTGCACTCGCTTGGTAAAGCCGCCATCGACCACGACGTTGGCGCCGGTCGTAAACGCTGATCGCGGGCTCGCCAGGAACGCGACGGTGTCGGCAATCTCATAGTTGTCGCCCATGCGTCCCATTGGGATATTGGCGATAGTGGCATCATAAAAATCGGTCATATGGGTTTTGATCTGCTCCCAGGCGCCACCCTCGAAGAACACCGGGCCCGGGCTTACGGCGTTGACCCGTATACCTGATGCAGCCAGCGCCTGCGACAGATTACTGGCGTAATTGAGGAGGCCTGCCTTAATTGCGCCGTAGGGGCTGGGTCCGGCGAAGGCCTCAAAGGCAGCGGTCGTAGAGATGACGACGATTGCGCCCTGGCCCGACTTGGCAAGATGCGGCGTGGTCAGCTCGACACCTCGCCACGTCGCTAGCATGTCGGCTTCAAAGTTTGCGCGCCATCCCGCCTCGGAACTGTCGGCACCGCCAGCTGAGACATTGGGCACAAAGATATCGATGCCACCAAGCGTATCGGCACATTGCGTTACCCAGGCTTCGAGAGAAGCGGCATCAGTGACGTCCACCACACTGCCACAGGCCTTCACCCCTTTGGCGGTGAGTGCTGCAACCGTCTCTTCAACCTCCGTCTCGTTTCGCGCGCAGACCCCAACATGGCACCCTTCGTCCGCCAATGTGTCGGCGATTGCCCGGCCGATGCCTTTCGTCGAGCCGGTGATTAACGCGACTTTATCTTTAAGTTGTAGGTCCATTATTGTTCTCCTTGGCTGTGATGTGATGTGTCTGCTTTAGTGTCCGCTATTTCCGGCTTTTTTAGTCTGTCGCATCGGCACTGCGATATCTTTACCGTGATGCCAATGCCATGAATTCCTGAAGCGCTTCGCCTCTGGAGCACACCCAACTCTCCAGTGCAGTGATGCGTTTAAAGAAGTGCCCCACAATATATTCATCTGTTGTGGCAATGCCACCGTGCAGCTGGATCGCCTCCTGAGAGACTGTTCTACCTACGGTTGCCGCTTTAACCTTGGCTGCGCGCGCTAGCCGGGGGTGCTCGGTATGGCCATTATCCGCCGCATGACAGGCGGCATAGACTAGCGAGCGAGTGAGCTCTGTTTGAATTAGCATGTTGGACATGCGGTGCTGCAAGGCCTGAAACGAGGCTAGCGGCTGCCCAAATTGTACGCGCTGCTTGGTGTAGTCCACCGTCGTGTCGAGGGCGGCCTGAGTGGCGCCAAGTGTTTCCGCACTGCTTAGCATCATGGCCAACTCGCGATAAGCCTCCAGTGCCGCCGCCGCGGTGTCGCCAATCGCTATAATCTGGTCATTCTCAAGGGCGAGATCAAAGTGGCAACTTGCACCGCCGCGACCGTCATGCGTAGGAAATCGATCGTATTCCATGCCCTCTCCCTCAACGGGAAGTAGCGCCCACGCCAAGCCCTCGGAGCTCTGAGCGAGGACAATTAAATGTGTCGCTGAAGCGCCGGCACTGATCCAGTGCTTGGATCCTGTGAGCTGCCAGCCGCTGTCTGTCTGGGTGAGGGTGGTCGTCGGGGTCAGTCGTGACCCACCGTGGGCTTCGTCAATGGCGGCAATGGGCACTAGCGTGCCTTCAGCCACTTGTGGCAGCAGGGTTTCTCGCTGTTCTCCCCTACTGAGAATCGCGGTCGTCGACGTCAGCGTATCGATTAAGGGTTCAGTGACCAGAAACCGGCCGCACAATTCTGCCAGTATCGCCATTTCGCGAGTCCCGAGGCCGAGGCCGCCGAACTCTTCCGGTATGGGCAGTGCCAGCCAGCCCATGTCTGCAAAAGACTGCCACTGACCGGGGTCGCTGTAGACGCCTTCCAAAATGCGCTCGCGTCGCCCGTTAAAATCGTAGCTGTCTCGAAGATAGCGCTCAGCCGCATCCTTGAGCAGGCTTTGGTCCTCTGTCATCTGCGCGTCCATCTGTCAAAGCTCCAGTACATGCTTGGCGATAATGCCGCGCTGGATTTCGGCTGTGCCACCGTAGATGGTCGTCGCGCGGCTATTGATGTACTCGGCCATGGTGGTTACGCATTCGGTAGGGGCGGCGGTGTCGCCCGTATAATCGGGTGACAGCACCGCACTTTGCCATGGCATGGCACTCTGTCCTGCCGCTTCGATCAGCAGCTCGGCGCAACGCTGACCCAGTTCGGTACCCGAGACCTTCACCAGCGACGACAGGGCGCCGGGGTTATCACCTGCTGAAATACTGCCTTTAATGCGAAGCTCGGTCTGCTCCAGAGCCATGATATCGATTTCTGTCTCGGCTACTCGGTAGGCATAAGTGGGATCGTCCGTCGCACGATGAGTCGAGCTCGCCATCATCATCCGCAACTTCGCAAGCTGCTTCTTCAGCTCGATCGTGAAGTGCTGTCCACCGCGTTCAAACTCCAGTAAGTATTTCGCAACGGTCCAACCCTGATTCTCTTCACCCAACAGGTTGGCGACGGGCACACGCACGTTTTCGAAAAAAACCTGACATTGCTCGACTTCGCCATCGAGACTGGGGAAGGGCGACACCGTAATGCCGGGCGTAGCCATATCGATCAGCAGAAAGCTGATGCCCGCTTGAGGCTTAACGTTTTTATCGGTGCGAACGAGGCAAAAAATCCAGTTTGAGTGGTGTGCCATGCTGGTCCAGATTTTGGTGCCGTTGACGATGTACTCGTCGCCATCGCGTTCTGCTGTCGTTTTGAGTGAGGCGAGATCTGATCCTGATCCGGGTTCGGAGTACCCCTGGCACCACACGTCGTCTCCCGAAATGATGCCAGGTAAAAAGCGACCCTTCTGCGCTTCGGTGCCGAAGTGCATGAGCATCGGCCCGAGCATCTGAATACCCATCATGACCGGATTGGGGGCGTTCGCGAGTTTGCACTCCTCTAAGAAGATATACCGCTGTTGGATATCCCAGCCCGTGCCACCATATTCCATGGGCCATTCAGGCGCTCCCCATCCTTTGGCATGGAGAATAGTCTGCCATGTTTTTCCCGCCTCAAAATCGGAAAATACGCTGGTTGTGCGCTGACCAGCGCGGATCAGTTCGGGGGTCAGCGCATCGTTGAGAAAAGTGCGGATCGCTTCTCTGAACACGCCGTAATCAGTGGGGATGGGGTTGGAAGCATTCACAATAACGGTCCTCTTGATCTAATCTGTAGCGCAGGTGCACACGGTGCGCTTAGCGTGGCCGGCGCAGCATGGCTAGCTAAATGCGCCTGAGCCAGATGGCGTCGAGAGACCGCCTTAGTGTCGCCTGCAGAGATTTTTTGTTCGTCGAGAATGATAATGTCTTTTTGACGCTCTGTGATGACGTTGGCGGTTGAATCATGTAGTCGATCCATGCCTCGCGCGTTGAATACCCCAGTCAGTTTCATCATGTTCGCGGTGGTTTCTGTCTGCGGTGGATGACTATATAGTATGGGGGTTGTCTAAAACAAACCAACTTGCTTGTTTATCCGCTGACAGGCGTGGCCGCAGTCGGGCTTATGCGCAGTGGTAAATAAGCGTTCAGCTTTTTTCAGAGGTATTCCATGATTGTCCCGAGCGAGAAGAGTGTCCGTATTCTGGCCGAGTTACAGGCTTTTATGACGGCGCACATTTATCCCAATGAAACAGCGCACCGCGATGCATTGGGCAGCGCCGAAAATCGGTTTGCCTCCATGCCTTTGGTGGAATCGCTGAAGGAGAAAGCGCGCAGCGCAGGGCTCTGGAATCTTTTTGTGCCGCCAGATTATGCTGAATACAGTGACCACGGGGGCATGAGCTTTTTGGATTACGCGCCGCTTGCTGAAGAAATGGGTCGGGTGATCTGGTCGCCGGAAGTCTTTAATTGCAATGCGCCAGACACCGGCAACATGGAAGTGCTGATGAAGTTTGGTACGGAGGCGCAAAAAGCCGCTTGGCTCCAGCCTCTCTTGGCGGGAGAGATTCGATCCTCCTATGCGATGACCGAACCCCAAGTGGCGTCGAGTGACGCGACGAACATCCAGCTGGACATTCGCCGCGAGGGCGATGAGTGGGTGCTGAACGGACACAAATGGTTTATCACCGGTGCACCTTACGAGCGGTGCAAAATTTTCATCGTGATGGGTAAGAGCGACGCGGAAAACCCTAATCGACATTTACAGCAAACTCAGATCCTGGTGCCTAAAGATACGCCCGGCGTTGCAGTGCTTCGTCCGCTGACGACCCTGGGTTATGACGATGCGCCCATCGGGCATGCCGAAGTAACGTTTACTGATGTGCGCGTGCCCGCAGATAATCTGCTGCTCGGCGAGGGGAGAGGGTTCGAAATCGCGCAAAGTCGACTGGCGCCTGGGCGCATGCATCACTGTATGCGATTGATTGGTGCAGGTCAGCGATCACTTGAGCTAGCCTGCCAGCGTGTTGAGGAGCGGGAGACGTTTGGTAAAAAGCTCAGTCAGCACCAATCTATTCGTGAAAACATTGCGAAGAGCTACGCCGAACTGGAAATGGCTCGTTTATTGGTCCACAAGACCTGTTGGCACATTGATACCCACGGTGTGAAAGCGTCCATCGAGCTTATTTCTGCTACCAAAATTAGCGTGCCGCTTATGATTCAGGCGCTTATTGACCGGTGCATGCAGATGCATGGCGCAGGAGGGTTGACTGAAGATTGGTGTATGGCCGAGCAGTTCAACTATGCGCGGTGGTGCCGTCAAGCCGATGGCCCCGACGAGGTGCACCAGATGGCATTGGGCAAGCGTGTTATTCAGGCTTATGCGGAAAGCCGTTAAAGCAGACTGCTCCGGCGATTGACGAAGTCGCTCGGTCGGTCATCATCACTCAGATAATCAGTAGAGGGAGTCGGGTTATGACAGATGACGAAAAAATGGCGTTCGTGCAGCAGCTCTATGCCACCACTGGCGCGGGAGATTTTGATACTGCGGAGACGATGCTGACGGATGATTTTTTTATCATTGAGGCAGAGGGATTACCCATGGCTGGTGAGTATCGCGGCAAGACGGCACTGCGCGAACTCTATGCACACGTGTTTGGCACCCTAAAGGTGGCGGATCTTGAGCCAGAGGTGATGACGGCGGGCGATGACTATGTGGTCAACATGGTGTCTTTTCGTTTTGAGGACCCGAGTCTAGCCCCGGCGCAACTCGCAGAGTTATTTCGCTTTCGCGATGGCAAAGTCTGCGAAATCCGTCCTTACTACTTTGACCCCAAGCCCATTGTCGACGCATGGGCGCACTACACTGCAGGGTGAGTAAGGCCGCCCCCGCGTGACGGGGGCGCTGAGCGCTGCATTCAGCTGAGGTATTTGTCGATGGTCTGATGGAGATGCCGGATACGGCTCTCCTGATAACTCGCTAAGATCACCTTGCCCGTTGCCGAATTTTTCATTCCTCGTTGCACTGCTGGCAGGTTGGCATCGTCCTGATCGAACACGCCACCGAGGGAGCCCAGCGCTTCATGAGAAGCAAAGGGCTGGTCTGCGGGGATCACTTCGCACGATGCGGCCGGCGGCCGCTCTGTGTCTTTCGGGTAGCGAAGCAGAATCATCACATCAAAAATGCAGCTGTCGGGATCGTTCCCGTTGGGCAAGAAGCGATAAACGATGTTGCCCCCGTAACCAATCCATACTTGAAGGTTTGGGAACAAGCTATACAGGATAGCGTCCTGCAATTCGGCCATCGTGGGGTCGTCAAATTGCTCTCCGGCGGCCTCCTCGAACATCTCGCGGTTCATGGTTGCTACATACTCACGAGCGGTTTGGTCGTTGGGCATGTCCACGTTGGCATCACTGTCGGTGGCCATACGCCCGGAGAGCTTCAGAATGTCTCGGGTAATGGTTTCTTCTGAGATCTCACTGAGGTGTGGACTGGCTACTCCCATCGGTGTTACCGAACGGCTGACGTTGTCTCCAAAGGTGTCATATTGTGAGTTAGCGTCGCCCGTGAAGGTCAGGATCTGTTTATGTGTCTCGACGGTGTGCCAAGACTCCATGAACGCCTCGGCACCGACTTTCCAGTTGCAGTTCATCACTCGCTGCACGTGCACGCCCTTGAAATATTTTTCTAGAGGGAAGCGCTTGAAGTGATCCGGCATGACATCCATATAATCTTCGAGAGGCTGGGCGTTCTGGTCAAAATTGATGAAGACAAACCCCCCCCACGTATCGACTTTGACTTGGAAAAGGCTCATATCGCGCTCAGCGATGTGCTCGAAATCCCAGTCGTTAGGAATGCCTTTGAACTGACCGTCCAGATCCCAGGTGGCGCCATGGAAGGGGCAGCGGAATTTATCGACAGAGCCTGACTCGTCGCGGAGGCATCGGCCACGGTGTCGACAGGAGTTGATGAAGCCCTTGATCTCGCCAGAGGGTGTGCGGGTGACGATGACGCTGCGATCTATGATCCAGTATACGTAGTGGTCACCAGGCTCCGGGATGTCTTCCTCGCGGCAGGTCATCTGCCAAACCCGTGGCCACATTTCTTCTTTTTCTTTATTGAAGAACTCCTGGCTGATGTAACGGTCGACTGAAAGGTCCTCATCGCCCATATCGGGGTTGCTCTGCACCCGGAGATAGTCGGGAACCTCAACGGTCTCGAGGTCTAACAGGTCCTGCCAGGTGGTGCCGACAAATCGGCCTCCATCTCCTTGCTGCTTCTTTTCTGTATTTGCCATGGTCTATCCCTTCACAATCCTTTGGTACGTTAAGCAATAACGCCGATTCATCTCGCCAGAATGTTGACGCCACTGATACCGGGGGCGCCATACACATGGGTATAACCTACTTGGGGATCGCCTGCCACCTGACGAGCGCCCCCCTCACCGCGAAGCTGCACACAGATCTCATGAACTTGCCGCAAACCTGAGGCACCCACGGGCTCGCCATTGGCGAGGCACCCGCCGTCGGTATTGACCGGTAATCGCCCGGTGATCTCGGTAACCCCCTCGGCCAGCCATTTTTCTTGGTCGCCATGTTCGCAGAACCCGTTCTCCGCCATGTGCATGATCTCGGCGCCCACCTCGGTATCCTGAAGCTGAGCCACATCAATGTCCTCGGGGCCCACGCCTGCGAGTTCAAATGCCGCCTGCGACGCAGTGACCGTAGGGGAGTGGGCGACTTCTGGCGGCTGAGAGGGACTAAACACCTCAAAACTACCGTAGTTACGAGACCGCACAACCGCGGTCTTTAAATAAATCGGGCGCGGGTGAAATTGATGTGCAATATCGGCGCGGCAGATGATTAACGCACACCCGCCCTCGGCGGGAGAGCAAAACATGAACTTATTCAGCGGTTCACTCACCATCGGGGCGTTTTCAATCTCTTCCCACGACAGCGCAGTCTGACGCCAAGCGGTGGGTGTGAGGGAGCCGTTGCGGAAGGCTTTTTCCGCGACGCGAATCAGGGTCTCCCGAGAGATGCCGTGATCGTGCATGTAGCGTTGTATCTTCATGCCGAAGTACTGGGTAGTCAGCATCAGGCCGGTTTCGCCATACCAATCGTCCAGTCCCCAGTCGGCTGGTTTGGCGTTGAAGGCGCCGCGCTCATGTTTGTCGAAGCCGACCACCAGTCCGATATCGTACTGTCCACTTTTGATGGCCGAGTACGCACCATGCAGGGAACTGCCACCGGTGGCACAGCCATTAGCGACATTCGTAAATTGCAGGCCGGTGAGACCCAGCAGGTTGACTAATGAATCAGCGTTTCCGCCATCCTGACTTCCGCCGTAGGCGAACTCCATCCTTTTGAAGTCCACCCCCGCATCGGCGAGCGCTGCTCTGGCGGCGGCCGCGCCTTGCTCAAGGCCCGTCATGCTGGGTGTTCGACCGAAGGGGTGCATCCCCAAGCCCACGATTGCAACGTCCATTAACCTTGCTCCTCTGCAGCGCAAAACTGAAAGGTCAGTAAATCCGATCCCTCATCATCTTTGCGCACGGTGATAATTTCCAGCTTCATTGGCATACCGATTTTTAGTTGGTCAGCCTGATTTTCCCGCAGTCGGCTTTCTACCTTGAGTCCACAGGCGAGCTCGATGTAGCCCACACCATAAGGCTTAAAAGTCTCGGGCGTTTCGTCCGTATGGTAAGGCGTCTTGGGCATAAAGGATTGTATGGTCCAGGTCCACAGTACACCCTCATTGCCCAGATCAGCGGTAGTCATATTCTGGCCTGAGCAAGCACGGCAAGATTTCTGGCTGGGGAAAGCATACTCCCCGCAGTCAAGGCATCGACTTCCCATGAGCGTCGACGAAGCGTCTGGCCAGCTGAAAAGGCCATCGTGAAGGGGTTTTGCATCAGGCATAGCAACATCCTACGGACCATGGCGCGACCCGCTCGCGGCCAGGGTGAGTGTCCTGATCGGGGTAGTCGCATTAGTGAAATCAGTCTAGGATATTGCCAATAAAAAAAGCAAGCTGGATTGTTTGCGTTCTTGGCTTCGCGCTGACGTAAGCGCCCTTTTCAAAGCAGGGTCCACTAAGTAGCGCCCAAAAAGGAGTGCGTATGAAATCGGCCAAATCGGGCGCCACTGCCTCAGCCCGACGGGCAGCCCGCGGTGGAAGCCACGGGTACACCGGAGAGGGCTGGCAGGCGGAAAAAAGCGCCCTCACACGCCAAAGTATTCTGGAAGCCTCGGTGCGGTGTTTTGTGGACCACGGCTATGCCAGTACGACGACAGCGATGATCGCAGAGGAAGCCAACGTCTCCCGGGGGGCCATGATGCATCATTTCCCTTCCCGGTCCGCAGTGATGAATGCGGTGGTGGGGTACCTGCACGTGCGGCGGCTCAACGAGTACCGGGATTTAATGGTGAATATCGATTCGCCCGATCAGACGATGACGCGGGCAGCCATCAGAACCTCGGTTGAGGCTGCGTGGAAGTACGTCAATTTGCCTTCCTTTGTTGCCTATCAGGAGTTACTGGGGGCGGCGCGCACCGATCCCGCGCTCGCGGAGGCGGTCGGAGAGGTTGAGCGAGATTTTGAGCGCGAGTTTTTGAAAACGGTGCGTTTGATTTTTCCTCATTGGAAACAAGTGAAGTCACTTCAGGCAGCGCACGATCTGGTGCAGTTTGTGATGCAGGGCATGGGCGTTGCGCATCGATCTTCGAATCGGGAACAACGCGCCAGACGCATGATCGAGACCGTGACGGACCACCTTGAGCGAGTTTATTTCACCGATATTAAAGACGGTGATGCGTGAGCCGATGATGCGAGATGTCATTTTGGGCCGGCGGATTTTCACAGACAGTAATCAGACAGTAGAGGAGTAGTGCATGGGTATGGTTGACGGAAAGGTATGTTTGGTGACGGGAGGCGCGTCGAATCCTGGTTTGGGTCATGCCATTGCGCACAAGCTGGCAGCCGAAGGCGCCATCGTTGTAGTGACCGACGTCGATGCTGAGGGCGCCGCCACGACCGCTGCGGAAATTGTGGCCGCGGGAGGACAGGCAGAGGCCTGGGAGCAGGACGTGACCGATGAGGCGGGGTGGGACAGCACGCTGGCGCAAATCCAAACTCAGCACGGACGGCTCGATGCGCTGATCAATAATGCGGGTATCGCCATTCTGAAGACCTTGCCTGAGCTGACGCTGGCAGACTACAACCGGCAGATGTTGGTCAACATGACCAGCGTTTTTCTGGGCACGCAGAAGGCCGTAGCGGTGATGCGCGAGACCGGGGTAAAGGGCTCCATCATTAACATGTCGTCCGTGGCGGCTTTGGTGGGTGTGCCGGCGTGTAGTGCCTATGCTGCGGCCAAGGGTGGTGTGATTGGCTTTACCAAAACCATCGCAGCGGAGACCGCTGCGGAGGGCATTCGCTGCAATACGATTCACCCCGGGTTAATCGACACTAACATGCAGCGACAGTCTTCCGTGGACAATCCTGAGGAGTATGTGAAACTCAACGCGGCGGTGCCGATGGGTTATATGGGACCGCCCCAGACGATCGCCGATGCGGCATTGTTTCTGGTGTCAGATCTGTCGACGTACATGACCGGAGCGCAAATGGTGATTGACGGCGGTCTCATCAATCAATAACTGAGAGTAATTAAGAGGTGCCAAGGAATGAGTGATCAATACCAAGATCAACTTGCCATTCGCGCGTTATTAGAGCGCTATTGCGAAGGGGTAAACCAGCGCGATGCCGACATGTGGGGCGCGACCTGGGCCGCAGATGCGGTGTGGGAGTTGCCTCATTTGGGGATGGATGGTCTGAAAGGTCGCGAGACGATTGTTGGCGCGTGGCTCGAAGCGATGAAGATGTTCCCTTTCGTCAACATGATGGCCATGCCCGGCTCAATCCGTGTCGATGGTGACCGGGCCACGATGCGCAGTTACACCGACGAGGTGGCGGTGACACAAGATGGCAGTGAGTTGCGTCCGCGCGGGCAGTACGACGACGAGTGCGTCAAGGTTGACGGACAGTGGCAATTCAGTAGGCGGGTCTTCACCGTGCTTCACGGCGAGTAAGTATTGCCGGGCAACGGCGTTTAGACTCCAGGAAGTCCTGCCGTTGAGCCACCATCGATCACAATTTCTGAACCGGTAACAAATCGCGCGTCATCAGAGGCCAGGTAGAGCACCAAAGCGACAATCTCTTGCATGCTGCCTAGCCGACCGACCGGCGCGATGCCCTCTAGCATACTCCGCGCCGCTTCAGGATCCGGCGCGCCGTCAATCGCTCCCTGAATCAGGGGCGTTTCAATGACGCCGGGATGAATGGAGTTGCAGCGGATACCGGTGCCGGTTTTAGCTAAGTGCACGGCGGTAGATTTGGCGAGTAAGCGCAGGGCACCTTTTGTTGTGGAGTAAGCCACGTCACCCGACAGCGCGAGAATGCCGTTGATCGAGCTATTCAGCACAATAGATCCGCCGCTCTCGCCGGGATTGTGCTTCATCAACTCAATACTGGCCTTAATAGCCAGCATCATGCCGGTCAGGTTGACATCGAGTAGGTTTTTCCAAGCATCGACTGCGACGGTTTCGATGTCGCTGTCACCGGTATTGGTCCCTGCGTTGGAGAACGTCACATCCAGCCGACCATGGTGATCGCGGATGGCCGCCTTCACTCTCTCCCAGCCTTCAACATCCTGTACTGCATGCTGAACGAAAATCGCGCCGGTCTCCTTGGCAATGTCCTCGCCCGCATCGGTATTGTTGCCGGTGAACACCACCTTGGCACCTTCTTCGGTCATGCCATAGACCGCCGCTTTGCCGATACCGTTTGTGCCACCTGTGATCAGGGCAACTTTATCTTGGAGTCGATTTGTCACAGTGAGTGTCCTCAGGGAGGCAGCGTGGAGTGCTGCGCATAACCGTTTATGCTTATGAGCGTGCCTAACCTTGTATCGAACCTGCTTGGTGGTGCGATAAGCAGCTACTTTAAAACTAAGTTTTTGGATTTACGTTGCTGATCAACATCAGGGTAGGTACGGCGGTATAAAAAAGCAAGCACGCTTGACTTTTTCTTTGTTGAAATCTAGTTTGGGCCGGCATTTATGGGGGAAGTAAGATGAGCACAGTCAGCGTGATTGTCAGGATTCAGCTCAGTGCCGATAGCGCACAGGGATACGCTCGAGCGGCGGAAGCCGTGGTGGCCGGCACGCGGCAGGAGCCCGGTTGTCAGTGGTATGGTATTGCGGTGGATGTGACTGACCCTTGCGTGGTTTGGATTTCTGAGCAATGGGCGTCCCAAGCAGATCTTGATGCACATTTGAAAACCGCTCACGTCGGTGCTTTTCTAGAAGCCTGTGCATCACTCGAAATTTTGGATATGGAAGTACGTCGCTATGAGGTTGCCGCGGTGGGTGATCTGGTGATGCCGGATTAGCGATAGCGCAGGAGAATACAGAGATGACAATAGACACAAAGCTTCAATACAGCCGCATGGCCGGGCGCCTGATCGACCATGTCGCCAATGGCACCACCGATTGGGCCGTTGACACCATGGAGGTGCCCTCTACTGACTACACCGACGCAGAGCAATGGCAGCAGGAGATGGACTCCATCTTCAAGCGCCAGCCCATTTTGGTCGGTGTCAGCCAGGAAATCCCAGAAGCAGGCGACTTCCGGACGCTGGATATTCTCGGTATCCCGCTCCTGATTACCCGACAGGCTGATGGCAGCGCAAAGGTGCTGATGAACGTTTGCACCCACCGAGGTATGCGACTCACCTCTGAGTCTTGTGGAAGTCAAAAGTTATTCAGCTGCCCCTACCATGGGTGGACCTTTAAAGCGGATGGCTCCCTGCGAGCTATTGCGGACGCTCCCAAGTTCGGCGAGGTTTGCGAAGGCGCTCGCGATTTGGTGGCGTTCCCGAGCCATGAGGAAGGTGGATTGATCTTCGCGGTTTTAGATCCGGAGAGCGATGTGGATATCCGGGCCTACCTCGGGGAGATGATGGACGACGTAGCTGCCAAGGGGATGGATAACTGGACTTATGTGGGCAACCGCATCATTCATGGTCCCAACTGGAAGGTCGCCTATGACGGCTATCTCGAGGGCTACCATTTTAAGGCGGCGCACCCCGAAACCATTGAGCCCAGAACGTTCACCAATGTTATGGAATATGACGCGCATGGGCCGCATCAGTTGGTCGGTTTTGCGGCGAAAAATGTGATGGAGCTGGGTGATATTGATCCCAGCGAGCTCTGGCAGCATGAGACCAAGGGTTACGACTTTATTAGGCTCTTTTTCCCTAATGTGTCGATCTTTATTGCGCCGGAAATTACGCAGGTAGCTCAGATGATTCCGGGACCCGGTCCCATGGAAAATACGACCATTCTCCATTTCCTGCATCCGACACCGCCTGCGAACGAAGAGGATGACACCGCGCGTGTCGAGATGGCAGATTGGCTCCGCAATGTGGTGCAGGAGGAAGACTACAACGTGGGATTGAAACTGCAGAAAGGCCTCGAAACCGGACTTATGAAGAGCGTGATTTTTGGCCGCAATGAGCGTGGCAACCAATACTTTCACCGTTGGGTAAAGTGGTACAGCGATGGCGACGAGCGCGCGCCCAAACCTGAGCTATGAACGCACGTACCACGTAGATAAAAAAAGGGCCCCTCAAGGGCCCCTTTTTTGACTGTTTTTGAGCTGAGCCGCTATGACGCGCTCATACTTTCAGCATTAATTTCCCTTCATTGCCGCCGGTGAACAGCAAGTTGTAGGTATCCAGGCAGTTCTCTATGCCTTCATTAATATGCTCACGGAACTTGAGTTTGTCCGCCTTGAGCCACTCGCTCAATACTGCCTGTCCCTCTTCGATACGGTGGTAATGATCGCTGACTAGGTAGCCTTTTACTGTGATGGTTCGTGCCAGTATTTGCCAATAGTTGTAGGGCCCGGGCACAGGTCCGGTGGCGTTGTAGGTGCTAATGGTGCCGCAGAAAAGCAGCGTAGAATCTTTATTCATATTCATCAGTGCGGCGTCAAGGATTTCGCCGCCGACATTATCGAAATAGAAGTCGATACCCTCCGGGCACGCAGCCCCGATAGCGGATTCCATGTTTTCTGTTGTTCGATAGTTAATGCAGTCATCGAAGCCGAGCTCATCCACCACCCAGCGGCATTTTTCGTCTGTGCCGGCGATGCCGACAACCTTCAGGCCCATCAGTTTGGCGATCTGACCGCCGATAGATCCCACCGCCCCGGCCGCCGCGCTCATCAGCATCGTCTGCCCGGCTTTCGCAGCCCCTACCTCCGCAATAGCGAAATAAGGCGTCAGGCCAACAGCACCCAGTATGTTGGTGTAGTAGTGCAGCGGGAATTCACTGTCTTCGGGGACTTTGGTGCAAAACTCTGCGGGGATAGTGCTGTGAGTCTCCCAGCCGCCCAGACCAAAGATACGATCACCGGGTTTGAACTGGTCGCTCCCGCTCTCAACGACTTCACCGGCTACCGTCGAGCGCACGGGGTCTCCAATGGGGATCGGAGGTAGATAGTTGGGGATGTCTGACATCCAAAAGCGTATGGCAGGGTCAAGAGAGATGTAGTGATTCTTGACCAACAACATGCCCGGTGGCGTCTCGGGAATGGCTGCTTCTTGCAAGACGATTTCCGATGGGTCCGGCATGCCGGAGGGGCGTTTAGCCAAAATCCATTGTTGTTTGTTACCGTGGCTCATAGTGACCTCAAAGGCAAAAATCAGAATCAGGCCAAAGCCTAGCGAGCACCATAAAAATAAGCAAGCAAGATGGTTTTTTTCTTAAACTGCGGTGCTACCATTTCCGCTCTGGCCCTTTTTTTTACGAATGGACTCACAACTCAATAGGAGCTTCTTTTGACGGATTTTCAACCCGCGTTTGCCGACGGGGACCTGTCGGATAATGACAGCCGTGCGGTGACGATTAATGGCCGCAAGGTATTGGTTTGCCGTGCAGGCGGAGCGCTATACGCGGTGGAAAATCGGTGTACGCATCAAGAGGCTGAACTCGAGGGTGGGCGGATCCGAGGCTGCTTTATTTCCTGTCCGCTGCACGGGGTCAGATTTGACCTGCGTGATGGTAACCCCATGGGGCAACTGACCCGCGAAGCCCTGCCGACTTTCGATGTGCGTGTGGTGGAGGGAATGATCGAGGTGGCGGTCTCATGAGTCGCGCAGTGGTGCTGGTCAGACATCCGGAAGGCTCAGTAGAGGAAGGTGATTTTGGCGTGGTGGAGGCCCCTCAATCGGCCTTGCCTGCAGGCCACTTTCGCACACGTAATCGCGTGATTTCGCTGGACGCCGGTTTTCGTCAATGGATGACCGCAGGGGCCGGAGATAATTACCTTACCGGCATGCAGATCGGTGACCCTGTGCAGAGCATCGTATTGGGCGAAGTGACGGAGTCTGATCACCTGGACTACCCAGTCGGCACGCTGGTCAGTGCGCGCACGGCTTGGGAAGAGAGCAGTGTGCTCGATGGTAGCGATCTTTGCTCTCCTGTAGAGGTGGCCAGCGGCGTGCCGCTCCACCAATACATGGGGATTTTGGGGCCCACAGGGATGACGGCTTGGATCGGACTGTTTGAGATTGGTCAACCGAAGCCTAGTGAGACTGTTGTGGTGAGTGCGGCAGGCGGGGCTGTAGGGACCGTTGTCGGGCAGCTGGCGAAAGCGGAAGGGTGTCGGGTAATCGGCTTAACCAGTACCCGTGACAAAGCCGATTGGCTGGAAGACGAAGTGGGTTATGACTTGGTGATTGACCGCGAGACTCAGCCTGATCTTGCTGGCGCCTTGCAAGAAGCCTGTCCCGACGGAGTCGATATCTTTTTTGACAATGTGGGCGGCGAGGCCCTCGATACGGTCATGAGTCAACTGCGCGAGCAGGCGAGACTCGTGCTGTGCGGTGCTATCTCGCAATATGAGTCAGCGGTGCAACCACTGAATAACAGTTGGGAGCTGATTACCAAGCGTGCGCGCATGGAAGGTTTCATGTTCTCGGACTATTTTGAATCTTTTCCCAAGATCGCCGAGGATCTTCAGGGCAGGCTTCAGCGCGGCACCCTGAAAAGCTTTGATGCCGTTTACGAAGGCATCGAAACCACCCCCCGAGCCTTCTGCGACATGATGCACGGTGCCTCGCGTGGCAAGTGCCTAGTGACATTGGACTAAAAGATGCCGACACAATTGAATGAGGTGCCCGAGGCACTGCTGAGCGATTTCGACATTGTTGAAGACAGCGGACTGTTTGTTGACCCGCAGCAGCGATTGCTGGATTCACTGGTTAAAGACCCGCGAGACGTCGTCTACACGCCTCACAACGGCGGCCATTGGTTGGTGACTTCACATGAATTAGGCCGAGAGATTCTGAGCAATGCCGAGCTCTTTGGCTCCTTCCCCATCGGTATCCCTGCAAATATGGCGCAGCGCCCTCGATTGATCCCGTTGGAGAGCGACGCTTCGGAGCATCGGCGATACCGAAGGCTGTTGTTGCCGATTTTTGAACCCACCGCGGTGGACCGGTTGCGAATGGGCGCTGAGACATTGGCCGCTGAAGTGCTTGACGAAGTGCTGCCGACGGGGGAGTTTGATTTCCTCTGGAAAGTCGCCAAGCCAATTTCCATGGGTTTATTCGTGCGCCAGTTGGGGCTTGAGCCAGAGCGCCTGGATGAGTTCTATGCTTGGGAGACAGGGTTCTATCGAGCGCCCTCCATGGAAGAGCGGGTAGCGTGCGGCGAAAAAATTGGTGGTTATCTGTTTGAGGTAGTCAGGCGGCATGTGGAGCAGCCAAGCGACGACATTGTCGGCATGTTGCTGGATGTCGAGGTCGAGGGCGAGAAGTTGGCGTTGGAGGAGGTGCACGCAATCTGCTACCTGCTGTTCCTCGCCAGTATCGATACGGTCGCCACTATGCTGAGCTTTATTATCCGGCATCTCGCCCGCGACAAAATACTATTTGAGAATCTTAAAGCCGACCGCAGCAAAATTGCCGATTCAGTCGATGAATTCTTGCGCATGCATGCGTTTATCAATCTCAATCGAATCTGCGAGCAAGACACTGAGTTTCACGGTGCGCAATTTAAGGCGGGCGACAATATCGTCGTCCCCAGTTTTGTGACTGACCGGGACGAGAGGACGTTTTCAGATCCCGATACATTCAATCCGGAACGCAGTAAGAAAGAGCGTAATCAACACCATGCTTTCGGCGCAGGGGCTCACAAATGCATCGGCCTTCACGTAGCCAAGATGGAGGTTCGGGTCGTCTTAGAGGCCTTCTTCGATCGTGTTAGCTCGCTCGAACTGCTCTCCGAGAAGGCGGTAACGGGTCACGGCGGTACCACGATGGGTCTCGATACCCTTCCTATAAAGGTGACACTCGATTGAGAACTGCTTGAAGCTCAGGAAGAGAGGCAGCCGAGAAGAAAGGCCACGGTGGCGGGAAGCAATGGCTGATAAAGAGAAAAGCTCACCTGGCACGCACTGGGTGATTTAGAGCGCAACGATGGTCTTGCCAAAGTTCTCCCCTGCGAATAAGTCCGCGAAAGCCTTGCCGACGTTTTCAATACCCTCAAGACGGTGCTCCGGTGACTGGATTACCCCTTGTCGAAGCCATTCTGAAAGCTGCTCTCTGGCCTCGTCATAGCGCTCGTGTCGGAAGTGGGTCATAAAGCCCTCGACTGAGAGCTCTTTGGTGATGAGTTCAAAGAGATTATTGGGTCCGTGGGGTGTGACCCCATATCCTGAGATAGCGCCGCACAGCACCAGACGGCCACGGTGATTCATGTTGGTGATGGCCGCCTCCAGCGTTTGCCCGCCGACGTTGTCAAAAAAGACATCGACGCCATTTGGGCAGGTAGCGTGTATCGCCTCCGAGAGTGAAGTGTCGCCGGATCGTACCACAGCGGCGTCGTAGCCCAATGTGGTTCGGATCCATTCCGCTTTGGCTTCTGATCCAACGATGCCGATGACGCGGGCACCCATCAGCTTGGCAATTTGGCCAGCAATGCTGCCCACTGCACCTCCCGCGCCACTGATCAATACCGTATCTTCGCTGGTGAGTTGCGCGATATCTGTTATGCCGAAGTAGGCGGACATGCCGGTGTCACCCAGCACGCCCATGTAGGCGCTAGGGTTGAATTCAAGGTCTGTGGGGAGTCTGGCGATAAAGTCGCTGCCATCGCTCAGGCTGTGAGTCTGCCAGGCGAAACGCGCCATCAATTTATCACCAATAGCATAATCGGGATGCTTCGACTCGAGGACCTCGGCAAGCACTAAACCCATTACCGGTTCCTGTAATGGCATCGCAGGCAGTATCTCGTCTCCTGAGTCTTCATTCATCCAGTTGCGGAAGCCAGCATCGAGTGAGACGTAGTCATTGCGTGTCAGAAAGGAACCCTCCGGGATCACGGGTAAAGACTCTGACATGACGGCAAAATCCGCTTCAACAGGGTTGCCGGCTGGCCGACGCGCCAGCACCACAGAATGCATCATTGCGTTACTCCTCGTTTGTGACGGTTATCGAGTGGATCTTTGAGTGCATCTTTTTTCTCAGTGATTTTTTTAAAGCAGGGTGTCTGATCAGATACAAAAAAGCCACCCGGAGGTGGCTTTTCCTGTAACTATCGGAAAATTAAAACTCGTAACCTACCGTCACACCGATTTGTCGACCCGGTACAAGCTCTGACCATGAGAAGGCGCCAGCATCATAAGCGCGAGCTACGCGACCATCCCCTTCGAGGACATCCGTGCCGTAAACCATAAGTTTGAACTGACCTTGCGCCACATCACGTAGCCATGTGGCACTGAGATCCAGTTGGTCGTGTGAGTCAATATTGATAACCGGACCCGTCTCGTAGTTATAGGTCTCATAGGCGGCTGCACCCCACACGTCGCTGCGGTAGCTGAAGGTCCCTGACACTATGAGCGTTCCACCGAGAACAGATGACGTATGGTCAGCCATCAGGCTGAAAGTGTTCTCGGGCGCGTAGATGACTTGAGCACGATCAGAGATATCGGTGCCATCGAAATCATAGGAGTCGAACTCCGCGTCTAGGTAACCATAGGTGCCCCGAATCGTTAGACGATCCGTTGGCATCCAAACGCCTTCAACCTCAATGCCTTGGTTGGTTGTTTCGGCGGCATTTCTGATGAAAGTACAGGTCGCGGTGTTACTTTGATCACATTGGCTGCCATCTGTAACGATGAACTGCTGCTTGTCCGTGTAATCTGCCACGAAGCCCGTCAGGTTGAGTTGAAGCCGATCCGTCGGCTGCGATCTAAGTCCTAGCTCCCAGCTGCCTACTTCTTCGGGGTCGTAGGGCCCTACTGTGGGTTTATTATTTCCACGTGCATTGAAGCCCCCGGCTCGGTAGCCGGTGGCGTAGGAGCCGTAGACCATACCAAAGCTGAGCTCGCGCTGGAGAACAAACCGATAGGTGACGTTGTTATCGTTGTACTCGGGCGTGAGCTGATTGGCAATTGGCGATCCCGCTCTGCGCGCTTCATTTGACCCAAAAACGCGGTTGTCTAGCTTTTTTTCTTCCTCGGTCCAGCGGGCTCCAGCAGTTAATGTCCAGTTTTCACTGACATCCCAAATAACCTCTCCGAACACAGCAGTTGCCTCGGCGTCTTGAGTTGTGGTGAACATGCCCGCGGGAGATGACGTTTTCGGTCCAGAGGTGATATATGAATCTGTCTCCAGATAATATAGACCGCCGACGACATTGATGTTGCCGTCCCAGTTGGAAATATATTGCAATTCATGGGAGGTTTGTTCGTATTCCTGTTCGCGCAATACTTCAAACAGTGGCGTGGGTGCGCCCCAAGAGTTGAAGAAAGCTTCTTCCTCGAAATCCATCTCGCCATAAATATACTTTACGGTGAAGTTACTCCCTGTGTACTCAGCGTTCAGAGTCAGATTGTCACCCCATAGATAGCTGTAAATCTGCTCTGAGGCGTAGGATTTAGTGTATCCACTGTCCTTAGACAGGGCGCCTGAGTCAGCGTTACAACCGAGAGAAAAGAAAGCGCAAAACACTGCATCACCAGTGCCAGTGGCTACGACGTCTGGCGGCTGAGTCATATGCTCGTAATCGTCATAGGTCAGTGTGGCAGTAAAATTATCGGTAAAATCATACCGTACAGCAGCGCTCCAGACATCAGAGTCTCGGTTGTAAGGACGTTGCTTAGTGGTCTCGTTGTACAGGTGTGAATCCATCTCTAGATCACGCCAGTTTATTTTGACTCCGCCTTTTTCGCCCAAAGGCATGTTCAATACGCCCTTCAGATCTTGGCGGTCGTGGTCTGCAAACGTGCCCTCGAGCTTGAGGCCAAACTCGCCAGTGGGCTTCGTGCGCTTAATATTGATGACTCCCGCGATCGTGTTGCGCCCATAGAGAGTGCCCTGCGGTCCGCGCAGTACTTCTACCCCTTCTATGTCGAAGAAATCGACCACTGCGCCTGAGTTAGACGCCATGAATACCCCATCAACCGAAACACCTACGGTCGGCTCATAGCTTTTCTCAAGATCGTCGAATGCCATCCCTCGAATCGAGGCGCCCAGTGACGCGCCTGACTGAGTTACCGCATGCAGCTCAACATTGGGAACCAGTTTTGCGACATCAATCACTGATTGAATACCACTTTGTTCGATTTGCGAGGGTGATAGCGCTGTGACCGCAACAGGCACATTTTGTAGTGATTCTTCTCGCTTACGTGCTGTCACCACAACCTCTTCGATCAAGCTGTCTTGCGCTTGCACAAAAGGTGTGGCGAAACTGGCTGCGCCGAGTAGAACAGTGCTGATAGCGAGGGCTATTGGCGATTTATGAGGAAAGACGTGTCTCATGGGTTGGCTCCAAACTTTATTGATTAGCAGATATCGCTGAGTGGTAAACATTCGTCACTGTCAGAGGCTGACACAGACGTTAAATAGAAGCAAACAGGTGAGATTGTTTTTTTACACGAATATTCCCGCTAACAACAGTAATGACACTATTTAGAGATTATTCGACGGGTCAACATTATACGGCTGCCATAAACGGAAGAAAGCAGGCGTCAGCATGAGGTGGAATGGACCACCGGTATGATCCGGATGCTAGGTTTCAAAGGGGTGTAGATTGGTCTGCTGGACTGGATTAGCCCGGCGTGCGCTAAAGGCCCGGATTTCGCTCGAAAGAGGTGGTGTTTTGGTCGGGCGGCAGCCAGCCACACGCGGTACTGGTCCAGCAAGTCATCTCAACTGTTAACCAGCTGGTGTCTTCCATGCCGCCTGCTTTGATGAATATTTGGCCCGGAAGTTCGTCAACAAAAGTGAACATCTGGCTGCCGCAGTTCGGGCAAAATCCCCGGTTGACGTGAGAGCCATCGGAGCCCAGTGACGCGAAGGTTTTATATTCACCTTCAATTGTGACCGCGTCCTGTGGAAACAGGATGACGGTCGCTTTTCCAGAGCCGGTGACGCGCTGACAGTCTATACAGTGGCAGTGGAGCCCGAAGCCCACCTGTGTTTCGTCGAATTGGTATTGAACTTCGCCGCACAAGCAGTGCCCTTTTTGCATCACGCGCTCCATTAAACTGTCTCGGGTAGAGCACTTTATCAGGCCCCCTTCCCGGCGGAAACATCCGGGGCGGTGCGCAAGGCAAAGTGCCGCGAGCTAGACGGGTAGGCCTGCGAGTCGTCTGATTGCTGTATAGCGCGTTGCCCAGATCCTTTGGCTGAGCGGTGCGTCAGGGGCGAATAACTCTGAAGCGTGAAAAGCCCCGGTCCAAAGGTGAAATTCTACGGGTACGCCAGCGGCCGATAGCCTCTGAGCGATGTCGATATCCTCATCGCGGAACAAGTCCAGATCGCCGACGTCGATGTAAGTCGGCGGTAATCCAGAAAGATCCTCAGCGCGCGCCGGTGCAGCGTAAGCGTCAGGCTTGCTGTCGCCGAGATACCAACCCCATGCTTCTATGGAGCCGGCGCGATCCCATATCCCGATGTCGACAACTTCATGGGAGGACGCCGTCTCGTGACGATCATCAATCATGGGGTAAATGGGGAGCAGGTATTTCAGTGACGGCCCCAGACGATCACGAAGCATCAATGCGGTGGCGAGGGCCAAACCGCCGCCCGCGGAAGCGCCCATGAGGCCAATATTGCCTGTGTCCATCCCGAGTTCAGAGGCGTGTTCAAAGACCCAACACACTCCGGCATAGCAATCTTCCGGTGCGGCGGGGTAGGGGTCCTCCGGGGCCTTTCGGTAATCGATCGACGCGATGGGTATATTGAGCTCGGTAGCCGCCTCACGCAGGTTTTCATCCTGACTGTCCAGATCCCCCATGATCATTCCGCCGCCATGGATATAGATGAGTCCTGGCCCCTGATCGTCATGGGTATCGGGTGAATAAAGCCGCAGCGTTAAGTCGCCGCCCGGACCCGCATAAGTGTGTTCAATCACCCGTAGGAGAGGAAATTCGCCCTTCGGTGCGCCTGCGCGAGCGGCGGACATGGCCTCCCTTCTGGCGACGATGTCGGGTATGACATTCAGCCCCCCCGGGATGGCTTCCCATAGCGCCTCCAAGGGGGGCTTACTGCCTTCATCGATACGGTCCCAAAGCGACATCACTCATTACTCCACCCAAATCTGGGTGCCAGTGTAACGGCTAACGCCTGCGAAAAGTGTCGTGATACCCCATTAACCGGCCCAGCTTGCAGCCAAAAAAAAGGGCGCACACTGTGCGCCCTCTAGGATCTCTGTTTCGCCGAGAGGGTTAGTCCCAGTTCAGAGCACCTCCTGTTTGGTACTCAATCACCCGGGTCTCGAAGAAATTCTTCTCTTTACGAAGGTCCATGATCTCGGACATCCAAGGAAAGGGGTTTTGCGCTCCGGGGAATTGCTCTGACAGGCCCAGCTGCGTCAAGCGACGATTGGCGATGAAATGCAGGTACTCCTCCATCATTGCCGCGTTCATACCCAGTACGCCACGGGGCATCGTGTCTCGAGCGTATTCAATCTCAAGCGCGGTGCCTTCCAGAATCATCTGGGTGGCTTCCTCTTTGAACTGCTCAGTCCACAGATGGGGGTTTTCCAGCTTGATCTGATTGATGACATCGATACCAAAGTTCAGGTGCATCGACTCGTCACGGAGAATGTACTGGAACTGCTCGGCGACGCCCGTCATTTTGTTACGGCGGCCCATGGACAGGATCTGAGTGAAGCCGCAGTAGAAGAAAATGCCTTCGGTCACGGCGTAAAACCCTATCAGATTTCGCAGTAGCTGCTGATCCCCCTCGATTGACCCAGTCTCAAAATTGGGATCCGACAGTTCGTGTGTATGGCTGATTGACCAGGCTGCTTTTTTGGCAACCGAGGGCACTTCACGATACATGTTGAAGACTTCGCCTTCATCCATGCCAAGTGACTCGATGCAGTATTGATACGCATGCGTATGGATGGCCTCCTCAAACGCCTGACGCAGCAGGTACTGCCGGCATTCCGGGTTGGTTACCAGACGATAGATTCCCAGCACAAGATTATTCGCAACCAGTGAATCTGCCGTAGAGAAGTAACCCAGTGAGCGCTCCACAATGCGGCGCTCGTCGTCACTGAGGCCCTCTTTGCTCTTCCAGGTGGCCACATCGGCGGTCATATTGACTTCCTGTGGCATCCAATGATTTGCACAACCATCGATATATTTCTGCCAGGCCCAGTCGTACTTGAATGGCACGAGCTGATTGAGATCGGCCCGGCAGTTGATCATGGCCTTCTCGTCTACCGAAACCCGTGAGGCGCCCATCTCGAGCTCCTCAACTCCTGCCGAGGCATCCATATTGGCAATCACCGCTTCAGCGGCTTGCATGGCCTCGGGGGAGGGTTCCGCAGAGGCGGGGTCAATGGCAGGTGGCTCTGGCGTTTCAACCACCCTTTGTGCCGCTGCTGCTGCGGCCACAACAGCAGGCTCAGGCGCTGCGGTCGCGACTGAAGCGCTTTCTTCCTGATTGTAGTCGTCCCAAGTCAACATGATGTTTTGTCTCCTTTTAAAGCTGGCCTTTATTGGCAGGCTTCACAGTCTGGGTCATCCAGCGAACAGGCCTGTGGCACGGGTGCTGGCTGGGGTGTCTCGGTAGCGCTCGAGACCGCATTGAGGTTGCCGGTATCAACGGTCGACTTCTCAGTGCCGGTCGCTGCCAGTGATCTCAGGTAGTAGGTCGTTTTGAGGCCGCTAAACCACGCCATGCGGTAGGTCACATCGAGCTTTTTGCCACTGGCGTTATTGATGTAAAGGTTGAGCGACTGGGCTTGGTCGATCCACTTTTGCCGGCGGCTTGCGCTGTCGACCAGCCATCGGGGTTCCACCTCAAACGCAGTGGCATATTTCGCTTTCAGATCTGCCGGGATACGATCGATGGTTTGCACACTGCCATCGAAGTATTTCAGGTCGTTTACCATGACCTTGTCCCACAAGTCCCGACTCTTGAGGTCATTGACCAAGTAGGGATTCACTACTGTGAATTCACCGGAAAGATTCGATTTCACATAAAGGTTTTGGTAAGTCGGCTCGATCGACTGCGAGACCCCAGTGATATTGGCAATCGTTGCCGTAGGCGCGATGGCCATCACGTTAGAGTTGCGCATGCCTGCTGCGGCGACCTTGGCCTTCAGTGCGTCCCAATCAAGGGTCTTGTCGCGGTTGACGTTGATGTATTTTTCGCCGCGCTGCGCTATCAGGATATCCAGCGAGTCCAGCGGGAAAATGCCCTGGCTCCACAGTGAGCCCTCGTAGGACGAGTAACTGCTGCGTTCTGCAGCCAGTTCGCTCGATGCTTCAATGGCGAAGTAGCTGATGGCTTCCATAGAGCGATCTGCAAAAGTCACTGCACCCTCGGAACCGTAGGGCGCGTCGATCTTGTACAGCGCATCCTGAAAGCCCATCAGACCGAGACCGATCGGTCGATGACGGAAATTAGAGGTCTCTGCCTGCGGCACCGAGTAGTAATTGATATCGATCACGTTATCCAACATGCGGATCGCGGTGCGAACCGTGCCACGGAGCTTATCGAGGTTGAGCTCGCCATTTTCGATATGCTGGGGCAGGTTGACTGAACCCAGATTACACACAGCGACCTCTTCCGCATTGGTATTCAGTGTGATCTCGGTACACAGGTTAGAGGAATGCACAACACCACAATGCTGCTGCGGTGATCGGAGGTTGCAAGGGTCTTTAAAGGTCATCCAGGGATGGCCGGTCTCAAAGATCATGCCCAGCATCTTGCGCCAGACGTTCTGCGCTTTGAGGGTTTTATATAATTTAAGCTCGCCGTCTCTAGCCATCTGCTCATACTGCTCATACCGTTCTTCAAACGCTTTGCCATACAGATCGTGCAGGTCGGGTACATCGTTGGGTGAGAACAGTGTCCAGTCACCATCCTCAACGACTCGCTTCATAAACAAGTCGGGGATCCAGTTGGCGGTATTCATATCGTGGGTACGACGACGGTCATCACCGGTGTTCTTGCGCAGGTCAAGGAACTCCTCAATGTCCATGTGCCAGGTTTCCAGATAAGCGCAAACTGCGCCTTTGCGCTTGCCGCCCTGGTTCACGGCAACGGCCGTGTCATTCACGACTTTGAGAAACGGCACAATGCCCTGGCTCTTGCCATTGGTCCCTTTGATGTAGGCACCCAACGCGCGCACCGGAGTCCAATCATTACCCAGTCCGCCTGCGAACTTGGACAGCATGGCGTTGTCCTGAATCGCCCCGTAAATACCGAATAGGTCGTCGGGCACAGTCGTCAGGTAACAAGAGCTCAGCTGCGGTCTCAGGGTGCCGGAGTTAAACAGCGTCGGTGTCGAGCTCATGTAGTCGAACGAAGACAGCAGCCGATAGAACTCGATGGCTCGCGCATTGGGATCGTCTTCCCGTGTTGAGAGACCCATGGCAACCCGCATAAAGAATATCTGCGGGAGCTCAAATCGCACTTCGTCGCTGTGGATAAAGTATCGGTCATAGAGCGTTTGCAAGCCGAGGTAAGTGAACTGCAGGTCGCGGTCAGCCTCGAGAGCTTCACCCAGCCTATCCAGATCGAATTCGGCGAGGTTGGGCGCCAACAGTTCCAGCTCAATGCCGCGCTGGATATAGGCCTTTAACGCTTGCGGGTAGAGCGTATTCATCTCTGCCTGAGTTGCGCTGTCGGCGACCCCGAGAAATCCCAGGCCTTCTGCGCGCAGATCGTCGAGGAGCAGCCGCGCTGCTGCGTAGCTGTAGTTGGGCTCTTGCTCGATCAGCGTGCGCGCCGTGATCACCAAAGCGGTACTGCATTCCTTGGCCGACACACCGTCGTAAAGATTACGCAGGGCTTCGTCAATAATGGCTGACTCGCTCACGTCCTCCAGATCAGCACAAGCCTCGGACACAATCGTGCCGATACGCTCAATGTCGAGTGGCGCCTTGCTGCCGTCCGGGTAAACAATGTTGATTCCCTTGGCCGCTGCCTGCGACTCCGGAGAGAGCTGCACGTTGGCATCACGTTCCTGGCGTCGCGCCTCCCGGTAAATCACATAGTCACGGGCAATTTTATGTTCTCCCCCGCGCATCAGCTCCAGCTCTACCTGGTCCTGAATATCTTCAATATGCAGCGTGCCGCCCGAGGGCATTCTGCGTTTGAAGGTGGCCACTACCTGCGTAGTCAGGCTGGCAACCGTCTCATGAATCCGACTGCTTGCTGCCGCTGTGCCGCCTTCGACTGCGAGGAAGGCTTTAGTAATGGCGACGGTAATCTTGCTGTCTTCGAATGGCACCACGGTGCCGTTGCGTTTAATCACGCGCAACTGTCCCGGCGCGGTGGCCGACAGCCGGGTCGGGTTAGGGTTCTCTAGCGTCGCAGCTGGAGTGGACGCGACTTTTTCTTGTTCTATTGACTCACTGCCTGTTTGCATAGCTTGGGCTGCCTCTGAAACGTCAATTTGTCGTGATGTGCTTACACTTTTTACCGGAAACGGGGTGACGTTGAGCTTTAGTCTTTTTTGGCTCAACACCTATATCTGGGGGTTCACAGCTCCGGAAACCCCAAGATAGGCGGGTCTGGCTGACAATGCAAGCAGAGGATGCTGGGTCTTTTTTGTGGACAATCTGTGGGTAAGGCGACGGTATCGGGGCGTCAATAGGCCTAAGCCACTGACTTTTATATCGAAAACGGCCTTGTCTCGGTTAATGAAAACGTGACAAAGTTTTTTGCGCCGATCGACCAAAATGCGGTAATACCCACAAGCTTGGTTGCCACTCGACGGGGATCAGGTCTTGAGCAGCAGCTCCATCAGCGCTTTTTGCGCATGCAACCGATTTTCTGCTTCTTGCCAGATCACCGTGTCGGGCGCATCCATCAATTCTGCGCTGATTTCTTCACCTCGGTGGGCGGGCAAGCAGTGCATGTAAAGCGCATCGGGCGCTGCGCGCTTGAGCAACGCTTGATTCAATTGATAGGGTTGCAAGCTTGCCGCGCGTTCCTCCTGCTCTTGTTCTTGCCCCATAGAGGCCCAAACATCGGTTAAGAGGAGATCCGCGTCGAGTGCCGCCACCAGTGGATCGCGCTCTATATGAGCGTGTCGGCGACAGGCTTCTAACAGCGTTTCGTCGGGGTCGTACCCTTCGGGACAGGCGATGACCAACTCGAAGTCTAGCAGCCGCGCGGCATTCATCCAGGAATGACAGACGTTGTTGCCATCGCCCAACCAGCACACTTTTCGCCCGCTGATGTCCCCTCGCACTTCGAAATAGGTTTGCAGATCTGCCAGTATTTGGCAGGGGTGATAGTCGTCGGTCAAACCGTTGATGACAGGCACACTGGAGTGCGCGGCAAACTGCTCGACATCGGCGTGGGCGAAAGTCCGAATCATGACCATATCCACCATCGAGGAAATGACCCGGGCACTGTCGTGTATCGGTTCGCCTCGACCCAGCTGCGTATCCTGACCCGAGAGAAACAGTGCGCTGCCCCCCAGCTGCGCCATACCGGCTTCAAATGATACGCGGGTGCGGGTTGAAGCCTTGGTAAAAATCATCGCCAGCACTTTGCCGTCGAGAGTAGGCGTCGCGGCACCGGCACGGTGCTGGCTCTTCAGTTCAATCGCCCGATCAATGAGGCCGCGCACTTCATCCGGCGAGAGATCCATGAGGGTGAGAAAATGTCTTGGCGCGGTCATGCGCGGTCTTCCTGCTGTGCGATGTCGTTGAGGATATGCGCGATACCTGCGCCCAGCTCACCTGCCTGTTCCAAGCTCATTACCAGTGGCGGCAGCACCCGTATAGTATCTCCCCCGGCGATGTTGAGCAGCAATCCCCGATCGAGACCGCGCTGGACCACCTGATCAGTCGCAGTATTCGGTTGTATGCCTATCATAAGACCTCGCCCCCGCACTTCGGTAACCAGCGTTGGGTCCGCCAGGTGACCCTGCAAAGCGGTGAGCAGTGAGTCTCTGATGTGATTAGCCTGTGACATCACGTTCTCTTGTGTGAGCGTGGTGAGTACCGCCTGCGCGGCAGCGCAGCACAACGGGTTGCCGCCATAGGTGGAGCCATGGTCGCCGGGACCCAGCTGCTCTGCGGCGACGCCTCTCGCCATACAGACTCCAATGGGTAGACCATTGCCCAATCCCTTTGCAGTGAGCAACACATCGGGCTCCACCCCCATTTGTTCAAAAACATAGGCCGAGCCGCAGCGTCCGTTTCCCGTTTGAACCTCGTCGAACATCAGTAACCACTGATGTTTTGTGCAGAGTGCGCGCAGGCCTTGCAGATAGTCAATATCCAGCGGTCGGATCCCGCCCTCTCCCAAAATGGGCTCCACTAATACAGCGACTACGCCAGTTAGTGCCTCGCCCAGAGCGTCGATTGCGGCGAGATCATTGGGTGGGACCCGCTCGAACCCGTCCAGAAGCGGTCCGAAGCCCTGGCGAATTTTCTGGTTGCCGGTGGCTGACAGCGCACCGATCGTGCGGCCGTGAAAGGCGCCATCCAGCACAATAATCTTCGGTTTTTCGACACCCTTTTGGTGGCCGAAGCGCCGCGCTAGTTTTATCGCCGCTTCATTTGCTTCCGCGCCCGAGTTACAGAAAAACATGTTTTCCATGCCGGTGATGGCGCGAAGTTGCTCTGCAACCGCTTCCTGCAGACCGATGTGGAACAGGTTAGAGGTGTGCACTAATCGTTTGGCCTGCTCGGTCACCGCCTCGGTGACGCGGGGATGTCGATGCCCCAGATTAGTGACGGCGATGCCGGACAAGCCGTCCAGATAGGCACGATCCGTCGTGTCGTACAGCACCGCGCCTTCTCCTCGAGAGAAGGTGACAGGCAGACGACCATAGGTCGGCATAATGGCAGGCGTCGCGTCTGGCATTGTGTTTTAGCCCAATATATCGGCGGGGGAGCAAGAGTAGCGGAGCGTCAGGCGGAGTCAAATGTGTCGCATCGGTAGTTTTACGCGCGGGGCCTCTCTTGCGGTGCCATTGTCGTATTACAATAGGGGTCTCAATCAAACCCACGCAATGGCGGGTGACCGCCACGACGGAGCAGTGTATGGACATTATGGAGACCATCCGCGAGCAGGTAGAGGGGAATCGCATTATTCTCTACATGAAGGGCTCGCCTAACCAACCCCAATGCGGGTTTTCTGCGAGAACCGTGCAGGCGTTGATGTCCTGCGGTGAAAAATTCGCCTACGTGGATGTGTTAAGCAGTCCCGATATCCGCGCGAATCTGCCGACCTACGCCAACTGGCCTACGTTTCCCCAACTGTGGGTCGATGCTGAACTCGTTGGTGGTTGTGACATCGTCTGCGATATGGAAGCCTCCGGCGAGCTCAAGGAGTTGGTGTCAACGGGAGACGCTGAAGAAGGGCAGGAGTAAGTCCCCGGGTCAGTGACGGGAAAGGTAATGGATATTCAAACCGCCATGGCAGAAATGGGACATGCGGCCCGCGCCGCATCTCGTGCGGTGGCCAGTGCCAGCGGCGAGCAACGCAATGCGGCGTTGATCGCGATACGGGAGGCGATCACCGCCAGCCGCGAAACCATTCTGGCGGCTAACGAGGCTGATTTGGAACAGGGCCGCAATCATGGGCTGGATGCGGCCCTGATGGATCGCCTCGCACTCACGCCGGCAAGGCTGGACGCGCTGGAGGAAGGGCTTTCTCAGGTGGCTGCTCTGCCTGACCCTATCGGCACGATCAGCGATCTGCAGCGGATGCCGTCAGGCATTGACGTGGGTACCATGCGTGTCCCGCTGGGCGTTATCGGTATGATTTACGAGTCGCGACCCAACGTCACGGTGGAGGCGGCGGCTCTGTGTCTGAAAGCGGGTAACGCCGTCATCCTCAGAGGCGGTTCCGAAGCCATCCACTCCAATACTAAGTTGGGTGAGGCGTTGGCCGCGGGGCTGTCCAAAGCGGGCATGCCGGTCGAGGCGGCGCAGGTGGTTCCGGTCGTCGATCGCGCCGCGGTGGGGGCAATGCTGACCATGCCGGAGTACATCGATCTGCTGGTACCACGCGGTGGAAAAGGATTGATTGAGCGGGTCGCTGCCGAAAGTAAGGTGCCGGTTCTGGCGCACCTTGACGGCATTTGTCACGTCTATATTGATAGCGATGCAGACTGCGAGAAAGCCCATCGCATCGCATTCAATGCCAAGACTCAGCGTTACGGCACCTGCAACACAATGGAAACCCTGCTGGTCGCCAAAGCGCAGTCGGCGATGCTGCCAGACTTAGTGACGGCGTTGCAGGGAGAGGGTGTTGAACTGAGGGGTTGTGCAGAGTCACGACAAGTCGCTCCGGCGATCACAATCGATGCCTCTGAGGCGGATTGGTCGACGGAGTATCTGGCGCCGATACTGTCAGTCAGGATGGTCAACGACGTGAGCGAAGCGATGGCGCACATCGCACGGTACGGTTCCGACCACACCGAAAGTATTGTGACCGAGAACCCCGAGACAGCATCGCGGTTTTTACGCGAGGTCGATTCCGGCTCGGTGATGCATAACGTTTCCACCCGGTTTGCAGACGGGTTTGAGTATGGTCTGGGTGCTGAGATCGGTATTTCCACCGGTAAGCTCCACGCTAGGGGCCCGGTAGGCTTGGAAGGCCTGACGTCGCGTAAATACATCGTTAAGGGTGATGGCCATATTCGCCAGTGAGCATGACCATGGCTGACACAGGCGGTCCTGTGGGTTTTCTGGGTGGTGCGTTTGATCCCGTGCACATCGGGCACTTGCGCGGCGCCATGGCGGTGCGCGACTGCCTTGATCTCGAGCGGGTTAAATTGATCCCCGCCGCACAATCTCCCTTGAAAGACGCGGCGAGTGTCAGCGGGGCACATCGCGTGGCGATGTTGCGTCTGGCGGTCGCCGCCGTGCCGGGTCTGGAGGTAGACCCCCTGGAGTTGGACCGGCCCGGGCCGTCTTACACGATTGACACCTTGGAGAGTCTCCGTCTGGAATACGGCGCCGAGCGCACGCTTGTATGGATCGTCGGCTCGGACGTCCTGGCGACACTGCCGCGGTGGTCTCAATGGCAGCGGTTGCTTGATGTTGCTCATCTGGCGGTCATGGATCGTCCCGGTGCTTTGCCGCCAGCTACCGAAGTCTCCAGTTGGGTGGCGCATCACGAAGTCGATCACACCGAGCTGCTGTCACGGCCCGCCGGAGGCGTGATCAGATTGCAGCAGCCGCTTCTCGATATCGCGTCCTCCGATATTCGAGCGATGATCAGTGCGGGGCGTGACCCGCGCTTTCTGCTTCCCGACTCAGTAATGGAGTATATTGCCCAGCATGATCTTTTTGGTTTTGACAACACATGAAAGCTGAAGCTTCGGTCCCGGAGATACCGCATGGCGCCGCGTTGCTCTCGCTCGCGCAAGCGGCGCTTGAGGATCTCAAGGCGTTAGAGCCTGTGGTGCTCGATGTCCGGGAGCTCAGTTCGGTGATGGATTGGTTAGTGGTAGCCAGTGGGACATCGAGCCGCCACGTTAAATCTCTCGCTAACAACGTCTTGATGAAGGCCAAAGAACAGGGGGTCCGGCCGCTGGGCGTCGAAGGTGAGCGCGGCGGTGAGTGGGTGCTCGTGGATTTCGGTGATGTCGTGGTCCATGTCATGCAACCAGCAGCCCGAAATTTTTATGATCTCGAGCGACTGTGGTCTGTGCAGAGCGCGCAACCTCAGGACAGCTGATGCGGCTGAGAGTGCTGGCGGTGGGGCAAAAAATGCCGGCATGGGTAGATCAAGGGGTCGAAGAATATGCGCGTCGTCTGCCCCGGGAAATGCCAGTGGAATGGCTGGATATTCCACCGGCGAAACGCGGGAGTTCCTCCGAGGAGCGTTACCGAGAACAGGAAGCCGATGCGATCCGTGCGCGGCTCAGTCGCGATGATTATTTGATTGCACTCGACGTTTCTGGTCTGGAGATCAGCACCGAGATGATTGCCGAGCGATTTGACCATTGGCAGATGCAGGGTGAGCAGGTGAGCATCGCTATCGGCGGGCCAGACGGTCTGCACAAGAGTGTTATCGGCATGGCAAAAGAACGGTGGTCTTTTGGGCGCATCACGCTGCCGCATCCATTGGTGCGTGTGATTCTCTCGGAGCAATTGTATCGCGCGTGGTCGATAAAGGCGGGCCATCCCTATCATCGGGGTAACTGATGCTCAGACCACTTGATGCCCTGCGAGATACGCGTCGGGAGTGGATGATTAACCGCTCCAGGCTGATCGCTGCACTGCTGGGCATCGCTCTCCTGCTGACTGTCCTCGTTTATCGCTACTATTCATTGCAAATAACGCAGCATGAGGACTTTCTCACCCAATCGGATCGCAACCGTATCAGGGTGGAAGTCATTCCGCCGACCCGGGGGCAGATTGTTGATCGCAAGGGACGGTTACTGGCGGCGAATAAACCCACCTTTGTGATCGGCGTGGTCAGAGAGCGGAGCGAGAATTCAGAGGCATTAATACTGGCCCTGACAGAACGTCTGTCGCTAACGGATCGTGAGCTGACGGCGTTTCGGGAGCGGTCGGAGCGGCGACGCCCTTTTGAGTCAGTGCCGATTAAGCTCGGTCTGGACGATACGGCTCTCGCGAGCATAGCGGTAGATCTGCATGCCATGCCGGGAGTGGTAGTTGATGCCCAGCTGACTCGCGATTATCCCTACGGTCAAGCGCTCAGCCATGTTCTGGGTTATGTCGGTAGAGTGAGCGCGAATGATCTGGACGAACTCGATACCGAGCGCTATCGAGGCACGCTGCATACCGGGAAAGTCGGTTTGGAGAAGCGCTACGAACCGCTCTTACACGGCAAGCCGGGATTTCAACATATCGAAACGAACGCCCACGGACGGGTGTTGCGCGTACTGGAAAAAGAGGCGCCTGAAGCGGGCAAGAACCTGCGCCTGTATCTGGATCTGGATCTGCAGCGCGAGGCCGTCGCTGCGCTAGGTGATCAACGAGGAGCTATCGTAGCCTTGGATCCGGCTACCGGCGGTGTACTGGCTATGGTTTCCAATCCCAGCTATGACGCGAATCTTTTTGTTGAGGGGATCAGCTACTCCGATTTTGCCCAGCTGAGGGGCTCGCTCGATACGCCGCTCCTGAATCGTGCGGTACAGGGTCAATATCCGCCGGGATCAACGGTCAAGCCACTGATTGGCCTTGGCGCGCTGGAGCGCGGGCTCGTTACGCCAGACACGGCAATACCAGACCCCGGTTGGTATCGACTGCCTGGCGATGATCGGCGTTATCGGGACTGGACGTTGCGAGTGCGCGGGACGGGCCACGCTGACACGGTGGATTTACATACGGCTATCGCAGAGTCCTGCGATACGTATTTTTACGATTTAGCCCACCGTATGGGGATCGATACGATGGCAGAGGTACTGCAGCCTTACGGTCTGGGGCAGCGAACGGGGATCGATACCACCGGCGAGCAAGACGGTATTTTACCCAACAAGCACTGGAAGCGGACTGCCTTGGGTGAGCCGTGGTATCCCGGTGAAACGATCAGTGCCGGCATTGGTCAGGGTTATATGCTGGCGACGCCCTTGCAGTTGGCGCAGGCGGCCATGATGCTCGCGAATAAGGGAGAGAGTTTTGTGCCGTCGGTGGTGCATCGTGTGGGTGACCTCACCGTCGGCGGTGTGCAGCGACCACCGCAGGAGATTGATGAAGATGATTGGAAAGCGGTGGTCGCTGGCATGGTAGATGTCGTGCATTCGCCGCGGGGGACCGCAGCAAGCATCGCCAACGGTATGGGTTATCAGATGGCGGGCAAAACCGGTACTTCCCAGGTGGTCAGCATCGCGCAGGATGCCGTCTATGACGAGGATGCCATCAGCGAACGCAACCGCAACCACGGACTCTTTATTGCCTTTGCGCCTGTCGAGAACCCCCGTATTGTGATCGCGGTGATTGCAGAGAATGGCGGCGGCAGCGGTGCAGCATCGCCGGTAGCCCGCCGCGTGATCGATGCGTGGCTGAGAGAGGCCGGTGATGTCTGAGTACACGCGCTTTTTAGAGGGCTCTGACCGGGACTTTCCCCGAGCACAGTCCCCCGCAGAGCGTCTGCATCTCGATGTGGTGCTACTCATCCCCGTGTTAGCCATCGCGGTCGTTGGCTTATTTGTGCTCTTCAGCGCGTCAGATGGCGACTGGAACACGGTGAACCGCCAGATTCGCAACTTTGTGGTGGGCCTCGGCGTGTTCTTGGTGGTGGCGCAGGTTCGCCTCGACACTCTTGAGCGCTGGGCTCCCGCACTCTATTTGGCGGCGCTCTTACTGTTGCTGATGATTCCCTTCTTCGGAGTCGGCGCGAAGGGTGCGCAGCGCTGGTTGAGCCTCGGCGTTATCCGCTTTCAGCCTTCGGAGATCATGAAGATTGCCATGCCATTGGTAGTGGCCGCGTGGATTGTCCGTCACGGACTGCCACCGCGTCCCGGTGCCACAGTTGTCGCGCTACTCATGATTGCCTTGCCCGCAGTAGCGATTGCGGTCCAGCCTGATTTGGGCACGGCTATTTTGGTCGCCGCTAGTGGTGCCTTCGTGGTGTTCATGGCTGGGGTCAGCTGGTGGCAGATACTGTCGGGCGCGCTGGCCGCGTTGGCCTGTATCTGGCCCGCCTGGTTGTATCTACTGAGGGATTATCAAAAACAGCGGATCCTCACGCTGTTTGACCCGGAAGCGGACAGACTGGGGGCCGGTTGGAATATCATCCAGTCCAAAACGGCCATCGGGTCAGGGGGTTGGAGCGGAAAGGGTTGGCTACAGGGCACCCAGTCGCATCTGGACTTTTTGCCCGAGAGCCAAACGGATTTTATTATCGCGGTATTGGCAGAGGAATGGGGCTTGCGAGGCGTTCTAGGACTGTTGGTGTTGTATGGCCTGGTGGTGGCCCGAGGCCTGTGGATTAGCTTTACCGCGCAAACGAGCTTCGGCAGATTGCTCGCCAGTGCGATCACTCTGACGTTCTGCGTCTATGTCATCGTCAATATGGGCATGGTGGCGGGGGTTCTGCCCGTCGTCGGGGTGCCACTGCCTTTTGTGAGCTTCGGCGGGACTTCCATTGTCACCCTGTTGCTCGGTTTCGGTATTCTCACCGCGATCAGCACTGAAAAGAGGATTCTATCTAAATGAGCGCGATACCTTGCCTCTCATGCTGGCCTTTACTACCCGCTCGACGCTGGCGCAGTCGCGTCTTGCTGATTGGGATTGGGTTGTGCCTCGCCATAGGTGCGAGTGCCGGCGATTACAGTGATCGGGAAGCGGCCAGTGCCGTGATTACGGCAGCTGAGGAAGCGGGAGTGGATCCGGAGTGGGCGCGGCAGCTCATCGGCGCGGCGCAGCGACAACAAAGTATTCTTGAGGCCATCGCGCGCCCCGCAGAAAAAACCAAGGCCTGGCATGAATATCGGAAGATCTTTCTGACCGACCGCCGAATCACAGAGGGCGTGAGCTTCTGGAACACTCACCAAAAAACGCTGCAGACGGTCGCCGGGCGCACGGGCGTGCCACCGGAGCTCATGGTGGCCATTATTGGGGTAGAGACCTATTACGGTCGTATTACGGGCAGTTATCGGGTGATCGATGCACTCTCCACGCTCGCCTTTGACTACCCAAGGCGGTCGCCTTTTTTTACCAGCGAGCTTGAGCAGTTTCTGGTGCTCGCCTGGGAATCCGGCAAAGACCCGCTCGCTTTACAAGGCTCCTACGCCGGTGCGATGGGGTACGGTCAGTTCATGCCATCGAGTTATCGCGCCTACGCCCGCAGTTACGAAGGAGGGGCGGCCCCCGATATCTGGGACGACCCGGCGGATGCGATTGCCAGTGTCGGCCACTACCTTAAGGCCCACGGATGGCGTTCGGGAGACGGCGTGACGGTAGGGGGTATCCCTGATGATCCTGATCCCGATTTGTTCGAGCGAGGTTTGAAGCCCACACAGACCGTTGCCGCCTTGGCGCTTGAGGGGTTAAAGCCGGCTGAACCGCTTGATCCTAAAGTGGTAGCGATCCCGCTGCGTCTGGAAGAAGAGGGTGGAATGCGCTATTGGCTAGGCCTGCAGAATTTCTATGTCATCACTCGCTATAACCATAGCGCGATGTACGCGATGGCAGTGTGGGACCTCAGCCAAGCAATCGTTTCCGCGCGCTCGGAGCCTTGAGTCGCTGCCAAGGCATTCTCGTCTGGCTCGTTCTCGCTGCTCTGGCAGCGTGCGCACCCTTTCCGCTTAATGCACCCCAAGAAGTAGCGGACAGCGCGCCACGTGCGATCGACACTCCGGTCTGGCAGGACGCGGTGCCACGTCCTGACCCTTTGTTGTCCAATGGCAATATGAGCCCTTACGAGGTCAATGGCCAGACCTACACTGTACTCGCCACGCACCAGGGTTACCGTGAGCAGGGCACCGCCTCTTGGTATGGAATGAAATTTCAGGGGCGGCCTACCGCTAATGGCGAAATTTTTGATGTGTTTGCTGCAACGGCGGCGCATCGTTCGTTGCCGATTCCCAGCTATGTGCGCGTCACCCACCTGCTTAACCAGCGAAGCGTTTTGTTGAGGGTGAACGACCGTGGACCCTTTCATCCCGACCGGTTGATCGATTTATCTTACGGTGCGGCGAAGCAGCTGGGTTTTGCCGAGCAGGGCACTGCCTTGGTGCGGGTGGAATCGATCGACCTGGCAGGCGTCGATGATCGGCGCGCATCAGCCGCATTGACGTATCGATATCTGCAGCTCGGTGCCTATGAGTCACCCGACACGGCCAATCAGGTCGTCAGGGAAGTGACCGATCGCTGGGGTTATCCGGCGACGACCAGTCCAGTGGATGCAGGGGGCAAACGACTGCACCGCGTTAGAGTGGGACCTTTTGCCGACCCGCAAGCGTTAGAGCGCGCGCGCACTGCCCTGATGGAAGGTGGTCATAAGTCGCCACAGCGATTACCGTGAGCCCATGATTTTCATCGGGTGCCCCGCGGGCGTACACTGACGCCGTGTTTTATGACGGCCATGGGGAGATTCAATTGATGATAGGAGTGCGAGTGACGCTGAAGCGTTCATTCCAATACCTGATTGGCGCGATGTGGTTTCCATTAGCTGCGCTAGCCAATACGGGCCTGGTGCCCACGCCGCCCGCTATTAATGCTGACTCTTATTTGTTGGTTGATTTTGACACCGGAACCGTACTTGTCGACCACAACGCTGATCTGCAGCTGCCCCCGGCAAGTCTGACAAAATTAATGACGGCTTATATCCTCGCTCAGGAGGTCGAACTGGGCCGGCTCAGTTTGGACGATATTGTGCCGGTGAGCCGCAATGCGTGGTCCCAAAATCCTGTATTCAAGGGGTCTTCGCTCATGTGGATTGAGCCCGGTAAGCCGGTCACGGTCGCGGAGTTGGAGCGAGGTATCGTGATCTCGTCGGGAAACGATGCCACCGTTGCTATTGCCGAGCATATTGCGGGCAGTGAGGCAGCATTTGTGGATTTGATGAACCGTTACGCACAGGAGATGACGCTGACGGGCACCCATTTCGAAAACAGTCACGGACTCCCGCACCCTGAGCATTTATCGACTGCGCGTGACCTCGCCGCCACCGCGGTAGCCGCCATTCGTGACCACCCGGAGCGCTACGCGGTATACAAAGAGCAAAGTTACACCTACAACGACATCACGCAGTACAACCGCAACCACCTGTTGCGCGAAGACGACTCGGTTGATGGTTTAAAAACCGGTTATACCAGCGTCGCGGGTTATGGCCTTGTGGCCTCCGCTCAACGAGACGGTATGCGACTGGTCTCTGTCGTCATGGGAAGCAGCTCGACGACGAGCCGCAAGTCAGAGACGCGCAGTCTGCTTAACTATGGATTTCGTTTTTATGAGACGGTGAGGCCCCTGAGCGCTGACATGACCCTGACTGAAGACCGGGTTTGGAAGGGTCAGGCGCAGCAGGTTGCCCTTGGGGTCACAACAGATGTTGTGCTAACCCTGCCCAGAAGTACCGCGCAGATCGACCTATCGACAGAGGTGATTAAGCCTCTTGTTGCGCCGCTGGCGGTGGGTGATGTGGTGGGACGGGTCGTCATGACTCGCTCCGGAGAGCCCGTCGGTGAGGTGCCACTTGAGGTATTGCAAGCGATTGAGCCGGCCGGCTTTTTCGCTCGCTTATGGGATACGATCCTGCTGTGGTTTCAACAGCTGCTGGGATGACCCTCGGTGACTGAGCCCCCGCCCAAGATTGTTTTTCCTTGCCCTTACCCCATCAAAGTACTGGGACGAGCGGGGGAAGATTTTCAGCCCGGCGTCATGCGCATTTTTAATGAGCGGGCTCCGGGGTTCGAGCCCAAAGATGTCCTCATTAAGGATTCACGTAACGGCACTTTTCAATCCATCACCATCACCATTGAGGCGCAGAGCGAGGAACAGTTGCGTTTAATCCATCAGGATTTGATGGACACTGGGTTGGTGTCTATGGTGCTTTGACGAGATGAGATGTCGTCGTCTAGGCGAGGTGGATTATCAGTCGACCTTTGATGCCATGAAGGCGTTTACCGCTTCAAGGGCGCCCGGGACGGAGGATGAGGTCTGGTTACTTCAACACCCGCCCGTCTATACCCAGGGCCTGTCCGGTAAACCAGAGCACATTCTGAACTCCGGAGACATTCCCATTATTCAAGTGGATCGCGGCGGGCAGGTGACTTATCACGGCCCGGGTCAGTGGGTGGCCTACGTTCTCTATGACCTGCGCCGTGCAAACGTCAACATCAGGGAGCTGGTGAATCTCCTTGAGACGACTGTGGTGCAAGTGTTGGCACAATGGGGGATAGCCGCCTGCGGGGACCCTGCAGCGCGAGGCGTGTATGTGGGGGGACGCAAAATAGCCGCTCTGGGCCTAAAAGTGAGCAAAGGGCGCAGTTACCATGGTCTTTCGCTGAATGTTGATATGGATCTCACGCCCTTTGCCGGCATCAACCCCTGCGGTTACGAAGGGCTCGAGGTGACCTCGGTCTCACAATTGCTGGGCAGTGGTTGCCCCAACATGACTGAGGTGGGCGATTCCCTGTTGCGGCACCTCGAACAGAACCTGCCGAGCCCTGCCTGACGCGGCTGATGTTGACTGGCATAATCGCGCCTCCTCTAAGGAGCCGTCATGTCTGAACTACAGCGCGATGTCGACGCGCGTCGCACCTTCGCCATTATTTCTCACCCCGATGCGGGTAAGACCACGATGACCGAGAAGCTGCTGTTGCTCGGACAGGCGATTCAGGTAGCGGGCTCGGTAAAGGGTAAGCGAGGGCCTCACGCAACCTCTGACTGGATGGCCCTCGAGCAGGAGCGGGGGATTTCGGTCACCTCGTCAGTGATGCAGTTCCCATACCGCGACCGCTGGGTAAATTTACTCGACACGCCGGGCCACGAAGATTTTTCAGAGGACACATACCGCACCCTGACGGCAGTGGACTCGGCTCTGATGGTAATAGACGGTGCCAAAGGCGTTGAGGATCGAACGATCAAACTCATGAATGTCTGTCGTTTGCGAGATACGCCCATCATGACTTTCGTTAATAAGCTCGATCGCGATATTCGTGATCCTATCGATTTGGTGGATGAGGTTGAAGAGGTCCTGGGCATTGCGGGCGCACCCATTAATTGGCCGATAGGGATGGGCCGGGATTTCAGAGGTGTCTACAACTTATACACCGACACCCTCCACCGGTATCGGGCTGGCGACGGCGCAACACTGGTAGAGGAAGATCTTGTCAAAGGCCTCGAATCAGTGGAAGCGCAGGCACTGCTCGGAGAGGATTACGAGGTATTTGTCGAAGAGATAGAGCTGGTGCGAGGGGCATCGCATGAGTTCTCGATTGACGCATTTCTTGCCGGTCAGCTCACGCCGGTGTTCTTTGGTACCGCGCTGGGTAACTTCGGTGTCAGGGAGATGCTTAACGATTTCGTGGAGTGGGCACCACCGCCACAGCCGAGAGTCTCTTCGGAGCGGACGGTCGAGGCTTCTCAGCCTGACTTTACGGGCTTCGTTTTTAAGATTCAGGCCAATATGGACCCCAAGCACCGCGACCGTATCGCTTTTATGCGAATCTGCTCGGGCCGCTACGATAAAGGGATGAAGATGCGTCATGTCCGGATCGACAAGGACGTGCGAATCGCGGACGCCGTCACGTTTCGGGCCGGTGACCGGACCTTGGTAGAGTCGGCAGTGGCTGGCGACATCATCGGTTTGCATAACCACGGCACCATTCAGATCGGTGACACCTTTACCACCGGAGAGGCGATCCGATTTACGGGTATTCCCCACTTCGCGCCGGAATTGTTTCGGCGCATTCGCTTGAGCGACCCCATGAAGGCCAAGGCTTTGCAAAAGGGCCTCCAGCAGTTGTCGGAAGAGGGTTCTACTCAGGTGTTCTCCCCGCTGAACAACAGCGATCTCATTGTGGGTGCGGTAGGCCAGCTGCAGTTTGATGTGGTGGCTTATCGGCTAGCCGATGAGTACAAAGTGGAGGCCCTTTACGAGCCGGTGAATGTCTATACTGCGCGGTGGATCGAGGCTGATGATGAGCACAAACTGGAGGAGTTCCGGAAAAAAGCGGCCGAGCATCTTTCTCAGGACGGTGGTGGCTACCTGACTTACCTGGCACCCACCCGGGTTAATCTCTCCCTAATGGAAGAGCGCTGGCCTGACATCCGCTTTCGTGAGACCCGAGAACACTGAGCTGTCAGAGCAAGGCTTCAATATCGCTCGCGATCGCCTCGGGTTTGGTCGACGGTGCATAGCGCTTGACCACTTCACCCTGTTGATTAACCAAGAACTTGGTGAAGTTCCATTTGATACGCTGACTGCCGAGTAAGCCGGGCGCCTGTGTTTTCAGGTGGGTAAAAAGTGGATGACTCGACGCGCCGTTGACGTCGATCTTGCTAAACAGCGGAAAGCTGGTCTGGTAGTTCAGGTCACAAAAAGACTGAATCTCTTCCTCGCTGCCCGGCTCCTGCCCGCCAAACTGATTGCAGGGGAAGGCCAGCACCGAGAATCCGCGATCACCATAGGTTTGGTGGAGCGATTCCAGTCCCGTGTACTGTGGCGTGAAACCGCACTTTGAGGCGGTATTAACAATCAGTAATACCTTGCCCCGAAAGTCGCCAAAATCGGTGTTATCACCGTTGGCCAGTGCAGCAGAAAAATCCATTACCGTCTTCATACAGTGCTCCATTGAGGCGGCCGGCGTCGAGGCGTCGTTCGCAGATGTCACTAAATATACAAGCCTTTGTCCGATAACGGACGCTGGCGCCAGGCGTTCGCATTCAGCCATCTAGTCATTCAGATCGAGCCGATTCAAGTGAATCGCCCTAGGCAGAGAGATAGGTTTCGAGCTCAAAGTCGGTGACCCGGCGCTCGAACTCGATGAGCTCCTGCTTTTTGACTTCACTGAAAGCAGATTGAAATTCCGCGGAGAGTGTATCGCGAACATTGTCAGATTGTGAAAAACGGGTAATGGCCTCTGCCATGTAGCCTGGCAGGAAAATATTGGACGCGTCTTCAATCCACGCGTTGCCGCTAATGGGCTCGGGGGCGCGGCATTGACGTTCAATGCCCATCAAGATGCCTGCCAACAGGGCCGCAATCGCGAGGTAAGGGTTACTGTCCGCACCCGCAACCCGGTGTTCGATGCGCGTTGCAGCACTTGGGCTTGCTGGAATTCTGAGTGCGGTTGTCCGGTTGTCGTAGCCCCAATTGGGCTGCGTGGGTGCGTGGTTGCCGGCCTGAAAGCGACGATAAGCGTTGTAGCTCGGCGCGAAAATCAGCTGCGTATCACTCATTAGATCGATACACCCGGCGACCGCCTGTCGAAGGGTCGGAGTGCCCTCAACGTCTCCGCTGTCAAAGACATTTTGCCCCGAGGTATCGAGCAGACTACAGTGCACGTGCATGCCGTTACCTGCTTGATTTTCCATTGGCTTGGGCATGAAACTGGCCATCGCACCAAAGCGCGCAGCCACACTACGAATGCTGCGCTGCATACGGATGACTTGGTCACAGTAGGCCAAAGCGTCATCGGAATAGGCGACATTGATCTCATATTGGGCTGGGGCGGCCTCCTTTAAAACACCCTCGTAGGGCAGGCCCTGAATGGCAAAAGCGTCTTTGAGGGCCTGGAGTAAATCGGCGTGCTCATCCAGTGCGCTCAGGCCATAGAGATTGCCCCCTGTCTGAGGCTCAGCCGGCAGTGCGGTGCGAGGAGACTGATCCTCAGCCGGCTGCTTGAATAAATTAAACTCGAGTTCGATGGCAACCCGGGGAACGAGGCCCCGCTCGGCCAACCGGTTAACGACGCGGGCCAGAACTTGTCGCGGGTCTGACAGCAGCGGACTGCCGTCGTCCTTGAACATCGTCAGTACGACCTGAGCGCGGTTGACCCCTGTCGAATTCAGTACCGGCACCAGAGACTCGGGTACGGCCCGGCACACCCCGTCAATATCGCCATTGTCGAGGGCAATGCGCGGCACATCGCGTCCCCAGGCATCCTGCGCGATAGCGGATTTGGGCAGCTTGATGCCGTCAGTCAGCAGCGAGGGACAGTTTTGCAATCGGAAGCCACTTGCCCCGCGCAGCGCCATTGCAGTCTGTAATGAGCGCTTCCACCATCTCGATGGCGGGGTACTCGGTTAACAATGTCTCGGCGTCTGAATACATTACGGACTCTCTGTAGGGCCGCCGAGTTTACCTCCGCGGGAAGCAGCCTCACCAGTCGATCGGCGCCGTGCGCCAATGGTTTTGCCATGCGCTGCGGACCTTGTCGGGGTAGCGCTGGCTGCCGCTTGAGCCATTATAGGCAGCTAGTGCCCGACGCCAATTCTGACCTTCCCGGTCCAGGTAAAAACGCAGAATGTAGCAGCCGTAACGAAGATTGGTGGGTATGCGCATCAGGTTATCGTCGGGGCGTCCAATCTCGTTTTTCCAAAAGGGCATAACCTGCATCAGGCCTTGAGCGCCCGCCTTTGAAACGGCGTAGCGATCAAAGCCACTTTCGACTTCGATCACCGACAAGACCAGTTCAGGAGGCAGATTAAGCTGGGTCGCCTGCTGATGAATTTGGGTGAGAAGATCGAGACGTTCCCGGGGATCAGCGACGAAGGGCGACAGCCGCTGTTGCATGTCGACCAGCCACACCTCAGGCAGTAAAGCGATCTTCAAATCCGTCGTCTACTGACAGTGCGCGATCGAGGTAGGCTGACAGGGCCGCTCCGTCAGCATCGGAATCGGCCAGCGCGTGTGCCATCTGAAATGCGACAAGCAGCAATGCAGTTGCTACGGTTGCCTCTCGGCGCAAAGCGGTTAGCCGTCCGCTAGCAGTTGCTGAATACGGCTGACCGCATCGTCAGGAGCCACCATTTCGGTGTCGCCACCGCGCCGCTGGGTAAGCTCCAGATTGCCTTCCGCCAGCGACCGCTCCCCTACCGTCACCCGCAGCGGCATACCCAGAAGTTCCATTTCCGCAAACTTCACGCCGGGCCGCTCGGCGCGATCATCCATGAAGACAGCCAGACCGGCGCTGTTGCACGCTGCGTAAAGATTCTCGCTCGCCTCCCGGACGGCGTCGGACTTATCCAGCCCCAACGGCACGATGGCCACATCGAAAGGCGCCATGGCAGCAGGCCAGACAATGCCGTTGTCGTCGTGATTTTGCTCAATGGCGGCGGCAACAATGCGCGTGACACCGATGCCATAACAACCCATCACCATCGGTTGATTACGTCCCTTGTCATCCAACACTGTGGCATTCATGGTCTCGGAATACTTTGTACCCAGCTGAAAAATGTGGCCCACCTCGATACCGCGACGAATTTCCAGCGTTCCCTGGCCACAGGGGCTGGGATCACCACTGACAATCTCGCGGATGTCGGCGAATTCGGCATTGGGTACGTCGCGAGCCCAGGTAGCGCCCTTCACGTGATAACCGTCCTCGTTAGCACCGCAGACAAAACTCGGCATCAGGGCAGCCGTATGATCTACGATCACCCGGACGGGCGCACCCACAGGGCCCAGTGAACCGAATCCCGCCCCAAGACGTTTCTGCACCGCTCCGGCATCGGCCAATACCAGAGGTGACTGCATGCCGGGCAGTTTTGCTGCCTTGATGGCATTGAGTCGGTGATCGCCACGCACCACTAGGGCGACCAAATCGTCTTGTTCATCCATTGCCAATAGTGTTTTGATCGACTCGTGCGCCGGTATCCCCAGCTGTTCGGCCAGGTGATCAATTGTGGTCATGCCCGGCGTCGCAAATCTTTCCAGCGCGGGTATTTCACCGTTGTTGTCGGCCGCCGCACCGCTGAGCGCTGGGGCCAGTTCCACATTCGCGGCATAGTCACTGTCTGTAGAGAAGGCAATGGCATCCTCTCCTGATTCCGCCAGTACGTGGAACTCGTGGGAGTGATTTCCGCCGATCGCGCCGGTATCGGCCTCTACCGCACGAAAATCGAGGCCCAGCCGGGTAAAAATAGTGGTGTAAGCCTCGTGCATGCGCCAGTAGGTTGCTTCTTGAGAAGTCTGATCGATATGAAAGGAATACGCGTCTTTCATAATGAACTCTCGCGAGCGCATCACCCCGAATCTCGGCCTGATCTCATCGCGAAATTTGGTTTGAATCTGGAACAGATTGACGGGCAGCTGTTTATAGCTTTTGATCTCGCTGGCGGCGATCTGGGTAATGACTTCTTCGTGAGTGGGTCCGAGGCAAAACGGTCGCTGGTGGCGATCCTCCAGCCGGCACAATTCCGGCCCATAAAGCTCCCATCGGCCCGATTCTTGCCAGAGCTCGCCGGGCTGCACCACGGGCATAGAAAGCTCCAGCGCGCCGGCGCGCTCCATCTCTTCACGAACCACTTGCTCAACTTTACGCAGCACCCGCAGGCCCAATGGCATCCAGTTGTAGATTCCTGCGGCGACCCGGCGTATCAGCCCGGCCCTTAGCATCAGTTGATGGCTAATCACCTCGGCGTCTGACGGGGTCTCTTTCAGGGTTGAGAGCAGGAACTCACTGGCACGCATAACAGACTCCACATCGAAGGACGCTATTCTAATGTCGCGTGGCGTAGGCCGTACAGCAGTAGTGCCCGTGAATCCTTGTACCACAGCGGTGCGTAACGCTTGGATGGACTTGTTCCATTCTGCTCTGTGGTGTTGAATCGCGGCGAGTTGGCGGCACTTTCGAGGATTGTTAGTCGCAACCACATCACGAGGCAATGCTCATGGCAAATAAGCAGTCCAAGAAGAAGCCGGTGAAAAAGCTGAATGCGGTGCAGGAGAAGTTGTCCAAATCGCAGATGCTGTCTCTATTGGCCAAGGAGAGCGGCCTGACAACGAGAGAGGTGAGCCGGGTCATGGATTCGCTTGAGCGACTGATTGAAGCCAGTCTCTGTCCACAGGGCATGGGTCAGTTCACGCTGCCGGGGTTGATGAAGGTCACCACGGTTCAAAGACCCGCGATTAAAGCGCGACGCGGGATCAACCCCTTCACCAAAGAAGAAACCTGGTTCAAGGCCAAGCCTCCGAGCACGGGGGTCAAAATTCGCCCGTTAAAAAAAATGAAGGGCTTTGCCAACTGAGCGTTACGGGAATTGCTGACCCGCATTTGGGCAGTTTGATCAGCGCGGAGCTAAATCCTCACGCTCTGAGTATCTTTCACTGATTCAGCGTTTACGGTACGCTCCGCGCCCTTATACAACATACCTTAACCTCTAGCGGGTCGCCGGGTGAGCGCGGTGTTTGCCTGAGGAGAGTACGATGCCTATTTACGAATATTCCTGTCAGGAGTGCGGACACGGCCTTGAGGCCCTCCAAAAACTGGCGGATGCGCCGCTGACCAACTGTCCGGCATGCTCACAACCGGCTCTGAAGAAGCAGGTTAGCGCACCGTCGTTCCGACTCTCGGGCGGTGGCTGGTACGAGACCGACTTCAAAACCGGAGACAAGAAAAACATTGCCGGAGAGCGCAGCGACTCGGCGGATAAGCCCTCCGCGAAGGCGGAGTCTGGAACTACCTCTGGCGACAAGCAGAGTAAAGTGGAATCCAAATCGGCTGCGCCCGCGAAGACCGACACCTCGAAAGCCAGTTGAGGACAGGAAACGAAACCATGGAAACAGCGATGCGAACCCACTACTGCGGCCTGATTGACGACGATTTGATCGATCAGACGGTGACGCTGTGCGGTTGGGTTGACCGACGGCGCGATCATGGCGGCGTTATTTTTCTCGACATGCGCGACCGTGAGGGAGTCGTGCAGGTCGTGTTTGATCCGGATACACAAGCGCATTTTCAGCGGGCGGACAGCGTTCGCAGCGAGTATGTATTGCGCATCACTGGCCGGGTGCGCGCGCGAACTGCCGAGACCGTGAATGCAGGCATGGCCTCAGGGCGAATCGAAGTGCTCGGCAAGACTCTGGAGGTGCTCAATGCCGCGCAGACCCCGCCTTTCCCGCTGGATGAGCATCACTCGGTGGGTGAGGACGTGCGCTTGCGCTACCGATATATGGATCTTCGTCGGCCCGAGATGCAGCAAAATCTGATTGCCCGCGCTCGCATTACCTCGAGTATTCGCCGCTATCTCGACCAACAGGGGTTTCTCGATATCGAGACACCCATACTGACCCGGGCCACGCCAGAAGGCGCGCGGGACTACCTGGTGCCCAGCCGCACTCAGCCCGGCGCTTTTTTTGCGCTGCCGCAATCGCCGCAACTGTTTAAGCAATTACTGATGGTCTCGGGGTTTGATCGCTACTATCAAATCGCACGCTGCTTCAGAGACGAAGATCTGCGCGCGGACCGACAGCCTGAGTTCACTCAGATTGATATTGAAACCGCCTTCCTCAATGCCGACGAGGTGATGTCTATCACCGAAGGCTTGGTGCGCAACCTCTTCAGAGAGCAGCTCGACGTGGATCTCGGTGAGTTCCCGCACATGACGTGGGCGGACGCCATGGAGCGTTTTGGGTCGGATAAGCCTGATCTCAGGGTGAGCTGGGAGCTGATATCGATTGATGACCTGATGGCCGGTGTCGACTTTAAAGTGTTCAGTGGCCCCGCCAGTGATCCGGCTAGTCGGGTCGCGGCGCTGAAAGTACCGGGCGGCGCCTCACTATCGCGCAAGGAAATTGACGATTACACCGATTACGTGGGTATTTATGGTGCGAGGGGCCTGGCGTGGATCAAGGTCAACGATCGCTCGGCGGGAATAGCAGGACTGCAGTCCCCCATTCTTAAATTCATGCCCGATGAGACTGTCCTTGCAATGCTCGATCGGCTCGATGCCGCGGATGGCGATATTCTGTTCTTCGGTGCGGACAAACGGTCAGTGGTCAATGAGTCACTCGGCGCGCTGCGCTTAAAGGTGGCTGCTGATCTGGACCAGATCGCCGATGGCTGGGCGCCACTCTGGATCGTGGATTTCCCCATGTTTGAGGGCGACGAGCGCGGCGGTATGGCGGCGCTCCATCATCCCTTTACCGCACCCGCCTGTTCGGTCGAGGCATTGCGGGCAGAGCCCGAGGCAGCCCTCTCTCAGGCTTATGACATGGTGCTAAACGGCAGCGAGGTCGGCGGTGGCTCGGTGCGTATTCACGACCAGGCCATGCAACAAGCAGTATTTGATCTTCTGGGTATCGATGAGACTGAAGCAGAATCGAAGTTCGGATTTTTGCTGAGCGCGCTGCGTCATGGTGCACCACCCCATGCAGGTCTGGCTTTTGGGCTCGATCGACTGGTGATGTTGATGGTGGGTGGGCAGTCCATCCGCGAGGTCATTGCCTTCCCGAAGACCCAGAGCGCGCAGTGTGTCATGACCGAGGCGCCTGGCACGGTGTCTGATCAGCAAATGCGCGAGCTTTCGCTGCGCCCGCGTCGCCCCGATACCCCTGCCACATCGGATTGAGTCAGGCTCATGGCGGGGCACAGTAAATGGGCAAATATCAAGCATCGCAAGGCCGCTCAAGACGCTAAGCGAGGAAAACTGTTCACCAAATTGATCCGCGAGCTCGTAGTGTCTGCGCGAGCAGGGGGACCCGTAGCCGAAGATAACCCTCGCCTCCGCGCGGCCGTAGATAAAGCGCTGGGTGCCAACATGAAGCGCGATACGGTTGATAACGCCATTGCTCGAGGCGCAGGCACCGGTGAAGCCGATAGCATGGAGGAACTCACCTATGAAGGCTACGCGCCCGGTGGTGTTGCTGTGCTGGTTGAGGTCATGACAGACAACCGCAACCGCACGGTGGCTGAAGTGCGACACGCCTTCACCAAGCGGGGCGGCAATCTCGGTACCGACGGTTCGGTGGCTTATCTCTTTTCACGGACCGGATTGATTCAGTTTGCGCCGGGCGCAGACGAGGAGACGCTGATGGATGCGGCACTCGAGGCCGGTGCCGATGACATCGTGACGGCTGACGACGGGAGCGTGGACGTGCTGACTCCCTGGGAGTGTGTGACCGAGGTGCGCGACGCACTGGTCAGTGCAGGACTCGAGCCCGTGCTGGCAGAGGTCACAATGATGCCGAGTACGGAGGTGCTGCTGGATGCCGAGACAGCACCGAGCGTAATGGGGCTGATCGACATGTTGGAAGATCTCGATGACGTGCAAAATGTGTACTCCAACGCGGACATTCCCGAGGACGTCCTCGTTACGCTCTAACGTCTGTAGGTGCGCGTGTTCTTGCACCGATCAATGAACTTTTCCCCGCAATCGGTCACACTGTCGTCTGGTCTACGCCGGTTGCCATCATGACAGTCATCCTCGGTATCGATCCGGGCTCGCGCAAGACGGGTTTCGGCATTATTCGCGTCGAGAAAAAACAGCCTCGGTATGTATCCAGCGGAACGATCCGTCTCCCTGTGAAGGAGGGCCTCAGTGTCCGCTTGCGGGTGCTGTTTGAGTCGCTGTCGGAAATTATCGATAGCCACCAGCCCACCGTGGCCGCGATTGAGAGTGTGTTCATGGCCAAAAGTGCCGACGCGGCTTTAAAGCTGGGTCACGCTCGGGGGGCTGCGATGGTGGCTTGTGTGGTCAATGATCTGGTCGTCCACGAGTACGCAGCGAGACAGATCAAGCAGTCAGTCGTGGGGACGGGTGCGGCGAGCAAGCAACAGGTACAGCATATGGTGACAGCGCTCCTTGGCTTGTCTGCAGAGCCGGCGGAGGATGCCGCAGACGGTCTGGCAGCCGCGTTATGCCACTGCCATACGGAGGGTCTTGCGGGTGCACTCGCAGCGAGTCGATTCAGAGCCGGGCGTTTAAGGTAAAGTGACAGCATGATTGGTCAGATTCGCGGCACATTGATCGGGCGGCAGGCGCCGGAGATTCTGGTGGATGTAGGGGGCATCGGTTACGAAATTCAGGTGCCCATGACCACGCTCTATCAACTACCTGAACTCGGTCAGCCCGTAACACTGCTAACGCATTTTGTCGTTCGTGAAGACGCGCAGCAGCTGTTCGGCTTTGCGGACTCAGCTGATCGGCGTTTGTTCCGCGCATTGATCAAAGTGAGTGGTGTGGGGCCACGACTAGCGCTCACGCTGCTCTCCGGCATGGATGCGGCGGCTTTTGCGCGTTGCCTGCAGCGAGACGATGTGGCGGCATTGGTGGCATTGCCCGGTGTGGGCCGTAAGACGGCGGAACGTCTGCTTGTGGAGATGCGTGACAAAGCCGGGGTTTGGCTGGATGAACTGTCCCCGGAGTCGGATACGTCATCCTTACCGGGGCAAGCGGCTTCTCAAACACCCGATCAGCGGGCCGAAGCGGAACAGGCGCTTGTGGCATTGGGTTATAAGCTGACTGAGGCCGCCAAATTGATTGCTAGCACTCAGGCGCCGCCGGAAACCAGCAGCGAGGAGCTGATTCGTCTGGCACTGCGTGTCGCGGGTGGAGGCAAGGGATGACAGCGCGCCGGAAAGGAGTATGTCTGTGATCGAAACAGATCGACTGGTAGCGGCTGACACGGGAGATAACCGCGAAGAAGTCATGGATCGTGCTATTCGGCCCCGGCGCCTTGACGAATACATTGGCCAACGCGCCGTGCGAGAGCAGATGGAGATTTTTCTTTCCGCTGCTCGAGGCAGGGGCGAGCCTCTCGATCACACGCTGATTTTTGGTCCGCCTGGCCTGGGCAAGACCACGCTTGCCAGCATCATCGCCGAGGAGATGGGGGTACAACTCAAGACCACCAGCGGGCCGATCCTCGAAAAAGCGGGCGATATCGCGGCGCTTATGACAAACCTTGATCCCGGGGATGTCTTGTTCATTGACGAAATCCATCGGTTGAGCCCTTATGTCGAGGAAGTGCTCTATCCCGCGATGGAGGATTATCAGCTCGATATTATGATTGGCGAGGGCCCGGCTGCGCGTTCCATCAAGCTCGATTTGCCGCCTTTCACACTCGTTGGCGCCACAACCCGGGCGGGTTTGTTGACGTCTCCTTTGCGCGATCGATTCGGTATTGTCCAACGGCTCGAGTTTTATGATGCCGCAGAACTCACTGAAATTGTGGTGCGCTCCGCGAAGATTTTGGAGATACCTGCCGACGAGGACGGTGCAGTCGCTATTGCGCGACGTTCTCGCGGCACACCGCGCATTGCTAACAGGTTGTTGCGTCGCGTGCGCGACTACGCAGAGGTTAGGGTCGACGGCGTGGTGACGGGGGCTACCGCTGAAGCAGCCCTCGATCTGCTCAGTGTGGATGCTCAGGGCTTTGATCATCTTGATCGTCGGTTATTGCTCACCATGATTGAAAAGTTTGATGGGGGGCCAGTGGGCGTTGATAGCCTGGCCGCAGCCCTGTCAGAGGAGCGCGGCACGATCGAAGATGTGCTGGAGCCATTCCTGATTCAGCAGGGCTTTATCATGAGAACGCCGAGGGGCCGCATTGCGACGCGGCATGCCTATGCCCACTTCGGCATCGCTTTTCAGGGTTCTGCCGCCGAGTCGCTAGGTCTTGATCTGGACGAGTCTCCTTGACCGCGGAATTTTCGCTGCCGATTCGTGTCTATATTGAAGACACAGACGCGGGAGGGATTGTTTACTACGTCAATTACCTCAAATATCTTGAGCGATCCCGAACCGAATTGATGCGGACTTTCGGGCTGGAGCGCGCCGCGATCTCTGACGCGGGCTGGATGTTTGTGGTTTCTGACCTCTCGCTGACCTATCGCCAACCTGCGAGGTTAGATGATCAGGTTGAAGCGACAGCGCGAATTTCGGCCGTTGGGGGCGCGACCATCGATTTTGTACAGACCGTGCGCAGAGGCGAAGCAATGTTGGTTGAAGGCAACATTCAGATTGCCTGTGTGGCCAGTGACACTGGCCGTGCGAGACGGCTTGACCCCGCGTTGCGGGCGCAACTCGAGGCAACCTTAGTCGTAAAGGAGGACATGACATGACGCAGGAGCTGGGTTTGATAGAGCTCATCGTCGGCGCTAGCGCACTGGTTCAGGTGGTGATGCTGATTTTGGTATTGGCCTCGCTCTCCTCGTGGTTCTTGATCATCCAGCGGGTCATGCTCATGCGCCGAGCAGATGATGAACTGCTGGTTTTTGAGGAGCAATTTTGGTCGGGCATCGATCTGGCTCAGTTATATCGGGAAGGCAATCAGGCCGTCACGGAGGGTCAATTACCGACTGGAGTCGAAAGTCTGTTCCGCGCGGGGTTCAAGGAGTTCTCTCGGCTCTCCCAGCAGTCAGATATGGATGCCGACGCGATACTGGAGGGCTCGAGGCGAGCGATGCGGGTCGCACTGATGCGCGAGACAGACCGTATCGAGCAACATCTACCGTTCCTCGCTTCGGTAGGCTCTACCAGTCCGTATATTGGTCTTTTGGGCACAGTCTGGGGGATCATGCATTCCTTTCGAGGGCTCGCCAACGCCACGCAGGCCACGTTAGCGACTGTCGCGCCGGGCATTTCGGAAGCACTCATCGCCACGGCGATGGGTTTGTTCGCCGCCATCCCGGCGGTACTGGCCTACAATCGATTGGCCGCCAGAAGTGACGTGCTTTTGAATCGTTATGAAACCTTTCTGGATGAGTTTTCCGGTATTTTGCAGCGCCAGACTTACGCGTTGAAAGCGAATCAGTCACAGAGACGCTGATCATGCGCCGTCGCCGGATGCTCGCAGAAATTAACGTCGTGCCCTACATCGATGTGATGCTGGTGCTGCTGGTTATTTTTATGGTGACCGCGCCGATGTTGATGCAGGGTGTTGCGGTGGATCTGCCTAAAGCGGATGCGGCGCCGGTCAAGGATCAGGATGCAGAACCGCTGATAGTGTCTATCGATGGCCGCGGCCAGCTGTTCCTCAATTTGGGTGCCAATGAAAAGCAGGCGCTGGAACTGGCCACCGTTCGTCAGCGAGTGGCCGCAGTATTGCGGCGTACGCCCAATAAACCCGTGCTGGTATGGGGCGACCGGAAGGTCGCCTATGGCGATGTGGTCGTGGTGATGACCGCTTTGCAGGAGGCGGGGGCACCTTCCGTCGGCCTGGTCACTGAGAGCCCAGCGGGAGACTGATGTCAGCCGACCGCCTGCTCTTTGCCGGGCTACCTGCCGCTTTGACGCTACTGCTTCACGGCGGTCTGATATTGATACTGGTTGTGAGGGGGAGTGGTGCCAATGAGGTGGTTGCTGCCGCGCCAGCCATTCAGCCCATTCAGGCGACGCTGGTTCAGGCCGAAACACTGAAACCCAGACCTAAAACGACGGCGCCCACACCTAAACCCAAGCCCAAGCCCGAACCAAAACCAAACCAACCAGCGCCCGCTCCGACGCCGGCGATTGAAAGTGAGCCCGAACCCACCGAGGTGACACAGCCAGCGCCGGCCGCCCCAGAATGGGATGCTGAGCAACTGGCCGCGCTGACCCGTGAGGAGCTTGAAACCCTTGTCGATGCAGACATTATGACAACGGGGGCGGGGGAGCCCAGCCTGCGTGATGTGGTGGCGGCGACCATTCAGGCTGCGGTGATCAATCGCTGGACCCGACCACCGAGTGCGCGTAACGGCATGGTGGCGGTATTGGCGATACAATTAGTGCCCACGGGTGAGGTCGTCGGCGTGGGAGTGTTGCAGTCGAGTGGCGATACGGCATTCGATCGCAGTGCCATGACCGCGGTGAAGCGCGCGGGTCGTTTTCCCGAGGTGGCCAAGCTCGATGACCCCGCATTTGAGGCAAACTTTCGGCGCTTTCAGCTGATCTTTAAGCCTGAGGATTTGAGGTACTAATGGTGTTAACGAAAAGATGGGGCATCTTGCTCCTGCTCCCGCTCCTGTGCGTCTCGGGCGTCCGCGCCGAGTTGCAGATCGAAATCAATCAGGGCGTAGAAAATCCAACCCCGATCGCAGTGGTGCCTTTCGCTTGGCAAGGTGTGGGCTCAGCGCCGGAGGATGCGGCCCAGATTATTGATTCGGATCTTGCGCGCAGCGGACAGTTCGCGCCGGTGAGTCGCCGAGACATGTTGAGCTACCCCACTCGTGAATCAGAACTCTTCTTTCGCGACTGGCGGGCGATTTCGGCCGAGTACGTGTTGATTGGACGGGTGACCGTAGGGTCGCAGGCCAGAATCGACTTTCAGCTGTTCGACACGACCCGGCAAGAGGCGGTTGAGAGTGGCACGGTGACGGGTCCGGTGTCAGAGCTACGAATGCTGTCACACCGGGTGTCTGATTCGGTTTACGAAACGTTGACGGGGATCCCCGGGGCCTTCGCCACACGCCTTTTGTATGTGTCGGTGACGCGCAATCCCGAGCTGGCAAGGATTTCTATCGTCTGACCCTTGCCGATTCCGACGGGCGCAGACCGATCGTGCTCCTCGAGGGGCGCGAGCCAATCCTGTCACCCGCCTGGTCTCCAGATGGTACGGAGGTGGCTTACGTCTCCTTCGAGACCTCGCGTCCCGCGATTTACCGACAAAATCTCCGTACCGGTGAGCGGGAGCAGCTGACGAACTTCAAGGGCCTCAACAACTCACCCGCGTGGTCACCCGACGGCAATAGTATGGCCCTGGTGTTGTCCAAAGACGGCAACCCCGATATTTACTTACTCAATCTCAAGAGCCGCGCACTGACGCGGTTGACGCGCCATTTTGCGATAGACACCGAGCCCACATGGATGCCGGACGGCAAGTCGCTGCTCTTTACCTCGGATCGGGGGGGGCGACCACAGATCTATCGGTATGATCTCCGCACTCAGAAGATCGAAAGAGTGACCTTTGAGGGCCGATACAACGCAAGGGCGAGGGTGGCTCAGGATGGCCGCAATGTGGCGCTGGTGCATCAGCGGGATGGCCGTTACCACATCGCAGTATTCGATCTGGTGACGGATCGCTTGACGGTGCTGACAGAAACCAGCCTCGACGAGAGCCCGAGTATCGCGCCCAATGGCTCGATCGTTCTGTACGCGACCAAGCGCGGTGAAGCCAGTATTCTAGGGGCCGTAGCGGTCGATGGTGGCGTCAGGTTCAGTCTTCCGGCTCGTGAGGGCAGCGTTCAGGAGCCCGCCTGGTCTCCCTACGTCACCCCGTAGCGACAGCGCGCCCACTTGCGGCCGCAAACACTGCCGGTTGGCCGCCACCGGTTTATGCTGGGTGAGGCGGCAAGCGAAGTGCAATATTTCTGGGATGGACGGGGGAAAATCCCCGCGTTATGCGCTACATTACGCACCGTGAGATGAGATTCCAGTGACTGGGGAAGGATAAAGACATGAAAAACGTAACGCTCTGTGCGAAGTGGATGGGCCTGGTTTTTGCAGCCCTGTTTTTGGCAGCTTGTTCGAGTAATGAAACCAAAGAGGCCGAAGCCGCCGCCGCGGCAGCCGCCGAGCAGGCAGCGCAAGAGACTGCCGCCCGTGAGGCTGAGCAGCAGGCTCAGGCTCAGGCTCAGCAGGCCCGCGAGGAGGCCGCCGCCGATGTGGGCACCGTCTTTTACTTCGACTTTGACAGCTCTTCGCTGACTGACGACGCGCGTGGTCAGGTTGACGCTCATATCTCGGCGCTGCTGGGCAACAATGCGAGCGTGCGGCTAGAGGGCCACACCGACGAGCGCGGAACACGAGAGTATAACCTCGCTCTTGGTGAGCGACGTGCCAATGCGGTGCGCGATTATATGGTTGCTAATGGGGTGCCGAGTTATCGCATTGAGACGATTAGCTACGGCGAAGAGAATCCCGTGGCGTATGGCTCAGGTGAGTCCAACTGGCAGCAGAACCGCCGCGTTGAGCTTAAATAACTGAGGACCTTTACCGTGACAGGTTTATCCATCAAGCCGGCGTTACTCGCCGGCTTTTTGTTAGTGGCTGCGCTACCGATCACCGCTCAGGACTACGTAGACGTCGAGGCCGAAAGGCGTGCGGCCGCCCAGCGTCCCGAGCCAACGCAGGAGATGCCGGCGGACTGTCAAGGGAGGTTCCCGCGGCCTCTTACAGTGGCATTCAGCCTTACTCCGGGTCCACCACCGTCGCGCGACCGCCGGTCGATGCGACCAGCGCGCCCATCACCGGCACCGACTCAGGTAGTCTGATCTTGCGAGTACAGCAGCTGGAGGAGGATGTCAGAAGACTGAACGGGCTCCTCGAGGAAGCGACTCAGGCATTGCGGCAATTCTGAGGCACAGAGTCTTGAACGTTACGTCGATCTGGATCGGCGTCTCGCCTCAGGAGCGGGTAACGCCAGTGTTGCAGGTGAAACCGCCGGTTCTGAGACGTCGTTGCCCGCTGTCATGGAGGCGCCTCAGACAGGGGGCCGATCGGTCGACTCTCAGGAGGGTGAAGAGGCGGCTTATCGAGCGGCCTACGAATTGGTAAGAGAGAAAGCGTTCGATGATGCCGTCGTGTCGTTCACTGCAGTTTCTCTCTGATTATCCGTTCGGACGTTATGCGCCCAATGCTCACTATTGGTTGGGGGAGCTGTATCTGGTTCTGGACCCTCCCGACCCTGAACTGGCGCGACAAAACTTCAAGTTATTGTTGGACCAGTATCCCGCTGATGCCAAGGTGCCGGATGCATTGTACAAATTGGGCAGGGTGCAATTTATTAAAGGTAATCGGCAGCGCTCTCGTGAATATCTCGATGAGGTTATTCGCGAATATCCCTCTCATGCAGCCGCTCAGCTGGCCCGCCAGTTTATGTTGGAGAATTTCTGAGGGCTCGATTTCGGACACAAAAGCGGGTGAGAGAGTGGTCAGTGGCGGAGCAGCCCGCTGCTGAAACACAATGTGTGGGTTTCGTGAGTCTTAATAGGACTTGAATTTTCACCCGTTAGCGTTAGCATACGCGCCTTCCCTGTTTAGGGCCGTTAGCTCAGTTGGTAGAGCAGTTGGCTTTTAACCAATTGGTCGCTGGTTCGAACCCAGCACGGCCCACCATTACAAAAACCACCCAGCGGGTGGTTTTTTTATGAATAGCTCTGATGGCGTCGCCGTTTGGTGTTTGGCACGCTACCTCAGCGCACGAGTTTTGACGTGATTTTGGAGAGCCCTGTGTCATCGAGCTTTTACCCGCCCCTGCGGACGTTGATGGGTCCCGGACCGTCTGATGTCTCTCCGAGAGTGCTGGCCGCTTCGGCGCGACCTACCATTGGACACCTTGATCCGCTTTTCGTCGGCCTCATGGACGACGTTAAACGACTGCTGCAGTTCGCCTTTCAGACGCAAAATGAGTTAACCATCCCGCTGTCGGCGCCGGGGTCGGCGGGCATGGAAGCGGCATTCGTCAATATTCTGGAGCCGGGCGATAAAGCGATTGTGTGCCAAAACGGCGTCTTTGGCGGACGGATGAAAGAGAATGTCGAGCGCTGCGGGGCGACGGCAGTGATGGTGCAGGATCGATGGGGTGATCCGGTCGACCCGAGTAAAGTGGAAGAGGCTATCAAGGCGAACCCCGATGCCAAGGTGCTTGCCTTTGTTCACGCCGAAACTTCGACGGGAGTGCGCAGCGATGCCGAGCTGCTCTGTCGGATGGCAAAAGCCCAGGGTATTTTGACGATTGTTGACGCCGTCACGTCGTTAGCCGGCATCGATCTGCAGGTCGATGCCTGGGGTGCGGATGTGGTGTATTCCGGCACGCAAAAGTGTTTGTCCGGTTTGCCGGGTATTTCACCCATTACTTTCAGCAGCGACGCTGTTGCGGCGATTACAGCTCGCCAGCACACAGTACAAAGCTGGTTCCTCGATATGAACTTGATCATGGGATATTGGGGTGAGGGCGCCAAACGTGCTTACCACCATACGGCGCCGGTGAACGCCATATACGCCCTCCACGAAGCGTTGCTGATGCTTGAGGAGGAGGGTCTCGAGGCGAGCTTCCAGCGCCATGAGATCAATCATGTTGCGCTGGTTGATGGCTTATCGCAACTGGGGCTCGATCTTGCGGTCGCATCGCCTTGGCGTCTTCCTCAGTTGAACGCGGTTGTGATTCCAGACGGAAAAGACGACGCGAAGATTCGCAGTCACTTGCTGAACGAGTTTAATCTGGAGATCGGCGCGGGTCTGGGTGATCTGGCGGGTCAGCAGTGGCGCATTGGCCTGATGGGTAGCAGCAGTCATCAGGTCAATATCAATCAATGCCTTGCTGCCTTTGAGTCAGCGCTGGCCCTCTAAGCTTGGGTATCGGCGCTCGCGCGCAGATAAAAGCGCGCCGCGCCGCTTTTAAGTGGCGTAATCGGGTTCTTCTGCATTCAGTATGGCTTTGAGTTCGGAAAAGTGGCGCTCGGCCTGGCCGGGATAGGCCTCAAGCTCCTTTGCGGTGCGCTCGGCGATCTCGTCGCTCAGCACTCTGAGTGGTTGTCCAGTCCAGAGTGCTTTGAGGTAGGTCTCGGCCGCGCGCTCGAAATAGAACAATCGGTTAAAGGCATCGGCGACATCTTCACCGAGCACGACGATGCCGTGATTGCACATGATCAGTACTTTCTTGGCAGGGTCTGTCAAGGTGTTGGCAGCAGCGCTCAGCCTCTTCCTCAAGCGCAAGCCCGCCGAAGTCGGCATCAATCGCATAGCGATTAAAAAACATTGCGCAATTCTGATCGATGGGGGGGAGAGTGGGGTCCGCCAGCGTGGCAAGAACGGTAGCGTGAATAGAATGAACGTGAAGCGCAACGCGCGCGTGAGGACATTGGCGGTGTAGCGCACCATGCAGCCCCCAGGCCGTAGGTCTGGCGCGTTAGGCTTATCCATGGTGCCGGGGTCGTTGGCATCTAACAGGAGTAGCTCAGATGCCCGAATCCGCGAGAAGTGTGACTGGTTGGGGTTGATCAAAAACTGGGTGCCATCGCGATTGACTGCAACCGAAAAGTGATTGGCCACGCCCTCGTGCAGATTGAGACGCGCGGCCGAGCGAAAGGCGGCGGCAAGGTCTGTTCTCTCGGCCCAATGATCAGCAAAGGCAGGCGAAGGGTGCTCCTGTTGCGCAGTCAATCCTCGTGTCATCTCCATTTCCTCATCACGCCTAGGCGTCTAAGATACCACGGTTCTCGATTGGACGAGGGCATGATATAGCGATTCGCGGGTCTGGTAGAGATCAATCGAAGGAGCTCAATTCCGGCTAGAACCGAAATCTGCGCGCTATAATCCGTATCCAAAGCAGAGCGATGGTGAGAGGAGTAGCGGATGGCGCTTTGTCACTACAAGGCCGATGACGACATACACGATATTGTGGCGGCACTTACCAGAACCGGGGCTGTCGTCGTCGACAACTTGTTATCGGACGAAACCATTGACGCGCTCAGTCATGATCTTCGTCCCGAATTTGATCGTGAGGGGCACCTCTATCAGAACACCTTTAATGGTCACCAGACCTTGCGCGTGGGAGGGGTGGCGAAGTATTCGCGTTATTTCTCTGACCTACTGCTAGACCCGGTCGTACTGGCGGTGGCGGATGCAATCCTCAAGCCATATTGCGAGGTGTATCAGGTCGGCAGCACGACTGCGATTGAAATATTGCCCGGTGAGGGCGCGCAAGTGCTGCATGCTGACGATACCTGCTACCCCAGTCACCTGCTGCCTTTTGAGGTTCAGATATCGGCCTTGTGGGCGCTGGATGATTTCACCCAAGAGAACGGCGCCACCCGAGTGGTGCCCAAAGAGACTGGGATTGAGGATCCTGAGCAGGTTGAGGATAAAGATGTGGTTCAGGCGGTCATGCCAAAAGGCTCCGCCGTACTGTATCTGGGGTCGACGCTTCATGGCGGTGGAGAGAATCAAAGCGCGCTACCCCGAAAAGCGGTCGTCAATACCTACTGCCTTGGCTGGTTGCGGCAGGAGGAGAACCAATACCTCACGCTCAGCCGAGAAGACGTCGCGTCGCAATCAGACGCAATGAGGCGCATGCTGGGGTTTCAGGCGCATGGCCCGTACCTTGGTGTATGGCCGGAGGACCCCGATGGGCTCTGGTACGAGACTTGATCAGCGGGTGATATCGCCGGCATTTGCAAGGCCTGCGGCGCGCGGAAAGCGGGCAGCGGGGTCATTGCTTGCGTAATACTGGGTACAGCAGCGGCCCAGACAAAATCGCGACCAGCCCCGCGAGTCCGTACCAACCGATCTCGATGCCCAGTAAGCTGAAACGATCTTGATTCCATAGCATCAAGCTGTGATCTCCTAGCGTGATTGTCACCATCAGGGCGATCAGGGCCATAGGGGGCAGCACCAGCAAGATCATGGCGATCTTGCCCCCCGGAATTTTGAAAGGACGCTCAAGATCTGGCTCTGTGATGCGCAGTCGCACCGCCGCGAGAAAGATCAGTGCATAGGAGCTCACCATCAGCAGCACATCAATAATGACCAGACTCTGAAAAGGCCCGATCACTAGTATGGCATTGACCCCCGCTACCAGCAGGATCGCCATAACGGGCGTACCGAAACGTGAACTGGTGCGAGCCAGCACTGAGGGCAGTAACCCATCTCGCGCCAGGCTCTGAATGGGTCGTGCACCCGAAGCCATATAGTCGAGATAAAGCGCCAGATTGCCGAGCACTGCCGACGCCAGCAGCGCATGACCCAGAGCCGAGCCCCCCAGTGCCGACCAATATCCACAAAAGAGACCTTGCCGCCGCCGCCGTCGACCGAGAATAACTCCCAATGGCCGAAAGCGGCGATACTGGCAGCCGTTGGCAGCAGATACATCAGCGCGACGAAGGGCAGGGCCAGCATCAGGGCTTTCGGGATGATGCGCTGAGGCTCTTCAATCTCTCCCGCGAGCGTCGACATGGACTCATAGCCTGAGTACATCCACAGACCCACGCTAAGCCCCAGTATCAATGCGCCATCAGTACCCAATAAGTCGGTGTCAGGTGGTGTGATCGGTATGAATGGATTGAACTGCCAGTTGGCGATACCCACGAAGGCGAGCACCAGGATCGGTGAAATGATCAGAATCGCGAACAGACTGGATCCGATGGCGACTACCCTAATTCCCATGAGATTGATGGCGGTAAACAACGCGATGATCGACCAGCAGATCAGGTAATACACCGTGTCGCTGAAGCCAATCTGATGTTGTAGATAGGTAGCGCTGAGTACGATGTACAGCGACGTATCCACCAGCAATGCCAGCGACCACCACCAGGCCGCCTGAAACCCCCAGAACTTGCCGAGGCCCCGACGCGTCCACACGTAAAAGCCGCCACTATGCGGCATGGCCGATCCGAGTTCGCTGGCGATAAGGGCCATGGGAAGTGCCCAGATGAAGGGAAAAGCGAGCAGCAGGATGAGTGTGAGGCCCGGTCCTGAGGAGGACACCATCTCTTCGATGCCAAAAGAGCCGCCGGAGACAAAGATGTAGATCATGAAAAACGCGCTGAATAGCGGCACGCGGGTGCGCTTTACCGTGTTGTCAGCGCCGTCAGGTGAAGTGTGTTGCTGCAAGGTCTGCCCCTTGTGCCGTCATCTGCCTATGGCGATATGTCTTTTAAGCACAAGAACCCGCTTCATATCACCATGCGGTGTGAGCAGTATAGTACGGCCTGCCGCTGAGAAAGCGACTTCAGGTCGCCGCGTCTTGGCGGCCAAGGTAGTGGGGGTGTAGTCCAGGCTGGCTTCTAACGAATGAAGGTACCAGTGCACGAACTGCTGCAGGGTAAATTCGAATTCTGGGTGGTAGGGCCCGGGCTCGAAAAACCGCGAGTTCACGCCTGCCGCATTGCGCGTGATGATGTACTCATCTTCGAGCGTTGTGTGGTGCCAAAGCCAGGTCAGCTTATCGACCTCGTAATCGTGGCCTTCTTTCGCGTCATCGCGCACGAACCAAACCAGCTCCATCTCTGTTTCGGTCCGTGAGCGGGGAATAAAGCGATACAGCACACAATGATCCGGGTAGTTGAGCATGAAGGTCAGTGGGCCCATCTGAAAATCACCCACGCCACCGTCGTAGGCCTTGATATTACCCATGAGCGGTGCAACCGGCTGTCCGTCCTTGCTACCCGTCACGAACCCGTCAAATAAGCCATATCGCATCGTGTGCGCGCACGCACCGAAGCTGGGTGCATCTAGATAGATCTGCGTGTGTTCCTTTGAGATTCCAGGCACTCCCGTAATCTCGTCGGCGCGCTCTAGCATCTTTGCCACGACCGGCGCTGACTGCTCTTCCAGATCCTTCAGAGTATGGAGGCGCGCATAGGCCCGGTGTGACGTTGCGCAGTGATAACACTCGAGATAATTCTCAATCGCCAGCTTCCAGTTGGCTTCGACTCGATAGGTTTGTCGATGAGCGACCTTTGCGTGTTCAAGATCGTAGGCCCCGAGCGGTTCACGGATATTGTTGAGTGACGCGACTAGGTCGCCAGCGTCAGGGTCGCAGTTAATAAACACCAGCCCCATGTAGGTGACACATTTGACGGGTTTTAGACCGTGCGCGCTGGCATCGAAATCTGGCATCACGTGTGTTTCGCGTGCGACCTTAAGTGAACCGTCAATGTTGTACACCCAGCCGTGATAAGGACACACGTAGGTTTTTCGGTTGCCGCTGGACGCTTCACAGACCCTGGCTCCGCGATGGCGACAGATATTGTGCATCGCAGCAATTTCGCCGGTTTCGGTGCGCGCGACGATGATGGAGTCTTCGCCTATCTCAATCAGCTGATAATCGCCGACCGACGGAATCTCGCTAACATGCAGCGCATAGATCCAGCTCTTGAAAATGAGGTGCTCGAGCTCCTGCTCATGAACCAGATGTGAGCGATAAAAATAGGGATCCATTGCATGGTGAGGCCGAACTTTTTCGGCCTCCAGCTTGTCGCGCATGCGCTGGAAAGAATCGTCTACGGAAGTCGCAATGGTCTGCATGGCGTCTCTCGAAAAAAGCGGATCATCAATGGGGCGGTGCAGGCGTTTGCCAGCGTTTGGGTGACTTGAAGATGGGCGCATCAATCACCTTGCAGGGCGCGAGCAAGCGCGTCCAATGAAGCTCGCGCTGATAATAGATTTCGGCGACCAGCTCATCTCCTACTGCACCATGGGGCATCTCGATCTGGGCATAAGCGATATTGGCTTTCGCGGTTGGGCACCACGCGGCAGAGGTGACGGTGCCGACCTGCTTGTCGCCTTTGAGAATAAAGGAGTGCTCAGCAGGCTTATTGCCCTCCACATCGAGCATGGCAAAACGGTATCGCGACCCGTTGGCTTGCTCTTTCAGCAGCGCTGCCCGGCCATTGAAAAGCGGTTTTGAAAAATCCACTAGCCAACCTCAAACCCAGCTCGAACGGGCTGCGTGTGCGACCGACACGAACCACTTCTTCTGCCGGCATGAAATCGACATTGGCTTGGAGAAATCCCGCCTCAATGCGCGCGAGTTCCAAAGCATACGAGCCGATTGGTTTAATCAGATAGTCATGGCCCCGTTCAAAAAGCTGGTCCCAGAGTGCCTCGGCAGTCTCTGGAGGTACCCAGACCTCATATCCCAGATCACCGGTAAATCCGGTTCGACTGACCATCATTGGGTGCCCTTCGAAGGTGTAATGCGCAATCCCGAAGGGTTTCAACTGGTTCAGATCAGTACATCCGAGCAACGTGAGCACCGTGCAGGAAGTCGGGCCTTGCACGGCCAGCCCTGCCACGGCCTCTGATTCATTGTCGATGGTGACGTCGAATCCCAATTTATTCCAAGCAAGCCAATCATCTGCGCGCTGATAAGAGCAGATTCGATAGTCTTGTTCGCCCAGACGAAAGATCGTGCCATCGTCGATGATTTGACCATTATCGTCGCACCAAATGGCATAACCCACGCGGTTGATACCGATTTTGCTGACGTCCCGGGTAATGAGTCGATCCAGATAGCGCTGTGCATCAGGTCCCGTGACGCGGTACTTGTTCATTGGAGAGAGATCAAATACCCCGGTAGTACTGCGAACGGCGAAATACTCCAACTCCACGTCGAAATAGGCATTAGGGGTGGTGTACCCCATCCAGTTTCCCCAGTCGTTGAGATCGCACATGGCCTCAACCCGAGAGTGGAAAGGCGTGGTGAGTAGCATAGTGTCCCGGCTAATGTCGCTCATGACAGCGCTCCTCGCTTCAAAATTTCCTTGGCTGCGTTGCGTCCGGGCAGCCCCTGTAAGCCCCCACCGGGGTGAGCGCCGGCTCCGCAAAGATAGAGCCCGTCGACTGCCGTGGCGTACTGAGTAGAGCCCGGAAAGGGTCTCATCATCAAAGCCTGGTCGATCGATAGCTCGCCATGATGCCAGCTACCGCCAGTCATGCCATGAGACGCCTCGAAGTCCGAGGGTACGACCAGCTCACTGGCGGTCACAAGTGAACCAATGCCCGGCGCATAGGACTCCAGCTCACTCAGCAACTGGCTCATCAGTTGCGGTCGGCCCGTTTCCCAGCCAACGTCAGGTGAGAAGGGCACGTAATGCACAATCGCGGTGAGGATATGCTGTCCCGCCGGTGCGAGCTCCGGGTCTTCTGCGGTCGGAATACTGATATCGAAAGTATGCAGGTTGCTCAGTTCCCGATATTTCATGGGGTTCAGCGCGCGTTCCATATTGTCCATAGAGGGCGTAATGACCAGCCGCTCGGCCAATTGCGCTTCTGTCAGACCGTTAAAAGTCGGCAGGGCGCTCAGGGCAAGGTGGAGTTTGGCGGTGCCGCTTCGCGATCGATAGTGCTCAGCGCGTTTCGCCATGCCCGCTTCCATCTGGTGATATCCCAGCAGATCCCGGAACGTGGTAGTGGGGTCAGCACTGGAAATCACCACTTTTGCCGATATGGCTCTCACCTGAGGCGAGCGTCACGCCGGTGACACGGTCGTTGGTTTTCACGATAGCGGTAACCGCCGCGCCCAACTTCAGTGTGGCGCCTTGCTTTTCTGCCGCAAGGGCCAGTGCCTTACCTAAGGCACCCATACCACCGATGACCTGAGTGGTGCCGGTTTGTCCGAGGTGTTCACCTGTTGCTCGGTGCAAGTAGCTGTAGACCGTGTTGGGTGAGCGTGGTCCCATATTGGTACCGGTGACGGCCTCGAGTGCGAGGGTGCTCTTGAGTGCGGAGTGGGTGAAATGCTCATTCATCACGTCATAAATATTAATCATAACGATGCGCATAAGATCCCGCAGTCTTTCGCGGCCTAGCAGCTTCAGACGCAAACCCAGCTTCATCAGGGTCAGCCGATCAGTCCAGTTTTGCTCTACTAGCTTGGGTGGTCGGCTGCGATACAGCGTTGTCATCAGTTTGGCGAAGCTCCGCACCATCTTTCGGAAATCGCGATAGGCGGCTTGATCAACCGCATCAATTCCAGCGCCCGTGACGTGGTCGCCATCCAATATCAAATGGTCGTTGTCGGGCTGCAAAGAGATAGTCGCTTTGGCTTTGCCCAGGCGCAGGCCGGCGCCCTTGAGATCAAGATCTTTGACGATGCTTTGATCGAACTGGGAAAGCCATTGCGCGCAGTCTGAAACGTTGAATCCCGGTGTGAATTCGCGCGTGCTCGCGCAGCCACCGGGTTCGTGTCGGCCGTCAACCACGAGCACCTGCTTGCCTGCTTTTGCGAGGTAGCTCGCACAAACCAACCCATTGTGGCCGGCGCCAATGATTACCGCGTCATAATCAGTCATCAGCATAGCCTCCCGGTACGGTGTTGGGCCGTTTTAAATCGGCCAGAATTTCGCGCGCTGCATTGGCTCCCGGCGCGGCCATCACGCCGCCTCCGGGGTGCGTACCAGAACTGCACATATACATGCCCTTAATGGGTGATCGATATTGGGCATATCCGGGGAAGGGACGATTGAAGAGCAATTGGTCGAAGGTGAGCTCGCCCATAAAGATATTGCCTTCTGTCAGTCCGACCTCCGCTTCAATCTCCCGCGGTGTTCGCGTCTCGCAGTGAAGAATGAGATCCCGGAAGTTGGGGCTGTAGTTGGAGATCTGGTCAATGACAGATTTCTCGAAGCCGTCTTTATCTTCATCAGTCCACTCTCGGCCTTCGACTTTTGGCGGTGCATACTGCACAAAGACTGACATCATGTGCTTGCCTGGCGGTGCCATGGTCGGATCAGTCAGCGAAGGGATCATCATGTCGAGGTAAGGATCTTTAGACCACGTTCCCGCTTTCCAGTCGTCGTAGGCTCGTTCCTGGCGCTCAAGTGAATCGCTGAAGTGAAGGTCACCGGCCATCAGCCGGTTGCGGGGATCAAGGCCATTGAATACGGGCAAGCCATCCAGTGCGATATTCAGCTTTCCCGAAGAGCCTCTGATCTTGAAATTACGCGCCTTTTTCAGCACGTCTTTGGGCAAATCCGACGGGTTGGTGATGTCGAGGAAGGTACGCTTTGGATCAAGATTGGACACCACGACTGGCGCTCGGTACTCGGTGCCGTCCTTCAGCGCGACGCCGGCCGCCTGGCCGTTTTTAACAATGATTTCATCCACATTCGCGTCACAGATAATCTCGCCACCATAAGACTGAAACGCCTTTGATAGCGCGTCGGCAATGGCGCCCATCCCGCCGCGGGCGAAGCCCCAGGCGCCGACATTGCCATCGACATCACCCATATAGTGATGAAGCAGCACATAGGCGGTACCGGGAGAGTAGACACCCAGTGCGGTACCAATGATCCCGCTGCCGGCCATGTGCGCTTTGATGACATCGGTTTCGAAATATTCGTGCAGATAGTCGCCGACGCTCGCCGTCCAGAACTTGATCGTATCGAGCAGTTTTTCTTCGCCTAAATCCATAAAGGAGCGCGCAAACTCAAGCAGATCGCGCAGATCACGAGGCTTCATCGAAGTCGGGTCTGGCGGCGTCCGCATGAGGTAGGGCCGAATCAGTTTGGTCTGCAGGCTGGTATCAGCGGCATAGCGGTCGTAGGCGTTGGCATCGCGTTTGGAGTGTCGCGCCATTTCTCGGTAGTGACGATCGTGATCGCTGTAGTTGCCAAAGTGGTCGCCATTTCGCATAAAAGTGGCGCCACCACCGAATGAGACCACTTGTAACCCATGGCGCGGCAACTCGAGATCCCGGGTAATTTCAGGTCGGAGCAAACTCGAGACATAAGAGCAATTCGAATACCACCAACCTTTGTGGAGCTCCCGGCTGACGGTCGCGCCGCCGATGTATGGGTTGCGCTCCAGCACAGCGACTTTGAGCCCTGCCTTGGCGAGATAAGCGCCGTTGGTCAGGCCGTTGTGGCCTGCACCAATTACAATGGCGTCGTATTGGTTCACTGCACTCTCCGGTGAGTCGAAACGGACTGAAATATTGCCATGATCGCGGGTGAGCGTCCACCCAGAATGAATGATTATTCATTCTGTCGTTGAGACTTCAGTGGCAAATCTTTAGACTCAAGCCTGTTTTGTTGAAGAGCAAAGGCATGAGTGACGCATCAGGCGTGGTGACGGAGGAGCCGCCTCAGGCCGCCGGCAAGCGGCGTCAGATCCGCCCCAGAGCGGAGCGCCGTCAGCAGTTGATCGACGCCACTATTCGCTGCATCGCCCAACACGGGCTCTCAAAGGTCACGATGCAGATGGTGACCAGCGAGGCGGGTCTCAGCGTGGGCATCGCTAATCTTCATTTTCAGAGCAAAGACAATCTACTGAAAGAGACGCTCCGCTTTGTCGCTGAGGAATATCACGGTGGTCAGATCGAGATTATGGAAGGGTCTGAGATGCCTGATTTGGGCCACAGATTGGACGCGTTGCTCGATTTTCAGCTCGGTCGCGGCGTGACCCAACGCCAGAAAATGTCGGTCTGGTTTGCCTATTACGGGGAGGCGGGCGCCCGCCCGGTATACCAAAAGATCGTATCCACGGTGGACCGACTCGCCGCACAAAAGTTGGAAGCGTTGTTCGCTGAAATAATTCACGAGGGGCAATACCAGGGAGTCGAGGCGCGCGAACTGGCGACGGGCTATTCCGCACTGATTGATGGCCTGCATTTGGGCCTCTTGGTGACGCCCCGAGAGCTCACCAAACGACGCGCCAGAGCCGTAGCACGCGACTTTTTACGTCGTGCTTTCCCGCACCATATTTGCTAGAAAAGCCGCCCTGCTGTAAAGAGGCTTCGCTGAGATGTCTTAGCGCTGGATCTTCGATGGTGGAATATAGTCAAAAATGAAGTTAATCCGGCCTTCGTTGCCCTTGTTCATCACACTGTGTTGTTTCTGATTATTGATTTCGTATACGTGACCGATGGGCATTTTTTGAGGCCGACCGTCGATCATGAATCGCACCCTCGGATTGGTGTAAATGGGAATATGGATGCGGTGCCCGTGGTGAAAGGAGGGATGCTTGTCGGTATGGGGCTTGATAACGCCACCTGCCTCGAGTCGGGCTGCCATAGCGCGAATGATTGTGCCACCGGGGGGGTAGTGGTCCTCTAAAATTTTGTGCATGAGCGGCACGGCCTCGTCGCAAGGAGATCCCAGCCCTGGTCCTTGGACACCTCAATATTGGGCCAACCCTCGCCATCGGTGAACACCAGCACGATTGATTGGGTGTGCTGGTGAACCTCGTACTCGAGTTGACGGAACTGATTTCCCCACCAGGCCTCTTCGAGGAAGTCCAAGAATCTTGGCTTTCAGCGGTGCGATATCGTAAGGGCCGAGATCTTTGATGGGTACGCCAATATCCATGGTATGCCATTCAGGTGGTCAGTGAGAGTGTAGATGATGGCGAAGTCACGCCGGCGGTTCAACCTAATGGTCGAAAGACTCGGGTGATTTTACGACCGTGCCGGCTTTCATCACTACGTCAACTTGGCGCAGGGCCTTGCTGTCTTTAAGCGGATCGCCCTGAATCGCAATCAGATCGGCGCTTCTGCCGGGAACAATGGCTCCCACTTCATCGGCCAGACCCATATGCGCCGCGCGACTAGAGGTGGCCGACTGAATGGCTTCCATCGGTGTCATGCCGCGTTCGACCATGATGGCGAACTGCCAACCACCCATATCGTGAGGCAGCACCGCCGCGTCGGTCCCGTAAAGCAGCGTCACACCCTTCTTGTATGCCTTTTCAAAAACGACCCGCTGAGCTTCTGTCGTCTCGGTATTGCGCTGCAGAAATACTCGGGATAGCCCTGTTCACGACCAATGGTATCGGTATAGGTCCCGTTATAGACATCCATTGAGAACGCCACTCCGCGCTCAGTGCGAGATCAATAGTGCTGTCTTCCAAAAGAGAAGCGTGCTCCAGCGAGTCGACCCCGGCGAGGATCGCGTCCTGTCCAGATTGGTCACTGTGGACATGCGCCGTGACTTGTCTTGCCGTAGGCTTGAGCGACTGCGACCACGGCTTCAATATCAGCTTGTGACATCTCCGGGGCTCCGGGCTCGGTGCCAATAGAAAAAACCGCGCCTGAGGCAATGATCTTCAGAAAGTCTGCGCCAGCCAGAATGGCTGCTTCCGCCCGCGCCGCAAATTCTTCCGGGGTGCTGGCTATACCCTGCTGTGATTCGGGAGGGATTTGTGCCGTTGGGATTTCTGGAAAGGTGAGATCGCCGCCGCCGCCAGGAATGGTCAGATAGGGACCTGCGGTCTGGATTCGGGGGCCGAGCGCCTCGCCTCGTTCGATCAGCGACCGGGCCCGGTAGACGGCATCGGGAAACCAGGCGCCTACATGGCGCACCGTGGTGAAACCCGTGAGCAGCGTAGTTTTCGCGTTTTCGAGCACTAATTGCAGCGTTTCGTCCGCTGTCCTTCGGGCATAAATACTGTAATCCACCGAGTCTTCAGGATTGCCGTCAAAGTGCACATGGGTGTTGATCAGTCCGGGCAGGCAGGTGAAATCAGTCAGGTTGATGAAAAGCTGGCGACTGTGGCGCGCTCGAGGACTGATCAAAAGCTTCTACGGCCGCGATACGACCGGCGTTCACCGTGATCTGTTGATCCAGCAAAGGTTCGTCTGATAGGCCGTTTATTAGCACGCCACAGCGCACGATTGCATCACCGTTCTGCGTCGAAGATGCGATAGGAGTGGGCATCGAGGTTGACAGGTCGTGACAGCCAGATATCGCCAGCAATGCCAGCGCGACAGCCTTAAGGCCCAGGTAGCGCTGAGAGCGGTATCGGGTTCATCGCGGGTAGGGCCTCGGATCGGCTCACCCGGCTTGATGCCGATATTTCAGATAAATGAGGGTGTAAATCACCAAGGCACCCGCCGAGGCGATGGCACACAGAACGAAGACGCCATCAAACCCCCAGCCGAGCTCGAGCATGATCGATGCAGCAAAAGGACCCACTGTCTGCCCAAGTCCCTGAGCACCGGGAATAAAGGCGGCGGCACTCCCCGATCGGTCAGCGACAGAAACGCCACCCATCTGGTACACATCGATGAAAATCCAGAGGAAATTGAACATTGCAACGCTGAATACGAACAGCGCCGCGGTGATTTCTACCGCCAATAGTCCGACAGCCATTACCATGAGGCAGAAAGTAAATAGCAGCGGTCGATCGTGGTCGAAGCGTTTTAGGATCCACATCGCGGCGAAGCAACCCACAAAAGAGAGCAAGACACTCCAAGCAATGACTTGTGCTGACCAATCTCCGCCAAGCCCTGCCGCTTCGGCTGCCAGTTCGATATTGGACCAGTAGGCGCCAATGTTGATGTAGGCGATCACGATCGCGCCAATGCCAACCCAAGCCAGAAGGGGAGGTCTCTGCGTCTCGCTTGATGCTTCGGGTATAGGCATTGGGGCGCTGGTCTTCGGAATCAATCGCACAAAGGGCAGCGTGACGACATAGGTGGCGATAAAAAAGAGATAGACACCGTTCATGCTCAGGTGCGGAATGAGCTGCAGCTCTAAAAATTGCGAGATGGCAAATGCCAGCAACATCCAATTGAACGCCTCGCGCGGCTTGGAGTGCGCGCCGAGCCCTGCCACCGCGACGGCGGTGTATAAACCCGCTCCCAGCCCAGCCACGAGGCGCAGCACTAGCGTCGTCTGATAGTCGACATACTGAGTGCAAAGGCCATTGGCCGCGATCGCTAAAGCTAATCCCTAAATAGGTTAGCGTTTGTCTGTTCCAGGTTCGGATGAGCAGGCTAGTGAGCACCGCCCCGATAAACAGGCCCAACAAATCAGCCGAGGCAACGCGGTTGACCTGTACCTCGCTGAAGCCCAGCTGATCGACCCATGCACTATTAATAGCGGGCAGCGCCACGAGAACGCTGTAGCCGACCAGTGTCATGAAAAGGCTCAGTAAGAATGGGCCCCTTGCATCGAAAGGATTGCTGGAGGAAGCCGCGGTTAATTCAGCATGGTCCAAAATACGTCTCCGGTATCCTGCAGGTTTAATGGCTTCGAGGTCCCTCACACACTGTCGCATCGAAAAAGGGGGATGGCAATCTGTTAGCGTGTGGACTGGGCGGAAATCTGGCAAACTTCTTGATCTACCTGGTCAAAATCTATATGCGATAGCTAAATGATGTCTGAGCAACAACCAAGTCAAGTGTTCGAGAAAGTTGTTTTATTATTGAAGGAAGGCGCTCGGGACGACGCTGAGACGCTCTGCCGAGAGATGGTAGATCGGTATCCCGGCGACGCTAATTTCATTGCGCTACTAGGCTCGATAACGGCGAGGAAAGGCGACCTCGAAGAGTCGGTTTCGTTGCTTCAAAGAGCAGTGAAAATTGCTCCTGGTAACCCTAACGGCCAAGCCGATCTCGGTACGGCATTACTTAATTTAGGTAGAGCCGAGGAAGCACTTCAGCATCTTGAAAAAGCCCGCTCACTGCGGCCAGCTGATGCATCTCTTTTGAGTAAATTGGCGGGAGCCTATCAGTTAGCCGGCAATTCGGATCAAGCACAGAAGGTGATGGCCGAGGCCGCAGCCCTCTCTCCATTTCAGGCAAAGTTGGACGAAGCGTCCAGACTTTTTGTGCGCGGTCAATTCAGAGAGGCGGAGGGCTTAGCGAAAGCGTTGGTGAGAGAGAACCCGCAAGATGTGAATGCTGCTCTGCTTCTCGCGCGTATAGCGATCAAAGCCCGATGCTTTAAGGATGCCCGAGAGCTGCTTGAAAAGATTACGGCTATGGCGCCTGGTTTCAGTGTTGCATGGCACGATCTAGGAACGGTGCTCAAGGAAATGCACTTGCACGAGGAGGCGGTGGACGTGTTGCGAGAGTCGTTAACTATCGACTCTGACAACGCGCTCACACACTATTATTTAGGGGCAGCGCTGGCTATGGCCGCCAAGCCTCATGAGGCCGTCGAATCCTACCGGCGTGCAGTAGAATTAGATCCACTGCTCCCCGGAGGCCATATCGGACTGGGGCATGTGTTGAAAACGGTTGGCGACCAAACAGCCGGCGTCGAGGCTTACAAGCGTGCCATCGAGCTGAGGCCAAATTATGGCGAAACGTATTATAGCCTCGCGAACCTAAAAACATTTCGCTTCTCGCTGGACGAGATCAGCAATATGGAAACTAGGCTTGCAAATGAGAAGCTGCCTACGGAATGCCGAGTGCACTTTGCATTTGCTTTGGCAAAAGCTTACGAAGATGCAAAAGAATTTGATAAATCCTTTGCGCATTATGAATTAGCCAATCAAATGCACAGAGATACGATTGCCTACGATCCGGTTCAGACTCAGGTGGGTCATGAGCGCATGCGAAACGTATTCAGCGAGGAGTTTTTTTCAGGAGCGACTCCTAACAGAGGCTGTCCAGACGCGGACCCTATTTTTATCGTTGGTTTGCCTCGCTCCGGCTCAACCTTGCTCGAGCAGATCCTGGCCAGCCACTCTCAGGTGGATGGGACGAGCGAACTTCACGATATATCATTGATAGCGCAAGGACTCAGCCGATCGCGAGATGGCGATGTATTTCCTCAGTCCATCACGACTATGAGGCCTGAAGAGCTCCGAGAGCTCGGTGAGGAATATTTATCTCAGACGCGACAGTATCGAGCTGAAGCGCCGTTTTTTACTGACAAAATGCCCAATAACTTTGCCTACGTCGGTTTTATAAAAACGATCTTGCCCAACGCAAAAATCATTGATGCGCGCCGAGACCCGCTGGATAGTTGTTTTGGTTGCTTTAAACAGCACTTTGCGAAAGGTCAGACATTTACCTACGATCTTTTTGAGTTGGGCGAGTTCTACCTCGAATATCACGAACTGATGAGTCATTGGGATACGGTGCTGCCGGGGCAGGTGCTGCGAGTCCAATATGAAACGGTAGTGGAAGACCTCGAGCATCAAGTCAGGCGCATACTGGATTTTTGTGGGCTCCCTTTTGAGGAGGCGTGCCTCAGTTTTCATGAGACGAAAAGAGCGGTGCGCACAGCCAGTTCAGAGCAGGTGAGGCAGCCGATATACAGTAGCTCGGTCGGCACTTGGCGTCGCTTTGAAAAACATTTGGAGATATTGCAACAGGCACTCACACCTGTGTTGCCCGCAGAGTCCAGAAGCCAATAATGACCGACTTGCCGAAGTTAGTTGCCACATCGGTTGTTAGAGGTTCCGAGAAGGGCCAGAGTCACGGCGGTGTGTATGTCGTTGATTTTAACGCTCAGGTCGTTGAGCAAAAAATCGACTGGAATACGACCGATATTGATTTTACTGGTCGGGGCTGGGATCGAGGTTTGAGGGGGATTGAGTTTACGGAAGATGCGATTTGGATCGCTGCAAGCGACGAACTGTTTTGTTACGCGCCAGATTTTTCTTTGGTGGGGTCCTATCGTAATCCGTATCTTAGACATTGCCACGAAATATGCAGAAAGGATCACCTGCTGTTCCTGACATCCACGGGGTTCGACTCTGTTCTCGCCTTCGATTTGAATTCAATGACCTTTCCCTGGGGGCTTTATCTCTCAAAAAATGGGACTCACTGGACGGGGCAGCCCTTTGATCCGATGAGCGGCGGCGGGCCAACTTTCACCAACTCATACCACCTAAATATGGTGGCGGTGAATGAGGACGGGATTTACTTTAGTGGACTTAATACAGAGGCGCTGCTCGCGCTTTCCGCTGATCTAACGGTGACGGAGTTTTGCAGTCTACCTCGAGGATGTCATAACGCTCAGCCCTTCAAAGACGGCGTCGTGTTTAACGACACGGGCTCCGATGTCGTTAGGTTTGTCTCTCGGAAAAATGGAGACGTCGTGATCCCTGTGCCCAAATTTAATAATTCCGACCTACAGTATTTGGGGGTAGATGATTCTCGTATCGCGCGTCAGGGGTTTGGCCGAGGCATGTGCGCCGTCAACGAGCAGTTGATTGCCGCGGGCTCCTCACCGTCCACTATATCGCTTATCGACGTCTACAAAGGCGAACGCCTTGCCGCAGTGAATCTGACGATGGATATCCGGAATGCGATTCATGGATTGGAGGTCTGGCCCGCTCATTGGGATATGAAGTAGTCTCCACAAAAATGGGCGCCGAGGCGCCCATTTTTGTGGAGCACTGTCCAATTTTTGTCAGTTAAAGAAATATCTCAGCGAGATGCCATAATTTCTTGGCCTAATCACATTCGATGAGTTCTGACCAAACGCCTGATCAAAGTCTTGGCTGTCTTCGTATGTGATGCCTCGCTCGTCAGAAATGTTGTTCACATACAAACGGGCTCCCCAGTTCTCGTTCTGGTAACTGAAAATCACGTCCGTTACATCGTAATCGCCTTGAGTCAGTCGTGGAGAAGCGAAGCCGTCTGTCAACTGATTTAGCGACTTACCCACATTGCTGTGCTGAAGTCGAAGCGCTCCCGATCCGCCAAACAACTCTATGCCCGAGTACTCTGCATAAAGAGAGTAACTTTGGTCAGCAAAAAGCGGTAAGGGGGTGCTTGACGCAAGCCCGGAGTCTACGAAGCCAGTTTCAGAACGAGAGTCGGGATATTGTGAGGGTGCTGACACTTCCGCATCCTGAATATCGTTAAAATTCATTCCCACTTCTAGGTTTTCAGTGACCAGCGCCTTAAATTCCAGATCGAAACCTTTAATGTCCCCGGTACCAACATTAGCCACGACGATTTGAAACGGCGCCCATCCCTGTGAACTTGCGGGATCTGTCACCTCAATCTGCATATCATCCCAAGTCATCTCGTAATACACAGCATTGAACAGGATTCGTCCGTCCGCAAACTCGGACTTTAGACCAAACTCCGTATTTTCGACCAAGTCAGAGTCGTACTCCACTGGCAGCACGGCTCCACCCTGATTTCCCCGCAGTCCACGGTTCACGCCACCGACGCGAAAGCCTTCCGAGTAAACGCCATAAACCATGACGTCCTCACTGATATTAAATTCCAAGCCGTACTTAGGAATGAAACCGTCGTCTTTCATTTGACGATTGTCTGGTCTCTGCCAAGCCCGGTCAGTGGGCTTATCTACTCCGTAGTTAATGGAGCGATCTACCTCATACCAACGACCACCAAGAAGCAGAGTGAGCCGATCGGTGATGTCGAAGTCCAGTTCACCAAAGATGGCAAGGTCCTCTCGCTCGGTGCCCTGGTATGAGTACCACCAGTTATCCATGGGCGCGATACCGGGATAATAGTAAGACCAAGCCGCGAACGCCGGAGAGCTCGAATAATCATCTAAATAAGTATAAAAATCCCAGTACTGCTCTGAGTCTTGGTAGAAAATACCCGCTGTCCAATTTATGCGGTCCGAGGAGCCAGTAAGGCGAATCTCCTGAGTAAAGCTCTCGTTGCTTTCCTCATTGGTGAGGTAGCCCACAGGGTCGGCGCCAAAGTCGTAGGTTGCATAATAGTAGCCGTAAACATAGTTAAAGTAGGCGGCATACGACTGGGTATCGTGCGCGTAAAATACATCCCTGTCATAGTAAGAAGTCGCGGATACGAGTTGCGCGAAGCCGAGGTCCCCTTCAATGACGAGACTCGTTTGATGCCACTCGTCGGTTCGGTATTCGTCGGCGAACTTCACGGTTTTGAGGTCACCCCTGATCGGGTCGAAATCGTTAAAACCGTCGGCCTCGAGGTCTTGGAAATTAGTGGTGGCAGTCACCGTCCAATTGTCATTAACCAGCCACCGTACTGAAGCTCGGGCACCTTGCCACTCAACATCATTTATGTCGTCTTCCAGCAGGTTGCTATTGTTTTTTCCGCCTCCTGCGCCCGTGCCAATTACGGTATCGACAACGGTATTGCCCAAAACATTATCAATATAACCGGCATCCTTTGAGCTAAAACCGGATAAGCGGATGGCGACAGAATCGCTCAGCGGTATATTGACCGTGCCGTCTATTTCGTAGCCGGTGCCACCGTCCTCAGTCGAGGAAAGACCGGCGCTGATATTCGCCTCAAAGGCCGTCGGATCCGGCTTATTGGTAATGACGCGAACGGCTCCGCTTTGCGAAGAAGCGCCGAACAGCGTTGATTGTGGGCCAGCGAGCGCTTCTACCCGTGAAACATCGACAGGATAGATGTCAGGGGACGCCTGTCCGTGGGACATGGGCTGCTCGTCTAGGTAAATGGCGGCGGTGGGATCAACCAAGAACCCGCCCCCATCGCTCACTCCTCTGAAGACAATAATATTTTGACCCGGTGTGGTGGTCTGCACGCTGAGGCCAGAAACAAAGCGCGACAGATCTTCGAGGGTTGTAATGCCTTGCTTCTGCATCTCCTCTCCCGAGAGAGACTGCACCATCATCGGAATGTCCTGAGATGACTCAGCCCTTTGGCGGGCCGTCACCACGACTTCTTCGAGCTCCGCACTCCAGCTAAGACCAGCACTGCCGGCTCCTATCGCCGCAGCGACTCCGGCGACGATTGTCTTGCGCTGAAAAGTAGTCGGACGTGTTTTAGAGTGGATTGACACGGTTAGCTCCTCCAGTTCCGCTCTGCGCGGTATTCAAGCTGCCGAGAGCACATGGAGCGTGCAGGCTCGCGCTACGTTTATTGGTTTATATTTATCCAGATAATAAGATATAGCAGTTATGGGGCCCGGGCAACCAATCTAGGTGCCGTAAATTGCTTGGCAAATCGGGACAATCAGGGCCGAAGAATGAGGCACATTACAATGCCCGTATCTCAATGGTGGCCGCTTGCACTGGTTTGTCTTCTGGGCGCGATGTCTCCTGGGCCCAGTCTGGCGGTCGTTGTGCGTCACTCAGTGAGGGGTGGGGCACTCGTTGGCAGCTTCTGCGCTGCGACACACGGCATCGGCATTTTCCTTTGGGCAATGCTGATGGTCAGTGGATTGGGTGCCCTTTTGGTGGCACAGCCGGCGTGGTTCGACGCGATACGGGCGCTAGGGGCGCTATTGTTACTGTATCTCGGGGGGCGAGCGCTGCTGCAGAATATCGAAGAATCCGAGGCGATCTCTGACAAAACCGAGCAAAGAGCTCGAGCCGGATGGGAAGGCCTTTTCATCGCGCTGTCCAATCCCAAGATCGCCGTTTTCTTCGCCGCGCTGTTCAGTCAGTTTATCCAGCCGCAGTCGACGCTGATGGAGAAGCTGATTATTGCTGCGACTGCTGCACTCATCGACGCTCTCTGGTATGCCTTGGTTGCCCTCTCACTGTCTCGCACCACCGTCACTCAGCGCTTTCAAAGACACGCGTCCTTGTTGAACAAGGTGTTTGGGGCAATACTCGTTGTGCTGTCGCTAACGGTGTTCTGGTCCCTCTGGTAAATCTGATTGTTTGAGGTCAGCCGCCCGAACGACAAGTCAAAAAAGGAAGTCGAACATGGCTGTGCGCTGGCGTATCGCGATTCTGTTGGCGGTCATTACCACCATCAATTACATCGATCGATCGGTCTTTGGTGTGGTGGCGCCGATGATTCGGGAGCAGTTTGACATTGGTGATGCCGACTATGGGCTGATCACCAGCGGGTTTCTGCTTGCCTACGGCATCGGCCAACTGATATCCGGCCCGCTCATTGATCGGCTTGGAACCAAACGTGCGTTCAGCCTTGCCGCGGTCTTCTGGAGCGTCGCCACCATATTGCATGCCTTGGGACGAGGGCTTTGGAGCTTCTTCGCGCTCAGAATCTTGCTGGGCCTCGCAGAGGCCGCCAACTTTCCCGCGGCCAGCAAGGCGGTGGCCCAGTGGTTTCCCGCCAATGAGCGCTCCACGGCGGTTGCGATCTTCATGTTGGGTGCCGGACTCGGTGCCATTATTACCCCGCCGCTGACGGTTTGGACTCTGCAAACGCTCGGTTGGCAATGGGCCTTTATCATTCCCGGTTCATTGGGGTTGGTCTGGGTATTCCTGTGGCAGCGGTGGTACCACTTGCCCGAGACACACCCCACGATCGAACCCACCGAAAAAGCGCTGATACTGGAGCAACGCTCCAATCAGCAAAGTCAGGGCAGTTGGACAGCACTGCTGAGCTACCGGGAATTTTGGGGCATTCTCATTGCTCGGGTGGTGAGCGATTTTCCGTTCTATTTTTTCCTTTTCTGGTTGCCACAGTATTTGATCGATGTGCGGGGCTTTGATCTCCGCGCTATTGCGATGTTTGCGTGGTTACCCTGGGTGGCAGCCGATCTTGGCGCGCTCACCGGTGGCTCATTGAGTTCGGCGCTGGTCACTCGGGGATACACGATTAATCGCGCGCGCAAAACAGTGATCTGGCTGGGTGCGGTATTAGTTGCCGTCGCAGTGATCCCTGCCTACTACACCGCGTCTAGCGCTTTGGCGCTGGCGCTCATCTGTTTTGGCTTGTTTGCTATCCAGGTCAAAGGGTCGGTGTTTTTCACGCTTCCTACCGATCTTTTCCCGGCGGATCGGGTGGCGACGGTCTGGGGTGTGTTTGGCGCGGTGGGAAGTCTGGGCGGAAGCCTGCTGGGTTTGCTGGCGGGATACCTGATTCAAGAGGCAGGCTATGAAAGTGTCTTTCTCATGATCGCCAGTCTTCATCTGATCTCGGCGCTACTGCTGCAGGTTTTCGTGCCCAAAATTGATTTGGTTGCGCGATAACCCACCAGCCGCTGCAGATCCGGCAGAGCCGACGTTAAGGGGAGACGGAGGCCGAGACGAGTCGCGAAATAGGGTCTCTACGAGAGTGGCCTCCTCTAAAGTGACCCGATGACCTCGCTCAGCGCCGCAAGGTATTGAGCACCGACGGCGCCATCAATCACGCGGTGGTCGCACGACAGGGTGGCATTCAGCACGGTGGCGATACGCTGCTCTCCGTCGTCTATCACCACTTTTTGGGTGGCTTTACCTAGGGCCAGGATCGCACCCATGGGTGGATTCACGATCGCCGTGAATTGCGTGATGCCATACATCCCGAGATTTGAGACAGTGAATGATCCTCCAGAGATATCCTCTTTGGTCAGCTTGCCGCTTTGCGCTTTGTCTGCGAGTTCAGCGGTTGCTGCGGATATTTCGGCCGGCGATTTTGTGTCCGCGGCGTAGAGGGTCGCCGAATAGAGTCCATTATCGGTTGCGATCGCGACGGAGACATTGGCGGCGCTGAACTGATGAATATCATCTCCCACCAGATTGACGTTGACCCGCGGCTCTTTGATTAGCGCTTGCGCCACACACCAAACGATGAGGTCGTTAACGGAGACTTTGACCCCATCTTCTTTGTTCAGCGTGGCGCGATGTGTGAGCAAGCCGTCGAGCTCGTATTCTGCTGTGAGGTAGAAGTGAGGAATCGTTTGCTTGGCTTCGGTCAAGCGCTTGGCGATGGTCTTGCGAATGGGGCTAAGCGGGATGACTTCCACTCCCTCGGGCGCTCCGGTGGTGCCGCCAGCAGCGGCCTTTACGTCTTCGTCTGTAATGCGACCACGCCGCCCGGTGCCGGTTACCGTGCCCAGATCTACGCCAAGCTCGTCGGCTAGCCGACGCACGCTAGGGGAGGAGCGCGTATAGGCATCCCCGGTTTGGGTGCTTTGTTGCGCTGCGGGCTGTGCAGCAGGGGTATCGGGCGCCGATTCCGGTGCCACCGCGCGGTGTTCGGCAATAAATTGGTCAATGTCGCCGTCTGCGACGCTCGCATCGGCAATGATCCCAAGCAGTGCCCCCACAGGGTGGGCGTCGCCCGCAGGGACTAAGACACGCCGAAGGACGCCTGCGACAGGCGAATCCCACACGTTGACGATTTTGTCGGACTCCATCTCAAAGACTTCATCGCCTTTGGCGACCGCATCACCTTCCGACTTATTCCAGGTGGTGATGGTGCCTTCTACCATTTCAATGCCCCACTTGGGCACCGCGATGGGATAGATCTCGCTCACAACAATACTCCTAATAATTCAATTTCTTCAGGCGAGTGTCGCTTTGATCGCCGCAGTAATTTTATCTGCGTCGGGCAAATACGCCGCCTCTAGTTCAGGCGAGAAGGGCGTTGGGCTATGGGGCGCGCAGACTTGTTTAATGGGGCCTTTCAAGCTGCTGAATGCCTTATCTGCGGCCAGCCCTGCAATATCAGCAGTCAGACCACAGCGAGGAGGCGCTTCGTCGACGACTACCAATCTCCCGGTAGCGCCAATTGATTCAAGAATCGCTGCTTCATCCAAGGGTGAAGTGGTCCGTGGATCAATCAAGTCGCAGCTGATGCCCTCGGCTGCCAGTGCATCAATCGCTGCGGCTGCCTTGGGCACCATTTGTCCAAATGCGACTACGGTGACATCGTCGCCTTCACGTACAAAGTTGGCCTGACCAAATGGGATGGTGTACATCTCATCGGGCACTTCCGCCGTTTCTTGGTAAAGCACTTTTGGCTCAAAGAAGAGTACGGGATCATCGTCCTGAATCGCTGACAGCAGGAGCCCTTTGGCATCATAGGCATTCGAGGGAACCACGACCTTGAGCCCTGGAAATGACGTCATCACTTGGTACATCGCCTGACTGTGTTGGCCCGCTGCACTGAACCCGCCGCCGGCAGAAAATCGAATCACTGCGGGGCATCGGCTCTTGCCACCAAACATGTAGCGAAACTTAGCCATCTGATTCACGATCTGATCCATACAGACGCCAATAAAATCGGCAAACATAATTTCAGCAACGGGACGCATCCCCACCAGCGCAGCGCCTGCCGCGGCACCGACAATGGCGGATTCAGAAATAGGCGTGTCGACGCAGCGATCAGGCCAGCGATTGTAGATGCCAGTGGTCACGCCGAAGACACCACCGACGGAACCCACGTCGCCCGCACTGCCATTGCAGCCCGCGACGTCTTCACCAATGACAAAGACAGACTCATCCTGCTCCATCGCTTGATGCAGGGCCTCATTGATTGCGTCGCGCATCGTTTTTTCAGGCATGGTATGTCTCCCTTACGCCGTGGTGCCGTATTGAATATACACATCTGCCGTGACCTGCTCTGGCGTCGGCCGCGCCGCCGCCTTGGCATCCACCACAGATTGTTCGATTTCAGCCATGACCTCGGCGTCGATAGCATCTAATTCTGCTTCACTGAGATCCCCCGAGGCCGCCATATGCTGACGAAACACTTTCAGTGGGTCGTGATTTTCGCGCAGGTTTTCTAGTTCACCTTCACCACGATAGGCTTGGGGATCCCCGACAAAGTGGCCATGGTATCGCCCTTGCTCGGCAAATACGCCCGCCGGACCGTTGCCTGCGCGGGCATGAGCGATGGCTTTGCCAGCGGCTTCATGCACAGCAAAGAAGTCTGCGCCGTCGGCAACGAAAACAGGGAAACCGAACGCTTCGGTGCGGGCCTTCAAATCGTCACAGCCCACAGCGTAGTCGATGTGTGTGTGCTCGGAGTAATAGTTGTTTTCTATGACAAAGACGGCGGGCACCTGCAGTACAACCGCCATATTCATGGCCTCGAAGCAGGTGCCTTGGTTGACTGAGCCATCTCCCGAAAATGAGACTGCGACCTTGCCATTTTTGCGAATTTTGGCTGCTAGCGCGGAGCCGACAGAAATCGGTGGGCCCCCCGCAACGATGCCGTTTGCACCCAGGATACCTTTGTCGATGTCTGCTACGTGCATCGAGCCGCCTTTGCCCTTGCAGAGGCCCTCGGAGGATCCAAATAGCTCTTTCATCATGCCGGACACGTCGGCGCCCTTGGCAATGCAATGACCATGACCCCGGTGCGTACTAATAATCGTGTCGCTCTCGTCGAGGTGGGCGCAGACGGCAACGGCGTTGGCTTCCTGACCGGTATAGAGGTGGGTAAAACCGGGAATTTGGCCATTCATGATTTCCGCATGCACGCGTTCTTCGAATTCGCGGATCGTTTTCATGGAACGATACGCATGCAACAGCTTTTCCTTTGGAATAGACACGGTCGGTCTCCTTGGGCGTTTTATTGTGGCGGCGCCCCCACGTGGGGTGACATTTTACCGGGATAATAGCCCGAAGTTATGTGCGGGCTGCTTGTCGCTGTCCGTGAGCGCCATGGCAAGGTACCGCCGCGATGAAAAACAGTCAACACTGCTTTTTTTCTGCGCCTCAATTGAGGGTTCTAGCGCGCGATAGCTCGCAGGGGTCTCAAGCGATGCGCACTGCGTTGTTTATTACTACGCTTTTAATAGAGGCGCTTGGGGAACAGCATAAAGAACAGATCCTGAAATCTTTGCCAGCCGCTCCGGGCAGGCTGCCTAGTGACAGATTCGACGTCGTTGCTCCAAATGATTTTATTTTTTTCGTTCAGGCTTACTTCCCAGCTGTTTGCGGCAGATGTGTCGAGGAGAATGGCTTGCGCCAGTTCCTCGGCAAGGCTTTTGCTGTCAATGATTGCAATCATCTCCGAATTCAAAAAAGCTGAGCGCGGATCGAGGTTGGCAGAGCCGATCACAGCAAAGCGCCGATCCATCACCAGCGATTTAGAGTGCAGTCCCATGTAGCGCGCGCTGATGGGGTGGGTATCGACTATCGATGTTTTGATCGATGCGTCGTACCTCGCCTCGAAGAGAGATGCGCCGGACTCCAGAATGGGCTTGCGCCAAACCTTGTAATGGCTGTTCACCGCGGGCACATCATGCGATGCCAACGAATTAGTATGAATCGTCACTTCAGCGCCTGCTTCCACAAGATCGTCAAGCATCGCGACGCCCTGAGTCTCCGGGATAAGGTAGGCGTTAGTGACCAAGAGTTCTGTTTGTACCTTCGGCAGGTTTTGAGTGACCCAGTCAAAGACTTCATTACTGATGCCGTTCGAGCTGGGTTTGTCTGTCAGGACTTCGCTCGGGCCAAGGTGGAGTGAAGGCGTCAGCGCATCGAATTCCGCCTCCCAGCCTCTCGCCGCGAGTGAAAATCGCTCCAGAGCCTCTGATTGTCTGAGCTCCCGCTCTAATGCAAGGCGCTGGGTCGCATAAATGCCCTCCGCCTTGGTTTGGGTGGAAGGGTCAGCAGTCATGACCCAGCCGCTGTTCCAGAATGCGTCGAAAACGGATGACGTCTGCCTTGCCACGGGGCCAAAGCCCAGAACGTCTATATCGCGAAAATTAAAATGCGTGTTGAGCCCTATGTATTCATCGCCGATATTACGACCGCCCACTATGGTCGCGTGGTTATCGACCGTGAGCGATTTGTTGTGCATACGGTGATTAAGTTGCTCAAATTCGGTAGCAAAATTCCAGCCACGCCCGAGGAGGTTGCGATTGCCGCTACTGTTGAATAAGCGCAGTGAGATGTTGGGATGGGCAATCATTAATGCGCCCATGCTGTCGCGGAGCTTCGCCTGCGATGGGCTGACCGCCAGCGTGCCGATATCATCGATAATGATGCGCACCTTAACTCCGCGATCAGCAGCCTCTAGCAATCGGCTCGTAAAGAGTAAACCGGTGCTATCGCCGTGATAGAGGTAATACTGTGTGTCGATGCTTTGCGTCGCGGAGTCGATCAGCGCCAGTCGCCATCTGAGCGCATCCTCACCACGATTGAGCAGTTTAAAACCCGAAATGTCATTACCCGAATTGCCCGTGTGATCGCGTATTGACTGCGCTCGCGCTGCCACGTCGGTTTCCATTTGAGCGAGTGGGCCGTCGGTGGTCGCAGGTAACGCCCACTCAGCTTCAGGCATCTCAAAGGGTGCTTTCACTGCGCTCGTGCAGCCAACAAGAATGAGGGCGGGGAGGATTAGACCCAGACGGCGGAGGCGCATCACTGCTGCAACTTTTGTCGATTCATGGCAGAACAGTTTGATCGGAGCGACTGGCGCTTGTCCAGCTTGGCGCCACCACGCAATGAGTTAAAAAGGCCCTCGGGTCTGTTGCCACATGGCTTCACTGATGCCAGAGCGGATGATGTCGGCATACACCGCCGCGCTGGGGCGTGCGGTGCGGGTGAAGGCGTTTTCATAGTCTACAGCGAACAAGCCGAAGCGGGGATTGAACCCCTCGGCCCACTCGAAGTTGTCGAGGTGAGACCAGTGAAAGTAGCCATCGATATCAATACCCAGCACGTTCATGGCGTACCACACCTCGCGAAGGTGGCTGACCAAAAAAGTCTGGCGCAATGTGTCATTCGCGCCGGCATCCGCGATGCCGTTCTCCAAAATCTGGATGGGTTTGCCGTAGCGTTGCCAGGCCTCGTCGAGAACAGTGCTAAAGCCAATCGGGTAGAGCGCCCATCCCAGATCACTGGTGAGTTCGTCGGGGTCGCTGGGGTCATGGGTATGGGTGACGGGGCCTGCAGCCATCGCGTCGATGTCCATCTGCACATAAAACCGCCCGTAGTAATTGATGCCCACGTAGTCTTGTGTTCCCGCTAAGCCATCGATGTCAGCAGAAAAATCGGTGTTGGTCATCGTATAGTTGCCGCTTTCGATGGCATCAAACACGTCCCAGATAAAGGCCTGCTGGACAAAACCTGCAGACAGGCGGTCTAGGGGATGCCAATTGCGCCAGGGTTCGAAAGCGCGAGTATGCTGTGTTAACCCGACAGCGATAGCCTGCCCGCGCGCATCGGCATCCGCGTGAAGAATCTGATAGGCATCGGCGTGAGCGCGCAGCAGCTGTGCCACGACCGGGGCGACATCAATTGGCCCCGCGCGTTGTTCCAGTGGGGGAAAGACACCTTCTATATAACCCCACAGCACATACACCATCGGTTCATTCAACGTGCACCAGTGGTTGATTTCGGGCCCCAGAAACTGGGACACGGCGCTGACATAACGATTCCAGTGCTCGAGGGCATCGGGTCTCTCCCAGCCCCGTTTGCCGTCTCGCTCCTCCCAAAACCATTCGGGGGTAGAGAAGTGAAAGAGTGAAACATGCGGCGCGAGCCCATTCGCTTTGGCGGCGGCAATCACATCTTGATAAAAAGCGAGGCCCTCGGGGTCAGGTGCCTCCATATCCGCACGAGGGAACAGCCGGGCCCAGGAAAGGCTGAAGCGGTAGCTGTTCAGACCCAGCTTGGCCAATTCCTGAAAATCGCGCTCATAACGATTGTCGAAGTCGACCTTTTTCTGCCGCACTTCGGCCGAGACGGTATCGAGATCCCGGATGTGGCCGGGTTTTGCCTGACCGGGCTGATCGCCGGTGCCGGTTTTTCCCTCGCGGATTACCCGGCGCTCAAAAGCGGTCCAGTCACTGGGTTGTTGGTGCTCAACATGTTGCGCTGCGACGGCTACCCCCCAGGCGAATTCCGTAGGAAAGGACAGGGGGTAGCCCTCTACAAACTGGGAAGCAGTCTGTTTACCCCGGGTCTCTCCAATCAGCCAGGGCGTAAAAAAAGCAACAGTGACCAAGGCTGCCAGTGCGAGTAGGCTAATGAGTGATATTCGTTTGCTCATAAGAGACTCCTGAGTAGGTGATTTACCGGGATATTTTTCGCAGTATCACGTACACCACCAGCGACACAAAGAGACCCAACAGTGATGGTGAGATGTCCAAAGACAATGGGAAGCCGTCCTTGCCATTTCCGCCAGCAATTAATGCTCCCCCGCCAAACGCAACGATAGCTGGCCAGCTGAGGCGCACATCACTGGTGAACTCCTTGGGTTTGCCCCTGATCAGATAATACTCTGCAAGAACGGGGCCCACGATGGGGGGCACCACTGTCGCCAGTAGCGCGATCCATCCAAGAAACACCTGGTAGATGCCGAGCCCCAAAACGGTGCCCAGCAGCCCGCACACCACAATTGTTACCCGTTTGGGCCGGCGGAACAGGCTCGCTGTTTGCACGCTGGGAAGGTAAAGGTTGGTATCGCCTGTGGTCCACAGAGCCAACGTCATACCGACTAGCCCGAAGATCGCAGCAAAGCCCGATAAGGTGCCAAGGTAGGCGGTAAAGTCGGGGGTGCCGCTACCCACCGCGCCCAACGCGCCGACGAGGTGGAGGAAGAGTTGATCTACCACGAGCACGACAAATGGGATGCCCATGGCGACCCAGAATGTTCTGGCGAAACGCACGTACTCTGCCATCACCACCGCACCAACAATCCACGCGCCCACTACAATATTGATGGCTTCCATACCCGATATCGGGGCTGCCGCCACCTTGTTGGCTGAGAGTGTCTCGACAGCGGCGATACCACCAGATTGCTCAATATTGACCCAGGCGGCGTACAGCCCCACTGCGACCAGTCCGAGCATGGCAGGGATGCCGACCCGCTCAATGCCTTTTACGCCGAAAAGCGTGGTGCCTGTGTAAAGAAGACCTGCGAACACTGCGACTGCGTAATACAGTGCCGTGCCGGGTGCCTGAGTCCAGATTTGAGCGAAGGCGCCGACCACGATGCCTTGCCAGCCTATCGTCAACAACGCGATGAACAGGACCGGAATAAAGGCGCCTAATTCACCATAGACTGCCCGAAACAGGAGCGTGCTGTTGCAGCCCGTTCGCCAGGCCATGTAACCGACCAGCGCGCCGATGGTAAAGTTGATTGCGCTGCCAAGCAGCGAGTACCAAACCAGATCGCCCCATAAGGCCACTCCGCTGCCTAGGGCGCCACCGGCGAGAAGACCGGTAATCAAAAATCCCCATCCAAAAGCGAGCGCCAGCAATGGCCCGCCGGGGCGTCTCTGCTCCGTGGTCAACGGCGTCAGCGGATTGTCCTCGCTGGCAATCTCAGCTTCCGGATCGAGGGACCACCATTTTTTTAGATCAAAATTAGCCATCTGTTTCTCCCTTTTTTCGGGCTACCTAAAACCAAAGCAACTTTTTGAACAAGGCAAACTGAACCACTCCAACGGTGACCAGCAGGCCACAGAAAACAAGTAATGCCGCGGGGTCATCAGCGCGTTGATAATAGAAGTGTCGGAAAGCGCCTCGCTAAGCGCCTTACCGGAGCCGTCGCCGTTGAGCGCATAGGTGCAAATAAAGGTATCCGACATAGAGTGGCCCCTGCATGATATTCATCACCGCTACTCTCAACCTGGCCAACTTGAGTGTTGTGATTTTTATCGCGCGCTTGGCGTCGCTGGCTCAGGCAATGACTCGATAACCATACCGAGACTCGACACTGATCACAAAGGGTGTCGTGCAGAGTGCTATAGGGTGTCTAGAATCAGCTGAATATCTTCGCGGCTGGTTCGAGGATTGACGATACAAAAACGAAGAACGGTCTCGCCCTCGTGTTTTGTGGGCGCGACCAAACCGTCGCCGCGCTCTAGCAGGGCATCACTCCATGCGCGGTATTCCTCGGGGCTCCAACCCTTTCGTCGGAAAACACAGATCGACAATCGCTGCTCAGTCACCATCTCAAGATTCGGGTGCGCCTCGATCATCGTCGCCGCCTCCCGCGCGCAATCAAGTGTTGTCTCGACCGCGTCTGAGTAAGCTTTGGTGCCATGGACTGCAAGACTGAACCAAAATGGTAAGCCTCGGGCGCGTCGTGACAGGTGATGCGCGTAGTCGCTCGGATTCCAGGTGCCGTCGTAGAACACTTCCAGGTAATCTCCGTGTTGACGGTGGGCTTTCCGTGCTTTGACCGGATCAGCATAGATCAGCGCGCAGCAGTCAAATGGCGCGAACAGCCATTTGTGAGGATCAACAATAAAGCTGTCAGCCATTTCAATCCCGTCGAATAGGGATCTCGTAGACGGGGCGGCCAGCGCAGCTCCACCGTAGGCGCCGTCAACGTGAAACCAAATACGCTCCTTCGAGCAGACATCGCCGATACCCTGCATGTCATCAATCACGCCCAAGTTGGTGGTCCCTGCGGTGCAGGCCACCGCAAATAGTCGACTTCTATCTTCTGCGCTCAGCGCTGCGATCGTTTTAGCGACGTCGGATCCAGTCAGTTGGTGGCTGCCTGACTCGACTAGATCGGCATCCATCACTTGGGCCGCTTGTTCGATCGAAGCGTGAGCGCCTCGTGACGACACAATCAGCCCTCGCTTTGTTGCGTGCTCGGGGTGCTGGTGTCGCCAGTCATGGCGTGCCGCGACAAGCGCTGAGAGATTGCCTGCTGTACCGCCACTGACAAAAGCGCCGCCTGCTTGAGCGGGGAATCCGGCAATGTCCGAAACCCAGCGCAGTGCCTGGTTTTCGGCATAGATTGCACCGGCACCCTCCAGCCAACTGCTGGCGCAAATGTTGGAGGTGCCGACAACGAGATCGAATAATGTCGATACCTCAGAGGGTGCTGTGGGCACAAAGGACAGATAACGTGGATGGTCTTGCGAGATGCACGCGGGAGCCAGCGTTTCAATGAATAAATTCAACGCCTGCTCTCCCCCTAAGCCCTCGGCGGTAATCGTTTGCCCGGCGAGCGCCTCGAGCGTGGTCTGCGGTAAGGGGTGATCGATCGACGGTGGGTGCATCCGCAGTCGCTCCATCGCGTAGGCAAGGATTGACTTAGATAATGCTTCGATCTCGGGTTTTACTTGATGCATATCAGTTCAATGCGCCTCCGGGCGCTGTATCAGTGCGCAGGCAACGGCCTCTGGCAGGAGAGCCGACTGCTGACTCCTCCGGTGAGCGGATGGTGTCGTCGCTCAAGCGGTTTTTAAATGTAGCGATTCATCCAGCGCTTTGGCAGGAGATATCCATGGGCACTGTAACGCGTCAGCAACCGCTTGGTGGGTGAGCTGACCATTGTAAACATTGAGCCCCGCGCCAAAGTGACTGTCACGCAAAAAAAGTTGGCGAGGGCCGTCTGCGGCCAGCCTCTGAATAAACGGCAAGGTCGCATTGGTTAACGCCATCGTTGCAGTTCTGGCGACTGCGCCGGGCATGTTGGCCACGCAGTAATGCACGACATCATCGACGACAAAAGTGGGGTCAGCGTGAGTGGTGGCCCTCGACGTCTCGAAGCAGCCTCCCTGGTCGATCGCAACGTCAACCATCACTGTGCCGGGTTTGAGGCGGCCGAGTAGTTCGCGCGCAATGAGTTTGGGTGCCGAAGCGCCCGGTATCAGCACGGCGCCAATGATGAGGTCGGCCTCGCAGGCATGTTGCTCGATCGCCTCTGTCGTGGAATAAACCGTGCGAAGTTGTCCCTGATACTGCTCGTCTAATTCACTCAGTCGGGTGATTGAGCGATCGACCACGGTGACTTCTGCACCCATGCCCAGCGCGACGCGGATGGCGCTGCTGCCGACCATGCCGCCGCCGATCACCAGTACCTTGCCGGGTTCCACGCCGGGCACGCCTCCCAGCAGTGTGCCGTTGCTTCCCTGGTGGATCTCCATGTGATGGGCGCCCGCTTGAACAGATAATCTGCCTGCGACCACGCTCATGGGTGCGAGCAGAGGAAGACCACCCTGAGACGAGGTGACGGTCTCGTAGGCAATGCAGGTGGCTCCGGATGCCATCAACAGTTCAGCCTGTTTTGGGTCGGCGGCCAGATGAAGATAGGTGAATAGAATTTGGTCTGGTCGTAATTGCCGGCATTCTTGCGGCTGTGGTTCCTTCACCTTGACGATCATGTCGGCTTCGGCAAATAGCTGCTCAGCGGTCTCCGACATCGTCGCGCCCGCAGCGCGGTAAAGGTCGTCCGTTAGACCGATCGCTGCACCGGCGCCGGTTTCGACCAGGACGCTGTGCCCAGCAGATGTCAGCTCTCTCACACCCGCTGGCGTCATGCCTACGCGGAATTCCTGTGCTTTGATCTCTCTCGGTACCCCAATCAACATGATGCAATATCCCGGCTAGTAAAACGGCGATATTGTGCGCGCTGACAGCAACAACACGAAGGTCGGTATAACTCAATATACGATTAAAAAAAGATAAAAAATAATTTAAAATTAATTAATAAAGTTATATTCACTATATTTAATTCATAATTAAGATAATATGTATTGTGATCAATGCGCTGACAGCGCGGCAAAAGGGTGTGCCTAGCATGGTTGATCAGTCATATCAGCTGGACCGAATCGATCGGAATATCGTCCGCATTTTACAGCGGGATGCCCGCATCCCTCACACGGAGCTGGCGCGAAAAGTCGGGTTGAGTACCACGCCCTGTAAGGAGCGAGTCAGGCGGCTCGAGCGGGACGGCGTGATTCAACATTATCAGGCCGTGTTAAATCCTGATGCGCTCGATCGTGGGCTGGTGGTGTTTGTACAAATCCGTCTCAATCGCACTTCGCAGGATATTTTCGAGGAATTCACAGCACGAGCGTTGGATTTGCTGGAGGTACAGGAGTGTTATCTCGTGTCGGGCAACTTTGATTATCTGCTCAAAGCACGGGTCGCGGATATGAATGCCTATCGAATCCTGTTGGGCGAAACATTACTGACCTTGCCGGGCGTTTTGGAATCTACCAGTTACGTGGTGATGGAGCAGGTGAAAGAATCGCTCATGCTGCCGGTGCCAGCCTGAGAGTCATTCCGGGCGGGCGTTGCTGCGCGTTTTTTTCAGGCCAGAACCCGTTGGGTGCTATCCGCTGATACGCTCGGGTGGTCTAACAACCGACAGGGCACTACGCTGAGCTTATGTTGAAAAAACTTGCTGCGATATGTGCTGTGACGGCAGTTACCCTGACTGCTGCCGCAGGATTTGTGGCCTCTCGCCACACGGCGAGCGAGATGGCGCAATGGTTTTTGCCCCCAGACACGGCGCTGAACGAGTTGTCTGGTTTGGCGGTGAACTGGCGAGGCGGTCGTGTTCAGCGGCTCGAGTTAAGCACCCCTCAGGGTCGGCTTTTTGCCCGCGCCACACAATGGCAGTGGCAAATCCGGATCGACAGGCACCAGCCGCTGAGGTTGCTGTCGGTGACTTCCGAGGCCATGGTCTGGACGCCCACGCAATCTTCTGCGGAAACGTCTGCCAGCACAGAGGGAGAGGGTGCGCTCAGGATTCCCGACTTCAGGCAGGCACCTTGGTGGGCCGCGGTGGCTTCTGCATCGATCACGATTGATTCAATAATGTTGGCGCTCGCCGATAACAGTGTTGAGGTTCAGATGTCTGCACCCATGGCGCTGGAGGGTGGGGTGCTGGCGGGCAACGCGGGCGCTACGCGTTTTGATGTCGAGTGGGCCAAACAGGGTGAGGCCGAGTGGGCGGGTAGCATCTCGCTGAAGGCAGACACTCACTGGAATCTCGATTGGCGGCTGACCCCTCAAGACGGGGGCTTCAAGCTGTCTGGGCTTCTCAAGGCGAGAGATTTGCCCCTATCTGAAAGTCAGCTGGCGCTCACGTTCTTCCCGTTTTTGGGCGACGACGTTAAAACGCCGCTGCTGTCAGTTCGGGCCGATGCGCAATGGCCACTGCCCGATCCGCTGTTGAACCGCACACTGACGATTCAAGCGGATGCTGAATGGGATCCCCGGGGGCGCGGGCAGATGACGCTCATCACACCGCACTTCGCATCCCCTTTTCCAGACGAGCAGCTCACCGGGCAGATCGAGGCCACGTGGGAGTCTGCGTTTGCTAACCCGACGGTAATGTTGAAGAACGGCGAGCTCTCTCTGATGAATGTTGATATCGGTGAGCAACAGCTCACTCATATTCGATCGACAGTAACGGGTGCCTGGGATCCCGATACCAGTATGGGGCGTCTGGAAACCACTGAGACCGATCTGGTCATCACTGCCGCCGACTGGCGTGCAGATATTCGCAGTAGCGGTCTCTCGGTGAAAGCGACCGCCGAGGAGCAAATTGTCAGTGGCACTTTGCAAATGGATACACGCATTTTTGATGACACATTGCCGAGCTTTGACGCTGTCGTGAGCGTTAGCACCGCAGGCAATGAGACTCAGGCCGAGGTCACTGGATTTGCACCTTGGGGGCCTGTTGGGGAACTCAAGCTACGATTTTCTGGAAATCAAGCAGCGTTATTCGAGGCGCAGCTCGATACCGCGCTCTGGGATTGGTCGCGGTTGCAACGGGAAGTGGCAGTGTCGCGACCCGAGCTTGCAGAGGTTGCGGTGTCTGATTTCAACCTGCGCCTTGAGGCGGCGGGCCAGTGGGGTGATCAGGGTCTGAGTGCAACGGTAGCGGGACAGGCCGGCGATGGGTACCTCAGCACCGCCAGCTTGGGCGTTGCGGGGCTCCAGTTGGCGCCGTTCGCTCTCCAGGTGGTCAATGACACGGTGACACCACTGCGTCCCATCGCATTTTCACTCGATGCGGTGAATGCGGGTATTACCCTGACAGACCTAGCCGGCAGCGT
>CALSVI010000016.1 GCA_943840615.1 uncultured Luminiphilus sp. | reverse complement strand
GAGTCCGAGATCCGTCGTTGGATCATCGAGAACGACTGGCTCGAAGCCGTCGTCGCGCTGCCAGACCAACTGTTTTACAACACCGGCATCTCTACCTATTTCTGGATTGTCACCAACCGCAAGAGCCCGAAGCGCCGCGGCAAGGTGCAGTTGATTGATGCCCGCGACTCGTTCACCAAGATGCGCAAGAGCCTGGGCGAGAAACGCAAACAGATCGCCGACGCCGACATCGACGAAATCGTCCGCTCCTACGGTGCCTTCGAGGAACACGACCCCGACACCAACGATTCGACCGATGGTGTCCAGGCCCAGGTCGGCTGCAAGATCTTCCCCAACGAAACGTTCGGGTTCATGCGCATCACCGTCGAACGACCCCTACGAGTCCGCTGGGAAATCACCGACGACACCCTCGCAGCGGTCGCCGCCGACAAGAAAGTCGCAGCCCTCACCGAAGACGAACGAGCACCGCTGCTCGACACCCTCACCGCCTGGAACGGCAGAACCTTCGACACCGACACAGCGCTCACCAAAGAACTCACGACCGCCGTCGCGCATCTCGACAAGAAGAAACAGACCCCGCTACGCAAAGCCGTCCTCGCAGCGCTCACGGTTAGCGACCCCGACGCTGAACCGCAAACCGACAAGAAGGGCAACCCGGAGGCCGACAGCAACCTGCGCGACAACGAAAACGTGCCACTACCGGCAACACACGTCGTGCACGAACCCGACCCCGCCCATCGCCTCGCCACCCCCGACTACCGCACCGCCGTCGACACCTACCTCACCGACGAAGTACTGCCCGTATGTACCCGACGCCTGGGTCGACCACACGAAAACCAAAATCGGCTACGAAATCCCACTCACCCGCCACTTCTACACCTACACACCACCCCGCCCACTCGCCGAAATCGACGCCGAAATCAAAGCAACTCGAAGCCGAAATCCAAGCACTGCTGCCGAGGTAACCGAGTGAGCTGGCAGCGTGAAGCGACTCGCCTTGTGCTGGCATCGTCACCGATGCGGTCGTATCTGCGACAGCGCAAGCGACGAAAGCCGGCATTGCCGGTTCTCTCGGTCACACCGATATCCGGTCGGCGTTGCTGACACGATGGGAGACGCCTCGGCAGCTGTGACTTAGCGGTTCCAAGGGACCAGGCGACTTGTCATGAACCAGCTCGCAAGCCGCATCGGGGCATCGGCTGTACCGCATCGATCGACCAGCGCTGCCGTACGTTCGTCCGCCGAAGTGGGCTGTCGACAACCGCTACTTGCAGTACTGCTTCAGAGCCAGCTATTCTCAGGAGACGATCGCAGCGGCAAGGCATGCCGACGAATCGAACTCGTGAGAAGTCTACGACATCGAGTCCCTGTGCCGCCGTTGGGGGAGCAGCGGGCGATCGCTGACTACCTCGACACCGAAACCGCCCGCATCGACGCCCTCATCACCAAAAAAACGCCGCCTCATCACCCTCCTCGAAGAACAGCAACGTGAACAGATCGACATGGTCGTGAACGGTTCGCAACCCCGACCTGCCACCACAATGCCAGCGTCGGTTGGATGGCTCGACGTTCTCCCTATTGAGTGGTCCCGAAGCCCCCTAAAGGCTGTATTCGAATTTCGGAAGGGCGTCGACTCGCAACGGCTGACCGCTGAATACATTGGCGCTAACGAGGCTGCTATCCGGTCTACAGCGGCCAAACCGCAAACGATGGGCTGATGGGCAGCGTTGACACGTTCGACTTTGACATCAAAGGAACAGGAATACTTGTCTCTACCGTCGGCGCCCATGCGATGACAGTCCGACAGGTGAGCGGCAAATTCAGCCTTTCGCAGAACTGTGCGATCATGCTCCCGCTGTCGGACGACGCGCCAGTGCACTTCTTCCTGCACCAAATGGATCAGATCTTTCGGCACGAGAGGGCGACGATCCCTGCCGACATGCAGCCTTCATTGCGGATTGAAGATCTCAGACGAATGTGGATTGTTGCTCCCGAGTGGCGCCTAGCGCATGAACTCGGGGATTGGGCAGACGCAATACAGCGCCGAGCGCGCTCCATCCGAGACCGACTGACCGACAACTCGATCTTTTGGTTGAGCATCGGCAGGCGTTGATTACGGCGGCGGTGACTGGTGAGTTGCGGGTGCCGGGGGCGGCTGCGTGATGTCTGGTCCTTTGGAGACGGATTTTGAGTCGACGATTTGTTCGTGGCTTGTTGATGCATGGTGGTTATGTCGGGCCGGTGAAGGTCGGTAATGCGCAGGGTGATCCGCGTGATTTTGATGCGGTGCGGGGTTTGGATACTGCCGAGTTGTTTGCGTTTATCGGGGCGACCCAGGCTGATGTGTGGGAGCAGCTCGTTATCCGTTACGGGGGTGACCGTGACGCTGCGCAGGCGAAGTTCGCGGACCGGTTGGCGAAGGTGCTTGATGATCGGGGCACGATCGAGGTTTTGCGTAACGGGGTGCAGGATCATGGGGTGACGATCCGGGTGGCGTATTTCGCGCCTGCCCACGGACTGAACCCTGATACTGCGGTCCGGTATGAGGCGAATCGGTTGACGGTTACTCGCCAGTTGCCGTATGACCCGAAGTCGAACAAGACCCTCGATCTGTGTTTGTTCGTCAACGGGTTGCCGGTTGCGACCGCCGAGTTGAAGACGCATCTGACCGGCCAGACCGCGCAGGATGCGATGAAGCAGTATCGGTCTGATCGTGATCCGAAGAACACGACGTTGTCGCGTCGGGCGGTGGTGCATTTCGCGGTCGATACTGAGGTCGCGTGGATGACCACTCGGCTTGACGGGTCGAACACCAGGTTCTTGTCGTTCAATCAGGGCCGCGACAACGGCGCTGGCAACCCGGCTAACCCGGATGGGTTTCGTACGTCGTATCTGTGGGAGCGGGTGTGGCAGCGGGATGCGTGGATGGACATTCTGGGCCGGTTCATGCATGTCGAGCCGACCGATAAGGGCATGGCCCATACGGGTGCGGTGATCTTTCCTCGGTATCACCAGTGGGATGCGGTGTTGAAGATGGAAGCCCACGCTCGTGAGCATGGGGCTGGTCATAACTATCTGGTGCAGCATTCTGCTGGGTCAGGGAAATCGAACACGATCGCGTGGCTTGCGCATCGGTTGTCGAACCTTCACGATGCTGGCGACACCAAGGTGTTCAACAAGGTGATTGTGATCACTGACCGGGTGGTGCTTGACCGTCAGCTCCAGGCCACGATCGCCCAGTTCGAGAAAGTCTCGGGGGTGGTGCAGAAGATCGACGAGTCGTCGCAGCAACTCGCGGATGCGCTCGAGGGTGAGCAGGCGCGGATCATCATCACGACGATCCAAAAGTTTCCGTATGTGATGGAGAAGATCAGCGAGCTTCCCGATCGTCGTTACGCGGTGATTGCTGATGAGGCGCATTCGTCGCAGTCAGGCGAGACCGCGAAAGATCTTAAGAAGGTCCTGGGGGTGACTCAGGGCGATCCTGTGGCGGCTCTGGCTGCGGCTGAGGCACGCGAGATCTCGTTGGTTGATGAGGTGCCTGATCCGGTCGAAGACAAGCTCATCGCCGAGGTTGGTGCTCGTGGCCGACAAGCGAATCTGAGTTTCTTTGCGTTCACCGCGACACCGAAAGCCAAGACCCTCGAACTATTCGGCACCCGGACCGACACGCCGGATGGGTTGAAGTTTCGGGCGTTTCACCTGTACTCGATGCGCCAGGCCATCGAGGAGGGCTACATCCACGACGTCCTGGCGAATTACACGACCTATCAGACGTATTGGAACATCGAGAAGACGGTCGAGGGTGACCCGGAGTATGACCCGGGTAAGGCCAAGGCTTCGATCGCGAAGTACGTGAGCCTGCATGAGCACAACTTGTCGCAGAAGGCTGACATCATCATCAACCACTTCCGGGCCAACGTCGCCAAAGAGGTTGGTGGTAAGGCCAAGGCCATGGTGGTGACCGCATCCCGGTTGCATGCGTTGCGTTACGGGCTGGCGTTGCGTCGCTACTGCGACTGAGCACGGCATTGGTGATGTGGGTGTGTTGGTCGCGTTTTCGGGCACGTTGAATGATGAGGGCATCGATTACACCGAGACGTCGTTGAACGGGTTCGGGGAATCGCAGACGCCGAAACAGTTCGACAGCGACGACTGGCAGATCTTGGTGGTGGCCGAGAAGTATCAGACCGGTTTCGATCAGCCGAAGCTGCACACCATGTATGTCGACAAGCCGCTGTCGGGGCTGGCAGCGGTGCAGACGCTGTCGCGGTTGAATCGTCGCCACCCGGACAAGGACGCGACGTTCGTTCTGGATTTCCGTAACGACGCGGAGCACATCCGTGATGCGTTTGCTGCCTGGTATGTGCAGACCGTCACCCCTCCGACTGATGCCAACGTCATGTATGACGCGCATCATGAACTTGGTCACTACGAGGTGTTGTGGGCCGAAGAAACCGAAGCGTTCGTGCGAGTGCTGCTGGAGAACCCTGACGACACTGCGCGTATCCACGGGATGCTCGAAGGCGCGAAAACACGGTTCTGGGACGACCTGGGCGAAGAGGAACAAGACCGGTTCCGTGACGCGTTAAAGAAGTTCGTTAGCGCCTACCAGTACTTGGCGCAGATCGTGCCGTTCGGTGATCCCAAGCTTGAACGCGATTACCTGTTCTGTCGGGCGCTCGCTCAGTTCATCGGCAAGGAAGCCGAATCGTTACCGGATCTGAGTGAGGAGGTCGACCTGACGCATCTGGCGACCAAGGTGACCTTCGATGGCAGCATTGCGCTTCCCGATAACGAGGGTGAACTCACCGGGCTCAGCGAGATCGGCGGCCGACCCGGCGTGCCCGACGACGAGCTGCTGTCACAGATCATTGCCCGGTTGAACGAACGGTTCGGCACCAGCTTCTCTACCGCTGATCGGGTGTTCTTTGATGGCCTGGTCGACAAGCTGGCCGAGCGGCCCGAGATCCAGCAAGCCGCGGTTGCGAACACGCCGGAGAACTTCAAGCTGGTGATGAACGAACCGTTTCAAGACGGTGTCATCGACCAGATGGGTGTCGCCCAGTCAATCACCAAGCACTATCTCGACGACGAAGAGTTCGCGTCGACGGTGCTCAGCGCGTACATGCCGCTGTTGCAGACCAAAGCCAAGGTCGCGCACCAAGAACACTGCCCGATCGTTGAGTTGATGAACCGGGGCGAGGACGCCTGGCTCGAATACAAGTCGACCTTCCGGGTTGACTCGACCACTGGCGACAAGTTCGCACCGGTCGAGACCGCTGCGTTGAAAACGGTCGCCGCGTTCCTGAACTCCTGGGATGGCGGCACCCTGCTGCTCGGTGTCGCCGAAGACGAAGCAGGCAACGGCATACCGTTTGGTCTCGGCCTGGACTATGTCAGCGTGCACAAAGACGGCAAAGACGATGCCGACATGTTCCAGCTCATGCTCACTGACGTGATGAAAGCGTCGATGGGCGCAGCTGCGATCTCGAATGTCACCACCCAGATGCACACCGTTGACGGCAACGACATCTGCCGTGTCCATATCAAACCGTGTGGTTTCCCGGTCGATGCGAAGGTCACTGAAATCAAAAAAGGCCAACACGTCAAGGCCGTAAACTTCTACACCCGCATCAACAACGGCACCCACAAATTCATCGACGACAACGAGTGGGAGAAGTTCAAAAACTACCGCTGGCCGGGTGTCACCGGTGGATGACTCCAACGTTCTCAGCGGAGCTTGAGCGACTGGTCGAGATAAAGAAGTTGTGGTGACCATGACGGCGAAGGTGATTAGCAGCCGAGTTGAGCAACGATGGCGGGAACCAGGATCTGCTTTATGGCGTTTGCACCGACGTCAGGCTGCCTCTCTAAGAGTTCTGGACCGTCGGCTATGAGAGCCAGAGTATTTCGACCCGCCTGGCTGCGGTAGCGGCAGCGACGGCTGCGGGAGATCGACTGCCTGCCCAGGTACGTCGTATTCGACCAGTTGGAGAAGATCAGTTCGGCGTTGTGCAGGTTGACGCTGTCCGCGGTCGTGCCGGCAAGAAGCAGAAGTGACCCAAAGAAGATGCTGTAATAACTGACCATCCACGAGCCATCAGAGCGCGTGATCTCGAAGTCGCTCAGGATGTCCGGGAATGCCACGTTGACAACCGCCAGGTCGAACATGACCACGGCAAAAGAGATCGCACAGACCGCAAAGACGGGCCACGGGAACCCCGTCTCTCGGGCGATATGCAGTTACCTGACTCAGCGGGGAGATCACTCACCCAGCCTGAGGTTTCAGGCGGTTATGCAGCGCAGTGCCGAACAATGCTAGCGACACGCCAGGGACGCTAGTATCACATATGCGACGTACATAAACGCCGTGCTATAACTTGGCCACCAGCGATGGCCCGACCCCGCAAGGGATCCGAGGGGAAACATGCGAGATCCAGCGCAGGGAGCGTGGTCACAACTCTCTGCTTCCCGCGTATCGGTGGCGATGCTTCGAAAGACGTGCAACGCAAAGCAACGCTATGGGGCGACAGCATGACCGAATCGCCATGGGACACTCCATCACCATGGGGCCACGAAGCTGGCGCCCCGACCGACAGTCCTTGGGGCTCCACAGCTAGCCAGCGAAGCCGAAAGCGCCAGACCTCCCGTGGCCTACGTCTGCGAACCCCAGGAGCTACCGCCTGGCTGGCACTAGCGGCGCTCTCTGTCGCGCTGTCCGCATACTTCTGGCGCAGCGACACCACCAAGACCCACATGGTTGGCTATGTGCTCGCCGCATTTGTTACCACGACTGCAGTAGCGCTCTACCGCCTTACCGAGGTCAAGGACAGAGCCAAGCGAAACCATGAATATCGACGATGGGCCGCTCCGCTAGCGGTAGCCCTGATCCTCGCGGCCTTCGCTCTGGTCTTCGCCCACGTGTGGCCGCTGGCCACGGAATGGTCGAAGCCATGATGCGCCCGGTGTTCATCTCACTCGCGGCCCTTGTGATCGCCGCTGGGCTCTGGACAGCTGGTGCCCCTTTGGCCGCAGCACAAACCGACCCCGACTGGAGCTCCGAGCTACAAAGCTGCGTGGCTGAGCGGCGTTCGTTGCTCGCAGTATTCCTGGTAGATGAATCTGGCAGCCTGCGTGATGGACGAGGTGGCCCAGGAACCGATCCCGAGGATCAACGGGTATCTGGCGTGCAGCTCGGAATCAGCAGTCTTGCGAATTTGGTTGATCGAATCGAGGTCTCGATTGATGCGCCAGTTCGGCTTGACGTCTCAATAATCGGCTTCGCGAGTATCGCAACCGAACGCCAGCGGTGGGGGAGCGCCGAACAGGCCTTGTCATCGACGGCGCTAACCGAAATGGCCGACCGAGACGGTGGCCAGGAGACAGATTACGCGAACGCCTTGATCAGCACGCTTGACTCATTTCAAACGCAGTCGGCTGCAGTTGCTGCACAGACAGGCGTCGACCCCTGCAAAATTATGTACTGGTTTACCGACGGAAAGTTCGACATCGTCAGTCGCCGAGTCGTGTACCTCCCAGACGAGATGGACGAACAGAAAGTCTGGGCTCCCGACATCGACCTCCGTGCGTCGGCAGAAGGGATTATTGAGCGGGGCCGCCAGGTCATCTGCGACACGACATCGTTTGCCAACTCCGGCATCGCTGACCAACTTCGCCTGGCCGGTGTCATCACGATCAGCCTCGCCCTCACCGAACAGATCGACCCCGCCGACGAACAGTTTCTGGAATCCATAGCCATCAACCCACAAGGCAACCGTTGCGGAAGGGAAGCCTCCATTGGCATGTCCAGCCAATTGGCAGACAACAGCGCTCTGCCGTGTGAGTTCGGCACACCACTCGATGGCACAAAGGCCTTCCCCGGGGAATGCAACCGGCAAGTACTCGACCCCAGCGTCAGTCAAGTCGTTCAAGGTGACCCAGGTATGGATCGGGCCCACTTCGTCGTATCGAGCAGTGCCGATGAAATCCGACTCAGCCTCACGCCACCTTCAGGCGCAGCCTTTGCACTATTTGCTGGCGACACCACCACGAGCTCGGGCGCACGCATCGACACCGAGTTTATCGCCCCGAACGTTGCGACGGTAGAGATCGACTTCGACCCGTCATCGATCGCGTGGATTGGTGATTGGGTGATCGAGGTCGAAGACCCAACGGGGTCAAATGGAGCCGAGGCGTTCCGGCAACTGACCTACTGGGGTGACTATCAGCCTTCGATGCGCCTGAGCAGCGAGATGCTGTTCCTGGGCGACGACGGTGACCTTGCAGTCGACGTAGTCACATCTGCAGGGACGCCAGTCGACGTATCCACGTTCGCAGCGTTCGATGTCTCGGTTGTTGCCTCTGGAGTAAACGGCGTGCAGTTCTCCGAGGCTGCCCGCGCCGACGACTCATTCATCGTGGTCGTCGGCACCAATGGGGCTGCGATAGGTCTCGTCGAAACCGAGGTCACGATCCGCGCCCAAACCGAGAGCGGGATCCAGCTCCAGCCGGTCACGGTTCCGGGGTCGTTCCGAATCAGCGGTCCGCCGGGGTACCCAACGCTAGTGACCGAATCGCTTCGACCAGACCCCATCCAGGACGCCGGCGAAACCGCATTCGAACTCGAAGTCTCAGGCGCTGCAGCCAACAACGGCTGCGTCTGGCTCGAGGCCCTCGTACCCGGCGATGCTTCATCTCGGCTCGGGTCGACGTTTACCATCGAATCTGATGCACCCATGAGCGAAGCGGATTGTCGTCAGGTGCCAGCAGGCGAATCGGTTGTCTTTAGTGGTGTTGTTCGTTCGTCTGACCCAGCTCGAGGCCGCTTCAACGGCACTATCGCTGTCAAGCTTCAGGCTCGCAGCGATAAGCCGGTTGTGACAGCTCAGGCTGACATTGCGTTCAGCGTTGATGTGACACCTGATGGCCAGAGACGCACACAGATATTGGCGGGCATGCTTCTCTTGGGTGTCCTTGTGCCGCTCCTCATCACGTACCTACTCGGCTGGGCGGGTGCGCGCTTCCGTTCCGGCGGCCGCCTCAAACACCTGGTCATACCGGTGCGGATTGGACCAGATGGGCTGCGTAGCCAACACTCCAATGATGCCCCGACGGTAGATCGCACCGCATTCGAGCCGGGTCCAAACGAAGCCGATGGCGCCCGACGGTTTGCGCTGGGTGGTACGAGATTCAGAACTCGCGTATCGCTCAACCCTTTCTCTGCCCCTACAGGCCTGGCCGAGACCTCCGCTGGAGTCCTACTGCTCTCGAGCGGGCGCAACGATGGTAGGGCGCGCTCGCTGAGTGTGAACCAAGCGCCCGTGAATTTAGATCTACCAGAGCAATGGCAGCTGTCGGTCCCGCTCTCTGTAGATCGCGGCAGTCTGCTTGAAAACTTCGAGGACAACGAGTTATCAGGCGAGCTGATAGTCCTCGTGCCATTCGATGATGAATCGCGGGCCGAGGAACTGGTTGCGGCCGCGAACAGCGAAGCCAGTCAACGAATTCGACCAGCGTTGGACGCGATCAAAACGTCGGACGTGCCAGCCCCCAACCACGCTGGCAAAAGTGACGGAACAGCCGATGCCCCTGATGGACCCGACACAGGGCTCGCTGATTCACAGACCGTGGACAAACCCCCGGCCTCAAAGCCCCAGGCAAATCCATGGATCTAAACCCCACATATGAGCAGGAGAACAGAAACAAATGACGTTACGACCGTGTTTGATTGTGGGCGTTGGCGGCTCCGGCGGCAAGACCCTTCGTTTTCTCCGTGCACAATTGCTTCGCCAGCTACGAGCCCACGGCGTCGACGAGCTCCCCGAGGCATGGCAGATGCTCTATGTCGACGTGCCGACCGACCAGGAAGGTGGCGGTGAAGAGGCTCAAGACGGGCTACCACCGAAACTCCCAGATCGCGATTATCTCGGCCTGGTGAACGAGGCCGACATCCGTTATTCCACCGTCGACCAAGCAGTGGTCAACGGGGCACACGTTGACTCGTTCGTCGGTTGGAGGCCATCGCCCCAAGACGTCAGTGTCCCGATCTACAAAGGGGCAGGTCAATATCGCACAGTGGGGCGCATGATCTCGGTGTACGCACTTTCGCAGCTCGCCGAGACGGTTCGAGGAGCAGTTGCACGATTGACCACTGGCGAGGTGCATTCTGAACTCGCTGAAGTATCGAGAAAGCTGGGCTTCGAGACGCCAACCTTGACCGGGCCAGCCGATACATGGGTATTCGTAGTCACCTCACTCGCAGGTGGAACCGGGTCCGGTGTGTTTCTCGACGTCTGCGATGTAATCCGAGCGACTGCCGACGGTTCGACATGGGCCGACGAATCGCTAGGAATTATCTACACCGGCGAGGTGTTCGGCGAATTGCGCCCGTCAGACCGCGCCGGCGTGAACGCAAATTCGCTCGCTTGCCTATCCGAAATCATGGCCGGCTACTGGCGCACCGCACCATCAGAAGCCGCACGGAAACTGTTCATGGTGCCCGGGCTCCAAGCGCCGGCGCGCTCCGGGCCGCGCTACCCGTTTCTCGTCGGAGCATCGAACGAAGAAGGTGTGGTCACCGGCAAGCAGGTCGAAATCTACGGTGTTGTTGGAAACGCGCTTGCTTCGTTTCTGACGTCGCCCAACTTGCAGAACGGCATGGCCGCCTACACCACGACCAATTGGAACTCGAAAGCCACAAACAACTATTTCAACTCACCGTTACTGCGACAGCTAAGCGATGAACAGCCGTTCACAGCGCTAGGTGTATCCCGGCTCTCCCTCGGTCGCGACCGGTTCGCTGACTACGCCATCGATCGACTGGCGAAAGCCTCCATCGATCACGCGCTACGAGCGCACCTTGTCAATGTTTCGCTCGAGGAGACCACCGAACACGAAGTCGTCGACAAACGCGCAAAGGAACTCCTGCAGCCCTTCTTGCGGATGGCGTTTCTCGACGAACGAACCGAACGACACAACGATGTCATCGATGCGCTACGCCCAGCTGGGCAAACCCGACGACTCAGTGAGATGCGAGTTGCGATTCTGAGTAACATCGCAACCCTCGACCCTATGAACGGCAATGGTTGGGAGGAAACCGTCTTTGCAGAGCTACGCGACCAACGGGGCCGGCTCGTAAATGACGAGGGTCAACTTCTAGGACAAGAAGCGTCTGAACTTCGGGACCAAGCCGAGACTTGGGCCGGCGATATCCAGACCCGCTTTGCCAACCTGATAGCCGAGTCTGTCGCGCTGCAAGGCCTCAGCGTTTCCCAGCGGCTTGTTGCACTTGTGCGTGAGGAACTCGGTGCGGTTTCTGAGGAGCTGCGAATCGAGTCGGAGGGACTCAACCAGAAGTACGTTGCTGTCAAGCGGGTCCTGGCCGAAGCCCTGGTCGGTGTCGGCCGGCGAGTCAGCGCGACACATGACCAGGTCCAAGACAGCGTTGACGCTGGCATCGACTGCTTGCGGGCAGCTGCAGAAGCGCAGGTACGTACATTGGCAGCAGATCTGCTGCGGGACTTTGTCGAAGGGTTTATCGAACCACTGGAATCGTCCCTTGGCAGTGCCAGCGAACGGCTGCAACTACAAGATCAGAACACAAACTCGATCCAAGGACCCATCGTGTCATCGTGGCCGGGGAACGGCTCAGTCCCCGATACCTACGGTCCCCGGCACAACGAATTTCTGCTCGAATCTCACACAACCTTCGGTGACGTGTACGAGGAGGTCCTGAACCAGTCGGTGAGTGCAAACACTCCAGCACAGGTCATCCGTCAAAGCATCCAGTCGGTGCTCACTGGTGTGGGTGTCGACGACCTCGACCGCCAACGGCAGATCGAAGACAATGAGGAAGCGAACCTGACAGTCTCGATATCGCAAGGGTCTGGCGGAGGGCAAACGATGATCAATATCACCGAACGGTGGACCCCAGGCGGGAGCGAGTTTCGACGCGATAATTCGCTGCCAAACCGCGGACGGTTTGCGCTAGCGCTCCAAGTCTCTGATCACATTCAGCAGCGTGCTGAGACCTTCGTGAACGACCCAGACACCGCAATTGGCCGCTATGTTCGAGAATCACTACGCCACTACCTGAGCGAAACTGACGGCGACATCGAGCCGGTCGAAGTGACGGAACGACTCGAACGGTTTAAGGACCGATTCCGAGAGCTGGTGCGAAGCTCGGCTCCTCTGGTCAATGTGAGTTCACAAGCAAAAACCATCGCTCATCCCAAGGCCAGCCAGGCTGGCACGTCGGTCAGAACCTTCAGCATGATTCCGTTTGGTGACTCTGATTCGGCTGCCTACAAGGCAGTAAAAGAGCTCGACGCAGCGCAGGGTCTGGAGATCGACGGCGACACCTTCCGCGATAGCGATGCATCAACCATTTCGGTGTTCAGCTTCTTGGCCGCACCGATGCAACCGCACGTCTTCAGGTCCGTCGTAGAACCGATATCTGCGGACTGGCGCCAATGTCAAGCCCGGCTTGAGGCCGGCGAACCAGACCCGGTTGGTTCATTTTGGAAATTACGACGCAGCCGTGGACTGGACGACTTCATTCCGCTCCCAGGCCCCTCTCGCAGAGCCGTGATCCGAGGTTGGTTTATTGGAAAGATGCTTGGCCTAGTCCAAGTCGAACGCGGGCTACACCCCACCATCAAGGTCTGGAATAAACAGTCTGGTGACTGGGCGTTAATGCCGCGCCCGATGCTGGGCGGACCAATCATGGACACGTTTGAGGAACTTCCGAGGGCGCTCGAAACGTTCTCGGTGGCACTCATCACGCAGGGCAACGCGCAAGGCGCTGACCGCCCACTGGCTGCTTATGAACGATTGGTCGAATGGGGTTGGGACCCTGCCTATCAATCAGGTCAACTCGAGTACCGCCATGCAGGTGAGCTTCTGCGGAGCTGGGTCATGGACGGACGAACCGAATCTGGAGCCCCCGTTCCAGAAATCACGCTCGCCGGCCCTGTCGCAGGTTCGGTTGCCGACCGACTTGAGCAGTGTCGTCAGACGATCGAACAGTCTGCAGCTGCCTATATCGCCAAGGCTGCATCAGCCGACGGAATTAACCATCAGCAACCGCACGAGTTCTTCGGCCTTTCCCCAATAGTCGAGCTGGAGGCAGATTTGAACACAGTGTTCGCCGATCTATTACGGGGCCTCGACGGCCTCAACCACACCACCGAAGCCGAACCACTCCTCTGATGGCCAGCGATATTTTGGTCATTGTTGGGCCCGCTGGCGAAGCGGGCCGCAAGTTACGGTCGATCCTCCAACGGCTACGAGTTCTGGGCGTGTTGACCAACGAGAGCAGCCTGTTGTGGCTCGACGGCTCGAACGATCGTTGGATCATGAGCGATCTCACAGACTGGCAGATGACCAGGAACCTCCAAGATGAAATCGCACTCCTGCGTTGTGAGTCAGCAATGTTCATTACCGTCGAATTGTCGCGGCCAGCCCTGCGAGCCTTCGATGCAGCGTTCGAACCTTCGGTCGCTGTGGCAGCAACTGAGGAGATCAAGTTTCCGCCAGGCATGGCTGCGAGCCGGTTTCGGCTAGTAGCGCCAGCAACCTATGAAGACCGCTTCGACCCAGCGGCACTGCCTGGGTGGAATACCGTGGTTGCAACACCAGAAAACCGGTTTTCGGATCGTCACCCACCCGCATCGCTCAAAGTTGACGTGGATGGAGACCCTGGCGACTACTTCGGCCATGTCGCGGCTCACATCGCGACGGTGGCTGGCCTATGGCGCAACGACGCTCAAGACCTCTTTGGAGCCGATTTCGCACCCATTGCCGAAGGATCAGCGATTACTCAACGGGTGTTTAGCCGAGCAGTGGTCGGGATTGACGTAAGTGCCGAGACGGTGGAACCGTTTCTGGACCAACAAATAGTGTCCTGGCCAAGGCCAAAGAGTGCCGATGGCAGTTTTGGAGCCGTGGCGCACCCGATACCTCATGAGTTAGTGGCAGCAGCTGTAGAACAGCTGGGAGCTGTCGAGGGCTTTCGGTATCACCGCCCCGCCGGCTACGTGCCGCCAGAGGCGAATCGCATCTCAATAACCGACGCGTTCCGCTCGTTCTTCCAGCGTGTCCGCCAGGCGACATTTGACATGCCCTCGGTGTATTCATCCCACGCCAAACAGCAGCTCGAGGCAGCGGCGAATCGACTGACCACGGCCATCACTGGGCTTGGGGGACCCGACTCGTCGCTTACCTTCACAGCGTCGTCTGTAGCGGCAGGCGACTTCGGCTCGGCAGGCGAGATGCTCGACCGCATCGGATCGCCCGTCTTTGTTCAGGCGACACCCGCCGCGTGGCGGACGTTACGTTCCATGTGCTTTGGCCTCATCGACGGCGATCGAAGCTCTGACGCCGACGACATCGCCACCGTCGAAGGCCGCCGGACGGTTATTACAGATCCTTCGCTGATAGCCCCAGATCCTGATTCATCATTCGTTCCTCTGAACAAAGAAGACGGCGGGGCAATATCACCGAGCGATGTCCGCAACTTCACCAAAGCGCTCGAGGCAAAAGACGCAACGGCCCCGAGTTACGAAGCACTGAGGTCCTGGAAGGCCAAAGGCCATCGAACGCAGTCGTTGCTTTGGCAGCTTGGCGAACGCATCGTGGCAGAAGAGGAGAGGGCGACAAGTGACGTCGCTAAAGCCTTGACAGTGCTCGCCGAAAGGTCGGAAACGGCGTATTCTGAGTATGCACAGCAGCGACTGGATCGACTACTAACACGAGCCCATGTCGCCTGGGCAGTCTTGCTACTCGGTCTTGGCTACGCGGTTTACGGCACCGTAACAGACCTTCTCGACGGGTCATTCTTTATTGCGGGGAGCCTCGGCGACATGACTCCAGCGACATGGGTCACGCTTGCCGTGATTGCTTGCTTTGTACTCGCCGTACTTTGGTACATCCGCGAAGAATTCCGCATAAGACACCAGCTCGACGAGCACTATCGACGGATTGAGTGGGCCAGAGCCACCCTTCCCAAGGCACTCACAGAACTGCACCGCCTCACTGTTACCTACGACCAGTTCATAGATTGGGCCAAGGTGATTTCACACGTGGTGCATCGGCCATGGGGCTCTGCAAAGGAGGAGCAACTCTTGGAGGTGCGCGCAGGTTTTGAGGAAGCCGAACTGCCGCATTCGCTCACCGTTGTATACGGCACCGGCAATTCATCCGGGGAATCACATCTACGCGTGGGGCTCGAAGGCGAACTCGTTCGAGTCGGTTGGTTAGGGCAGATCTACAACGAGGTGTCTGGTGACGCACTCGAAGAGTTTGCTAACGGGTATGGCCGGGCAACTGGTGATCGCCTGGATCCAGACGAGGACGTGCCGACAGCGCCGAATGGAACACGTGCTTGGCTGGCGGAACAGTTCGCTCTAGGGCAAGGACGGGAACTGACGCGTGTGCGTGCCCGTCGCCTGGCGACCTCCTATCTACTCAACCTTGACCCGAACGAGACGCTCCCTCGAATCGACCCAGGTTGGCATCCCGAGACGTTGTTTGACGGATTATCCACGTCGGTGTTGTTGAGTGAGCTGGCCGACGCCGACCAAATTCCATTGGATCAGTCCATCTTTACACCGACCGGCCAGCAGCGCGGAGCCCGCGATGTGCTGGTGCGATCGTCATTCGTCCCGGCTTCGATTCGTCCGGACGGCAGGGTTGCCGAGCCTCGAAATGAGTTGAGTGACTTCACCTTGGTGAGCACCAGGGTCGAATTGTCCGGGCCAACCCCAATGCAACATTTCACGTTATTCGGCCCACCAGCACAAGGGGAGAGAGCCCCAGGGGTGCAACCCACAGCGAGCTCAGAGATTGGGCCGCCGCCGTTGCTAATCGAGGAGCCTCTGCTCTGAGGAGTCGGAGCCTGTGACTCTGCGCCACATCCTGTCAAGGAGCCGCAGCTGGCGAAAGAAGCGCTCCGCCCCGCAACCGACGCTGGTTGCGGGGACGGGCAAAAAGTTGTGGTGGAAATGCCCGGTTGCTAATGATCATGAATGGCAAACCACCGGAGCCCATCGCGTTTCGGGCAGGGGTTGTCCGGTGTGAGCTGGGCGGACGGTGGTGTTGTCGAACTCGATGGCGACCAGGGTAGATGTCGTCGTTGTGAACCTGAAGACAATCCGCCGACGTAGGGGCAAGGGAGACTTTCCTAACAGCTACCGCAGCGCCACCAGAGCGTCGTCGCCTTGGCTGATTCCTGTCACTGACCTCATCGCCTCTGGACTGACACCGGGTAAGCCAGCAGCAGAAGAGCCGGCGCCGGCAACAAACATCCCGACCCTGATCCGGTTACCGGAAACCGCCGCCCGAGTATTCATTGCCGAATACCTCGACGACAGCCACAACCCGGGCCGGTACGGATCACACCGCCGCCGCAACCAATCCAAACTCGCCGTCGTGCTGCAACTGCTCCACGACCCGACCGCCCGCACCGTCAACCCCATGTTCTGGGACCTAGCCGAAACCATCGTCGACGGCTCCGACAGCGTCTACGGATTGATAGATGCGGCGGCCGCCCACGACCAAGCCCAGACCACCGAGGCGGCGGGCCGTAAACAAGCCCACATCGCCCGAGTCGTGGACGACGACAAAGTCGGGCGGGCGCTCGCTGCGCAGGCCCGATACGTCGGCAACAAATGCCACGCATCACCCGGCACAACATTCACCCGTAAGGAATTGCAGAAAGCGACCCGGAGCACTGTCCACGGTGTGAGCCGCAAAGAGCTTGGCGGCCTCGACGCCATCATCACAAGAGCCATAGAGCAGGGCTGGATTACCGAAATAGACGGCCACTATTCGGCCGGAACAAACCGGCCATGATCCCCATTTTCAGAACACGCCACGAGGGGGTGGACGGGTGGACGGCGTCCACCCCCCTTCGCCTTTTTCCGGTCTGTTGCTCTAAGCGTTTATTACCTTTTTATAGACATTTTTCGGGCGTTTCGGGCCGCAGGGGGTGGACAGCGTCCACCCGTCCACCCCCTAACCCCGCTACGACAAAACAAACCCAATCAACCCCAAGCCCCGCAACGAAAGCGACAACCAATGAGCCAAGAACCCGCACCCCAACCGGTCAATGTGAACCTGAACCAGGTGCACACAATGACAGTGGATCTAACCCTCGGACAGATGGCCCGCCTCTACGCCAACCTTGAGTCGTACGCCCTCAACGGATGCAGAGGCGAAGCATGCGAAATCCGATGCCGTGCAGAATCCGACCAACTGTGGTCCGCCATCGACCAAGCCATCACCGCCGCCACCAGGATGAAGGTGCGCGCCCCATAATGACTACAACTAAATCGCCTGCACCCTAGAAAAATAACCCCTCCCAAATTTGACCAGCGGACAACCAACAGGCCCCACTCGTCGTCCGTTGGTTGTCTAGCAGTTGGCCTGGTCGACGAGGGTCTGGTTGGAGTTGATGAGGTGGGCTGTGTCGCCGTCGTTATTCCAAACGTTTTGTTGTTTCCAGACCACCGTCTCGGTTGTTGGTGTGGCGTCGGGGCCTGTCAGGATTGAGACGCGTTGACCTGAAAGCAGTGAGATCATGCTCAGGTCGTATTCGTGTTTTCGGCCTTCGTCATGAAGAACCCAACCAGATAACCGGATTGGTTCGCTTCCCCGGTTTTCGAGAACAACAATTTCTGCTCTCGCATCACACGAACCAAGCACAACATCTGCCGGGCCAGCGTTGACCACCACATCAGGCACCGCTGTTGGCTTAACTATCGGTGCAATAACCGGGTTAGCGGACTCAACGTTGATCCTGTCGCCGACAACAGCGCCCGGGTCACAGGTTCTGAGCATGTCTTTGAGGGCATCGACTTCGGCGACGGAGTATGCGAGTTCCCAACGGGTCTTAACCCCGACCCAGTCAAGCGCATACCTACACCACGCAGTTTGTAGTGGCGGTTTCCAAGAGTCAGGTTCACGGTCAGCCTTAGCCTGATTGGTGGACAAGCCAGTAACACCGTGTGCTGCCGGGAACCCAATATCGCTAGAGAAACGCTGCTTTGAAGAATCGTCCCACGCCCACGCTCCAGCCCGATGCGCGGCTGAGAGCGCAACATGGTGATCGATTGACACTTCTGACGCCAACCCATAACTCGTGCCATCGAGGCGGTCTATCCATCGACCAGACACAACCTTGCATCCGTCAGCGGTAAGCGTGACAGGGATCAACGATTCGTCGATCAAAACCTCGTGACGATCAGACTGACAATCACCGTCGGAGTCAGCCCAACCGCCAGGAGCGTAACTATCCCGGTTATAAGCAATCTCAGCAACTAGCTCCGCCCGAACATCTGCGACAGCAAGAAAGCCCAAAGCCGCCGCAACAACCCCAGACGATCCACCACCAACAGGAGACACCGTCGGCGAAGACACCAACGGCGCCGCTACCGACGCCGACGGCGAGGGTGTCGGCGCCGGGACCACGGTAGGTCGCATCGTTGTTGGCGCTGGTGTAGCGAGCGGAACAACTGTTGTGGGAGAGCTGGGCAGAGGTGTTTGCGCTGGTAAAGCGGTTTCAACCATCGGTTCTGGTTCGACATCAACGGCAAGCTCTGAGGCTCTCGTCGGGACTGCTGTGAGTTCGGCGGCGATCTCAGTGCGAGCTGACGTTTCTACTTCAAACAATTCATCAGTCCCGCCAGCGGCTGCACCCCAGATGACAACAATGGCAACAACGCCCCCGGCGATCAGCCTCCGCTTGGTTGACCACCAGCTCCTCTTCGGAGCCGGTGGCGCTGGAGAGACCGGCTGCTGCGACGGATACCACTTCCCATCAGACGCAAGCCAATGGGTCGGAGTCTCTTGCCATTCAGACACAATTTAGACGCCTTCCGTCATTGTTGAAGACCCCGAATTCTACGGCTTCTCACCCCAGCAAACCAGGGCACTCACATGATCGGGCAACAAATAAGCGACGCTCTCCAAGCTCTCAAAGCTTCAGGCAAGCGTCTAGGCCGGCCTGTTGAGCAGAACCCTGAGATCATGGCCAGGATTGCTTCTGAGCGCACTCAAGGTCTGTCTCTGCGAGCTATCGCCTAGAAAATGCTTACAGAGGACGATCTCGACAACGAGGAGCAAGCCGCAGCATGAACGACAACCAACAAGACGCGACGCCGTCGTTCGGCGGTTAACGGCCGTTCATCCTCGGCGAGTTGGCTCCGGCACTCGTCGTGTGCTTTAATCGCTCATGACTTCGGACGAGACAGGCCGAATACCAGGTAGCGAATACCCACGGGCACCAGATTGGTGGGTGGCCTCTGATGGGCTTTTCTATCCACCTGAGCTTCATCCGCCTGTAAGCGAATACCCACGGGCACCAGATTGGTGGATGGCCTCTGATGGGCTTTTCTATCCACCTGAGCTTCATCCGCCTGTACCGGCGAAGAGTCCGGTCGGTTACTGGATGGCCGCCATGTTCAAGGACTTCCTCAACTTCGAGGGCCGCGCTCGACGGGCAGAATATTGGTGGACTTATTTGATCAACAGCGTGATCTTTTTCGTCTCATCGGTCATAAGCCCCGAGGTGGGTTCACTCTTCGTTTTCATCATTCTAATACCCTCGTTTGCGCTAACAGTTCGACGAATGCACGATACGAATAGCTCAGGCTTTCTCTTAATTATTCCTGTGGTGGGGTTCGTCTACTTGTGCCGAGACGGCGACAAGGGTCAAAATCGATTTGGCCCCTCACCCAAGTAGTTGGCCCAACAGGGTCAGTCGTCGAGCAAAACGCGAGTGTCATTATGACAACCGAAGAATTCGATGCTGGTTCTGGAGGGGCGTACCGGGCGCCCGGCCAGTAAGCAGAAGCTGTGTCACCTTGCAAGGTTGCTCCTATCTCCGCCACGGCACCAGCCAACACACAAAACAGGACTTTGCAGATTCAAAGTCGACAACCGTTGCCGATCTCGGGCTAGATCCGTTCGACGTTGCTGAAGTAGACGTAATGGCAGAAGGGCCATGTCGAAACTATTCGGGGGGCCTGTTTTACAGACCCCGAACCACCGTCGATGTGCTCGTTCTAGGTGCCGTTTGAGGCCCCCTGTGCTTGAATTGCGTTGTGAATAGTCGTTGCCGACTGCGGTCGGGGTTTCGTTTGGGTTTGGCCGGGGTGCTCGCTCTGGCATTGTTTACGACAGCATGTTCTGGTGGCACCGAAGCCCTAGAAAGCACGGCGGCTTGTCCTTTTGGTTTTAGGGACGCTCCGGTTGGCGTGCAGCCTGACGATTTGAGTTGTGTTGACCTGGGCGGCTTCAACCTGGCCGGCGCCGACTTTAAAGGGGACGACCTTTCTGGCTCCTATATGAGCGGCGCCGACCTGAGCAACGCCGACCTGACCGGCGCCGACCTGAGCAACGCCTACCTGAGCAACGCCGACCTGAGCGACGCCGGCCTGAGCAACGCCTACCTGAGCGACGCCAACCTGCGCAAGGCGCCGACCTGAGCGGCGCCGACCTGAGCGACGCCAACCTGCGCAGCGCCGACCTGGAGCGACGCCGACCTGAGCAGCGCCGACCTGACGCGCGCCGACCTGAGCGACGCCGACCTGAGCGACGCCGACCTGGCGGCGCCAACCTGAGCAACGCCGACCTGAGCAACGCCAACCTGAGCAACGCCAACCTGCGCGGCGCCGACCTGACGACGCCGACCTGAGCGACGCCGACCTGAGCTTCGCCGACCTGAGCATCGCCGACCTGCGCAACGCCGACCTGCGCGCGCCGACCTGAGCGGCGCCGACCTGAGCGACGCCGACCTGCGCAGGCGCCGACCTGAGCGACGCCGACCTGAGCGGCGCCTACCTGAGCGACGCCGACCTGAGCGACGCCGACCTGAGCAACGCCGACCTGATAGGAGCCGTCACCTGGTCGGATACGACGTGCCCGGACGGGTCAAACTCAGACGATAACGGCGGCTCCTGCCGCCCCTGAGTTCGCCGACCCCACGAACTAAATACCGGGTTTAACGACGGAAATGCCTGGTCATTGACCGGGTGGAGCCAACGAATCAACCACCGGGACTAACGACAAAGATCATCAGTGATGCCGCCGCCTGCGACTTTGAGGACGTCGGGTGTTGCCGAGCCGGTCCGGCCATAGGCATGGAGGACGACGTGGCCAATGTGAACGTTGTGAGCCAAGTAATTAAGCGGTCGCAGTCCGCTGTTTCTGGTGCGATCCTGGGTCCGCGAGTAAACGAGAAGTGGCCGATCATTGTTGGCATCGGAACCACTACGGCCCCCAACCAGTCCCGTCCAACAAGTACTGCCCACCTACCGAAACCAACACCTCAATCATCATCCTGGACAGGAAGCTGTTCGAGATCGGCCATGGCACAAATATGGCACACAACACGTGCGAAGCAACATAATCGGATGTGAATAGACGTAGGTCTGATGCGCCCAAATTCGTTGGAATCGCAACGAAACCAGCGCCATTACAACGATCTCGTCGACCCTCGATCTCGGTCTGGGGACCTACCGTCGGAGGTTCAAATCCTCTCAGACCGTGTGGTGGTTAGGTCGTCGAGTCGCCTGCAAACATCAGTTCATCGAGGCGGCCCGCGAGCGCTTCCTCGATGGATGGGAACAGGTGGCCGTACTGGTCGAGGGTCATGGTGATCGATGAGTGGCCGAGCCACTCCTGGATCGCTTTGGGGTGGGCGCCGAGCTGGACGAGGAGCGCAACGCAGGTATGTCGCAGATCGTGTGGAGTCACGCCAGCGAGGTCGGCACGCTTGGCCGCGGGTCCGGAAATGCCGGGTGCGGAAGTGGCTCTGGCGACGCGGCCCGCCGGTGCTGTCCGGCCAGACGAACGCATCACGGCCTCGCCCGGCCGCTACAAGGAGGCGGAGGTCGAGCAGCCAGCGAGTCCGGGAGCGGAACGCGGCGCACGCGAGCCGGACTTGGGGTGCTCGATGGTTACGACGCCCGATGTCTCCGACGCGGTTCGCTGGACCTCGACCCGACCGGCATCGAAATCGAGGTCGCCGACCTGCAGGCCGAACGCCTCACCGATGCGCAATCCAGTAAAGGCAAGAAAACGGATGAGCAACCCGAGCTCATCGCGTGGCGTGTCGTAGGGCCGCGACACTTGTGGCGGTGGGTTCGTGATTTCGTTGGCGAGGGCTGCGACTTCGGCGGGCGAGAGGAAGCGCTTCGTGCGAACGGGCGACTTGGCGATGCGGATGCCGTCGACGGGGTTGTTCTCGTATGGCGCCCGAACGTATCGCTGAGCCGCAAATCTGGGATAGCACGTTGCGGTGCTTCGAGATCGAGGCTGCCGACAGACCAGCGTCAGACTGCTCGGCTACCCATACGGCGACGCTGTGATGGTCGAGTCGGCCGATTGGCATATTGCCGAATGCGGGCAGACACATGGCGGTCAAGGATGGCGCGGTAGCGCGATCGGGTAGCTGCCCGGTGCCCGCCGAGCGTGGCGAACCATTGTTCGGCGAACTCGCCGACCGTTTGTTTCGAAAGGCGCTGGTCGAGCCAATCACCACGGGCGAGGTCGGCCTCAACCGTCGCACGGAATTTGGCTGCGTCGACCTTGCGTTTGAAAGCTTTCTCATGTTGGCGACCGTTGACCCGATAGCGCACGTCGTACCGCACGCCGCCATTTACAGCCCGTTTCTCGATGCTCGCCATACCCCACAACATAGTCACGAGTGTGGGGTATTTGTGGGATGATCGTTCCCAGCGAGGGGTAAATCACTTAAAAGCGTTGCAATTG
>CALSVI010000015.1 GCA_943840615.1 uncultured Luminiphilus sp. | reverse complement strand
TTTCACGACCGGCATTCGCTTTGGGCAGGGCTCCGCGCTGGCCGTCTTTGAGCCTGCCTCGCTCCTTGATTTCTGGCACGTACTGAAAGCCAGCATTGCGGCGGACTGCATTGTGATCTGCCAGGCTGCCAACACCGGCATCACCGGTGGCTCTACTCCCGATGGCGATGAGTACGATCGAGAGATCGTGATTATCAGCACCCTTAAACTCGATACCTGCTTCCCTTTATGCAACGCGCAGCAGGCACTGGTGTTTGCGGGGGGCACGCTCTATCGACTCGAAGAAATGCTGGACCCCTATGGCAAGAACCCACATTCGGTGATTGGTTCTTCGTGCATCGGCGCCTCGGTAGTGGGCGGTATTTGTAATAACTCGGGGGGCAGTCTGGTTAAGCGCGGCCCCGCCTACACTGAGTTGGCGCTGTTTGCGCGCCTTACCGAGCAAGGTGAGCTCGAGCTGGTGAATCACCTTGGCATCGATCTGGGTGACAGCCCCGAGGAAATTCTGGGCAACCTCGATGCAGGCGACTTCGATTTACAGGCGGCCACGCTGGACGGTGGCTTGGCGTCTGATCCCGAGTATATCGGCAGGGTGCGCGAAGTGGATGCGGCAACACCCTCGCGCTTTAATGCCGATCAGCGACGCTTGCACGAGGCGAGTGGCAGTGCAGGTAAGTTGGCCGTGTTTGCGGTGCGGGTCGATACTTTTGATAAGCCCAAGGCAGAGCAGGTCTTCTATATTGGGACCAACGATCCCGAGCAGTTGAATGAGATCAGGCGGCGATTACTCTCTGATTGCACCGAGCTTCCCGAAATGGGTGAGTATATGCACCAAAGTTGGTTCGATGGTGCTGACGGCTACTGCAAGGATATGTTCCTGATTATCAAGTATCTGGGAACTGGATTTCTGCCAAGGCTTTATCGAATTAAGGCGACAATGGATCGCTGGCTCGAAAAAATTCCGGGGCTCCCTAGTCGGAGCGCTGACCACCTTCTGCAGCGATTGGCACAGCTGTGGCCGGATCATTTGCCAAAGCGGATGCGGGATTATCGAAAAGTTTATGAACACCACTTGATAGTGGTCGGCGCTGACGCGGCTATCGCTGAGATCAGGCAAGTGCTCCATGACGTGACTCGACAGAATGACACGGGAGCTTTCTTTGAATGCACACCAAAAGAGGGCGACGCCGCGTTGCTTCACAGGCTTGTAGCGGGTGGGTCACCGGCGCGCTACAACTTAGTCCATGCCAATGAGACGAACGGCATGGTGACCTTCGATGTGGCCTTGCCGCGCAATTATTCAAAATGGCATGAGTTCCTGCCAGAGGATCTACTCGATCAGTGCGCAGCGCCATACCGCGGCGGTCACTTTATGTGTCATGTATTCCATTGGGATTTTGTGGTCAAAGCGGGCGTTGACCCCGAGGCAGTCAAAGCGCGGATGATGACCTTACTGGATGAGATCGGTGCGAAGTATCCAGCCGAGCACAACGTGGGGCATCTGTATTGTGCGGAGCCCGAGCACGCCGCCTTTTATCGTGAGTTGGACCCCAATAATGCGTTTAATGCGGGCGTAGGAAAAATGTCTAAGTACAAGCGCTATCACTAGTGCTCGCCCTGCCGCGAACCGCCGTAATTTCTCTCTGAAACCATGGTGGTGCGATGCCGGCAGGCGCTTGCTGACGTGAGTCGCTACTCGAATGATCAAAGCGGCAACCGATTATAAACAGGCATAAAAAAGGCCGGGTTGCCCCGGCCTGAAAGCCACAACACTAAAAAATCAGAATCTCCAGTTCACTCGCAGACCGACTTCTCGCTTATCCAGCGGTGAAACCGCTACTCCCTGCTTAGCTGTTAAGTACGCAAACTGGGATGGGCTGGAGAAGTCTGTCCAACGTGCGCCCGTTTGCCAGGCTTCTTCATCGGTCAGGTTCATGACGAACAGCTCTGCCATCAGGTTTTCCCACTGCATGCCGATGCGCAGATTGAACAGACTGTAGGAGTCGAGTCTCGCCAGGTTAGATTCATCGACATAAGACTCGCCCTGATGGAACCAGTCCAGACGCCAGTATCCGCCCTGATCAAACAACGAGAAATCGTGTGATACGTATGCACTCATGGTGTTCTTGGGCTGGCGAGGCGTTTGATTGCCAGACATTTGAGAGAAGCCCGCAATAGGTGCCACGAAGTTGAACGTATAGTCGTCGTACTCCGACTCGATGTAGCTGATGTTGACACCGACCTCGGTTCGATCAGTCAGCGCCGCCTTGCCTTCAAACTCGATACCCCAGATGTCGGCATCGCCAGGAATCAGGACGTTGCGCGAGTTGAAGAAGGGGATCGCATCACCGCCATCTGCAGGGTAGGTTGCTTTAGGTTGACCCAGCGTGCCCTCAGGGCATTGCGCGGTGCCAATATCTGCGGCGCGGCAGGTTTCGTTGATCAGGAACGAGGAGCGGCCTTTAATGTTCTCCCAAGTTTGCATGTACACGGCCACATTCATTTGTCCGCGACCATCCCAGAACCGCTGCTTCCAGCCAAACTCAATTGCTTCCAGCGTTTCGGCATCGAGTAACTCCGATACGGTGGCGTCCTGCGCTGTGTATTGGGGTTTTTCGCGCTCATCCGCCTGGGCGAAGAAGGTATTAAAATCGCCGGCGATCTGACCCTCGGACCAACTCGCATATAGTGTGGTGTTATCAGAAGGCGTCCAACGCAGGATCGCGCGCGGCAGGAAGTCGTCGAAGGTTTCTTCAAGACGCGTATCGCCCGTGCCGGCGACAGCGTTGCCTTTTATGAGCTTATCTTCGACAAAACGTCCCTCAAGGATCACGGTCAGGTTATCGGTGAGGTCAAAGTCGATTGACCCGAATACACCTGAAACCTCCGCTTGGTCCGTATTAATGAGGCTATTTCTGAAGATGCCCAGGGCATTGCCCGGTCTCCCTATGCCAAGACCGCCAATCGCGGGATCAAAAAAGCTGTAGACACAAATGTCAGGGTAGGCGTCTGAATAGCCATAGAAGTCAAAGGCAAAACAGGAGGTGGCTGCGTCACCGCCGCTACCTGATGCAAGGAACTCCTGCTCGTAGTAGCTGTAACCCACCAGCCATCTGAGACGTTGGTCCTGAGGGCTACTCAAGCGAATCTCCCAGCTTTCATCATCCATATTCTGGGGGTCACGAGACCACCAGCCGAAACGATCTGACAAATCGAAGTCTCGGATCCAGTTCACTTCCTGTTCGTTCTTTCCATAGCTCACGTCAATGCTATAACCCGAGTCAAACTGATATCCGGCGGCAACTGACAACCGCTCGCTCTCGCGTTTCATGCCGATGGAGGTGACATTTGGCACACCGTCAATATTGGTGTCGGGGTCCGTTAAGTCAGACATATCAACCGGCAAAACGGTGTTGGACGAAATAATGTTACTGCCCGGATCAACCGAGACAGCGCTGCCGTACGGCACCGTGCCGCAGATGTAGTTGATAGGATTCGCCACACCTTCGGCAGAGTTCACCGTAGTGCCTGTGCAGGTGTCATTCATAATGCCTGATACGTAGCCTTGGGTCGGCGCACCGTCGTCGTCTTCAGATGTGCTATAGCGCAATTTCAGTTTGAAATTGTCTGTGGGTGTCCAGTTGATCACACCATTAAAGGTGGTGGTCTCCTCGTCACCCGTTCGGCCACCGTCTGTTGCGGTGTAGTGCCCCTCTTTGTCATAGAAGCGTCCTGACAGACTGAAGGCCAGCACATCCTTAATGATGGGGCCCTCAATGAGGCCGCTGACATCGGTGCGGCCTCGGTCAGACATGCTTGCAGTGATCTCGCCACCGAAAGCCTCGGCATTGGGGTCGCGGGTAATCAAGTTAACCGCTCCGCCGAAGGTATTTCTCGCGAAATAAGCTGACTGCGGTCCTTTAATGACCTCAACGCGTTCGAGGTCCATCAAGTTAAGTGACGTGCCGCCGTTTAATACGTAAACACCGTCGATAAACAGTGCACCGGTCGCGAAGCTGGGCGAGAACTGAGCAGTGGTCAGGCCCCGAAACTGAAGCTGGGTGTTGTAGCGGCCCGGCTGCTGGTTGCCCTGATTCATGAACTGGAATCCCGGGGTGTGCAAGGCCACATCCTCAAGATCGCGCATGTCACTCATCAAAATGTCTTCTGCGCCGAATACTGACACCGCGACGGGAATTTCTTGCAGGGACTCATCCCGTTTACGGGCGGTCACTACGACTTCTTCTAGTCCCGCGGACTCTTGTGCAAGGGTCAAGGTGCCAGGGAATGCGCCTGCAATGGCAAGTGCAACCGCTGATGAAAGACTCAGTCTTGTATTTCGCTTCATGAGAGTGCCTCAAATATTATGTTTATTACTGACTTGGCACGGCTACAGCAGGACATACCCCACACCTGCACACCACGGCAATGCCCTATTGATATACCAATAGGCTTTAATGCGCAAGGGCGGTGGTATCCTGAAAATGTGGGTTCGCGATAAAAAGCCACCCTATTTTCAGCTTCAGGGCCGCAACATTTGATGCCTGCTAATAAGACTTAATGATATAACAACCGATCAAAATTACTCTGAGCCCAAGTTTTGGGGGAGAAGCAGCTATGCGCAGCGTGACAGTGTCGGCACCAGGTGGACCTGAGGCATTAACTCTGATTGAGGCGGATGTCCCCGAGCCCGGTTCGGGAGAGGTGCTGATAGAAGTTGCCTATGCCGCGTTGAATCCTCTCGATAGCCATGCACGAGCAGACCGCATCAAGTGGAACCACCCTGGTTATCCTTTTACCCCTGGTTTTGAGTTTTGCGGCGTGGTCGATGCCGTGGGCGAGGGTGTCGATGAGGCATTGATCGGTCAGCGCGTGGCGACCAATGGTCAGTGGGGCGGCAACGCCGATTTTGCCACCGCTCCGGCGCGTTCGCTTGTGGCTGTACCCGATGACTTTGACTGGCCATTGGCCTGCTGCTTTTCCACCTGTGCCTATACCAGTTGGCTACTGGTTCACAGTGCGGCCAAGGTCCAGCCGGATCAGTGGGTGGTTGTCCACTCTGCAGCGGGCGCTGTGGGCTCGTTGGTGATGCAGATCGCCAAGTCAGCCGGTGCTCAGGTCATCGGACTGGTTGGGGGCGAGCATAAGTTCGAGTTTGCGGAGCAGTTTGGCCCTGATGCGGTCATCGATTACCTCCGCGAAGATTGGCCCGACGGGGTTAAGGCGCTGACAGAGGGTCGCGGAGCCGATGTGATCTTTGATGGCAATGCGGGTGACCGTGCGCCTATGAATCTTGATGCGGTAGCGCCATTGGGTCACATCGTCTATCTGGGCGCGAGTGCAGGGCAAGCGCCGCCGGTGCCGCCGTCGATGCTGATTGGCAAGAGCTGTTCTGTATCGGGGTTTGTCCAGTATTTTCATCAAGCGATCTGTGACGGTGCTGAGGTGGCGGCGACGCATAAAGCCTTGGCAGATGGTACCTGGCGGATTCCCATCGAGCGTGAATTCGATTTGACCGAGGTGGTAGATGCGCACCGGGCCTGGGAGGCGCGGGAGTTACTGGGCCGAAGCGTGATTCGGGTGGGGGGCGATCTGTAACCCTCGCTATGAATGTCGTCGGAGGTCTCTATGAGTTTGTCTTTTCCGCCCATGCGTCGGAACGCGAGCGGTTGCTGGCATTCTGGTCGGGGCTCGGATTTCTGCCCGAAGCCGACGGCCGTCTGACCGCGAGCGAAGCCGAGGCGCTCTACGGTCATGCCTCTGCGCTGCAATCGGTTCGACTCCGCCACTCAGGTTGTGGCGCCCACGAGACCGGTTTGGTGAGACTGCAGTGTTGGGACGATTTGGCAGGGGAGGGGCTGGGCGCTCATAAACCGCTAATCACAGGCAGTCGCTGGATGGGCATGTATACCGACGATATTCTGGAGATCCGCGATAGTCTCAACGATTACAACGCGGATACCCATGACCGTTGGCTCTCGGATCTGGTGTCGGCGCCGCTTGCTAATCCCCCGCCTGACGTCACTTGGGACAGCCCTTTTATCGGGCTACGGGAAACGCTTTATTTTGACCCGGATGGTCGCATTGCCTTTATTCAACGCGGCGGGTTTGACCGCCCTGGGTTCGGTACCATCGATCGGGCACTCCCTTACAAAAACAGTGAAGGCAGCCACGCCAATGTGGTTCAACCCAGCCGCGCCTTTAATACGGACTTCTATAAAACGGTCTTTGGCCTTGAGTCCGCCCCCTATGGCGAGGCTCACGATTCGGGAGATGAACCACCGACCCAACGGGCTCTAAGGCTCGAGGCAGGACAACTGTTTCGCGTAGAACGGTTGCGCGCACCGGACTGTCCCACCGGGTACCTTCAGGTGTACTCCCCCTACTTTGATGCAGAGGATCACCGCGCGCTGAGCCAGCCTGGGCAGCGCGGGCTGTCTGCTTACAGTTATCGGGTGAGGAGTATCGATGCTGGGGCGCTGCCCGGTGCAACCGACTATTGCGCTGGGCAGAACGAATTCGGAGAGCCAGCGTGCACATTTTATGCGCCCGATGGTTATAGCTGGATGTGGGTCAGTGCCTGACACCTTGCAAGGCTACCCCTTGCGGGCCTTTGTTATTTGCTTGATCGCTTACACCACGGCGCAGATGGATCTGGCGTTGTTTGGCTATGCCGTGCCGGCGATCCGCGCCGAGTTCGGACTCGCGCTCAGCGAGGTCATGGCGATCGTATCGATGGCTTTTTTGTTGGGTGGTGTGCTGCTGGTGTTTCTGGGGTGGCTGGCCGACAGGGTAGGACGGCTGCCCCTATTTCAGTTTTCGCTGTTGGGTTCTTCGGCGCTCGTTGCTTTGATCAGTGTCGCACCCGGTGTCATGACGCTCACCGCATTGCGGGGTGCGAGCATCGCAGTAGGGGGCCTGAGCTACCCGATTACCGGAGCCATCATTACCGAGGAGATGCCGGCGAGATTGCGCGGCTTGTTCATGGGTTTGCTGCAGATTGGGTATCCACTTGGGTGGGCGCTGGCTTCACTGTGGTCCATGTGGATACTCACAGAATACGGCTGGCGGCAGCTGTTCTGGGTGGGTCTGGTCAGCCTTCCTATGGTCTGGGTGGTGCGGCGCTATTTGCGCGAGCCTCCTCGATCCGTCGCCGCCCGATCAGAGCAAGCCCCACCGGCCTTCGCTGATCTGTTTGCGAAAGGTATCCGCGAGCGCGCACTGACCCTGTTTGCGGCGCAGTTTCTATTTGTATGGGCTTATGCCGCGTCGATTTTTTTGTTCCCCAGCTTTTTACGCGAGGTCAGGGCACTCGATGCTTTTAACTTCTCGCTGCTGATTGGCGCTGGCAATGCCATTGGTGTGATCGGGTATGTACTGGCGGCCTGGGTGGGAGAACGCATATGGACCCGACGGAACACGGTGGTGCTATGGACCGTATTGGGTTCGATATTGTTTCAGGTGCTGGTCTGGGTGCCGGAGACCTTTTCTCAGATCCTATTCGTGTATGCGCTCATGAGCATGTTTTTTTATGGTTCTGCGGCGGTGAAGTTCGCCTACCTTGCAGAAGTTTTTCCTACTCGTATTCGCGCGCTGGCAATGGCTTGCTGCGGATCGCTGGCAGTCACATTAGGCTCGGCAGCAGGGCCTTACAGCGTATCGCTGGCGATCGAAGCCTGGGGCTGGCATCTGGGTTACGCGGTGCTGGTTGGCGTTCCCTTGGCATTGGCTGGGCTTTTGTATCTCACCCTCGACTCGCTGCCTTCAGGGCTGGAAGTCGAGGAAATCGAACAACGCATTGGAAAGGAGGTCTAGGCACGCGATGACAAAAGGATATCTTGTGAGCGAATTTGGCGGGCCGGACGTCATGGTATGGGGCGCGCTCAACTTAGGCGCCCTAGCAGCGAACGCCGTGCGAGTGCGGGTGGGCGCCAGCGGCATTAACTTTGCCGAAACTCGTATGCGCGCCGGCGATTACAGCGGCCAGGAGCTGCCCTTTGTCATGGGTATGGAGGTGGCGGGTACGATTGAGGAGGTCGGCGAGGGCGTCACGGGATGGAGCCGGGGAGATCGGGTATTGGGTCGAGCGCGCGGCGCCCATGCCGATGTGGTGGACTGTGATCCAGACCATTTGATGTTGTTGCCCGACAATCTGAGCTTTGTACAGGGTGCCGCCATCCCTGTCGGCTGGCTAACGGCATGGCATGCCCTCTATACCGTAGGCGGGATGAAAGCCGGCGATCGGATTCTCGTCGAAGCAGTCGGTGGCAGCGTCGGCAGCGCCGCACTAGCACTGGCTAAACAGGCGGGGTGCTGGGTTTTGGGGACCGCGAGTCGAGATGAAAAATTGGCGCAGGCGGCCTCTATGGGCTGTGACGCCGTTGTGAATTACACCCGTGAGTCGGTGTCGGAGCAGGTGGCGCAACTGACCCAAGGTCAGGGCATGGATATCGGCTTGATGACGATTGGTGATGCGACCGCAGATGATCTGATTGATTCCATGGGCATGGATGGCCGGGTCGTCATGTTTGGCAGTACCGGCGGCCGCGATATTACCTTCAACCTGCGCATTGGCATTCTCAATATTCAGCTGTTGTCGATGAGTATTTCCACGAGCCCTGCTTTTATGACGCAGACGATGCCGGACTTTCGCACACGGGCGTTGCCGCTGTTCGCCAGCGGTGAACTCGAACCCATAGTTGATACGGTATTACCCATGTCTGATTTGGTGCGCGCTCACGAAATGGTGGACGAGCGCACCCATTTTGGAAAAGTGATTTTGTCGAATGAGGATTAACGTGATCACCACCGCGTTGTGGCGTGCGATATGCCTCAGGTAAGCCATTTCCGAGCGGAACGATCAGCGAGAATGAGAGGACAAAAAATGAAGACAGAGAGCCCCAAGCAATGCATTCAGACAGCCGAATGGCGCGCAGTGGCTGTGGTTTTGTCGATGGTAATGAGCGTTGCATTCACTGTGGCGAGTCCCCTGTCGGCGGCGGAACCTATTACCGACCAACCCTGGCGTGAAGCGGTGCTCAGCGTGACAGATCCGGATGTCACCGCGCGCTTCTTTAAGGAGATTGGAGGTTACGAGGAGCTGGGCCGCGGCACCTTGTCGGCCTCCTCGATCGCAGCTTGGGGATTGGCGCCAGAGGCCAGCGGTGAGTACCTCCTGCTTCGGGCCCCGATGGGGGGTGATTTTGGCCATGTGCGTCTGGTGACCTTTGAAAATGTCGGCAGGCGCGTTCCCATGCGACCTGGTGCCAGAGCCTGGGACACAGGCTGCTACTTCAGCATGATGATCCGCGTAAAGGACATGCAGTCGATCTACGACGACGCCATTCGGCTCGGCTGGTGGACAGAAACGCCGATCACTGCCCTCAATTTCGGGCAGTCCGATTTGCGAGTGGTGATTTACCGTGGGCCCGACGGTGTTCAGGTGCAAACTTATGATCGCCTCAGCCCGCCACTCCCTGAGACCATTCCTGATTTTGAGCGCATGACGGCACCCTTTAACATGATGCAAATGGTGGCGGACCGCGACGTCGCCTACGATTTTTTTACGCAGACACTCGGCTTTGACACCTTTTACAAAGGCAAACCCTACACCGCCAAGACCCCGACTCCGACCCCGATTGGCATTCCACTCAGCCTGACCACGTCAGTCCCTTATCGAGCGGGCATTGTTTATCCGGTGGAAGGAGAGTTTGGGCGTATGGAAATGATCGAGGTCATGGGTCTGGACGGTTTTGATTATTCCGATCAGTGCGAAGCGCCCAATCTGGGCATCCTCGCCGTGCGGTACCCGGTGGATGACATCGATGCGGCGAAGAGCCTCATTGAGGACCGCGGTGGTAGCCTCTGGCGAGATACCAGCACGGTTGAGTTGGGCGAGATCGGAGAGGTTGAGCTGTTTTCGGTGAAGACACCGGACGGGTCGATCATGCAGTTCTTTACTCCATAGCGGCTCACACAATAGGCCTCGGAGATGATGGGTAAACCTGAGACGGTGTTTGGAACGCGGCGGTCCTGGCCGCTGCTCATGATGCTTATCCTTGCGTGTGGTGCGCTGGTTGCAGCGGCGAGTGCGCAAACCGCGCGCATCAAGCGCGTCTCGCTGATGACGGCTGACCTCGATCAGTCGATTGCGTTTTTTACCGAGGTGGTGGGATTCACCCTCGATTTTGAGGGCACGCTGCCGGCGGGTGGTGAGCCCTTTCTGGGGCCAGTCTTTAACATCGATGCGGCGAAACCGATTCGTCGCGCTTTACTGTCGACGTCGACCGAGCCACGGGGTTTATTTTTAATTGAGCATCCGGCGTCGCCTGCGCCCGACCCCGGTATCCCCACAGCGGTGGTCACGGTAGTGCAGGTAGCAAATATTGGGCAAACGCTGCAAGCGGCGCGGGTCTTTGGTGCACCGGTGAGTGAAACCGTGACCGATGTCACCCCCGAGGGGATGCGATTCAGTGAGGCGATGATCACGAGCCCCGGCGGACACGCGATTCTGGTTTACGAAATAGGCTCTGCCGATAATCCCTGAAGCGTCAAACGCTGTAATACTCGCGGTACCAAGCGACGAATCGCTCCAGCCCGGTTGTTAGGTCGGTTGCAGGCGTGAAACCCACCAAGGCGCTTGCTGCGTCGATATTGGCTGCCGTGCGGTAGACATCACCGGGCTGCATCGCGACAAAATGTTGGTTGGCGTTTTTTCCGATCAGGCCCTCAAGGGTGGCAATAAAATCACTGAGCTTAACGGGTTGATGGTTGCCCAGGTTCAACAGCCGGTAAGGTACCTCGAGCTCGCTTGGGGGTGCCGATGCTACGGACACCACGCCGCTCACGATGTCATCGATATAAGTAAAGTCGCGCTCCAGATTGCCGTGGTTAAACACCTGAATCGGGGCGCCTTCAAAAATGGCTTTCGTGAAACCAAAATAGGCCATGTCGGGACGCCCAGCCGGGCCATAAACCGTAAAAAACCGCAGACCTGTGGCCGGCAGACCGTAAAGCCGTGAATAGCTGTGAGCCACCATCTCGTTAGATTTTTTGGTTGCGGCATAGAGGCTCACGGGCGTATCGGTTGGATCGGTCTCAGAGAGCCAGTCTCGCTCGCTGTTGCCGTAGACCGAGCTGGAGGAGGCGAAGACAAAGTGGACCGGCGGTGTCGTTCGGCAGGCATCGATCAGGTGCTGAAAGCCCACAATATTGCTCTGAATATAAGCGTCGGGGTTCTCAAGGGAGTACCGCACACCCGCCTGGGCGGCTAGATGGATCACAGTGTGAAAACGATCGCCTCGAAATAGCTGTTCAACAGTCGCACTGTCTGACAGGTCGCCTTCCGTAAAGGAAAAATGTGGTTGACCAAGAAGCGGATGCAAACGGTGCCTTTTTAGGGCGGGGTCGTAGTAGTCGTTGACGCTATCGAGGCCCATTACCTCGTGCCCGGCATCAAGGAGCGCGGCAGCGACATGGGCACCAATGAAGCCTGCAGCTCCCGTAACGAGATAGCGATTCACTGTTTAAACCTATTAGCCATAGCCGCATTAAACCACGGCCGTGCAGAGACGCAGAGTCGCTTAAAATGTGCGGGGGGCTCAGTCAATGCTCAGAGAGAAACGCGAGGGGTATTGAGCCGCGCCGGCCTTTTCCTTAACATCCGCGACCCGTGCCGGTGTAGCTCAGTTGGTAGAGCAGCGCATTCGTAATGCGAAGGTCGTAGGTTCGAATCCTATCTCCGGCACCACTATCACCCCTATATATCCATATATTTCAATACTTTATTGGTAGATATCAGCGGTTGCTCTCCAATCTACTGCCCAAATTTTGGGTTAAGGAAATGCGATTTGGGGCGAGTAGGCTTGGGAGTTACTCGTCGGGGACTTTCTTCATCACCTCAAATAGAGCATCCATGATGTCGGTCACATCACCGGCTAGTTCTTCTCGCTCAGCCATTGGCGCATTGCCGAAGTCGATTGCTCCTTGAAGCTTGCGCAACATGTTCATCAATTCTTGAAGTTCAGCTTTCATGTCCACTACCAGATGCGACGGATGTGCAGACGAGCATATCAGGGTCAGTTAGGCCGGCTTTGATTTCTAGAGGTTGACCCTACCCCGGGGGGTGTGGACCTGTTCATTCGCTGGAGGTGCCGCTCCCGAATACAGCAGAGATCCCGGGGGCAGCGCTACGGGTGGGTGCCTGAGACTAAAGTGACGTCAGTGTCTTGAACGCTGATGGTTACCTGGGGGCCATTCTCATCTAGATGCAGCACGTCTTGGTCACGCAGCAAGGCCTCGGAGATACTCCCGCCGGCCAACCAGGTGCCGTTGGCACTTTTCAGGTCTGTGACATACCAGGCACTGTTGTGTGCCCAGATAACGGCATGGCTGCGACTCACATGCGGGTCGAGAATCACCACGTCGCAACCCGTGTCGCGGCCGATGACAATCGGGGCACTCGACTCCACTCTTTGCTGTGCTTCGCCTTGAGATTGCCACGAGACGATAATAGGGCTGATACCCAATGTGTCGTGTCGCGCCCGCGCGTGATTCAAAAGACCGGTACCATCCAGTTCGGTGTCTTCGTTCCCAGTGTCGCGAACCAGCCCCTGCATGGTGAACTGGTACTTCCAGGCCAGAATCACCACCAAGGGCGTTGCCGCCATGCTGGCGTAAATGAAAGACCGCAGCACCCAGTCCGGTACACCAAAGCTAGGAAACAGCCCCGCAAAACCTTGGGCGAGTCCCCACACAATGACGATATAGGCGCCGAGCGTGCGAAACATTTGTCGACGCACGAGCTCGGCGAGGAGATAACGCACTTTGCTCATGGTTGAGCCCTCATATCGCGGCTGGGGGGAGCATCTTACTCCCCTGACCTAGGTGCGCGCTTCATGCGATCTGTCTCGGTCAGATCATCCGTATTGGGTGGATTCGTAAGCATTTCAAGATGCGCACGCAACCGCTGATTGTCGGGCATTTGGTCCGCCAGAGTCTCAAAATAGGGAATCATCTCCTCTGGCTGAGTTGGCAGCAAAACGGCCTGCTTGCCATGAAGCCCAGTCGCACGACCACCGTCAATCTCTAGGCTGGCCCGGTGGCCTCCATAATAGCCAGACATTCCCGTGTCGATAATCACCACTTGGCCATCAAAACGAGGCGTGATGATATTCAGGTCGGGAGTGTGTCCGAGCACGATCATCCTTGCACCATAGTGATTCAGTA
>CALSVI010000014.1 GCA_943840615.1 uncultured Luminiphilus sp. | reverse complement strand
TGTGGCGCGCGCGCTGGACCTGTTTGATATCACGCTCTCCGAGACGCTCCGCTGGACTGAATCTTGACCCCGTTTATTGATCGGCTCCGCCAGCAATCACTGGCGTGGCTGGTATTTTTTGTGATCGTCGTCGATTTGATAGGTTTCGGCATTGTGATTCCGATCTTGCCTTTTTTATCGCCGCAGCTGGGCGGCGGCACTGATGACATCGCTTTCATTCTCGTAACGTACAGCGTCGCTGCAGCGATTGTCGCGCCCATATGGGGCAGGCTGTCTGATCGAGTAGGTAGGCGACGGATACTCAGTATCTGTTTGCTCGGCGGCGCGGTATCTCACTTCCTGCTGGCTATCGCTGATACGCTCTGGTTAGTTTATGTTTCTCGAGCGGTGGCCGGAATGATGGCGGGAGGTGTCCCGGTGGCGACCGCCCTCATCGCGGATGCCAGCACACCTGAGCAGAGATCCAGAGCGATGGGTCTTATTGGCAGGGCCTTTGGTATTGGTTTGATTCTCGGCCCCGTTATCGGGGGTGTGCTCGCCCGAAGCGAGACAGATTTTATGCTGCCTTGTCTGGTCGCCGGTGTGTTATCGGTCCTTGCGGCGATATTGGCTTTTACCCTGTTGCCAGTGGGTAGGGCCGGGGGCGGTCCCGCTGATACCGCAGCGGATGATGCCCCGCCCGCGACCCTGCGAGAGATTGTGAAGCGTCCCGGGTTGCCGCTCTTTATCTGCCAGTTTTGTTTTCACACGTCTGCGGTAAGTGCCTCGGTGTATCTGTTCCCACTATGGGTGGCGACGAGCCTTGGTTGGCAGGCGCGCGAAGTGGGGCTGTTTTTCGGGTTGATCGGCATTGTGATGGTTGTCACGCAGGGAAACATTCTGGGCCGCATGACGGACCGATTCGGCAATCTCTGGGTATTGCGCGGTGCGGCGCTGTGCTTCAGTGCCTCGCTGGCGCTATCAGCCGCTGCGACTCATGCCTGGGAAATGGGCGCGCTGGGTCTATTGGTGTTCTCGGCAGCTACATTGTGCCTGCCGGTGCTGAATACCATTGCAAGCCATTTAGTCGCTCCCGCTTCACGCGGGCAGTTCTTTGGTGTAACGGCCTCTTCAGCTGCCTTCGGGCGGATTCTGGGCCCGCTGTTGGCTGCCGCGCTGTTGGCGCAGGGCGGCTATGGGATGGCCTGGCTGGGCACCAGTGCGGTTGTCCTATTGGTTGTGATGTGGTCGCTGACCTCTGGCACTGTGTTGACAGTCAAGTCAGCGGATTCTGCATCCGATGTGTCGAGTAGCGCGTTGTGATGTCCAAGTGTGTGATCAGTCTGGATCTGCCTGAGGACATTGTGGTGCCGCTCCGAGATCAGTATGAACTGCTGATGTGGTCGGGTAGGGATGCCATGCCAGAGGCAACGCTGCAAAACTGGCTTTCTGACGCCGAGGGCTTGTTGTGTGCGCTGTCTTCGCCGATCACTGAGTCAGTGATGCACGCAGCTAAGCAACTCCGGGTCATTTCTACCATCTCTGTGGGCGTTGACCATATTGATCTTAATGCCGCGACCCGCGCGGGCATCTCAGTGGGACACACACCCGGTGTGTTGGTCGACAGCACCGCAGATCTGGCCCTTGGGCTTATGATTGCGCTGACACGACGTATTCCCGAAGCAGATCGCTGGATGCGATCGGGTCAATGGTCTCAAGGCTGGCAGTCAGACTTGCTGTTGGGCACTGATCTCAGCGATTCGACGGTTGGCGTAGTCGGTTTGGGCCCTATCGGCGAGGCGACAGTCAGACGGCTCCGTGCCTTCGGCTGTCGGATTCTTGCGTGGAATCGGTCTTTGAAGGAGATAGAGGGCGTCGAGATCGTCCCATTGGATGAAGTGTTTGCACGCAGCGACATCGTCACGCTGCACACTGCGTTGACCGCGGAGACCACTCATATTGCCAGTCGCAGTCGGCTGGCAAGCATGCCAACGGGAGCAGCCCTCATCAATACGGGGCGCGGACTGCTTGTAGACGAGAGGGCGCTACTGGAGGAGCTAGCAGCAGGGCGGCTAAAGGCAGGTCTAGATGTGTTTGAGGTGGAGCCCTTGCCCTCTGACCACCCATTTTTGTCTTTGAATAACGTCGTGTTGTTACCCCATGTGGGCAGTGCAACTGCCTCGACGCGTCTCGCGATGGTGACCAGAGCGCTTGAGAATCTGCACGCCGGAATGTCCGGGGAGCGCTTACCCTTTTGCGCGAACCCTCAGGTGTACGGGCTCAGCGCGTAGGGGCGTCGGGGAGCACACGGAGCGCTCTTGCGACACCAGGCTCGAGTTTGCGTCGCACTTTGTCCAGATCCGGCTGGTTCTGATTTTCCACCACTTGGCTGATACTGGCAGACCATACGGGCGCCAAGTTTTCGCCATCTTCGAAGCTGAGCATCAGACTGGCGACTTCCCTTGGGCCGCTCAATGCATAGGCGTTGTCCATGACGGCGGGATCCGGACTCCGGTTGATGACAGAACTGGTGGGCCCAAAATCGGGCGCCATGTTGTTAGTGCCCCCCTCCAGTCGCGCGCCGAAAGCGTAGCTGACTACAAAGTCCCCCCCCGATTGCTCGTATCGATAGCCTTTCTTCTGCAGTGCGGTCGCGACGACTTCCCTTACGGTGGTGGAGAGGCGATAAAGGGATTCCATGGATTCAGGCACCCCTGTGGGGACTTCTGCTCGCCAACTGAAAGATTGGTAGCGCTTATCAGCAAAGCGGTCTGATGGCGCGGTATCAACCTGCATGGTCGTGCACCCCAGCATGCTGACGCACAGCATCAGCGATGCAGCATATTGTGCCCGCGTGGTCCAATTGATCATCGTGACTCCGCTCCTTGGTCTGTTTGTCAGGGGAACCATATCAGTTTCACTATCATGCCGGCGATGGCAAAGATCACCACCCGGCGAATGATGGCCTCGCCACCACGCAGAGTCAGCCTTGCGCCTAGCCAGCCGCCAACGGTATTGCCGACTGCCATAATCGCGCCAATCCACCACAGCAACTGCAGTTGACTGCCAAACACCAGCAGCGCCGATACCGTATACACCAAAATGATAAATACTTTGTGGATGTTGGCTGCGACTAAATCGAGCCCCAGGACTCGATTGAGGATCGGCAGCAAGATGAACCCCATGCCGATTTGAATAAAACCACCCCAGAAGCCTGCCGCGACCATCAGAACATGGCCGATCAGGCGTCGGCGGCCAGAGATACCCGATGCCCCCGAGGCTTGGGAGCCGCCCGCACCTGAAAGCATCAGTAGCAGTACCACGCCCATCACGCCGGCCAGAATCAGGTTGAAGGCTTCGGTGGGAATGCGAACGCCGATCAGGGCGCCTGCTACCGCGCCCGGGATGGCGCACAAGGAGAGCGAGAGAATCATGCCCCATTGCGGTAAGCCGTGCCGTAGATAGGTCACCGCTGCACTGATGTTATGGGCAAGGATGGGCAGCCGGTTAGTCCCGTTAGCGATAGGGCCGGGCACGCCGAGAAAGATCATGACTGGCACGGTAATCACCGAGCCACCGCCTGCCATGACATTGATAAAGCCACCAGCCAGCCCTGCCAGAATCAGTACAACAACTTCCCATGCCGCAAGTTCCACGACTAGCTACGAGGCGTCCGCATGGTGACAAATTCCTCTGCGGCAGTGGGGTGAATGCCCACAGTGCGATCAAAGTCGGCCTTCGTGGCGCCCATTTTTAATGCGATGCCAAGTCCCTGACAAATCTCGCCGGCATCGGTGCCCACCATATGCGCTCCCAGCACCCGATCGGTGTCTGCATCGACAATCAGCTTCATCAGCGTGCGCTCGTCGCAGCCGCTGACGGTATGTTTGAGGGGCCGAAAGGTTGATTGATACACGGTGATACGGTGTCCCGCGGCCTCGGCGGCCTCTTCGGTCAGGCCTACTGTGCCAATGGGTGGTTGACTGAATACAGCGGTGGGAATGCAGCCGTAATCCATGCTTTGGGGCTGCCCGCCAAACTGGGTTTGGGAAAAAGCCATTGCTTCGCCGATAGCGACCGGGGTGAGCTCCCAGCCGCCTGTCATATCGCCCAGCGCATAGATACTCGGTTCTGCAGTCTGAAAGTGTTCATTGACGACCAGATATCCGCTGTCTGAGAGCGACACCGCCGTATGCTCGAGACCCAGTTGCCCAATATTAGGCCGACGACCGGTCGCACAAAGCACCGCGTCGAATACGGCTTCTCCGTCAGAGAGATGGGCAGTGATCGATCCCGATGCACCGGATTCGAGCGCGGTGACATGGTGATTGAAGCGCAAATCCACGCCGGCTTTGCGCATTTCCTCTGCCAGAAATTGACGAACGTCATGGTCAAATCCTCTGAGAAACAGGTCACCTCGATAGCTCTGCACCACGTTGGCGCCCAGCCCGGAGAAAATGCTCGCAAATTCGGTAGCGATATATCCCCCCCCAATGATGAGCAGCCGTTCGGGGAAACGCGGCAGGTCAAAAATCTCGTTGGAGGTGAGGGCGAGCTCGATACCCGGGATATCGGGCAAAGCGGGCCAGGTGCCAGTGGCGAGTAGAATCTTCTCGGCACGATACGTTTTGTCGCCGACCGCGACGGTCTGGGCTCCGGTGAGCCGGCCATGTCCTTCTATAATCTCGACCCCTGGGGCCTCGAGCAAGCGCCCGTAGATCGCGTTCAGCCGGGCAATCTCCTTGGTTTTGTTATCTCGCAGCGTCTCCCAGTCAAATGAGACACCTTCCGCTCGCCAACCAAAGCCCTCGGCTTCGCGCCAAGCGGCCGCATACTCACTGGCATAAACATACAGTTTTTTGGGGATGCATCCGACATTCACGCAGGTACCGCCCAGCGCGGCTTCTTCTACCACCGCAACGCGTGCACCCATCTCGGCGCTCTTGCGCGCTGCCCGGACGCCGCCAGAGCCTGCGCCAATCACCATCAGGTCGTAATCAAAGTGTTGTGTCATGAAACCACCAAAACAAGAAGGTTGTGTGTCGCGTTGTGCAATTTCATTGTCATTGGGCTTGGCTTAAAGTTCGGCTTGAAGCTATTAACCGATGGATGAAACGCCCGCGATGCTGCAAAAATTGGCAATGATAAGGATACACTTAATCGCTGTCTTCGGACTGACCGTGCTCGTCTTCAGTAGTGCCATTCGGGCCGACTCCGATTTGCCCGAGGCGAGTGAAGCTGTCTCCCCGGCGAAAATTGAGCTCGCAGACCAGACCGTGATTTATGGCCAGATCACCGATATTCATGATGGTGAGTTATACGTTACGACAGCCTTTATGGGGGAGGTTGTTGTGAGTTTGTCCTCTATTACGTACCTGGAATCTGAAGAGGCGATTGAGCTGCTCACGACCGAGCAGGAGAAACTGGCGCTCACTTCATTGATGGTGGTGGACGGCGAGGTGGTGCTGGATGACACCGACAATTTGACCCTAGATCAGTTGGACGTGGCCAACCCGGAGGAATGGGAGCAGGGACACGGATACCGCATTACCGGGCGCGCCACGAGTGCGATTGAATACAACCGGGGAAATACCGAAACCGACAAGCTCAATCTAGATGCGGAATCGATTTTCGAGAGTCGCCGGGATCGTATTACGCTCCGTGCTGACTATGAGGAGAGTAGCGCCCTGGTTACCGAAACTGACGTGGACGGTGCGCCCGTTCAGGACGCTGATGGAAAAGATGTCACAACCAGCCAGTCGACAGCGGATAACTGGCGAGTGGAAGGCAAGTACGACTATTTCCTGACGGATCCACGCAATTACCTTGGCGTGAACTTGGGTTTTCGTTCTAACGAGTTTGCTGACATTGACCAGCGGTCCTATGCCAGCGCCTACTACGGCCGCAAAATCTTGACCCGCGATACGCTCACCTTCGATGCCGAGATGGGCGTCTCCTATGTGGACACCGACTTTACGGATTCAGTAGATGATTCGTACACGGGCATCAACATCAACTTCACTGGAGAAGCACAGCTTTTTGACAGTAAGGTGACTCTGTACCTCCGTCAGGCAAATATCGTCAATCTTTCGTCGGCGGAGAAATCCATCTACCGCACCAAAGTGGGGTTGAGGTTTCCGCTGTTTTTGGGATTGGAGGCAGCGGCCGAGGCCTCGGCCGATTATGACGGCGGCGCGGCAGAGGGTAAGGACAAGCTCGACCAAGCGCTAAAATTCCGGGTTGGCTATACCTGGTAAATCGACTTCGAATGAGCGAATCGCGCAGCAGTGATGTCGTCTTCCTGCCTCTCGGAGGTTGCGGGGAGATCGGCATGAACTTTAATCTGTTTGGTCATGCAGACCAGTGGATCGCGGTGGACTGCGGCATCACCCTCGAGCAGGTACCGGGAGCGTTGCGGCCATCGGTGCAAATGCCTGACCTCAGATTTATTGCTACTCGGCGCGAGCAACTCGCCGGACTGATTGTGACGCATGCCCACGAAGATCACCTCGGTGCACTGCCCTATCTCTGGGAGCAACTGCGGTGTCCGGTTTATGCCACCCCCTTTGCAGCCGCCGTGTTGCGGGAAAAAACACGGAGCCGCAGGGGGGTGCTGCCGAGCTCACTGATTGAGATAGAGCCAGGTGAGCAGATCAGGGTCGGCCCCTTCGATATCGAGTGGATTCCGATTACTCATTCCACTCCTGAGACCTGCGCATTGAGTATTACGACCACGCACTCCCGCATATTGCACACCGCAGATTGGAAGATTGACGCCGATCCCGTCGTCGGCGCTGCCTGGTCCTCGCGGCGATTTCGCGAGCTCGGTGACGAGGGAGTCGATGCCGTCATCTGCGATTCGACCAACGCGTTGCAGGCGGGGCATTCGCCCTCTGAGGGTGAAGTCGCGGTCGGTTTGCGACAGGTGATACAGCGATGTGAGGGGCGCGTCATTGTGGGCTGTTTCTCCAGCAATGTGGCGAGGATGCAGAGTTTGGCAAACATCGCCCAGCTGACAGGCCGTTACCTGGGTGTGTTGGGTCGCTCGGCGGCGGCGATGGCTCGTTGCGCTCAGCAAGTCGGTTTATTGCCTGACAACTTCCAGCCCATACACGCAGAGCATTTGGGGTACCTCCCTCCCGCAGAAGTGCTCGGTGTGGCAACCGGCAGCCAGGGCGAGTGGGGTGCTGCGTTGCATCGTCTTATGATGCAAACACATCCCGATCTTGTGATCGAGGCGGGCGACACCGTCATTCTCTCTTCAAAGACCATTCCAGGAAACGAAGCATCGGTGCAGCGCTTAACTGAGGGTCTGCGGGGCCGAGGCATTGAAGTGATCTCTGCGGACGAGAGCGAGCAAACCCTTCACGCTTCCGGCCACCCGTGCCAGGGGGAGCTGGCGGATCTTTATCAAATTTTGAGACCCACTTTGGCGGTTCCGGTCCACGGCGAGGCCGAGCATATGAAGGCCAATGCCAGCGTGGCGCGGGCGAGCGGCGTCGAGGTCACGTTGACGGGGGCGAACGGGGATCTTTTTTATCTGAGCCCCACGCCGGGTGTACGGCGTCGTTTCGCGGAGGTGGGGCGCCTGCAGTGGTGCGAGGAGACGGAGCGGCTGATTAGCGCTCCCTGAAGCACACGAAATCTTTCTTGCTGGGCTAAATCAGGGCGCGTCCTCGATGCCGGTTGCGCGCCGTGCGGCGGCCCGCTCGGCATCAGCAGAATTGATCCAGCGGTAGGTCAGATAGTATTTGAAGATGTTGGAGACATACTGCACGGTTTCGCGTCCCACCTGCTCCGCCACAATGACCTCGACGTTATCAAACCACTGGTTGGGGTCGTAGCCACGTTCTCCCGCTTCTCGCCTAAGCCGGCGGATCCTACCGGGGCCTGCGTTGTAAGATGCTAGCGCCAGCAGTGAGCCATTGATTCCCTCGAGCTCGGGCCCGCTGAAATACCGGGCTTTAAGAAACGCCATATATTTAGCGCCCGCCTCAATATTGGGCTCCAGCTCATCAATGTTGGGGATCCCAACGTTCTTGTCTTCTGCAGTGCTGGGTAGTAATTGCATTACGCCAACGGCGCCAACATGGCTGCGCACGCTTTGGTCGAGCCGCGATTCCTGAAAGCCCTGAGCGGCCAATAAAGTGGGGTCCATGCCGTAGTCCGTGCCGTATTTGCGAAACAGCGCCGAGAGCGCCCGATAGCGAGTCAGCTCCTCAGCACCTGCAGCATTCTCGGCCCAATCAAAATCGCGGATGTAGCGATTGCGGATAATGTTGCCAAACAGCGTGCCTTCGCGGTTGTCCTGGAGAAAAGTATTGAGAAAGTTTTTGAGTTTGGGGCTGTTGGGCCGAAGAGCCCAACCTAGACGAGCGCCCTCGCGCAGCACTAGATCCTCGCGCACGGTAACGCGGTCAAAGACCTCACGCCACATCTGCGGCTTGTAGCTGTCGACAACGGCCCAGGGCAACAGTCCTGCATTGACCATCTCGATCAAGTCCTCATCTTCGAGTGACTCATCAACCGCTTCGATCCGAATGGCGGCTTTTCCCTGCTCCACCAAATCACGGTTTAGATCGCGAATGCTCTCGGCATAGCTACTGGATAAGCGCACATAAACGGTTTTTCCTGCCAAGTCCGCGAGCGATGTCAGTGGCGCAGCGCTGGGCCCGGTAATCAGCAGTTCTTTGAGCGGCTTGCTGACCGGGCTGGTGAAATCCACCTCCTCTCGGCGAGCCTCGGTGATAGTGGTACCTGCCATCACAATATCGCCATAGCCTGATTCAAGAGCAGGAAATAGCTCGTCGCGTGCCACAGGTATGACGGCCACCTGTACGGTAAGGAGCCCGGTCTTGAACGCTTCATTCACCACTTTCTGTAGTTTGTCGGCGTATTCCTGAACCGTGCCGCGAGGGCCATCTTCCAGAAAATAACGCCCGGGACCATACACGGTTAGCACCCGGATAACTCGGCGCTCGACCATTGTGTCGAGATCCCCAAAGTGCGATGTGACGCCAAAACGCTTCAGTCCAGGTGTGGAGCGGTTAGCGCTATTCTCTGCCGCATCGCCCTCGCTTTCTTCGGCTGGCGCGGTGCTCACAGAGGTGCTGCTTGCGTCTGGCGCCTCGTTTGATGCCTCTGAGATTCCGGCAACGCTCTCGCCGCCACAGCCGGCAAGAAGCAGCACAAGGAATAGCCCGCTGATTCGTTGCGTCACGGTTGGGGTGTCAGGCAAAAATGCGCGCATGGGAGTTGGCTTCCTGATAAATGGCACGCTTAGTATGGCACGCCCTATAGTGGGTTCGTTTGCGTGTTCCTGATGGCCCGTCAGGCCCCCTGACAGTCCAACACCAACTTACCAAAATGTGTTCCCAAGCGCATATGCTCATGGGCCTCGAGCACTGCCGCTAATGGATAAGCGGTGTCGACGATCGGTTGAATATCGCCCGCGATGATTTGCGGCCAAATGTGGTCCCGAATGGCGCTAAAGCAGCGCGCACGCTCAGTGACCTCTAGTCTGCGCAGCGTACTGCCGGTCAGCGTGAGGCGCTTCATAAACAGCGTCGCTAGATTGATCTCGCTCAACATACCGCGCATCACGCCAATACAGACAATGCGTCCATCTGGCGCAGCAAGATCCAGATTGACCTGCATGAGGTCCCCTCCTGCAATGTCCAGAATCACGTCGATCTTGCCGGCATAACCCGCCTGGGTGAACTGTTCGGCGAGGTTATCTTCGCGATGGTTGGCGACAAAACTCGCTCCCAGTTCGGATACCTTATGGGCGCGTTCTGCTGAGCCCGCGGTAGCGAGCACGGTGGCACCCATCGCCTTCGCCATTTGCACGCCAATGGAGCCGATCCCGCTACTACCACCGTGAATTAATACGGTCTCTCCGGCTGCCAGCTGGCCGCGTTCAAAAACGTTGTACCAGACCGTTAGCAGCGCCTCGGGCAGCGCGGCACCTTGCTCGGTGGTGATGGCGTCTGGCAGCGCCAGACAGTGATCTTCACGGGCCATGGCGAGCGTGGCATAGCCTCCGCCATGTGTGAGGGCGCAGACCCGATCGCCCGCCTTGAGATGAGTGCAGTCCTCGCCAACCATGATGACTTCGCCGGCTACTTCTAACCCTGGTATGGGAGAGGCATCTTCAGGGGGCGGATAGAGCCCAAGACGCTGCAACAGATCGGCACGGTTGATCCCCGCGTGATGCACCGCAATCAGCACCTCACTCGGACCAGGGTCTGGCGGGTTATCGGTAACCAATTGGGCTGACTCGGGTGTTGCGAATTCGATGTAGCGTCTGTTCATAGTGTTCAGGCTTCCCTTTAGCGCATCGCAGGCTGTTGCCACTGGTCTTGTACAGATAGACTACCCTGACTACGAGATATCTGGGAGGCGGTATGTTGCGATCCATGCCAGTTCGGCGGTTCAAACGGGGTTTTCAGTTAGGACTGATCAAATTACTGATTGGCAATAAGGCAGCGGGTGTGCACCTTTCCTACGTGGGGCAGGGCGCGACCGCTGACCTGTGTCGCCGCATTGTCGATATTGGGCACACCGATGTGCTGGTGGTGACAGATAAGGCGCTCAAAGAGCTGGGACTGGCCGAGCGGGCATTAGCCGGTCTGATCGACGCTGGCGTAAATCTTCATTGGTACGCCGGTGTCGACCCGGACCCTACCTTTGCCCACGTGGTCGAGGGGTCCAAGGTGCTCCGGTCGGCAGGTTGCACGGCGGTCGTGGCGGTCGGAGGGGGCTCCTCTATGGATGCCGCGAAGATTATTGCCTGTACTCGCTCCAGTGACGAATCCCCGGATAAATGGGTTGGCTTAAACAAAACGCCGGAAGATATTGTTCCCATATACGCCGTTCCCACGACCTCGGGCACGGGTAGCGAAGCCACCATGGGGGCCGTGATTAAAGACCCCGCAGAAAAGCTGAAGCATATTATTGTGGCTGAGGGGCTGCTCCCCCAGGCGGTGGCGCTGGACCCGGAGTTGCTCCTGGGATTGCCGGCGCCGGTGACTGCGGCAACCGGCATCGACGCGCTCACCCATGGAATCGAGGCGTACATCTGCATTTGGGATCGCGGCACGCGCAAGGAAAATGGGCGCTTGGCCGTTCAGGGTGTTTTCCGATGGCTGGAGCGAGCGGTGCAAAATCCGGGAGATATCGAATCGCGGCAGGGTATGGCCGTCGCGGCCTACCATGCCGGTATTGCCATTAATCAGGTGGGAGTGGGTAATGTGCATGCCATTGCGCATCAGTTGGGGGCGCGTTTCGGCATTCCCCATGGTCAGGCAAACGCGCTGGTTTTGCCTCATGTGCTCAAAGCCTGTCTTGCTGAAGCAGAAACTGCCCTGGCCGAACTGGCGGTAGTGACGCAAGTGTCTGACGCCGCATCACCTGCCGCGAGAGCACAGGCTTTTGTTGAGGCGGTGACAGATTTGATTGCAAAGGTTGGTATCGCAGACACAGACCCTCGGATTCAGTCCGCCGAATGGACAGCGGTGGCCCATGCGGCAATGGACGAGAGCGACGGTTATGTGTCGCCGCGACTGCTCAGCAAGGCTGAAATGATGGAGATCCTTGAGCGCATCACCGTGCGCTAATTGCCTCGATCCAGGCTTTAGTCAGCGCCATAAAGCGTTCGTGCCCCGGAGTTGGGCCCTCGGAGCATGGAAAGCCGTGCGCTTCTTGAGAGAAGTGCTCGTGCTGCACGGTGACACCGGCGCGCTGCAAAGCGTTTGCCAGCCTTCTTCCGTCGTCCCGCAGGGGATCTTTTTCTGCTGTGACGAGCAATGAGCGCGGAAATCCGCTGAGCGGGACTCGCCGATCCGGGAACATTATCTCGATGGCCGGGTCAGCCGGAGCGAGCCCGTTGAGGTAGGTGTCGAGGAACCAGCGCATAATCGGTGTCGTCAGGGGGCCGCTTTTTGCGTGCTCGGTATAGGAGCGCATGCCCGCATGGTAGTGCTGCACGGCGGGATAAAGCATCAGGCAACCGCGTAAACGGGGCTCATCAGGTAAGCGCACGGCGGTAGCCAGCGTCAGGTTCCCGCCCGCACTGTCACCGGCAATGACCACCTCGCCATTGTTGGGCGCCAGCGCATTGAGGTTATCGAGGATCCAGCGAGAGGCCGCTAACGCATCTTTATGGGCGGTGGGAAAGGGGTGTTCCGGTGCCAGTCGGTAGTCGATGGACATCACCGTGCAACGTGTCTGATCCGCGAGATGCAGGCAGAAGGGGTGGTGGGTATCGAGATCACCAATGGTCCAGCCGCCACCGTGGAAGTAGATGAGGAGTGGACGATGACGAGAGCCGTGATACATGCGAGCGCCCAGTGCCTGCTCCGGTAACGGCAGCTGCAGGAAGCTGGTGTTGACTTCGGGCAGCGGGGTGGCGTCCCACGCCAAGCGGTTCATCCGCCGGTAGTACCAGCGGAAAATTAGCGTTTTTAACCGGTTACTTAGTGTTTTCAAAGGCTCTTACTCAGCGTCGATATAGCGCGCCTCAGGGTCTGATTGGTACTCGTACCGATCGTCGGCGTTAATCCGCCGCTGAATGTTACCGCGATGCAAAAGATAATTCAGGTGCGCTACGGTTTCACCGGTCGCCATCTGGATCTCGCCGTCGCCAATATCCCGGCTAAACAGGGTGGTGAAGCACTCTTGCAACAGCTTTGGCGTCATGAGCAGGTCGTATAGGTCGGCCAGCGCGAGGCGATGACTTTCAATAATTTGGTTGAGCCGAACCCTGACACCCGTAAAGGGAGACTGATGCGCCGGCAACACGAGCAGGTCTTCCGGCAGCATGCCAAGCAGTCGTGTGCTGGACGCCAGCCAGTCTTCAAGTGGATTCCCGTCGGGCTCTGTCGGGAACACCGAGACATTGGGGGTAATGCGCGGCAAGATCTGGTCTCCGGCGATCACGAGCTGCAAGGCGGGGCAGTAAAGGCAGGCGTGGTCGGGTGAGTGGCCCTGGCCCGTGACCACCTGCCAATACCGATCGCCGATAGACAGCGTCTGTCGGTCAGTCAGTCTCTGATAGTGGTGGGGGAGCGGCGTTGCATACTGCCCGAAGCTGCCGAAGCGTTGCCGATAATTGGCTAGCTGGTCGTCAGAAAAACCCGTTCGGTGATAGAAAGAGATCGCAGGTGGGGGTGCCTGTTCGCCGGTGTAGCTCATGATCAGGCTGCCAGAGAGAAATTCCGCCTGCGTCATATAAAGGTCGCAGTCAAAACGCTCGCAAAGCCAGCCCGCCAGGCCGATATGGTCAGGGTGCATGTGGGTACAGATCACACGGTTAACGGGCTTGCCTGCCATAAACCCATTAAACAGATTCTCCCACTGCGCTTTTGCGGAATCGAGGTTCAGGCAGGTATCGACAATGGTCCAGCCATCCCCGTCTTCAAGTAACCAGAGGTTGATATGGTTAAGGGGTCCGGGCATGGTAAATCGAAGCCACCATACCCCCGGGGCCACCTCAAAAGGCTCATCTCCGGGATGCTCCAGCCTACCCCAGGGATAGGTCAAGCCACGGTATTGTTCGTCAACGCGTTCCAGAGTCATAGGACCTCACTAGTTACAGGCGGAAGTTTGCGCGTCGAGGCGCACGCTGTCTACCAAGCTCTCCCTTTGGGGTTACTGACAGCCCCGTCCCCCCGATGTGATACTGCGCGGAATCGCTAATGCGGCGAAAGGTAATCCGTCAGGGGATGGACGGCGTCGCACAGCATCACAGGAGAAGGCATGATGACCGCGACGCTCGATACGCAAGCACTCAAAAAGTTGGATCAGGCCCACCACCTCCATCCTTTTACCGATTTTGAGGACTACGCCCAGCATGGTGGGCGAATTGTCAGCCGCGCTGAGCACGTCTACATCTACGATTCAGACGGTAATAAAATTCAGGACGGTATGTCCGGCCTGTGGTGCTGCAATCTTGGTTATAGCCAGGAGCGCATCAAGCAAGCGGTGACAGAGCAGCTGGCCCAGCTCCCTTTCTACAACAATTTCTTTAGGTGTTCGAACCAGCCGGCGGCGGAGCTGGCAGCAAGGCTCTGCCAGGTCACACCGGAGCGCTTCCAGCATGTCTTTTTTACCAATTCGGGGTCTGAGGCCAACGACACCCAAATTAAGTTGGTTCATCGCTACTTCGACCTGCTGGGTAAGCCCGACAAGAAACTGATCATCAGTCGCCACAACGCCTACCACGGGAGCACGATTGCGGCTTCGTCGCTGGGCGGTATGTCGGCGATGCACAAGCAAACGATGGGCCTCGATTATGTTCATCACATCCAGCAGCCGCATTGGTTTGAAGAGGGCGGCGATCTTGATCCCGAAGCATTCGGTATCGCAGCCGCGCGCGAACTTGAGAAAAAAATCGATGAGCTGGGTGAAGATCGCGTCGCCGCCTTTATCGCCGAGCCAGTGCAGGGTGCGGGCGGGGTAATCGTGCCTCCGGAATCCTATTGGCCAGAGGTCAAGCGCATCCTTGATGAACGCGACATTTTGCTGATCTCGGATGAGGTCATCTGTGGCTTTGGCCGTACCGGCAAGTGGTTTGGTTTCGAGACCTACGGTACCGAGCCGGATCTGGTGACCTTCGCCAAGGCGGTCACCAACGGCTATATGCCACTGGGGGGAAGCCTGATCAGCCAAAAAATTTCTGATGTACTGCTGTCAGGGGGTGGTGAGTTTGCCCATGGCCTCACTTATTCGGGGCACCCTGCTTCGTGTGCTGCGGGTTTGGCGACCCTCGATATACTCGAGGAAACGCGGATCATTGAGCAGGGGGTTGTGGATCTTGCGCCCTATTTCGCGAGCCGGCTCCTGGAGCTGGCTGATCATCCCATCGTGGGTCAGGTGCGTGTGCAGGGGCTCTTCGCTGCCGTTGAGTTGGTAAGAGATAAATCCTCTCGCGAGCGACTGGCGCCCGAATCAGCCGCGGCGGTGCACACTCGCGACACGGCGATTACTCAAGGGCTCATGGTGCGTCAGACCGGAGATGCGATGATTATGGCGCCCCCCTTTGTCACTGAACGATCAGAAATCGATTTCCTTGTTGATCAACTGGCGATCGCCCTTGATCGGACTGGACAACATTATGGCGTCATGCCGAGCCCAGTCTGATCTGGGGCTCCCCAGCCCTCGTATCTGATCACTATGCGGCTGGTCGATCGATTTTGGTTTAACGCGGTGTGGTTTCAGGCCACCTGGTTTTGTTGTGTGCTGGGTAGAGAGCCTTGGGTACCCGTAGGTCTTTTATCTCTGGCGGTCCATTTTTTTCTGGTAGCCGATCGCATGGGTGAATTCCGACGGCTGTTACCGGTTGCGATGACCGGCTTCGGCGTTGACGTGGTGCTGACCTTAGCAGGCGTGTTTGATTTTGAGACGGCGACCATTGTGCCAGCCTGGCTAATGGTGCTGTGGTGGGTGTTTGCCGCGGCCATCTATCGCAGCTTTGCCAAAATCGGACAATCTCTCTGGTTGGCGGCCGTATTGGGTGGGATCGCTGTGCCGTTCAACTACCTGGTTGGCGCTGGTCTGGGGGCAGTATCACTGCCTTTGGGGAGTGCACAGACGGCAGTAGTGCTGGTTGCCGTTTGGGCTTTTCTACTCCCCCTGCTGTACCGAATCAGTCATCGGATGGCGGCTGGTCAATGAAGAAGCGGTATCTTATGCCACTATTTTGGCTGCTGATAACTACCGTCGCGCTGGCTGATAGCCCCCCGGTGGCCGAGCGTGTCAGCGGGCCGAGCCTGTCTGCTGCTGTCAGCCCTGCCGAACCAGATGAACTGCAATTAGCAGTTGAGAGCTGGCCTCTGGTGGGTACGGCGCGTTTGAAGGTGCTGTTTTGGGAGGTTTATGACTCCCAGCTCTTCACCCCGAGTGGGAGCTGGCAGGGCGAGGCGCCCTATCAGCTGTCGCTCCGCTATCTGCGCGATATTCCAGCCAGCAAGCTGGTTGAAGAGACCGATAAGGCGTGGCGTCAGCAAGGGCGCAGCCACCCAAGGCAGCGTGAATGGTTACAGCAACTGAATGCCATGTGGCCAGATATCGCTCGTGGCGATAATTTGGTGTTCGGGCTGAATGCGTCTGGCGACAGCGCATTCTGGTTTAACGGCAGTCCGATCGGCAGTATTGATGATCGAGATTTCGGGAGCTTGTTCGGCGGGATCTGGCTCGACCCTGATACACCCCGACCCGAGCTGAGAGCCCAGCTGATCGGCCCGACGTCAAAATTGGCGCCGAACAGCCGACCTGAGTGACATTTGCGATCAAATTATTGTGACTGACTGCGTGCTAACAAGGGCGCCATTAGCGCACCACAAAAACGCCGGCTAGTGCCGGCGTTTTTGTGTCAGCGTTGCGCTCAATCCCAACTCATTCCGGCGCGCACGCCGATCGTTAGCGGGCGCATGGGGCCGAAGAAGTGCGACGGCAAGATACCGCCGTTGGCGTTGTAGCCGTCCCAAGTGAACTCATCGAAGACGTTCTCGGCATAGGCCTGCACATACCAGTTGTTCTCTGACTCGTAGCCGACCCGCAGGTTGGCAATGGTGAAGGCATCAATATAGCCCTCGGGGTTCGCTTCCCAGCTACCGCCCCGCTCATCTTCATAGAAGAATTCAAAGCTGCCGGTGAGGGTGCCGTTGCCCATGGGGTATCGCGCATCCAGTTTGCCTGCTGCCGTGATTTCGGGCGCCCAAAATAAGGAGCTCCCTTCGCAGCCGTTGGTGTCCTCGAGGCCACAAATATCCTGCAGACCGGTTGCCTCCGTGTCCAGATATCCGCCTGCGAGATACAGCGTCCAGTGGTCGTTAAGCGCCACCGTTGTCGACAGCTCCACGCCTTCGCCATCGGTCTGGCCAACATTCAGCACCCGTCCGGAGAACGCGTCTGCCACGCCGTCATCATCGTAATCGACATCCACGTAGTTAATCACCTGCATGTCCTGATACTCATACATGAAGAAGATCACGTCGAAGCTACCGCGACCATTTAGATAGTTGGTTTTGAAGCCGATCTCATAGGAGTCAGCGGTCTCGGGTTCGAACGTACCCGGCAGGTAGCCACTACTCTGGGTGATGCCCGTTTCATACGCCGGGACATTGCCATTGGTGTCTTCAATCCAGAAGCTACCGTAGCCGCCAGACTTGAACCCCTGGGTGTAGCTGGCAAAGATCATGCTGTTCTCTGTCGGCGCGTAGGTCACCAACCCCCGGAAGGTCGTATCATCCCATTTCTGGGTATCGGTGATGTACTCATCCGTAGAGAAACCATAGGTGAAGTAAGGGCCAAGATAGCTGTCGGGTTCGGCCACCAGCGTACCGAAGTCTTTTTCATCTTCTGTATAGCGGACACCCAGCTCGACATTTAGGCGCTCGGTGATGTCGAAGCCCACATTGGCGTAGGCAGCCCAACCGGTGTATTTACCCTTGATCTTGCCTGATTCGGTGAGCATGCCGTCGGCGGTTGGGTAAAAGTCGTAATAGTAGTCACTACAACCTGAATAGAACTCGTACCCGTAATATTCGGCGTAGTAGTTCAGGTAGTACTGACACATCAGGTCCTCTGAACCGATGGCGGCGAACTCGGCGTCTAGCTCTTCGTCGTAGTAGGACACCCCCGTATACCAACTCAGGGGGCCGTCACTATTAGACGTCAGCCTTAGCTCCTGCTGGAAGTACTCGCCACTCTGCTGGAACTGGAAGTTGTTAATACTCAGCGGCGTGCCGTCGTAGTCTTCCTTGTAATAGTAGTCGTGGTCCTTGAAGCCCGTGTTGGACGACAGGGTCGCGAAGCCCAGGTCATAATCGATGAACAAGCCCAGCGTCAGGATGTCAGCATCGTCCCTTTCACCCTCGCTGATATCGGAATCCAGCTCCTCATTACTGCCGGCCAGACTGGTGTCGTCGACAATGTATGCGTCGAAGGCGTCCCAAATGCCACCTGTGTCAATGGCGCGGTACATGGAACCGCTTTGGCGGCGCTCTTCGTACTCGACCATGGTTTGCACGTTAAGGCGATCAGTTTCAAAGGCCGTCGACCAGCGCAGCGCCCATTTTTCATGCTCGATCTCATCCCTGCCCGAATAGACGTTTTTGGCGAAGCCATCTTCTTGAGAGTAGTAGCCGGCAAACCGCATCGCGAAGCTGTCGCCCATCGGAACATTGATGGCACCTTCAAAAGAGGCGCGATCCCGCTCACCCAGATCGATATCGATGTGCCCGTCACCGCTGCCGATTTGCGCCTTGTTGGTGTGCACGCTGAACGCGCCACCAATTGAGTTTCGTCCAAACAAGAAGCCTTGAGGGCCGCGCAGAATCTCAGCCCGTTCAATGTCATAGAGACTGGTGACCACCGCGCCGTTGCGGCCTTCATAGAGGTCGTTTTTGAAGAAGGCGGTGGACGGATCACCACCGACGCCAAAGTCCTGGGTTCGAACACCGCGCACGCTGACCGCGTCGATGTAGGAGTCCTGCGAGTTACCGCTGACGCCCGGGGTATAGGAAATTAAATCCTTTACGTCATCGAGGTTGGTGCTCGCGATAAAATCACCGGACAGCGCGGTAATCGCCAGCGGCACATCCATCACGCTCTCTTCGCGCTTGGTGGCGGTGACCACTACCTCTTCGAGGGTCTGCGCACTGACCACGCCAGTGGTGCCGACGGCAACAGAGACCGCAAGTGGCAATAAATGGCGGTGAAAACGGTTTCGGGACTGGGAAAAGTTCACGGTGGGCCTCCGTTGTTTCTTCTTCGCGCCGAGGGAGCTTTGATCATGCTCCTCGGGCGCTCGTTATCGTCGCATGCTAGGGTCGCGCTGCGTGTAAGTTTCGCGCTATCTTGCTCCGCTGTATACCCCTCCCCAGAGGGGGTACCTGGAGAGGGTGTTTTGGCCTCAGTCGAGCGGAACGCCCGCCTGTGCCAACGTCTCGCACATCGGGGAGAGCTGGGTCTCGTATTGCCGCCAACGCCCGATTGACCGGGTGTGGGCGGGCTCCCTCACCTGCACGGCGCTGGCGGTGGCAACACCCGCATCGCTCTCATGGAAATTGAGGCAGGCGTCTTCCCATTCGAGCCCCAGCGCAACAATCAGGGCTCTGGCGTGAGGCTCGAGATCTCGGGCCGCATCCTCATAGCTGACTTCGATAAAGCGCCCCGGGAACTCCTGTCGGAAGTGATCCATCAATTGGCGATAGCGAATGTGGTGCCGCGCCATTTCCTGCTGTTCGTACGAATGCAAATAGGCATCTGCGAACAACTGTTTGAAGCTGGCAAAACAGGCGTCCATAGGGCCCCTCACAAGGTGCACAATCCGTGCGTTGGGCAGCGCGGAGAGAATCAGCGGCAGGTGCAGATAGTTTACCGGTAGCTTGTCGACGAACCGAGGGGTTTTGCCCCGCATACGTGCGCTCGTTTGAAGGTACATATCGCCAATGGCGCGCGGATCCGCTTCGGCGGCGGCACCGAAGAGCTCTGCCGAGAAACGGCGTCGATCGATATGTTTGGAGACGCGGCGTGTGGCGAGGCCAAACTGCTGTAATTCACCGGCTGAGTGCACCTGCGAATGGCTGGTGATCACGCGCTCGATCAGCGTCGTCCCGGTGCGCGGCTGACCCAACACAAAAGTCGGTGAGTCATCAGGATTGCCCGGTGGTTGTGTGGCTAGCCAGGCTGCATTGAAGCGCTCACGAATGAGCTCGAACATGGCCACTTCGGCCGCCTCCTCGAATTCGACGGTTTGACGCCGCGCTGCGGCCCCGACCGAGAAGGCTTCAAATGCCCCATTCCAGTCCTGTAGGTCCTCGCACTCTTTGCCGATGGCGTAATAGAGAAAGCCTTGCGCTCGCGGATTTTTTGGGTAGTGCTCCGCTAGGTCCCGCATCTGCGCGATGTGCTGGTCGTCCTGTGCCTTCACGGCATTGGCCAGGCCCCAGTGGCTCTGGGCGCTCCGTGGATCGAGGCGAATGACCTCTTTGAACAGATCGGCCGCCTCATCAATGTCCCCGTTGAATACCAGTGCGTTCGCCAGATTCATCATGTATCCGGTCTTGCCTGGCGCCTGTTGATTCACGCGGGCAAAAAAGGCCTTGGCGGTCTCGTATTCGCCCAACTGGTTGAGCACGGTACCGGTGAGGTCCAGCACTGCCGGGTCAGAGGGCTGAATGCGTCGCACCTCTTTGAGGGCGGATTCAGCGAGTGCGATGCGCCCTTCGCTCGCGTTGAGACGCGCCAGCTGCGCCCATGCTGCCGCATGATCGCGATCGATCTTGACCACGGATTTGAATGCCTCATGAGCGACACGGCGCTCGTCCCCCTCTATTGCCACCAGGCCAACGAGAAAATGGGCGGGGGCGAGATCCGGGCGCTGTGACAGCGCGCTTTGGCAGGCTTTGGCCGCGACATCCAGTTGGCCACGGTTCAAGGCATCAAAGCCCTCCTGCATTAGCCGGGACACATCTTGCTCGGCGTTGGTCATGCCAGCTAACCCCGTGCGCGCTGATGGTGATAACTGGTCAGCGGGTCCGCACCGCTATCCCCCGTATGGCTCGCCAAGGCATCCACAAAGAGATAAAACAGCTCAGCCTGAGACGAGATATCCAGTTTCGCGTAGGCGTGCTTGCGATGCAGTTTGACCGTCTCGGCGGAGATGCCGAGCTTTTCGGCGACGAGCCGGGTGCTGTGCCCGAGCAGCACCAGCTCGATCACCTGTTGTTCGCGCCGCGTGAGGAGTGAGGAACCGAAAGCGCCCAGCGCCTTCTGCAGTCGTTCGCGCAGGCCTGAATTTTCAGCAGTGGGCGCGGGTGCACTCCAGTGTCGACGCACCAAGGCCTCTACTGCAGGAAAGATGGCTTCAAGTTGATCAACTTGGCGCTTGGAGAATCTGCGGCTGCCATCGGTCATACCCAAAGCGAGATTAATAGAGCCGCTGTTGAGCTTGATTAGCAGCCCACACTCATCCTGAAAGCTACATTCGTGGTACCACGTGCGAAAATATTCGCTCTCTTTGAACCCGCTGGGCGCCAGTGTACTCAGTCGGAATACGCCAAAACGCCCCTCTACTTCAGCAGCGCGATAAAAGGGATCGAGCAAAAAAGGGCCTTTCACGTAGCGGTCCAGTATCGTTTTTCCCCGCCGCTTCGTCGGCAAGGTGTACTCGATCACAGGCGGCCCTGCGTCGAGGTAGCGAATCAGCGAGGTGTCATCGGCTGCTATCAATTCTCGAATGCCATTGCTCACTACCTGCGCAAAGTCAGATTCTCCCAGCTGAGAGGTGGCATCTTTAACGACTTGGGAAAAAGCGGCTAAGGCATTCATCGCCCAAGCTTAGCCGGTCAGCCCCGAGACACTCAAACTTTTTACGGGAGCCTATCGGCACCCTTGACGATCACACCAGACGGCGTCAGGGTTTGGCGGCATTGCAAGGAGTCATCATTATGACCACGACAAACCTGATCCTGCATCAATACGATATTTCGCCGTTTTCACAAAAGGCGCAGAAGATGATGGGCCTAAAAGGCCTGTCATGGCTGAGCGTTGAGATGCCCATGATTGCGCCCAAGCCCGATGTGGAGCAGCTCACGGGCGGTTACCGGGGTACGCCGGTGTTGCAGATCGGAGCGGATGTCTTTATTGATAATTGGATGGTCGCGAGGGCAATCGACCAGTCTGCGCCTGACGGCCCGCTGATCAATGCGCGCGGCCCCTTGGTTGATGCGGCGCTCTATGCATGGGGTGAGCGCCTGTTTGTCCCGCTGCTGCATTCCGCGCTGGCGACCTACCAGAGTAGGTGGGATGCGGATTTTCTTGCTGATAGAAAGCAGGTCTTTCCGGACGTCGACTTTGACACCCTCGAGATAGGAGACCCCGATCGTTGCAGTCAGTTGCGCGCCTATCTTGGCGCCGTTCACGCGCAGTTGGGGCTCAACGGTTTATTTTTAGGTGGGGCGCAGGCTGACAGTGCGGACATTCATGTTTGGGGCATGGTGTGGATGATCTACAGTGCGCTGCCTGATCTGGTTCCGATCGTGGAAGCTTTCCCCGCATTGGTCGCCTGGTACCAACGGGTGGAGGCTTTAGGTATCGGCACCCGCGAGGACGCGACGATGGAGGTGGCGTGGGACGCGATCAAGAGTGGTCAGAAGCGGCGGTTGCCTGATACTCCAGCTGAGGAGCCTTTGAGCGAATGGCTTGGAGATGCCGTTCAGGTGTCTGCGGGCTCGGCTGATCGGGGTAGCGTGGCGGGACGCCTGCTGGCGGTGGATCGTGAACAAGCGGTTTTGGCTGTCGAGCCTTTGCCGGGGCTCGAGGCGCAGGTGTGGTTCCCACGCTTTGGCTACCATCTGAGTCTGGCGGGATAGACCTGCTCGTGGTCTCAGGCGGTCTCCGCTAGATCCAACGGAAATTGATACAGCGGCTCTGCACCTGTCTCATTAACGATAAAGACGTTTTCCATGTGCGAAGGGCCCAGTCTGCTGCCGAAATAGAGGCAGTCGATACTGATGACCATGCCCGGCTCGACCACAAACCCCTCTTTGGCGCCATGCAAACCAGTTCCCGGGTACTTTACGGGGCTCTCCAGCGGGACCAGCCCAACAGAATGTGCCACCACCAGCAGTTTTTCGGGTGGGTCGAGGCGTTGCGCTGCGGGGATGTCATGGAAGGCACAGATCTCTGCAGTATTGGCCCCGGGCTTGAGGCGCGCGCTGATCGTCTCAAAGATTGCTCTGACGGCGTTGAACTGATGTCGGTAGGCGGGGGTCGCGGGCCCGATGTGGGCGGTTCGATTGATGTCTATCCAGAAATTTTTGTAGCGCCCCTGGGTTTCGAGAATGGCAATTTCGCCGCCTTTGAAGGGAAGGCTGACCGGCGTGCGGAACAGGTCAGGTCGAAAGACCAGATCATAGGCGCCACCGAACAGCATCGGGCTCCCCGGAAGGGGGTCTACGTCGTGATCGATCATAAAATGTGCGACCTGCTTCTCCACCTCGCTCCAGCTCTTGCCAATGCCCAGTTGCGAAATGGTGTAAGCCATGATGTCGTCCGCAATGCGCCCACTCTCTCGAAGTGTGTCGAGCTCGTCTTCGGTCTTGACGGCGCGAGCGGCGAACATGGCCTCCAGGGCGTCGCCTGTTGATTGACCATTGAATGTCTCGACATGAGCAGCCACCCGCAGATCATCAAACAGAATCAGATTATTTTTGGCCACGTGACGGGAGAGTGATGCGGCGATTGTCTGAATAATGTCGGGCCTACAGTCGCCCTCCACCCGCTCCATTACCTCACCCAGCTCTGCCAGCAGATCCTCGGGTAGCGCGAGGTGTGCATCTTCGGCGCGCGCGGTTTCACAAAAATTCAGCATGTCGAAGGTCGCGAGGCGGTCATAGTAGACGGGGTGTCCACCTCGCTCGGACACAATGGGGGAGATGACACTCGCTTCGGGCAGGATGAGCACCACGGGCGATGCTGTGTCAGCAGGGACAAACACGGCGGCAATAGGTTCCGCCAGCTGCCATCCATCCATCACCGAGCTGAAGCCCGTGGCATAAAAAACATTGTCTTGCGTGCTGAGCACGGCACCCGCGGCACCCGCGACGGTCAATTGAGTTCTGATGCGCTTGATTTTCTCGGGATAGCTATTCATTTCTGCCAGTTCCAGCCTAGTTTTGGCGCTTTTGCAGTGCTTTTGCAGTGCATTTTTTGGTGCTTGTACGGACAATACTTTAACAGTATTCTGAAACTTGCTGGTGTTCAGCAAGCTACGGAGAGGTCTTCCGTTAGCTTGAAGCATCCAGAATAAATTAAAACAAAATCAACAGGAACATATGCCATGACGATAAACTCTCAGAGTCGGGGTTTCCCTGCCCGAAAAATAGCTCTCTCGATTGCAGTAGCCATCGGTACACAGGCACTGCCTGCGCTGGCTCAAGACGATGACGAGGTCTCAGCTTCTTCATTAGAGGAAGTCATCGTGACCGGCACTAAACGTGATGTGCAGCAGCAGGACCTGCCGATTGCGGTGAGCACGATTACAGCCGCACAGTTGGAGAAGACTTTCCAGAATGACGTCACGGAGCTCGCGCAGCTCTCCCCTAACGTTACGCTTACACCGCAGAATGGTTTCAACGCGATTGCCGGCGGCATGCGTGGCACGGGCTTTATCTCGATTCTGGTCACCAAGGATCCCTCTGTTGGCCTGACGGTCGACGATTATGCCTTTAACCACGTGCAGTCCCAGTTTGTTGAAGTATTCGATATCGAGCAGGTCGAGATCTTCCGTGGTCCACAGGGCACGTTGTTTGGCAAGAACACAACCGGCGGCGCGATTGCGTTCACCACGATCAAACCTGAAGTGGGTGGAGAGCTTGGCGGTAAGTTCGAAGTAAACTACGGTCAGTACACCAGTAATGATAGCGATATTGAAAAGTTCAAGTTCGCTATCAACGTACCCTTGGGCGACACCTTGGCAGCGCGCCTATCAGTGATTCGAGACTATACAGACGGCTTCTGGACCAATTCCAAGCCAATGGGCGGTGACCTACTGTGTTTTGCTTGTAGCGAGGTGACGGGTGATCCCAGCTCACCTTCGACTGACAGCATTCGCTCCACCTACCCCACGACCGGTGATGGCAGCAATATCGGCGGTAAAGACGTACTCGCCGGCAAACTGAAGTTCCGGTGGGAGCCCAACGATTGGATGGCCGCAGACCTCATCTTCGAATATGTGGATGACGACTCTGAGACGCCCGCCACGGCGAACGACACACCAGACGGAGAGGGCTATATCTGGCCCCTCATTGGCTTCCCGGGTTACCAGACTCAGGGCATTAGCGAGCCCTTTATCACGGGACAAAGCTACACCCAAAACTCGCTGATCGACATGAACAGTGGGCACCAGATAGACGCCGATGGCATCTACCTGAATATGGAATTTGATCTGGGTAACTACATCGTTAAAGCGATTACCGGCATGCGCGATCAGGACGAGATTCTGGCCAGCACCTATACCGGTGAGGCCTACACGTCGCTGTATGACGCGAGCCGGAATACGACCCGAGACACTACCCAGCTGGAGTTGCGAGTCGCCAGTCAGTATGACGGACCCTTTAACTTTGTCGCGGGTGCCGCTTCGTACACGGACGATCTCGAATTCAACGTTTTTGCGAGTCTCGGTTTCTTCCTGCCCTTGGCGGGTGCCGATTTTTACCGGGATACCTTTGAAATTCAGTACACCACCCAAGACCGAAAAACGTGGGCTGCTTACGCCGATGGGTCGTTTGAAGTGACTGATCGCCTGACTCTGACCGGTGGCCTTCGCTATACCCATGACGAAAAGGACTTCGTCCGCCAAAACCTGGGTACCGCCGCGAATCCCGTCAGTAACTTTATTACCTTGGATCAGGCTCAGGGGCCCTTTACCAACCCGCTGCCGGAGTCGGCCTTCGGTAACGTCCAGAAGAACTCAGAAACGTGGACCAAGACGACCTTCCGTGTCGTAGCCGATTATAAGTTTACTGATGACTTGATGGCATATGCGAGCTTCGCGACGGGCTTTGTCGCGGGTGGTTTCTCCGAGACCTGCGGCTCGCCGAGCTCTTGCGCGGCTTACGATGCAGAGGAGAACGAGAATATAGAGTTTGGTCTCAAGGCTGATCTGCTCGACGGCACTATGCGGTTGAATGCGGCCTACTTCAACACCACCTATGAGAGCCTTCAGCGTGACACCGTTGTGACCATCAAGGATGCGGCCGGTAACGACTTCCAGGAGACTCAGGCGGTCAATGTGGGTGAATCCACAGCGCAAGGTGTTGAAGTTGAGATGCAGTGGGCCGTTACGGACAATATGCGAATCGACGGCAACTTCGGATGGTTGGATCATGAGTATGATGACTACCGACCGGGCATCAACCCTGGCGACCTTGGTATATCGGGTGCCGGTGGTCAACTCAATCCTGACCTGAGCGGCCTTGAAGTGCCATTTTCACCTGAACTTAATTACGGCTTGGGTGTGAGCTACTTTCAGGATCTCACCAGTGGTGCCATGCTCACTTACAACGTGAATATGCACTATCAGGACGGCGCTCAGACTAGCTCGTTCCCCGCTAATTTCCAGGGTGGAACCGCTGACAATCCGGTGATCAAGCAGAAGGGTAATACTCAGCTTGAGGAGAGAACGCTGGTAAATGGATACATCACTTATACCGGCACTCAGGGCTTTGAAGTCTCGGTCTACGGTAAGAACCTCACCGATGAACGTTATCGCGTATCGGCTAACCCGGTTGCGACGTTGTGGAACTTCTCTCGCTTCGGACCACCGCGCGAATACGGTATCCAGGTCGGATACAGTTTCTGATCGATCCATGGCAGTATTCTTAGGGCCCCTCTGGGGCCCTTTCTTTGACCAGTCTTTGAATCACCTTCGGGGGAGACCTCATGGACATATCACCTGAAAAGTTGGCCGATGCCTATCGGCTGATGAAAACGATCCGAGAGTTCGAAGAGCGGATGCGCTCCGAATATCAGCAGGGTAAATTGCCCGGCTTTATCCATATTTATCGTAATCAAGAGGCGGTCGCGGTCGCGGCCTGCCTCGATATGACCAATGAGGATTACATTGCGAGTACGCATCGGGGGCATGGGCACTGCATTGCTAAGGGCTGTGAAATCGAGGCCATGCTGCTGGAGCTAGCCTGCAAAGAGGATGGACTGTGCAACGGTAAAGGTGGCTCGATGCACATTGCCGACATGTCCAAAGGCATGTTGGGTGCAAACGCGATTGTAGGTGGCGGTCCGCCGATCGCCGCGGGCGCTGCACTAACCGCTAAAACATTGGGTAACGGTGCCGTTTCCATGGCGTTTATTGGTGATGGTGCATCCGATCAGGGCACGGTGGCTGAGTCGTTGAATCTTGCGGTCGTGTTGCAGTTACCGATGATTTTTATGTACGAAAATAATCGCTACGCGGAATTTACTAAAAGCCCGAAGCCAGACGGCCGCATTGCGGAGCGCGCCGGCGCCTTTCGGTATGCCAGCCGAGGTAGTGGATGGCAGCGACTTCTTTGCGATGTACGATGCGTGCCAGCGCGCGATCACGCGCGGCCGAGAGGGTGGCGGCCCCACGGCAATCGAAGCGGTGTGCAACCGCTACTACGGCCACTTCGAGGGCGATCCTCAGGCGTACCGAGATCAGGACGAGCTGGCGCAGGAGCGCGCTGTGAGCGATCCGATACCGCGATTTCTGGCGGATTCGCGTGCTGCAGCGCTGAGTGCCGAGACCATTGCCGAGATAGACGCCGCTATCCTGGCCGAGATCGACCGTGGCTTCGAGACGACATACGCAGCCGCCGACCCGACACCGGATAAGCTCTATACAGATGTCTATATTCATTACGAAGGGAGGTTGCGCTAATGAAGATGTCGATTCGTGAGGCCATTAACCAGACCCTTCATCAGGAGATGGCGCGGGATGAGCGCGTGATTGTGCTGGGTGAAGATGTCGCCAGTGATCAGGGTGGTGTTTACGGCATTACTGAGGGGCTCCCCGCTAAATTCGGGGTGCACCGGGTCATAGACACACCGATCACCGAGTCTGCCATTGTTGGCGCGGCGGGTGGCGCTGCTTTAACAGGCCTGCGCCCAGTGGCAGAGCTCATGTTCGTCGATTTTCTGGGCGTGTGTCTCGATCAGATCCTGAATCAGATTGCCAAGTTCCGTTATATGTTTGGCGGGCAGGCGCGCACACCGGTGGTGATTCGCACGATGATCGGTGCCGGCACGGGCACCGGCCCTCAGCACTCGCAGATTTTGTACCCGTTGCTGGCGGCCATTCCGGGTATCAAGGTGGTGACGCCGGCCAATGCGGCCGATGCAAAGGGCCTGCTGACGACGGCAATCCGTGATGATGATCCCGTCATCTTCTGCGAGCACAAAGCGCTCTATATGGACGAGTGCGAGGTGCCTGAGGGCGAGTATCTGCTACCTTTTGGGCAGGCAAGAACGGCGGTGCAGGGGTCCGATATTACAATTGTCGGGATGTCCCGCACTGCGGTGATTGCTGAACAGGCGGCTGCACAGCTGGCACAAAAAGGCGTGAGTGCCGAGGTGATTGATTTGCGGACCCTCTCACCACTCGATGAGTCGACTATTCTTGAGAGCCTCGCCAAGACCGGGCGCCTGGTGGTCGTGGATGAGTCGAATCCTTATTGCAGCATGGCGTCGGAAATCGCAGGACTGGCGGTGGAGCAAGGCTTTGATACTTTAGATGCGCCGGTCAAACGGGTGACCTCGCCGCATACACCGGTGCCGGCGACGCCCTGTCTAGAGGCTGAATATGTGCCCAGCGTGGAGCGGGTCATGGCCGCGGTAGAAGAGACGCTGTCCTATTGAGATGAGAAAAAGAAGCGAACAAGCAATGACAACAGTAATGGATATGATGTGCCGGATAGGCCCGATATTGGCGGCAGTGGTGTTTATGCAGCTCGCGAATGCGGCGCCCTCAAGTATGGCGATGCCCTCGGATACCGTGATAGAAGCATCGGTCGATGGTCTGGGGCTGTATCAAGCGCACTGCGCTGCCTGCCACGATGGGCAGGTCCCGCGTGCCCCGCACATGATCACTTTTTCGACGATCGGTGCCGAGACCATATTGAACGCCATGAATAACGGTGTGATGCGGGCGCAGGCCTCGGCTTTGTCGGCGACTGAGCGAGAGGTTCTGGCCGGCTTTTTGGCAGGAGAAGCCATGGCCCCGCCGAAACCGATTCTGGCGTGCGCTGACCCACTGGGTGAACTGGCCAACAGTGACGCGGCAGCCATGCAAGGTTGGGGTGGCAATGCTGCAAACCACCGGCATAGCGATGGCGCATTAGCAGGACTAGACCGCAACAACGTTGATCAGCTTGGGCTCAAGTGGGTGTTTGCTTACCCGGGAGCCCTCCGCGCACGTTCACAGCCCCTTGTACATGATGGCGTAATATTTGTCGGGTCGCAGTCGGGCACAATTTATGCCCTCGACCTCGACTCAGGCTGCGCGCACTGGACTTACTCAGCGGGCGCCGAGGTTCGTAGCAGTCTATCGCTTGGTCAGTTGCCGGACCGCGACGATCCGGTGCTCTATATGGGTGATTTCAGCGCCACGGTTCACGCCATTGATGCGAGTGACGGCTCCTTGGTGTGGCGCGCGTCAGTCGGCGATCATACTGATGCAACGATTACTGGGTCCCCAAAGCTCCACGATGGCGCGCTCTATGTACCGTTGTCTTCTTCAGAGTGGGCAACCGCAGCCGATCCGGGCTACGCCTGCTGCACTTTCCGCGGCGGCGTGGTCTCCGTGGATGCCGCGTCAGGCGAGTTGAATTGGCGGACCCATGTGATTGACGAGCCCGCGGCGGAAACGGGTGAGACGAATCCCTTCGGTGCTGACCGTAAAGGGCCGGCCGGCGCGCCGGTCTGGAACAGTCCAACAATCGATGCCGAGCGCGGCGTGCTCTATGTCGGTACCGGGGAGGGCTACACCTCACCTGCTGCGGATACCAGTGACGCGGTATTGGCTTTTTCTTTAGCCACGGGCGAGCGTCAGTGGGCGAAGCAGCTGCTGGGCGGGGATGCCTGGAATATGGCGTGCTTCATCGGCGAGGCGGCCAACTGCCCGGAAGAGGACGGCCCTGATCTGGATATCGGCGCCTCGACAGTCCTGTGGTCTGGCGAGGGGCGCGATTACCTGTTGGTGGGCCAGAAGAGTGGTGATGTTTACGCGCTCGACCCAGACAAGGGCGGTGCGATTGTGTGGCATAACAAAGTCGGTCGCGGTGGCTTCCTTGGCGGAGTCCACTGGGGTATGTCAGCAAATGGCGACTCTTTGTTCGTGCCTATTGCTGATACGACGATCACCGGACGTTTCACCGGGCCGATTTCTCCCGGCATCCATGCGTTGGACCCGACCTCTGGCGACAGCGCGCTGGTACACGCCCAGTGTGGCTGACTGCGACGGCAAGTCGCCGATTCCAGTCTGTGATCAAGGTATGTCTGCCGCGATTACCAGCACTGATCAGCTGGTATTTGCAGGTAGCTTGGACGGCAACCTCAATGCTTACGACAGCCTCTCGGGAGAGGTCGTCTGGTCATTCGATACTTTTGGAGAATTCGAATCGGTGTCGGGCGATACGGCATTGGGAGGCTCCATCGAGTCTGATGGCCCCGTGCTGTACAAGGGGCACGTGCTCGTAAATTCGGGGTACCAGTTTGGTGCGCGTATGCCGGGAAACGCCTTAATGGTCTTCTCGTTACAGCCGTCGGCTGATCTCGCACAGAGTGTTGCGGATGAGTGAAGGAATGGATGCAGTAACGATTCCGAAATGGGGCATCGAGATGACCCATGGCACGATCGTCGCCTGGCACAAAGCTGCGGGTGATGCGGTCAAGGCTGGTGAGGAAATCGTTGATATCGAGACCGATAAAATTGTGAACAGCTTTGAAGCGCGTAGCTCCGGGACTTTGGTGCGCGTGTTGGCCGAGGTGGGTGAGGAGCTCCCTGTGGGTCAGTTGATAGGGGTCATTGCCGCCGAGGCGGTGACAGATGCAGCCATCGAAGCGTTTATCGTCGCACAGACTAGCGGAGCAGTGTCCGAGCCTACTGCCGAATCGCCTGCAGCGACCACTGACGCCAGTTCAGCTGGCGAGGGAAGTGCCGGGTCTGCACGCATTGCGCCAGCCTTGCGCCGAAAGCTTGAGACGGCGGGGATTGATCCGGCGCGAGTGACCGGAACCGGCCCTCGGGGTCGTATCGTTAAAGCGGATGTCGATCTTGCGATCGAACGAGGCGTTGCGGATGTGCCCTCAGCGGCAGCGGTCGCTTCAAGCGGTCAGCCACTGTCTTCACAGCAGGCGACCGTCGCGCGCAAGCTCACCCATGCCCAGTCTACTGTGCCGCTATATCACGTCAGTATGGAGGCGAATGTCGGGAATGCTGTAGCGACTTTACCGGGCGATGCTTCGATAAACGATCTGATTATTGCCGCCGTGCAGCAGGCGCTGCGGTCGCATCCTGAACTCAATCAGACCTTCGATGGCGAGCAATTGACGCCAGTCGAGAACCAGCCGGTGGGTGTTGCTGTCGCAACCGAAGCCAACATCGTTCTGGCCCCGGTGGTGCAAGCGAGGGCTGATGTGGGTCTCGAGAGCTTAGCGAGCCATTCGCGCGAGCTAATCACCAGGGCGCGTTCCGGTCAGATGACGGCCTCTGATCACGTGCCCGCTGCTATCACTGTTAGCAATTTGGGCATGCATAGCGTCACGGCGTTCACCGCGATGGTGACGCCGCCACAAATCATGGTGCTGTCGGCAGGGACCGTGCGGCGTGTGCCGGCATTCAATGAAGCCGATGAGGTGGTGGCCCAGTCAATGATAACGCTGACGCTGGGCAGTGATCATCGTGTCGTCAATGGCGCTCAGGCCGCGGCTTTTCTCAAAGCAGTGGTGGCTGAACTCGAGAGCCCCTGATCCCAGTAGTCATCCGGTTTCTCTCAAGAGTCTTCCGGTAGCCTGAAGGCGATCAGGTAATCGCCGGGTGGCGTTCCCATCGCGGCGTGGCCGCCCGCTGCAATCACGACATATTGTGGGCCTTCCTCAGTGAGTTGATAGGTGATGGGCAGCCCGTGCCCTGAGGTAGGCAAACGGCCTTTCCAGAGCTCCTCCCCCGTGTCGGTATCAAAGGCTCTGAGGAAGTGATCCGTGGTGGCGCCGATAAAAGTCAGACCGCTGGCCGTGCTGACAGGGCCGCCTAAATTCGGAGAGCCCTGGATGTACCAGAACGGCCAGGGAGCCATATCGCGCGTGGTCCCAAGAGGCACCTGCCAATCGACGTTGCCGGTTCGCAGATCAATGCCGGCTAGTGTGCCCCAGGGCGGCGGTGTGCAGGGGACCCCTAGCGGTGAGACAAATCCCAACCAGCGTCGGTTGCAATAAGGGGTGCCCTCGGAAGGCTCAAGCAAAAAGGGGCCGTCGGCGACTGGCTCAGGGCCTTCGCCATCACATTGATCACGGGGGATCAGCTGCACTATCGTACCCATGTGGAGCGTATTGACGACCAGTTTGTGGCGGCCCGGATCAATGGCCGGTCCACCCCAGTTCTGACCTCCAAATGCGCTGGGCATATGGAGCGCGCCCTCCAGTGCTGGGGGCGTGAAGGGACCCTCGTAGCGCAAAGAGGAAAGGGTATCCTTACAGGCCCATTTATCCCAGGGTACGAGTCCCCAAATGGGGTCACGCTCGCCGGGAAGATCCAGCAGTGAGCGGGGTTTGACCGGCACCGGCTGAGTGGGCGCGGTGTAATCTCCGGGCACCGCGCCTTGAGGCATGGGCACTTCCTCCACCGGAAAAAGGGGTTCGCCGGTCTGCCGATCAAGCAAAAATACGTAACCCTGTTTGGTGGTCTGCGCCAAACCTTTAACCGCTCGTCCGTCGATATCGGTTTCAAAGAGCGTTGGTTGCGAGGGCACATCAAAATCCCAGATGTCGTGGTGCACCGTTTGGAAGTGCCAGACGACATCGCCGGTCTCAATCGATAGCGCGACGACCGAGCTGGAGTAGTGATCAAGATTGCCCCGATGCCCCCCATAATAATCCGGCGAAGTGTTACCCGTCGGGACATAGACGAGACCCAGTTCCGGGTCGACTGACAGATAGGACCAGGAGTTGGTCGTACCCTGCTGATAGCGCGGCGTATCGGCATTGAGTGGCGCATTGGCAGGATTGTCTCCTGCTTCAGAAGCCGCTTTGCCGGATTCGGTCACGGCGATGACGGGTTCCCATGCCCACAGCAGCTTTCCGTTGCTTAGATCATAGGCGCGGATAACACCGCTCGGTACAGTGGTCGTAATATTGTCTGCGACAGATCCCCCCGTGATGAGGGTGTTTCCGGTGATCGCTGGCGGCGTGTTGAGCATATAGAAGCCGGTCTCATAAGGGCCAAGGCCCTCACTGAGGTCGAGCTCGTGCGCATTGCCAAAAGGGCAGACTTCGCCGCTATCGGCATCCAAGCCGACGACACGAGCGTCCATCAACGGAGCGATGACCACGCGGTGACAGGGTTCGCCTTCGGGCAACCGGGTATCAGTCCATTGTGTGACGCCGCGGCACCGGGGCATAGGAAAACCCTCTAGATCAATGTCAGGGGCGTAGGACCACCGCTCAGCGCCCGTCTCGGCATGAATCGCGAGAATGCGATTGAAGGGCGTGCAAAGGTACAGATGGTCATCGATCAAAACGGGTGTTGCTTGCCACGAGGACTGGAGCGGGGCTTCTCCAGTCAGGCCGCCAATAAAGTTTTCGCCCTGTCGAAAATCACCTGAGCGATGGGTCCAAGCGATCTCCAGTTCACTCACATTCTCTGGCGTGATCTGGGTGGCCTGACTGAAGTGTCCACCCCCGGCGTCGCCACCTGGTAACGACCATGCGTGATGAGGTTCCGCTGTGATTGGCACCGGCATCCAGAAGAGGCTCAACAGAGCCCAAACGAGGTGGTGGGGGTTTCGGCATCGTGTCGGTACCACAATGAACATTCCGTTCGACTCGCTTGAAGCGCCAGGCGCGCGAGTGCGTTGTTTCATAAGTCGGCTCACCTGACCACCACGGGTTCGCCCGATGTGGGTGACACACTGTGATCAGCGCTAAAAGGCAGATCAAAGCCTTGCGGAAGCTCTTCCGTCATATCCAGCACGGCGGCTAGTCGACCCACGCCCACATACAAGGCGCAATGCATGAGCAGTTCCATTACTTCGGCCTCAGAAAAAAGGGCCTTCAGCGAGTCGAAAAATGCTTCGTCGATCGATAAATGGTCACAGGCGAAGCGATCGCCCAGTTCAACGGCGAGTCGCTCGCGGTCATCCAGTGTCTCTGCTTCCCGCGGCTGCTCAAGGCTACAAACATCCGATTCACTGACATCTGCACTGGCGGCGCGGTAACGAATCGCCATGCAACTTCGGCATTGGTTGTGGAAAGCAACGCGCAGTCGCAGGAGCTCAATCAAGCGTTCAGGAAGTGTTCGGTTTTTCACCATGGCTGCCCCGAAACTGATGGGTCCCATGGCCAAGTCAGGCGCGTGAGCGAGCATGCGTGTGATACCTAATTCGAGTTCAGTGGCGCTGTCGGCGGCGACAAAGGTTCGGAGGTCGTCAGGCCATTCAGAGGTGGGCACAAAGCTAATGCGGCTCATGGATCTTCCTTTATTCGAATATTTTACGGGTACGTCGGCATTCGCTCTTATTCTAGAGCGCGAGGGGCGACGTCGCTACTTATGCTCTCGTTTTCCAGCCGATATGCAGCGAGAGTAAGTTGCGTCCGAAGAGGCTCGGCTGATAAGTCGGCGCAGGATGCTCTGGCACCAGCTGGAACTCACCATAACGACGCGTCACTGCGCGAAAAGCGCTAATGATCTCTTGGCGCGCCAGAGCGGCACCTACGCAGACATGCCTGCCCATTCCAAAGGCCAGATGGCTGCCGGGTTTAGCACGATGAAGGTCGATCCGGTCGGGGTCCGGGAACTGCCGCTCGTCCCGATTTGCTGCACCAAAGCGAATATTGAGCAGGTCACCCTCTCGCAGCCCCGTACCGCTCAGATCGCTGGGCTTCGCGCAGCGCCGGAACATTCCCTGCGCCGGTGATTCCAGCCGCAGAATTTCCTCGGCAAGTGCAGGTATTAGATCAGGGTCTGCGGTGACTTCTTGCAACGCATCGTTATCCTCAATCAGCAACTTCATACCCGAACCAATCGCTGCGGTCGTGGTCTCGTTGCCCGAGGCCAGCAGGTCAATAGTGATGATGGTCATCAGTTCCTGCATGGTGAAGGAATTACCTTCTTGGTCCCGATAGGAAATGGCCTCGCTAATCAGGTCATCCCGAGGGTTCTTCTGGCGCTCCGCCACCATTTCCGCAAAGTAGGCCTGCATCTCGACCACCAGACGGGCACATTCAATCCGCCTCTCCTTGGAGGCCATCATGCTGAAGGGCTCGACAATGGCGTCAGACCAGATTGCGAATTGTCCGATATCTGAGCGTGGCACACCCAGAAGATCTGCGATGACCATCATCGGCAGTGGGTGAGCAAAGTCTTGAATGAACTCTACTTGCGGCTTGCCCGCCAATTCATCCAGCAACGACTCCGCAATGGCGTCGATAGTCGGCGTGACAGCCCTCACTCTCTCTGCGGTAAAGAGTTTCTCGAGAAAACCGCGGACTCGGGTATGCTGCGGAGGGTCCGACGTGGAGCAGGAGGCCAGCGGCACCCAGCCATTAGCCTCATAAATCTCGAGTATCTCCTGAGGGACGCCGTCATCGGCGAGGGCCATCGGGCTCACGCTGCTGAGGTACTGATCCGGAGCACGGATCACCTCGCGAGCGAGCTGATAGCTGCTGACCAGGTGAAAGCCTGTCGAGGGCATTTGGTAAAGCGGCGCAGACGCGCGCAGTGCCTTATAGAATTCATAAGGACACTGCTGGACTTCAGGGTCCATCAAATCCGGAGTGTCGGAATCAGTCACCCGGTTATCCGCGGGCCTTGTTCTGGCATCGGCTCACCTCATCCCAGTTGGGCAATCACGTTTCCAAACAGCTCTTCGTCCGAGGGGATCACTTTATGCTCGGCCAGCGGCATTGAGACCCAGGTTTCGTTGATCAGGTCTCGCCAGGTGATGTTGTTATTGGTGCCGTTGCCACCCCATGAACCACATCCCAACGAGAATGTCTGGCGCATGCCATTCCAGACGTTGCCGCTATTAGAGGCCGACTGTGGTTGATTGACCATCACCCGCGAGGTGTAGGTATTCTCCGCGAGCTTCATGATATTTTCGTCGCTTCCTGAGTAAATACCGCAGCTGTGGCCCTGACCTTGATAGGCCTGAATGTTCTGGGTGAGCTCGATGGCGTGGTCGATATCTCGGGCGCGGTAGAGCGCCATAATGACCGAGAGCTTCTCTCCCGAAAACGGATGCTCGGGGCCCCAACCGGCCTCTGGCACAATAAAAAACTGGGTCTCTTCAGGGATATTTAAGCCAGCCATTTGGGCAATTTTTTCTGGCGGCTGCGCGACGATGGCCGTATTCAGATGGAGCTCCTCATCCCACAGCGTATTGCGCAGTGCAGTTTTTTCCTCCTCGTTACAAAGATAACCACCTTGCGCTTTCAGTTTTTCGAGCATGGGCTCGTAAATACCATCGAGCAACACAACGGAATTATCAGAGGAGCAGGAGGCCGCCAGATCCAGCGTTTTCGACAGGCGGATTTTTTCTGCTGCCGCGTCAAGATCTGCAGTGTCGTCAACGGTAATAACGGCATTACCCACACCGACGCCCAGCGCGGGGGTCCCACTCGAATAGGCGGCGCTGACCATGGCGCCCCCGCCGGTGGCGAGTACCAAGTCGCACTGGCGCATGAGCTCGTTTGTTGACTCCAGGCTCGGCGTTTCAATGCCAATCACCAAATCTTCCGGCGCGCCCATTTTTTTGAGCGCGGCGCGCATGAGGTCACAGATTTTTTTGTTAGTGAGTTTCGCTCTAGGGTGCGGCGCGACGATGATGGAGTTTCTGCCCTTCACCGCATGGATGCCCTTAATAACGGGCGTCGCCTCCGGGTTGGTCGATGGCGCCAGTGCGCCGATCACACCCAGCGGCTTGGCGAGCACACGAATGTTCCGCTCAGGGTATTCCTCAATCACGCCGACTGACTTGTCGTGGATAATATCGAGCAGCGTGGCGCGGGTTTTACGTTGTATTTTCAGGAACTTGCCGTCGTAGTTCCCCAGCTGGGTCTCATCGACGGTGAATTGGGCGATCTCTTCTGCCACACCGGGCCTCGCCACAGACCAGACCATGGCGCGAATCAGCGCATCCACCTGCTCCTGAGAATAGTATTCAATCTGCTTCTGTGCGGCACGTGACCGCGCCACAAGATCGGCAATAAATGCCTTGGCGTCACCATTGTCCTGAGACATTGCTGTGCTTCCCCCAACCATCAAAAAAATCGAGACAACAGGGTAAACTGCGTGACGACAGACTGCCAGCGAAGTACGCCCTTAAAACGTAGTATTGATGCGCCTTGTAATCGATTCTAATTGGGCGCTCGGAAGGTGGGCGTGAGCCGAATCGGTTTATACTGGCGGGCTAGCGGAGTACTGGCGTGGGCAACGCAGTAGTGGAGAACCCAGAGTGGATTTTGAACTGAACGACGATCAGCAGGCGTACATCGCCAGTGCCAAAGCATTCTCGGAGAACGAGCTGGCCCCGCATGCAGCTCAATGGGATGCTGATTCTGTGTTTGCCAAAGAAGCGCTGCGCGCTGCCGGTGAATTGGGCTTCATGGGTATGTATACGCCCGAGGCTGCCGGAGGGTTGGGCATGGGAAGACTGGACGCCAGCCTTATCGTGGAAGAGCTCGCGAAGGGCTGCACAACGACGGCGGCATTTCTTACTATCCACAATATGGCGACTGCCATGATCGGCAAGTACTGCCAGCAGGCCATCGTCGATGAGTGGTGCCCCGATTTGGTGATGGGTGAAAAACTGGCGTCCTACTGCCTGACCGAACCCGGAGCGGGATCAGATGCCGGCAGTTTACGCACCAGCGCAAAGCTCGAAGGAGACGCCTACCTAGTCAACGGAAGTAAGGTGTTTATTTCTGGTGCGGGTGAGACTGAGGTGCTGGTTGTGATGACCCGTACGGGTGATGTCGGGCCGAAAGGTATTACGGCGTTGATGATTCCGGCGGATGCCGAGGGCGTTCAGTACGGTAAAAAAGAGCACAAGATGGGCTGGAACGCGCAGCCTACCCGCATGATTACCTTCGACAATGTTCGGGTGCCCGTGTCGCAGCGTCTCGGTGAGGAGGGTCAGGGCTTCGCCATCGCCATGGAGGGTCTTGATGGGGGGCGCATTAATATTGCCACCTGTTCCGTGGGAACCGCGCAGAAAGCGATTCAGGACGCCGCCGCTTATGTGCAGGAGCGTAAACAGTTTGATACCCCGATTGCTGACTTCCAAAACACCCAGTTCAAGCTGGCAGATATGCTGACCGAGTTGGTTGCCGCACGACAAATGATCCGGCTGGCTGCCAGCAAGTTAGATAACCAGGATCCGCAGGCCACCACGTATTGCGCGATGGCCAAGCGCTTTGCTACGGATGTGGGCTTTACGGTCTGCAATGATGCTCTGCAGTTGCTGGGTGGTTATGGCTACATTAAGGAGTATCCGATGGAGCGCTACGTGCGTGATACGCGGGTACATCAAATTCTCGAAGGCACGAATGAAATTATGCGCGTTATCGTTGGCCGTAAATTGCTGATGGACGGCGCTCTGGAGGTAATTCAATGAGTATCAGCCCATCTGAAAAAATCAAAGTCTCGATCGACGGCAACATTGCGACGGTCATCATCGATAATCCTTCCGCTAATACCTGGGACCGCGAGAGCTTGCCGGCGCTTAAGGCCGTGGTTGAGGCGTTGAATGCAGATCCAGCCGTTTATGCGTTGGTTTTTACCGGCGCGGGCGAGAAATTTTTCTCCGCGGGCGCAGATTTGAATCAGTTTGCCTCGAGTGATGCCGACGTGGCGCGCGCAGTGGGCGAGGCCTTTGGCGACGCGTTTGAAACGCTCGCTGATTTTCGCGGCGTGTCGATTGCCGCGATTAATGGGTTTGCGATGGGTGGTGGCTTGGAAGTGGCGTTGGCCTGCGATATCCGTATTGCCGAAGAGCAGGCCGCCCTGGCACTGCCCGAAGCGCGGGTGGGCCTTTTGCCGTGTGCAGGCGGTACGCAACGACTGACCCAATTGGTGGGAGAAGGCTGGGCCAAGCGAATGATCTTGTGTGGAGAGCGCATCGGCGCGCAGCAGGCATTGACGCTCGGACTCGTGGAGGAAGTGGTGCCCACCGGTGAGTCGCTGGCGGCGGCGACTGCGTTGGCAGCCAAGGTCGGCAATCAGTCGCCTTCATCCATAGCGGCCTGTAAGCGGTTGATTCACTCTGCACGCAATATTGCTATTGCTGATGGGCTGGTCGCAGAGCGTGATGAGTTCGTGTCGTTGTTCTCAACGCAAGATCAGCACGAGGGCACTAACGCGTTCCTCGAGAAGCGCGAACCTGATTGGAAAAATCAATGACGGCTAGTGTGCTGGTGACCGAGCACCCGGCGGGAGACCGGGTGATTGGGCAGCTGACGCTTAATGTCGAGAAAACGCTGAACTCGCTGACCCGCGAAATGGTAGACGTGATCACTGACCGTCTCGAGGCGTGGGCTGACGACGCCAATGTGGTGGCCGTGGTCATCGATGGTGCAGGCGAGAAGGCATTTTGTGCGGGTGGCGATGTACAGGCCCTTCGTAATTCTTGCGTCGAAACGCCAGGTGGCCCCTGTGAGTACGCCGAGCAGTTTTTTGCCCGCGAGTACCGGATGAACTACTTGCTGCATACTTATACCAAGCCCTTGATTTGCTGGGGTCACGGCGTGGTGATGGGCGGAGGGCTCGGTATTCTCGCGGGGTGTCGCTATCGCGTAGTCAGTGAGCGGACCCGCATTGGTATGCCTGAGATCACGATTGCGTTGTTTCCTGACGTAGGGGGTAGTTGGTTCCTGAATCGTATGCCAGGCCAGGTCGGCCGCTTTTTGGCACTCACGTCCTCTCATATTAATGCTAGTGATGCGCTGTACTGCGGGCTGGGTACTCACTTCCTCGGCAATGTTCAAAGGGCTGACTTGCTCGGCGGCTTGACCGCGCAGGCGTGGTCTGGTGATGCGGCGCACTAACCATGAGCTGGTCGGTTCGTTACTCGCTGGCATGACGGCGAGCATAGAGCCGCCCGATGCGCAGATTGAGCCCCACATCGATACCATCAACGAGTGGATGGCGGGCGATGATCTCGCCATCATTCATGATCGCGTGAGGAACTGGCAGGGCGAAGATAAATGGCTGGTCAAGGCGCAGGATGGCTTTGCCCATGGCTCGCCCTTGGCGGCGACCTGGATTTTCCGTCAGTTAAACCAAACGCGGGAGGCCAGCTTAGAAGCGGTCTTTGAGTCGGAGCTCGTGCTGGGTTGCAACATTATGCGGCATCCCGAGTTCGCAGAGGGTGTCGGGCATTGCTGAGTGGATAAAGACCGCTCTCCCTCGTGGACTTATGCAGACCTTGCATCAGTGCCTGCTGAGGTGGTTGACACCTTCTTTCACGGCGCCGGCAATATGCCGGCACTCGGATTACCGGAGTAAATGATGGCCGACGATCGCGTTTCTGGGTCTGGGCAATATGGGCGGGCCAATGGCCAAGAACCTGCTTGCTGCGGGCCATTCCCTCACGGTATTCGATTTGGTCGAAGCGGCTTGTGCGGCGGTTGCCGCTGAGGGTGCGTCCATTGCCGCGTCTGCGGCTGAGGCGGCTCAGGGAGCTGATGTCATCATCAGCATGCTGCCTGCAGGCAAGCATGTGGCGGGTACGTTTCTTGGTGAGGACGGTTTGCTGGCCAAGGTGTCGAGCGACACACTGATTCTGGACGCCAGCACCATCGATGCTGCCACCGCCCGCCGAGTCGGTGAGGCCGCAGCGGAGCTCGGCATCGATTTTATGGATACCCCTGTATCAGGTGGCGTGGCCGCGGCGGCGGCGGGCACCCTCGCTTTTATGTGCGGTGGCAGCACGGAGTCTTTCGCGCGCGCGAAGCCGATTCTTGAAGGCATGGGGGGCGCGGAAAAAATCTTCCATGCTGGCCCAGCCGGTGCGGGTCAGGTAGCCAAGGCAGCCAACAATATGCTTGCTGGCAGTCCATATGATCGGCACTTCGGAGGCACTGGCCATGGGTCACGCCCACGGGCTGGATCCGGCGGTACTATCAGAGATCATGAAGGCGAGTTCAGGCAATAACTGGTCGTTACAGGTCTACAACCCTTGGCCCGATGTAATGGAAGGCACTCCTTCCAGCAACAACTATCAGCCTGGTTTCATGGTGGATTTAATGGTTAAGGATCTGGGCTTGGCCTGCGAGGTGGCGGAAAGTTGCGGGGTTGATAATCAGATGGGCAAGCAGGCCATGGCGGCTTATTCAGCTCATCAGGGTGAGGGCAACGGACCACGGGATTTCTCTTCTATTCTGGAATGGGTCAAAGCCCAATAACCTGAGTACGCCAGATCAGTCCTGAGCGATCCAGCTTGGTCCCAGCCGTGCTTTTAGTGGTCCCAGCCACGGCTCATAGTGCTTCCACTGCTCCAGCGCAGTGGAGAAAATCGGTTGACGTACTTGTTCCGATGATGGCGTTCGCACATTGCGCTCAGTTTTATGGAACTCCAGGCAGGCCTCCTCAAATGGTAGCCCGCAGAAGTCGAGCATCCGACGTACTTCCGTCTCAAGGTCAGCGACCACATCCTCATGCTGCACGCGCAGCACGTAGCCCGGGATAACGTTATCCCAATGGTCCATCAATCGCACATAATCTAGGTAGTACTGAGCAATGTCTTCCTGGTCGTAGCTGAACATTTGCCCTTCGGCAAATAGCTGCTTGAAACCTGAGAAACAGCAGGACATAGGATCCCGGCGCGCATCGATCACCTTGGCATTGGGCAGCATGAGCTTGATGAGACCAATGTGGCGAAAGTTGTTCGGCATCTTGTCGATAAAGAAGGGAGCGCCCATCCGGTGCACTTGCGTGTCGCGGATGTACTCTTCCCCAAGCGTTGCAAGCTGTTCCGCAGACAGCTCTGCCAGGTTAAACGGATATTTTTGATTGCCCTCTCGCTGACCTAGTCGGCGCAGTTTGCCGCTGATCGACAGTACATTGGGCAGCTCCAGCGTGCCGTCCACCATGCTATGCGACGAGAGAATCTGCTCAAGCAAGGTCGAGCCCGCTCGTGGCAGCCCAAGAATAAAGAGGGGATCAGGTGCTGCGTGGCCAGTTTCACGATCGAAAATCTGACGCGTACACGCGGCGATTTGATCCTCGCACTCCTGAGTGGTGCCTTCTGCCTTGTATTGCAGTTGCGCCTTCTTGATTGCGTTGCCTTTGGCGTAATGGTGAAAGGACTGTTGATAATCCTTCCGATCCTCAAACGCCTTACCCAGAGCGAACTGCAAATACACGCGATCCTGGCCCCCCAAATGTGGGTTTTCGTCTAGCGCCTGCATCGATGACAGCTCCTCGTCGTCAAACTGGTAAACCTTAAGATTAGCTAGCGAATACCAGGCGTCGCAGTAGAAGGGCTGTGATTTCAGGGCAGCACGATAGGCGGTGATAGCTTCTTCTGACCGCCCTCCTGTCTTCAGCGCATGGCCTTTCGACACATTTGTGACCGGATCGCTGGGCACGCGGCTAAGGATCTTGTCGAACAGCTCGAGCGCTGACTCGTAATCTCCAAGCTGCATGCATTGAATGGCAAAGAGCGACTGCAGTTGGGGATTATCCGGCGCTTGTTCCAAAAGTGTGCTGGCTTCATCTACTGCGCGCTGAAAGCGTTGCCGCTTGCTTAGAATTTGGACGTAATCGATCCGCGCCTGGCGGTGGGCAGGTTCGAACTCAATAGCGCTCTCGAGAAGAAATTCAGCATCCTCCAATACGCCATGGCGGGCGGCGATTTCGGCCAGCACGCGCATGCCGTCGATATGCTGCGGATTTTGCTGCATGAACTGCCGACAAAGTTGCTCGGCTTTGTGGAGCTTGCCTTCATGCAGGAGATCCCAGCTGGCCAGCAGATTCGGCGGCAAGGCCTCCAACCACTGCACTCTTTGATTGATTTGCGCCACGCGTTCCGGCGAGTTTCGTCCCAGTAAGTCACTCTGCGCAACCCAACTGGCTTTGAGACCCGGATTCAAATGGCAGGCAGTGGCGTAGGCATTAAGTGCCTCGGTGACCATATTGGCATCTCGGTAAAGGTGCCCGAGCTCCTGAAATGCTCTGCCGTAGGATGGATTCTCATTAACCAGCTCGCGTAGCACTGTTTCTGCGTTGGTAAAGTCGCGTAGCAGTCGCAAACTCACGCCGCGCATATATTGGCCCATGACGGATTTTTGAGCCCCCTCTGGAAGGCGATCAAGCGTTTCGAGTGCCGCTGTGACCTCCCCCTGTTGAAGTAGCTGCTGCACGGGCCCGAGCGCGTCCGAGGCATTACTGGAGGAAGATGCAGTCATGGTTGCGTATCACATTGCGACAAAGTGGACAGACAAAAAAAGTGCCCCGATTGGGGCACTTTTTCAAGAGGTGTCTCTAACGACAAATTATCAGAAGTCGAAGGAGACCCGAACGCCGAGGGTAGTGGGTGGTGCCATTGCCAGACGTTCACGGTCGTTCACGTAGTTGGCGCCAGTCACCACTTGCTCATCGGTGAGGTTAGTAACGAAGGCTTCGATCATCCATTTGTCCGCGGTTACCCCTGCGGTGACATTAGCCATTGTCCAGCTGGGTACATCCATCCGGTTAATGGTAATGATATCGCTGTAAGAGCTCCCAGAGTGACTGATGCTGGGCATCACGTGCGCTGTCCAGCCATTGCCCATAGTCCACTCATACCGAGCCCAAACGTTGCCCTGGAACTCTGGCGCGTAGGCTAGCTCGAGGCCTTTCTTCACGTCAGTCGAGGGAGTCAGCGTATCTGTGATTTCGGTATCGAGGAACGAGAACGCCGCGCCCATAGTCAAATTGTTTGTGGGCGCCCAAGTGATGTCACCTTCGATACCAGTCACTTCCGCATCGGCAGCGTTATCTGAGAAGAACAGGTTAACAATGCTCGTGTCGAAGATCGTGGTCTGCAAATCCGAAATGTCTAGGAAGAAAATGGCTCCATTGAAGCGCAGGGTGTTGCCAAGCATGTCTAGCTTCCAGCCCAGCTCCATATTGATCAATTCATCCGACAGCACCTCGAACGGCACGGTGTAGTCGTTGGCTTCCTGATAGGCGCCGCCAGGACGGTTCAGTAGCCCAGTTCGGAAGCCTTCCGACCATGTGACGTACCACAAGTGATCATCGTTGGGACGCCAAGAGAGAGTAACCTTACCAATTACGCCGTCATCTTCAGCCTTCTCAGGTGCGTAGATGCTGTTGACGATCCGCTGGTAGTTGGGATCATCTTCTGAAGGCAGATTGCTTGGTGAGTACACCGGGCTGGCCTCGTAGGGGAAGAACCCGGAATAGGTCCAGCGGATGGACTGGTCTCCATCGTACAGGTCGTTAATGTTGGTACCGAACTTGTTGTAGTCCGTTCCAGACATGTTGTAGAAGGAGCCGTTGGCGCTGCCGGCTAGGTCCGCTTCGTACTCAAACCAGCGCAAGCCACCCGTAATCGACAAGCTATCTGTCAGATCGAAGGTGACCTCACCAAAGACACCCATCCGATCATCGGTGCGCAAGATATCGTTTCGGAAGATTGTGTCTCTGGGGTAGGGGCCGTTGCCTACCTTGTAGCCGCCTTGACCGTCATAGGGGTAGTTGTAATTTTCGGGGAACCCGAAGCCGGTGCCGTTGTAGCCGCCACCCCAAGCGTCGACAAATTTGTTGCCGGGGTATGAGAAGTCGACTATTTCGCTCAGCTCCATTTCGCTGAAGAAGCCACCAGCAGTGACGCGAAAACGCTTCTCCTGATCGGTGCTGAAGCGAATTTCGTGACTAGTGAATTCACTGTCGACCTTATTCGTCGTGAACAGATTAGGTGCCTGGCAGGTACCTGTGGGCAGGTTGTCTGGAGCGAACGACGTGTAAGAGACGTAGTAATCGCAAATGTAATAGGGAATGTACTGACCGATAAACAGATAGTCCGAGTAATCGGTACGCTGGTCAGTTTCGCGTTCGGTGAACGCACCGGTGTAAAGAACTTCGAGAGCGCCAATGCGGCCTTCGATGGTCCAATGCACGTTGGTGTATTCGTCCTCGACAAACTCCTTCTCAAACCGCTGGATCTGGTAGTCGTCGCTGAGGTTAGGGTCAGTGTAGAAGGTGCCATCACTCTCGATCTTCTGGGCCATGGCGCCCGCGCTGATGCGCCAGTTGTCATTGATGTCCCACTGGGCTGCAATGCGGCCGCCACTGTAGGTGGTGTCGTTGAAGTCGTCCTCGACCATTGCGCTGTTATTCGCTTCGAGGAAATTAACGTTGCTCAGATCTGCACCTTGTTGGAAACCACCTCTGAACCCAACTTCGGTCCCGTTTGAACGGATCGTGCTACCAGGCCGGAAACGCGCACTTTCTGCCGCTGTACGCGTGCCTGCCACGTTATCGATGTAGCCACCCTTCTCGTCGGTGTAGACCACACCGCGGATGGCAAAGTTATCGCTCAGCGGAATGTTCAACATGGCGTTAATGTTGTAGTTGGCTTCGCCGTCTTTCATGGTCGACGCGCCAGCTTGAACGCGACCGTAGAACCCAGAGGGGTCAGGCTTGTTCGTGATCAAACGCACCACGCCCGCCTGTGAACTCGCACCAAACAGCGTGCCCTGCGGACCCGCGAGGACCTCAACACGGTTGATGTCGGTAATGTAAATGTCTAGGTTACGGCCGGGCTGTGCCATGGGCTGCTCGTCTAGGTAGAGCGCCACGTTGGGACTCAGACCCGCAACGCCTGAGGTGGTCAGGTTAGGGGTGGTCGAAGCTACGCCACGAATATACATGGTGCTCTGGCCTGGACCCGCGCCACCTGCCGAAACATTGGGCAGTTCGATCAGGTAGTCAGAAAAGTTAGACACGCCACGCTGGTTCAGTGACTCCTCGGTGAGCGCTGAGACCGCAAGCGGGACGTCCTGCAAACTGGCTTCTTGCTTAGTGGCGGTCACAACTACTTCTTCGAGCTGTGCGTGAACTGGGCTGGCTACCAGCGGCAAAAGTGCGACACCAAGCGCTGCGGCCAACGGTGTGCGTTGGAAACGATGGGGATGAGACATACTGATTCCCTTTTTTGATTGGCAGAAAAAGTCGTTATTCTTCGACAGTTACTGGAAGTTTACGATATTTCCTTCGATACCTGCAAACTACTGGCTTGTTCGAAACAAGCCTTTTGGCCCCCTTTTTGGGGTGGATAGCAGCGCTTAACCGAGCATGAAAGGGCTTATCGGGTAAACTCCCCCGAGACAACCCGATAATGAGCCTTATGTCGACCTCCCCGCGCCGAGAATTTTCGATCGATCCCGCTGTATTTTATCCAGCCCTCACTTTATTGGCCGTAGGCGTCACTGCGGTCGTTGCGATGCCCGGCGATGGCGCTGCCACTTTTGCCGCCTTGCAGGCCGCTATTGTCAGATCAGCCAGCTGGTTCTACGTGCTGGTGATCGCTGTGATCGCCGTGATGGTGCTGGTTTTGGCGGTGTCACGCTACGGCGACATCAAGTTAGGTCCCGATCATTCGGAGCCGGATTACGGCTTTTTGTCATGGTTTTCCATGCTATTCGCCGCGGGAGTGGGAGTCGGGCTCTTGTTTTACGGCGTTGCCGAGCCGGTAATGCATTTTTTGGCTCCGCCTGTAGGCGAGGGTGGCGACATGGCCGCTGCGGCAGATGGCCTGCAGCTGACCTATTTGCATTGGGGCTTTAACGCCTGGGCAACCTACGCTGCAGTGGCGATGGTGTTGGCGTATTTCTCTTATCGCCATGATTTACCGCTCACGTTGCGCTCAGCCTTTTATCCCCTCATCGGTGATCGTATCCACGGGCCTCTTGGTGCGTCTGTGGATGTCTTCGCAGTCATTTGCACGACCTGTGGTATCTCGGTGAGCTTGGGCCTGGGTGTTTTGCAGATCAACACGGGGCTCAATTACCTGTTTGGTGTCGCCATCGAAGTATGGATACAAGTGATATTGATCTTTGCCACCATGGCGGTCGCGACTGTCTCGGTCATTATGGGCCTCGATTCGGGTATTAAGCGGCTTTCTGAAATCAATACGGTGTTGGCAGTGTCACTATTGCTGCTGATCCTGTTGGCCGGGCCAACAGCCCTTTTGCTATCGGGAACGTTGCAGAATTTTGGCGGCTACATCGCGAGCGTCGTCCCAAGAACTTTTGATCTCTACGTTTATGCGCCCAATGACTGGTTGGGAAGCTGGACGATTTTCTATTGGGGCTGGTGGATCAGCTGGACACCCTTTGTCGGAATTTTTGTTGCCCGAATTTCCAGAGGCCGGACCATCAGAGAGTTTTTAATTGGCGTAACTGTCGTACCGACGCTGTTTGTTTGTCTGTGGTTGGGAGTGTTGGGCGGAAGCGGCATTGAGCTGATTCTGAATCAAGGGGTTTCGGAACTGGGCGAGGCGATCCTTGATAATCCGGCCGTGGGGTTGTTCCGGTTTTTGGAGTTTTTACCGGCGACAGAGCTTCTGAGCATGATCTGTCTCGGCATGATCGTCATTTTCTTCGTGACCTCTGCAGACAGCGGCGCGATGGTGCTCAATATGTTGAGTGCGCGGGGCCGTGACGACACGCCCGCCTTACAGCGTTCTATCTGGACGCTGGTCATCGCAGTGACCGCTTCGGTGCTGCTTTTGGGAGGCGGTTTACAAGCGCTTCAAGCCGCAACGATCGCCAGTGCGCTGCCTTTTTCAATCGCGTTGCTGGGTGCTTTTTGGGGGTTTGCAAAGGCGATCTCCGTTGATGGCGCAAAACGCCAGGCGGTATCGACCCCGCCGCCGCCAGCGGCGCAGGCTCAGGAATGGAGAGCCCGCCTGAATAATCTCTTTGAATACCCGGCTGACTCGGCGGTGCGTGCGTTTCAGAAAAACACCGTGTTGCCGGCCATGCAAACCTTTGTCTCCGAGTTGTCAGGCCATGGTGTTGATGCCGTGGTGTCAAACGATACCGATCAGGGTGCTCGGCTTGAGGTTTATCACGGAGATGAAGTCGATTTTGTATATGCCGTCTGCGAGCGGAGTCACTCTTTACCCGATGAATCGATCGCCAAAAAAGAACGCTCGGATGCTGAGTCTGCAGGCAGCTTTTCCCGCGCTGAAGTGCACCTTGCGGAAGGTGGGCAGGATTACGATGTTATGGGGTGGTCTGAAGAGCAGGTCATCGTTGACATTCTTAGCCAGTACGAGGACCACCTGCATTTTTTGCATACCGTGCGCGACTAGCGGGGGGCATTACCGCACCACGGTCACCGGATGAATGGGTGACTTAGTGCGGCTCGGGTTCACTTTCAGCATCTCCGGAATCATGCCGTTGAGCGCCGCCTGCCGATTTTCCGGTGCCGGGTGTGTGCTTAAAAACTCGGCGGGTCGCTCGTCATTGAGATCCCCCATTTTCTGCCACAGCGTTACCGCGGCCTCGGGATCAAAGCCCGCCTCGGTTGCCAGCACCATGCCCATGATATCGGCCTCGTTTTCGGCTTCACGACTGTTAGGCAGCGTCAGCGCTAAGTTGGCGACGAGGGCCGTGCCTGCCATGGCAGCGCCACTGTTATCCGAGGCGGCACCGATCACAGCAATACCCAGCGTAGTCGCCATGGCGCGAGACATCCGCTCGGCCGTGTGGTTGGCAAGCGCATGAGAAATTTCATGGCCCATAATTTGGGCAAATTCGTCGTCGGTCAGCTCGAGCTGATCGAATAACCCTGTGTAGACGGCCATGCGACCGCCTGCCATGCACCAGGCATTGACCGTTTCCGGGTCATCCACAATGGCGACGCTCCACTTCCAGTCTGCACTCTCCGGAAACTCGGTAATCGCCGCGGACACAAGCCGACCGGTGATTCTGGCCACTCGCGCTACGGTCAATGGATCGTTTACCAGCTTGTCTTCATCATCGAGCTGCCGCACGGTATCCAAATACGCCGCCTCAGACTCGATGATTGCCGCGTCCGGAGAAATTAAAATGAACTGGCTCCGACCGGTCGGGCTGGTTGCACATCCGGTGATGGCGACCAGCACTAAGGCAGTCGTCAGGCGCTGCAGAAACCGTCGTACTCCAGACTCATACATAACCGGAACCTTTTGTCTTCTCAACCAAAAAAAGACTAGTCAAAACCGGCCCTCCCCGCCATGGCATTTCTCACAATCAGCTTGTGTGAGTGCGTCACACAAGCTTCAGCCGGGCTCCGACTCCGCGCCCGCCGTGACACGGAGCAAGCCGCGATATACCCCGCGGGCATTCGATTCTCCGGTGATCACGCGGTAGACGTCCTCACTGATCGGCAAGCTGATATTCTTTTCGTTGGCCAGCTCGATTACCGTTGGCGCGCTTTTCACACCCTCTGCGACCATATGCATGCGGTCGATGATGTGCTCGATAGAAAGGCCTTTCGCCAGCTCCATACCCACATGCCGGTTCCGACTTTGTGGGCTGGTGCAGGTGGCGATCATGTCCCCCATGCCCGCGAGACCCGAGAATGTCTCGACCTTACCCCCTAGAGCAACGCCCAGTCGGCTCATTTCGGCCAGCCCGCGGGTAATCAGTGCGGCACGGGTATTATCGCCCGCTCCCAAGCCGTCACCCATGCCGACTGCAATGGCGATGATGTTTTTCAGAACGCCCCCAAGCTCGCAACCAATCACGTCCTGATTGGTGTAGACCCGGAAAAGGCCGCTATTCAGCACAGGTTGCAGCGCGAGCGCGGCCTTGTGCTCCTCAAGCGCCAAAACACTGGCCGCGGCCTGCCCGGCGACAATTTCGCGAGCGAGATTGGGACCCGTCAGGACCCCCGGGATACGCCCGGGCGCCACGTCGCGAATGATTTCAGTCATCCGCATCCGGCTACCCTTTTCGAGCCCTTTGCTTAAGCTGATAACGGGTATGCCCTGGGGTAAATCAGGAAGCGTGCTTGCTAGCACTTCGCGAAAATGGCTGCTCGGCACGGCGATCAAAACCGCGTCGGCTTGATGCACCGTGGCTTGAATGTCCGTTGACGCGGTCAGTTTTTGGTGTAGCGCAGCGTCACCCAAGTAGCGGGTATTGGTGTGCGCTTGATTAATCTCTTCGACCATTTTCGGATCACGCGCCCACAGCACGGCGTGACATTGACGGCTGATCACGGAAGCGGTGGTGGTGCCCCACGAGCCTCCGCCTAGTACGGCGATCTTATAGGGTTTCACGGGCAACATCCCGAAGCGTACTCGCGCCCCGATCGGCGATGCTGAGTGCTCTGATAACCTCGAGCCGTCTGATCAGGCGATTCAGCGCCTCCGCCTGGTCGGCTAGACCCTGCTGAGACTCGACCAGCCCACGACTCGTCAACATTTTCCACGCGTTGGCAAAGAGCAACTTTCCAATCGAGGCCTCGCTACTGATTCGGCGTTGCAAGTATGCCTGCTTGCCGTAGCTCATGCACCGGTCGATGAAGGCCTCCTCATCCATGGCCTCTTCATTCGGGTAGCGCATCAGAATGTCAGTGCCGAGGCTATAGGCCTCAGCGAAAATGGTCAGGGCTACGTGGCCCAGTTTCGGCGATAGGCGATTCATGATTAATCGAGCATTGTCAGAGCCATCGGCGAGTAGCGCTTGCCAATTGGGTTCGTCGCGGCTCAATTCGGCATCGATCTGGCCCTCGAATATCTGTGTATCGGGGTAGAAGAATTCAAACTTGAACAGGTCGCGAAGTTCCCGAACCTCGCCCCAGAACTGCTCCAGAGTGTCGCCCTCATCGGTGCGCTCACTGACCGACAGTAGCGCTAACTCTGCGACGGCGCGGGTCAGAAAAAAGTGAACAATAGTATTGCGATAGAAACTGGCAATCGGCGCTTGCCCCTCGGCGATTCCATACACTGTCTCAGGGCCGCCCTCGAAGCGGGTGATGATGCCCTCCTTGATCATGTTCTCCAGTAAGCCGGCCATATCTTCTGCAAAGTTCAGATTGAAGTCCGGAGATAATCTGACCTCTCTCGTCGTCGCCCACTCGGTTATCACCGACACTTCCCGAATAATTTCCGGTTCGGTTAAGGCCCGCGGAAATGCACCCAACAAGGCAGTCGATACCACCGCTGGGAAAGTCGCCGGGGTGACACGATTTGCCTCTACCGCCACCTGGAACGCAATTTTTGAAATCGCCAGTTCATCGTCCGGATCTGGTGCTGAAGCGAGTCGCACCGGCTCACCAAAATCGACGTGTATCCGGCCCATCGGGCGAGCAAGACTCTTGAGATAGCGCACCATCCAGCCCACGGATTCAGGCGCTTTTGGCATCCCTGACTGTTCCCGGGCGTACTCCTCCGCATCGCGCACCAAGTCGTAGGAAACGGAGACGGGAATGATATGAATGTCTCTCGAGTCGGCGTGGTGGGCGCCCTCCAGGACGTACTTCAGTAATCCATACTTCGGGGGCATGAGTTTGCCCAGCCGCGAGCGCGTACCTTCAAAGGACCACGTCATCGGAAAACGTTTCTCCATCAGATAACCGATGTACTGCTTGAGGCTCAGTTTATACACCTCGTTATCTTGAAAACTGCGGCGGATAAAAATACCGCCTGCTCGCCTCAGGAAGAACCCAAGAATCGGAATATTTAAATTGGCGCCGCCAAAAAAATGCGGCATTGGAAAGTCATTGTCGAAAAGAATCTTCGGCACTACGAAGCCATCGATATACGTTTTGTGTGTCCACAGCAACGCTGACGGATACTGGCGAACAATACCGCGAATGCGCTCTACGTCGGCGGGGTCATACTCCAGCGCTTTGTCGTATCCGAGCCCCAAGCAGATCGCGCAGAGCTTGGCCCACACATCGAGCCAAAAACGTGTGGGAATCGAGATCATTTCCCGCAGGTACTCGCCGGCTTCTGCCCTGACGGCTTTGGAGGGTTGCTCGGTATCGTTCGCGATGGCCAGCAGACCCGCCTTGAAAGTGCGATTGCTGCGAATGCTTTGGCGCACGTAGCGCGGCACTTTATAGCGACCGCCGATCAGTTGGCGTTCGGCAATATCGAGCACCACCGCCGCCTGCCGTACTACAAAGACCGCAAAGTCTTCGGGTTGAGCCAAAGGGGAGAGCCCGGTTTTGTTTACAAAACGCTGAGCAAGCTCCGCGGTCGATCCGGGCTCTCCGATGGTGAGATGGAGGCGCTCAGGATTCAGGCGAGCCACGCGATCAGCGAGCCAGCCCGGTGGTCTGCGCTCCTTGCCACGTAATACGTCACGCAGTCGCGGCCCGGCGTCAGGCGCCCGCTCGGCTTGAAGCCAGGATATTCGGAGCGGCGCCACGATTGACTGCGGGTGCAGCTCTAGTGCTTGAGTCAGTGTCTCAACGTTGGGGGTCTTACGGTCATCTCGTAGGTCGAGCGTCACGATAGCGTTGTCAACGTTGTGGTCGTTGTGCTGCGCAATCCACTGTTGGAGCAATTGTCGCTCGAAGCGTTGCGCGGTATCGAGCAAAAAAATGACCTTGGCAGCGTTATGTGGCCAGGGGTTGTTGACGAGCTGAGCCTGCAACGAGGCAGCTATCTCCACTCAGTGCCTCGTGGCCGGAGCCTCGTGGTCGACACCATTTTGTGGATTAGTCGACGGCGCACGCTTAGCGTTGGCGCGCCGGCCGCGAGCACGCCCGCGCAGATTGGCGCGATTTTCTGAGGATTCCGCAGCCGATTGCGGCTGAGCAGCGTTTTTGCGTTGCCCACGGACCTCGGGTTTAAGATCATCTGGGGTGTCGCGCCGCAATGCGGTTGTCTCTGCCACGGTGAGCTCGGGTTGCCCTAGGGTGTGCAGAAATAGATTGCGCACTGCTGCAATGTGTTCGTCGATGGTCTCGATAGACCAGCTGGTGGTGTCCATGGCCGGCAAGACGTCTACCTGCACTGTGCCACTGCGAAAGATCCGGTCCCCTTTTGGCGAGATATCGCCGGAGTTGTGAATGACCACCGGCACAATCGGGATGCCCGACTGAATGGCAACGTGAAAGCCGCCTTTTTTGAAGGCGCCTAACTTGCGAGTGGGAGCACGCGTTCCCTCGGGAGCAATCACAAGACTTTTCCCCTCTTCCTGCATCGCATGCACGAGTGGTTTCATCGTCTCAATCGCTGCTTTGCGATCACTGCGGTCAATAAAGACAACGCCGGAAGCGCCCATGAGGGGGCCAATGACAGGCAAATTCTTGAGCTCGCGTTTTCCCACGCCAACGATGTCCCGTCTCACCAGGCTGGCCATAATTAGCATGTCCGCGTTGCTTTGATGATTGAACATAAAAATAGCGGGGCGGCGTTTCCAAAGGTGCTCGCGCCCTCTGACATCCAGATCAAGACCGATCAAAGCACTGGCGGTATCGGCAAATAACGAAATTGAAAAGTTGACGGAGTCCCGGGAGGACCCGCTTAAGGCATACAGTGGTAAACCCATTATAAAACTTCCCACCAGAGAGCCGGTGGCGGCCAGAGAGCGAACGACCTGACTGGTCGACGCGTTACCGCGGCTCGAGAAATCGGCGATTGACCAGCCTTTTTCACGCGCGATCACACGAAGTTCGCGACTGCCGTTCAGTACCACGGGTCGGCTCGCCGCCTCTAACAGCTCGATATCGTCTGTGCTGTCGCTATAGAAAAAACAATTTCCCAGGCTGCTGTCTTGTTTTTCTGCAAACCGTTGCGCTGCGTCGACCTTGCCGACACCAAAGCAAGTCGGCTTGATCACGCCCCCGGTAAATTGCCCATCGACGACCTCAAGATCCGTGGCGTAGACGTCTTCAATCCCAAGATCTTTTGCTGCGGGCATCACTTGATACGGCGTGGCTGAGCTGATGATGGCAATACTATGACCCGCCGCCCGGTGTGCCTCAATGAGTTGCCGCGCCTCGGGATAAATCAGTTTGGCGATGGCCCTGCGGAACAGACGCTCGCTGTTGGCAATGTATTCGGACTCGGAACGTCCGGCCAAATATTGGGCGTGAACGGTCATGAGTGCGGAGAAGCCCAGTGATCCTAACCCAAAGCGCGTCGCGGCCTGCGTCAGTTGGACCAGGTCAGCCGGAGAAATTTCGCCTCGGGCAATTTGATCTTTTAAAAAAGCAGTCGCCGAGTAGCCCGAGATGATGGTCCCGTCAAAGTCGAATACCGCACAGGTCTTGGGGCCTTGTTCGGCAGACGCAATATTCTCTAAAAGCGTGGAAAGTGGCACGACAAACTCGACTTCGCGTATTCTAGTCAACGGAACGTCACACCTTACACGCCCGCCGGTGACACCTCCAAGCGTAAAAACCCCACAACCTGGGCCTCTGAGCGCGGCTTTTGAGGCATTTTTTTGAGTCCGAGGGCGCCCCCTCGATGAGTGGAAAGAGGTCCGCCGCACGATGGATTACGGTTTCGTCACACTACTCCCCACGCTGTTGGTTTTGGCGTTGGCAATCTGGAGCCGCCGCACGCTTGAGTCGGTGCTGGCGGGCGCATTATTCGCTTTTTTTATCATGGAGGGAGCCGGCTTTCTAGATGCGATGGCGCAAGTCACGCTGGCTACGTTGATGAGCGAGGATGTGGCCTGGGTTTTGCTCGTGTGCGGTTTGTACGGCGGTTTTATTGGGCTGCTCGTCAAGGGAGGAGGCTCCCATGCTTTTGGCAGGGCATTAATGCGCCGTATCGAGACCAAGCGAGGTGGGCTCCTCGCTACCTGGGGTCTTGGATTGGTGATCTTTCTGGATGATTATCTGAACTCATTGACCGTGGGCGCGACCATGAAGGCGGTAACAGACCGCTTTCGTACCTCTCGCGCCATGCTGGCCTACGTGGTGGATTCGACGGCGGCGCCGCTGTGTCTGCTGATTCCCCTGTCGAGCTGGGGTGCTTACTTTGCGAGTCTGCTGGAACAAAATGGCGCGGCGCCCGAGGGGCAGGGCCTTTCGTTCTTTATCGAGTCTATCCCCTATTTGTTTTACCCCATGGCGGCAATCCTGATCGTGCCGCTGGTGGCCACGGGCGTCATTCCACTGGTGGGCGCGATGCGCCGCGCAGAGGAGCGGGCAGAGACGACGGGTGATCTGGGTGTCTTTGAAGACGATGCGCTGGCGGTTGAAGAGACAGCGCGTGGCGGGATGAGCGTATTTTTCTTTCCCATGATCGCGATGGTGTTTTTTACCGTCTTTCCGAGTATTGACCTGTTGCGGGGCGTGATCGCGGGCATCCTGATCACGCTAGTGTATTACGCGTTATGGCGGGTGATGCCACTGGGAGAACTATTGGATACCTGCATGGACGGCATTAAGTCGATGGTGCCGGTCTTGGCGATGCTACTGACACTCTTTGTGTTTGTTGAAGCCAATGATCGACTGGGACTGACGCCCTATGTCATCGACGCCGTGTCACCGTTCATGACTGCAGCGCTGCTGCCGGTTGTCGTGTTCTTAACGGTGTCAGTGTTGGCCTTCACGACGGGCTCCAACTGGGGCGTGATCGCGATCACCATGCCGATTGCTTTGCCGTTAGCGCAAACATTTGATGTCAGTATCCCGCTGGTGATGGGGGCGCTGTTCTCGGCCAGTGGTTTTGGCTCCCACGCCTGCTTTTATTCAGACTCGACCATGCTTTCAGCGCAGGGTGCGGGGTGTCGAACGCATGAACATGCCCTGACCCAGTTGCCCTATGCGCTATTGGGGGCTACGGTGGCCGCTATTCTGTATGTGGTGGTCGCCTGACGGTCGGGTCGCGCTGGCCGTAGCATCCTGGTCAGCGAGGGGCGCTGCTTACAAACCATGCCAATATCAATCCGTGCCACGATGAAGAAAGACATCAAACGCCTGAAAACGATTTGGCTACGAAACCAGATTAAGCCAATCGCCGCTTGGCGTGCCATGCGCGAGCTGCTGAAAAATCCGGACGATACCTCTCAGGTCTTCCACATTATCGAAGCGTTAAAAGGCGATAGCCTCGGCGCGGCGGTGAGACGACTGCGGACCATCGATCGCGGCCGCGAACTGCTCGCTCAAAAGCCGGATATCGTGGACAAGCTCAATGACCGGGCCTGGTTGCTGAGTTTGCCAGCAGGTAGCGTGGGCCGTGCCTACTATGATTTTGTTCATGCTGAAAACCTCTCCGCGGATGGCTTGATTGCTTCCAGTGAGACCGCCTCGCGCGAGGAGATTTATCACGGGCTTTCGAATGATGAGATGTGGCTGGCAGACCGCTTGCGAGATATCCACGATCTACAGCATGTGATGACTGGCTATGGCCGGGATCCGGTGGGTGAGATCGGTCTGCTCTCGTTTATGACCACCCAAACCCCTAACCGGGGTATCAACTTCATTATTTGGATCGCCAAGTGGAAGTATTTACGCGAGGTGCCCCAATTCGATGTGAGGCAACTGATCGACGAAGGTGCGGGCATTGCTCGGGGTGCAGTATGGATGGCCGAGATCGAATGGGAAGAGAAGCTAGCGCAGCCGCTTCACGCTGTGCGAGAAGAGATGGGCTTTGCGCCACCGGCTCGATATCTGAGGCTCTGCGAACAGGCACCGCAGTTGCTTTTTGCGACGTAAGGCACTGGGTACTTCTGCTACCCTACGACGGATTCTTTGACCAGGCCATCACCATGAATTTTGAGTTTTCTGAAGAGCAGCAGCTGCTGCGCGAGCAGGCTCGTGGATTTTTGACGGAGCATTGCTCGACATCGGTTGTCAGAGCCGTGCTGGATAGCAATGAAGACTGGGATGCCAGTTTGTGGAAGAAGGTTGCGGAAATGGGGTGGACCGCAACGGTGATTCCCGAGGCCTATGGTGGTTTGGGCCTGAGCTATTATGAACTTGCCATCATTGCTGAAGAAATGGGTCGCAGTGCGGCGCCTCTCCCTTTTAGCAGCTCCCTATACCTTGCCAGCGAGGCGATTCGTCACTTCGGTAACGAGAGCCAAAAGTCTGAGTGGCTGCCGAAACTCGCCAGCGGCGAATGCGTGGCCACCGTCGCAATGGCGGAACGTGCGGGGCGATTGGTACTGGATCAGCTCGAAACCCGGCGCATGGATTCCCAAATTACAGGTCACAAAGTGCCGGTGGCGGATGCTTCAGTGGCTGATGTGGCAGTGGTGCTGGCGCGCTCGGATCAAGGACTTGAAGCGTGTTTGGTGCCTCTGAAGCAGGAGGGTGTTTCCATTTCGCCGGTGCTGACCTTCGACACCAGCCGAGGGCATAGCGCGGTCACTTTTGATCGGGCGGCTGCTCAGGCATTGGGGGATGCGCCCGTGGATCCGGCAGATTGGGAGCGGGTAATAGACGGCGCTGCCGTACTGTTTGCATGGGAGCAATTGGGAGTGGCTGAGTCTGCGCTCATTCAGGCGCGAGATTACGCCCTACAGCGTTTTGCCTTTGGCCGGGCGATCGGGTCTTATCAGGCGATCAAGCACAAGCTGGCCAATATGTACGTCAAGAACACGCTGGCCCGCAGTAATGCCTATTACGGCGTCTGGGCCTTGGCGGAAGGGAGCGATGAATTGCCGCTGGCAGCGGCCACCGCCAGGGTTGCGGCCATTCAGGCGTCGACTTATGCAGCCGAGGAGAATATTCAAACCCATGGTGGTATGGGTTTTACTTGGGAATTTGACTGTCACTTTTATTATCGGCGCGCGAAATTGCTGAGCTTGGCGATTGGTAGTGAGGCTGTATGGCAGGACCGGCTGGTATCGGCTTTGACCGAACAGACCGTGGCTGCGTGAAGGAGAAGCAAAATGGACTTTAACGACACATCTGAAGAAGCGCGTTTTCGAGAGGAAGCGGCAGCTTGGCTTGCCGAGAACGCACCGACTGACGAGGCATTTCGAGCGCTGTCGCCCCTTGAGCAAGCCAAGCAGTGGCAAAAGTGTAAATACGATGCAGGCTGGGCCTGTATTGGCTGGGCGCCGGAGTTTGGTGGTCGGGGTGCGTCGCCGATTGAGGAGGTCATCTGGCGTCAGGAAGAGTCCCGCTACGATCTTCCCGCCTCCTTCTTTTTGATTGGACAAGGGATGATTGGCCCGACCCTGATGGCTTGGGCGAGCGATGAGGACAAAGCGCGTTATCTGCCGCCGTTGGCGAGTGGAGAGGAAGTCTGGTGTCAGTTGTTTTCAGAGCCGGCGGGGGGTTCAGATCTCGCCGCACTCCGGACGCGCGCTGAGCGAGACGGCGAAGACTGGGTGATCAATGGCCAGAAAATATGGACCTCGGGTGCGCATTACTCCGACTATGGTGTCGTTGTGGTTCGTACAGATCCAACTGTGGCGAAGCACAAAGGCCTGAGTTATTTCTACGTCGATATGAAAGCGCCCGGCGTTGAGATTAAGCCGATCAAGCAGCTGACCGGCGACTCGGATTTTAACGAGGTCTATTTCACTGACGTGAGGGTGTCAGACAGTCAGCGACTTGGCGAGGTCGGTCAGGGTTGGCAGGTGTCACTCACGACGCTGATGAACGAGCGTGCGGCGATTGGCAGCAGTTTCGGGCAGATGGATGTGTCGCTGGCACTGTCGGTTGCACAGGAGGTCGAGATCGACGGCCATCCGGCGCTGGAGGATGCTGCAGTGCGCACTAAAATTGCCAATTGGTATGTGCAAGAGTCGGGTTTGAAATATACCGGCTACCGCTCGTTGACTGCATTGTCGCGCGGTGCCTTACCGGGCCCCGAGAACTCCATTGGCAAGCTGGTTGGTGCGCCGAAAATGCAGGCGATGTCGTCGTATCTGATGGATCTTTTAGGTGCCAGTGGCGCGATTGCCGACGAGGCGCTCGCGACGAAGGCGGGCATCATACAGCGAGCCTATATGGGCGCTCCCGGGCTGCGTATTGCGGGTGGTACCGACGAAATCATGGCCAACATTATCGCCGAGCGGGTGTTGGGTTTGCCTCAGGAACCCCGGCTGGACAAAGGCATTCCCTTTAACGAGGTGCCGACGGGGTAGCCGAGCTCCGGTTGAGGAACGGCGAAGGGACGCGCACACTCACCCCATGAGTCAGGAGACAACCACTCAGTTGCTCGCGTTACCCACGGAATATGGCATTCCGGGTGAGGGGGGTAAGGCATTTAGCGCTGCAGAGGTGGACCAGCGGTCAGCCTCGCGCATGCTCCGCGTGCTCATGATTTTTGCCTGGACGTTAGCGGGTGCGGTCGTGGTATCGGCGTTGCTGGGGTACGGCACGCCGCTCTCCAACTGGCTTGCCGGCGGCTGGTTTGCCGTGTTCTCAGTGTTGCTCATCGCATGGCCCAAAATGGACCTAGCCTGGCACCGCGGTATTTCGGTGGCTATTTTGCTACTCGTTGTCGCGAGATGGTCGGCGGCATGGTTATTGGCGGAGCCCGCCGACGCCATAATTGGGGTGATGATCGGGCTTCTCTACACTCCTGTATTGGTCATCATTACAACCCTTTTGTGGGGTCGTCTCAGCTTGTACATTGGCGCTGCCACCGGGCTGATGATGGGCTTGGTCGCTTTTCTGGGCAGTAGCCGTGAGGCACTTGCCGTTGCCTATCTCAATGACTGGCGGATTGGCCCGCTGGTCTTATCCGTCTACGGATTATTCTCCTGGTTGCTGGGTATCTGGGTGCGTGAGCGCGACGAACTGCGCGAAACGGTCGAACGCGTGGAGCGGCTGCGAAGGGCTGCCAACACAGACACCTTGACCGGCATTGCAAATAGGCGCGTTGCGGAACGAAGGTTGAATCTGTTTGCGACGGGACAGCGGCGTTACGCGGTCATGATGATCGATATCGATCACTTTAAGTTGATCAACGATACGCACGGTCACGATACCGGTGACCTGATTCTTCAGAAAATAGCCGATATTCTCAAAGGGCGTATGAGGGTTCAGGATATCGTCGCGCGCTGGGGCGGGGAGGAATTTGTGGTGATCGTAGAGAGTGTGACCCGTGACGAGGCGTCTTCGATCGCGGAGTCTCTGCGGCACATGATTGAACGGGACACCCAAGAGATTTTGGCGACCACTATTAGTATTGGTGTGGCCCATAGTGAAACGGGGCAAAGCCTCGATCGTATCCTGAAGCGCGCGGATGAGGGGCTGTATGCGGCTAAAAACTCGGGCCGCAATACCGTCGTCACGGTTTAGCGGATCTGTCACGGCCAGTCTAGCGCCTAGTCGTTCAAGTCTAGACTGAATTTTAGAAAGACTTCGTCGAGTTCATAGCCCAGGCTCTGATATAAAGCCTGTCCGGCTATGTTGTCCCGCGCGGTTTCCAGATCCAGCCGTGCAGCGCCTTGGGCCTTGGCCCAGTCGCTGGCTGCATTCATCAGCCTGCGTGCAATGCCCTGCCGCCTCGCTGACTCGCTGACATAAAGATCGTAGAGCACGAAATACTCGACCAGATCTACGGAGCACAGGGCGGGATAAAGCTGGGTAAAGCCGGTCAGGAGAGCACCGTTATCGGCAACAAAGATCGTGGAACGGCCGGCTTCTAGATTCTCTTCTAGCCAGCCTCGCGCCTTATCGAGGTCAGATGCGCAGTCGTAGAATTGCCGATACTGGTCGAACAGTCCCCCGAGCCCCTCCAGATCGAGAATATTGGCAAGGCGAATGGTTGTATCAGGGTGCATCTTGAACAGCCCTTAAGAAGCGAAAGGACCAATCTACGCGGTTTATCGATGATTGCAAAAGCGCAAACTCAATCCGGGGCACCCAGGGGTGTGGCCAGCGTGGCTGCGACCTGGTTGATTCAGCAAAAAGTGACACGGGGCTGACGGTGTCATCTTTTGCACTAATTTCCGACGATTCGGGGTGCATCTAGCGCTACCCTTACCAAACCAAGCGACCGTTAGGGTCGTTTACAGCGTGCGAGAAAAGTTCTTATGGTCAGCAACGAGGAGGAAGTCCAGCAGGTCGTCATCCGCCATATCGGCGGGTTTGCTTGGCCCACCCTTTTGCTGCTGGTGGGTTGCGTGACTGTCTATGCCGCCTGCATCTGGCATCTGATCACCGAGCCCACCTTTTCTTGGTGGGCGCTGGCCGGAATCAGTTTATGTACCTATGCCACCTATACCCCCATTCATGACGCAGTCCACGGTGCGGTCACCGGGATGAGTTTGGAGCGGCGGTGGATCAACGAGTGGGTCGGCTACGTGGCCGCGCATGTTGTGGGCATCTCTTTCACGGCGCATCGGCGGTCCCATTTGAAGCATCACCGCTCGACCAACCATCCCGACGAAGACCCGGACATGCCGTATTCGGCTAACACGATCGCAGGATTGGCCGCGGTATGGCTCAAAGCTGTGCCGAAGGAGTGGATATTTGCGGCGTCTTTTGAACACTTCACCGACGCAGAGAAGGTGGCTATGCGCCGCGAATTCGCAGCGATTATCCTGTCGCGGCTACTCATATTGCTATTGTGCGCCAACTTGGGCGTTGCGTTAATAACGCTGCTGCTTGGGCAGCTCATCGGTAATGCCGTACTGGTTACCCTGTTTGCGTGGTCAGTGCATCACCCGCACACCGAGCAAGAGCGGATGAAGACGACAACGGTCTATCAGGCTAGATCGGGTCTCGATACCTTGCTGACGCTGGTGTGGGTTTACCAGAACTACCACGCCATTCACCATCTCTACCCTAAGGTGCCTTTTTTTCGTTACCGTAGGTTATACCGCGCGCTCGAGCCCTACCTTGTAGAGAGTGGTGTGCCGGTCAAGCAATTGTTCTAAAACGGCTCGGCGCCCTGGCTCCTCTAAAAGCCGACTCGCCGAGTAGCGTGCTTTCAACACATGGACGGGTGCCCCGATGTGGGCGATCCCAGTCTGTTCGGTATCTCCTGCATTCGTTTTTGATAGTGACCCGACTTCTTTCTTAAAAGTGATACATTGAGCTGTCGGTTCTGAATAAGAAAAGCAAGAATAGAGCTGGTTGTTAAACATTAATTAGGAGACTCGATATGAACGCAATTATCCGCTGGGTCGCAGTGTGTTGTCTTGCTGGCTTCGCCAGTCTGGCATCTGCCGAACGGCTCGAAGTGTTTCGCTGGCAGGCCAACTCTACCTCTCCCGAGGGCTTGGTACAGGGCATGATGGCCGCCGCCAAAATTCATGAAAAGTATGGGGCGACCGTGGGTGTTTTCCGCATGGACGTAGGGAGCGCAGGCTACCCCACTTTTGATTATGTGCTGCGTTGGGATTCGGGTGAGGCTTGGGCCAAAACCAAGGAGACCAATTCTAATGAAGAGTGGCAGGCTTTCTGGGCTCAAGCATCCCAGTCGCCCACGGGTACGCTGCTGTGGTCCATGGAAGCACTAAACTGGGACGACGGAGTTCGCGCTGCGGACTTTGCTGAAGATGGCCCCTACCGCGTCTATGTTTGGCAGCCCGGCGCCGGCAAAGCGGCGGCAGTCTACGCGGCGTTTACTCAGGCAGCCAAAATGCACACCGCGATGGGCGCCAAGGTCAACATTTATCAGGAGGGCGTGGGTGGCAACGGCAAAGTGCATTACGTGATGTCCTTTGACGACTGGGCCGCTATGGCGGACTTTGGAGACAGAATTTCTGCCAGCGAGGAATTCCGTTTCTTGCAGGCGGCCTCTGCAGGTTCAGCTACTCCTGTCGGTTCTATTCAGGGCGAGCCCCTCTATTACACCGATCGTTGAAGTTTATTTATTGCTCACGCCCCGTTCGGGGCGTGTGTTTTCAAAAATAGTGAAAAAGGAGCAGCTCGATGAGATTTTTCTTGGTGCTATATGCGTTGCTAATGAGTTCGTTAACGATAGCCGATGATCAGATGCGCGACGTCAAAACCGCGAACCCGTTTGTGCTGTTGCATCCGGAGTCCCAACAGGCGGCGGCTGAGGCCTACTACGCCGCGGTCGAAAAGAATGTTTTTAACGGTGCGATCCCGCTAAAGCACGCGCAGCTGGCCGCGATCTCGGCTTCAGTTGCCATGAAGTGCGTGTATTGCATCCCTGCGCATGCCGCGTTCGCGCGGGCAGCCGGGGCCACGGAAGAAGAGATTAAAACAGCGGTTGCGATTGCCGCGGATGTTGCCTTGAACAGTTCCATGCTCTACGGCAATCAGTTTGATATGGACACGTTTATGAAAATGTTTGAGTGAGGATGCGCGAGCGAGGGTCGGCAGCACTGCGACCCTTCTCACTTTCAGGTCTCAAATCGATATGATGGGATTTCTTCTTTAGACAGACAAGCTCATGCCCCCACGCAGCTTTATTGAAACTTACAGAGTCGATCACGAGGTCTGTGAACGCATCGTCACGTTCTTTGAGGACAACAGGCAGTTGGCTCAGCCCGGTCGTTTAGGTGAAAAGCCTCGGGTCGATAAGTCGATGAAGGACTCTGTCGATTTGAGTGTTCCCATTCGCCTTTATGGCCAAGTTGACCCGTTCTTTGAACTGCTGACGGGGTTCGTCAAAAATTATGTCGATAAATTCTATTACGAGGCAGGTGGCAATGGCTTAGGCCCACTTGGATTTTCGGAATGGTCGAATATCCAGGCTTACCCGATTGGAGGCGGCTATCCAGCCATTCATTGTGAGCGAGACCGGCTCGAGTATTGCCATAGAGCGTTGGTGTGGATGTTATATCTCACCGATACGCCAGATGGAGGCACAGAATTTCCTCATCAAGGCATCACCACTCAATGCATCAAAGGGGATGTCATCCTGTGGCCCAGCGATATGACGCATATGCATCGTGGCGTAGTATCGCCAAGCCATAAAAAAATGATTTTTACCGGTTGGATTGACTTCATCACGGCGGAGCGCAGCGGACACACCGCGAATTAATCGCTTATCCCGGTCTCCGTTGCGGCCGCAGTAGGGGACGTTAGCTCCCGCACCTTCTGTTCTAAAAGGTGCTCGAATACCGTGAAATCACCCTCACAGCCTTGTAAGGCCTCGCGAGAGACCAGAATATCCAAGTCACCGTCACGGTCCACGGCGATGCAGGGCAAATGCCCGCTCACTAACGGTAATGCATGCTCGGGGAGCTCGTCGCGATGCAGCCAAATGAGGGACGCGGCAACCCCGTTTCGTTGTCTCCAGGCCGATCTTCCCAGTGGGTTCCAACCATGTGTCAGATCGCATAGCGCACACACCGCTTTGCCGATGCACTTGTCTCTGACGTAGCGCAGTTCGCCCAAAACGGAACCGTCCGCGTCATAAATCGCGTATAGAGTAGGTTCGAATACCATGGCGCTATCCTTCAAACCGCACTGAGGGAGTGTTATACCCCTTTTTAACAAAGCAGATCAGAGGTTTTTGAAAATGGATTTTTCTCCTCTTAACCCAGGCCCGCTAGGCGGATTGACGCGCCTTCTTGTTTTGATAGCGCTGCTGGTGCTGGATGTTCCTGCCTTCTCTGCGGGTGACAGATTGACACTGCAGCTCACGCAGGCGGATCGACTGCCACAACGGATTACTTCAGCCAAGCAACTCAATGCGCGCGCGGGCGACAGGCTCAGCCTGCGCTCTGAGTTTGGTGAAGATTATGAGTTCCGGGTCGAAGCAGCGACCAGGTCAAATCATGGCAATAAGGTGATCCGGGGGCTGAACGAAGCGGGTGCCAGGTTGACGATGGTGGTCACCTCCGACGGCCGGCTGCAGGGCTCACTGCGTGATGGCGGCAGGGTCTACCGATTGGTTCAGGAGGCGGGGGAAATTGTCTGGCATTTTGCCGATCCGTATCTGGCGCGACCTGCTGATGCGGGGGCTGCGCAACTCCCGCGCTTAGATAAAGGTGAACGCTCCACTGACCTCAAGCTCGACGCCAAGCGAATGAAGCGAACCGTGCTTAAGGATCTCTCTGAGGAGAGCATTCATTACCCCGTGTTCGCTTCCGGTACGGCAACGGTGGATCTGCTGTTTTATCACGAGGCTGGTATGGAGACTCCTGAGGCGATTGCTGATCTGGTGACCGAGATTACCAACCAGGCAATGGTTGATAGTCAGATCTCCCTTCAAGCCAATGTGGTGGCCGTTAAGCCCCTGGAGATTGATCCGGCCTTGCTGCAGGAAGACGTGCTCGATCAGATGTTTGATGCCGAGGGGCCTTTTGCGGATATCGAGAGCGACCGCAGCTTCTATGCCGCGGATCTGGTGGTGGCGCTGCGAGAAAATATTCCCGAGGAAGACGACGCCTGCGGGATAGCATTTGTCGGCGTTCAGGATGGTGCCCCCTATCGAGCCGCTTATGTGGCTGCAGTGCAGTGGCTACCGATCGACAAGGCCCCCGGCAACACTTACTGCCCTGATACCACCACGGCTCACGAGATCGGCCATGTACTGGGCTCAACTCATGAGCGCCGTATTGCTGAGGAAGACGAGGTGCAGGCCTATCCATATAGCTTTGGCCATTATCGTGAAGGCACTTTCCACACCATTATGAGCTACGGCAACGAGCCCGAGAGCGCAGTGTTCTCAAACCCCAGATTAGAGAGCTGTGGCGGGCAGGCTTGTGGCGTAGCGGCGGGCGACCCTGAGTCGGCAGACAATGCCCGCGGTTTTACTCAAACACGCTTCATGGTTGCCGGCTACGAAAGTGCGGCGCTAGCGAGTGAGCTGATTAACGATTTTCGCATCATCGACAAAGCGTGCGAGCTCGATGAGGGCGGCGACGGATATCGCACTGGGCACGCAATCGAGAATCAATCACCCCACACCATCGATGTTCGAGCCCTATCAGTGCTGACGTCAACGGGAGAAACATTGACGTCGACCTATGATCCGGGAGAGCTCGCTCTGGGAGCAGGTTATTTTGTGCAGCCTGGCTGCAAAGCGCTAGGCGAGGAGAGTCCTTTTGGCACCGATTACAGAGAGTCATGGATCACCTACTACGACCCTACCTCTGACAAGCTGATCGAATCACTGCATCTCTTGTGGGATGACGACTATGCGGGCACTTATGCTGAGGTGAGAACCACCACAACCAGTCAAGGTGCCGCCGCCGGGCACACTACCCGGCTGGTGAAAACCGGAGAGTCGCTGACCGTCAATTTTACGCCGACGAATGGTTATCAGCTAATAAATGTCGAAAGCTCGTGTGGGGGTAGTTTGCAGGGCAACGCTTTTCTGCTGGAGCAGGTAACGGCAGATTGCTTGTTGGAGCCCCATTTTGAGCTCTCACTTGCGCCCGGGGATACCTTGCGTCTCGCGCTTGAGGAGCCGGTTGCAGGCAGCGTGTATTCGGGTATCGGCAATTTGCGCGGCTGGTCCGTAGCGAGTGCGGGGATCGATCGAATTGAGATCTGGTTCGATGGTGCTTACGCGTTTGATGCGCCGTACGGCGGTGCGCGGGGTGACGTCGGTAATATCTTTCCGGACATTGCCAATGCGTCGAGTTCGGGTTTTTCTCTGGCCTGGAATTACAACAACATGACGCCGGGAGAGCACACCATCACCGCTCGGGCCTATAACCAGAGTGATGAGTTTATAGAGAGCAGCTCGACGTTTACGGTGACCCGGTTTCATAAACCGTTCTTTGGCGCGGACGACGAGGTGGAGCTATCTGGTGCGCAATGTGCGGTATCAGACAGCCAGATCTCGTTGCAAGACGTCGTCATGGATGGTCAGGTTTACGATATTTTGCTGGATTGGCGCACCGCGGCTCAGGACTTCCAGATCATTGAGATTCGCTAGGCCGGCGGGCCAGTGGATCTGATTATCGCAATAGGGCGGGTTTACGCTGAAGCTATTTGCACTGCTTGCAGGGAGTCTAACTTTGCACGCAGCGTCAAGCGTTGCGGCGTTAGCACCGCGCGCGCTGTTTCACGGACCGGCCCGTAACCTCTGAGTTTTTCGGGTAATCCCGCCAGCGCCAGCGCATCGTCATAGCGACAGGTACCCAGGCTCTGTGCAATAACCACAAGATCTTCCCGGTAAGCACTCAGGTCGGTCCTTGGCCGAGCGACGTTCAGCCGTGAGACTAAAAATATCCAGCGGCGTGTTGCGAAGCCAGCGCAATGACTTGATCAACCGGAAGGCGCTCAGCATCCATCCGCCAAAAACCCGTTTTTGACTCCGCCCTGTGAGGCTGTCGATTTTGCTGAAAATGGGTGGCGCCAAATGAAAATGAAGTCGGTAACCGGGCTCAAACTGATCATCTAGCTGTGCCCGGAACGCTTCGCTGGTGAACAGCCGGGCGACTTCGTATTCATCTTTGATCGCCATGAGCCGATACAGCTGTTCTGCCACCGCTCGGGTTACCGAGTCTGGTTGGTTTGCAATCGGATCCTGCCGCCTGATGATGTTCACTTGCTGCTGATACTCCTGTGCGAACCGCTGGGACTGGTAAGCGACGAGCCGTTGTGATCGCTCAGTGATCAGGGCATCGAGTTCAAGTGGCTCGTCAGCTTGAGCGGTTATGGGAGCCGACGCGTCAGGCATTAAAGCCAAGACTTTTTCGGGCCAGACTGCAAAGCGGCGCCCCATTAGGAACGCTCGCTGGTTACTGGCAGCCTCCACACCATTGAGGTTGATTGCCTCATTCAGCGCCTCGGCAGTCACAGGCACCTTGCCTTGCTGGTGTGCAACGCCCAGCAGAAAAAGGTTCAGGTAGAGGGAGTCGCCCAGCACCTGCAGCGCAATTTGAGTGGCGTCTACAAAGGTGACGCTGTCGCTGCCACACTGTTGCTGAATGTGTTGGCGCATGGCTGCGGTTGGCAGCTCTGCATCAGGGTCATGGATAAAGGCTGCCGTCGGCTGCTCCGCATCGTTGATAATGGCGTGGGTGCGGTTATCGGCTGTCTTGCCCATGGTGTCGTAACCGGTGCTCACGACAAGGTCGCACCCGATGAGCAGGTCGGCTTCCCCTGCGGGTACCCGCACAGCCTTGATGCTGGACTGATCTTCTGCGACCCGAACGTGGCTCACGACTGCGCCAAACTTTTGCGCCAGACCCTGTTTGGTTCAGCGTCGCGCAGCCTTTCCCCTCAATGTGCGCGGCCATTGCGATTAAAGCGGTTACGGTGAGTACACCGGTGCCTCCGACCCCCGATACCACGATGTTCCACGGTTGAGATAATTCGGGCAGCTTCACGGCAGGCAGAGGGTCGAAAACGGGAAGGGCGTTGGCAGCGCTATCCGGAGCTTTAAGCGTGGCGTTTAAGACCGATACAAAGCTCGGGCAAAATCCTTTGACACAGCTGTAATCGAGATTGCAGGCAGATTGGTTAATCTGCCTCTTCCTTCCAAGAGCCGTATTCTTGGGCAGCACCGATAGGCAGTTTGACTGCACGCTGCAGTCGCCGCAGCCCTCACACACTTCATCATTAATCACGACACGGCGCGCAGACTGCTGTAGCGGCAGTTTCTTACGCTTGCGCCTTTTTTCCGCCGCGCAGGGCTGTTGATAGATCAGCACGGAGCAGCCTCGATAGTCCCGGAGCGTTCGCTGCACAGCGTCGAGCTCGTCACGATGATGCAGGCTGAAGCCTTCAATCTGCTGAAACCGGTTGCGGTACACATCAGGTTGGTCTGAGACCAGAGCGATCCGTTTAACGCCCTCCCCGCTCATTTGCTGTACCAGACTGTTTACCGATAATTGACCGTCGATCGGCTGGCCTCCCGTCATGGCGACCGCGTCGTTCAGCAAAATTTTATAGGTGATGTTGACGTCTGCCGCCAACGCGGCGCGGATGGCGAGCACGCCCGAGTGAAAATAGGTGCCATCCCCCAGATTCTGGAACACATGCTCGTTGCTGGTAAAAGGCGCCTGCCCCAGCCAAGTGATCCCTTCTCCTCCCATTTGGGTGAAGGTTTGGGTGCTGCGGTCCGGCATCCACGTCGCCATGTAGTGGCAGCCGATACCGCCCATCGCGTGGCTGCCCTCTGGCACTTTGGTGGAGGTGTTGTGGGGACAACCGGAGCAAAAGTGGGGTGCACGCGCCGTATGCGACTGCGTGTTAGCAAGCGAGCGTTCCTTCTGTTCGATCCAGGCGATGCGTGACTCGAGATCTTCGCTGGTGAAAAAGCGCCGTAATCGACTGGCAATTGCCAGCGCGACGATTGCCGGCGTCAGCTCACCGGTATTCGGGACCAGATCAGCGCCTTGCTCGTCGAACTCTCCTACCACAACGGGTCGCGCGGTGACCGGGTAGTTGTAGAGCTGCGAAGTCAGCTGGTCTTCGATAATTGACCGCTTTTCTTCAACCACGAGTATTTCTTCCAGACCCTCTGCAAATTGATGAAGCGTTTCCGGCTCTAACGGCCAGGGCATCGCCACCTTGAAAACGCGGATGCCAACAGAGGCTGCGAGCGCAGCATCGATGCCCATGTCCTCGAGGGCCTGCATAACGTCCAGATACGCTTTTCCCGAGGTCACAATTCCGAGCCGCGGATGGGGGCTGTCGAGGACCACACGATTCAGTTGATTAGCGCGTGCAAACTCTCGCGCGGCATAAATTTTGAATTTGTTCAGCCGTCTTTCCTGATCGAGCGGGTTGTCGGGCCATCGCCCATGCACCCCGTCAGGCGGGAGTTCGAAAGCATCCGGAATGGTGATGGAGACTCTGGTCGGATCGATATCGGCCGATATCGCAGAGTCCATATTCTCGGTAATGGCTTTAAATCCCACCCAGCAGCCGCAGTATCGAGAGAGTTCCCAGCCGTATATGCCAAGATCCAGCACCTCTTGCACATTAGCCGGCGCCAATACCGGAATAGAAGCGCCGACGAACATGTGCTCCGATTGGTGCGGCAAGGTAGACGACTTGCAGGCGTGGTCGTCACCCGCCACTGCAAGCACGCCACCATACCGGCTAGTGCCATACGCGTTGGCATGTTTGAGCACATCCATGCTGCGATCAACGCCCGGGCCTTTGCCATACCAAAGACCAAATACCCCGTCGTAGAGGGCGCCAGGGAACACATCGTTCTGTTGGCTACCCCAGACAGCGGTTGCTGCCAGATCCTCATTGATTCCCGGCTGAAAATGAATGTGATGCCGTTCCAGGTGGGGTTTTGCCTTCCACATGGCTTGGTCAACGCCGCCCAGCGGGCTGCCCCGGTACCCGGACACAAAGCCTGCGGTATTGAGCCCTCGGGCGGCGTCGCGCTGGTGCTGCAGCATTGGCAGCCTCACCAGTGCTTCAACGCCTGTCATATAGGCACGAGTTTGGTCGAGGGCGTATTTGTCATCCAGAGAGACTTTGCGCAATAAAGGACCTTTGGCTTGTCCCATGAGCTTCCCTTGATCTGCTCCAATATCGCGTCAGTGTGGCTCACCGAGGCGGGTATTCGTATGCTATTTATGGCGCCGAGCGCTTAAAAAGGGAATAATTATTCTTTAAAATTAATTTAAAGAGATAATAATGCTATGAAAATGCAAAAATCCGACATGAAGATCCTTGCTGCACTGCAGCATGATGCGGATATCTCTACCTCAGATCTCGCAGCGAAGGTAAATCTCTCGCAATCACCCTGCTGGCGCCGAGTCAATAAATTGAGGAGTCGGGGCTGATCAGGCGTCGGGTGGCGTTGCTTGACCGACAAAAGCTGGGTCTGGAGGTGGTGGTATTCGCCACCGTCAATCTGAATCAGATCGGCAAACAGAATTTGCTGGCCTTCGAGCGCACAGTTGAGAGTTATCCAGAGGTAGTGGAGTGCTACACCATGGCGGGAATCTGGGACTACATGCTCAAAATTGTCTGTCGTGACATCCGCCACTATGAGGACTTTGTGCGCAATACGCTCTCTGCCTCAGACGCGATACGCGAACTGCATTCTCATATTGCGGTCACAGAAATCAAGAACACCACAGAGTTGCCGCTGGTTGCCGAGTCAGAGTGAACACCTTTCAAACCACATGAGAGAAGACTGAGGCTCACGTCATTAAGACAGGGGTGTACCAGCTTCCCGTGTTAAGCACGCGACTATCAGATCGTGGGGCTAGGCCTCGACAGAAGCGGTGGGTTTCACTGTTGTTGTAGCTCGGCTGCAGGGTGCATTTTCGTCATGCGGTAAGTTGAATATTACTCAAATGTTATCCCGTAAACGCCTACTAATCCCTATCAATAGCAGTTACCGTTACGATGCAAGGTGAATTTTTTTATGCCTCCTTTTTGCTGCCTAGGGGGTGAAGTTTACAAATACTCTGGTAATCTTTGTCCGGACATGGAGCTAAATTTAGCGTTGACGGCGATTTTCGGTGGCCGATCAGCGCTTGAAAGGTACAGCCATACAATAATTGATAATCAATGAGGGATCCCATGAGCACAATTCGTAACGTATCAATACTCGCTGTTGCGGTATCAATGGCTGTCTCAGGCCAAGCTAACGCACAGCGAACAACGTCAGCGCAAATTGAAGAGGTAGTGGTTACCGCCCAAAAGCGCGAAGAAAACATGCAGGATGTGGCAATCTCCATGTCTGCCATGGACGCCAATATGATCCAGAAAACGTTCTCTCGGACGATTGATGAGATCACTGGAATGTCTCCTAACTTAGTGATTAACCCGATTTTGGGTAACGGCACGGTCGGTGTGTCGATCCGCGGCATGCAGCATGCGGAGGTGGAGAAGAGTTTTGACCCAGCGGTAGCGATCTATCAGGACGGTGTCTACCTCGCAACGACAACGGGTGCGTTGCTCAATGTGTGGGATGCTGAGCGCGTCGAAGTGTTGCGCGGTCCACAGGGAACACTGTTTGGCCGCAATACGATTGGTGGCCTGGTGCACGTGATTCGTTCTAAGCCTACGGGTGAGTGGGGCGGAAAATTAATAGGAACCTTCGCTCAGGATAACCAGACTGATTTAAAAGGTTTGATCAATCTGCCTGAGATGGGTGGGCTCTCGGTGAAGCTCTCCGCCTCCAGCATTCAGGGGGGTGAGTATATTGATAACCCCACTCGCGGCACGACCGACGGTGAAAACGATCTTACGATGATGTCGATCGACGCGCTCTTTGCGCCCACCGATAACTTCGATTTCCGCATCATTTACGACCGCATTGACGACGAAACGCCGACGCGGCCTGTGGTGTCTCTCACGACAGCCGGTGAGGCATTTGGTGGTTTTGGTCTCGGCGCCGTAGGCAAGACCTCCGACGAGCTGTATACGACCTATACGTCTCAGGAGCAGTATGCAGCGCTCCGCACGGACGCTATTACTATTCATGCCAATTGGCAGATTACGGACAACCAAAAGCTGGCATTCGTGTTTGGTGATCGCGAGACAGACGAGTTAGCACGCCAAGAGTTTGACGGCGTTGCTGCTGACTTGTTCTGGACCGACCGACCGACGGAGGAGAACCAAACGAGTTACGAGCTGAGACTGGAATCAGACTGGAGCGATAGCCTCCGCTCCACAGTTGGTGTGTTTTATTGGGATGGTGATTACACGCTCCAGCAAAATACAGCGTTGTTCAACATTGTTAACCCATTGATGGGAGGGGCCGGTAAAGACTCCGGTAACATTTCTATCGCTGACCGGTACGCAGTGAACTACACCGCATCTCCGCTATACAGCCAGACCGTAGAGACAACCGCAGTATTCGGGCAGGTAGACTGGGACCTCACTGAGCAATTGATGGTGAGTGTCGGTGGTCGTTGGTTGGATGAGGAAAAAAATGCATGCATGACCGTGTCTGGGTATCCGGTTAATCCCTTGCAGACACTTCTGGGGCTACCTGCAGGATCTGTGGCCTACACCGATGTGGCCGGCTACGATAAGACGCTGGACCCCTATCCATTTTTGGTTGGTGGAACGTTGGCAGCGGGATCCTGGGGTGAAAACTGCCCCTCATGGGCTTCCTCGGTCTACGATGATTCATTCGATGGTAGCGCTTCCTTTGACGATTTCACGCCAAGGGTGGGTGCCCAATATTCCTTTGATTCCGGTATGGCCTACGTAACTTACTCTGAGGGTTTCCGCTCAGGCGGCTTCAACGGTCGTGCATCGGCTCCGGACAATACGGGACCTTACGACCCCGAATCAGTGAAGAGCTGGGAAGCGGGCGCCAAGTTCACGATGTTTGATAACCGCTTCCAGCTGAACCTTGCAGCCTTCACGGTGAAGTATGAAGACAAGCAGGAAGATATTGTTAAACCGGGTGAAGATGGTCAGGCCACTCTGACGGTTGTCCAGAACGCGTCAAGTGCGACGATGGAAGGACTCGAAATGGATTTCACTTGGGTCCTCACCGAGGGCCTCTCGCTTCGCGGTAACATTGGTCTGCTTGATGCATCTTATGACGACTTCCTGACCTCGAGTGCAACCGGAACGGTCGACTTGAGCGGTGTCTCTTTACGACGTGCACCGGATATGACCGCAGGCTTGGGAATGGTATTTGAGCGTCAAATGGCTGAAGGTCACTGGTTTGTGGCTACCGTCAACTACACTTGGAAGGATGATTACTACATTTCTGCCAGTGCTGACGGCGGCGACAAGACGATTCCTGCCGCATTGGGTGGTGCAGGATACGTCGACAACCCGTCCAAAGTGGATGCGTTCGGGCTGTTGGATGCCTCTATCAACTGGGAGACAGAAAACTTTACGATCTCGCTGTTCGGTAAGAACCTGACAGATGAGACGTATCTGATGTCCTTCTTGGATGTGGGTGGTAACAACGTGGCGACGTCTGCTACTGATTCGACGCCGGTTTATGCGCCAGGTAGCTGGTCCTTTGGTACCCCCAACCGACCCCGTTACTTCGGTGCGGAAATCCAGATTAAATTCTGAGTTAGCGAAAAAATAAAAAAGGGCGCCTTACGGCGCCCTTTTTTTTCATGTCACTTTCCCGGAGTTGAAAACGTTTTGGAGTGAAGACATAGGTGGGCCGACCGATGACGGGGCACTGGCTGCCTGTCAGGTCGGGTAAGGCAAGTGTTAAGGATGAGGGTTTGGCTCTCCGACGTGCACCATCCTGACGCCCACATTATTGCCGAGGTAAAGATCGGCTAGGGCGTCCGGCATCGTTTCAATACCGACAGAGATATCCTCTATGGGATTGAGTAAGCCATTGCGGACCCACCCCTCTAGGGTATCGATGCACTCGGGATAGAGGTGCTCGTAATCAAATACGAAGAAGCCTTCCATTTTGGCATCCTGCCGCCCCAGGTTTTGCAGGTTTGCAAAGCGGTGCTTATCGTCTTTTTCAACCAAATATTCAGAGATTGAGCCACAGATCACGATGCGTGCTCGGCGTCTCAATCGCGCCAGTACATTATCCAATAGCGGACCGCCCACGTTGTCAAAGTACAGATCAATGCCATCGGGAAAGGCCGAATCGAGGGCCTGGTCCATGTTCTCATTTTTATAGTCAATGACACGGTCGTAGCGCATATCAGCCTGAAGCCTGCGGCACTTCTCTGGCCCGCCGGCAATACCCACGACCTCTCGAGCGCCGAGCGCTTTCGCAATGTCGGCCACATGGCTGCCAACGCCGCCTGCGGCGCCCGAAACAAGAATACGATCTGTCGTTTTTACCAGGCCGATATCGCGCACGCCGACCAGTGCAGTGATGCCCGATAGTGAGACTGCGCCAATACCGTGAGAGAGCGGCAAGTCTGTTGGCAGCAGAAAAGGTGCCGGGCGATGCGACGTATCGATGAGGGCATATTCCTGCCAGCCCAGTCGGGCCTGCACGATGGCGCCAACGGGCAGGTCGTCACAGTCACTCTCCACTACCTGCGCCACCCCACGTCCTGCCATGACAGCACCCAGCGCCATCGGTGACTCGAACTCGGTCTCGTTCCGCATGTAACGCAACATCACGGGCGCCACGCCCAAATACAGCGTTTTGACGACGGCTTTTCCCGCCGCTAAATCGGGGATCGGCACCTCGGCCAGCTCAAAGTGTGACCGATCAGGGATGCCATCCGGTCGTGCCGCTAGGCGCCATTGCTTTTGCATCAGTGGAGCTGTCATTGGGGCGTGCTCCGGCTTTTTGCGGACCTGCATCGCATTGGCGATCGAAGGAAAATGGCTACTAGCTCAATTGAGGCCTGAAGGTGCGGGCCAGGTCACGTCGGGGGTGGCCTGATCAATGTCAGCGGCGATCTTCCACTGGCCGTTATGCCGCTTATAGACTAGCAGCGACCGGCCGGCGTCCAGATAGACTTCACCACTGCTTTTGTCGGTCGCCTTCAGCCAGTACTTGCTGATGATGTAAGCAATATCACCGTGGGTTTCCCTTAGCTCATAGTCCAGCTCGAAAATCGACTCTGCTTTGCCGATGCGGGTTGAAAAGTATTCCCTGATCGCATCGATCCCGAACAGTGCGGGCTGCCCATGGAGCGCAACAATGGCGTCGTCTACATAGAGGGTCATGAGGCCCTCCAGATCTTCCTGCTCGTAATAGTTTGCCCACTTGCCGCCCTCGGCCGCAATTTCGGTTTCGAAATCAGCCCATGAGAACGAATGACGCACGAGGCAACACATCAACAGCAGGCAACGTATGTGGGTCTTGATGCCTTTGCTGGTGTGGACGCGGGCTAATCGCTTCACTTGAAGACCCCCAGCGCCGCAGCGATCAATGCAAAAGCGTAAATCGCGAGCACGGCAATGTAGACGGGCGACAGCGCTCGAGAGTAGGCGGCATTGAGCTCCATGTCGTCCGGCGTCGCTGCCAGCGCCATAAACAGATCGACGGCAGGTTTGAATAGCAGGTCGAGCAATACGCCGGCGCAAAAGATCGCCCCTACGGCAAGGATTTTGAGTGCCAGCCAGTCCGGCATATCACCCAGAGTCAGTGAGTAAACCCCCGCGGCACTGACCACCAAGGCCAGCACAAGATTTAACAGCCAGTTAATTTTGGCTGACTGCTCCTGGGTTTTGGGGTCGGTGGACAGAAATCCCCGCCAGAGGATCGCCAGCCAGATCGCCGCAAAAAGCCACATTCCCCCGAGCATGGCGCCAGAGAGATTCAGCCAGCCACTGGTCACAGCCAGCTGGCAACCTGATGGAATGATCAAGGTCAGGGCAGAACGCGGCAGGCGATCCAGCACCATACCCAGTTGCAGCACGGTTTGGCGTGTCTCAATGCTGAGCGCCGAACGTTCCGACCATTTGGCCGCAATAAATACGCCGACGTCGGTACCCACCCAGAAAACCAACAGCAAAATGTGTAGATAGAGCCAGAAAGCGTCCATGGCCTTTCTCCTTCTTATTGTTTTGTGATGTTCGCGCCCGATTCCAGCACATCTTTGATGAGCTGAAACCGTTCCTGACCCCACTCGGCATCCTGCTCCTCGCTGGGTTCAAACGCCTCCAATGTTTCTCGGGTGATCGCGCCGGAATCGATCAGTAATGCTTCCAGTGTTTTAACCCGCTCGTTTAATACGGAGTGCTCGGTCATCAGCCGGACAATAATGGCCAGAAGGCGATCAATCTCCGGATCAGAGAAAAAGGCCGGCCGGCCCGCCTTCACCGCTCTTTTTATCGCTCATGTCGCGGCGCCACTTTTTTGGGCGCCAAAGGCGTACCAGGTGATGGTATCGGAGAGGCGGCCCGTGTCTGCGTCAAACGTGGCATCGGCGCCCGATGCCTCAGTAAACTCGGCTTCGCTGACATAGGTGTAGCGCGGCATCGTGGCCTGAAAGAAGTCTGCGGCCAAGAAACCGGCATCCGTGCAGAGCTTGGGGTAGCTCAGGTCGCGAAAATCCTTGTAGAACGGCTCGTTGTTATAGAAGCAGTCCCAGTCCAGATAAAAGGCGTCGTACGCGCCCAGCACATCATTCGGCGGCAGTTCCATATTGATCAGCACCCCGCCCGGCTTGAGCACGCGGTGAGCTTCATCAAAGAAAGCCTTGATCTGTGGAGTCGGCAGCTCGTGCAGGAACATGGACGAGAACACCACATCCACGCTGTTGTCGTCATAAGGCAGCGCGTCGCATAGCGCTTGTTTGAACTGAATGGGCACACCCATCGCCTCGGCGCGAGCGTGGCCATATTGCAAACACGGGGACGCCGCATCCAGGCCGTGCACCTCGGCTGACGGGAAGGCTTGCTTCCAGGGCACGGTGTTGTGGCCAATGGTGCACCCCACATCCACAATCAGCTGCGGATCGAGATCCGGCCACCTGAGTCGTGTGAAATTCGCCATCGAGTGGCCGATATCATCCAGATTCTCGCCCATAACGCCGAACGAAAAGACATCTAACCCGTTGTCATACACCACGCCAGCCTCGGCGCCCGCACTCGGTTCCTTGATAGCTGCCCGGCATCAAGTGCACGTCCATCATGCCGGCGTAGTCTGGCAGGCTAATAGCGGGATCTAACGTAAGGGAGCCACCGTGGCAGCGGGAGTCTCGCACTGAATGTTCGCCACCGAGGTCGGATCACTCTCGATAGCGCGCAGCACCGATTGCCACACCAGCTCCTGCGTTGCGCACCGCAAACTGGAATACCACTTGAAAGAGTCCACGATCTTTCAGAAACTGATGGACCGCTTCCCCGGTGTCGTGCGTGATGCCGGCCAATTCACTGGCGGTAGCGTAATCGGTCTGCATTTGCCCAGCGAGATCGGTCAATACCCATGCGCGCATTGAGGAGGTAAAGCGCTCGCGCGCGCGCTGATCAAATCTTTATTGAGTGCCAAAGCGTGTTGCAGTCCAGCCATTGTTAGCCTCAGTTGTGGTCGCTGTCCCTGTGTCAAGCAGGACGCGCGGCGGCATTCCGCTGGCGCCTCCTTGATTGACCCATAGCTATAATGATATACGGATAAGGCGATTCGTAGGCACTTTGTTTAGGGTGTCGTGAAAATAAGCGTTAGTGGGGACCCAATTGATGAAAATGACCAGTCACAAAGTCTTTCTGCCCGCCGTACTCTCGGCAGCTGTTGCGGCGACGTTGCCAACTGGGGCCTTTGCCCAATTAGAGGAAGTGCTAGTCACCGCCGAGCGCCGCGAGGCGTCTGTGCAGGACGTGCCCATCGCGGTGAGCGCCTATAACGAAGACATGATCGACAAGTTACAGATTGACGACACGCTGGATCTTGATCAACGTCGTTCCCAACATGTTTGGTGGCAACAACACCGGTTTGGGTACCGCCAATATGTACTACCTGCGAGCGCAGGGTAATGATGAATCCATTTCGACTTTTGACCCACCCGTGGGAACGTACGTCGATGATGTCTATATCACACGACAAAACGTCAACAACGTAGCGCTGTTCGATGTGGAGCGTATTGAGGTACTGCGAGGTCCGCAGGGCACGCTGTACGGCCGTAACACCACCGGCGGGGCGATCAGTGTCGTCATGAAGAAGCCCTCGGACACGATGCAGGGTTATGTTGAGGCCGGTGCGGGCCGATTCGGAAAGACGCTGCTCCGAGGTAGTATCGATCTCCCCCTCAGCGATAACGTGCTGACTAAATTCTCCGCTTATTACGTTGATGATGATGGGTATTTGGAGAACCGAACCGATGGCAAGGATTATAACGAGGCCGATTTAACGGGTGTTCGAGCGGCATTGCGCTGGCTCATCTCTGACTCCATGACTTGGGATATCGCGGTAGATGGCGGTAAATCAGAAGTGGCAAACATTCATAGTGGCCTTGATGGAGATACTCGGTATTCGTTCTCAGGATTGGGCGCGGGGCTGCCGGGCGGCGGCATGTCCGATTATGGTAACGAGGTGGAGACCCTGAACATCACATCGAACCTAGGCTGGGATGCCATGGGTGGCACCGCAAATCTGATTGTTGGCGCTCGCTCTATCGAACAGGATTTTCTCCTCAACTTCCCCTTTAGCGCAGATTTTCTGCCCGATTTTTTCGTAATCGATAATCAGGGCGAACACGACATGTTCTCGGCAGAGCTAAAGTGGTCTGGCGACATAATGGACGGCAGAGGCTTTCTGCAAACGGGTGTCTACTACATGGATGAGGACAACGAAGTGGACTTCGTTGACTACCTCGATCTCTTTTTCTTAGGGTTTGCTCCGGCTCCCTCTCAGGGTTATTTTCCGATCGCCGATCGTATCCTCAGTAATACCACTGAGAGTTTCGCCGTGTATGCGCAAGCCGATTTCCAAATAGGCGAGAATGGCACATTAACCTTAGGTGCTCGCTACACTGACGAAGAGAAAACCGTCGATTTCCAAGGGACCGTGAACTCGGCTGGGATGGTGGCTGCGGGTATACCGCTTGAGCAGAACGAGCAAGAGATCACCCCGCGCATTGCTTACGCGCACAAATTCACCGATAACCTGATGATGTATGCATCCGCTACTAATGGCTTTAAGTCCGGTGGTTGGAACGCACGTGGGTCGAGCTCTGCTGCACTGCAGGCTTTCGCACCTGAGACCATCTGGTCTTACGAATTGGGTATGCGCGCAGACTGGATGGATGGTCGACTCAGAACCAACGTAACGGCGTTTTATTCTGATCTTGAGGATTTGCAAACTACCGCTGCGACGCCAGACGGCCAGTTCCTCACAACTAATGCAGGTGGCTTGGAAGTACCGGGTATTGAAGCGGAAATTACTGCGCTGCCGACCGATAACTGGCAGATCTTTGCCGCGCTGGGTTGGCAAAGTGCCGAATATCGAGATTTACCGGGGGGATGTGTCGCTCCTAATAGTTCGCTGGCAGCCTACGACGCCAGCTGTAATATCGCTGATCCCAAGCGAAGCCCACATCAAACTTATACCCTTGGGACCTCAGCCGACTTCAGTATTGGGTCTTTGACGGTGACGCCAAATGTGATGGCGCGTTATATCGGCGCCCAGTACTCGGCAACGCGAAACCAAGGCTACAATGATTCAGTGACTTTAATTAACGCGGGAGTGAAGCTGTCGACTGCGGATTCACAATGGGAGCTCAATTTAGAGTGCAAGAACTGTGGGGATAAGGCGTATACACAGTCTTTCTTGTTCACGAGCTACCTCAACTTGCCGATGACGTATCTGGCGACGCTGAAGTATCGCTTCGGCGGTTGATTGGCTTAAAGCGGCGCCAAGCCGTGGCCACTAAAAAACCCCGGCGAGTGTGACTCGAGCGGGGTTTTTTTTGCGTGGTCTAAAGGCGAGAGAGGTCGTTCTGGACCGCAGATTGTCGGCCTGTATCGACAGCGCTGGCCGCGACTGATAGCGGGATGTGGCAGAAGGAAACTGAGGCCTAGTGCATCTCCTCACCACCACTGACATTGATCGCTTCTCCAGTGATGAAGCTGGCATCGTCCGATACCAGAAAAGCGCACATTGCTGCGGTGTCACTGGCCTGGCCAATTCGCTGCATCGGAATACGCGTCGCCATTTCCTCAAGATACGCATCCTCCGTCATGCCCTTAAATGCCGAGAAATAGGCGTTTTGCGCACTCCCTAATCCGGTGGTGACATGGTTTGGACAGATGGCATTGACTGTGATGCCGGCGGCGCCATAGTCGATGGCGGCAGTTCGTGTCAGGCCGATGACTCCATGCTTTGCCGCGCAATAAGGCGCCATGTGTGGAAAGCCCGATTTCGCCGCCTGACTGGCAATATTGATAATGCGCCCACCGCGTCCGCTCGCTTCCATGTGTTGGGCGGCCGCTTGTGTGCAGAGAAAGACCCCGCTCAAGGTCACGTCGATCACCAACTGCCACTCCTGCGGCGCCACATCGCGGGTGTGCTTCATCACAAAGCCAATTCCTGCGTTGTTCACCAGTGCGTCCACGCGTCCGAAGGTTTGCATGACCGTATCAAATAGGTGCGTTACCGATGCAGCGGAGCGCACATCACAAGGCACACATAAAACCTCGGCACCTTGGTCACGGAGTGCTTGGGCCACCGAATCCATTTCGGTTGGATTGGCGAGGTGGTGCTCGCCCGAACCGTCGATATCGGTGACCACGAGGCGGTATCCCTCCTGGCCCAGCCGGCTGAGAATGGCTTCTCCCAATCCACCGTGTCTGCCTGAACCTGTGCACACTGCAACTTTCTGCTCTGCCATGACAATTTCCTTTCGTGAGTTGCCGACCTATCCCCTGAGGTGATCGATATGAGTGATGAGGGCCCTTGCCAGCTTATAGAGCGGGTGATGGCGTATTGTGGTGCGCTACCCACCAACAGGCGACGAAGCCACACCCTGCTCCTCCAAAGCACAGCATGATTAAGGCCGGATCAGCTTCATAGGCGGCAGCTCCCAGCCAAGAAAAAAGTCCGGCCATGGTCATGCCTACGGAGCTCGACAGCCCGGCTGCGCTGCCGCTCCACAGTGGAACAGCGTTAACGGCGCCATACATCGTGGTCGGTGTCAGGATGCCAGAGAGCAACATCGAACTGAACAGTGGCACCACCACCAATGCGAATGTCAGACCCTGCCACAAAATGAGCGTAGCGGTGCAGAGCGAAACCAACAGCATTCCGATTGCTGCGGCGTGTTGCCACCGCGGACTGCCCAATGCTGAGAGTCGGCTCAACAGAAACGATCCCAGCACGTAGATCAGTGCAGAGCCACCCCATACCAAACTGAAACGTGTGATAGACAGGCCAAACTGCTCCTGAAATAACACGCTGCCCGAGGCCATCAGTGTAAATACCATGCCCTGCAGAAACCCAAAAGCGCCCGTATGGCCCCAGAAGGCTCTGGAGCGGAGCACAGACAAGTAGCCTTTGATCGACGCGTTTTGGCGGGCAGCAGAGTCTGGTGCTGTGTCGCTGGGGATCGAGTGAAAACAGAGCAGTAGCAGACCCGCACCTAATATAGCGAGCAATAAGAAGACCGATTTCAGCCCGAACAGGGGAGCTAGAAACCCACCGACGACGGGCGCGATCACGGGTGTAAAACCCATTGCGGCGGTGAGCAGCGCAAATGCCTTCAGGGCCTCATTCGGGGGCAAGTGGTCGCGGATAATGCCGCGAGCCACCACAGTGCCAACGCCGACCCCTACAGCCTGCAGAAAGCGGAGCAGGATCATCATGGCTAGCGTATCGGCAAACATGAGCAAGATGCTCGAGAAGACAAATACCCCGAACCCAGACAATAAAACCGTGCGTCTGCCGATTCGGTCAGTGATGAGGCCAAAGATAGGCTGGCTCACGGCAAGCCCAATCACATAGATCGAAAACAGATACTGCAGTTCGCTGACACTGTGTGCCATGGACATGCTCAACATGGGCACCAGTGGCACCATGATTGATATGCCAAAGGGTGACAGGCTGCTGATGGCAGCCAGTAGCCAGCGCGAGACGGTCAGAGAAGAGGCGGCCACGGGGTCGGCCCCTTAGAAAGTGATGACCCGCAGTCCCAGTGCTGCGTTCACAAAGAGCCCCAGCCAGATGATCCAGACATAGCGACGCACGACGCCCATATGGGTGATCATGGCAGTGTTGCCTGCCTCGCTGGCACCCTCATTAATCATCTGTACGTAGGCGAGTGCGAAGGGTTTAAGCCCAAAGCGCACCGCGATACCACATGCCACCAGCACGGCAAAGATCAGGACTTTGAGGGCAACCCAGCCGGGTAATCCCAATGAGAATCCATAGGTGCCGGCCGCGAGCAGTGTGAACACCACCGCAAAGCGCAGCCGCAGATCCCACTGTGCTAAGGATGGCATCCGGTGACCTATCGGGCTGTGAATGGCGGCGACCAAACCCACCCAGATCGCCACCACCAGCCAGCCGACCAGCGCGGTTTCACCGGGGAGCAATGTAGGCCAGAGCAGGGTGGCCAGATGACAGCCAGAGCCGAGAATGATGGGCATGGCCAACCGCGGCCCCATGTCGCACTCCATCAGAATTTTGAAGGCGGTTTGTCGCGACTCGACGCCGAGGTCGCTGCGCAATACATGTCGGCTGGATAGATAGGTGCCGAGGTCACCACCGAGCCAATAGACCAGTGCCAGAACGTGGATATAAAGCAAAACGGTATACATGGATGCCTCTCAGTCAGGTGGGATAGTGAAAGCGTGTTGTCATGCGGCGGCGCATAACCAATCGATGCGCTCGCCGTCAGGGGGATGGATCTCGTAGCAGGCAAGCCGATTGTCGATATGCCGATGATTGACAACAATGCTGGCGGGTGGCGGACCGCTGCGGCGCAGTGCCAGCGAATGCCATCCACAGGGCAGCGGCGCGGCTTCGGTAACACAGTGATCAACCCACTGGTCCAGTTCGAAGAGCTGTCCCGATCCAAGCGCAATGGGTGCGATGTCGTGACGATGGTCCTCGTCTAGCCCGTGAGTACGCGACAGGATCGAGACCCGGGCTGGCGTCGGCTCGGGTGCGGGGCACGCCAGTAAGCGGGCATAAAATTCGATAGACCGAGCGATATTAGTGACCGCATTGACCATCACGAAGCAGTGGTTTATTTGTCGACTGGCAATGGGAAGATCAAACCCTGGCACCTCCCCCGAGATCTCGGTGAAATAAATCAGCTCGCCCGCAGGACCCGTAACCTGCATTGCGCGAATGGCGTCTGAGAGCGATAACGCTGCCGGCGGGTTCAGCACGGTGAAGCCTTCAGGCAGCTCTGCGTACAGTGCATCGAGATTCATCACCAGCACCTCCATCGCTGACCAACCCGGCGCGGAAAACGGTGTGGCAATGGCGCCGTCCCATTCGACGAGTGTCAGTGTTTGTAGTGGCGCCTCGGACATCAGGATAGTGTGCTGGGGACAGCCTTGAAGCGTCGGATCTGAAAGCGCGACTCGAGCAGCATCACATTCTCCGTATTCGGCATTCCGATACCCCAACGCATGGTAAGCGGCAACCGCTAAGGGGAGTGAGGGCACGCGTAATGTCACCGTCTCGATCATAGCTTTCAGCCACCCAACCACATCAGGGTGTTTCCTCGATCGATATTTCAGTCAGCTCATAGTGCGTTTGCATATAACCCTCTGCGCTGGCTTTTAGTAGCAGGTAGTCATCGTCGGCCGTGCACCACACGTCGTAGGGTGGATGCTCTTCCGGAAGGTTGCCTGCGGTGCCCGCTACCTGAAAGTGCCGGGCGTTGAAGCGGCCAGCAGCGACTTCGATCTCTTCCTCTCCAAGATAGACGAGATCAAAGGCCGTCACGAAGAAGAAAGGCCCTGTCGCGCCGCGATGATCGGGCGATGTGAGGAAGATGTTTTTCAGCGCGTGAACCCCGGGGCCCTGAGCCAGCGGGTAAAGCCGCATGAGAAGAGCATCCCCCACAATCGGATGGCTCTGTAGCCACCCTACCTGACCGTCTGTTTCCAGTTCCTGGCTGATTCGACCATCGCGCACGTTGAAGGTCTCGCACTCTGCGTAACCGTTAGCAAAGCGCATCCAGCCCGAGCCTTCGAAACGGCCTCCAACAGAGAGCCGCACTGAACAATCGATAGGGCTGGAGTCGGCGTGCCGGAGAGCCAGGCACACATCTCGTGTGACTTTGGGCGCGTCGTCAATTTCGCAGTGAGCGAGCAGGACATCGGTGCCATCTGGCTGGCAGCTCAGGGTAAATACCTCTCGCCCGCGGACTTCGCCCTCGCGCTCGGATTTACGGCTGGTGTACTCGATCACACCTCGGATAAGCTTGTGTCCCATGCAGCCCTCTGTGGATTGTCTTGGCTTGATCTGGGTTGCCAGATCCCGCTATGTATTAATGATATGTTTTTATATCATGACGGTTCGCGCTTCGGAAAAACAGGAATAACAATGGAAACCAGCGACCTCACTGCGCGGCAGATCTACCAGCAAATTAAGGACAACCCCAGCCGTGCCCGCTTTGGCTTCGGTAAGAAGGCGATCCTTGTCAATATTGACCTGCAAAAGGCGTATACCCGAACCGACCTCTTCAAAACCGCTTACGAGACTGATCCTGACCAGCTCAGTCATGTGAATCAGCTGGCTGGAGCATTCCGTGCGCTTGATTGGCCCGTGGTCTGGACCCATGTTGCCTTTATGGACTCAGGAGAGGACTGCGGTGTGTGGGGAACACGCACCGACACACCGGATTCGCTTCAGAATATTAAGTTTGGCTCCACGCGCGCCGAGTTCGATGATCGACTCGACATTGATCAGCAGCGCGATGTCATCTACTGCAAAAAAATGCCCTCGGCATTTTTCGAGACCGCGCTGCAGTCGCTCTGTGTCTGGCATCAGGTGGATACCCTGATCATGACCGGGGGTTCTACCAGTGGCTGTATTCGCGCTACGGCCGTGGATTCGTTGTCGCGGGGTTACCGTACGATTGTGCCCGAAGAGTGTGTGGCGGATAAGCACGAGAGCTACCATTTTGCGAATCTGACAGATTTGTCGATCAAATATGCCGATGTGCTGGGTGTGGGTGAGGTGCTCGACTGGCTCTCGCAACAGGGTTGAGCATGAGTGGTACGACACAACACGCTGAGCTTGCGCTCTACGACTACAG
>CALSVI010000013.1 GCA_943840615.1 uncultured Luminiphilus sp. | reverse complement strand
CGCGCTTTGCCGGCGCAGCAATATCGATGGTCTCAACGCGATGGTCGAGGACCTGCGCGAGGCGGGCTGGTCTGCAAGTGGGCACCTGCTGAATGCGGTGGAGGAGGGTGCCCTCGAAGAACTGGTTGCAGCGGTCGAGGCCATTGGGCCTATCGATACGGTGCTCTATAACCTGGGCGCACAAATCGGCAACCGGTCCCTCGACGAGACGCCCTTGAAAACGTTTGAGCTGGGCTGGAGGATGGCCTGCTTCGGTCTTTTCCGCATCGCTAAGGTGCTCGTGCCACTCATGGTAGAGCGGGGCCATGGCACCATTTTAGTGACCTCCGCGACGGCGGCAATGCGCGGTAACAGTGGCCAGCACTCTCACGCCGCCGCGATGGCAGGCCGGCGACTACTGTGTCAGACGATGAACGCCGAGTACGCGGCGCAGGGTGTCCACGTTGTTCACATCATGGTGGATGGCGCAGTCGATGCGCCAGACACGTTGGGAAAAATGCTGGGCGCCGAAAAGTTTGAGGCTTTGCGAGAGGCCAAAGGCAAAGACAAGGATGGCCTCTTGCTGCCGGAGAAGATGGCTGAAACGTATTTCCATCTCGCCACGCAGCATCGCTCGGCCTGGAGCCATGAGGTCGATTTGCGAGCTTATTCCGATCTGGCCTGGTGGAACCACGCCGTCGATATCTAGACGCCTGGGATCGCGGGTTCTATTGGTTCGCGCTCAGTACTGGGTCTGAGTCGCTGAAGCTGCGAGCGCCATATGAGGGGGGAGTAGAGTGACATTAACGGTTCAGGCATCGGGTGACCGCTGCGGGGCGACCATTACCGGCGTTCGATTGAATGAGCCCTTGTCTAGCAGATCTGGTGGCAGCAATCCGAGGGCACTGGTTGGAGCACAAGGTGGTGGCGTTTCCGGATCAGCAGCTCACGCCCGAGCAGCTGGTCGGGCTTTAGTGAGCAGTTCGGTGCCATCGGCGAGGACCCTTTTTTTGGGCACATTGATGAGCATCCCAAAGTTGCGGCTATCCAGCGCGAGGCTGACGAGAACCACCAGTATTTTCGCCGAGATATTTCATAGTGACTGGAGCTTTATGCCAGTGCCGCCGGCTGCCACAGCGCTTTACGGGCTGACAATTCCACCTGTCGGCGGAGAGACGCTTTTTGCCGATCAAGTGGCGGCGTATGAGCAGATGCCCGAGGCGCTGCGGGCTAAGGTAGACGGGCTGACCGCGATTCATTCGGCTGCGCTGGGTTACGCTCCCGACGGGGCCTATGGTGAGGCTGATCAGGAGCAGGGGCGAAGTATGAAGATACTCCCCAGTGAGAAGGCGCTTGAAACGCAGGAACATCCACTCGTTCGCGTACATCACGAAACCGGAAAGCGGGCGCTGTATTCGTCAGCCGCTTATATCAAAGGGTTTGTCGGCTTGGAAAAGGACGAAAGTGATTCGCTGCTGCTCGAGCTGTATGCGCACCAGAGCCGGCCCGAATTCATTTATACCCATCGGTGGCAGGTGGGTATGTTGGTCATGTGGGACAACCGTTCGTTGCTGCACGCCGCCACCGGTGGCTATGACGGACACAGCCGCCTGCTGCACCGCACTACTATTTCAGATACCCGTTTTTAAAGGAGTTCACTATGTCGTCACCGATTGAGTTTTTATTCGACTTCGCCAGTCCTAACGCCTACCTCTCTTATCACGTGCTGAGTGAGGTGGCAGAGCGTAACGGATCGGCGCTCACATTGACCCCGGTGCTGTTGGGGGGGCTTTTTAAACTCACCAACAATCAGGCGCCGATGGTGGCCTTCGGGGAGGTGAAGGGAAAACTGGATTATGAAATGCTGGAGACGCAGCGATTTATCGCGGCGCATCGATTAGAGCGATTCCGTTTTAACCCCCACTTTCCGATCAACACGATCATGTTGATGAGAGGTTTTATTGCGGCACAGCAAATGGGTGTTCAGCAGCAATATGTTGATGCCAATTTGGCGGGCATGTGGGAGCAAGAGCAGAACATGGGTGACCCAGAAGTGGCCGCCGGTGTTTGGCAGGCAGCGGGTCTCGACGCGCAGGCCCTCATAGAAGCGATTCAGACGCAGCCAGTGAAGGATGCGCTGCTGCACAATACGCAGCAGGCTGCCGAGCGTGGTGCATTTGGTGTGCCGACGTTCTTCGTGGGGCAGGAAATGTTCTTTGGTAAAGAGCGTATTTCTCAGATCGAGGCCATGCTTTAGGGGGGGGCGAGCGACCTTGCCTCTTACAGAACTCGGTGAAGGGCATCCAGCATGGCGTTAGGAGCTTCGACCATGATGGTATGCCCCGTCTCGGGTAATACCTCCACGATAGGAGCGGGGATGGCTTCCTGCAGCGCGCGGGTGCTCCTCACCGGCGTCAAGCGATCTTCGGCGCCCAGAATCAGCAGGCTGGGGCAGGTGATCTTGGCTGCCTGCTCCGTGCCCGTGGTGTAGTCGTTACAGGCCCGCATATCGTGGAACAAAACGCCCGGGCCCGACTGCTCGTACAGCCTGAGCGTGTTGCCAATCATCCAGATGCCGGAGTTGCGATTGCCGCCAAACTGGTGGCGTTTGCTGAAGCCCCACTGCGTGAGCATATCGAATGCGGCATGATCATTGGACTCTGCTGCGTTCAGGATGGCGTCTGAAACCGGCATGGGAGCGGTGGTGCCAACCAGCGCGATGGCCCTGACCCGCGCGGCATGACTCGCGGCACACTCGAGAGAAATGAGACTCCCCAAGCTGTGACCCACCAAAGCGGCCTGATCAATCTGTAGCGTGTCGAGCACACCGATTATCCAGGTGGCCATTTCCTCCACCGTGGACAAGGGCATGCCCTCTGATCGGCCATGTCCGGGTAAATCAACCGAGATCACATTGTTGCCATGGCGGGCGAAATGCCGCGCCGCGAGCGTCCACACGATGTGATCCATTCCCGAGCCGTGGATAAAGACAATGCTGGGCTTGCTGGCATCGATGTTGCGCGAATTGGTGTAGCAATAAACTGTCTGACCGTTTACCTCGATGTGCATTAGCGGCCGCCTCCAGCGGCCTTTCCCGCTGCTCTCAGGCCCTGCTTCAAATCGGCCATTAGGTCCTTGGGATCTTCGAGTCCAATTGATAGACGAATAGTGCCTTCACCAATGCCGCCCGCCGCGAGTGCGGCGGCATCCATGCGATGGTGTGTGGTGCTGGCGGGATGTATGACCAGCGATTTCGCATCTCCAATATTGGCGAGATGCGAAAACACGCTCAGTGCGTCGACAAAGGCAATGCCCGCCTCACGACCGCCCGCGAGATCGAAGCTAAATACGGCGCCGCAGCCATTGGGAAGCAACTCTGCCGCCAATGCCTGGTCAGGGTGGCCGTCAAGCTCGGGATAGCCCACTCGGATAACCTGCTCTTGCTCAAGTAGAAACGCCGTCACGGCGCGGGTGTTTTCAACGTGGCGCGCCATCCGCAGGCTGAGGGTTTCGATGCCCTGTAAAATATGAAACGCAGAGGTCGGCGCCATGCAGGCGCCAAAGTCACGAAGACCCTCTTTTCGGGCGCGCTGTATCATGGCGGCGGGGCCAAATTCTTCAGTGAAAATGAGGTTATGAAATCCCTCATAAGGCTCTGAAAGTGTAGGGAATTTACCTGACGCATCCCAGTCAAACTGGCCGCTGTCTACCAGTAAACCCCCGATCACAATGCCGTGTCCGCTCAAGAACTTGGTGGCGGAGTGCTGAATAATGTCCGCGCCGAGTTCAAAGGGCTTGATCAAGTAGGGGGTGGTGGTGGTCGAGTCCACCATCAATGGCAGGCCGGCAGCGTGCGCGACCTCCGCAATAGCCGGAATGTTGAGGACATCAAGGCTGGGATTGCCCAGCGTTTCCCCGAATACAAGGCGCGTATTGTCCTGAATCGCGTTGGCGAAGGCCTGAGGATCGCGAGGGTCGACAAAAGTGGTTTCGATGCCAAAACGGGGCAGGGTATAAGCCAGCAGATTGTGGCTGCCCCCATACAACGCCGCGGAAGCGACAATGTGCGAGCCGGCTCCCATGAGCGTGATGATGGCAAGATGCAGCGCGGCCTGTCCACTCGCCGTTGCGATCGCGCCTACACCGCCTTCTAGCGCCGCAATGCGCTCCTCAAGCACCGCATTGGTCGGGTTGCTCAGGCGCGAATACACGTGACCCGCGCGTTCGATATTAAACAGAGACGCCGCGTAGTCGGAGTCCGGAAAGCAAAACGACGCCGTCTGGTAGATGGGTGTCGCGCGCGCGCCTGTGGCGGGGTCCGGCTGGGCGCCTGCGTGCAGGGCCAGGGTATCGAGGCCGGGATAATCCGGTGCTGCCATAATGTGCTCCTTGCCGTCCTATGCCGTCAGATGCTGAGGCCACCCAGCTTGGTCTCGAGGTATTCCTCGATGCCTTCGCGTGCGCCCTCGCGGCCTAATCCGCTCTCTTTCATACCCCCAAAAGGCGCTGCCGCGCTCGTGGGGTTGATGTCGTTAATGCCAATGATGCCGAACTGGAGTTGCTCGAAAGTCCGCAATGCTCTGGCCAGATTTTGAGTGTAAACATAAGCCGCAAGGCCGTAGCGGGTGTCATTGGCCATGGCGATTACATCGTCCTCATCGTCAAAGGGTACCACCCCCGCGACGGGTCCGAATGTTTCTTCCCGATAGATCAGCATGTCGGGGGCGACATCAGTGAGCAGTGTGGCGCTGTAGAAGCAGCCCTTTTCGAGTCCGTTGTCGAGTAGCCGTGTACCGCCGGCGAGCAGTGTCGCGCCCTTATCGATGGCGTCGCGTACCTGACGATCGACTTTTTCGACGGCGGCTTCGTTAATCAGCGGCCCGATGCCATTGGCAGGATCCATTCCATCCCCTGCCCGTAGGGCGTTAACCCGGGATTGAAGCGTGTCAAGAAACGGCTCCAGGATTCGACGTTGAACAAAGATGCGGTTCGGGCTGATACAGGCTTGCCCGGTATTCAAAAACTTCACCAGTGACACGCCCTTTGCGGCGTGAACGGGGTCAGCGTCATCGTAAACAATGAAAGGCGCGTGGCCACCCAGCTCCATTGAGATCCGCTTGAGCTGGGGCGCGGACGCCTGAGCGAGCTGTTTGCCTACCGCTGTGGAGCCCGTGAAGGTGAGCTTACGTACAGCCGGATGGGTGCAGAAAACGTCCCCGATCGGCTTGGGATCGCTCGCTGTGACGAGGTTGGCTACGCCTGCTGGAAAACCGGCCTCTTCGAGAATGTTAAAGACTGCGATCGCGCAAAGCGGCGTGCTTTCGGCGGGTTTCAATACTACGGTGCAACCTGCCGCTAAAGCCGGTCCCAGTTTGCGGGTCAGCATAGAGATCGGGTAGTTCCAGGGCGTGACGGCGGCGACCACACCGATGGGTTGTTTTTGCACGAGAAATCGTTGATCCGAGCGCGCCGAGGGGATCGTCTCGCCATAGACGCGCTTGGCTTCTTCCGCAAACCACAGCAGAAAATCAGCGGCGTACTTTCACCTCGTTCATGGCGGCCTTGAGCGGCTTGCCTTGTTCTCGGGTCATGAGCTCGGCGAGCTCGCGTTGCTGTGACAGCATCAGGTGATGGGCTCGATACAGGAGAGCCAGATCGCACATAGGCCGTCTCCGCCATCCAGGCTGGCAGAGCGGCCTCAGCGGCCTCGATAGCCCGAGCGGCATCGCGATCGGTGCCGTCGCTAACCTGACCAATTTCCTGTCCCGTGGCGGGATTAAAAACGGGAAACGTGGGCCCGTCGGTGCGCCACTCGCCGTTGATATACATTGCGCTTGCTCCTCACCTAGGTGGCCCGGGTTTGGCCGAGATTCAGTCGCCGCGGCGAAAAAATTCGCGCGCAGGGTAGCATGAATGCCCGTTTCGCTAGATCGACACGCTTTCAAGAAAACAGCGGGAGCGGTCAGTGGGCCGGCGCTGAGCTAGTGACCCGGCTCGGTCGTGGTGTTCGAGTGGGCTTGTGCCTCGATCAGCAGGGAGCGGACGTCGTTGGCCACGGTATCGGCGTGCAGGAAAGAGGTGCTGTAGATGTTCCGGATTCGGCGCGATTCGTCGATGAGAAATACCCGCAAGATATGCGACATGGTGCCCATGTACTCGCCGTTCGCGTATCGTAGTCGCGAATGACCCACTGGTCATAGGCGCTGAGGATGGGATCCAGCGTTGCGGCGCCCTCGGTGGTCAAAAACTGCCAGTCAAAGCCGTCTGCTCGAAATTGAGCGCCGTAGGCGTCGATCACGTCGGGCGTGTCAAAGAGCGGGTCGAAGCTGAAGCTCACCAGGCGGGCTTGGTTGGCGGTCAGAGGGGTCTGCCTGCAGGGCGTCCTGCACGCTGCGCATCACGTAAGTGGCCAGCGGGCAGCCATTGACGTCATCACAAGTCGTGAAGATAAAGCTCAAGACAGTGGGCTTATCTCCAATAAAGTCATGCAAACGCACCTTATTGCCGTCGCTGTCTAGCACCTCGCCGTCAGCGGCTAGACCCATGGTGGGGAGGCCGTAGCTGCCGGGCTCGGGTGCAATGAACTCGAGTGGCGCATAGCCAGGTGCCAGCACAACCGGCGGTTTGTGCTGGTGTGGAGCGCAGAGTGCCGCAGCACTCCACGCCCAAATCAGCAGGAATAAGGTACCGCGCACAGGGTGGTCAGTGCGCGGGAGGCATGCCAAGGCCGGACGGCGATTGCGCCGACGTGCCGCCGTACAGGGCGTGCGCGCCAAAACGCATCTGGTGAGGTGCGCCGAGGCCCAGCTCGATAAAGTCGAGGTTGAACTCGGGAGTCAGCGACTCGCCATCCCAGTTGTACAGCTTGAAATACTGCAGGTCGTTGCCCTCCGAGGCAGTGGTCTTGTCCCAGCTGGCCAGCAGAGACGACGTGAAGTAGACGCGCTCCCCATCCCAGCTCTGCGACACCATGTTGACCTGTTCGCCAATCTGCTTCTCCATGACCTGAGTCGGTGCAAAGGGGTCGGAGATGTCGTACAGACGGACCAGGCCGTCGTTCCAGGTGTTGATCCAGAGGTGGTTATCATCGGCCGAGATGGAAATATCCACCGGCAGTGGAATTTTGCTGGCATCACCGATGTCGGCGACCGCCTTCGCCTGCCACTCTCCAGCGTCATCCTCGTAGATCAGCCAGACCTTCGAGGTCAGTGCGGTGGTGGTGAAGCAGTAATTCGAACGGGAGCCCCACGCACAGCGAATTTCGAGTGGCGCCCCGGGTACGTCAAGAATCTTTTTAGGCGTGCGGGTGTGCAGGTCCCAAATGACGACCGTATTACCAAATCGCTTCATCGCTTCGGCATCACCCATCATCTTGCCGAGGTTCATCATGTAGTTGTTCCAGCCGGTAAATGAGGACGTCACCAGCACGTTGCGGCGCGGCAGCGCTCGCGCGTCGTAGCCATAACCGTCTGCAAAGCTACCGGATTTTTCGGCACCCTGAAGATTGTCGTCTGTGGGCATCCAGACGCTTGTGATGAAGTCGCCACTGTTGGTGTACTCAGCCATGCCGGTTCGACCGCCGTGGTCGCGGTTATTCGATAAGCCGGTCACTAGCATGCGTCCGGGTAACGCATAATTGGTGTGTGGCCCAACGACGCCACCGGTTTTCTCAACAAAATCGTCGATAGTGCGGTGGAGCGTGGGGGCCGCAGGATCGGAGTGAACATCGAAGATAAAGATTTTGCTGGTATCCAAGCCCGATGCCCACAGGTAGCGTCGATCGTCAGTCAGGCCCGAATGATGCGCCTCGTGCCTGCCTCCCATTGAAATGGAGTGAATAACGGTGCCGTAGGTCTCCGAGTCAGGATTCACGTCTACGGTAACGAGCTTGTCCTCGCCGTCACCGACGCCTTCGAGACCTAGCGTCCAGATGTAGACATAGTCTTCCTGGCCCACAATTTTGGCCATATATGGCGACATGCAGGTTTCGTCCGCTGCAGTCGGTTGCACGATTAATGCCAGCGCAATTGCCGCTGAGAAAAATGCTCGCAAAATCATTATTTTCCCCTAAGTTTTCTGCCACAATTTGGCGATGCTACCACTGAATTTCATTTCTGCGAATTGTTTTAAACAGGTCCGCTATCCGCTTGTGATGCCCTGTTTATTTGCCGCGTTATGGGTGTGCTTGGTCGCAGCAGAGGTGTCTGGGGCAGAAACCGCGCAAGCGCTGCCATCAGACCATCGCGTTGGCCTGGCCGATTCCCGAGTTGGCTACGAGTCGCAAGCGTACGTCACTGACTCTAAGGGGGTCATTGTATCCCTCGGGCAACGGCAGTCGCTTCATCGCCTCAGCGAGACGCCGCCGCTGGGGCTGCCCCAGTTGGCCTCACCGTTACAGGCGGGTGAGATCAATCTGGGTCGGCAGCTCTTCTTTGACCGCCGGCTTTCTGTGAACGAGACGCTCTCTTGTGCAATGTGTCACATTCCTGAGCAGGGCTTTACTCAAAATGAGTTGGCAACGCCCGTGGGACATCTCGGGAAAGGCGTTCGACGCAATGTGCCCTCGCTCTACAACGTGGCGTACACAGGCGTGCTGTTTCTAGACGGGCGAGAGACCTCTTTGGAGGATCAAATTTGGTCGCCTCTACTGGCGGTGAATGAAATGGCCAATCCGAGCCGCGAGGCGGTGCTCAAAAAGCTCGCCTCCAACGCCGATTACCGCGCACAGTTCAACGCGTTATACCCGGCTGGGTTGACCGAAGAGTCCGTTGGGCGCGCGTTGGCGGCTTATCAACGCGCACTGCTGTCGGCTGATTCACCCTTTGATCGTTGGTACTTCGGCGATCAGATGGCAGCCGGGGGTGCGAAGGAAAGCGGCGCGCCCTATCCTCCGCTGGCTGAAAGCGGGCTTCGCGGTATTTCAGGAAAAGGCTGTGCGAGTTGTCACCGCCTTAACGAGGCGGACGCGTTGTTTACTGACAGCCAGTTTCACAACACGGGCACCGGTTTCAGGCGTTACGGGCGGGCCTTGCGGCCGCCAAAAGTGCAGCTGGCTCCCGGTGTCTACGTCGTGCCTACGGTCGACGCTGAAACGGAAACCTTCACCGATGAGGGGCGATTCGAGGTGACCGGTAATCCGGCAGACCGCTGGCGCTACCGCACCCCGAGCCTTCGCAATGTTGCACTGACGGCGCCGTATATGCACGACGGGTCGTTAGCGACACTAGAATCTGTGGTGAAGTTTTATGCCGATGGCGGCGGAGGGGATCCGATGCAGGATCCGCGAACCAGTCACCTCAGACTCTCGCAGCAAGAGCAATCTGCTCTCGTCGCTTTTCTTCGAACGCTCACCTCTGACCACGTTGATGCGCTGGTTTCAGACGCACGTAGCGTGGTGATCGGCGAGCGCTCCGCGGGTGGCCAGTAACCCCCGACATGATAGGGTGTTGGCTTCGTTTTCAGGGCTGAGGGTCAGTCATGCTGTCAATGTCTAAAAAAGCGTTGTGCCTTATTTACCTTGGTTGTAATCGGTTGCGGCGGAGACCCAGCGACTGATGCGCCAGACTCGCTGGTGAGCGATCTCGCGCAACGTGCGGGCGCGCCGTTTATTCGAAGGGCTTGGGGACTTTCCATATGCCGGTGACCACGGTCGACCCTGACGCTCAGCGCTATTTTGATCAGGGGATGGTGCTGGCTTTCGGCTTTAACCATGCCGAGTCCATTCGCAGCTTTCGTGCGGCACAGACACTCGATCCTACTTGTGCGATGTGTTTTTGGGGCGAGGCGCTTGCGACCGGCCCCAACATTAACGTGACCAGTAATGGCAGGGCCATCATGTCTGCTGATGAGCGGGTCGGCGCCCGGGCGGCAATTGATAAAGCGCTCGGCTTGTTGGCGGGCCTGACAGAAAAAGAACAGGATTGGATTCGGGCGCTTGATCAGCGTTACGACGGCGATGCTGAGTCGCCGCGGGAACCGCTTGATCGCGCCTGGGCCGATGCGCTGGGAGCGATGGCCAAGCAGTATCCCGAGGACACCACGGTCGCCTCAATCTATGCAGAAGCACTGATGAACACGATGCCCTGGGACTATTGGGGCCCGAGCGGTGAAGCGAAGCCGGATACCCAGGCGGTGATTGCCAGCCTTGAGCGCGTGATGGCGGCGGACCCCGACCATCCCCTTGCCCTGCACCTCTACATCCACGCCCTGGAGGCCTCCTCAAATGTACAGAAGGCCGAGTCGGCAGCAGACCGACTTTCTGGTCTGGTGCCCGGATCTGGCCATCTGGTGCATATGCCCAGCCATATCTACTTTCGGGTTGGGCGTTATCAGGACTCAGCCCTGGCCAACATCCGCGCCGCTGAAGTAGATGAGGCCTACATTGCGCAGTGCAACGCACAGGGTTTTTATCCGGCATTGTATTACCCGCACAACATTCATTTTTTGTGGGCATCGGCGACCATGCAGGGCCAGAGCGAGCTGTCGCTGGAGAGTGCACGACGGGTCGTGGCGAACGTGCGTATTGAGCAGGTGGAGCAGTTCCCGACGATCCAGTTTTTCCGCACGGTACCCATGCTGTCACTGGTGCGGTTTGCTCGCTGGGAAGCGATTCTCGCTGAGCCCGAACCGCATGCGCCTTTTGCCTTTGCTCGAGCGATATGGCACTACGGACGGGGCGTGGCCTATGCAGCGACTGGGCGGCCCGAGTTGGCGATGGTTGAGCTGGAGGCTATCGAGGCCCTTGAGCCAGACGTAGACGAGATCTTCATGGGTAATGTGTACCCGGCCAAAGATCTGCTGGGGATCGCGAAGGCCTTGTTACGGGGAGAGTGGGCGTATCGACAGGCCAACGCTGGGGAGGCGGTCGAGCACTTTGCCGAGGCGGTGGCGCTGCAGGACGCGTTGCCCTACACGGAGCCACCCTTTTGGTACTACCCGACGCGGCAGTCGCTCGGCGCCGCGCTGCTGGCCGATGGTCGGGCTGAAGAGGCGCAGGCGGTGTTCGAGGCTGACCTGAAGCAGTACCCGATGAACGGTTGGTCTACCTTTGGCTTGGCCGAGGCGATGCGCGCTCAGGGTGACGAGGCGGGAGCGAAAAAAGCACTCGGCCGATTTGACACGCTGTGGCAGTTCGCGGATGTGACGCTGAGCACCTCAATTCTTTAACTATTCAGCGCTCGTTGGCTGGGGCAGTTAAGAACGCTGTAGAAGAGGACACCATGATCAAGCTGGTTACGTTGCTGACTAAAAGACCCGGGATGTCGCGCGAGGCATTTATTGAGCATTACGAGACTCACCATAAAAAAATCGGTGAGAAGTATCTTGCGGGGTACGCGGTGAAGTACCAGCGGCGTTACCTCAATGTTGCTGATTCGGCTCATCACGCTCCAGAAGAGCTGCCTTTTGATGTGCTGATGGAGATCTGGTTCCCCGATCAGGCCCGTATGGACGCTGCGATGGCGTTGATTGGGTCTGAGGCAGCGCAAGCGGAAATCATCGCCGACGAGGCGCGTCTTTTCGACCGCGATCTCATTCGTAGCTACGTTGTCGAGGAATACGAATCGGAAATGCCCTGACCGCAGACCGCGACGGATTCGCGCCTAGCGCATTTTGTCGGGACGCTCTTTAGTCAAGCCAGTGAAGCTGAATTGTTCCCGTCTCTGCGCCTTCCCGGGCAATACGCTCTGCGGATTCGCCAAATTTATTTTCAATCTGCTCGCGGCGGATCTTCATGGTCGGGGTCAGAATCTCGTTTTCGATGGTCCAGGGTTCGCGGCTGAAAATCACCGCGCCAATGCGCGCGTGTTTTTCAATTTCGCCGTTGATTGAGTCGACCGTCGCTAAAGCAGCGGCCTCTACCTCCTCTTTGGGCAGGGCGCGTGCGGGTTCGTTAAGCACCGTGACCATTACCGTCTTTGAGTAACCCCGGCCTAACAGGCACTGTTGTTCAGAATGCGGGTTGTCGGCGAAGAGACCCTCGATTGGCGGTGGGGCCACGAACTTGCCTTGAATGGTCTTGAAATAATCTTTGACCCGCCCGGTAATGAAAATAAAGCCATCGTCATCGATGCGCACTTTGTCGCCCGTGTGCAGCCAACCATCCTGCCAGAGCTCCGCGGTCTTCTCGGGGCGGTTGTAGTATCCGGGCGTGCAGCCTTCTGCCTTGATCAAGAGTTCGTCGTTGTCCCCAATTTTGACTTCGACTTCACCGGCGGGTCTGCCGATGGAACCGATGCGGCGGTCTTCTGGGTCGGTAATAATGAGCCCCATTGCTTCGGTCTGTCCGAAACCCTCACAGAGCTTTACGCCTACTTCATCCCACCACTCAATCAAAGAGGGTGGAGTGGGGGCGGCGGCGGTCAGACAATATTCAACTTCATCCATTCCCAGCGCACCCCTTACCAGAGCCTGTACCCCGGCTCGGTCGCTTGCGAGCGCTGTTGCCAATGCCTCTGCGCCCCCAAACTTGGCCGTAATCGATTGCCGGAGTTGCTCCCAGACCCGGGGTGGGCCGAAAAAGATGTTCGGTCGGCATTGGGGAAGATCCCGCGCCAGCGTCTCGAGCGATTCGTTAAACCAGATCTCGCCCCCCGTATTGATCGATGAGAATTCAACGATCTGGCGCTCAGCGATATGGGGGAGCGGCAGGTAGCTGAACCACCTGGGCTGTTCACGTTGCGTGAAAAGGTATTGGCACCGACGCATGGGAATCAGATTGGTGGCGTGGGTCTGTATGACCCCCTTCGGCACGCCGGTTGTGCCCGAGGTGAATACCAGAGAGACGACGTCATCGGGAGCCGGGTTCATAGGAGGGCGCCTCCGTGGAGGCGGCTGCGACGAGATCCTCCCATTTTGTATGAGGCAGGTCGCAATCGACCCCCGGTAGCGTAATCAGCACGCAGCCCTCGGGAGGACCTCTTTAACGCTGTGCCAGTTTTCGGTCTCGCCGAGAAAAAGTACCTTGGTATCAGTAAAGCTAAGGATGTATTCGGCGGTTGCCTGAGCGTGAGTGGTAAAAAGCGGCACCGTGACGTTACCCGAGTGAATGATCCCCATGTCGGCCATGATCCAGTGGGCTCGATTTCGGGAGAGCAGTGCCATCCGCTCACCGTGCCCAAACTCTGCTTCGAGCCAGGCAGCAACGCGGTCGATCTCGGCCACCGCAGCACCCCAGGTGTACTCTGTAGCGCCTGATTCAGCCAGATCACGCATCCATACCTGCTCGGGTTGCGACGCCGCCCAGTGGCGTGCCTGCTCGGTGAGGGTGGAGTGCTGCATGCGATCGGTTCCTTTGGGCTGATGGTGCTCGAGGTCTGGGTCAACGTGTACGTGGCCGCGAAACGGCCTTATTGGGCTGCTCGCTGCGCGGTAAGCTTTACAGTAGTCGGTGCGGGCAGCCAATTCCAGCCCCGCACAGTGTTAACAGCGGATGTCGTGTGAGCGAAGCTGAGCGCGTGCGGGTATAGTGCCCCGGACCTGCGCAACTTCTTGCGTTCACAACAAAAGGGAATGTTGATGACTCCATTACTCGAAATCACGCTGTATTTCACGTTGCTGACGTTTGTAACAGTGGTCCTCGGTGCGGCGATCCGTAACCAGGAGTGGACGAAAGAGGGCCGCGAGATCGGGCTGGGTAATCGCGATAATCTTAAGGCGGAGACGCCCATGGGTGGGCGGGCGGACCGTGCCGCGAAAAACTCCATCGAAGCACTGGTGTTTTTTGCCCCGCTTGCCGTGTTAGCGCATTTGGCGGGCATGGACGCCGAGGTGCTGCTGGGCGCTCAGATCGCTTTTTGGGCGAGAGTGGCGTACGTGCCTATCTACATCGCAGGCGTCAAGTACGTGCGCAGTCTGGTGTGGATTGTGGGCGTGGTGGGTTACGGGATGATGGTATCGCATCTGCTTTGATGTCTCATCCGGTGGCCACCGATGTTAGGTTGCCGGCGGATCGGTAAAGCAGCTCCGCCATCGCGCTTTGAGAGCGGTGGTGCCTCAAGCACCCAGCGTAGTGACTATTTCGCTCGGGGATTAACGCGGCGTCCTGCGTTGTCGCGACGGCGTCGCTGACGCTGGATTCCCGCAAGATATGCAGCATGGGAAACGGTGAGCGGTTGGTGTAGTTCTCTGCATCGTCGGGTTCGGTGTCGGAAAATTGATACTGCGGGTGAAAGCCCACCAGCTGGTAGCTGCCTTCCCAGCCCAACGCTTCGGTCAGACTCTGGGCGGTGTAGAGAAAATCATTAAAGTCGCGAAAATCGGGCATGCCGGCGGGCAAAATGAGAAAGCTCGTTTCGATATCTTGGCTGTTGTGGAGGAGGGTAATCTCCTCGCTCAGGGCGTGAAGGATGTTCTCGGGTTCCGAGTCCTCGAAGACGGTAAAACGCAGGCTATTGCGCATCACTTCTCGACGGGCAAACGGACACAGGTTGAGGTCAACGACAAAAGAGTTGATCCAGCGCCGCGTAATGTTGACGGTGGTGTCGATACTTGACGGTTCCTGATGATAACGGCGACGTGGGCTCTCGACAGAGATCGTCGAGCGCCTTATTGCATGCGGTATCTTAGAGCATGATGAAGCGGGTTTGCTGACCAGACGGGGGCGACATCATGGTGTGGAGGTGTCCGAGTTGCGGACAGGCGCTTGAGGCGAGCGATGATGGCTTGCTGTGCGCCGCAAACCACAGCTTTGATCGCGCGAAAGAGGGCTACGTTAACCTGCTCCCTGTGCAAAAAAAGCGGAGTAAGCGCCCGGGAGACAGCCTTGAGATGGTACTGGGTCGGCGAGCGGTTCACGATGCACGGCTTTATCAGCCTCTGGCAGAGGCGCTCGGCGATGTGGTGTCTGCGAGACCTGGGATCAGGACGCTATTGGATATTGGCTGCGGTGAGGGGTTTTACGGAGGGGTGCTCTCGAGCCGATTGCCGCACCTGACGTGCTATGGCGTCGATGTGGCGAAGCCCGCAGTCAAGTTGGCCGCCAAAACCTATCCGCATCAGCACTATGCCGTAGCAAGCTCGCGGGACCTGCCCGTCATCACCTCGTCGATTGATATGGCGCTGTGCGTTTTTTCTCCTTCCAATGATGCAGAAATTAGCCGGGTGTTGCGGCCGGGCGGGTTTTACCTTGAGGTCGGGCCCGGGCCAGAACATCTTTGGCAGCTAAAAAGCGCACTGTACGAGCAGCCCCGTCAGCACAAACCCTCAAGACGACAAATGATGGACGCGACTTTGGCAGACGAAGGCGAAGTCCGTTTCGACAGTCGGCTGGATAATGGGTTGCTTCAGGCGCTGCTGGCAGCGACGCCCTTCGCTTTTAGGGGGCGACGGGAAAGCCGCGCAGCGCTAACGGCGCAATCTGATTTTCTGGTCACGTTCGCCTTTTCCTGGCGTCTTTTTGTCTTGGGGGAGAAGGGGGCGCGTTAGACCCGATATGTCGCGCTCGAATGGCACGGCCTTTTACTTTGCCCTGAGCGAGGTAGCTCATTGCCTGACGGAGCGCGGTTCTGGAAATCGCTACGTGGCTTGTATTGTCTGCGATCGTGATCTTTCCGATCGCCCCGGCATCCAACCCGGCATCACCGGTGAGGGCGCCCAGCACATCGCCCGGGCGGATCTTTTGTTTACGGCCCGCATCAATTTGTACTGTGGCCATGGCGCCCCGCAAGTGGTAATTCGGATCGCGGTCTAGTGATGCCAGCTGGTCGCAAATACCCGTGATATTGAGATGGTCTTCAATTACGCGCATGCGTGGCGCTTCGGCAGGCGTGACCAGACTGAAAGCCTTTCCGGATAGTCCGGCCCGGCCAGTGCGGCCAATTCGATGGACATACGTGTCCGCATCCCGCGGCAGCTCAAAATTCACCACCATTTCGAGTGCGGGAATATCGAGGCCGCGTGCTGCGACATCGCTGGCAATTAAGACCGGGCACGAATCATTGGCAAACTGAAGCAGCACCTGATCCCGCTGTCGCTGCTCGAGGTCGCCGTGTATAGCGGCCGCCTCGATATCGTGCGCCTGCAGAAAGTGCGCTACCTCATCGCACTGTTTTTTGGTGTTGCAAAACACCATCGCATTCTGCGGTTGATAATGCTCAAACAACGCCAGTAAGGCGGTGTCGCGCTCCTGTTTTTGAATTTCGAAAAACAGTTGTTCGAGTGTGGTGTCGTCTTCTGCGACCACGGAGTCGGCTTTGATCGATACGGGTTCTCGCTGGATAGACCGGCTTATTTTTTGGATGTCGTCGGGAATCGTTGCTGAGAGCAGCAGTGTTTGCCTCGCCCTGGGCAGGCTGGCGGTAATGCTGGCCATCACGTCGGCAAACCCCATGTCCAGCATCCGGTCGGCCTCATCGAGCACGAAGGTGGTCAGCCCGGTCAGATGCAAAGTGTGTCGCTGCAGATGATCCTGAATACGCCCCGGGGTGCCCACCACAACATGGGCGCCGTGCTCCAGCGAGTCGCGTTGAGGACCAAAGGGCTTGCCCCCGCAGAGCATCACGACCTTGATGTTGGGCATGCGGCTAGCCAGCTGCCGTATGACGTCGCCTACCTGCTCTGCGAGCTCCCTGGTCGGGCACATCACCATGGCCTGTACGCCAAAGTGTCGAGGGTTAAGGTGATGTAACAGACCGATTGCGAAGGCGGCCGTTTTGCCGCTGCCGGTTTTGGCCTGAATGATGACGTCTTTGCGAGCGAGGATGGCCGGCAAGGCTTTGCGCCTGGACGGGGGTCATCTCGGCGTAACCGAGGCCGGTCAGCGCGTCTAGCTGAGCGGGCGATAGCGGTAAGCCAGAAAACAGGGCGCGGGTCATAGTAAGCAGTGCCGGAGGCGGGTGGCCGACCCTATCAGATTTGAACGGTATAGGATCTATTCGAAGCCCTAACCTGATTAGAAAAAACGCCCCATTAGTGGGGCGATAAGTGGCGGTGGGCGTAGGATTCGAACCTACGGAGGGTCACCCCTCAACGGTTTTCAAGACCGCCGCTTTCGACCACTCAGCCAGCCCACCAAAACGGTTTACCGGGACGCTCCCGGCGAAGTGCGCGCATTATATCGCCGCGCACCAATGGATCAAGTTCGTTCTATACCGACCCCGCTGCGCGCGCCCCTCTGGGGTCATTACTGGCCCTCGGCGCGTCCTGTTGAACGACGTCCACTGGCGATGCCGTTGGCAGTGCGAACAGCTCCGCCTGTTCCGTAGAGACCGCGGTGTCCGTCACTGGCTTCGGCGAGATCCTCGGGTCGTTAACGGCGCGACCGTCGTCCGTCAGGCCGAGGGCCTCCGGTTCCGCGACGGGGGCTTCCTCCAGAGGCGGTTCCGTTGGCTCCGCTAAGGGGGCAGCCGATGCCTCGTCTGATACGCTTTCCGCTGGCGCTTCTTCCAGTTCGCCCTCGGGTGCCTTCGATGCCACCTCGGGCTCGACCGAGGTTGCTTCAGTTAACGCGGCACTCTCAATACTTTCAGTCACTCTCAATACTCTCAGTGACGTCTCAATGCTCTCAGCGCCCTCCGTTTCTTCAGGCTCGGCAAAAGCGGCGCTGAGCGCCTCAGAGGAGGCCACCGCGACCGGTGCCGCTGGTGCCTCCGGGGCGTTGCCCTGATCTGCGGACGCCTCCGCCGCGACGGGTGCGGGTGCCTCTGAGTCCGGGCTGCGGGTACGGCAGCCTCAACTTCTACGGGCTGTCGCTGGCGCCGCCGCCTGACCCTCGTTGCGCTTATCGGAAGGGCGCCTTCGATGCGATTCGCCCGTGTCGCCTCGAACCTGGTCGCCTGACACGGCTTCTACGGTATTCGCTGGCTGCAGCAGCGTCTGGCCGCCTCAGGCGTTGCCGGTCTCGCTATGCCGTTGGCCACCGCGTCGACCGCGTCTGCCGCCTTGAGCGCTTGGGCTGATCGTCGCCGCTGGTGTTTTGGGGCGCGGCGTCAGTTTGCGCCTCAACGGTTTCGTTGGTGTTGGTTGTTTCGTCACCCTCGGGCTTACGGCTGCGCCCGTTACGACGGTTATCGCGATCGCCGCGGTTGCCACGATTGCGCTGGCGATTGTTGTCAGAGCCCTTCTGGTCGTCGCGTTGCCGATCACCCGGACGATTGCGAGACCGACCGCGGCTCTGTTGGCGTTTTGCCACGCCGGTTGGCGTCTTTTTGTTCCGACTTCTGTTTCGCGGTCGAGCCAAACAGCAGCGCCCATAGCTTCGCCAGCAGCCCTGGCTGGGCGGTTTCTTTGCCACCTTCTCGAGCCTTACCGCGCGTCGACTTGTTGGGTTTTGCTTGTGTATCTTTGTTCTGCGGCGTGACCTCCGGTGCGGGAGCGTCCGGTGTCACGTCCCGAACGAGTGCTTCGGGTGCGGTAACGCTCGGTTCATTGGCTGCATCAGCCGCGGGCTCGTTTGGAGAGGGCATCTCGATGTCGATGCTGAGCTTTCTGGATTGCTCAACCTCGTCGTCGCGCAGCCTGCGCACTTCGAAATGCGGCGTCTCAAGATAGGGGCTGGCCACGACAACAATGCGCACGCCACTGTTTGCCTCAATGTCATTAATATCAGACCGTTTTTCATTCAGCAAAAACGCCGACACGTCGACCGGCACAATCGCCTGTACCTCACCCGTGCGCTCTTTAGCCGCCTCTTCTTGAATCAATCGCAGAATGGCCAGCGCAAGCGACTTGGTGGTGCGAATGGTGCCTTGACCCGTGCAGCGGGGGCATACAATGCCGCTGGTTTCACCCAGCGAGGGTCTCAATCGCTGCCGAGACATTTCCAGCAGTCCAAATCGCGAGATGCGGCCGACCTGTATGCGCGCTCGGTCCACTTCCAGCGCTTCCCTGATGCGGTTCTCTACCGCGCGCTGGTTGCGGTTTGCCGACATGTCGATGAAGTCGATGACCACCAGTCCACCCATGTCCCGCAGCCGCAGCTGACGAGCAATTTCATCAGCTGCCTCAAGGTTGGTTTGCAGCGCAGTCTGCTCAATGTCGCTGCCCTTTGTTGCACGCGCCGAGTTGATATCAATAGAGACCAGCGCCTCAGTCGGGTCGATGACAACTGACCCGCCAGACGGAAGGCGCACTTCTCTCTGGAACGCCGTTTCTATTTGTCCTTCAATCTGGAAGCGATTGAACAAGGCGAGGTCGTCTTCGTAGAATTTGAGACGGTTCTTGTAATGCGGCATGACCAAGCCGACAAACTCAGACGCTCGCTGATACGCAGTCGGATCGTCAATTAATACCTGATCGATGTCATCGCGAAGGTAGTCCCGCACCGCACGAATAATTACGTCGCTTTCCTGATAAATCAGGATGGGAGCTTTGTTTTCCCGGTTGGCTGTGGAGATGGAGTCCCAGAGCTGAAGCAGATAGTCCAGGTCCCACTGAAGCTCTTCAGTGCTCCTGCCGACACCCGCAGTGCGAATGATGACACCCATGCCATCAGGCAGATTCAGCTGCGACAGCGAGTCCTTTAGGTCACTCCGGTCTTCGCCTTCGATCCGGCGAGAAATGCCACCGGCTTTAGGGTTGTTTGGCATGAGAACCATGTACCGGCCAGCAAGGCTGATAAAGCTGGTCAGCGCCGCGCCTTTCGTGCCGCGCTCTTCTTTGTCTACCTGCACAATGATTTCGGTGCCTTCTTTCAGCACATCCCGAATGCGCACCTTGCCCTCGTTTTCCGGGGCGCGGCTGCGGAAGTACTCGGGAGAAATCTCCTTGAGCGGCAGGAACCCGTGTCGATCAGCACCGAAGTCAACGAATGCCGCCTCAAGGCTGGGCTCTACCCGAGTCACCTTAGCCTTGTAGACATTCGCTTTGGTTTGAATACGTTGCCGGTTTTCGATGTCCAGGTCGTAAAGCCTTTGGCCATCGACCATGGCAACCCGAACCTCTTCAGGCTGAGTCGCATTGATCAGTATCTTTTTCATAAAATTGTCCAGTTGGCGACGCAACTGGGCGGTGCGGAGGCGATTTTACCTCCTGTACTTGCGCTCCCACCGTAAACGGCGAGTGATCATCGTGGGACGGCTAGGGCCGCTCCCGTTGTCTGGTCACACAGCCCACCGGTCTTGCTATGGGCTTGATTCGCAATCTGCACCGCGCCATCGAGTGTCGCGGGTTTCTCTTTGTCTATCTCGTGCCGCTCTGACGGCCATTAGGGCCGGAGGGCTGGGCGAGGTAGACTCGTAATTCTCTCGTCGGGTAAGCGGGAGCAGGAAAGGCTCGCCTTGCAACAGCGTAGTGCAGCTGAAGAGGAGGCCCGAGCGGTCGGTGCGAGGCCGTTTTCCACGGCTGTTTGGCCACTACCGCCGGAGCACATCTCATCCGACCGGCGCACGGTAGCACCTAGCGACATTGTATTCAACGAATAGATGATGTGAAGAAATCAGTGATTTTATGACGATAAAGACAAGTTCTCAGGTCCGAATGGTAGCCGTGGCAGACGAGGAGGCAGGCCAGCGCCTGGACAACTTTTTGCTTCGACAAGTGGCGGGCGTCCCTAAAACGCGAATCTATCGCGCGATTCGCAAAGGTGAGGTAAGAGTTAATAAGGGTAGGGCAAAGCCGGAATACAGAGTCCAAGCGGGTGACGCGGTGAGAATCCCGCCCTTGAGCGCACGGGAGCCAGAGGCCCCTGCGAAGCCCTCAAAAGGCTGGGAGCAGCGCATTCGCGACGCCGTGCTGATCGATAACGCAGATCTTTTGGTCATCAATAAGCCCACGGGGCTGGCGGTGCATGGCGGCAGCGGCGTGCGGCTGGGTTTAATTGAGGCACTGAGAAGCCTGTTTCCCGAAGCGCGATACCTCGAGTTGGTGCATCGGCTGGATCGAGATACCTCGGGCCTCGTCCTGATCGCGAAAAACGCCCGCGTGCTAAGAGAGTTGCATCAGCAGCTGCGGGAGGACCGGGTCGATAAGCGTTATTGGGCGCTGGTCGCCGGTAAATGGCCCGCCTATCAAAAAAGCGTGTCAGCGCCGCTTGCGAAACGACAGACGGCCTCTGGAGAGCGGATCGTTAAGGTCGCCGCGGACGGAAAGGCGGCAAAAACCGATATTCGGGTGCTAGAGCGATTGCCGTCAGCCACTCTGGTGGAAGCCAAGCCGATCTCGGGGCGCACCCATCAGATTCGTGTTCATGCCCAGCACGTTGGGCATCCTATTCTCGGCGACAGCAAATACCAGAGTGATCAGTCAATTCAGGCCACTGCCGGCGCCAATTTGAAACGATTGTTTCTGCACGCCAAGGCAATTGCTTTTAATGTGGCAGGTGAGCGCTACCAAATTGAATGCCCGCTCGGTGATGAACTCGAATCAGTGTTGTCTCGCTTGCGCAGCCAGCGGGAGTGACACGCCGACCTGTCGCAGGAGGTCGCATAGGGCAATCAGAGGTAGGCCTTCTAATGCCGTCGGATCTGCCGTGTGCATCGATTCAAACAGGGTGATGCCCAGTGATTCCCACTTAAAGCTGCCCGCACAGTCCAGTGGGTCATCTAACGCGACGTAGCGTTCGGTTTCTGCGCTCGTCAGGGCGCGCAGAACGACCTCGCAGGGGACCAGCTGCTGAAAGTGTGCTCGAGTGGCATGGCACTGCACCGAGACGGCAGTCCAAAACTGAATCTTTTTGCCGCTGCAGGCCCGCAGCTGCGAGACTGCGCCATCGATCGATCCGGGCTTGTGCAGTATCTGATCGTCGAGGCACGCGACCTGGTCTGCTCCGATGACAATGGTTGCCGATTGCCCCGCTGCGCTCGATACCGCCTGTGCTTTCTGTCGTGCCAGCCGGCATGCCCGGTCGGGCGGAGACTCACCGGCTAGATCAGATTCGTCCACTGCCGGATCAGCACAGGTAAACGCCAGTCGCAGCCGCGACAGGAGCTGACGCCGATACGGAGAGGTCGATGCGAGGATAATGTTCATGATCAGTAGGCCAAATGTGGTGAAATGTCACTCTGTGTGCAGGAAGGGGAGTTAGCGTGACGGATCGCTTTGACAGCGTATACCCCCATCCGTATGATCCGCGCCCATGAAAACCGGAGCGCTGCCAAAGCAGCTTGACCTGCGAGGTCTGGCAGCCCGTGGGGTCGAAATCACCGGCACTTTATCATCAGATGATTTGCCGAGGTTGATTGAGGCGGGCCTTCAGGTGGTGGAGCCCGGGTCGGCGACGTTCCGATGCCGTCGCGACGAAACAGGGCGGTACGTGGTGGAGGTACAGGTGCGGGCTCAAGTCGTGATGCAGTGCCAGCGCTGCCTCAGCGATATGACGCTGTCATTAACGCCGTCCGCGCTCATGGCCTGCATCTGGGCAGATGAAGATGCGTCGGACCTCCCCGACACATACGAGCCGTTATTGGTCGGTGAGGCAGCGGACCTGAGCGATATCGCCGAAGAAGAGATATTGCTTGCTTTGCCCGTCTCACCGCTACACGAGACGGAGTGTAAATCGGCGGAGCAGACCGCCGCGCTGCGCGAAGACGAAGCCGTGGCGACGTCCTCTGAGACCAGCGCCGGGAGAGAAAAGCCCGTTCGCTGTGCTGGGACAGCTTAAATCCTAAGCCCCCAATTGGGCGTAAGGGGCAGTAACGAGTGTTTAACTTGAGGGTGTGATCGACGATTCGCGCCTTAACCAGTAATAAAAGGAGGCCAGACATGGCTGTGCAAAAGAATAAAAAAACCCGCTCGAGACGTGGCATGCGCCGAGCGCACGATGCGATCGGTGGGCCTACGCTGACGATCGACGAGACCTCGGGTGAAACGCGACGGCGTCATCATGTAAGCGATGATGGTTTTTATCGTGGCAAAAAAGTCGTGGATACGGGCGACGACGAGTAATCCTTTTTGTCCGGCTACGCCTTTCTTTTTCCCGGTCAGGGATCGCAGTCCGTCGGCATGCTGGCGCAGGCTGCACAACGCTACCCCGTTGTGCTCGACACGTTTGCCGAGGCGAGTAGTGCATTGGGCTACGACCTGTGGGCGCTCGTTAGTGAAGGGCCTGAAGACCAGCTGACGCTGACCGAATTCACCCAGCCCGCTATTCTGACCGCCAGTGTGGCTTTGAGCCGGTGTTGGCACGAGGAGGGCGGCGCGGCCCCAGAGTTCGTTGCGGGTCATAGTCTGGGAGAGTATTCCGCGCTCGTTGTCGCCGGGTCTTTGTCGCTACTAGATGCCGCGCGTCTGGTGCAGACCAGAGGGCGCGCAATGCAGTCGGCTGTGCCCGCGGGAGAAGGTGCCATGGCCGCCGTGCTGGGGCTGAGCGACGCCGTGATCGATGAAATCTGCGTAACGCATTGCGACGATCACGCCTACGTGGGAGCAGTGAACTACAACTCACCCGGTCAAGTTGTCATAGCGGGCCACGCGCCGGCTGTCGAGGCTGCTTCGGCCTTTATGAAAGAGGCGGGTGCCAAAAAAGTGTTGCCACTGCCGGTCAGCGCGCCGTTTCACACGCCGCTAATGCAACCCGCGGCGGCAGTGATGGCTGAGGCTTTTCAGTCTGTTGCGCTGGAAGATGCGCAAATGCCAGTGATTAGTAATGTCGACGCGCAGCCTCACCGCAAGGCCGTTGAAATTCGTAGGCTGCTGGTCAGGCAGGTCTCTGAGCCGGTGATGTGGACCCAGTGTGTTATGACGCTGCTCGAGGCCGGATGCACACATTTTATGGAATGTGGGCCTGGTAAGGTGCTGACGGGGCTGATGAGACGCATAGACCGCTCTATCGGCTGCACGCCACTTCAGGATCCGCAGGATCTGAAAGACAGCATTGCGGAGTTTGCATAATGAGCGACACCGAGAAAAAAGTAGCGCTCGTCACGGGCGCCAGCAGAGGCATCGGCGCGGCGATTGCGCAGGCCCTTGGAGAGCTGAGCCTGACGGTGATAGGCACCGCAACCAGTGAAGCGGGAGCCGCGAGTATCAGCGAATCACTGAGCGGCTGCGGTGGTCAAGGTAAGGTGCTTAACGTGACTGACCCAGATAGCGTTAGCGACCTGATCAACGCGGTACGTTCGGATTGTGGCGACCCACTGATATTGGTGAACAACGCCGGCATCACTCAGGACAACATCCTGATGCGGATGAAAGAAGAGGAATGGAATCAGGTGATCGATACCAACCTCACAGCACTTTATCGGTTGAGCAAGGCTTGTTTGCGGGGCATGACCAAGGCGCGCTGGGGACGCATTATTAATGTGACGTCAGTCGTCGGATCAATGGGTAACGCCGGTCAAAGCAATTACGCGGCCACCAAGGCCGGCGCGGAGGGCATGGCACGGTCCCTCGCGCGTGAGCTGGGCTCACGGTCGATCACGGTCAACTGCGTTGCCCCTGGCTTCATTGATACTGATATGACTCGGGCATTGGCAGACGCTCAGCGTGATGCCCTGCAGAGCCAGATTCCGTTAGGCCGCTTGGGGGCGCCTGCGGACGTTGCCGCTACGGTGGCGTTCCTTGCGAGCGACGCGGCACAATACATCACAGGCGAGACAATTCACGTTAATGGTGGCCTTTACATGGGCTGAGTCCCGCTAGCAAGGGTCTTATGAGAATCAAAAAGGGTTTTACTTGCGCCAAAAGCTTGTAAAATCCACCGCGTCTGGGCCTTGGGTCCGACGATAACCGGGAGCAAGGGCACGTCATGAGCAATATCGAAGATCGAGTGAAAAAAATTGTCGCCGAGCAACTGGGCGTCAAAGAAGAGGAAGTCAAATCAGAGGCGTCGTTTGTTGACGATCTTGGAGCCGACTCCCTCGATACCGTAGAGCTGGTCATGGCGCTCGAGGAAGAATTCGAGACCGAAATACCCGACGAAGAGGCCGAGAAGATCACCACGGTTCAACTGGCGATCGACTACATCAATACCAATCTCGCCTGAGCGGGTCTCAGTGACTGAATAATGGGGCCGCTCTGCTCACGCAGCGCGGCCCTTTTCTTTTGAGCTGGCGGTAATGGCTCATCGCAATCCGTGTTGTACAGTCGGGTTGGGCACACGCTTTAGGCAAACCTACTAGCGTAAAAAGGGGCGCAGCATGAAAGGCAACAGAGTGGTCGTCACAGGCCTGGGGGCGGTTACACCGCTAGGTCTCGACGTGGACTCCAGTTGGACAGCCATTTGTGCGGGCCAAAGTGGCGCTGCAATGATTGACCGTTTTGAGGCGTCTGCCTTTACGACGCGTTTCAGCGCGAGCGTCAAAGACTTCAGCGTTGAGGGCTACCTCGAAGCCCGAGACGCGCGCCGCATGGATCCCTTTATTCAGTACGGCATGGTGGCGGGAATTCAGGCGTTCAGGGACTCGGGGTTTGAGGTGACTGACGCCAACGCAGCGCGAATCGGCTGTGCCATTGGGTCGGGGATCGGCGGTATCGGTTCGATTGAAGACACGGCGTTGCTTGTGGAGCAAAAAGGGCCCAAGCGGATCTCGCCCTTTTTCGTGCCGGGCGCCATTATCAACATGATCGCCGGAAATTTATCGATTCTTTACAACCTTCAGGGCCCCAATCTCGCGGTGGTGACGGCCTGTACCACGGGCACCCATAATATCGGGCTTGGCGCCAGGATGATCGCTGCTGGAGATGTTGATGCCATGCTGGTCGGCGGCGCTGAAATGGCGACCACACCCGTTGGAATCGGAGGGTTTGCCGCCGCTCGTGCGTTGTCTACTCGGAATGACGATCCGGAGCGGGCTTCTCGCCCGTGGGACTCGGATCGAGACGGCTTCGTCCTGGGCGATGGCGCCGGAATGCTGATGCTCGAATCGCTGGAGACCGCCACATCAAGAGGGGCCAGGATTTACTGCGAGCTGACCGGATTTGGTATGAGCGGTGATGCCTATCATATGACCTCGCCTCCCGAGGATGGTCGGGGCGCTGCGGCTGCCATGAAGCAGGCGCTGGATGACGCCGGACTGGCGCAGGACAGCATCGATTACATCAATGCGCATGGAACCTCTACCGAAGCGGGTGACTTGGCAGAGTCTCTGGCGGTTAAAACAGTATTCGGCGCCCACGCCGGCCAGCTGGCAGTGAGCTCCACAAAATCTATGATTGGTCATTTATTGGGTGCGGCCGGATCTGTCGAGGCGATCCTGACGATTCTGGCGTTGAGGGATAACGTCGCGCCACCCACTATTAATCTCGATAATCCGAGCCCGGGGTGTGACCTGAATTACGTGCCACACAGCGCCCAGGAGCGCCCGATTCGCCATGCATTATCCAATTCTTTTGGATTTGGCGGAACGAATGGCTCGCTCATTTTTAGTCAGTTGGACTGAGCGTTATCAGCAGTTCGCCGCGCACCTGGGTCGATGGGGCGGATGCCGATAGGATCCCGGTTGATGACCGAGGCCTTAACTATGCCGACGGCGCTTTTGAGACGCTGGCTAGCACTCGAGGGGCGAATTCACTGCGCAGCGCTTCACGAAGACCGACTCGCCAGAGCCTTGGCGGCGCTCGGCTTTGCAGACCCCGCCCGTGGGGCAGCAAAAGTGTTCGGTGACATGCAGCGATGCCTAGCTGACGTCAAGCACACAGGAACCGCTCGTTTGACCGTGACGCGCGGTTCCGGCCCCCGTGGTTACGCGCCGCCCGGTGCGGCTCAGACGCGCTCGATTCTCAGCGCTCATCCACCCTCCGCGCTGGCTTTTGAGCCGCTACGGTGCGGCGTGGCAGAAACTCATTGGGCGGACCAGCCTCAGCTAGCGGGGCTCAAGCTCCTCGCTCGAACAGAGCAGGTACTCGCGGCGCACGAGGCAGCGACGCAGGGTTGGGATGACGCTTTGATGCTGAATAATGAGAGGCAGGTGATTTCCTCGAGCAAAGGGAACCTTTTTTTGTTTCAGGGCACTGACGTCACAACACCGTGTCTCAACCGATGCGGTATTGCTGGGACCCGGCGGCAGATGCTGCTCGATAACTTGCTGCCTCAACTGGGCTACTCGGTATCCTCTCGGCCGGTCTTGCTGAGTGAGTGTCTGGAGGCCGATGCGCTGATTGTGACGAACACGGTGATGGGCGTGGTAGCGATTGAGAGCATTGTTGAAGCGCCTTTTTCGGGTGCCCGGGGCGTAGCGCTGGCGCGAAGCCTGCAAAGCGCCTTGTCAGACCACATTGCCGCATGCGACGCGAAGTAATTCCCGCTGCTTCGGTCGCCCTCATCGTGCTTGGTGTGGGTTTACTGCGGATCAATACAGTCTGGCAACAGCCACTCCAGTTGCCGCAAGCGGGTGCGATTGTCACGGTCGATAAGGGCGAGACCCTGAGCGACGTGTTGCGGCGGGCAGAGGCACGCCAATGGCTAACTCACGCAAACTGGGTCGGCAACGTGGCACGGATATTCGGTCTAGATCAGCAGATTAAGGCAGGAGAGTTCGAGGTCAATTCGCCGATGACCGCAGCGGGCCTCATTCAGCAACTGGCTGAAGGTGAGGTGTTGCAGTATGCCGTGACCCTGCCCGAGGGGATTACCCTGGCGGAGGCGGTGGCGCTGTTGCAGCGTGATCCGAAGCTGAAGCGGACTCCTCAAAACCGGCTGACCGCAGAACTGCTCGCCATGGGAAATGGCCGCGATTCTGCCGAGGGACTGTTCTTGCCGGAGACGTGGTCCTACACTCACGCCGACAGCGAGCTCGATGTCCTGCGGCGATCGCATTTCGCCATGATGAACTTGCTGAATGTTCTTTGGGAGGAGCGGCCCGCCGATCTGCCGCTGCCGTCTGCGTACGCTGCACTCATTCTGGCGTCTATCGTAGAGAAGGAGACGGGGGTCGCCCGCGAACGCGCGCAGATCGCCGGCGTTTTTTTGCGCCGGTTAGCGCAAGGCATGCGTTTGCAGACCGACCCCACAGTCATTTATGGTTTGGGCGATGAGTACGATGGCGACTTGAAGCGTCGGCACTTACGGGATACCGCCAATCCATATAACACCTATGCTATTTCTGGTCTCCCGCCGACGCCAATCGCCTTGCCTGGTGAGGCTGCGCTGCGCGCCGTATTTTCGCCCGACGCCTCGGATGCACTCTACTTTGTAGCCAAAGGGGACGGATCCCATGCGTTCAGTGCGACGCTGGCCGAACACGAAGACAATGTGCGCCGGTATCAACTTTCGCGGAGGTCTGATTATCGATCTTCGCCGCAAAAAGTGGAGGCACTGGAGGACTGAAATGGCAGGGCGTTTCATTACAATTGAAGGCGGCGAGGGAGCGGGTAAATCCACTGCACAAGCGTTTCTGGTTAACAGATTAGAGCAGCTGGGTGAGTCTGTTGTGCAGACACGCGAGCCGGGCGGCACGCCACTCGCCGAGGCGATTCGTCAGACCCTCTTGAGTGTAGAGGGCGAAGCGCCGGTTGAGATGGCCGAGCTGTTGCTGGTCTTCGCAGCGCGCGCTCAGCACTTGGCAAAGGTGATCGAGCCGGCGCTGGCGGCCGGTAAATGGGTGGTGTGTGACCGCTTTACGGATGCTACCTACGCGTATCAAGGCGAAGCCAGAGGACTGTCCTCTGATTTGATTTCGCAGCTTGAAGTCCTTGTTCAAATGGGTCGGCGTCCGGATGCGATCGTATTGATGGATATGGCACCCGAGGTGGGCATGGCAAGGGCAAGAGCCCGTGGTGCGCTGGATCGTTTTGAACGGGAGGACGCAGCGTTTTATGAGCGGGTCCGGCAGGGTTATCTCAACAGGGCCAAGCTTGCACCGGAGCGCTATGCGGTCGTAGACGCCGAGCGGGATCTACCATCGGTGCAGCGATCTTTGGATGAATTAGTAGAGCGGTGGTTCGATGTCCGCTGACCCAGAGACATCGGTAGTGGAGTCTCTTCCCAGCACGCCGCCCTGGCTAGATCACTTGTTGCAGCAATGGGAGACGTCGGGTACCCAGCGGGGCCACGCTTTTTTATTGGTAAGCGAAGATCCCGAGGAGGCCGCTTTATTTTCCAGTCGGCTCGCGGTGGCACAGCTGTGTCATGAGAGGCAAGCGGATGGACCGTGTGGGCGTTGCCGCAGTTGTCATGCCTTTCTCCAGGGCACGCATGGTGATCTGATGGATGTGCAGCGGCAGGAGGGCAAAACCGCGATCGGGATCGAACAAATCCGTCAGGCCGCGCAGTTTCTTCAGCAAACCGCGCTGTATGGCAACATCAAAGTCATGATGATCAGGGATGCGGACCAATTGACGCTTGCGGCGGCCAATAGTCTTTTGAAAACACTCGAGGAACCCGCAGGCAATGCGTTGCTGTTGCTATCTACCTCGGCGGTCTGGCGTTTGCCTGCCACTGTTCGCTCTCGCTGCCAGCAGCTCCGCCTTCCCTCTGCGTCCCGCTCAGAGGGAATAGATTGGCTCGCACAGCAGCTTGGCACTGATGCCCAGCAGGCAGATCGGCTACTGAATTTGACTGGGGGTCGACCCGTATCAGCATGGGCGATGGGAGAGACCGAAGAGGCAGAGCAGCAGTTGGCGCTGATCAGGAGTTTTGCTGAGATGCATCGGCAGGCCAGTGGCTCGCCAGAAACGTGGTCCGCCGTGGGACTCGATGTGCTGCTGAGACGATTACTGGGCTGGACAGAGGACAACGTCCGCGGCCTCGATAATGACCGCTTTGCGAGCGAGGCGAGGAGCTGGTTATTACTTCATCGCTGTGTGGCCGAAGTGTGGTCGCGGGTGCAGCAGGGCGCCACGCCGGGGAAAGATATCGTAGTGGCTGAGCTTTTCCGATTATGCCGGAGCCGCGGCCATCACCGCTTCGCTGATCTTGCTCAGGTATTTCTGTCCAACCTTGGCAGGGGAGGGGTAGGCGGGTAAGGTGACCGGATGTCGCAATCAGATCCCGAGGCGGTACTGAGCCTCACTATTGAGAACAAGGCCGTTCTTTACGGCGCGTATATGTCTTTTCTTCAGAATGGAGGATTGTTCGTGCCAACCAACCAGTCGTACCGTCTGGGTGATGAGGTGCGATTGCTGCTGACCCTGATGGATGAACCTGAAAAATTGCCGGTAGCGGGAAAAGTGGTCTGGATGACGCCAGAGGGAGCGCAGGGTAATCGGCAGGCTGGCATCGGGATTGAGTTCTCCGAAGAAGATGTCGGTGTCAGCGCGAAGATAGAAAATTATCTCGCTGGCGCGCTGACGTCTGACAAGGTGACCGACACGCTCTAATTGATGTCCAACTGGGGCGTTGCCAGTGCGGCGCGTCGTTAGAGCGCGACATCAATAAATACGCGACTTATCTTCACACGTGACTGTTGTTCATACGTGACTGCTGTTCATGCGTGACTTAAAAAAGCGGGCCCCGAGGGGCCCGTAGTCATAGACTTTTAGGAGTGGTGCTCCCGCGGGCACATCAGCGGGAGCACGGTCCGGGCACTTGGGATACCCGGTGTCGTCAGGCTTCTTGAGGGGCACTGCGACAAATTCATTATGCCCAATGCGCGGAATTAATCCAGCGCGGGATCAAAAATTCTTGGTGCAATGCGGCATATTACCTGCTTTGCCTCCTATTTATTCAACCTATTTAAAATGATACTATCTTAAAGTATTGATTTTAAACGGTTTAATTTAGCCAGTAATATTCAAGTGAATTCTCGCTCTTGGCGCCCGGGGGTGGGCAGAAGTCATGCCGGGATGATAGCGCTGCATCCTCCGAAGCCGTTGAAACCACACACCTTTTGTGACAACATCCCGCGCCTCGTTGGTATGCCCTGTCGTGGTCGTCTCGGTTCACGTGCGGAAGTGGCGGAATTGGTAGACGCGCTGGATTTAGGTTCCAGTGTCTTATGACGTGAGAGTTCAAGTCTCTCCTTCCGCACCAATTACGCCACCCCTCAATTGAGCGGTGCGTATGAACCGCGATCACTCTGGGTGCGAATAAAACGCAACGCATACCCCATACCGCAGTATTTTAGGATTCAGGAGCAGGGCCATGAGGGTCTCAGTAGAAACAACCTCTGGATTAGAGCGCCGCTTAACGGTGGGCGTGCCGGCGGACCGGATTGACACGGCCGTCGACAAACGATTGCAGGAAGCCGCTCGCAACGTCAGGTTGCCTGGCTTTCGGCCGGGCAAGGTGCCCATGCGGGTGATGAAGCAGCGCTTTGGGGCTGGGGTGCGTCAAGAAGTACTGGGCGAGGTCATCAGTCAGTCCTTCCAAGAGGCAGTAGTGTCCGAAAACTTGCGACCTGCCGGCCAGCCCAGTATCGAAGCACGCAAGATGGACGCGGGTCAGGATGTCGAATACACCGCGACGTTCGAGGTCTTTCCTGCTGTCGAGGTGAATTCGCTTGAAGATCTCGCTATCGAAAAGCCGGTAGCGGAAGTCGGCGACGCAGATATTGACGACATTGTCGAAGTATTCCGCAAGCAGCAGGGGCAGTTGGTTTCCGTTGAGCGTGCCGCGATAGACGGTGACACGGTCATCATTGATTTTGAAGGTTTTCGCGATGGTGAGGTGTTCGAGGGCGGCTCAGGCGAAGGGACTTCACTAGAGTTAGGGTCGGGGCGAATGATCCCTGGATTCGAGGACGGATTGATTGGCGCCAGTGCCGGCGAAGAAAAGCTGCTCAAGCTGACCTTCCCGGAGGACTATCAAAAAGAGGATCTCGCAGGCGCTGACGTGGAGTTCAAGGTATCGGTGAGCGAAGTACAGGAGCTTGAGCTAGCCGCCGTCGACAGTGCCTTATTTGCGCAGTACGGCTTGGAAGAGGGTACGGAAGACGATTTCCGGGCCGAAGTAAAACAAAACATGGAGCGCGAATTGCGCAATGCGGTCGAGGCGTCCGTCAAGACACAGGTCATGGACGCAATCGTCGCCGCTCATCAAGAGCTTGAGTTACCCGCATCCTTGATCGCGCAGGAAGTGAATGCGATGCGCCAGCAAATGTTCCAGCAATTCGGTGGCGCCGCTCCACAGGATTTGGACCTGGCGTCGATCCTGCCCGATGAGATGTTTGCTGAGCAAGCCGAGCGGCGCGTGAAGCTGGGGCTGGTCGTAGCAGAAATGATCAGTCAGTCCGAGCTCACCGCGGAGCCTGCCAAGGTGCGTGAGGCCATTGAGGATATCGCCTCCACCTATCAAGATCCGGAGGAAGTGATCAACTGGTATTATTCCGAAAACGAGCAATTGGCCGGCATCGAATCACGGGTGCTGGAGGACGCTGTCGTAGAGAAGTTGCTCTCGGAAGCTGCCATCGCCGAAATAGAGTGCAGTTATCAGGACGCCTTGGCCAAGGCCCGTCCCGATGCGCCCGCCTAACCCGCTATAGCAAGGAATCAGTATGAGTCAGCAAGGTTTCGATCAGGACCCCAGCGCCCTCGGTTTAGTGCCGATGGTGATCGAACAGACCTCCCGTGGGGAGCGCTCCTTTGATATTTACTCCAGACTCCTCAAGGAGCGCGTGATTTTTATCGTTGGCGCAATTGAAGACCATATGGCAAACCTGATCGTGGCACAGCTTCTGTTTCTAGAGTCTGAGAATCCTGACAAAGACGTTCACCTTTATATCAACAGCCCCGGTGGCTCTGTGACGGCTGGGTTGTCGATCTACGACACGATGCGTTTCATTAAGCCTGATGTGAGCACGATGTGTATTGGTCAGGCGGCCTCGATGGGGGCGTTCCTGCTGAGTGGGGGCAGTAAGGGGAAGCGCTTCATTCTTCCCAATGCTCGGACAATGATTCACCAGCCCAGTGGCGGCGCACAGGGGCAGGCTACCGATATTGAGATTCAGGCTAAAGAAATTCTGTTTCTGCGTGAGCGGCTCAACAGCTTATTGGCAGAGCACACCGGTCAATCCATGGAAGTGATTGAGCGTGATACCGAGCGCGACCGCTTTATGAGCGCAGTGCAAAGCGTTGAATACGGAATTGTCGACGAGGTCATCAGCAGCCGCTGACTGGCAGGCATACCGACGTTCTGGTGACTTGCAAAAGCGCCTGAAACGTATCAAGGTTGTGGCAGTTAGACGATGATGCGCGGAAAGAACCTATGACAGACGAGAACACCTCGGGCGACAACGGCAAGCTACTTTATTGCTCGTTTTGTGGCAAAAGCCAGAACGAGGTGCGGAAGCTCATTGCCGGTCCGTCTGTGTTCATTTGCGACGAATGCGTTGATCTGTGCAACGATATTATTCGCGAAGAAATTCAAGAAACAGGCAGTGAAGGGGAGAGCACTAAACTGCCGATCCCTGAAGAGATCAATGACATTTTGAACCAGTACGTGATCGGGCAGAAAAAGGCCAAGCGCGTGCTCGCGGTCGCCGTCTACAACCACTACAAACGTCTCCGTAATGCAGCGCCCGGCGCTCACGGCTCTGAAGACGTGGAGCTGAGTAAGTCGAATATTCTGCTGGTGGGGCCGACCGGATCCGGTAAAACCTTGCTCGCTGAGACGCTGGCTCGACTACTAGACGTGCCCTTTACCATCGCCGATGCCACGACCCTCACTGAGGCGGGCTATGTGGGTGAAGATGTTGAGAATATTATCCAAAAGCTTCTGCAGAAGTGCGATTACGATGTGGATCGAGCCCAGATGGGCATCGTCTATATCGATGAAATCGATAAGATCTCGAGAAAGTCTGATAACCCCTCTATTACCCGCGACGTCTCCGGGGAGGGCGTTCAGCAAGCACTGTTAAAGTTGATCGAGGGTACCGTCGCGTCGGTGCCCCCTCAGGGAGGGCGAAAGCATCCGCAACAGGAGTTTTTGCAGGTCGACACCAGCAATATCTGTTTATTTGCGGTGGCGCATTTGCGGGCCTGGATAAGGTCATCCGTAATCGCTCTGAGAAGGGCGGCATTGGTTTTGGTGCGGAGGTCAAGAGCAAAGACGAAACCCGCAACTTTGGAGAGACCCTATCTGACTTCAGCCCGAGGATCTCGTCCAGTACGGTTTGATTCCCGAGTTTGTGGGCAGGCTGCCTATTATTGCCACATTAGAAGAGCTGGATGCTGAGGCGCTTATCCGCATCCTGACTGAGCCTCGTAATGCGCTGACAAAGCAGTACGCCAAGATGTTCGAAATGGAAGGCGTAGAGATCGATTTCCGCGAAGACGGCCTTCAGGCCGTTGCAGAGCGGGCGATGGAAAGAAAAACCGGGGCTCGAGGGCTGCGGTCTATTCTCGAGGGTATTTTGCTTGAATCGATGTATAAGATTCCCTCGACCCCAAATGTGGCGAAAATCGTTGTGGATGACTCTGTAGTCAGAGGCGATTCCGAGCCATTGCTCGTTTACGAGACGCCCAGCGCAGCAGCAGCCGGCGCCGAAGAGTAGTCGGGTGCCTCTGCCGCCAATCGGCGGCGTCCCGAGGCATCAATCCGTTTTTCGCCTTAACGGGTACTTATTGATGAATCTTTCCGCTCGAGGCCTTTAAAAGGCCTCGGTTAGCCCCCATATTGGCAAGAGCAACGGAGTGAGACATGACGGACCAAGACCAGCAATTGCCTTTGTTACCGCTACGAGATGTCGTGGTATACCCCCATATGGTGCTGCCATTGTTTGTAGGGCGGCAGCGTTCTATTGAAGCGCTTGAGCATGCGATGCTCGACAACAAGCAGGTTTTGCTTGTTGCGCAGCGCAATGCCTCAGATGACGAGCCTGGCGTCGACGACCTGTATCAGGTCGGCACTGTCTCTAATATTCTGCAGCTGCTCAAACTTCCCGACGGGACCATAAAAGTGTTGGTAGAAGGCGGCTATAGGGCGGCCGTGCTGGCGATTGATGATGACGAGCAGTTTGCGGTTGCGTCGGTGCGCCAAATTGAGGCTGATCCGGTGCCAGAGCGAGATGCAATGGCGTTGGTCAAAGAGACGGTAGAGCAGTTTGAAAAATATGTCGGCCTGAGTAAAAAAGTACCCGCGGAGGTGCTGACATCGCTTTCCGGTATTGATGAGCCTGGGCGTCTGGCAGATACGATTTCGGCACACATGGGCGTCGATCTTCAAGAGAAGCAACGGATCTTAGAGATCGCTGACGTGCGCGGGCGTCTTGAGCATCTTCAGTCGCTGATGGATGCCGAGATTGATCTTTTTCAAGTCGAGAAACGCATACGCGGTCGCGTGAAAAAGCAGATGGAAAAAAGTCAGCGTGAGTACTATCTGAATGAGCAGATGAAGGCTATCCAAAAAGAGCTGGGCGAAATGGACGACGCGCCGAACGAAGTGGATGACCTGCAGAACAAAATTAACGAAGCCCGCATGCCCGAGGAGGCGCTTGATAAGGCCAACGCAGAACTTGGCAAGCTCAAGATGATGTCACCCATGTCTGCGGAGGCGTCAGTCGTTCGGGGTTTTCTGGACTGGATGGTGAGCATTCCCTGGTTTAAGCGCAGCAAGGTGAGGCATGACCTCAAGCGCGCTCAAGCCGTGCTCGATGAAGATCACTTTGGTCTTGAAGAAGTCAAAGAGCGAATATTGGAGTACCTCGCGGTACAAAAACGCGTGCGTAAGTTGAAAGGGCCTGTGCTGTGTTTGGTCGGCCCTCCCGGGGTCGGTAAGACCTCACTGGGAGAATCGCTGGCTCGATCAACCAACCGTAAATTTATCCGGATGGCGCTGGGTGGCGTGCGCGACGAGGCTGAGATTCGGGGTCATCGACGAACTTACATCGGTTCTATGCCGGGCAAGTTACTGCAAAAGATGTCTAAGGCGGGCGTGCGAAACCCCCTCTTTCTGCTGGATGAAATCGACAAGATGGGTATGGATCACCGCGGAGATCCTGCCTCAGCGATGCTAGAGGTGCTCGATCCGGAGCAGAATCATGCGTTTAACGATCACTATCTCGAAGTCGACTACGACCTGTCTGATGTGATGTTTGTGTGCACTTCCAACACCATGAATATTCCCGGGCCACTTCTTGATCGCATGGAGATTATCCGGATTCCCGGCTACACCGAAGACGAGAAGCTGAATATTGCGCTGCGTTATCTCATTCCAAAGCAAACCAAACTGAATGGCCTCAAGCCGGATGAGATCGATTTGTCTGAGGAGGCTTGCCTCGACATCATTCGCTATTACACCCGCGAGGCGGGCGTTCGGGCGCTGGAACGCCAAATTGCCAAAGTCTGTAGAAGAATGGTTAAGGCTTTTACTCTGAAGGAGCGAGAGCCCGGCCAGACGATTACACCGGAAGGTCTACCAGACCTGCTCGGGGTGAGAAAATTCAATTTTGGCACTGCTGAGCAAGAGAATAAGGTGGGTCAGGTGACTGGCCTGGCGTGGACCTCGGTGGGTGGAGAGTTGCTGACCATTGAAGTCGCCTCGACCAGAGGCAAAGGTCGCGTGGTCAAGACTGGCTCTTTGGGGGATGTCATGCAGGAGTCGATACAGGCCGCGAACACCGTCGTGCGTGCTAAATCGCAAACGCTCGGAATCCCGGCGCGTTGCCATGATTCAAGAGATATACACATCCACGTTCCCGAGGGCGCGACACCCAAGGATGGACCGAGTGCGGGTATCGCCATGTGTACCGCATTGGTGAGCAGCTTTACTGATATTCCGGTCAAGGCCGACGTGGCAATGACCGGAGAGATTACGCTGCGCGGAGAGGTCCTACCTATTGGCGGCTTGAAAGAAAAACTGCTTGCTGCTCGACGGGGTGGCATCGGCACGGTAATCATTCCTCACGAAAATGAGCGAGACCTGCAGGAAGTGCCGGATAACATTAAAGAAAATCTTGATATTCGTCCTGTGAAATGGATAGACGAAGTGTTGGCAATCGCGCTTGAGCGTCCTCCCGAGCCACTGGACGATGAGGCTTACCTCGATGGTTCGGCGGCGATGGGTAAGAGCGAAGAAACCGACTCAGAATCGGTAGGCGGCAATCGCCCCAGATCCCACTGATCTCGGGCGTTTCACGCGTTGACCGAGGTCGGCGTCAGGAGTAGGCTAACGCAAGGCTCTGAGATATGTGCCGATGAATATTCAGCTGAAACCACTCGAGGGGTAACAACGTGAACAAAAATGACTTGATTGACGCCATCGCCGCGGACGCGGATCTTTCTAAAGCTTCTGCCGGTCGTGCACTCGATGCCGCGATTGGTGCGATTACCGGTGAGCTCGCAAAGGGCGGCGGTGTATCGTTGGTAGGCTTTGGAACCTTTTCTGTTAAAGCACGAGCGGCACGTCAGGGACGCAACCCACGCACTGGTGACACCATCCAGATCGCGGCCTCGAACTCGCCTGGGTTCAAAGCCGGTAAAGCGCTTAAGGATGCCGTTAATAAGTAATTGAACTTGTTTTGCCGTCTTGGGGCGGCACTGAGGAAGGCGCCTTTGTGCGCCTTCTTTACGTCTAGTACTTGGTGTTTACGACGCCACGAATAAGAGAGCTCCGAATACTATGCTTCAGTCCATGCGCCAGAGTACCCAGAGTACCGCTGCCAAAGTCATTATCGGTTTGATCGTGCTGTCGTTTGCCGCCTTTGGTTTGGAGACGTTGCTGCCAGGCGGCGCCGGCACCTCAGTGGCCGAGGTGAATGGCGAGGAAATTACGCCGTTCGCACTGCAGGAGGCGATCACTCAACAAAAGCGCCAATTAGTCAGCATTTTGGGAGATAACATTGACCCAGCCATGCTCGACGATGAGCGGTTACAGCCAAGAGCGTTGGACTCACTGATTCAGCGGGCGCTGCTCCTGCAAAAATCAACGGAGCTGAATCTCGTCGCCTCCGACGCGCAGATCGCGAAGTCGATTACCTCCGTCGCAGCGTTTCAGCTAAACGGCATGTTTTCCCCCGACGCCTATAAGAGTGTGCTGGCTAATGCCGGATATACCCCGGAGCGCTTTCGTAGGGCGCAGGCAGAAGATATTGTGCTGACTCAACTGCAGACGGCGGTCAATCAGACTGAGTTTGCAACCTCGCTTGAGCTGTCAGCCACCGCCAACCTGATCGCTGAAGAGCGCGATGTGCGATATATGGTGATCCCCGACAAGAACCTAGTCTCTGATGACGACCTGTCCATGGAGGCACTGCAACAATACTACCGTGACAACGAAGCCGCTTTTTTTAACCCCGAGCAGGTGATCGTTGACTATATCTTGCTCGAGGGCAGTGATTTTGCAGTGTCCGTAGACGAAGCGTTAGTCGAGGAGCAGTACGAGGCGGTAAAGGACGAGTATGAAGTATCTGAGCAGGCTCGAATCTCACACATATTGCTGATTCAATCTGATGATGAACCGGACGTCGCCTATGCCCAGCGCGTTGCCGATGCGGCTGAGCGGCTAGAGCGTGGAGAGGACTTTGCTGATCTGGCGGCGGACATATCTGACGACCTCGGTTCGGCCAGTCTGGGCGGAGAGCTGGGCTTCACCGATGGCACGGCGTTCCCGGATGAGATGGAGTCTGCGATTGCTGATCTGGCCGCGCCAGGTGAGATCTCGCCGGCAGTGCAAACTGATGCGGGGACGCACTTTATCCGGCTTGAAGAAAGGATCGCCGGGGAGGCCGTTGATTACGAGCTGGTGCGCGACGAGTTGCGGGCCTCGATAGAGGCGGCAGAGATCGAGCGCACTTTGCTGTTGGCTGTCGAGGAGCTAAGAGACCTGGCGTTCAACGCAGCCGATCTAGACGGACCTGCCGACGCCTTAGATGCCCAAGTGCTGCAATCCGAGCCGTTTTCGATCGACGAGGGTGCCGGCTTATTTGCAGATGTGCGGCTGCGCGAGCTTGCGTTCTCCGATGACGTGAAGGAGGCAGGCAACAATAGTGAGGTGCTTGAGCTATCGGGACAGCGCTTTGCGGTGGTGAAAGTAAGAGAAGTCCGCGCGCCGCAGATTGCTCCTTTTGGCGAGGTCAGGAAGGTTGTGCGGGCGGGTTTGAAGGCCGATCTTGAATCGGCCGCTCTCGCTAGGATGACCGGCGATGCAGAAGCAATGCTGGCTGCCGGTGAGCCCCTTGAAACAGCTGCGAATGCACTCGATTTGGAATGGCGTGTGGAGCTGGCCGCTACCCGGCTAGCCAGCCAGTTGCCCCGCACTGTTCTTGAGGCTGCTTTCACAATGCCTCAGGGGCAGGTCAATGCATTGCGGCGGGTAGCGCTGCCGGGTGAAGGTTACGCGCTGGTGCAGCTTGCTCGGGTCACTCCGGGGGATGCCGGGTCTTTGAACGCCAGCGAGAAGCAGCAGCTGTCAGAGCTGCGTAACAGCGAGCAACAGCAGTTGAGTTTCGAGGAATTTTTGTTGTATCAGCGTGACTCGGCCGACATCGTCATTCGATAGCATGACGTTGGATTGACGGAAAATCAGTCATGGCCAATGAAGCAGATGGCGATGGAAATGCTTTGCAGGTCTTGTTGGGGCAGGTGCCTGACCGGCACCACGCACCGACTCGAAGCAACGCGCTGTTGTCGGTCAATGGGCGGCATCCTGCGCCGCTGCATCTGTGGGATCCCGATTACTGTGGCGAGGTCGATATGGCGATCTCTGCTGACGGCACGTGGTATCACGAAGGGGTCCCCATTAAGCGCCCCGAGCTATGGCAGCTGTTCGCGGGGATTCTGAGAAGAGAGGCAGACGGCGAATACTACCTCGTTACTCCGGTAGAAAAGTGCCGGGTCGAGGTGGCGCTGCATCCGCTCATGATCACTGATATCGAGGCGATTGAGGTGGAGGGTCAGGTAGAGCTCGTCGCCACCCTCAACGCAGGGGGCGTGTTTCCGGTTTCAGCAGACTACCCGCTTAAACGCGAGGCCCAAGCGAGCGGAGCGGCCTATATCGAACTGCCCAACGGCCTGTCTGCACTGTGTTCAAGAGCGGCATGGTACCGGCTGGTTGACTTAGCTGACGACGCTTACAGCGTCGTCAGCTCAGGCACCCGGTTTTTCCTGAGCTAACTTTTTCCCGCTACATGTTCGGGTAGTTCGGCCCCCCGAAACCCTCAGGGCTTACCCAGGTAATATTTTGCGACGGATCCTTGATGTCGCAGGTTTTGCAGTGGACACAGTTCTGGGCGTTGATCTGGAAACGGGGCCCCTCAGTGTCCTCGACAATTTCGTACACGCCTGCGGGGCAGTAGCGTTGAGCAGGCTCAGCGAAGCGGGGCAGGTTAACGGTAATGGGAATCGAATCGTCTCTAAGTGTTAAGTGACACGGCTGATCTTCTTCATGGTTGGTGTTGGACATAAACACTGAAGAGAGGCGATCGAAGGTAATGTTGTTGTCGGGCTTGGGATACTCAATGACTTTTGCGCTAGATGCGTCATCGAGGCAGGCGTAATCGGGCTTCGTGTCATGCAGGGTAAAGGGCAATCGGCCGCTAAACAGATTCTGGTCAATCCAGACCATTGCCGCGCCCAGCAAGGTGCCAAATTTATGCATAAAGCCCGAGAAATTTCGCGAGCTGTGGAGTTCTTTGCCAAGCCATGAGTGCTTGATTCTGTCGCCATAATCTTTAAGCACTGCCGGGGCGGCCTCGTTCTGAAGCGACGCCATAATGCTCTCCGCGGCAAGCATGCCGCTCTTCATGGCAGTGTGATTGCCCTTGATCTTGACGCTATTGAGCGTGCCTGCATCGCAGCCAATGAGTAAACCTCCGGGGAAGGCCATTTCTGGCAATGAATTTTGGCCGCCTTTGGCCAGCGCCCTTGCCCCGTAGGCAATGCGTTCTCCTCCCTCCAACACTTCGCGTGTTTTTGAATGTGTCTTCCAGCGCTGAAATTCCTCAAACGGACTCATATGGGGATTGCTGTAGTTAAGGTCGGCGATCAGCCCCAAGTAGACCTCATGATTCTCCGCGTGATAGAGAAAGGCGCCGCCACTGGAGTTCGATTCAGAGAGCGGCCAGCCGATACCGTGAACCACGAGGCCCTCCTGATGCTTTTCTGGAGCGACTTTCCAGACTTCCTTAATGCCGATGCCATAGTGTTGAGGGTCTTTACCTTCATCCAGCGCATAGTGAGCGATAAGCTGTTTTCCAAGATGACCTCGACAGCCCTCCGCAAAGACCGTAAAGCGCGCGTGCAGTTCCATACTCGGAACGTAGCTATCCTTTTGCTGACCGTCTGCACCGACGCCCATCTCACCCGTTGCAATACCCTTTACCGCGCCGGCTTCGTCGAAGAGGACCTCGGCTGCGGTAAAGCCGGGATAGATCTCAACACCCAGGGCTTCGGCCTGTCCGGCCAGCCAGCGGCAGACGTTGCCCATTGAGACGATATAGTTGCCGTGGTTGTGCGTGGGACGGGGGATAGCGAATCCGGGCAGCTTAATGGCGCTTTCCTGCCCGGTGTAGAAGTAAAACGTGTCACCGGTAACGGGCGTATTGAGGGGTGCGCCGCGCTCCTGCCAGTCGGGAAACAGCTCTTCCATCGCGCGGGGCTCTAACACGGCCCCAGATAGAATATGCGCGCCGACTTCCGAGCCTTTTTCGACGACACAAACGGTCGTCTCTCGCCCCTCGGCTTCAGCTAACTGCATGAGCTTGATGGCCGCTGATAGCCCGGCAGGGCCTGCGCCGACAACGACAACGTCAAATTCCATGGATTCTCTTTCCACACTACACCTCGCGAGTTCCGGTAGCTGCTTCTTGATTATCTCCAACATCACCAAAATCCATTACAATTTTGGCTCGTCGGGTGCTTTACTTTGGGGCGGCATGATACACTAAGCGGGCCGTACGAACAGGTTCAACGGAGTAGCGAAACAGGGCTTAGCCGGCGCAACATAGGGCTTTAGGGGCGGGTCGCCGAGGGGTGAAGCACCCTTCGAGCAGCGGGCACCGCTAGCCGATCCCGGGTGCGGCAATCAGACAATCTGCATATAGATCCATACTCGACTGGAGACACCATGAAAGCATTGGTCGCGGTAAAACGCGTGGTTGATTACAACGTTAAAGTGCGTGCGAAGGCAGATGGCACTGACGTTGACCTGAATAACGTCAAGATGGCCATCAATCCGTTTTGCGAGATTGCGGTCGAAGAAGCCGTCAGACTCAAAGAGGCGGGCACCGTCACCGAAATTGTTGCAGTGTCAGTCGGTGAAGCCAGCTGCCAGGAACAGATTCGCACGGCTTTGGCGCTTGGGGCGGACCGGGGCATTCATGTAGAGGTCGAAGGCAGGCCAGAGCCGCTGGCTATTGCCAAGTTATTGAAGGGCGTGGTCGCTCAGGAGTCTCCGGATCTGGTCATCATGGGCAAGCAGTCCATTGATGGTGACAACAATCAAACCGGCCAAATGCTGGGTGCGCTGACGGGGATGGGGCAGGGCACCTTCGCCTCTGAGGTGAAGATCGGTGAGGGTTCCGTTGAGGTCATGCGGGAGGTTGACGGTGGCTTGCAGACCGTATCTTTAACGCTGCCGGCGATCATCACGACGGATCTGCGACTGAATGAGCCGCGTTACGCCTCGCTCCCCAATATCATGAAGGCCAAAAAGAAGCCTCTGGATACGTTGACACCCGAGCAGCTCTCGGTGTCGGTACAGACCCACGTGACGCAAGTGGGGGTGACGCCCCCGCCCGAGCGGGCAGCAGGCATCAAAGTTGAAGATGTCTCGCAGCTGGTAGACAAACTGAAAAACGAAGCGAAGGTGATCTGATGAAAACACTAGTCGTTGCAGAACACGATAACGCCGCGCTGAAAGCGGCAACACTCAACGCCGTAGCGGCGGCAGCCGTGCTGGGCGGTGAGGTGGATATCCTCGTGGCAGGCGCCGGTTGTGGTGCTGTGGCTGACGCGGCAGCGCAGGTTGCGGGCGTCTCTAAAGTCATCTGTGCAGATAACGCCGCCTACGAGCATCAGCTGGCAGAGAACGTGAGCCTGCTGGTTGCCGAGCTGGGCGCTGACTATGACAATTTACTGGCACCGTCGACGGCCAATGGCAAAAACATCATGCCCAGAGTGGCGGCGTTACTCGATGTAGCCCAGATCTCTGACATTTTGTCGATCGAGAGCGCAGACACCTTCACGCGCCCGATTTATGCGGGCAATGTCATTGCGACAGTGCAATCGTCAGACGCCAAAAAGGTCATCACCGTGCGGACCACGGCTTTTGATGGCGTCGCCGCAGAAGGGGGTAGCGCGACCGTCGAGGCTTGTGGGGCTGCGCACGACGCGGGTGTATCGCAGTTCATTCGAGAAGAAGTGGCGCAATCTGATCGTCCCGAGCTCACCTCTGCTTCGGTTGTGATATCGGGCGGGCGTGGCATGCAGAACGGTGACAACTTTAGCCTGCTCGAGGGTATTGCTGACAAGCTCAATGCCGCGATCGGCGCGTCTAGAGCAGCGGTCGATGCCGGTTTTGTTCCCAACGATTATCAGGTGGGCCAAACAGGAAAGATTGTGGCGCCCGATCTGTATATTGCGGTGGGCATTTCCGGGGCTATTCAGCATTTGGCTGGCATGAAAGACAGCAAGGTCATTGTAGCGATCAATAAAGACGAGGATGCACCGATCTTTCAGGTTGCAGACTACGGGCTCGTGGCTGATCTGTTTGAGGCGCTGCCGGAGCTCGAAGCGGCCATCTAGGCTGATTCACCGTCCGCCGGCGGGTTGCGTCGGCGGGTGGCTTGCAAGGGCTAGTCGCGACGCAGGTCCTCTCTAATGGCAATGGGATTGGGGAGCGTGAGCACCACAAGGTAGGACGACACCAACAGCGTCAGTACCGTGCAGGCCTGAATGAGCGTGGCGGCAGGCCCGCCCAGCAACCCTTTTGAGAGTCCTAAAAAAGCGATCAACAGCGCGAATTCGCTGCACTGTCCCAGCCGCAGCCCTAGGTTCCAGGCCAATTTGGGCTCATCGAAGACACCCCGCACCAACACGTGGAATACCGCAGGCTTCAGCGCCAGAAAAACAGCGGCCATCACAAGAGCGGGAACGGCAATCTCCGGCAAAAGCGTCATATCAAGCCCGCTACCCACAGAGAAGAAAAACACCACCAGGAAAAAGTCTCGCAACGGCTTGAGACTGATCGCGATGTATTGCGCTATCGGGCTGCTGGCAATACTGACGCCGGCAATGAAGGCCCCGATCTCGGCAGACAATCCCAGCCAGACAGACAGCTCGGCCATGCCGAGACACCACCCTATCGACAGCAGGAAAATATATTCGTGGTAGCGGTCAAAGCGTCGAATGAGGGTGAGCAGCAGAGTTTTAACGCTGAGCCAGCTCACCAGTCCCAGCAGAGGCAGAGTCAGTAGCGGCTGAAGTAACGCACGCCAGGTCAGATCCCCGACGCCCGCGCTCTCCATCATCACGAGCACAATGATGGCGAGCAGATCCTGAAATAGCAGCAGAGCGATCATCATCTCTCCCAGATGCCGGTGGTGCAGCACAGTGGTAGGTAGCAGCTTGATGCCAATAATCGTAGAAGAGAACACGAGCGCAGCGCTGATCAGCACTGCATCCATCCCGGCGAAGCCAAATAGACGACTTAATGCGTAGCCGGTTGCGGCGAAGATCACAGCACTCAAAACCGCTACCAGCGTGGATTGTCTCAGGCTGTTCCAGAGGGCGATCGGCTTCATATCCAGCCCGAGTAAAAACAGCAGCAAAATGATGCCGACGTGGCCCGCTCCGGAAACGAGCTCCATATCGGACACGACCCCCAGCCCAAAGGGACCCAGCGCAATACCGAGCGCGATATAGGCGATGATGATGGGCTGGCGGGCATAGAGTGCCGCCGAAGACAGTATGGCCGCGCCCAGAAAAATGGCAGCGAAGGTGAAAGTAATCCCTGTTTCCATGAACTAACCCATCCCGATATAGGCCCCGTCAGGGCTCGCAGTGCCCGTTAAACCGGCTGGTAAGCCCGGGCGTGGCGCTATTTTGGCACACACCCTCTCCGGGTCAGAGCGCTTGTTTTCATTTCAACGAAAAGAAGTAGTGAAATCAGCGCCTAAACCGTTACAATTCCGCCGCCTGCAGAGGGGCAAAACCTCCCAATAGTCGCCGGGCTGGCCGGTTGCGCGCCCGTAAAGAGAATATGATGTCTAAAAGTAATCTGGAAGACGGCGTCGCCGATGCCATCGCCGCTACCGCTTTGATCAGCATCGCACTGGTCACCTTAATGATCTGGCTGAGCAGTTTCCCCAGCTAAGTCTAGCGCCGTCTTGAATCGGTGCTCGTCAACATTTCCGCCGGTAAGGGTGACCAAAACCCGCTGTCCTGTGAAGCGCTCAGGGTTCGATAGCAGGCAGGCCAGTGCGACAGCGCCGCTGGGTTCGAGGCGCAGGCCTAACCCACGCCACGCCGCGCGCATCGCGCGAAAAATCGCCGCGTCAGAAGCGCAAAGTCCTTGAGCACCATTCGCCTGATTAATGGAGAACGTCAGTTGTCCAGGCGTGGGGGCAAGCAGCCCGTCGCACCAGTCTGACCCCGTCGCGGGTGCGGGTAGTCGACAGCCTTTTTGTAACGACAAGCGGTGGTCATCCCACCCCTCAGGCTCGGCCGTGTAGAGGCAGGTTTGCGGGGTTTGTGATTTCAAATAAGCACCGATCCCTGCCGACAGGCCGCCGCCACCAGCGCAAATGATTGCGGCGTCGATCGGGCGCTCAGTCTGCTGGGTGACTTCTGCGCCGCAGGTGCCCTGGCCCGCAATAGTGTGCCAGTCGTCATAGGGCTTAATGAGCGGCGCGGCGCGATTGGTCATCAGCGCTCCGGCGACCTCCTCGCGGTCCTCGTGTTGCCGGTCGTAGAAAACGATCTCCGCGCCCAGTGCATCGATGCGGCTGATTTTTGCTTCAGGCGCATCCCGTGGTACGACAATCGTGACACGCATACGAAGGCACTTGCCGGCATAGGCCACGCCGATGCCGTGATTTCCAGAGGAAAAAGCGATAGCGTAATCTGCCTGTTGATCGGTGCGGAGCAACGTCATTGCATTGAGGGCGCCACGGATTTTGAACGATCCGGTCGCATGGAAACACTCCGCCTTCAGCAGCACCTCACCCTGAATCAGCGCATCCAGCTCCGGCAGCCGAAGCAGCGGTGTGGGCGATGCGAAACGATGCACTCTGGGGAGCGCCGCTTCAATGCCGCATACCAGAGACGCTAGGTCAGGCTTTGACATCATGGTAGCGCTATCCTGACGATAACGAATAGCGTCGCGACCAGTAGCGCCGTCAGCACTAATCCCGCTGCCACGAACCGGCCTGCCGATCCCTGCTCAAAGTCTCGCTCGCGATTGGCTCGACTTTGCACACCCATGCCCGCAGCCAGCGCAGAGCAGATCACTGCGAACCAGCCTAATGCGACGCCGGGCGATTCTGCGGTGGATGGGGTGTCAGGAGGTGTCGGCTCCGCGTGTTGATCATCACTCACGCTATTCGCTCACGAGTCAGTAGAGATCCAGAGTGTAGGCACTCTCGTCGCTCGCCGAAAGGGCGGGCAGGGGTGTCGGATAGGACTGAATCTGTCAAAACGACTTCGTTGGCACCGTCTTGGCGATCAGGGTATTATCCGACTATTCTAGTAGGGTATTAATTGGGTAAACGCAGCATGATCACCATTACGGAATCAGCACAGGAATATTTGGCGGAGTTGCTCTCCAAGCAAGAGGATGCGCTGGGTGTGCGCGTATTTATCAACGAGCCGGGTACGCCGCGAGCCGAAACCTGCATTGCATACTGTCGCGAAGGCGATAGTGAAGAGGGCGACGTCGAGCAGGCCTATGAGCTTTTCACCGCTTGGTTTCAGGCCAGAAGCATTCCGTTTTTGGAAGACGCGCTGGTGGACTATTCTTCCGACCGAATGGGTGGGCAGCTCACGATCAAGGCGCCGAACGCGAAAATGCCTCGTGTCTCGGACGACAGCCCCATCGAAGATCGCATCAATTATGTGTTGTACAACGAGGTTAACCCCTCGCTGGCGGCCCACGGCGGTGAAGTCTCTCTGGTGGAAGTGACGGAAGACCAGTTCGCAGTGCTTCAGTTCGGAGGCGGATGCCAGGGATGTAGTGCGGTGGACATGACCCTCAAGGGCGGCGTAGAAAAAACGCTACTCGAACAAATTCCGCAGCTTGCAGGTGTGCGTGACAATACCGACCACACTGATCGGAGCCAGGCCTACTACTGAGGCGCCCGGGCTTTCAGTGCGGGCGCTATCCGAGCGGCAATGTCCGTGAGTAGCACCTCTGTGGTCTTCCAGTCGATACAGCCATCGGTGACCGAGACGCCGTAGCGAAGTTGCGATAAGTCTGCTGGGATCTTCTGATTGCCCGCCTCGAGATTGCTCTCGAGCATTAAACCGATGACCGAGGCATTGCCATCGATAATCTGCTGCGCCACGTTTTGCGCCACCGCGGGCTGAAGCTCGGGATTTTTGTCTGAGTTGGCGTGACTGCAATCGACCATGATGTTGGCGTTGAGATTTGCTCGCTCGAGCGCCGACTCGCAGTGAGCGATATGCTCCTGAGCGTAATTAGGCCCGTTACTGCCTCCCCTCAACACTATGTGCCCGTAGCCATTGCCGCTGGTTTCAAACACCGACACTTTGCCCTCGGAATTAATCCCCAGAAAACGGTGCGGGTTTGCGACAGATTGCAGCGCATTAATGGCCACCTCCAAGCCGCCATCGGTGCCATTTTTAAAGCCCACAGACGAGGACAGGCCGCTGGCCATCTCTCGGTGGGTTTGCGACTCAGTTGTTCTGGCCCCGATGGCAGACCAGCTGATCAGGTCCTGCAGGTACTGCGGTGTAATGGGATCTAGCGCTTCAGTGGCCGTGGGCAGCCCGATATCGAGAATGTCTCGCAAGAGCTCCCGCCCAATGCGCAGTCCACTTTCGACCTCAAATGAGTCATCGAGCATTGGGTCATTAATCAGCCCCTTCCAGCCAACTGTGGTGCGTGGTTTTTCAAAATAGACGCGCATCACTAGATACAAGCTGTCACTGACTTTGTCGGCCAAGCTTTTGAGTCGTTTGGCATAATCGATTGCCGCGTCGACATCGTGAATGGAGCAGGGCCCGACCACCACAACCAGTCGATGGTCTCGTCGGTCGATGATGCGCTCAATCGTGGCGCGGGACTCAGCGACGAATTCAAATAAAGACGCCGGGATATGAACCTGTTCGCGAAGCTCGGTGGGCGACATCAGCACACGCTGATCAGCGACGTTGACATTGTGTATTCGCGGGTTTGGCACCTCTGATTTCCTCATCAGGACCTAAAGTGTGAGTAGCGGCTTATTGAAGCAGCCGCGAGTGTACAGGCTCGTCAGGGTGAAATCAGCTCATCCACATTAGCCGGACCTGACTCGGCAGTCCGCAGGCTATTGAGCGGACAGTTTGCCTTGATGGGTTTTCGCAGCCTGAGGCGGCATGGGATACTCCGTGCCATGCGAGCGGCTGTCGATCTTCCTCTGTTTTTGCCCTTTTTAGAGTCAGGGCGCCCCATCCTCACCCCGGGTAAGCGATTAGCTCGCGATATCACTAGTAGCTGGGTGACGCACGAAGCGGCAAAGACGTCGGTGGTCTCCCGGCCACCCGTTGAGCCCGTCGATAGCTGGCTGGAAGGTTTATGGCGCGGAGCAGTAGAAAGCGGGCAGCTGCCGCCGCAGCGTTTACTGACGCCACCGCAGGCGCTCGCGCTGTGGCAGCAAATCATTCGCGACGATCTTGCTGAGCGCGTTGGTTTTTCCCTGACCCATCCGGGCGTTGCCGCTCAACGGGCGCAGTCGGCATGGAACACCTTAATGCTGAATGGGGGCAGTGAGCTCACGGATTTGTGGTCTTATTTTCAATTCGACGAGGATTGTCAGGTCTTTTCAGAGTGGGCCCGACAATACAGCGCGCGATTAGATGCCCTTGGTGCGGTGTCTCGACACGGCGCCTATCAGCAACTTTTGTCGCTACCAGAGGAACAAAAGCGCTCGGTAGGACTTTTCGCTGTGCCTGAATTACCGCCACTGACTCGCAAGGTGCTCGATCATCTTGCCAGCGTCACGCTGATTGAGCCCGCGAGGCGCCATCATCAAAAACTCAGGGTCGCGTCTTTCGTCAGTCGTGAGGAGGAGCTGGCGGCGGCGGCGCGGTGGGCGCATGAACGAGCCACTAAATCGGATGGCCGGACCGCAATTGTGCTGCTCGACATGCCCAAAGATCGGCAGCGACTTGAGTACTTTTTACGGCAGGCGTTCGATTGTCTCGATGCGCAATATAACGACCTTCCCGTCAACTTTTCGACTGGCATGGCCCTCTCGAGCACGCCGATGTATCGCGATGCCCTGACCGTTCTTGAGTGGGAGTCGGGAGCCTTGAATCGAGCGGATTGGTTGGCCCTGATGCGCTCGCCGTATCTGCCTTTACACGACAGTGGACAGGCGGGCCTAAAGTTGATCGAAGCGCAGTTTCGCGCAGGCGGCCTAGAAGTTTCGCTTGAGCGCGCTTTGCACATTGCGACACGAGAGCTGCCGGGCTCAGCGCTGGCGGGCATACTGCGAGCGCTGAGGTCCAGCCGGATGCAACGAGGTGTCAAAAATCTGGCCACCTGGTCAGACGTTATCCGCGAGCGTTTGGCGTTATGGGGATGGCCGGCGAGGACGCCACTCGATTCGATCGAGTACCAGCAGTTTCAGCGATTTGAGGCAAGTCTCGATGCGCTGAGTGAGTTGTCAGTGGTACTACCCCACCAAACCTATGAAGCCGCAGTGCGACTCTGGCGAGGCTGCCTCGATAACACCGTCTTCCAGCCCAAAACGCCGCACGACAGTATTCAAGTGCTGGGACCGGTCGAGGCGGTGGGGGGGCAATTTGATGCACTGTGGTTGTGTGGGGTGCAGCAGAGCCTGCTGCCTGCCAGAAGGCGGAGCGAACCGTTTTTGCCGACCTCCGTGCAGGCGATGCTGGGTCTCAGCGACCTCGATGAGAGCTTTTTGCAGGAGCAGGCCGCAGACCTGCTGCAAGTTTGGTCGGCAGAGAGTCCAAGTACGCTGGTGAGCTTTCATTTGTCAGAGCAGGGGCTGCCAGCTCAACCCAGCGCCCTCTTGCCACCGGTATCTGAAGCGCATGATGGGAGCTGGTTCCCGCCCCGGCGATGGGTGGCGAAGGCTGGCGTCGAGGTCATGCCGCCGGATGTGCCCATGCCCAGCGGTTCGGCTACCCGCTCTGGTGGTGCCGGGCTGATCAGAGATCAGGCAGCCTGCCCGTTTCGGGCCTTTGTTAAGCATCGACTCAAGCTACCGTCGCTTCAAGAGCCTATCGTGGGCATTTCTGCCGCAGAAAGGGGAGGGCTTTTGCACGAAGCGCTTTTCAGGGCCTGGCGTTCTATCGGCTCACAAGATGCCCTGATTGCGCTCGATGCAGACCAAGAGCGTCAACAGGTAGAGACCGCAGTGACCGAGGCGATGGCGCACGTCGAGGCGGGCTGTGAGGCCAGGGGTTACAGCCTCAGGGAGCGGGTGGGCGGTGCATGCTGGCAGCTGGAGCAGCAGGTTTGCGTCGATCTGTTAAGCGAGTGGTTGAGCTTGGAGCGCAAGAGGGATATTTCGTTCAGGGTGCTGGAGATGGAGCAGAACCACACTCTGGACCTCAATGGACTGATGCTGACTTTGAGACCTGATCGCATTGATGAATACGACGATGGTCGGCGTGTGGTGATTGACTATAAAACCCGCGCACCCTCCAAAAACAAATGGCTCGGTCACCGCCCGGAAGAGCCTCAGCTGCCGCTGTATTCACTGCTGGATCAGGCTATCGAGGGCATCGCTTTTGGCGCCTTACCGGCCGGCGATCCCGTGAAGTTTGTTGCCATGGGTGAGGATCTTGGGATGGGCAAGGTGGGAGCGAAGCCTCTCGATCAACAGACGACCGGGGCCGCCAGTACCTGGCAGGAACTGGTTGCGCAGTGGCACACGGCGCTGCACCAGCTCGCCGCGGACTTTCTTGAGGGGGCGGCCGACGTCGCGCCTCAGCCAGGTGCCTGCCAATTCTGTGATCTGGCCCCCGTGTGCCGCATCAATCAACTGCGTGAGATACCGGTGCTTGAACAAGAGGAGCCTGCGGAGTGAGCGTTACAGATCACGTGGCGCGGTCTACAGCGATTGATCCTACTCGCAGTTTTTGCGTGAGCGCGCCCGCCGGTTCGGGAAAGACCGAGCTGCTGACACAAAGGCTTCTAGCCCTCCTCGCCAGAGTGGATCGACCCGAACAAGTACTCGCTATTACCTTTACCCGCAAAGCGGCAAGTGAAATGGCACAGCGGGTGCTCGAAAAAATCGATCAGGCCAAGCAGGGCGCACCCATTTCGGCGGAGCATGAGACCCAAACCCGCCAACTCGCACTCGATCTCATTGCCCATGCGGCGCGCAAAAGCTGGCGTCTCGACGATACGACTCTGAACATCCGCACGATCGATAGTTTTTGTCATGAGCTAACGCGTCAGATGCCAATACTCAGTGGGACGGGCGGTCTGGTAGAGCCGGTCGACAATGCACAGCCCCTTTACGAAGCTGCCGTTCGTCATTTTCTTGCTCAGGCCGGCGAGGGTGAAGTCGGAAAGGGGATCTTTGAATTATTGCGTCAATTCAATAATCGCTGGTCCAAGGTGAGTGAGCTGTTGGTCGCCCTGTTAGGTCGCAGGGGCGACTGGGGCAAGCTTGTCAGTCAGCACCATGACCCCGCCGGCGCAGAAGCCGGCATCCTGCGCACGCTTGAGGATTTAACGCGCCATCGGTTGGCGCTGATCGAGCAGCAATTAGGGGCTCAACTGCAGCCGCTGATCGCGGTCGCCAATGAGGCGCAGGCATCGCTCGATAAGGCACCGTTGTCGTTGGGGGGAGGCCCCGAGTCATTGAGCGACTGGCAAGCGCTGGTGGGTATGCTCCTCACGGGCCAGCATGAATGGCGCAAGCCAGGCGGCGTGACGGTTAGGCAGGGGTTTACCCCCAAGAGTGAGGCCAAGGCGCAGTTCCTCACCATTCTGGACTGTCTCAGAGAGGATGAGGTGTTGCGGGAGGCGCTTATCGAGCTGGCCCACTTCCCCGACACGCAACAGGACGCCGCCGCATGGAACTTGGTCGTATTGATTTCATCATTGCTACCCGTTTTGCAGGCACACCTGCTGCTTGTTTTTCAGCAAGCCGGTGCGGTCGACCATACCCACGTCTCACTCGCCGCCATTCAGGCGCTGGGTCCCGACGAGTTTCCCACTGCGCTTGCCCAAAGACTCGACTATCAGATTGAACATATGCTGGTGGATGAATTTCAGGATACTTCCGCCTCTCAGGCCGAGCTGCTGAGCCGCTTGATGCGCGGCTGGATGGACCACAACGAAACGGGCGCGGCACCGCGGACGCTTTTTGTGGTGGGCGATGCTATGCAGTCAATCTACGGTTTTCGCTATGCGGACGTGTCCTTGTTTCTCGAGGCTCGGCAGGGTCGCATGGGAGGCATGGCGTTGGAGCCACTGACCTTGACCCAAAACTTTCGCTCACAAAACGAGGTCGTTGGGTGGGTGAACGAAGCGTTTTCTGAACTCTTCGGGAGCGAAGATAATCCTCATTTTGGACGCGTACAACACGTGACCGCCTCGAGTCTCATACCCGACACGTCGAGGGCCCATTCTGGTGTCCGAATTCAACTATTTCAGGCGTCCGAAAATGACGGGGAAGCAGGGGCGATCGCGAGGCAAATTGGCGAGATTCGTCGCACCGATCCCTCTGCGTCGATAGCCGTTCTTGTCCGTGCGAAGGGGCATGCAACCGGTATCGCGACAGCACTGATCGAGGCGGGTGTGCCATTCGTAGGCGACGCCCTGCAGTCATTGTCTGAGCAACCGGCGATTGAAGGCCTGATGAGTTTGTGCCGCTGGCTGGCGAATCCGGCTGATATGGTCGCGGCGCTGGGATTGCTGAGGAGCCAATGGTGTGGCGTTAGCCTCGCGACGATATCTGTATTACTGAATGCCCATCCGGGGCGTCCGCTTCATCTTCTGGATGCGCTGCAGGCGCCGCCCGATTCGCTATCGCACGACGAGCGAGAGCGCCTTATGCATCTATCGCGGGCCTTGTGCTGGGCACATGCCAAGCGGGACCGGCTAGGGCTGCCGATATGGGTTGAGCAAGTCTGGCTGCGCCTCGGGGGCGCTTACGGCTTATCGGACCAAGAACTGCGGTACGTCGAGTGTTTTTTCGGCGTACTGCGCAAGGCCGAGCAAGCGGGTAGAGGCCTCGATATCAGCTGGTTGCAGCAAGAGGTGGCCATGGCGGTGGTGGAGTCTGCCGATACGCCCAGCGCGGTGGAGATCATGACGCTTCACAAGGCAAAAGGGCTCGAGTTTGACTATGTGTTTATGCCCTGCTTGCACAAGCGAACGCGTGCCCTGCAACGAGACTTAATTCGCTGGCATTGGCACGGTGAATCCGGCCAAAGAGACCTGTTAATTGCTGCCAATAATGAAGACAAAGAGCAAAGAACGCTCTATAACTACCTGAAATGGATACAGAAAAAAAAGGATGAAGAGGAACTCAAACGGCTTTTATATGTCGGCATTACGCGCGCACGATCAGGGGTTATTTTAAGCGCCTCTGCCGAGTGGACGGCAGACGATCCCCCGCCCGACGCCCCGGCAGGCTCTCTACTAGCGTTGCTGCTGCGCACCGGGAAAGGCGCAGCGACGCTGGAGATCTGTCCAGCGGGCGGTGAGGAGTGGACGCTCCCCAACGATTCGCTCGCGAGTGGGGCCGAAGAGCCCGGCCTGAAGCGCCTTGCGCAGTCGGCATTCTCCGAGACGGCTCCAGCGGGCGGAGAGCCTGAAGCGGCGCCGGCATCGGTGGCAATGAGCATCACAGGAAATCGGTTAGAACGCGTGACGGGAATCATCTGTCATCGAGTACTCGAACTGATAGCGGGGGAGCCCAGCCTGCCAGAGGCAGGCGATCCTCGCGTTCAGGCATGGATTGCCAACAATGTTGCGCTCCACGCGCTTACACCAGAGCTGGCCGAGCTTGCGGATCGCCGTGTTCAGCGGCTGATGGGTCTTGCGCTCGCGTGCGAGGCAGGGCGCTGGATACTCTCGGCGCGAACCGAGGCGGCTACCGAGCTGGCCCTGAGCCGCCTTGAGGGAGGTGAGTGCAAAACCTACGTCATTGATCGCATTTTCGTCGACGAAGAGACGAATCTCCGTTGGATTATCGACTTCAAAACCAGCCAGCCGAGCGATGGGGAGACTCTTGCGGCCTTTGAGGCGAGGGAGTGCGAGGCGCATCGGAGCCAGCTTGCACGCTACGCAGAGCTTGTGCAGGGAACACAGTGGGGCCGCGACGTCCCGATCAGGACGGCACTGTATTTCCCGGCACTCCAGCGGCTCGCAGTCTTAGAATAAAAAAACCCGGCTAGCGCCGGGTCTTCGCGAGGCCTGAGCACTTCACTCAGGACGCTTTTGATTACACCTCTTTCAGTGACAGCACGAGCGCCTCTGTAAAGATGATGACAACGGTGTCGCCCAGGCGGACGTTATCCATCTTCGCCATTTCCACGCCGCCAACGGTGTGCATGCGGCCACGGGCATCTTTAATCATGACATTGCCATTGCGATCCATTGCTTCAATGGTGCAGACCGCTCTAATCAAGCGCGCGGCGCCTGCGGCGGTCATTTCGGAGTCGGATGCGGTATTGCCCATCTCTCCCAGCACGACCCAGGGGTTGGCTTCTTCCTCGGCGGTGGGCGCGCGAACCTCAGCCTCAATAGACGCCACGTAATCGGCGACGATCGTGTCTCCGGGCACAATCTTCGAGAGGTCGACGCCGTCTTCACGGGCCGTCAGGGTCACAAAATTGCCAGCCGGTCCACGCACAACGACTTCGCGAGTCTCTTGGTCAATCGCAATCACTTCGCCTTCTACTTCGGCCACGATCGCGCGACCGCCAGAGGCCCACACTACGTCATCGCCGCTCATCTCGGCCGCTACGGCATGATCGCCGCCTTCGTGATGCGCTGCAAAAACAGAGGCCGGCAACAGTGCCAGCGAGACTAACAATGAAAGTGAGGTTTGAATTAGCAGTTTCATATCTCGTTCCTTATCAACGGGTTCGCGCTGTAATCACTCATCGCGCTAAGTGGCCGCACAATACATCAATCGGCTCCGAGCTAATAGTGAGTAAGTCACAGTGTCACATTATGAGACCTCAGGCGTTGTTCTTCCATTCACGCACGGCGGTAAAGACCCCGTCCGGCGTGTCATCAATTAACCTGCCAGCCTTTGCAAGGGTCTGGCGAACGGCGGGACTGTCCCAGCGCAGAAAGGGGTTATAAGTCAGCTCTTCGCCGATCAACGAGGGCACTGTGGGCTGGTCATTCTGGCGCCGGTCCTCGCAGTCCCTGAGAAAGCGGGCGAGATCAGCGTTATCGGGCTCAACGAGCTGCGCGAAATGCAAATTCGCCAGAGTGTACTCGTGGGCACAAAAAATCCGCGTATCGGCCGGCAGTCGAGCGAGCTTGCTCAGCGAAGCGCGCATCTGCGGCGGGCTCCCTTCAAACACCCGCCCGCACCCACCGACAAACAGCGTATCGCCGCAGAAGAGCGCCTTTTCCCCGCGGCTGTAATACGCAATGTGATCAAGTGTATGGCCAGGAACGGCTAGCACGCTAAAGTCCTCGCCTAGCACGGAAACAGTCGTTCCCTCCGCCACAATATGGTCATAAGGACCCGCGGGGCTCTCCGGAGGGCCCCACACATCGCAGCCCGAGGCCGCCTTGAGGGCTTTCACGGCACCCGTATGGTCATAATGATGGTGCGTAACGAGGATGCCAGCAAGCTGCAGTCCTGCCTCATCCAGCGCGCTCAGCACCGGCGCGGGCTCGCCGGGATCCACCACATAAGCCTGATTGTCTCTAGTGATCAGCCAAATGTAGTTATCGCTAAAGGCGCGGATAGGCGAAATATTCAGTACACTCATTAATGACACTGTCCTGACGTTTTTTGCGAGGCTACTCTTTGGCGATGAATGTGACCAGCCCCCTTCCGGAAGAGTCGAATCACCACAGCAGCCTGCGGCGATGGTATCGCGACAAAACGCTCGGCCAACGACTGACAGGGCAGCTCACTCAGGCGCTCGATGAAGCGCTTGAACAGGTATTCGGCTACCACATGCTGGTGACCGGGGCGGATATTGGCCTCGAATTCAGCCGAATCGGCAAGACGCAACGCCTTTTCAGGCTGATTACCCGCGCTTCGGCCGAGCAGGCTTGTCAGCCCGTTCTCGGGGTGAGCAACGAGCTACCCTTTGCCAGTGATTCTCTCGACGCGCTGGTCCTGTGCCACACCTTGAACGCCTCGCCGATTCCGCATCAGGTGCTACGGGAATGCCAGCGCGTGCTGGTGCCAAACGGGCATTTATTTATTATTAGTTTTAACCCGTTTAGTTTGTGGGGTGTTGGCAGCTTGATTCGCCGACTGCTCGGGCGAAAACGACGTCACGTTCGGGCGGTGAGTGCTCGTCGGTTGGGTGACTGGCTTTCATTGCTCGGCTTCTCCCACGCGGATCCGCACTATCTGGCCAGTTTGGCGCCTATTGGTCGCGGGCGCGCCGGGCGATTATTGGACCGCTTCGATCGCTGGCTCGTCAGTCATAATGCGCCCACGGGTACCGCGTATTTGTTACACGCGCGCAAGCGAGTCGCGGCGCACATGGACAGAGGCGTGAAAGCGACGAATCGTCCCAAACTCATAGCGATTCCTCTCGGCAAGTCTCAGGAGGGCGTGCCGGTGCCGCGGCAGGTCAGTCCCTCCCGCCGGGATGGTGCGGAAACGCCTTCATGAAGCGGGTGCAGGCGTTTACCGATGGAGCATGCAGTGGCAACCCGGGTCCCGGGGGCTGGGGAGCGGTACTCCAGTTCGCGGATCGCGAGCGAGCGCTATACGGTGGGACAAATGACACAACCAATAACCGAATGGAACTCACCGCGGCTATCGAAGCACTCAAGGCGCTGAAAGAGCCCTGCGAGGTGTGCTTGACCACCGACTCTACCTATGTGAAGGACGGTATCACCCAGTGGCTGGTCAACTGGAAAAAGAACGGCTGGAAGACGGCCGCCAAAAAACCCGTTAAGAATCAGGATCTCTGGCAGCAGCTGGACGAGCAGGCCTCGCGACATGACATTGAATGGTGTTGGGTGAAAGGGCACAGCGGCCACCCCGAAAACGAGCGCGCTGATGCGCTGGCGAATCGGGGTATGGATGACGTACGGGAGAGCACAGGTGGATAGGCGACAAATCGTGCTCGACACAGAGACCACCGGGCTCGAAGTCAATCAGGGGCACCGCATTATTGAAATTGGCTGTGTTGAGCTGGTCAATCGACGCATCACGGGGCGGCACTATCACCAGTACATCCAGCCTGAGCGTGAGATTGATGCCGGTGCGCTGGAGGTGCATGGCATCACGCCCGAGTTCTTGTTGGGCAAGCCCACTTTTGACGAGATTGGTTCGGAGTTTCTCGCCTTTGTGGAGGGCGCTGAGCTGGTGATTCACAATGCGCCTTTCGATGTGGGCTTTATCGACGCCGAACTGGACCGCTTGGAGCCGCATACGGGCAAACTAGAAAGCGTCTGCGGTGTGATCGATACGCTACAAATGGCCCGTCACAAGCACCCCGGGCAGCGGAATAATCTGGATGCCTTGTGCCAGCGCTACGAGATTGATAACACCAGCCGGACCCTTCACGGTGCGCTGTTAGACGCTGAAATCCTCGCCGAGGTGTATCTGGCGATGACAGGAGGGCAGGCGTCACTGGGTTTAGGGGCCGAGGGAAGTGCCGGCGACGCGGATGGATCCGGCACCGCCGCAGGCATTCGCCGCGTGTCTGCTGAACGCAGGCCTCTGCCTGTGGTGCGAGCAACCGATGAGGAGATAGCGCGCCACGAAGCCAAGCTCAGAGAGCTTGACCTCAGCGCGGGGGAGGCTCGCTGGCGGACAACGATCCGCCGCTAGCCGTCACAGGTTAACGATAACTGCAGCCAGGCCTACTGTAGTGAGCACGATGGTGTACGGCAACGCCATCACTACCATGGTCCCGTACGACAGCCGAATCAAAGGCGCCAGCGCCGAAGTGAGCAGGAACAGGAACGCTGCCTGACCGTTCGGCGTCGCCACAGACGGCAGGTTGGTACCGGTATTGATCGCAATCGCCAGCCGATCAAACTCTGCCCGATCAATCTCGCCAGCCTTCAGCGCCGCATCGATCTCTGAAATGTAGACCGTCGCCACGAACACGTTGTCTGAAATGGCAGACAGCAGCCCGTTGGCGAGGAAAAACATCGCCGGGCGTACGTCGCTGGACATCGCCAATACGGAGTCGATCACCGGCGTGAACAGATGCTGCTCGTGGATCACGGCAACGATGGCAAAGAAGACGACGAGCAGAGCAGTGAAGGGCAGTGCCTCTTGGAACGCGTGGCCGATCTCGTGTTCGTCGGTAATCCCGTTAAAGGCCGTCAGTAACACAATGACCAGCAAACCGATCAGGCCAACAGCGGCCAAGTGGAATGCCAGCGCACCCACCAGAATGACCGCGACCAAGGCCTGAATCTGGAGCTTGGCTCTGGATCTGGACGTGGCACTCGCTTGCTGTCCTTCGTCAAAATCCATCAGCACGCGGCGCACATTTTCCGGCATGAGCGCGCCGTAGCCAAACCAGCCGGTCATCTCTAGAAGCACGCAGGTGATAAGGCCGCAAACCAACACCGGCATGGTAATGGGCGCCATCAACATAAAGAAAGTCTGGAAGTCCCACCCAGCCACTGTTGCGATCAGCAGGTTCTGCGGCTCACCGACAAGGGTGCAGACGCCGCCCAGCGCGGTGCCCACAGCGCCATGCATCAACAGACTTCTGAGAAATGCGCGAAACGCTTCGAGATCAGCTTCCGCATCGGCCTGCACCGCTGTGTCACGGGTGTAATCGTGGCTGGTATCCGTCAGGCCGGCACCAGATGCGACGCGGTGAAAGACTGCGAAAAATCCCACGCCGACGCTGATGAGCACCGCGGTCACCGTCAGCGCGTCGAGAAATGCCGATAGCACCGCAGACACAATAGAAAACAGAAATGCCAGCATCTTCTTTGAGCGCACGTTTAAAAGAATTTTGGTGAAGACGAATAGCAGTAGATCCTTCATGAAGTAGATGCCTGCCACCATGAACATCAGCAACAAAATCACCTCAAAGTTGGCCTCGGCCTCGTGAAACACGCTGTGTGGGTCAGCGAGACCCAGAAGAATCCCCTCGATTGCGAGGAGACCGCCCGGTTGCAGTGGATAGCAGCGCAGCGCCAGCGCAAGGGTGAATATGAATTCGGCAATAAGCGCCCAGCCGGTGACCACAGGACCTGCGACCATTAGCAAGATGGGGTTGATCGCAATGAACGCGATAATGGTTTGCTTGTACCAGTTGGGAGATTCGCCAAGGAAGTTGCTCCAGAAGGCGCTCAGAGAAGAATCACTCATGTTGAATAGCCCGTGTCTTGTTTATCGCTTGTTGTCGGCGGCATGCGGCGCGGTGTTGCCCCGCTGATTACCCCGTCTGCTTGATCCATCGGTTGCGTCCTGCTCAGACACAAACGCTGGCACTTTACACCGGATCCAACATTGTTGGATATACGACGATGTCAGGCACTTGGTTCTTGTGCTTGGCCGGTCGTGTTCCTAGACTGTACAGACTCTTACTGAGGATGCTCTTTCTGTGCTCGATATTTCTGTTCTGCCGGCCGCGCCCAAGGCAGACGATTGGGGCTTTGTGTTCGCCGGCCGAGATACCGTGACAGCGCTGCGCGGTGAGCCAGGCATGCCGTGGCGCGTCAGTGAGGTTATCGCGCAATGGCAGGTCGAGACGAGCTCGGCGGTGCCGGTGGGTCACTGGCAGGGCAGGGGCGTGTGGGCGTTTTCGGTGCCCGAGGACAGTGTCGATTTGAGCACCCAGCTGTCGGGCAACTTGTACGGCTTGCTCGGACGGGTCGATGACGGTCTGTTTCATGCCCATGGACGGGCCTATCAATTACTGCATTGGCGAGAAACGCATCGCCATTGTGGTCGGTGTGGCACCCCGACACAGAGCATTGAAGACGGCAGGGCGGTCACGTGTGAGAGCTGCTCTTTGCGCGTTTACCCGAGGGTGTCTCCCTGCGTGATCGTGCTGGTCAACAAAGGAGACAAAATGCTCCTCGCTGCCGCAGCCGGATTTCAGAGGCGCTTTTACAGCACGCTGGCAGGATTTATGGAGCCCGGTGAAACCTGTGAGGAAGCCGTGATCCGGGAGGTCAGGGAAGAGGTGGGGGTTGAGGTCGGGAATGTGCGCTACTTTAAATCCCAGCCATGGCCCTTTCCCAGCCAGGTGATGCTCGGTTTTTTTGCCGAATGGCAGTCGGGAGAGCTGAAGCTGAGCCCGGAAGAAATCGAGGATGCTGACTGGTTCGATGCCAGCGCGATGCCGCCCACGCCACCTAACGCCTCGATATCGGGGCAATTGATATCACATTTTATTGAGAGCCTGTAACGATCATGGATTTTATTTTAGATATCGCCGCGTTTTTACTTCAAGCCATCATTCTTCTTGGCGTCTTTCTGATCGCCTTTGCAGGGGTGATGGCCATTAGCCAACGACGGCGCGGTGCAGGAGAGGAGGGCAGCGTCGAGGCCTGCTCATTGAATGAGCGATTTGAGCTCCAACAGGAAGCCATCCGCTCAGTGGCTGAGGATCCGGTCGCGCTGAAGGCGCGTGAAAAACATCGCAAGAAGGAAAAAAAGCAGAAGCACAAAGCGGCGAAGCAGGCGCTGAAGACACGGGACGGGAATGAGCCCGACGCGCCCCCGTGTGTTTGTGCTGGACTTCGACGGAGACATGCAGGCCAGCCAGGTTGAGCAATTGCGCGAGGAGGTCTCGGCTATTCTGCCTGTGGCAGGCGACGCGGATGAAGTGCTCTTGAGGCTAGAGAGCGGCGGCGGGGCCGTTCATGGCTATGGCCTGGCCGCCAGTCAGCTGGTGCGCCTGAAGGATGCGGGCATCAAGCTCACCGTATCGGTAGACAAGGTGGCGGCCAGCGGCGGTTACATGATGGCCTGCGTGGCTGACCAGATCATCGCAGCCCCCTTTGCGATTTTGGGCTCCATCGGTGTCGTGGCCCAGATCCCGAACTTCCATAAGCTGCTGAAGAAAAACGACATCGATTTCGAGATGCATACGGCAGGCGAGTACAAGCGCACCCTGACGTTTTTTGGTGAAAACACCGACAAGGCGAGAGAAAAGTTCCAGGCGGATATCGATGACATTCACGTCTTGTTCAAGGAATTTGTCGCAACCAACCGACCCGTATTGGCCATTGATGAGGTGAGCACGGGGGAATACTGGTTTGGGCAGCGGGCGCTCGAGAAAAACCTGGCCGACCGGCTGTGCACCTCTGACGGCTTTCTGCTTGAGCACCTCGAGGGCAGTGATCTGATCGAGGTTCGTTTTCGCGCCAAACGGAACTGGCAGGAGCGTCTCGGCATGGCCGCGGAAACGGCCGTAGAAAGAGGCTTTCGGAGACTGCTTAAGTCCGAGCAGGACCAGCGCTACTTGTAGTGGCTCGCCCGGGGCGGCGCTTAACTGATTATCTGCCGCGAACTGCGACAGGAAAATTCGGCCTGTCAGACTGGTGAGAAACTCGCTGCGCTTGAGCGCATCCATCACTGGGCCTTTCACCTCGCTGAGGTGCAGAGTGATGTTGCGCTCCGCCAAGCGCGTATTAATTTGCTCCAGTGCATCGAGGGCGCTGAGGTCAACCGTGTTAACGGCGGGGCACATGAGAACGACGTGCGCCAGCTCCGGTCTTAGGCGGGCTTCTTCAAATACGATGTCCTCGAGGTAAGTGGCGTTGGCAAAGTACAGCGACTCATCGACTCTGATAGACAGAATATGCGGGTACGTGATGACTTCGTGGCGTTTGATGTTGCGGTAGTGCTCTGAGTCAGGGACCCGCCCGACGACGGCAAAGTGCGGGGAGCTGGTTTGGTAAAGGTGCAAACCGATCGAAACTGCGACCCCGGTCAATACCCCCAGCTCCACACCCGCCGCCAGCGTCACCAATATCGTCAGAGCTAACGGATGCAAAATCTGCCGCGGAAAACCGTCGGGCCTGCCTCAGTATTTTTACATTAACGAGACTCAAAACCGCTACGATAATGGTCGCCGCGAGCACCGCCTTAGGTAAGTGAAAGAGTAGGGGCGCCAAAAACATCGCGGCTAGAGCAATGCCCAAAGCCGTCAGTATCGAGGCCATCTGGGTGTCGGCGCCCGCATCGAAGTTGACCACCGAGCGAGAGAAGCCGCCGGTCACGGGAAAGCCACCCGACAATGCCGCCGCCGTATTAGCGGCGCCCAAACCGATTAGCTCCTGATTCGCATCAATCCGCTGCTGCTTTTTGGCGCCCAAGGTTTTGCCCACCGAGATGGATTCGACAAAGCCAATCAGCGCGATTAGAAACGCGGGCATGGCGAGCTCGGCGATGAGCTCACGGGTGACGTTCACCGCGCTGAACGCGGGCAACCCAGTGGGGACATGTCCCACCACTGAAACGCCGAGAGCGGCGTAATCTTGCATCGCGGACAAGGGGATCACCACCAGCATTACCAGTATCGGAGCTGAGCGGACAATGAAGTTGGCCTGGCGATCAGAGAGGCCCGCTGAGGTCAGCAAGCTGGAGAGCTGAAAACGCGCGAACAGTAAAAAGGCGGTGGCTGCGAGGCCGATTACGGCCGTCACCAAATGGAATTCGCGCCAGCCCGCGGCCAGACCACCCAGGAGATCAGGCAGGGTGTCGCCCCGCAGCGACACACCGATTAGCGGTCCCAGCTGCCCCAGCGCAATAATAATGCCCGAGGCAGTGATAAAACCCGATACCACGGGGTGCGACAAAAAGTGGGCGACGAAACCAAACTGTAGAAGCCCCATAGCGATCAGCATTACGCCCCCCAGCAGCGCCAACGTGGTGGCCGCTGTGGCGTAATCCACGGTTCCCTGAGCGGTGACCGATCCGACCGCCGAGGCCGTCATGAGAGAGGCTACCGCTACGGGCCCAACGGACAGTGTGCGGCTGCTGCCGAACAGCGCGTAGGCGATCAGAGGCAGTATCGAGGCATAGAGACCCATCTCGGCGGGCAACCCCGCGAGGAGTGCGTAGGCGAGGGACTGCGGAATCAGCATGATCGTCACAACGACGGCTGCCAGGCCATCGTTAATCAAATTCTGCCGGTGATACCCCTTAAGCCACTGGGTTGCGGGGAGCAACATGCTCACTCGTTACAAGCAAAGCGATTGAGCTTGTTAGTACCAAACGCGTTGATAGGCACCTTAAGAAACAGCCTGCCCTGATCGTTGGTCGGGGGCAGGTACCCCGCGCGCATGTTGACCTGAAGCGAGGGCAGTATGAGCGAGGGCATGTCGAGGCCCGCGTCGCGCGCCTCGCGCAGGGTGACGAAGGCCTCTGCGGTCATGCCGGCCCCGACATGAATATTGCCGCAGCGTTGCTCAAATACCGTCGATTCAAAGGCCAGAGCGCGACCGTTGGGCTGATAGTCATGACAGACAAAGACGCGCGTCTCGTCAGGCAGTGCGAGCAGGCGCTGACAGGAATCGTACAGCGCTCGAGCATCGCCGCCTGGAAAATCGCAGCGTGCTGTGCCGGCATCGGGCATAAACAACGTGTCGCCTGCAAAGAGCGCGTCGCCAATCAAATAGGCCATGCAGGCAGGGCGTGTGGCCGGGCACGTATAGGGCACGGAGCCTTAGCGTGCCGATGTTGAGGGTGTCGTTATCCGCGAGTATCACGTCGAACTGGCTCCCGTCTCGGGGGAAGCGATCATCCTCACCGAACACCTTGGCAAAGGTTTCTTGCACCGCTGTGATCTCCGAGCCGATTACGATCTCGCCACCAAGTTGCTCCTGCATGTAGGGGGCGCTGGAGAGGTGGTCGGCGTGAATATGCGTCTCGAGAATATAGCTCAGGCTGAGATTATGGTCTCTGATGTAGGTGACCAACTGATCTGCAGAATCCGTAGAGAGCGCTCCCGACGCGTAGTCCAAGTCCAACACCGGATCAATTACAGCGCAGCGATTAGACCGCGAGTCACTTGACCACGTAGCTAAGCGTTGAGGTCAGTGGCTCGAAGAAGTGTTCTATGATCGCGGTCATATCCTTTCCAGACGGCGCCGAGGTCAGCGCGTGAATGGGGGGGCGTCTAGGATACCACAAAAGAATATATGGTTATGCCGTTATGATATAACGCAAAGTGGGGTGGGGCTGACTGGCGCCCGCTGCGCTATCAGCTCGCCATAGAGATTTGCGGCGCCCTTTTGAATGAACCCGTCTTATTCACCTATTGGTAGGGGCATCCCGGCGAGCGCTTAGCAGCAGATAAACTTCGGAGCCCCGAAAGAGTCAATGAG
>CALSVI010000012.1 GCA_943840615.1 uncultured Luminiphilus sp. | reverse complement strand
AAACATCTTTCACGAACCGACGCCTACGACAAAGCTGGCGCAGGTCGTCGTGCTGCCGCCCACATTGAAGGTGATTAAATTCTCGGCATCGGCGATCTGGTAATCCCCGGCCCGGCCGGTCACTTGCCGGGCACAGTCCAGAACCATCCGAACGCCGGTGGCTCCGACAGGATGGCCGAGCCCGATCAGACCGCCGCTGGGATTAATGGGGAAATCACCATCGCGAGTGATGCGGCCCTCTTCCACCGCCTTCCAGCTCTCGCCGGGTGCGGTGAGCCCGCAATGGTCAATCGCCATGTATTCGGTGATGGTGAAGCAGTCATGAGTTTCCAGCCCATCAAGATCAGTGATCTTGGCCATGCCGGCCCGCGTTCTGGCGTCGCTCAGTGCTTGTGCTGCATGAGGGAATATTAGTGCCTGATCCTTGGAGGCTGCGAGTTTGGTTTCCAGCAGGATCGGCGCCGAGCGGTGCCCCCAGCCTTTGATACGGGGTATATCTGAAAGCGCAATGCGCTGTTGCTCACAGTGGGCCTTGGCAAAGCGTTCGCTGGCGAGAATCACACAGGCGGCACCGTCGGTAATCTGTCCGCAATCAAGTTTGCGGACCCGCCCCTCGACGGAGGGGTTGAGCGCGGGGTCGTGACCAAAACTGCCATCGGCAAACGCCCAATCCCGGGTTTGGGCGCGGGGATTCTTTTTGGCGTTGCCAAAATTAATCTCGGCGATACGAGTGAGCGGTTCGTCGGCAATGCCATAGCGCGCGTCGTATTCCTGAGTGATGCGATCGAACAGGAAGGGCCAGGGAAAGTCACAGGTGGTGGCCTCGTGCCCCTGCCAAGCCGCAGCGCCTAGGTATTCGGCACCGGTTCGACCATCTACATTGCGCATTAGCTCGAGCCCGACGACGCAGGCTACGTCGTAGTGACCTGCCTCAATATCGCGCATGGCGGCTAAAATCGCCATTGACCCCGAGGCACAGGCCGCCTCATGCCGCGCGGTGGGCAGGTTACCGAGCTCGGGGTACACCTGCCCAAAAAAACCGCCGATTAAGCCTTGCCGCGTGAACAAGTCGCCCACGAAGTTACCAACGTGTCCCACCTCAATTTGTGCCGGCTCGATGGCAGCTTGCTGAACCGCTTCCTGCAGCGCGTCGGCGAACAGGTCGTAAATTTCCAGGCCTTCTCGCGCCCAGTTGCGGGCGAAATCGGTTTGGCTACCGCCAAGAATATAGATCGGCGCGTGCATCAGGTGTTCTCCTCATGTGTCGAGAGCAGAGTCTACAAGTGCGCGCGAACCACCTTGCCCATGGGGTTACGTGGTAGCGCGGCGATAGAGTGTAGCCGCTCAGACAGTTTGAATTTTGCCACACTATGATCGAGAAAATAGGCACACAGATCGTAGAGTAATGGCGGCGCATTGGGATCTGCTGCGACGATTGCAGGCGCAGACCTTCTCTCAGAGAAGGGTCGGGGTAGGCGCACACGGCACCCTCTCCGATCTGGGTGAAATGAGGGGGGATCCTGCGCTGCCGCAGTGAACTTCAGGCAGCGCAGTAACATGAGCCTGTTTTAGAAGCTCTTTCTGATGCTGGCGCCCCACATACGAGGTTGGTTGGGGTAACCGGAGAAGCTGCCAGTCTGGGCCACAGAGGGGAACCAAGTGATCAAATACTCGTCATTCGTCAGGTTCCTGCCCCACACCCGAAACTCCCAACCGTTCTTAGCGATACCCACGCTGGCGTTTAATAAACCGACCTCACGTGTGCGACTGCCCGTTGTTTCGAGCAAGATATTTGTGGCAGACTGATCACCACCATCCTGAATGTCGACTTCCTTATCGTACCGGTAATCAGCCTGAATCCAAGCGTCCATACCCATGATGGTGAAGTCGTAAGATCCGATCAAGCTCAACGTCAGTTCTGGGATGCCGCCGGGTTTGGTACCACTTAAATCTTCGGCCGCTCCGCCAACGTTGGCGCCAACGAACGCGTCGTAGAAGGGGTCAAGATAGGTCCCCGATACGCCCAGTGACAAGCGCTCGGTGGGTTGCAGCATCACGTCGACCTCAACACCATCCACAGACTGCTCGCCGGCGTTGGCTAGGTTAAAGCCGGCGCCGGTGAATACGTTCGACTGGAATCCTTCAATAGTTTGGTTAAAGAACGCGGCGTTGATATACCCCCATTGCGCGTTGTACTTGATGCCCCAGCTCCAAAACCTCAGATTCTTCTGGGCCCGCAAGGCGCGTCCCGATAGTTAGGTTGTTAGGGAGTGCTACGCCTGCCGAAACCAGCGCGTCATACTCGCCTTGCGTGGGGCGAGTATCTCTGGACAGATTCCAAGAGGTCGCTTTGTAGCCAGTAGCATAGGTGAGATACACATTGAGTTGATCTGAAAATTCATGGTTGATGCTCGCGGTGTAGGTGAACTTTTCATCTGCGGATGTGCCGTCATCCGCTGCATTGGGTAGCTCAAGCATTTGTGGCAAAAACTGCAGTGCCTGGAGACCGAGGAACGGATTCTGAGTCGGGTCAGATAGATCTGCCATTGCAACGGCTGCTGCGACTTGACCCAAAACGCCTGCTTGAAGCTGCTGTAGCCCAGCAGCCCCCGCAGGTGATGAGCCTACCAAGGCGGCATTATCGGGGTGTGAAGGGTAACCCGAAGGTTGCCGCAAAGGCACTGGGGAAGGCCCCCAGGTAGCCCGCATTGGTTAGCGCCGTTGCACCATCCGTGCCGTCCAGAGCGAGCTTTGAGAAGGCAATCGTCATTGATTTGGGATATGCCCACATCTTTCTCGTCATCTAAATAGTTAAAGCCCAAGGTGAGTCGAGTGCGTGAAGTCAAATCGAAGGAGGCTTGACCGAATACCGACATTGTCTCGTTGTCCATTGTGGCCATTTCCAACACGCCCGTGCCCGGCTCAAAGAAGGTGCCCGTGGGATAACCCAGTAAAGCTTCCAGTCCACCAATGACCGCCTCACCTGCGGCGGGACTGCCGCCCACAAGAATGTTGGCGTAGTTTCTCCACTGTGTGCCGAAGTCGATATCACTTTCAAAGTAGATGCTTTCATCGTAGTAAAAAGCACCCCACCAACCAGTCCATGGCACCGTTAGTGCCACTGAGTCGGAATTCCTGTGTGAAGGTGTCGATGTCAGTCAGGTAGCGCTGGTTGCCGATCGCGTCTGCGGCGCTGTAATCGATATCTTCGTTTTCATTATCGACTTTTGACTCTCTGTAGCCGGTGATTGATCTAAAAGTTAAGTCACCGATCTCAGTGGAAAAGTCGACGGTGATGCCGCCGTTTTCCGCTTTGGTCATGGGATCCTGATTCAAGTACGTTTCGTACTCATAGGGTTCAGTGCTATAAGCAGTGCCGGGGACAATTGACAGCGCGGCCAAAGCGCCGCCAGCCGGGCCATCGAATAGGTTCGCCGTGCCGCAGCACGCCTCTTCCAATTCGTCGAAGTCGACTGCGACCCGGAGATCTGTGGATTCGCTGATTTCAAACAGCAACTCGCCTCTGAGCGCCCATCGATCTCTGTCATTCAGTTCGGTATCCAGTGCGACGTTGTCAAAGTAGCCGTCGCGTTGCAGGGTTGATCCCCCGAAGCTGGCGGCAATCGAGTCAGTCAGAGGGCCAGTAACGTAGCCGCGAACGGAGCGTTGGTTTGTAATTACCAACACCTCCCTCGATGTGACCTGTGGTCTCAAATTTGGGCTTTGCAGTGTTCACCAAAATCACACCGGCGGAGGCGTTTTTACCATAGAGGGTACTCTGGGGTCCCCTCAGTACCTCTATCTGTTCGATATTGGGTAGGTCAGAAATGCGTGACAGCGAGCGAGAGCGGTACACGCCGTCGATAAATACGGCGACAGAAGGCTCGATGCCTGGGTTGTTGGCACCATTGCCAAACCCGCGGATAACGAAGTTGGTTTGCACGGAGTTCTGAAACTGAGGCACGCGCAATGATGGCACGACCGACTGAAGGTCGAGCAGGTCGCGAATTTCCGAACGCTGGACGATTTGAGCGTCCACAACGCTGATCGCTAAGGGTATTTCCTGCAGACTAGTGGCTCGTTTGTTGGCGGTGACCACAACTTCTTCGAGTTGTGCCGCCACAGTAAGAGGCAGCAAGGCGATCAGCGCGCCCGTCAGCACGACGCTCAAATCAATGCGGTTTCTAGGGAATTTCATGGCAGATCCTTATTGCAATATATCTTGTAGAGATGTGTTCTATCACTGATAGTAATACTAATACATCTTGCCTGCTCGTTCAGGTTTGCGGAATCAAATGGACGTAGGCCCCCCAATGGACTGATCGCAAGCGCTGCTCGCGATTTGTGGGCCTATAAGAAAAAGTTGGGAGCGCTTTGCGCGCAGGTCAATCGTGTCCCACCTCAATTTGCGTCGGCTCTATGGCAGCTTGCTGAGCCGCTTCCTGTAGCACCTCGCCACCTGAGTCAATCGATTGGCGATGGACCGGTCGAGATACGGCGATCCCACGTTGCGAGAAAGGAATTTTCCCTGTTACGCTCCCGTAGATTCAGCCGCAGGTATCTGGCGCGGAGACGCTTATGAACCACGCACTGCACTTACCCGCTTATCCGGTTACCGACGGATGTATCGGCGGTGTCACAGAGTTTGAGCATACCCAGCCTTGGATCTACGGGCTGGATAACCCTTATTTACACGGGGTCTATGCGCCGACCACGCTTCAACTGAGTGAGTCCGGGCTGCGCGTAGAGGGAACCCTGCCCACTGATTTACTGGGCACTTATTTCCGCAATGGTCCCAACCCCGTGCACCAGCCGGGTAACCGTTATCACCCGTTTGATGGCGACGGCATGGTCCACGCTGTGTCGTTTTGTGAGGGACAGGCCAGTTACCGCAATCGCTACGTCGAGACCATTGCTTTCGCCGAGGAGCGGGGGGCAGGCCATTGCGCTTCTAACGGGGTAATGGGGCCCTTCGACTTTACTACCTCGCCTTTCGGGATTAAGGACACCTCGAATACGGATTTGTTCTATTACGCGGGAGGTCTGATGACGCTGTGGTACAACGCCGGGCATCCTTATCGGCTGAACCCCCAGACGTTGGAAACCGAGGGCTACTTCGAGCTTGAGGGACGGAGCCAGCGCCGTTTGTCGGCGCACTCCAAGGTGGATTGGAACACGGGGGAGCTCCTGTTTTTTGATTACGGTGATGAGCCACCGTATATGACCTATGGCGTGGCAGATGCCTCCGGCAAGCTGTTGCATGAGGAGGCCATTGATCTTCCGGGTCCGCGGCTGCCCCACGATATTGGTTTTACATCCAACTACACTATTCTGCACGACTTGCCCTTTTTCCATGACCCCAAGGTGCTGCAGCGACACCAGCTGCGAGTACTGACCTTCCACCGCGATATTCCAACCCGATTCGGACTCATTCCGCGCCATGGTCGCGGCGATCAGATCCGCTGGTTTGAGTGCGAGCCCTGCTATGTCCTGCATGTCAGCAATTGCTGGGAAGAGGGTGATTGGGTGGTGATGGATGGCTGTCGATCAGTGAACCCTATGCCCTCGGCGACGGGTGAGGAAGGTGAGCTCTCGCATATGCTGGCTTATATGCGTCTCGAGGCAAACAATTATCGCTGGCGTTTCAATTTGCGCACCGGAGAAGTGCGCGAGAACGATATTGACGATCTCAATACCGAATTTAATAAAACCAACCCACTTTACGCCGGCGTGAAGAGCCGCTACGCCTACCATCAGCGTATTCCCTTGCTCCACGAAGGAGGGCACACCCTACGCTTTACCGGACTGGTGAAGTACGACAACGAGACCGGTTGTCGGCAGCAATGGGATTATGGAGAAGGTGTTTTCGGTAGTGAGGCCGTGTATGTCCCCAAGGTCGGTGCGACCCGGGAACACCCGGAGGATGACGGGTATGTGATCACCTTGGTCACGAATCCGAGGGACTGGTCATCTCACTGTCTGGTGTTTGATGCGACCGATGTAGCAGTGGGACCGATGGCGCGTGTCACCCTGCCCCAGCGAGTGCCATTTGGATTCCACGCCAGCTGGGCGCCAGGCGTCTGAGAATAGCGGAGCGCCGCGGCTCAAACATTAACGAGCATCAGCACTGCCACCAGCACCATCAGCGTGGCGGCGACTTTATTGATTTGAGCAAGGTGCGTATCGGTGCTGAGGAACCGTCGCAAGCCACTTCCGCCGGTTGCATAGAGGTTCATCGAGATAAACTCAGAGGGCAGGATGACCCCGAGAAAGACGCTGAGCTGCCCGGCGATCGAATAGTCTGGCGACATGAAACCGGGTAACAGGGCAATCATGAAGCCCCAGCCTTTCGGGTTCATCACGGCCGTAACGTACCCTAGGCTCAGCAAGGCCAGCGGTGCGAGTCGAGCTGGCCCCTCATCGCGCTCAAACTGAGCAGGCTGCGTCCAGAGCCTGTAGGCCACCCACAGCAAATAGCTACCGCCGACTAAGGCGAGCAGAGTGAAGTAGAGATCGGACAGGGACTGAATCCAGGCAAGGAGCAGCGCGCAACTGATCACCACGGTGGCCACGCCGGCCAGCTCGCCCCCCATCATCCACAGTGTTTGCCGGTAACCCTGCGATAGCCCGAGGGTAAAAGCCAGGGTCATACACATGCCCGGCGTCAGGGAGATGGCGGCAATCGTGGGAATAAACACCCACAACAGCTCGGGATTCATGCTGCGGTGACCTCAGTAGCGAACGAGCAAAACGACCAGTGCGAGCAATTGAATCATATTGATGGCGACTGACAACCGGTGCAGCCGAGCAAAACCGAGGCCGGCGCTCGCGTCCCCCGCGAGCTCTGCGTCGCGCAGGCGGTTAATGCGGGGCACGAGTCGCTGTCTGACCCATAAGGTCGAGAATGCAATGAGCAGACACACTCCGGATGCAATCGGTTGAGAGGTCACCCATAGGAGGCCGGCGAGCCCGGACCCAAGGATTAAGGCGAGGTAATAACGCGGGAACAGACGGCGAAGAAAGATGCCCGCTTCGTCAGCAGGCAGTGCCTGAAAAACGGTGGGGGCGATGCCTGCCGCGAAGAAAACCATGGCGCCGAGTGTGGCGGCAACGATGTACAGGGCGATCAGTTCCATAGCGCGACCTTATTTTGAGCGAAGTTTGTACTGGGTTGAACAGTAGCCGCGAGAGACCGCCGGATCGCGCCTGAGGGCGTGCTTTGTCTTGCGGCCCGTGACGCGTTCACGCCAATTCTTGAAGGCGCGGGGTTTAAGCGAGGCGCGCATCAGTGCGATGACCTTGTTTTCAGGTAGCCCGTATAGCTGCTCGATCGCTTCAAAGGGCGTGCGATCTTCCCAGGCCATCTCAATGACTCTGGAATGGTCAGCCGCGCTGAGGTCATGATGCCCCTCACGGTGGGCGGCGTCATCCGTGCCGTCACCTAAGGCGCGCAGCGTGTGTTGGGCGGGGCTTGTTGTCATCGTAAAAATGATTGCCGGTCGACGGACCCGACACTTTAGCGAAAGCAGGTGCGCTATGCCGACTCGCCATCCAATAGCATTGACGCTTCCGGGCGGCCGGCCTAGGGTGGAACCAATGGGTTCTCAGGGCGAGTGATGCGCGTATTGTTGGCAGGGGCAACGGGTTATATCGGTGCTGCGGTGTTGCGAGAGCTGTTGTCGCAACACCACGAGGTACTGGCCCTGGTGCGTCCGGGGCGTGCGCTGACTCCTGGCTTAGAGCCCGGCGTCACGCGGATCGAAGCTGATATCACTCACGATGCCGAGTGGGTTAGCCGTCTTCCACCGGTCGAGGCCGTGATTTCCTGCCTTGCGAGCCGCAGCGGTGCCCCGCGAGACGCCAGAGAGGTGGAGTACGAGGCGAATTGTCAGCTCCTTGACTACGCGGAGCGGGTCGGTGCGCGCCATTTTGTGCTGCTGTCCGCGATCTGCGTTCAAAAGCCGCGGTTGGCGTTCCAGCGGGAAAAGCTGAAGTTTGAGGCACGACTTCATGACTCCCCGGTACCGGGTACGATCATCAGAGCCACGGCGTTTTTCCGCTCGTTGGTGGGTCAGTTTGAGCGGGTGCGTGCGGGCAAGCCGTTTTTATTGTTTGGTAGCGGCCATCTCACCGCCTGCAAACCCATATCGGACTCGGATCTGGCGCGGTTTATCGTGACGCAGCTTGACGCATCCCCTAGCGGCACCGTGATGCGGCCGATCGGGGGCCCCGGTCCTGCGCTAACGCCCCAAGATCAAGGGCGCATGCTGTGTAAGGCGCTCGACAAACCCTTCCGAACGACCTCGCTGCCGCCCGAAATGTTTGATTGGTTGCGGTGGCTGCTCAGTCCGCTGGCACTCATCTCTCGCCGGATGAGCGATCGGCTGGAGTTTCTGCGTATCGCGAAGTTCTATGCGACCGAATCCATGTTGTGCTGGGATGATTCGGCCCAACGCTATGATGCCGAGGCAACCCCGGAATTTGGCGAGGACACGTTGGCCGATTTTTATGAAAAGCTGAGTGCGGGTAAAGTGCTGATACCGGAGCGTGGCGAACACAGTCTGTTCTAGCGTCTAAATAGGCATCAGCATGATGGTCGCGACATGCGTGTCGTCGAGTCTCGCGGTGTGGATAGACGGGCCGTGACAGGGCTGCGGCGGTAAGTTCGGTGGTGCAATACCGAGCGTGCAGTCATCGATTCGCGTGACCTCGACATCCTGAAATCCTACCCAGCTCTGGGTAAGCGGATATTGGCACTTGTAAAACGCCTCCTTGGCGCTGAAGAACACCGTCGTTTCAGCTGCCAGACGCTCCGGGTTGAGCGAATCAAAGTAGGCGCGTTCGTTCTCGGAAAATAGCGTTGGCCACAGCTTGGGCTCTATACGGCCGATCTTTTCGATATCAATACCAATCGATTGAACCGCGTCGTGCCTCCCCACTGCTGCGGCGCACAGTGCGGTGCAATGTGAAAGGCTGCCCCGACGATCGGCGGGCCAGAGGGGCGAGCGGTCGCTGGCGCGGCGAAGCGGTTGGGCGGAGAGCTCGAGGGTATCGGCGAGCACCTTCACCAGCGCCGACCGGCGATGAATTCTCGTTGGCGGGAGGGTGCTGCGCTGACAATGTCCGTCCCACTCATCGGGGTCTAGGGTGCCCTGCAAGTCCTCAAGTGGCGCCCAGCCAATAGCGAGGCCAGCGGTGGCCAGATCGGGGAAGAGTGAATGGATGACCATCTCGCGATGTTAGCACTGGTCACTTGTCGCTCGGTTGAGGCGCCGAGCGACAGGTTCAAGGGAAAGCCCGTGCCAGTGGGTCTGCTTGAAGCAGCGGCCCTGACGAGCCTGCGACATTCAGTGGCCTGACTGATCGACTGTGTCGATCGAAGGTGTGCGCTGTGAGGCCCAACTTAAGACCGCTAAAGACACGGCAAGGAGCAATACGGCACCTGCTTCAAACAACAGCTTGCTGGGTTCGGCTTCTTTCCCCTGCAGAGATAATCAGCCGGGTGATGCCGGTGATCGCGATCAGCACGGGCAGGGTAACGGGCACGCTATGGGTGGCGTAATAGGCGTACGCCATGCCGATCACCTCAAGGTAAATGAACAACAGCAGTAGGTCAGCGAGCCGTATCCTTCCCGCCTCAAAAAACTGGGTCAGCTCGAATGCCACTGCCAGCATGGTTAACAGGCTGATAATAACCAAAAGAATACGCTCAGCTGCGCTGAAAAATCCGAGTACGCTTCGATCGAGCTTCTCGGTTGCTTCGGGATAATCGTTGCCAAGGTGTTGCTTGGACATCTCCGCTCTCCGACTGGGTGTCGGGGTATATACGGCGCCAAGCGACAACCCGTTCACGTAGTGTGCAAGCCCCGTCTAGCGGCGTCTCGCCAAGCCAAAGAAGTCTTTAGTCGAACGCCGGGATCACTTTCTCAGCGGGTATCCAGGGCATCTCAACTACCTCGGCGTCTCGCCAACCTTCTCCGGTATCCAATGACAGTGGGGTACCCGGCGTTGCCAGCGCTGTCGGCACATTCACGAGCGCGATGTTGTGCTCAAGCCGCGGTGAGTAGCAGTAGCGCGTCACGTGTCCCACCACTGCGTCACCGGATTTCACGCTCATGAAGTGCTCGTTAGGCGTGATCGGGTCGCCACCGAAGTTCGCTCCGACCAGCCGACGTTCCGGACCGGAGCGGGCGATGGCTTGCAGGGCGACTTTACCGACATAGTCATGGGGCTTATCAATGTCGAGTAAACGATCCATGCCGATGGTAAAGGGGCTGTCATTCAACGTGATGTCACTGCAGTAAGACAGCAACCCGCCCTCGACACTGCGCGCGAGCGACGGGCAGGCAGCCTGAATATCAAATTCTGCACCGGCAGCCATGCACAGGTCCCACAGTTCGGTACCGCGGCTGCTATCGAGAAGGATAATTTCATAGCCCAGCTCGCCGCTCCAACCAGTGCGGCTGAGCACAACAGGAATATCGTTCAATGAGGTGTGGCAGAAGTGATAGTAGCCGAGCTCAGTGGCCAGATCGCCGAACAGTTTTTGCGCCACGCGGGGTGCTAGAGGGCCCTGAAGCTGCAGCGGCGAGGCGTCGGGTTCCCTCACCGTCACGTCGAGCCCGCTTTGAGCTGCGACGCCCTTTGCCCACAACAAGACATCGCCGTCGCCCGGTGACAGCCAGAAGTGATTCTCGGCATGGCGATACAGCACAGCGTCATTAATGATGCCGCCATTTTCATCGACGAACACCACATAGCGCGCCCGATGAATCGGGCACTTGTCGATGTCTCGGGGTGTCAGCAGCTGAGTTAGGGCTAGCGCATCCGGCCCAATGATTTCGACCTGTCGCTCAGCCGATACGTCCCAGAGAGACACACCTTGCACGATTGCCCAGTACTCGGCGGTGGTATCACCGTAACTGGTGGGCATGAACATATGGTTATAGATCGTGAAGGCCTTGGCGCCCGCCTTAATCGTGGCGTCATAGAACGGCGATTTGCGGACGCGCGGACCAATAGTTATCGCAGGTGAAGCCATAGGAAAACTCCTGAAAACGGTTTATCGAGTCATATCGCCGTGCTGATCACGCGGCATTATGGCCCCTGTTTTGACGCCTAGAAAGTGCTTTCAGACGACGCATTCTGAACGGTCATCGTCTTTATTTGCCTCGTGTGAGCGGGAGACTCCTACCACGCTGACGGTTCACGCCACCGCATTGGCTATCGAGACATCAGAGTGCTCGGAGGACGTGTCGAGCTCACTCTCGATCGGTGCAACAGGCTCGTACTCAACCTCTTCATCTGAGCGGGGATCCTGATCAAATACGGCAGGTGCCATTGCCGATGTGGTGGGAATAAAGGCACCCTGTTCCTCGATCGTGACAGCAGTGCGCCCGGGTGGCTGAAAAATAATAAAGATCCCGGTCACGACACTCGCCACACCCAGAAAGACAAACAGCGCGCTGTCGCCCATGCCGCGCATGGCCCAGCCGATGATCAGCGAGCTGCCCGCCGAGCCCAGTGCATTCAGCAGAAGCACCGATGAGCCGATCGTTACAAATTCTTCACGCTTTGAGTTGTCGGCCGCTTTGGCCAGAGAGACCGCATACAGTGAATTGGCAAACGCGCCGAAGGAGAATGCTCCCAGGAGCAGTCGCCTCACGCGAGTCAGCCAGCAGTAAGCCGAAGGCCGACAGGCCGCTGGCTGCACACAAGGCGGCCAATACATAGCGGCGGTCAATGCGATCAGATGCCATGCCTATCGGGTACTGGGCCAACGCACCTCCGATGATATTGGCGGCAATAAAAGTGGGGACAAAACCGGCGTCATGGGTCTGCGCCAGCGCATAAATGGCGCCCAGACCCCAAAAACCTCCCATGACCACGCCTGAGCCCAGTGCGCCCGCAAAGGCGGTATGAGAACGGCGATAGAGCTTGAAGAAGTTAAAGCGAGTCGCGGGAACGGGCGCTGGCGCCAGAGAGCGGGTCAAGCTGACGGGCACAATGGCGAGCCCTACCAGCAGTGAAACCAGAATAAACGGGTAAAGCGGGTTGGCCTCAGTGAGGCCCAACAAGTACTGACCGGCCGCCATGGAGATGAGCACGATTGCGGTGTAGATCGATAATGCGCGGCCGTGCCTGCTGGTATCGCTTTGCTCAGTGAGCCAGCTCTCGATGACGGTATAGGCGCCGCACATCACTGTGCCGAGAACAAAGCGAACCAGCACCCACAGGATGCCCTCGTCTACCAAGCTCAGGAACAAAAAGCTGCACAGAAAAATAGCCATGAGCGCGGTAAAGCTTCGGATGTGACCCACCCGAGCAATGATCGGGGGAACCAGCAACGCTCCCGTGAGAAAGCCAGCAAAGTAAGCCGAACCACTCAAGCCAATCAGCGTTTGTGACAGACCCAGCTCGCTGGCGCGCAGGGGCAGAAACGTCATGTGCAAGCCATGTCCGGCCAGCAGAAACGCCGTTGTAAACAGTAATGAAGATATGGGCCGAAGCGTGCTCATGGTGGGTTGTCTGCAGTGCTGTAGCGTGGCTCGAGAAGGCGCGCATTTTGCCCGAGAATCTATAGCTCGCAAGCGACAAATTAGTGAATTTTTGGCGGAGTACGGGCGCCGGTTTCAGCGCCCTGATTTTGTCCGTATTTAGGGGTTGCTCATGCGGCTAAGTCTGCCCACGTTAGCCTGTCGGCGCCCCGCGTTTGGAGCAACGCATTAAGCGCCTTGATGTGCTCGGGACCCACCTCACAGCAGCCGCCAATCACGGTCGCCCCGCTGTCCATCCACTGCGCAGCAAACTGAGCGTATTGCTCAGGCCCCAGGTCCTTCCTCGCTTCAAGCACATCGACAACGCCACCGGGCTCCAGTGCCTCCACTGACGTAAAGCCATTACCAAAGGCCCCAAACCTAAACCGCGATTCTGCAAGCACCTCAAGCGCGTCGGAGATGGCCTCGGGTTTGGAGCAATTGATCACAACGGCCAGCGGCTCGAACCGGTCTATGGCCAGCAGCGTGTCGGCAAGAGACTCGCCTGATCGAAGCTGTTGGCCGTTTTCATCCGACACGGTCAGCCGCTAGCATGATGCGAACCCCTGCCTGCTCGGCTGCTGCCAGGACCGCCTCCGCCTCACTAATAGAGGGAATGGTCTCGGCGAGAAAGCCATCCACAGCCCCTTTTTGCAGATCAATCAGTTCCTGATATTCGGCGACTGCCTGTTTGAGCGGTAGCTGCGTATCGGGACGATAGCTAGCGACCAGAGGCGGCAGCGAAGCGATCATCGCGGTGTCCGAGTGGCCGCTGCTATCTGCACCTTGTTGCGCAAGCTCGCGAGCGAGATTCAGTAGTTCAGTGAGGGAAGGAAGATTGGTCCCTCTCGCCAGGCGGGCGTGTGTAATCGCGTAAGTGTTCAGGCAGGCAATACTGGCGCCCGCCTCACAAAAGTCGCGATGCACGTCGGCTACCAGATTGGGTTGCTCCAGCATCACCTGCAACGACCAGTGGTGGTGAGCAGCAGACGGACTGCGGCGGATGAGCTCTTGGCCCAGTCCACCATCTAACAACAATACGCTTTGACTCATGTTTCGACCCTATTGCTTTCGATATCTGTATCGCGGAGGGAGTATAACAACGCGTAAAAAACAGGTACCGCGAGGAGTGCCAAGACGGATCCAAACGCGAGCCCGCCCATGATCGAGACGGCCATCTCCCTGAAAAAATCATCTCGCAGCAAAGGAGCCATGCCGACGATGGTTGTGCCTGCGGCCAACAGCACTGGCCGCAGGCGGCTTACACAGGCAGCGACCAGTGTTTGTCGACTGAGACCAGATTGAGCGGCACGGAGCTTAATTTCTTCCACCATGATCACGCAGTTTTTAATCAAGATGCCGACTAGACTTAGAAGACCCAGCATCGCGGGAAAGGTGAAGGACAGGTTGGTGATGAACAGCCCGACAAAGACGCCCACCATAATCAGCGGCACGGTCATCCAAGTGACCAGCATTTGCCGCACGCTGCCAAACAGCACTAGCGTCGCTAAGATCATTGCCAGAAGTGCGAGAGGAAAGCGACCCAGCACCGACTTGTTGGCTTGGGTCATCGCTTCATACTCTCCACCCCACCCAAGTTCGTAGCCCGGTGGAAGTGGAATGGCCTCGATGTCCGCCCGGATTTTTTTAAAGGCGCCGTTAGCGGTTTTGCCCGGGGGGGCATTACCCTGCACGGTAATCCTGCGGACACGATTGTGGCGCATGATGAAACTGTCTTCGGCATGCAGTGCTGCGCTCGACACGATCTGTCGCGCGGAGACGAAGGACTGGGTACTCTCGCTCCATAAGTCGCGTTCGAGCAGTGTCTCAGCTGTCTCTGCTAGCGGCATGATCCTTGCGACGATAGGGACCGGTTTGTCGGCATCTCGCAGCACGCCCACGGTCGTGCCTATCGTGCTTGATGCCACCGCCCGGGCAACGTCTGGTAACTGAATTCCAGCGCGGCGTGCACGAGATTCATCCGGGACAACCCTGAGAGACAGTCTCTGCTCGCGCCAATCGATCTTGCGATCAACGAGACCATGATCGACGTATAGCTGCATCGCTCGGTCAGCGAGGATCCGCAGCACGGCGCGGTCGGGGCCATAGAAGCGAGCCTCTATTTTGCTGGCAGTACCTTCGGTAAATTCCAGGCGTCTGACCATATGGAGAGTTTCAGGGAATTCCGTCTCGATCAGCTGGCTGGTCGCCTCCATTAGGTTCTGCACCGCGCTCGTATTATCGACATTCACCACCAGTTGCGCGTAGGCCGGATCAGGTCGCTCAGGCAGTAAAATCATGGTGAAGCGGATTGGCCCTCGGCCAGCCCAGCTGGAAATTTCAGTAACCCCCTCTAGAGAGCGTAAGCGTTCCCGCACTTTCTCAGCGAGCTCGTCGCTTGTGCGGATATCCGTACCCTGAGTTTGGTAGAGATCAACAAAAAATAGCGGTGTGCTGGTCGTGGGGAAAAAGCCCTGCCGGAGTTGGGTGAAGCCAACCATGCTCAATAGCATGACGCCAATCAGTGAAATGGTTGTCCAGCCGCGCCGTGAAATGCCCTGATTCAAGATCTTTCGATAAGCGACAAAAACTGGGCCGGCGTAGACTTGCGCCTCGTCTTGCGCCTTAGCCTCAGATTTCAGCAGGCCGACGCCAATCGCGGGTGCCAGTGTGATCGCAAGCACCCAGCTCAACAGTAGCGATATACCGCAGACCTTAAAAAGAGAGCCGAGGTATTCGCCCGTTGAATCTGCTGATAGACCAATGGGTGCAAAGGCTGCAACACCAATGACGGTAGCGGCCAGTAGTGGGAAGCGAGTGTTGGCCACCGCCGACACGGCAGATTCTCTTGGGGTTTCCCCCTGTTTGATGCGAGTGATCATGCCCTCTGTGACCACAATGGCGTTGTCCACCAGCATACCCATTGCAATCATCATGGCACCCAGTGAAATACGCTGCAGTTCGATCCCAAGGGCAGCCATGATGCCGATAGTGCCGGTCACAGTCAGCATCAGCACCGCGCCAACCATGGCACCGGCTCGCCAACCCATGAAGAGGCATAGCGCCAGAATGACGGTGGTGACCGATGCGATGAGATTGACGAGAAATTGGCTGATTGTCTGGTCGACAAGCTGATGCTGCTCGAACAGCGGGATCATTTCTATTCCGACGGGCAGCAGTTGCTGTAGCTCTGACAGACGCTCTTCGACCACCTTACCCACTCGAACCACATTCTGGGTTTCGTCGATAGCGATGCCCAGCGCAAAAATGCGCTGCCCTTCATGCCTGACGATGAGGGAAGGGATGCGAGTTTCCGTTCGGGAGATAGTGGCGATATCACCAAGCCGAATCATCGAGGTCTCGCCAGGGAGGGCAATTAGGAGATTCTCCAGTACTGCCTCGCTCCGCCGCAGCGGGACGTCAATCCGCAGCCGATGGGGACCCGACTCCATCATGGAAGCGGGGAAAAGGCCCGAGACGCTGTTGATTGCCTCGACAATGCGAGAGAACGGTACGCCCAGCTGACGCAATTGGGCGTAATCGAAGTCGACGTAAACCTGCTCCTCAGGGACGCCCTCGACGCGTACCTTGGCAACGTGTTCCACGCGCTTGATTTCCGTCTCGAGTAGCCGCGCTGCATCGCGTAGGGTGGCGATGTCGTATCCCTCTGGAATGACCCAGCCGTAAAGCAGTCCGTAAACGTCAGTGAAATCGTCCTCGACCCAAGGAGGGTGCGCGTTGGCCGGTAAACGCATCGCCGCCTCGGCTACGCGCCTGCGCAATTCATCCCATATCTGCTCAGTGTCGTCGGCAGACACCGAGTGATCGAGTTCTATTTGGACTTCGGAGCGTCCGGGCAGCGACCGCGAGACGATCTCCTCAATCCATGGGAGTTCCTGAATCGACCTTTCCAGGACCTCGGTAATTTCCTGTTCGACGTCCAGCGCCGAAGCCCCGGGGTACTCCGTGAAAACGTAGGCTATCTTGATCGGATAGGGTGGGTCCTCGAGCTGCGCGATACGTTGCCCACCGACCAGCCCAGCGAACAAGCAACTCAGCACCACCACCCAGACAAACAGGGGATTCGCCAGTGCAAAGTCGGTCAGTGAGGATCTCGACAAGGGTCAGTCTTCCGCGAGTGGCCGGACCTTCATGCCGGCGTAGAGCCACGCGCCACCGGCAGCCACCACTTGCTCGCCGATCTTAAGCCCAGCGATGACAGGCACTTGGTCTCGAACTGGGATGCCCAGTTTGACGGTTCGCTGGGCGACCTTGGTGCTGACCGGGTCGAACACCCAAACAAAGAAGTTGCCCGTGGCATCGCTCTGCAGGGCACTCATTGGTATTTGGACGACCGCCTGATCGTTAGTGGCTAGCGATAAAAGGACCGTTGCGGTCATACCTGGTAGCACGGCCCACTGAGGAGTCTCTATCAGGGCAAACCGGACGTCGTAGGTTTGAGTATCGCGACTGGCTTCGCCTTCATAATCGAGCCACCGCGCAGCAAAGAGTCGCTCAGGGTCAGTGCTGAAGCGCACCTCGGCCTTTTGCAGCGCTGCTGGGTTCAGGTTGGCCATCAGCTGCTCAGGCACTCCGGCCACTACTTCTATACGCTCGGTAGGTGCAAGACGAATGACCGGTGTCAGCCGTGCGACAGGCGAAAAGTTCTCTAGGAGTCTCTTGGTCACCCGGCCGTCAAACGGGGCACGAAGAACGGTGTCAAAAAGGTCCCTTTGCGCGGCCTTTACGGCGAGCCCGGTGAGCTTGGCGCGAGCCATGGCTTCGTCCAGTTCCGCCTGAGAAACGGTGCCAGACGCTCTGAGTGACTCGATCCGGGACAAGGTTTTTTCAGCCAATTCATGATCAGCTCGCGCACTCTCAAGTGCCAGATCAAATCGCTCGGGGTCCAGCCGCGCAAGAATCTGCCCGTCAGTGACGACTTCACCTTCGCGCACCGGTAGCGTTTGCAATTTCCCGTCGATTTCAAAACCAAGATCCACGGTGTGTGCCGCGGCTACTTTGCCCACGAACTGAAGAGGTGCCAGGCGGTTGCCAATGCCTACGGTAATCAATCGTGCGGGCCTTGCTAACGATTCTTCCTGCTTGCTGACATCAGCTTCGCAGCCAGCCATCATCAAACATAAACCCAGAGCCGCCCGCATCAGCATGGTGCCAGCTCCTCTGTCAGCGACTTGAGGTGTCGGCGGATCTCGTTGCGCTCGGCGGTGCTGAGTGACAACAGACCCAGCAGCTCCAGAAACTGGAGCCCCTGGGAGGCCAGAAAAATGGTGCGTGCCGGCGTCGCCGTGGTTTTAGAGAGGCCTAATTGGGCGAACACGGCTTCGACGTGTTGCTGGGCGGGAGCGATCAGCTCCGGGTTCTCGGCCGAGGCCGCGATCAGCCCCTGCGCCATGATCCGCTCATCCTGAGGCAGGTCGAAGTCGGCATCGATCAGACTATTGAGCAGTGTGGCGTCACTCACACCCTCTGCCGAACTCAGGCCATCAACTAACCCAGCGCGATTCTCCAGCAGGTGCTCTAGCAGCCCCTGCAACAGCGCATCCTTGGAGGGGTAGTGGTACAAGAGCCCGCCCTTCGACAGGTCGGCTTCGGCCGCCACTTTCTCCAGCGTGAGGTGCCCTGCACCGTCGCGCTCAATCACTTTTGCCGCGGCGACGCGAATGCGTGTGCGGGTGAGTTCCGATTTCATGACGCACCATTTATAAACCGTCCAGACGGTATAGTAATGTAATCCCGGGGGCGTGTCACAGGCCTCCAATAGCGCCCCAATATTGCTGGTTGCAGGGTGTGTGCGTACCCTGCAGTCATGCTGACCGCCCCGCACCCCACATGACCGCTGATCTGCTCCTGACGATTGTGAGTTGTATCGGCTTTATGGGCCTGGTGGCATTCGTGTCCTGGCGGCAGACCCGCGGGCGGGTCGACACGGGTGCTGGCTACTTCCTCGCTGGGCGAGGTTTGGGAGCGACCTTTATCGCCGGCTCGCTCTTACTCACCAACCTTTCTGCCGAACAGCTGATTGGTCTCAATGGGTCGGCCTATGGTTACAACCTTAGTAGTATGGGCTGGGAGGTGACCGCCGCGGTCGCCACCGTGCTCATGGCATTTTTCTTTCTGCCCAAGTACCTCGCCGGGGCCTTCACGACCTTGCCGGAGTTTCTCAGCGCGCGCTTCGACGAAGGTGTGCGTCGCATGACCGTGGTCCTCTTTATGCTGGGCTATGGATTGGTGACGATTCCGAGCGTGTTGTACTCCGGCTCGATCGCGGTGCTCAAACTCTTTGACGTGCCCGAGCTACTGCAACTGGATTACGGCACGTCACTGGTGCTGACCATTATGGTCATCGGTGCCTTAGGAGCGTCCTACGCCATCCTCGGTGGCCTGAGGGCGGTGGCGGTCTCGGACACCCTTAACGGCGTCGGCTTACTGATCGTGGGCGTGGCCGTGCCCTGGCTGGGCCTGCAGGCACTGGGTGAGGGGAGCGTGGGTGCCGGCCTTAACATTGTATTGACCACCGAGACTCACAAGCTCAATGCGATCGGCGGACCGACTGACCCGACGCCCTTTGCCACGCTCTTTACCGGGATGGTCTTTGCCAATCTTTTCTACTGGTGCACCAACCAATATGTGATCCAGCGGACCCTCGCCGCGCGCAGTCTTGCGGAGGGGCAAAAGGGCGTGCTGCTATCGGGCTTTTTCAAGGTGTTGGTGCCCCTGCTGATGATGATCCCCGGCGTCGTGGCGTATCACCTTTACGGACCCGAGCTGCAATCGATTGATCTGGCCTACCCCCAACTGGTGCGCGACGTAATGCCGGTTTATGCCACCGGTTTTTTCCTCGCTGTGTTGCTGGGGGCCGTGCTGAGTTCCTTCAACTCACTGATCAACAGCGCCTCGACGCTGTTCTGTATTGATGTGTATCAGCCGCTCGTTGGCAGAGCGGTCTCTGATTCTGAGATGGTGAGGGTGGCCAAGCGAGTGGGGCTGGTGATGACCGGCTTTTCTTTACTGGTCGCGCCGCTGTTGCAGTTTGCTGCCGAGGGACTGTGGCAGGTCATTCGTATTTTCACGGGCTTCTACAATATTCCGATGATCGCGATTGTCGTGATTGGCCTGTTTACCCGGCAGGTGCCCGCGGTGGCGGCCAAGGTGGTGATCGTTTTCCACATCGTTGCCTATGGCACGTTCCAGTTTGTGCTCAAGGACCTCTGGTGCCGGTGCACTTTTCTGCACCTTTACGCGATCCTGTTTGTTCTGGAAGTTGCGATGATGCTCGCGATCGGCGTGTGGCGCCCGCGACAAGAGGAGGCGACCATCAGACAGACCGCAGAAGTGGACCTGACGCCCTGGGCCTATGCGCAACCCTGTGCGGTGACGCTGCTGTCCTGCGTGGTGGCGCTCTATGTTGTGTTCTCACCCATCGGTCTGGCGGGCGATGGCTCGAATCTCTTGGTGCCCGTTTTGCTGGGTCTGCTTGGGCTCAATGTAGCGTTGTGGTTCGGTTGGCATCGCCGTCTGTCTAGCGAGTCTGGAGTCAGGGCGTGACAAAGTCTCCCTCTCCCTTGGTAGGTACTACCGCAGAACGCGTCGCCGCGCTCACGTCAGAGAATCCTTACCTAACGAGCCAGCCCAAACCCCGCCTGCTGATAGTGGGGGCGGGCATGATGGGGCGAGAGCATCTGCGCGTGTCTCAATTACTAGGCTGGGCAGACGTGCAGGGCATTGTCGATCCCGATGGGGGGAGCCTCGAGTGGGCGTGCTCCGACTGGCGCTTACTGACCAAAGCGCCGCTCACGATCTATCGCGATCTGAGTGAGGCCTGTCTGGATGACGCGGTAGACGCGATTGTGATTGCGACGCCCAACCACACGCACCGGGATGTCCTGCACGCTGTTGCTGCATCCCACAAACCTGTTTTGCTCGAGAAGCCGATGGCCACGACCTTGGCGGACGCCATGGACATCGTACATCTGGCGCGGGATTACCCCGCTGTCATCCAGCTGGGGATGCAATATCGCTTCAAGGCGCAATACGTGGAGGCACTGCAGGCAGTGGCAGCACCGAACGCACTCGGGCAGGTCAAGACCGTTGCCATGTCTGAGTATCGGCCGCCCTTTTTGGACAAGGTGAATCAGTGGAACAAGTTCAATCGCAACAGCGGCGGCACCCTGGTCGAAAAATGCTGCCATTATTTTGATCTCATCAATGTCGTCGCGCAGTCACGGCCTAGGCGGGTTTATGCCAGCGGTGACCAGGCGGTGAACTTTCTGGATTTTGAGTGGCAGGGCGAGCAATCTGACATTGATGACCACGCCATGGTGATCATCGACTATGACAATGGTGTGCGGGCCAGCTTTACGCTCAACATGTTTTGCCGGGAGCTGTATGAAGAGTTGGTGGTAGTAGGCGAGCACGGCCGTTTGGTGGCCAGTGAACAGGCCAGCTTTCAACCCGACACCCCCTCAACAGCGCAGCTGCTGGTAGAGGTACCCGAGCATCCCGCTTACCGCGGTGTGCCCGTGGGCTATCCGGACTGGATTGAAGCCAGCGGTCATTATGGCGCGACCTTTTTTGAACATATCGCCTTTAATTTGCAGCTGGCGGGGCAGGAGGTGGACGCGGCGACGCCCGAGCAGGCACTCTGGTCGCTGATTGTGGCGAGTGCTGCCCAGCACTCGATGCGGATTGGGCGAGAGGTCGATGTGAGCGCGTTCTGTGAAGAAAACGGTATTGCGGCCTTTTTTGATGCGTCAATTAATAGTTGAACTAAAGGAGAGAACTGCGTGACAGCAACCATACCGGTGGGTAGCGGAAAGATGCCTGCCATTGGGCTAGGTCTCTGGAAGATCGCCCGGGACGACACCGCGGAGATGGTCCGTTCGGCCATTGCTGAGGGTTATCGACACCTGGACAGCGCGGCCGACTACGGCAATGAGGCCGAAGTGGGCGAAGGGCTACAGGCGGCACTGTCTGACGGGCTCGTGAGGCGTGAGGATCTCTGGATCACCTCAAAGCTGTGGAATACCTTTCACCGGCCTGAGCATGTTCGCGCCGCTTGTGAGCGCACGTTGAAAGACCTCCGCCTGAGTGAACTGGATCTGTATCTCATTCACTTCCCGATTGCGCTCCAGTATGTCGACTTTGACACTCGTTATCCTCCGGAGTGGATTGCTGACCCTGCTGCAGAAAATCCCGTGATGGCGCCCGATGCGGTGCCGCTCTCTGATACCTGGGGGGCGATGGAAGAGCTGGTGCACGCGGGCTTGGTCAAGGAAATCGGTGTCTGTAACTACAACACTGGGCTACTCCATGACCTGATGGCGTACTCCCAGATCAAGCCGGCCATGCTGCAGATCGAGTCGCATCCTTATCTGACCCAAGAGCGATTGTTGCGCGCATCGGCACAGTACGACATGGCGGTAACTGCCTTTTCGCCGTTGGGTGCGCTGTCTTATTTGGAGCTCAATATGGCTGACATGGGTGAATCGGTGCTCGAGCAAGCGGCTGTAAAGGAGGCCGCCGCGCGAGTGGATCGGACGCCGGCACAGGTGGTGTTGCGCTGGGGCATCCAGCGGGGTACTGCGGTCATCCCCAAGACCAGCCGAGTGGAGCGATTAAAAGAAAACCAGCTGCTATTTGATTTTGAGTTGAACGAGGCCGAAATGAGCGCGATCTCTGCCCTGAACCGCAACCGGCGCTTTAACGATCCGGGGCACTTCTGCGAGGAAGCTTTTGGCACCTTCTTCCCCATCTATGACTAATGTCATGACTGATGTGACGGCTGAGGGTAGAGGGCAACCAGTGCTTATCATGGTTTCAATATGCTGAGGTTTGAGCAGCGGCCCGTTGCGGGCCAGCAGCACCATAATGACGCTGATTTCCCCCTCGTAATGGCGATAGAAGGCCCGGTTTCGCGGCAGGACTTGAACGAACAGGCCCCTATGCTCGCCGAAAAACTGGCGGCCCACGGCGCGATCCTGTTTCGTGGCTGTGGGGTGTCGGAGGCGCAGGCCTTCGATGATTTTGTGGCCGGCTTTGGCCTACCCAATTTTCCCTATGACGAGTCGCTGTCGAATGCGGTGCGGCACAACCGCACGCCGCGCGTCTTTACCGCCAACGAGGCGCCTCAGAAGGTAGAGATTTTTCTGCATCACGAGATGGCCCAAACGCCGTACTTCCCTAGCCACCTGTTCTTCTTTTGTGAGCAGGCCGCTGCATCGGGTGGCGCGACGCCGCTCTGCCGATCCGACGTCTTACTCAACATCCTGTCAGAGCAGCTGCCGGGTTTTGTGGCCCGCTGTAGACAGCATGGCGCACGCTATTCGCTCACTATGCCCGCCGAGGCTGACGCCTCTTCGGGGCAGGGAAGAAGTTGGCGCCAGACACTGAACGTGGCATCCAAAGAGGCGGCCGAGGCGCGATTGGCAGCACTGGAATATGAATGGCAATGGTTGCGAGATGATGCGATCCGCACCACAACGCCCGCGCTCTCGCTTATCAGGCAGTCACCCTCGGGCAGAGAAGTGTTCTTCAACCAGCTGATTGCCGCATTCTGTGGCTGGCAGGATCAGCGTAATGAGAGCACCCGCTCGGTCACCTACGGCGACGGCTCAGCCTTTGATGACGCTGACGTGCAGTCGGCGGTCGAAATCGCCTACGAACTGGTATTTGACCTGCCGTGGGAGTCGGGCGATGTGGCCTTGATCGACAACTATCAGGTCATGCACGGGCGGCGGCCGTTTCAAGGACAGCGCAGCGTTCTGGCTTCCCTGTGTTTGGACTCACTTCCCGGGTGAGTGCCGCTTTATATCATCGTACGAACACCAGTCGGCTTAGATGAATAGGGCTGTGTATACTGGCTAGCGAAGGCAGGTCGTCACAGAATAAAAAGCGCGGTACTTTTGGCTCAACAAATTGACAGAGTGAACTTCGGTCTGACGGTCTCGATACTGCTGGGCATGTCAATTCCGCTTCTGGTTTTTCCGCAACAGAGCGCTGAGCTTCTCAGGGAAGCCTATGCCTGGATCGCGGGCACTTTTGGCTGGTTCTATATTCTCACCGGTGCGCTGGCCTTAGTGGTGGTGTTGTACATCGGCATGAGCCAATACGGCCGCATCAAACTGGGTGACGGTGCGCCCGAATTTAGCACCGCTAGTTGGATCTCCATGCTCTTTGCTGCGGGCATTGGTGCGGGGCTGATGTACTGGAGCGGTATCGAATGGGCTTACTACATTCAGGCGCCGCCGTTTCGCGCCGAGCCTTTTTCTCATGATGCGTATCTCTGGTCATCGTCTTATGGTTTGCATCATTGGGGATTCGTTGCCTGGGCCCTTTACTGCTTGCCCACAATGGCGATCGCTTACCCGTTTTATGTGCGTCGCATCCCTCAGCTGAAATATAGTATTTCTGCCCACTTCTGGCTGAAAGGCCGCGAGAATTCTTTGCCCGCAAGATTAATGGACAGCTTTTTTATGGTTGCATTGATCGGTGGAGCGGGTAGCTCACTGGGTTTTTCAACACCGTTGATAGCCGCCTTTATCAATCGATTGACGGGGGTGCCCGCCAACTTTGCCCTCGAGCTGGTGGTCGTGACGATCTGTGTTGCGGTGTTCGCTTTTAGCGTATGGATGGGTCTTCAAGCAGGTATCAGGCGTCTCAGCACGCTAAATATCGGACTGGCACTTTTTTTCCTGGTGGCGGTGTTGCTCGCGAGCGATACGCTGTTTCTCCTGAAAATGGCGGTGAATTCGCTCGGATTTCTGTTTCAAAACACGCTGGCCATGACCTTCTGGACAGACCCTATTGATGACACGGGGTTCGTGGGCGATTGGACCGTCTTTTACTGGGCATGGTGGATTGCCTACGGGCCGTTCGTAGGATTATTTGTCACGCGAATTTCGAAAGGCCGCACCCTCCGTGAAGTGGTTGTAGGGATGCTGTTATTTGGTTCCTTTGGCGTGTGGCTATTCTTTTTGGTGCTGGGTAATCACAGCCTGAGTCTCCAGCTCAGTGGTGAGCTGGACGTCGTCGGCATTATGCAGTCCGAGGGCGGCAATGCAGCCGTCGTGGCAGGCCTCGACACTTTGCCGATGTCGGGCCTGATCATTGGCGTGTTCGCGGTTGTGGCCGTTATTTTCGTTTCAACCACCTACGACAGCGCTTCCTATACTCTGGCGGCATCAGCAACCCAGTCACTCGGCGAGTCTGAGGACCCGCCGAGATGGCACCGCGTTTTTTGGGCCGTTGCGATTGCGATCCTGCCGATTGGCCTGATGTATGCCGGCGGTATCAAAGAAGCGCAAACAGCGACGCTCGTGGTGTCGCTACCCCTGACGTTTACATTTTGGCTATCCGGTTGGGGGTTGCTGAAGACGCTTCGTGAGGACCATCCACCGCGATAAAATAGGGCGCGTGAAAGCCCGCTAGGGCAGTGACGCAGCTCCTCAGAGCGAATATTCCAGCGCCCGGCTGAAAGCTGGGGGTGTGAGAAGTGAGATCGCCGTATGACAGATCAGCCTGTAGCGATTATTTCAGCTGGTGCCTCGGGGATTGGCCTGTCATGCGCGCGTGCCCTTGCCGCAGCGGGCTATCGGGTTTTGACACTCGACATTAATGTCGAGGCGGTTGCGGCCTTTGAGGCTGAGTTTGGCGAGGGTACTGCAGTCGTGTGTGATGTCTCACACCCAGCGCAAGTCGAGACAGCGTTTGCCTCACTGATGGGCGCTTGCGATCGGGTCGACGTGCTCCTGAATAACGCCGGTATCGCCGGACCGCAGCAACCCGTAGAAGAGATCGAGGTGGAGGCGTGGCAGTCGACCATCAATACCGACCTCAATAGTCTTTTTTATCTCACCCGCCTCGTGATCCCATTAATGAAGCTGCAGCGCAGTGGCGTGATCCTCAATATGTCTTCTAGTGCGGGCCGTTATGGTTGCCCGTTGCGCTCCCCTTACGTCGCGTCCAAGTGGGCGGCCATTGGCCTTGCCCAGACCTGGGCGATGGAGCTGGGGCCATGGAACATCCGTGTCAATGTGCTTTGCCCGGGGAGCGTCGGAGGAGAGCGGATAGAGCGCGTGATTCAACGCGATGCCGAGGAGCGAGGGGTTAGCGCCGAGGACATCCGCACGGTTTACCAGCGTCAGAGTTCCTTGCGGGACTTCGCCAGTGCTGAAGATATTGCGGCGATGGTGTGCTTTCTCTCGGGGCCTGGCGGGCGCATGGTCTCTGGCCAAACCATTGGTATCGATGGCCATACCGAGAGTCTCGCCAATTGGTTGGACCCTTGAGGAGTGAGCGATGAAAACGTGCTGGTTTGATCAGTTCGGCCCCGCCCGCACGGTATTGCAGATCGGCGACCGGCAAACTCCCGAGCCCGGACAGGGAGAGGTGCTGGTGAGGCTACACACCACCGGCGTGAATCCCTCCGATGTGAAAAAGCGTGCGGGTGCGTTCCCGGATCTTCTGGATATCGGGCCAGTAGTGCCCCATAGCGATGGTGCGGGGGTCATCACTGCGGTGGGTGCGGGGGTGCAGGCATCGAGAATCGGTGAGCGGGTGTTTGTTTATCAGGCCCAGCATGGGCGCTTGCACGGCACCGCCGCCGAATACGTCGCTATCGACAGCCTTCGTGCACCGCGACTGCCCGACAGTGCGGACTTCGATGTGGGCGCCTGCCTGGGCATTCCCGTGCTGACCTCACACCGCTGTGTGTTCGCCGACGGCCCCGTCACCGATCAGCGGATCTTGGTGACCGGGGGTGCGGGTCGCGTCGGCCACTATGCGATCCAATGGGCGCGTCACGGGGGCGCACGTGTGATAGCCACGGCGAGCAATGAAGCCGACGCCGCCGCTTGCAAGGCTGCCGGGGCAGACAGGGTGGTGAATCATCGTGAGCCCGGTTGGGGTGAGCAAGTACTCGATCTCACCGACGGCGAAAAAATGGATCGTGTGATCGACGTGGAGTTTGGCGCCAACCTGCCTGAGTTGCTGAAGTGCGTTCGCATCGGTGCGACCATTGCCACTTATTCAAGCACCGTGGTGCCCGAGCCGAGCCTGCCATTTCGAACCATGATGTTCATGGATCTCACGGTACGTATGGTGATTGTTTATGCGATGCCGGAAGACGCCAAGGCGCAGGCGGTGGCCGACACGCAGACGCTGCTGACCAGCAATACTCTGCAGCATCGAATTGCCGACAGGTTGCCATTTGAGCAGATGGCACAGGCCCACGAGATCATCGAAGAGGGGAGCGTGCGGGGATGCGTCGTCGTCACAATCTGACTGGCCACTTACTAGGTTGCCTGTGTGCAGCGTTAGTGACTTTTACCCCGTTTGTCAGCGCGGAGACGGCCACCGACTGGCTGTCTGGCGCCCATGAGGGAAGATTACATACCGCGCAGCTGGGCGAGTGTGCGCTGGAAAATGGTGAGGTGATTCAGAATTGCCGGCTCACCTTCAGAACCTACGGTACGCTGGCGCCAGACCTCGGCAATATCGTGCTCATGCCCACGTGGTTCAACGGCAGCGCAGAGGGTCTTGCGACCTCTCATTACTTGGGCCCCGAAGGCATTGTCGACACCGATGATTACTTTGTGATCGCGGTCAATGCGTTAGGTAATGGCATCTCCTCATCGCCGTCAAACAGTGCGCAAAAGCCTTTCCCCGTCTTTACGATCCGCGACCAGGTAAGCGCGCAACACAAGTTATTAACCGAGCATCTGGGTATCGAACATCTTCATGCTGTGGTGGGCGCTTCCATGGGAGGTTATCAAACCTACGAATGGCTCATGATGCATCCAACCTTTGCGACGCACTTTGTGCCGATTGAGGGCACGCCCTGGTATACCTTTTACGATCGATTGAAGGGTCGTGCGTGGCAGGAGGTCATGGCCCTTCCAGAAGATTCTCCGCAGGCCCTTCGCCGGAAAGCAGATCTGTTGGGTTTGATTGATGGCATGGTGTTCTGGACACCGGAATACCTTAATCGTGAGCAGTCCCTCGAAAATTTCGAAGACTGGTTGGCCGGGATGGCACGTTTCGATACTGAATCCGAACTGCGCGACCGCGCGAGCCAAACGGCTGCTTCAGGACGGCATGATATTCGGCGTGATCGTCCGGAGTTTGAGGCGCGATTGCAGGCGATGGGACAACCGAGCGTGCTCGCAGTTGTATTTGAGCGCGATATGACCGTTAACCCTCAGCCCAATAAGGTGTTTGCGAAGCAGCTGGGTTTTGAGGTGATAGAAATTCCGGGCGATTGTGGTCACTTTGGTCCCAATCCGGAGTGCTATCAGGACCAAGTCGTGGAGAGGGTGGCAGCCTTTCTTCGAGGTCCGCGCGAGCCGCAATTTCAACGGCGAACCATTCAGGTTGGAGAACAATCGCGGCAGATTTATCTCTATTTGCCTGACGCATACGGTAGTCAACCTTTGCCCGTCGTACTCGCGCTGCATGGTTATGGCACAACCGCCACGGGATTAGCGAGTGCCCACGCCCTGAATCAACACGCGAATGCGAATGATTACATTGTCGTCTACCCGCAAGGCGCCGGATTTTATTCAAACACAGCATGGCAAGAGGGGGAGGATTGGGTGAGTTCTTGGAATGATCTGGCCAGTAACTTTCCCATGGAAGCGGGGCCACACTGTTTGCCGGATCGTCTCGACTACCCCTGCTATCCGGGCTGCGGCGATTGCAAGGCCTGTGACTGGACGTCTTGCGAGGATGACGTCACGTTTCTCTTGCAGGTGGTTGATGAGGTACAAGAGAGCTTGCTGACCGACCCCGAGCGATTGTATCTGCTGGGGAATAGCAACGGCGGGAGCATGGTTCAGCGGCTGGGGTGTGACCACCCGGAGCGATTTGCAGCGGTCGCGATCATGATCTACCAAATGCCCCCGGGTCACGCCTGCGGGCCCGACCAGCCTCTACCCATGTTTCATTATTACGGCGACCTGGATGATGGGGTGCCCCCCGACGGTCAACCCTCACCCTATGGCTGGATCTACACGTCCGCCGAGGAGAATACCCGGATCTGGGCTGAAGCCATGGCCTGTGAAGGCCCTGCCGTCCCCTGGCAGACGCCGCTAACGCGCGAGCACGGTCTTCGTTGTAAGGCTTACAGTCGATGTGGGCGTGAGGGAACAGAGGTGGTGAGTTGCGGTGACCCCCTGGCCGGCCATGAATGGCAGGCTCAGCGGATCCTAGCAATTCCATCCGACTGTGTTGCGCCGTCGCAAGCCCAGGATCTGCCGCGCCAACCGAGATGCCCCGCTATGTCTCCTCCACAGCCGCTTTGGGGCATGGAGGTGGTTTGGCAGTTTTTGAGTCGCTATCGCAGCTGATTCGGTTCGCTTCGTGTGAGCTGATCATAAGTTAAGGGCTCATTCCGCCCTTCAGTTTGTCGCACTGCGCGATTGCGTTGTGGCCAATTGATCGATCATCGCTCGCCAGAAAAGCAGAGATTCGCTTATTGCTGCTCTGGGTACCCGTTCGTTAAGTCCGTGTGCAAAGCTGTCCTTGGGGTTGATAAAGATGCCAGTCAGGCTGTAGCTGGGAATCCCAGCGGCGCGCAAATACGCGCCGTCCGTCGTGCCCGAACCCATCTTTGGCACGATGGGCAGCCCCGGATGAATCGGTTCGAGCGATGCGGCAATTGCGGCCATAATTTCGTTGTTAAAGGGCGAGGCCGGACTGGTCACAGGGACTCCGACAACGCGCCATTCTAGGTCGGGATTAGCCGTGACCTTCTGAAGTTCGCGGAGGATTTCGGTGGGGGTGTGGCCCGGGAAAATACGGCAGTTCACGATGGCACTGACCGCTCGGGGCAGCGCGTTCTCGGCATGCCCCCCAGATAGCATGGTGGGAATGCAAGTGGTGCCTAGTGTGCCAACATACTGTGGTTGCGCTCTGAGTGTGGCGATCGCTTCGGCGTCGCCTGTATCAGCCACCAGCCGCGCCATGGCGTCACCGACCTCGTTATTCAGAAACGGCGCGGTGCGCGCGAAGTAAGTCAGCGTAATTTCATTGGTCTCAACCGGGAAAGTGTGGGCTTCCAGCCGCTGAATGGCACGGGCCAGGTCATAGATCGCATTATCGGCGCGTGGCATAGAACTGTGGCCACCTGGATTTTTGGCGGTCATAGCAAAGGTCGCGTAGGTCTTTTCTGCAAAGCCGACCTGAAACTGGATGGCTGCACCTGAATCGTCGAGCACACCGCCACCCCCATCCACGACCAGAGCGTACTCGGCGTCGATGAGTTCACGATGGTCACGCGTCAACTGTTGAACGGTCTCCTGAAAGGATTCTTCGTCCCCGGTGAACGCAATAATCAGGTCTCGGTTGGGCACGAATCCCGACTCTTTCAACCACACAAAAAGGGTGGTGAGTATCGTCACATCGAACTTGTTATCGAGCACGCCCCGGCCATAAAAAAACGTCTCGTCCTCCTGCAATTCGAAGGGGTGGCGGAGCCAGCTGTCGGGATCTGCCGGGACCACATCCATATGCGAAGAGAACAGAATCGGTTGCCGACCACTGCTGCCGTCTCCGGCGTACCGCACCACCAGCGACGCGGTTTCCCGGTATGGCACCAGCGTCAGTGACTCAGGCTCGAATCCCGCCGAGAGGAACACCTCCCGCAGCGATTCCGCGTAGGCGGGCACATTCCCCTCCCCATGGACGGTTTGACGACTGATGGCGTCTCGCAGCAGTGTGATCGCTCGTTCACTATGGCGATCTAGCGCGCCCGATTCGACTGCCGAGCTGTGATGCGCAGTGCATAGACTGAGCAGCACGAGGAGTAAAGCACGGCAACAATGGCTCATAGGGTGTCCTCAGCGTCGGTCGGTTGAAGTCGGACGATAGATGGATGTGGCTTTCAGCCCACGTGAGCTATCAAAAGACGAAGCCAATATAGCATTACATCAGCCGTTCCCCGCGTCACGTGAACCCCGCTGCCACAGGGTCCGCATCCCGCGCGTTCTGATCCTCACGTCTGCGATTTTTCTTTCTCAGCGCCCACAGTTCAGTTACATTTTCGGCCCATAAGCGTGAGCCTTGGCCATCAGTTTACTGAGGCGCGAAGGATCGCGAATAACGTAGTTGCCATCATGGCCGGGTGAGAGGGTTTTGAGCGCGATGAGAGAGCGCGTTGACGCCGTGGAGCCGTTGGTTCCCGATTTCTATCATTACGATGATGCGCCCATTGCCGATGTTCGGGTCGGTGATGACGGCCTGATTCTGGAATGGCCCGATGGCCAGACATTGAGCTGCCATCGTTTTTGGCTGCGCGAGAACACCTTGGGTTATGGCGGTATTGATCTCGCCACCCGAGAAGGTCTGATGGATCCTGCCGAGCTCTCCGACAGTATGCAGATTGGCAGCTTTGCGCTAACCCCTGCCGGCGATCTGACCATTGTCTGGGCGCCCGACGGTGTTGAGAGCGTCTACCACTCAGGATGGCTTCGACACGTTGTGGAGGGCCAGCATCTGCCCCAGAGCTGGCTGCCCGCGCCTGAGGCGTGGACTGCGCAAACGCTGACCTCGCCGCCGCGCTGTCAGGCCACGGCAGTGCTCGAAGATGATGGGGCGCTGTGTGACCTGCTCAATCACTTGCTGCGCGTCGGTGTTTGCGTGGTTGAGCGAGCGCCTACAGAGCCGGGCTTCCTGAACGAGCTGGCCGCCCGCATTGGCCCCGTCCGTGACAGCAATTTTGGCCTGCTGTGGGATGTCAAAGCAGACGTAAACCTTGCTGGCGATGCCAAGACCAACACCACCGCTAACACAGGGCTTAGACTGGGCCCTCATACCGACCTGCCTACCCGGGAAATTCCCCCTGGATTTCAATTTCTGCATTGTTTGATCAACGAGGCCGACGGCGGTGAATCGACCCTCACCGACGGCGCCGCACTGGTGGAGGAGCTCAAGGCGACTCATCCGAGGGATTATGAAATTCTCAGCACGCGACGCTGGGTCTTTTTCAATCGGGGGCCTGGCATTGATCACCGATTCTCTGCCCCCGTTATCGATACCTTGGGGGGGGAAGGGATTCCGACCATTCGCGCGTTTTATCCAGTCCGTGCCTTCCCAGACATGCCAGACGCCGAAGTGGCCGACGCCTATGCCGCGCTGCGACGTTTTCATGAGTTGGCGGATGAACCCCGTTTCGAACTGACTTTCCGCCTGGGGTCAGGAGAGATCATGTGCTTTGATAACCGCCGCGTGATGCATGGCCGCAAGGCCTTTTCAGGTTCGGGTCAGCGGCACCTGCAAGGCGTGTATATTGATCGCGACGAGATTCTCTCGAGGGCGCGAGCAGTCAATCGTGGCCGCGCCGCGAGTCCTATTTCCAGTAGCCCTCACTAACGCGTCAGCAGGAGAGACGACATGCCACTGACCATGCGAGATACAGTATTTATTACCGCCGCGTTGACGGGATCGGGCAGTACGCAGGACCGCAGCGATAAGGTCCCCCGTAGCCCGGAGCAAATCGCCAACGCCGCCATCGATGCCGCTAAGGCCGGTGCGGCTGTTGTGCACTGTCACGTGCGCGACCCGGAAACCGGCGTCCCCGCTCGTGCGGTGCCGCTTTATCGCGAGGTGGTTGAACGGATCCGCGAGTCTGATACGGATGTGGTGATCAATCTCACTGCGGGAATGGGTGGCGATATCGTCTTTGGCCCGACCAGTGCACCGCTGCCTCTGAGCGATAGCGGCACCGATATGGTCTCGGCGGCGGAGCGCGTCGCGCATCTCGAGGCCTGCCTGCCCGAGATCGCCACACTCGACTGCGGCACCATGAATTTTGCCGAAGCGGACTATGTAATGACCAATACTCCGGGCATGTTGAGAGACATGGCCAAGCGCATGGCAGACCTGGGCATTCGGATCGAGATCGAAGCGTTCGACACTGGCCACCTCTGGCTGGCCAAGCAGCTGGTGAGTGAGGGATTGATCCCTGCACCCGTGATGGTGCAGCTCTGTATGGGTATCCCCTGGGGCGCGCCCGACGACCTGAATACCTTTATGGCAATGGTTAACAACGTGCCGCCGGACTGGATCTACTCGGCATTCTCGATCGGCAGACACCAGATGCCGTACGTTGCCGCCGCAGTGCTCTCGGGCGCTAATGTTCGGGTTGGGTTGGAAGATAACCTCTGGCTTGGAAAAGGCCGGCTCGCGACTAATGCCGAACTGGTGGAGCACGCCGTGACCATTATTGAGGCGATGGGCGTGCGCATCATGACGCCTGAAGAGGTTCGCGCCGAGCTGCAGCTGACCAAGCGGGCACTGCCCTGATGCCGGTCGCAGCCATTATCGGTGGCGGTGTCATTGGCGCCGCTTGGGCCTCGCGATTTTTGCTGCACGGTTGGAATGTCTGCTTTTACGACCCCGCACCTCACTCCGAGCCGGTGCTCCGGGCGGTGCTTGATAAGGCTCGCCACTGGGTGCCGGAAATTTATGATCAGCTGCCGCCAGAGGGTTCGCTGACCGTCTGCGAGAGTATTGCCGAGGCAGCAGTCGATGCCGAATGGGTACAGGAAAGTACGCCCGAACGACTTGAGGTCAAGCAATCGGTGTTCCGTGATATTCAAGCTGCTTGCTCAGAAGCGGCGATCGTCGCGTCATCGACTTCCGGATTTATGCCGTCGGAATTACAGGCGGGTGCTGTGCGGCCCGAGCAAATTTTGGTCGCGCACCCCTATAACCCTGTGTACCTGTTGCCGATTGTGGAGTGCGTGCCCTCCGCGCGGTGCCCTTGGCGACGGTAGAGCGTGCAGAATTGATCTCTGCGCGATATCGGCATGAAACCCATCACTCTGCGGGCAGAAATCCCCGCCCACGTCGGAGATCGTTTGCTCGAGGCCGTCTGGCGCGAGGCGCTGTGGCTGATCAAGGATGGCATTGCCACCACCGAGCAGATCGACGACATCATGACCCACGGTTTTGGCTTGCGTTGGGGGCAGAAGGGCTTGTTCGAGACTTACCGAACAGCGGGTGGTGAGGCTGGCATGAAGCATTTCCTAGAACAGTTTGGCCCCTGCTCTGCAGTGGCCTTGGACCAAGCTAACGGACGTACCTGATTTCGAACGACGCATTGATCGATCGTATCGTCGAGCAATCTGACGCAGCAGGCGGCGGGGCGCTCAGTCAGCGAATTGGAGGATGAGCGCGACGCCAATCTCGTCGCGATGCTCAAAGCGCTGAGCACAGCAAGACAGTGCAGCGGGTGCGTTTTTGAATCGTCTTCGGGGCCCGGCAGATGCCTGAAGGACCACGCACTGGCTCGGTAAGTGACCCGCATCGGCGATGGCACACACGGACTATTTTCCGAGACGGCAGATCTGCGCCCACCGCGGTGCCAGCGGTCAGCCACCCCGAAAACACCCGCGCAGCGTTCGATGCTGCCGCCCAGTATGGGCGCCGGTTGGATTGAGACGGATATCCAGTGCCTGGCTGACGGTGAATTGGTGATCTTTCATGACGAACAGCTAGGTCGGACGGCGTCTGGCTCTGCTCGGGTGAAGGCATCTGAGCTGGTCTGACGTGGCGTCAATCTCGATATTGGCAGCTGGAAAGACGCTGACATTCAGCGCCCAGCGGCCCCTGCGTTGCGAGGACCTGATTGAATGGCAGCGCGAGCACGCGACGGACCGGCCGGGCATTGTTTGGGAGAGTGAAGTGTGCCGACGATCCTGGAGGCGGTCGAGGCTGCAGCGGCAGGCCTTGGTCGAGCGCCTCTCCGTCGCAGCAGGGCTCATCGCTGTATTGTGTCGAGCTTTAGTCGGAGAGTGCTTGAGGCCATCCGCCCTCAGTTACCTGCAGCTGCCCGCAATACCCTGGCACTGATTGCCGGAGGCTCTGCCCGCCGATGGCATCGCGTTTTGCCTGAATAATAAGCTCGAGGGGATTCATCTCGATGGCCAAACCCTTGATCAGGAGGCGGCTCAGAGAGCCCTTAACGCCGGGCTTGCTCTGCGCTGCTACACCATCAAGACACGAGAGCGGCCGAGGCGCGTCGGCTTACCACGCTCGGGTGCATCAATGATCATGACCGACTTTCCGGAGCGCCTTCTGACGCCGCCGTAATTCAGGGGATTGCATGATGTCGGCCGCGCTGACACCCGAGCCCTCAGTCGGGCAATGTCCCTAAATCAAAGCCCGTTTTTTTTGCGGTGGCCTCAGGCCAATTCGTTCGCCAGACCTCTCGCGAGACAGCGCCAACCGGCACTGGGGAACGTCGATAATCCGGCTGGCAGGGTACGAGCGGTTCTACCACGACATCATGGCGGGGCACGATAAAAAAAGGAAAGCTATAACGCTCCTTGCCAGATGCGTTCACGACTTTATGGGGCGTAGAGACAAAGTAGCCCCCCGACCATAGCTCTAGCAGATCACCGATATTGACCACCATGGCTTCAGGCGGCGCGATGACTTCGAGCCAGTCTTGCTGATCATGGGGACGCAACCAGAGACCACCGACATCGTCTGGAAAAAGCAGTGTCAGGGCGTCGGTGTCCTTATGGGGATGAATACCGAATTGGTTGGAATCCAAAGGCTGGGGTGGATAGTGCAGTAGCGTCATGTTGGTGAGCGGGTGCTCAAACAGCGCTAAAAAATTATCGACGTCGACGCCCATAATGCGCGCGATCAACCCAAGGAGCCGCTGCCCCGCCGTATCGCAGGCCTGCCAAAAGGTCTGCACGGTGTCGTGCAACCCGGCGGGCTGTTCAGGCCAACGATTAGGGCCATAGAGGTCACAGACGGCACAGATAGGGTCGTCTGCTGCCGTCTCATTATGCAGCTTGTAACCTTCATATTGATCAGCCGAAACGCCTTCGATGTTGGGCGAAAAAAACCCGAGGGGGATATAACCACGATAGTTGTGCGCTGTGATGTGCTCGGCCATTTTATCGACCAACGGTCGGGCAAAATAGGCGGCCAGCTGCCGTCGCATAGTGGCGACCAGTAACCGGGGGACGCCGTGCCCTTCTACCAGCACAAAGCCTGTTGCAGTCAGGGCGCGCTCCAGCGTTGGCAGGATCTGGTTGTCGTCGTGCTCGAGGTGAATGAGCGGAATCGAGGGTATCGCAGGCATGGCGTTCCAAACCCTATTATGAGTAGTCGGCGAGCCTGTGTCCCTGCGGACGGTGGCGCCTTCTATCTTCAACGAGCAGGGGACGGTCTGTAAAGCGGGCTAACGTTCAATGAATAGCGATGCCGTGAGGCTTTCCCCTACTTTCCGGTAGTCGGCATAATGGCACCGGTACTGCTCGCAGGTTGTAAGTGATGATGACCCGACGGCGCCTCACCGGTGCCCTACTATTTTTGACTGCGTCGACATGGATGCGCCGGCTGCCCTGCGGAGCGGCGCCCCTTAAGGTGCTCTGCGGCGCCGTGGTGCTGATCGTCGCGCTAAACGCATGGATAGCCCATGCCGGGACGCCGCCGGCGCCGAAAGTAGTCTTCGTCATTGTCGATGGGATCCCCGCCGATGTAATCGAGCGCGTTCCCACTCCTGCCATTGATGCGATCGCCGCTGTGGGCGCATATCACCGCGCTCAGGTGGGTGGTCCCATTGGTAAGCCTGGGGAGACCCCGACGATTTCTGCGCCGGGTTATATGGGTTTGCTAACCGGTACCTGGGCTAACAAACACAATGTGTACAGAAACTATCTGATTTCTCCCAACTACGATTACTGGAATATTTTTCGCGTTGCAAAAACCGTTAAGCCAGAGCTGCGTCTGGGTATCTTCTCCACCTGGACGGACAACCGCACGATATTAGTGGGCGCAGGCCTTCCCGAGGGCGGAGACTTCCGCTTTGATTTTGTGTTGGATGGCTTGGAGGACGATGCTAAGCGTTTCCCTTTTCAGGATCTGGCCGGACAGATCGCTGATATTGATGATGCCGTCAGCGAGGAAGCCGCAACGGTGATTGAGACTGAGGGTCCCGATTTGTCTTGGGTATACCTGCAGTACACCGATGATGTTGCCCACGAGTACGGTGACAGTGTCGAATTTGATCGCGCGGTGATAGATATGGACAGGCGGGTCCACCGACTCTGGTCAGCCGTGCTCGCACGACAGCATGCGCATCATGAAGATTGGCTGGTCATTGTCACCACCGATCATGGCCGGGATGAAGCAACCGGGCGGGACCATGGCGGTCAGAGTGAGCGCGAGCGCACCATCTGGATCGCAACCAATAGCGAGCGGTTAACCCCGCGGTTTTTCAATACGCCCGAGATCGTCGATATCTATCCTTCTGTTGCGAGGCATCTGGGGATTACCATTCCCGATCATGTGGCGCGTCACTTGGATGGTGCGTCGTTCATCGACTAGGAGCCGATATGAATCGAGAACGCATTGCCGCTTATGCTCAGATTATGATCATCGCGGTGGCGGGTATGGGTATGGTGGCGTTCTGGCTGTTGTGCCGGCTGACGCAGCGTCAGTCGCTTATCGAGGGTGCATGAACGAGTTTGACTACATCGTGATCGGCGCCGGCTCTGCGGGCTGTGTGCTGGCGAATCGTTTGAGCGAAGATCCCGCGCATTCAGTGTTACTGCTTGAAGCGGGCAAGGACGATCGTAGTCTTTTCATCCGTATGCCAACCGCGTTGTCGATTCCCATGAATAGCGCGCGATTTAGCTGGGGTTATTGGGGGCAGCCAGAGCCCGGCCTGGACGGGCGACGCATGGACTGTGCGCGGGGCAAGGTATTGGGTGGCTCGTCGGCCATCAATGGCATGGTGTATGTGCGAGGGCACGCCGCGGATTTTGATCAGTGGGTCGGTGCCGGTGCCACAGGGTGGAGCTACGCGGATTGCCTGCCTTATTTCAAGCGCGCTGAGCGCTGGATGGGGGGTGAGGACACTTATCGCGGCGGCGAAGGCCCCGTTGATACCTGCAACGGTAACAATATGCGAAATCCGCTCTATGAAGCGTTCGTTGCCGCGGGAGAGGAAGCGGGCTACGGCAAGACCGAGGATTACAACGGTTATCGGCAGGAAGGCTTCGGTCCCATGCACATGACAGTGCGGCGGGGCGAGCGATGTTCCACCGATCTGGCCTATCTCGAGCCCGCCCGCAAGCGATCCAATTTAACGGTTGTGACTGAAGCTGAGGTCGATACGTTGATCCTCTCGGATCAACGTGTGACGGGCGTTCGATATCATCGTCGTGGACAGGCCTGTGTCGCAAACGCTAGTCGGGAAGTGATTCTGAGTGCCGGATCAATCGGCTCGCCCACGATTTTGCAGCGCTCAGGGATCGGGCCCGTGGCGATCCTCGCCGAGGCGGGAGTCGAGGTGCAGCACGAACTTCCCGGTGTGGGCGAAAACTTGCAAGATCATCTTGAGGTGTATTTTCAGTACCGCTGCGAGGCGCCGATCACCGTTAATGGCCATTTGAGTTGGTGGGCGAAACTCCGTATCGGTGTGCAGTGGGTCCTGACTAAAACGGGGTTGGGCGCCACGAATCACTTCGAGTCCTGTGGATTTATCCGATCGCGTTCCGGGATCGCCTCGCCCGATATTCAATACCACTTTTTGCCTGCGGCCATCCGCTACGACGGCCGCGCCGCTTTTTCCGGCCACGGTTTTCAGGTGCACGTGGGCCCCAACAAACCGGAAAGCCGCGGCACGGTGCGCATCTCCGGCCCTAACGCGCAGGACGAACCCCGCATTCTCTTTAACTACCTGGCCACTGAGCGGGATCGGGCAGATTGGCGCAGCTGTCTGCGCCTGACGCGAGAAATACTTCAACAGCCGGCATTGGATGCTTATCGCGCTGAGGAGATCCAGCCAGCGGTCGATTTATCGGACGACGAGGCCGTGGATACCTGGGTGAGGGACAACGTGGAGACGGCCTATCATCCTTCCTGTTCCTGCAAGATGGGAGCGGCGGATGACGCATGGCCGTGGTCGATCCCGAGTGCCGTGTTCGCGGCCTCGAAGGACTCCGCGTTGTCGATTCGTCGATCTTCCCGATGATTCCCAATGGCAACCTCAATGCGCCGACCATTATGGTGGCCGAGCGGGCGTCTGATCTGATTCGGGGCAGGGCGCCGCAGAGAGAGGAAGCCCCGGTGTGGCAGGCCACTGAGTGGCAGAGCCGGCAACGCGAGGGTGAGCCGGTGAGAGCCGTGCCGGCAGGCCCGCGCACATGACGCCGCGACAATGAACGCGATTCTCTCCACGGCGATTGCGCTGACGACGCTGACATCCCTGCTATTGGTGCTGCGTTACCGTAATGTCCGTATCGAGGGCAGTACGCCCATGCCGCGGGTGACTTTTTTGGCGGTGTTGTTCACCTCGGGGCTGGATGTGGGGCTACTCATGTTCCCCATGGTCGACTTTGAGATTTTTGCCAGCGAGGCGGACTATGCGTTTGCTAACCCACTGGCATTGGAGTTTGGCTTCTGGGGTTTTCTGGTCTGGGGCTTTTATTTTCTCACTACCTTTTATTTCTGTGTGGTCGAACCCCGACTACAGCTCTTTGAGATACCGCTGATCAAGCTGATCAATAACCTCACCATTATTGGCACCTGTGCCTTCACGGGCTATCTGTTTCTGCACTATCTGCCCGGCTATATCGAGGGCATTCCCGACGCGGTGCGCTACTGCTCTGGTGGCGGGCACGGTGCTGGTGGCGGTGATTTCCAGTACTCAGATCCGCTTCGTGAAGGCACTCAGTTTGGCCTCGAGCGGATTGTTCTTTGCCCTGATAGCAGGCTCTTTTTGGGCATCAGGGATGGGTGTATCGGGTTTTGCGAGTACCGTAGGTGAGCTGGGTGATTACTTCGGCCAACTGCCGCGCTTTGTGTTTCCGATTAATGATTATCACGCCTTTTACCTGTTCTGGTGGTTCGCGTGGAGCATCATGATCGGGCAGTTTGTATCGCGTTTTGTGAGCGGCTTCACTGCGTGGCAGTTGCTGCTTCTGTTATTGGTTGTGCCGTCGATTCCTATCGCCCTGTGGTTCTCGGTGCTCTACTGGTACTTCGCTAACGACATTTCGATCGCAGGTCTGATGAGCTGGGCCATGATGGGTGTGGGCGTTTTGTTCGTCGTGAATTCGCTCGACTCGCTTACACGGCTATACACTCAGAACACCGGGCTGACTGTGGAGAGGCTCGGCACCGGGCGCTACGTCGCCCTCAATTGGGTCGTCCTGTTTGCGCTGGTGCTGGCCTTTCAGTTCACGCCTTTCAAGATCGAGTGGGTGGGGCTGGTTGTCGTCGGGATCTACGCGGCCATTTACTCGCTGATCTTTATGCGCCGCGCTGCGCTGCGATCAGTCTCCGCCTGAATTACCCAGCTCAGTGAGCGCCTGATAGGTCGCTACTTTAAGGTCGAAGCGGTGTCGATCACTGTGTGGTGTGCCCATCACCTGCGTCATGAAGACGACAATGAGGTCTTCCTCAGGGTCGATCCAGAATTTGGTATTGGCAATCCCACCCCAGGAGTATTCCCCTCGGGAGGAGATCACCTGCGCTTGTGCGGGGTCGGTGATCACGCCGGCACCGAGCCCGAAGGACTGCCCCGGATACAGATGCGAGGCGGGGTACTCGGTTGCACCCTTATTTCTGATCTCGGGTGTCAGCCTCGCCATCGCCATGGCTTGCACCGTCTTGGGTCCAAGAAGGCGCACGCCGTCAAGGCTGCCGCCGCGGCGCAGCATTTCGCAAAAGCGCCAGTAATCCTGCGCTGTGGAGATCAACCCGCCACCACCTGAGAATAGCGTTACGCCAGATGGGGGTGGCAGCAGCCCTGCTGGCATCGGCGCCATCTCCTGACGGTCGGCGTTCCACAGGTGATTACCGGCCATGCGCGCTATCTTGTCGTTCGGCACGTTGAAGAACGTGTCGCGCATGTCTAGCGGATCGAAAATGCGCGTCTGAAAAAACTGCTCCAGGGTTTGCCCGCTCAATCGCTCCACCAGTGCACCGAGCACGTCAGTCGCCACGCTGTAGTGGTATCGGGTGCCGGGCTCAAAGCGCAGGGGGAGCGTTGCCAGGTTATCGATAAACGCTGTCAGATTAGCGCTTTGGGATAGCGCGGCATCGCGGTACGCGCGCTCAACGGGGTGTTCCACATGCCAGCCATTGGTGAGGCCCGCGGTATGGGTCATCAGTTGCTCGATGGTCATCTGAGTTTGGGGGGGAACGGTTTCTCCATCGACCATCAGCTGCATGCCGGCCAGCTCAGGCAGATACTTGGCTACCGGGTCACCAAGGTGGAAGGCGCCCTCCTCGTAGAGGATCATCGCCGCCACCGTGGTAATCGGTTTGGTCATGGAGAAAATGCGGAACAGCGCATCTTTATCCATGGGTCGGTCATCTTCGAGCCCAAAGCGACCCGCAGATTCAAAGTGTACGACCTGCCCATGACGCGCGATCAGCGTCACAGTGCCCACGAGATTCCCGTTGGCAATCTCGCGTTCTACGAACTCGGTGATCTTGCCAAGCCGGTCGCCAGAGAAGCCGACTGGCTCGGGGTCAACGATGGTCACGTCTGCTGCTTGTAGCCGCGTGGCCAGTAGCGACAGGAATAACAGGGCTCGGATGCTCATAGATTTAATACCGTCGAGATTGCGTGCGCCGGCAGCGCACTGTTGTTGATGCCATCATCTAAATCAACGCTAGCTAAATTCAACTGCCACCCCCAGTCATCGTCCGGCGTCATAGACCGAACGCTGCGCTTCAAAGTGCGTGTTTGCAGCGTAGCCAGCCTGACGATACGAGAAGTAGACCATGCTGCGCCTACTCGTCGAGTCGTTGGCCCGCCCGCGGTGCAGGATGCGGTCATCGAAGATGAGGCACGACCCAGCAGTGAGTAAAGACGATACGCCTTCGGGCACCGCTTGCTCAGTGTTTGCCACCAGCTGTTCAGGCACTGTCTTCTCATGCTGATAGACCAGTTCATCGCTGACGAGAGCGGGGTTCTGAAGGTGATTGGTCAGTCGATGCGAGCCTCTCGCCAGTTCGGTGGGGCCCATTGCCAATGGTGTGTCATGGAGTGCAACCATGACATTAAGCGCATGGGGTAGAAGGTGATCAGAGCTGACATGGGGTGAGTCGATATGCCAGCACTGCGCGGGGGTACCCGGGTCGGAATACACCACGCCGCTGAAAGAGTGTTCGGCATTATCGCCAAGGACGGCCGCAATCAGCGGCCACCAAGGTAGCGCGCGCTCATTAACACCAAACTCGGGTGGTGAGATCGGAATGTCCCAGCGGCCGGGCGATCTTTGCACCACCTCGTCGAAGCCGGCGGCACTGCCAATGCCGATCGTCTGACCACCCAGCGCCGCCATCACCTCATTGCTGCGGCTTAGTGAGACCTCAAGCAGATGCGCAACAAGCTCGGGGTCGCCCAAGCCTTCCACCAGCAGGTAGCCGTCGTTCTCGAGCTGCTGTTGCGCGTTGGCGAGTGATTTTCCCAAAGCCGATAGGTCGGTATCGTTCATGTGCATCCAGTGATGGCGCGTTGTTGGGGAGTCTGCATGCGCCGTCAGTGGAGCCGCACGTCCTGCCGCTTCAGTTCGGCCTGAACTTGATCCACGTCCAGCTCATCGAAGCCGCACTTTTGCTGTACTGCGACCGCCGCGGCCACGCCGGCGCCTTGCCCGGTGACCGTACAGCACATCATGTTACGGGTGGCCGCGTGACTGACGCGATCACCGCCGGTGACCCGACCGGCACAGATTAGATTTTTGACCCCCTTGGGCAGCAGGGTTCGGTAGGGCACCTGAAAGTAACGACCGGTAGTGGGCAGAATGAGAATCCCATAGCCATCGATGAATTCGGGGAAGATGCCGATGCTGTCTTCAAAGCGGGCCTGATCGCGCACGTCGGCCTCGGTCATGTTGTAAGCGGCATCGATTTTGCGGGTATCGCGAATGCCCAGCGTCATGCCGAAGTTACGCAGCTTGGCGTTCTCGCAGCCGGGGGTGTATTGCTTGAGCGCCTCGATCGCCAGCATGGCCTGCTTGCGACCCTCCATCTCACCGCGGGTCAGATCATTGGGGTCGGTGCCGTCATAGCCCAGAAGGTGCACCAAGTTCAGGTAGGTGAGGTCCCCGGTGTCATAGAGCGCACCCCAGGTGCCGGCGATGGTATCGAGGTGCTCGGGAATCAACCCTGCCTCGCGGGCTTTTTCAAAGGGCTTGCGTAAAAAAGGCGAGAACATCTCATCCTCCTTTCCGGTGGTTTCCACCGTCCACTGTCCGTATGCCCAGTCCCGGTAGGTCTGTGGATCGGCTTTAACATGGTCAATAAACCGGGTTTTGTTCACGCCCGACATCGAGAACATCACCGAGGCGCCGATCATGTCTTCCTTGGCTTGCTTGAGCGTGATTGCACCCGCGCGGTGCGCCACATCCGCATCACCTGTGGCGTCGATGACGCGTTCAGCCAGAATTGCTTCACGCCCGGCCTTGCTCTCGACGATCACGCCTGTAATGACGTCGCCGTCCATGATCGGGGCAACGAATAGTCGATGCAGCATGGGCATGATGCCGGCTTCCTCCACCAGCGTATCGGCGACCCATTTGAACGCTTCGCCGTCGATGGCGTGACTATCCGACTGAGGCTCCTTCACTGCAGCACCCATGGCCCGGGCACGCTCTTCAAACTCGATACCAACGCCCTCAGTATCGACGGTATTTTCGTGGCGATACCAGGCGAAACCTTCCACGCCAACCGCGGTGATATTGCCGCCAAAGCAACCAAATCGCTCGAGCAGTGTGACCTGACTTCCTGCGCGGGCAGCACCAAGTGCGGCGGCTAAGCCCCCCGGACCCGATCCGACGACCAGTACCTCGGTCTCGTGAACGACCTGCACTTCCCTAGCCGGTTCCCGTATGCGCATGTCCTTGTCCCTCGCAGTATCTGTGTATTGTGATCGGCCTTTTGGGCGATAGCTAGATCGATTCGGCATCGGCCTGAGACCATTGCGCTGTTAAATGTTCGACTCATGGCAGGAGTCATGATTATTTTATTGGTTTGTGGTGGATGTCGGCGGAGCCAGATTGTCTCGAGACACGGCGTCGCTAGAGATCGTTTTCCAGCGAAGGAGATGCCGGTGATATATTCAGGTGAACCCGATGATCGCGCCAGTGATGCGCGTTGAGTCGCATTCGATTGCCAAGGAAAAAACATTGAAAGCAGCGGTTTGTCGAACATTTGGCCACCCCCTGATAGTTGAAGACATCACTATTGCTGATCCGGGCGAGGGTGAGGTGAAAGTGAAGCTCGCTGCCTGTGCGATTTGTCATAGCGACATCATGCTTGCCGAAGGGCAGTGGGGCGGTGAGTTGCCCGCAATATATGGCCACGAAGCCTCTGGCATCGTCGAATCGCTGGGGCCGGGCGTGCATGATTTAGCGGTGGGAGACCGCGTGGTGGTGACGCTGATCCGATCTTGCGGCCAATGCCATTACTGCGCGCATGCGATCGAAACCCAATGCGACGCAAGCTTTCCACTCGATGAGCATAGCCCGCTGTCAGATCATGAAGGTGCTGTTGTTACCCAGGGGCTCAATGCTGGGGCATTTGCAGAATCTGTGGTCATCGAGCAAAGTCAGGCCTGCCGTATTCCCGACGATATTCCACTGGAAGTGGCATCCATTTTAGGCTGCGGAGTACTCACAGGGTTCGGCGCGGTCACCAACACGGTAGAGGTCAGGCCCGGGAGCATTGTTGCCGTGATGGGCTGCGGCGGGGTGGGTATCAATAGCATACAGGCGGCAGCGTACCGGGGAGCCTCACGTGTGATTGCTATTGATGTGCTGGATGAAAAACTCGAGCAAGCCCTCCGATTTGGCGCCACTCACACCGTCAATAGTTCATTGCCCACATTCGTTGACGATGTGTTGGGTCTGAGTGGTGGTCGAGGCGCAGATTATGTGTTCGTCACAGTCGGTGCAAAGTCTGCTATCGAACAATCTCTGGAGATTCTCGGGAGGGCGGGTACCACAGTTATAGTGGGCATGCCTGCGAGCGAAGTATTGGCGGAGTACGACCCGGGTGACCTCGCTTCAAAGGGACAGTCCATAGTGGGGTCAAAAATGGGTTCGAGCTCAGTAAGTCGAGACATCCCGAAGCTGGTAGCGCTTTATCAGCAGGGGGATTTGAAGCTCGACGAGCTGGTGAGTCAGCGCTTTGTCTTAGAAGATATCAACGAGGCCATCGCGTCGGTCAAACGAGGTGAGGCGTTGCGTAATCTGGTTGTTTTCAAATGATCATCAAAGAATTCGAAACCTTTGTCGTGGCTAACCCGCCCCCTCGATTTGGTGGTCGCTATTTCATATTTATAAAGCTGGTAACCGATACCGGCGTAGTGGGTTACGGCGAAGCTTACTGCGCGACTTTTGGTGCGAAAACGGTTGAAACGATGCTCAAGGACACGGCAGAACGATATCTGATTGGTCACGATCCCTTTCACATCGAGACGCTCTGGCGCCGAGTTTACGGATCTGGATATAGCCTCCGCCCTGACATTTCGCTGGTGAGCGTGCTATCTGCTTTAGAGATGGCTTGTTGGGACATCATTGGTAAGGAGTGTGGCAAGCCGGTATACGAACTGTTGGGCGGTCAAGTCCACGAAAAGTTGCGCAGTTATACGTATATCTACCCTCGGGAGGGTGATGTTTACCCTGACGCGGACGACACCGATCACGTTTATACCAATCCAGCCCGGGCAGCTGAGCGCGCGCTCGAATACGTTGAGATGGGCTTCACCGCACTGAAATTTGACCCCGCAGGACCGTATACGGTGTTCGATGGGGGCATGCCCACCGGCCAAGAGCTAGACCGCTCGGAAGCCTTTATGCGCTCGCTTCGAGAGGCCGTTGGCGGAGGCGTCGATCTGTTATTTGGCACTCATGGCCAGTTCTGCCCTGCGGGAGCCATCCGGTTGGCTAAGCGACTAGAGCCCTACGACCCGCTTTGGTTTGAGGAGCCTGTCCCACCCGAAGATCCGGCGCAGATGGCAGTGGTGGCGACCGCGACTTCAATCCCTGTCGCAACGGGGGAAAGGCTGTGCACCAAGTATGAATTTGCCCGGGTACTTGAGGAGGGCGCGGCCGCGATTTTGCAATTAAATCTGGGCCGAGTTGGTGGTTTGCTGGAGGCCAAAAAAATTGCCGCACTGGCCGAAGTGAAATACGCGCAGATTGCACCTCACCTCTACTGCGGGCCGATCGTCGGCGCGGCCAACATCCAGCTCGCAACGTGCTCGCCTAATTTCTTGATTCTCGAGGGCATTGAGACATGGGGGGGATTTCAGGCGCAGCTCTTGACTGAGCCAGTGCAGTGGCAGGACGGCTACGTGATCCCGTCTTCCGAGCCGGGGCTGGGGGTGTCACTCAATGAGTCAGTCGCGCGAGAGAATCCGTGGACGGGGACCGCACTGCATCTCGAGATGGGGGCCGACCCCGTTCGTTGACGCTTGTCCAGATGGCCTCTTGGAAAGTTGGCCGCACCACCGGTGTGAGCGAACGAGGCAACCCGTGTCTGTATTGATAAGGTGAATGGGTTGTATATCAGACAGCAATTCTGCCCATGAAACAGTCTTCGAGGGGCCGGTCTCAAGCAAAGGGTGCGGTATCACTTAACTAATTATTATAAAAAACAGCCGCTTGCAACGCCATCTGCTGGTTTGGTGGTAGGCTTAAACGCCGGCACTACCCAGTTTGCACCGGATGGCCCTCTGGGTGGCGCGGCTGATTGGAGCACCGCTGCATTTGCGATTGTCTTGCATTCTGGGTTAAAACCGTATGGATTGCGGCGCGAAAAAGTCCGTTTTGGTTGACCGGTTCGCGAGGGGTGCAATTCAACATAGTCGAAGCAGTTGTTTCTGGGCTTGCCCAAGAGGAAAACAGCATATGAAAACAAAATATAAGCCACTCTCTTCCCCACTGTTCCAACGCCAACAGGTACGCAGGCCACTTGCCGTAGCAGTGTCTGCCGCGTGTGGTGTGGTGGGGTCAATGTCGATCAGTGCTCCGGCATTATCACAAAGTCTAGAAGAGGTACTGGTAACGGCTACCCGTCGTGCCGAGAGCGTTCAGGATATCCCGATGAGCGTGTCGGTGTTGGGTGAAGCCCAGCTTACAGATCTGAACGTGACCGACATGGAAGATTATTTAATGATGCTTCCAAACGTCGGCTTTATCTCCTTGGGCCCAAGTACCGGTAGCATCTACATCCGCGGTATTTCCAGCGGTGGTGAGAGTTTGCTCGGCGCCAACCCGGCGGTGGCGGTGTATCTGGACGAGCAGCCCGTGACGCTGGTGGGCGCCTACCTTAACCCGCATATTTACGACATCAACCGGATTGAAGTACTGGCCGGCCCACAGGGCACCACCTTCGGCGCCAACGCGCAGTCAGGTGCGATTCGCATTATGACCAATCAGCCCGAGCTCGGTGAGTTCTCCGGCGGATATAGCCTCGATGGTAGCCAGCCCAAGAGTGGTGATATGAGTTACCGCGCCGAGGGTTTTATGAACATCCCGCTGGGTGAGCGTTCTGCCTTGCGCATGATGGGCTTCTACAAGCGCGACGGCGGTTACATCGATAACGTCTTGGGCGGCCACACCTTCAGCCGCAGCAACATCCGCGCCGGTCTGCCGGAAGACAGCCCGCTGCGAGCGATCGCGGCCGACGTCACGGTCACTAACGAGGATGTGGTCGAGGAGAACTTTAACGAGGCGACAACCTTTGGTGGTCGTGCCGCGCTGCGCATCGATCTCAACGACTCGTGGACCTTTACCGCCGGTGCGATGTTCCAGGACCTCGAGCGCGAGGGCGTCTGGGATCACGACCCCACGGTTGGTGACCTGCAGGTCATGCTGTTGCTTCCCGAGACAATGGACGACAAGTGGAGCCAGTACTCGGGCAAAATTGAAGGCGAGCTGTTTGGAGGCACGCTCATGGCGACCGCCGCGTTGCTGAATCGTGAGTACGAGGTTGCCAGCGACTACTCGCTATACAGCGACCAGGAAATCGCATCTGGTTTCGTCGAGCCCTACTACAACTGCTACGTGAGCTACTTTGGCACCTGTGGCGATCCTCGCCAGCAGTACACCAACGACTCCGAGCAGGACCGCACGACCTTTGAAATACGCTATACGTCTGATTCTGAGAAGCGTTTCCGCTACATGGTGGGTTACTACAGCGTCGAGGTAGAGAACACCAGTGATAACGAGTGGCACGTGCTCGGCCTGGCCGACACGCCGCAAGCTGCGGTTGATGCCCCAGATATCTACTGGACCACCGACTTTGGCCGTGACTACGAAGAGACCTCGATCTTTGGTGAGGTGTCTTTTGATATCACCGATCGCCTGACGGTTACAGCGAGTGCACGCCAGTTCGACTACGACAGTACGCTGGACGGCTTCTCAGGCACGGTCTTTTGGCCCTGTGGTGGCTTCGGGCCACAAGGTGATCGCCCCGCGAGTAACTACGGTGCGGATTGTGCATCTACAGCCCGCACGGTCACGAGCAAGGACGAGGTCTACCGGGCCAGCCTGGAGTGGAGCGTGACCGATGACATCATGCTCTACACCACATGGGGTGAGGGTTACCGACCGGGTGGCCTGAACCGCTTCTGTGAGACGCGTATCCCGGACGGTTTGGGTGGTCAGGGCAACGTCAATATCGGTTGTGCGTTTGAGTCTGACATCCTGACGGCTTATGAGCTCGGCTTTAAGTCAACGCTGTTTGACGGCCGGCTGCGCTTGAACGCGGCGGCGTTCTGGCAGGAGTGGGATGATTTCCAGCTGTCGCGATTGGACACCTCCATTTCGCCGATCACGTTGACCTTTAACGTCGGTAACGCTGAGAGTAATGGCGTTGAGTTCGACTTTACCTCGATGATTACTGATAACTGGACGCTGAGCGGCGCAGCAAGTTTCCTCGACTCTACGTTGTCGGAAGATTATCGTCGTTCGGCGAGCAGTCCAGAACCTGATGCAGCGGCGGGCTCGCGACTCCCGCGCGTTCCGGAATTGAAGTGGAATCTTTCTACCCGCTATACCTTTGCCAACGAGTGGTTTGCTCAGGCGGCTTATATGTACACGGGTGATTCTTACAACGATCTGTTCGGTGGTTTCCGGCAGTTGCAGGGCTCTTACGATGTGGTGAATGCCTCATTCGGCCTGGAGCGCAGCAATTGGACGGCAGAGCTCTATGTGCAAAATCTGACGGATGAGCGCGGTGACATCTGGATCAACGACGTGAACTGGGATCAGCGCGTGACCATCAACCAACCCCGCACAATCGGTTTCCGATGGCAGCAGCGATTCTGATCGTTAAGCTCAGGTGACAATGGAAAGGGCGCCTCTTGGGCGCCCTTTGCTTTGATGGGGTCCGGACTCCATACTCACGATGTTTTGTCACACCCTGCCCGCAACACGAGTGCACTGACCTGACCATGTCATCTGTCGAGACACTTTTCGCGCAAGCCAGCGACGCCTTGCGAAATCAGGACCCGGAGCGTGCGAAAGATTTGTGTGCTGAGGCCCGGCGGCAGGATCCCGATGACCCCCGCCTGGTGATGCTGCATGGATTTGCACTGCGGCGCTCGGGAGATGACGCCGAGGCCGAGCCATTGCTGCGCCGTACCCTTAGCGTGGACCCTGGCTTGGAGATTGCGCACCAAGAATTGGGCCTGGCGCTCAAGGGGCTGGGCCGTCTCAGCGAGGCGCGCCGGGCGATGGAGCAAGCTGTTACCTTGAGCCCCAAGATGATCTCAGCATGGCGGGACCTTTATGAAGTGCGCGCGGCTGAGGGGGATGATGTCGGTGCTGCGGAGGCCTACCGGCAAGCGATGGGCAACAAGGAGCTCGACCCATTGCTGCGCAAAGCCCTTGAGCTGGTGGGTCAAGGTCGACTCGGCGTTGCCGAGGGCATTTGCCGCGAGTACCTCAAACGGCGCCCCCATGATGTTGACGCCATTCGGTTGTTGGCAGAGGTGGGTATATCAATAGGCACCATTGGTGAGGCGATATTGCTGCTCGAGCGCTGCCTCGAGCTGGCGCCGGAGTTTCATGTGGCGCGGGCTAATTACGTGACGGCGCTCGCGCGGCATCAGCGTTTTGACGAGGCGCTAGCGGAAAACGAACAGCTCAGAACAGCACAACCCAACAACTTGGCGCATCAGGTGCAGTTTGCCACCACGCTGTCCATGGCCGGGCGATTCGATACGGCGCATGGTGAGTTCGCCAAAGTACTGGAGCAGGCGCCGGATAACGAGCGCATCCTGACCAGTTATGGGCATTCGCTGCGCTACGGCGGCAAGGGCGAGGAAGCGATCGCGGTGTATCTGCGCGCCATCGAGGCGGAGCCCTCGGCCGGGGAGGCCTACTGGAGTCTGGCTAACCTCAAAACGTTTCGATTTGACGATGCCCGGCTGGCGAGCATGCAATCAGCGCTCGCCGGGCTGACGCGACCCAGTGAAGACAAGACCCATCTGGCGTTTGCAGTGGGCAAGGCATTGGAAGACAGGGAGGACTACGACCCGTCCTTTGCCGCGTATGCCGAGGGCAACGCCATCAAGCGCCAGATGAGCGGTTATGACGCCGAGAAGACCAGCGCGAGGGTAGACCGACTGATTACGCAGTGCGGTGCTAACCTCTGGGACGGTGACGGGCACCCTTCCGATGAGGCGATCTTTGTGATCGGTTTGCCCAGAGCAGGCTCGACATTGCTGGAGCAAATATTGGCGAGCCATTCGCAGGTCGAGGCCACGGCTGAACTGCCCTTTATCGGCAGAATCATCGGTGAGATGGTCGCCGGAAGAGCTCGTGCTGATGAACCGCTTTATCCCCATATCCTGAATAAGCTCAGGGTTGAAGAGCGTGTGGCCATGGGGCAGCAGTACCTTGATTTGGCGGCGGGCTATCGCACTGGCAAGTCGCGGTTCATCGACAAGCTACCCAACAATTGGGAGCACGTGGCACTGATCAAGACCATCCTGCCCAACGCCACCATTATCGATGCGCGGCGCCATCCCATGGCGGCGTGTTTCGCCAACTTCAAGCAGTTGTTCGCGCGGGGCCAAGAGTTTACCTACTCGCTGGAGGATATCGGTCGTTACTACGCTGATTATCTGCGTTTGATGGATCACTGGCACAGTGTCTTCCCGAGAGGTTTACTCACCGTCCAGTACGAGGACGTTGTGGAAGACCTCGATACTCAGGTGAAGCAGTTGCTCTCCCATGCCAAGCTGGATTTTGAAGCGGCGTGTCTGCGCTACTACGAGAAGGATCGCGCGGTGCGCACAGCCAGTTCTGAGCAGGTCAGACAGCCTATTTATCGCGACGCCCTGAACCTCTGGAAGCACTATCACTCACACCTCGAACCCCTTGAAACCTTGCTGCGGGAGGAGGGTGCGCCAATCTAAACCTGCGCACGGAGCCGATAAGGGGCTGCTACATCGCCCGTATCATATTAGAGCTTTCGCCGGCGCGATCGTCTTTTTCCGCCGTCAGTGCTCCGCTCGTTCGCCGCCAAAGCCGCCCAAGGCTCTCCCAACGCTGCAGACATGGCTTGGCTATCCAGTCGCCTCGGGGCGCTGGTATTGAGGGCCCTCACCATGGCCGCGATGTGCTCAGGCGTTGTGCCGCAGCAACCGCCAATAATGGTGGCTCCCGCATCACGCGCGAACAGTGCGTATTGCGCCATCAGTTCGGGGCTACCGTGGAAATGAATCGCGCCATCGACATACTGCGGGATGCCGCAGTTACCTTTGGCAACGATCGGGATGTCGATGCCCGTCGCAATCAGCCCTTGGGTGGAATCCATCAGTTCGGCGGGGCCAACACCGCAGTTCGAGCCGGCCATATCGAGACCAATTTGTGTGGCGAATTGGGCATAATCTGCTGGCGTAATGCCCATCATCGAACGCCGCGCAGTATCAAATGTCAGGGTGGCGCAAACGGGTAAGCCCGTCGCGCGGCCGGCTTCTGCCGCGGCGGCCACCTCCTCGGTTGAGGACATGGTTTCGATCCAAATCACCTCGGCACCACCCTCGGCCAGCGCAACAGCTTGCACGGTAAAAATAGCAACGGTTTGTTCGTGATTGAGCGACCCCATGGGCTCGAAGAGCTCACCTGTGGGCCCGATAGAGCCCGCCACAACGGTGCGTCGGCCCGTGTCGTCATAATGTTGCTGGGTCGCCGTACGCGCCAACTCGGCGGCGGCGGTGTTGAGCTCGCCGACGCGATTCTCTGCCTTGTGCAGCTTCAGCCGCGGAGCGTTGGCACCGAAGCTATTGGTCAAAATGATGTCAGCACCGGCCTTTAGAAAGGCGCTGTGAAGCCGAAGCACCTCTTCCGGCCGCTCAACACACCAGAGATCGGGGGGGTAACCGGCTTCAAGGCCTCGGTCAAAGAAATTGGAGCCCGTGGCACCGTCGGCTACGCACCAGCCTTTCTCTGCAATGATTTGAGCAACGGTGTTATGCATGACACAACGTCCTAATGAGTACCCTTTTAACGAGGCGAGTATGATAAGGCGAATTCGCCAATGATGTAGCGGCGTTGGTCGAAGCGAGAGGGAAAAAAGTGGGTAAAAAGACAGCCATCCACGAACAGGTTCTCAATACCCGATCGACCGACGAGTTAATGGCGCTGTATGAAGACTGGGCCGTACACTACGATCAGGACGTGAAGGAAAGCTGGGGCTATAGCGGACCCGAGCGCACGCTGTACTGGCTAAAACAGTATCTGGATCCGGATGGTGCGAAAGTGCTTGATGCCGGCTGTGGCACGGGATTGGTGGGGGTGGCGTTGGCTCAGGGGGGGTTTGCACACGTCGAGGGTATCGACTATTCCAAGGCGATGTTGGCTGAGGCAGCTAAAAAGGCGGTCTATCGTCGCCTCGAGCAAATGAATATGAACGCGCTGCTGCCGATCGATTCGGGCACTTACGACGGCGTCACCTGCGTGGGGACTTTTACCTCGGCGCATGTTGTGCCCGATGCGCTGAAAGAGCTCATTCGGGTGACGCGTCACGGCGGCGTTGTGTGTTGCACGGTGCGCGAGGAGTATTGGCAAGAGACGGAGTTCCCTTCCATGCTCGATCAATTCGTGGCATCTGGTCGAGCACGGTTGCATGTGCTGCGTGAAGAGCCTTACGTGCATTCTGAGGGATCGGTCTGCAAGATGGTGGTACTGGAAGCGCTGCACGCATGCCTAAAAGAAGACGACCGATAGCCAGCCGGCCACCGGGTAATACCAATAGGAGGGAGAAAATGTCGCAACACCTCACAGCTGAACAGTTACGATCAGCGACCGCGTTGATGACCGGCCAACCGGCAGGGATGCCAGCAATTGATCGTCGCAAAGTGCTGCAGGGCATGCTCCTTGGTGCCGCAGGCGCGGCGTTCACGCCCAGTATCTTCGGACAAGTAGAGATACCGCCGGGCGAGATACGCCTGATGTTTAACGAAAACCCTTATGGCCCCAGCCCCAAAGCCCTTGCCGAGGTGGCGAAAATGTTACCCAAGACCGCTTACTATCCCGGTGCCATTGAGGAAGCGCTTATGGGGCTCTTCATGGCGCGTCATCAGCTGGATCGCAAGCAGGTGTTTCTGGCGTCAGGATCCAACGAAGGTCTGCAGGCAGCGATGATGGCCTTTGGCAAACGCGGCAAGGTAATAGCGCCTTCACTCACTTATTCCGACCACCTCAACTATGCCGAAAAGCTGGGCGTTGAAGTGCTTCGAGTGCCTCTGCGTCAGGACATGGCAATTGACCTCGAGGCGATGGCGCGGGCGGTAGATGACTCCGTGAGCCTCGTCTATCTCTGCAACCCCAACAATCCGACGGGCATGGCCATTGAAGGTGACGAGCTGCGCAGCTTTTGCCGAGAAGTCAGTCGCAAAGCGCCGGTGATGATCGACGAGGCTTACAACGAACTCACAGACAAGCCCGATGACTCCTCGATGGTCGATCTGGTGAGGAGCGGCGAAAATATCCTCGTGACGCGAACGTTCTCGAAAATTTTTGGTATGGCGGGTCTGCGGGTGGGATACGGTATGGGCCACCCCGATATTGTGAGCGTAGCCAAAGATCATGTGATGGCCTGGCCCAACGGGGTAGGCCTTTACGCTGCCTACCACAGCTACCTGGATGAGGACTTTATCGCCTTCTCGCGCGACAAGATCCTGCAGGGCCGCGAGATGGTCACCGCCACCTTCCGCCGCCACGGGATCGAACCGTTGCCTTCACAAGCGAGCTTCGTGTACGCCAATATCGATCGCAATGCCGATGCGTTCAAGGCGGAGATGGCGGCCCGCAATGTCAGGATCCGGGGTATTTATGACGGCTACGAGACCTATTCCCGCGTCAGCATGGGGCGGATAGAAGAGCTTGAGGTGTTCGATCGCGTCTTCAGCGAGGTCTATACCGCGTGATCCGCTGGCTGAATCCGATGCCATATTGCCGGCACGCGGCCTTGAGCCCACGGTACGGAATAGTCTACCCTTCGCTCTTGGCCAATAACTGACCTGCGATTTTTGCTCACAATATGATGCTCAAAGATTACAAACGTTATGCCCGGTGGGTGCTTTGCGCGGCGATTCTTTTCGCTGCGGGCAACGCTGTGCATGCGATTGAGCATGATGTCAGCGCTGATCTGAGTCAAAGCCATAGCGAGTGCAATCACTGCTCGGTTGAGCACAGTGCTGCGGTTGCCCAAGTACCGACCAGTTCATTCCAGTCACGGGTTATCGAGCACCCGGTTTTAGTTGTTCCGACTTTCGTCGCTGCTCCCACAGCGACTTTTCAGGCTCGCGCACCGCCTCTCAGCTGAACTCCAACCCTTAAGTTCACTGAAACCTTATTTATTAGGAGGCGAGCATGCGACGCATTGCAGCTCATACTCTCGTGGCCGTTGCGGTAAGTCCGCTGTCGGCCATCGGGAGCGAAGAAACATTATTGGAAGAAATTGTTGTCACGGCTTCGTTTGTCGGCGTCAACGAATCCTCAGCAACACGACCTATCCACGTCTTGAATGGTAAAGCTGTCACGGACGGGGGCATACAGTCGCTGGGTGAGCATGTGGATGCCCTGCTGGGCGTGTCCAACGCCGATTTTGGTGCGGCGGTTGGTCAGCCCATCATCAGGGGTATGAGTGGTAACCGGGTCAAAGTTCTGAACAATGGCACAGTGGTGCGCGATGTCTCTGCCTTGGGTCCCGACCATGCGGTCGATGTCACACTCAATGACGTTCAGCAGATCGAGATAGTGAGAGGCCCGTCGGCTCTGATGTACTCCAATGGCTCGACGGGCGGCATTGTCAACGTGGTTGATAACAGTATCCCGACTACTGACCTTGAGGGTTTTAGCGGTTCTCTGGGTGCCGAAGCGCAGTCGGTCAATGAGGGCGAAGCCGTTGATCTGTCGCTGCGTGGCAATCTAGGTGGTCTGAACCTGACCTATAGCTATCAGGATGTCGATCAGGAAAATTATGAGATCCCCGGCGGGGCGGTCCTGGATGCGCATGAAGGACACCACGAAGAAGAGCATGAAGAGCATGCTGATGAACATGAAGAAGAGCATGAGGCCGGTCACGGCGAGATGGACACGCTCGCCAATTCAGATGTGTCGACCACGTCTCACCGGCTCGGACTCTCAACCACCGGTGACTGGGGCTTTGTTGGTCTCTCCTACAGCGACCTGAGCAGCACCTATGGAATTCCGTTCCATTCCGAGGCCGCGCACGAAGAGCATGGCGAGGAACACGCGGGCGAGCATGATGGAGAGCTCGCCGAAGAGGAGGGAGAAGTCCACCATGACGAGCATGAAGAAGCGCATCACGATGAGCATGATGACGAGCGGATTTTCTCTAAAACAGACTCCGAAGTGATCGCGCTAAGCGGCTCGCTTAAAACGTCTTTGCCGTTTCTCAACGCGATTGATTTTACCGTGAAGAACACGGATTACGAGCTGACAGAGCAGCACGCCGAGGGCGAGGACGGTGAAGAAGAAGAGGGGCACGATCACGAGGAGGGCCCCACTGTTTTCAGTAATGAGGCGACCGAAGTATCGATTGCGTTGGACTTGAGCGTTGATGAGCGGATCCGCAGGGTCGTACTGAATTACGCGGAAGAAGAGATCTCTATTATTGGCGAAGAGGCTTTCATGGCGCCGGTAGATTCCACCGAGACCACGCTGGGATTCTTCAGCTCTGATGATCTGGGCTTTGCCACGCTGGATCTGGGTTTGCGCTTTGATCATGTGGACCGCGATGGCTTCACTGCCGAAATGCATCACGACGAAGAGCATGAAGGCGAACACGAAGAGCACGAAGGTGAGCAGTGAGAGTGAGCATGAAGAGCCCCATGAAGGCGAGATGGAGTATGAGCCTGCGTCATTCAGTGACGAGGTGTTCAGTGCGGCGGCCACACTGCGGCGCGATTTGAACCAGCATGCCTCACTGTCTCTGAGCCTTGCCAGCGTCAGCAAAACGCCATCGGCCGTCGAGTTATTCATGAATGGCGAGCATTTGGCCAGCAGCCGTTACGAGCTTGGCGACATCACGCTGGATACGGAGCGGTCCGACAATATCGATTTGGCGTTCAACTTCGATTTACACGGGTGGTTTGGATCCGCTTCGGTCTATTACAACCGGGTCGACAATTACATCTATCTCCGCGATGAGCTTGAGGAAGAGCATGAGGCACACATGGAGGCGGATCACGAAGAAGCGCACCATGACGATGAGCACGTTGATCATGGCGGCTTGATCTTGTCGGAGTACAGCCAGCAAGACGCCGAGTTCACCGGTTACGAGATCGAAATCGGCACCCGTTTTGAGTTGCCTCGAGGCCAACTGGAGTTAACGCTGGGCCGCGATGAGGTCAATGCGGAGTTCACCCGGGGGGGAGGAGATGTCCCGCGTATCGTGCCAGTGAGAAACATGTTCACGGCGCGCTACACGCTTGATGATTTCTCAGCCAAATTGCGGGTGAAGGACGTGGAGCGTCAAAGCAATGTCGCATTGGGCGAATCGACGACCGACGGCTTTACTTTGGTGAATGCCGATGCGTCCTGGTCCTACGGGTTCAATGATTCGACACGCCTCACCCTCACCGCATTTGCGCGCAATCTCACCGATGAGGTGGCCCGCAATCATGCGTCGTTTGTGAAAGATCAGGTGCCGCTGCCAGGTCGTAACCTTGGTGTGCGTGTCCGTCTGGATTTCTGATCAGCACTTGAGCAGTGGCGTCTTTTGACGCCACTCGCTTTAGCCCCTTAACGACTTGCGACGGGTACTGCCTCAACGCGATTCATATGGCTGGTCATCTCTGTCACCAAAATCGGAATAATCGCTTCGGGCATATTGTGTGCCATACCGTCGATTAACAGAAAGTCCGACCCCTGAATAAGCTCTGCGGTGTGTCGCCCGTGTTCAGGAGGGACCAGGCCATCATCTGCTCCATGTAAGACGAGTGTTGGTGCTGTAATCGTAGCGACATCGCGTGAACGGTCACCGGTTTTAAAGATGGCCATCAGGTGGCGCTGCATGGATTCTGGATAGAAGCCTCTGTCACGAATCGACTGCTCACGGTCTTCTTCCGCTTCGCCCGTCGCGAGGTTTCGCAGGTTCATTTCTGCCTCTGAAGTGGGCGGTGGGAGGTGCGGCGCATTGGTCGTGGACATGATGGATATGAGGCTCCGGGTTTTGTCGGGGTATTGTGCGGCAACAATCTGGGCAATCATGCCGCCCATCGAGGCGCCAATGATATGCGCCTCTTCATAGCCAACTTGTTCCATGAGTCCCGCGATATCGGCCGCCATATCATTCAGGGTATAGGGCGCGTTGACCGAGAAACCCAAACGGTATTTGAGGAGTTCCCACCACAGCAGCGGTTGCCCCCAGTCGTCGAAACGCGTCGACGCCCCGGTGTCGCGATTATCCAGCAAGAGCACTTCATATCCGCCATTGGCCAACCCCGAAATGAGGTCATCGCCCCATGCGACGTTGGAGCCGCCGAGCCCCATGATGACGACCGCTTTGGGCTTGTTCTCGCCTTCTGAGACGATCCGGTAGGCGATCTCGAGGTCATTCACTTGCGCCCTCTGCAAGGGATGACTATCTAGGTAGGTGCGTGAATAGTCTGCCTGCGCCATGAGAGGCGAGATGAGGCAGATCAGACTCAATATTAGGTGTCGCAAGGGGTGTTCCTCTCGAGTGGCGCGCCAGAGTATACGGTGCCGGGGGCCAAACAGGTCTGCTCGATCCCGCGCCCCTCTAATCGGCTGGCCTGGGCCTGATCCAGGCTGTACTTTCGACCGAATACCCCTAACATGACGCGTCTTATGGGTGCGTCTCTCGGGCGCGACAAACCCAGCCAGATTAATCCGGAAATATCATGAACAGTGCTCAATCAACAAAACATCACCCCGCGGTAAGCGATAACATTCTGCTGGACACAGGCGCTCGCGACCCGGCATTTGAGGAGATCTATCCTCGGCTGCCGGGCTTTAAGTTGGGGGTGACGCATTCCTGGACGCGTGGACAGCCCTTCGACTTCTATCGGCAGATGCGGGAAGAGGCACCGGTGATGTGGTCGCAGATCAAAAAACCCTCATCCGGGTTTTGGTCCGTGGTGCGCTACGACGACGTCAAGCAGGTCGAGCTCAATCCGCAAATCTTTTCTTCGCAGCGCGGCAGCATCAATATGAGCGTCTTGCGTAACGATAAAGGCAGGGCGGAACGGCTGATGTATGCGGCGTATAACTCCCTGATTAATCTTGACGCCGATTTACACCGCGATTTACGCACCCAGCAGGCGGCGTTCTTTTTTCCGACCTATATTGAGACTTTGAAGGAGCGAATCGGTCGCAAGATCGACGAACTGCTGGATAATATGGAGCGGCAAGGGCCCGTGGTGGACTTTGCCAAGCTGTTTTCTATTGAACTGCCGATGTTTACCTTATGCGAGATGCTCGGGGTCGACGAGGAAGATCGCGCCGATATCATTAAGTGGATGCACTATCTTGAGCTTGCACCCCAGTTCATCACGCACCCGATTCGGATGCTGCTCGCAGAGCCGTCCTTCCCGTTCAAGTTCGAGAAAATACTGCATGACATGTTCAGCTATGGCGAACGCGTTATGGCAGATCGGATTCAAAACCCGCGTGAAGATTTGCTGACCACGATCGCCAATGCGACCCTGGGCGAGAAGCCGCTCTCGCAGAGTTATCTGGATGGATCCTGGCTGCTTATTATTTTCGCGGGCAACGATACGACCCGCAACTCGCTATCGGGCACGATTCGCCTGCTAACTGAGTTTCCGGAACAGCGGCAGATGGTGCTCGATGACCCCTCACTGATCGAACGGATGTCCCACGAGGCACTGCGCATGGTGTCACCCGTGATGCATATGCGGCGCACTGCGATGGAAGACACTGAAGTCGCGGGACAGCGCATCGCCAAAGATGAAAAAGTGGTCATGTGGTACGGCGCGGCGAACCGGGACCCATCCGTGTTCCCCAACCCCGACCAGTTCGACATGATGCGCGACAACGTCGACAAGCACCTGGCTTTCGGTCATGGCGTGCATCGTTGTCTGGGCAATCGGGTTGCGCAGCTGCAGCTCAAGATGGCCTATGAGCGCATTCTGGAACGTTTCCCGAATATTCACTGGACGGGTAAGCAGAAAATCGAGCCTATTATTTTAGTCCACGCGATTTCGAGCTTGCAGGTCAATCTCTATGGCAAGGACGGTAAGCGCCCGGTGATGGTGGCGGCGTCCTGACATCGTTAATGCGTGGGAACAGCAGGCAAAAAGCTTGGCCAGCCACTCACGCCGCACTAGGACCAATTTGCGGGTGTTCGTCTGCTTTGCAATGGGTTATGTGATTTACTTATTGAGTCGCGAGTCACCACAACAGGAAATCGATCATGAGTTCACCCCCTGATCAGGCGCTGCTGCGAGAGAGCCTATACGGCGTCACCGAGGAGGCCACCTACGGCGGTATTCTGAGTTTTATGCGCAGGCGCTACTCGCGCGATCTTTCTGAAGCCGACGTGGCGATTCTGGGTATACCCTTTGATTTGGCGACCACCGCCCGCCCGGGAAGTCGGTATGGTCCCCGTGCAGTGCGTGAGGCATCGGCCAGTCTTGCTTGGGAGCGCCAGCCCGTGGGGTGGGACTTTTCCCCCTTTGACGAGCTCGCGGTGGTCGATTACGGAGACTGCGATTTTGATGCAGGTCATCCTGCCGGGGTGCCTGACGAAATTTATGACTGTGCGCGACAGATTCTCGCCACCGATACGGCGTTGTTGTCGATTGGTGGCGATCACTTTGTGTCCTATCCGTTGCTCAGGGCGCATGCGGAGAAGCACGGTGAGCTGTCGCTGATCCACTTCGACGCGCATTCCGATACCTGGGCAGAGGAGCACCAGCGAATTGATCATGGCACCATGTTCTATCACGCCGCACAGCAAGGGCTCGTGTCGCCAGCCCACTCGGCGCAGATCGGCCTGCGTACCCATAACGATAGTGACCACGGTTTTCATATTTTCGACGCTGCCGCCGTCCATGATTTGAAGGCTGTCGATTTAGCCGCCAGGGTGAAGGACATTGTCGGCGACCGGCCCTGTTACCTGACCTTCGATATTGATTGCCTCGACCCCAGCTTCGCGCCTGGAACCGGTACGCCGGTGGTAGGTGGGTTGTCGACACATCAAGCTATGCAGATATTGCAGCACTTGAGGGGCATTAATCTGGTGGGTATGGACGTAGTGGAGGTGGCGCCCCAGTACGATGTAGGTGCGATTACCTCGCTGGCTGCCGCAACGTGGCGTTGCAGCAGCTATGTCTCTTCGCGCGAGCTGGAAAATAGGGGGCCAAAGTGGCGCAGGCAACTGATCAAGAAATTAAAGAAGCGCTTGAGCGCAAGGGCCACTACGCGCTGAACTGGGAAGATCTCGACAAGATTGAGCTGCCCACCGGGGTGATCTCTTCCATGTACCGGATCGGGGACCCGACCCGCCCGGAATCACCGACAGTCTTCAAAGTCTTTTACCCGCCGGGCTGCACCATTGAGGCGCACACCCATGACTGCGACTACACCGAGATTATTCTCGAGGGTTCGCAGCGGGTCGGTGCTACCTGGCATGAGGCGGGGGATATCCGCATTGGCCTTGCCAATAGAGGGTATGGCCCGCTCGTCGCCGGACCGGAGGGCACGACGGTGCTCTTTATGTTTGCCACCGGCGCCTGGCCGGCGATCAAGCTGGGCAATAACGATGGCTCTACTCTGGGTAGTGAGATCCTCGAGGCCCATTTCGAAAAGGTACAGGCCGGCGACGCGGAAGTAAGCTTTATACCTGACCGGTATCGGCGAGTGATGTCGCGAAAGCCGCGGGCGGTGCCTCTAGCTCCGTTTTTAAGGTGTCGTTCCAGCGATTGAGAAAACCGTACAGCGACAGCACTGCCACAATTTCGACGATCTCCCGCTCCGAAAAGTACTCCTTTAGGGCAGCGAAATCCGCATCGCTGACCGCATTGGGTTGCAAAGCCCCGTGCCATGCGACGCGGAGCACCACCCGCTCTGCATCACTGAAAAGCGGCGAGGTTTCGAACTCAAAGACGGCGGCGATTTTGTCTGCTTCAACGCCCAGCTGGTTCGCGCCATAGCTCGAATGGGCTGTGCAGTAAGTGCAGCCTTGGGTGCGGCTACTGATGATACCAATCAACCGCTTCAGCGTTGGATCCACCTCACCGGTTTGAAGTACGGTCTGCACTAATCCGCCGAGGCTCTGTAACAGCTCCGGCCAGTGGCACAGGCTCAGTACGTCGTTCGGTCGATACCCCATGGTATGTTCAGCTTGCGCAAGCAGGGGGGCACACTGACTCAGCAGCTCATCTCCGGGTGCTGCAATTCGAGTCATCACAAGCTCCTTACGCGTTTTGTAGGCTAGTTTTGCGAAGCGGAGCGGGTGGTCAGCGCCTGCTCCAGTTGCTGATGAAAGTGCACAATCGCTTTTTCAAAGTGGCCAAACGTCAAGTGAGTATTGGCGCCACTCGCAAGCGTCTCTTGAATAGCTGCAGCGGCTGCACGATCCTCTTCCTGACCCGAGTCGTTAACGAAGGCGGCATCTCGCTGTGCTTCTTCAATAGAGACCGGGTTGTCCGAATGTGAAGAACTAACCACGCTGTAGATGACCCACTGTGACTGCGTCGGCGACACCGGCTCAAGGATCACCAGGTTGGCGTGTTTTGAGAGGACAGAAATACTGGCATTGGGAAATAACATGTAGACCGAGGTCACCAGACCACCGACTTTGCGCTGGCTGGGCTCGAGAGATCGGATTTGCTCGATGCGCTGGAAGGGATACACCACCCGCGAGTGCGGACCAAAAGTTTCTACTACATTGAGATTGTTAAAGCCAAAGGGGTAGAACGAGTCTCGATGCAGAGACTTGATGTGATAACCCTCCATCAGCGTTTCGTAGAGGAGCTTCCAGTTGGCTTGATCAGTCAGCACCCTCTGGTCGAAAAGCACCTGATCGGCCTCAAAATAATCCAGCGCATCATCGAGCAGCCTCGGATCAATTTCGCCGTCTTGCTGCACGTAGACGATACCGCCGCGTTCAAGGGCGGCGACTTCTTTTAAGCCACGCTGGCTCCGATCAAGGCCGGGAAAGCCGTCCTGACCTGGTACGCCCTTCAGCGTGCCGTCGAGCCCATAAGTCCAGGCATGATAGGGGCAGGAGAAAGCCTTGGCGCAGCCGCTGCCCTCTGCGACTTGCATCCCGCGATGCCGGCAGGCATTGATAAAAGCGCGCACTCGCCCGTCGTCGCCTCTTACGACCAGCAGCGGATTTCCGGCCGCCTTCCTCGCGATATAACTTCCGTTGTCGAGCAGCGCCGTTGAAGGACAAAAAGGGGTGGGATATCGCCGTATCAGCGCACATTCGGCTTCAAACCGCTCGAGACTCAGGTAGTGCTCCACGGGGGCCTGCCACACGGTATCGCCGAGGTCTGTCGTACCGTGATCGATATGTTGAAAAATTCGCTCCGCCAGCTGCGTCTCATTAAGCAGGGGTTGGCGAGAGGCGGCGGTATTTTGTTTGACGAGAGTCATCAACGGTCCTGGCAGTGTTCACGCAGAAAGCCTGCGGCAATTTAGAGTGCGGGTAAAGCCCCGGTTTTTCAGTGTACCCTCGCGCTATGCAGCGCAAGATTATCCACATCGACGCCGATTGCTTTTACGCCGCGATTGAAATGCGCGATCGGCCGGAACTGCGGGGTATTCCGATGGCCGTGGGGGGGAGCGCCGAGCGCAGAGGTGTGCTCACCACTTGCAATTACGATGCACGAGCCTACGGCGTGCGCTCTGCCATGCCCACCGCGCAGGCGATGCGCTTGTGTCCCCAGCTAACCGTCGTGCCGCCGCAAATGCACAAGTATCGTGAGGCGTCAAAAGTGATGCGGAGCATTTTCGCCGATTTCACCGAAGTCATTGAGCCGTTATCTCTTGATGAGGCTTACCTTGATGTCAGCGAGGTTTGCGAGGAAGACCTCACGGCTACCCGCATTGCCAAGATGATCCGAAAGCGCGTAGAGGAAGAGTTGGCGATCACTGTATCGGCGGGGGTTTCGGTCAATAAGTTTATCGCCAAGGTCGCCTCCGACTGGGAAAAACCCAATGGCTTGACCGTCGTCACCCCCACCGAAGTCGACGCGTTCGTCGCGGCACTGTCCGTCAAAAAAATTCCCGGTGTGGGTGCGGTGACAGCCGATAAAATGCACCGCTACGGTCTCAGAACCTGCGCTGACGTGCGGGAGTGGAGTTTGCACGATCTGCGGCGACGTTTTGGTCAGTTTGGCGTGGTGCTGCATGAACGGGCTCGAGGCCGTGATGAGCGGCCGGTCCAGCCTAGCCGGGTACGGAAGTCAATCAGTGTCGAACGTACCTTTGCAGAGGATGTGAGCGGTCCTGCTGAGTGGTCGCCGATTATTGAGGGGCTTTACCTCAACCTGATGGAGCGCATAGAAGCGGCCAAGGCATGGCACGCGATCGACAAAGCCTTCATTAAGCTGAAGTTCAACGATTTCACTACCACCACTGTAGAGCGCGTAGGCACCAAGGCCGTAGAGGCCGACTATGAAGACCTGTTGGTTGAGGGTTGGGAGCGAAAGTCTCGACCGATACGTTTGATTGGTCTGGGTGTTCGTCTCATCAGCGAGGGCGAGCACGCCTCTGAGCGGTCTACCGTTCTCTGATACACCTCTTGCAGAACACTAATCAAAGGTTCAAAAATTGGCATTTTATGTGCCAATATATGGATGGACACAAGGCCAGTGCGATCCTGGCTCAATGAAAGGATGTGATGTCATGTTAAAACTCCATTTTGCCCCCAACAGTCGTGCCAGCCGGACTTTGTGGTTACTCGAAGAGCTGGGGCTCGAGTACGAGCTCAACCGCATGGATTTTCACCCCAAGGACCTCAAATCCGATGACCATCGGGCACGCCACCCCCTCGGACGGATTCCCGTTTTGGAAGATGGTGATATCTCGATTTATGAGTCGGGTGCGATTGCGGAATATATTCTCGAGCGCCATAAAAATGGTGGCTTAAAGCCTGCCTCAGACGATCCGCATTTCCCCGAGTATCTGCAGTGGTTTCATTATTGTGAGGGCATGGTCATGCCGCCCATCAATACCATCGTTGTCCATACTCTGTTGTTGCCCCCCGATCGACAGGACGAGACGGTGCGCTCGCAGGCAGAGCGCCTGTTGTCCAAGGCTTGGTTGCCGGTGGAAGCCGCAATAGCCGGTCGTGACTATCTGATTGGCGCATTCTCTGCGGCCGACACGATGCTTGGTCACGCCTGCATTATGTCGAAGCGGTTGGGCATCATTACCGATGAGGCGTATCCCAATCTGAGCGCCTACGCAGATCGACTGATGGCCAGGCCCGCTTGCGCCAAGGCATTTTCTGCCTGAGGGGCCTCGCGCTACACTCTCTGTCTTGAGCCCGCGTGGGACGCCGGAGGCGTCACGCAGGCTTGGATCCTGATGAGGGTAAAGTTTGAGTATGAATATCTACACCGGGCCAGAGCTCGGCCAGAACAGTGCCAACTTTGCCCCGCTGACGCCCGTCTCGGTGCTCAAGCGCACCGAGCGGGTCTATTCAGATCTTCCTGCGCAAATTCATGGCAGTATCCGGCGGAATTGGGGTGAGGTAGCTGAGCGGTGCAAGCGGCTTGCCTCAGCGCTCTCACTGAGGGGGGTGGGTAAGGGCGACACTGTCGCGCTGATCGCGCCCAATATACCGGAAGCACTGGAATGCTCGCTGGCCGTTCCCATGCTGGGAGCGGTACTCAATGCCAATAATGTGCGATTGGACGCCAAGACGCTGGGCTACATCCTTGATCACGGGGAAGCCAAGGTGCTGCTGGTCGACACCGAGTACGCCGAGCTGGCAAAAGAGGCAGTGGAGCGATCTGGACGAGACTTGCTGATTATCGATATTGAGGACCCCGAAGGGCCGGGTGGGGAGTGCATTGGTGCGCTGACCTATGACGCGCTGCTGGCCGAGGGAGATCCCGAGTTTGATTACCGTCTCCCTGACGATGAATGGGATGCGATCGCCCTCAACTACACTTCTGGTACCACTGGGCAACCTAAGGGTGTGGTGTACTCCCATCGCGGTGCCTGGACCAATGCCGTGAATAATGTGGTGACCTGGGAAATGCCCCATCACCCGGTTTACCTGTGGACATTGCCACTCTTTCATTGCAACGGATGGTGCTTCCCCTGGACGATTACGCTACTCGCAGGCACCCATGTGTTCTTAAGGAGCCCCACAGCGGAGGGAATCTACGCTGCATTCTCTGATCACGGAGTGACACACCTGTGTGGGGCGCCCATTATTATGTCAATGATCATCAGCGCCGCAGGCGCCGAGGAACAGTCGTTCTCACAGTCTGTTCGCATGATGACCGCGGCAGCACCGCCACCGCCCCAGACCATCCTCGCCATGGAAAATATGGGCATATCGATTACCCATGTATACGGTCTCACCGAGGTTTATGGGCCCGCCGTGGTGTGCGCGGAGCGGGCAACCTGGTCGAGCCTCAGTGCGGAAGAACAAGCGAAGCTGAAGGCCCGGCAGGGTGTGGCCTACGAGTTGCAGGAGGATGTCATGGTGCTGGATCCGGACACCCGACGGCCTGTGCCCTGGGATGGGGTCACCCAGGGAGAGGTCGCGTTTCGGGGCAACATCGTCATGAAGGGTTATCTCAAGCAGCTCGACACAACGGCGAAGGCATTCAACGATGGTTGGTTCTGGTCAGGGGATCTAGCGGTTCAGCATGCCGATGGCTACATTGAGATCAGGGATCGCTCCAAAGACATTATCATCTCGGGGGGGGAAAATATTTCCTCCATCGAGGTGGAAAATGCACTCTACAGCCACTCAGCGGTGGCCTGTGTCGCAGTAGTGGCCATGCCCGATGAGAAATGGGGGGAAGTGCCGTGCGCGTTTGTGGAGTTGGTAGAAGGCTGTGACATTAGCGAGGCCGATTTAATTGAACATGCCCGGGGTGAGCTAGCCGGCTATAAGCGGCCCAAACGAGTGATCTTTGAAGCGCTTCCCAAAACATCGACGGGCAAGATTCTCAAGACCGCCTTGCGTGAGCGCGTTGAGTCGCTGCGGTAGCCCTTCTCAACATACTCCAGTATGCCCGCGCCACAACCGGTGGTGCCGGGCCGGTCGTGGCGTTAAAGGGGTCCGGACCTCGACCCCACCCGGTTCGAGTCGTTTAGTGCAGATGGCGCGTCACGCCGTACCTGCGGTGATGCTCTTCTTCGGATCGTAAAAGGGTTTTGGCACGATGGTGGCACTGCGGATCTCGCCGGCCATATCAACCTCAACCGAGGCACCTAAGGTGGCAGCGTCTGCCGTCACCATGGCCAGCGCAATATTTTTCTTGAGGCGAGGCGAATACACGGCGGAGGTGACTTTTCCTACAGGAGTACTGTCCAGTGATACGGGCCAGAGCCGGGTATTGGGACCGGACAGCCGGTCGCCGTCAATCTCGAGGCCAACCTGACAGCGAGTGACGCCCTGTTGACGGATCTGCCGAAGCGCCTCTTTGCCGATGAAGTCGGCAGACATTTCAAGATCGACCAGCCGATCGAGACCGAGCTCGAAGGGATTGGTCGCGGCATCCATATCGGCATGATAAGAGAGCATCCCGCCTTCTATGCGTCTGATTGAGGAGGTATGTCCCGGCTTGAGACCCAGCGGGCCGCCAACGGCCATCAGCTTCTCCCACAGCGCATCACCTTGGGAGCCATCGAGCAGATACAGTTCATAGCCCAGTTCACTCGACCACCCGGTTCGTGAAATGACCAACGGGATGCCATCGAGTTCAAAGTGCTCCAGCCAGTAGTACTTAAGGTCACGGATCTGCTCACCAAAAAGTGCGGCCATAATGTCGCCGCTTTTGGGTCCCTGAAGTTGCAGTGGCGATACGTCGGGCTCGCAAAGACTCACCTCTAGGCCAGAGTGCGTGGCAACGCCTTGAGCCCAGAGCAATATGTCGCTGTCGGCCAATGACAGCCAGAACCGGTTCTCCTCCAACCTCAGCAACACCGGGTCATTCAAAATGCCGCCTGCTGCATTGGTAATCAGTGCGTATTTGCATTGCCCCACTGCACATTGTGAGAGGTTACGAGGAGTCAATAACTGAACAAAGCGAGCGGCGTCTTTTCCGGTAATTTCAACCTGCCGCTCTACGGCGACGTCACAGAGGATTGCGTCGTTCACCAGATGCCAAAAGTTCTGTTCGGGGTCGCCGAAAGACCGGGGGATATACATGTGGTTATAAACGGAGAAGTCGGTTGCCCCCCAGCGGACGGTGGCGTCAAAAAAAGGCGATTTACGGATTTGGGTGCCGAAGCCAAATTCTGCCGATGCGGTGTCTGTCATGGTGTCTCTCTCGATTAATGAACTGCGTTTAACCAATGGCGTTTATCTACCCGTTATGGCGGGGCGCCGAATTGTAGGACGTGTGCGGCAAGTTGAGTTGAGCGCCGCCGGTGATTTTTTGGGTAATCATTCTCATGTTCCGGGTCCAGCTGCAGCTGGGTTTGGAGTGAAACGATCCGTTCCCTGTATTCAGGCGTATCGCCAAGGCAATCCGGCGCATCCTCTTTATCGGTTCCCCCATGAATAAACTTCGGCAGGAGTGGTTCTCCAATATTCGCAGCGACCTGCTGGCGGGGTTGGTGGTAGCACTGGCACTGATACCCGAGGCGATCGCGTTTTCTATTATCGCCGGCGTGGACCCCAGAGTGGGCCTGTATGCGTCATTCTGTATTGCCGTGGTCATCGCCTTTGCTGGCGGCCGTCCTGGAATGATCTCTGCTGCGACGGGCGCGATGGCACTACTGATGGTGACGCTGGTCAAAGAGCATGGTCTGGAATACCTTTTTGCCGCGACCATTCTCACCGGTGTACTCCAAATTATTGCGGGCTGGATTCGCCTGGGCGAGCTAATGCGCTTCGTTTCGCGCTCGGTTGTTACCGGATTCGTCAATGCGCTGGCTATTTTGATTTTTATGGCCCAGTTGCCGGAATTGATCGATGTGCCCTATGCGGTCTATGTGATGGCGGCGGCAGGGCTCGGGATCATTTATGGGTTGCCTTTTATTACCCGGATTGTGCCCTCGCCGCTGGTGGCGATTGTGTTGTTGACGGCGGCTGCCATATTGTTTGGTATCGATGTGAGGACCGTGGGGGATATGGGAGACCTGCCCTCAACACTGCCGGTTTTCTTGATTCCTGATATCCCCCTGAATTGGGCAACGCTGGAGATCATTTTTCCCTATGCCGTTACCTTGATGGTCGTGGGGCTGCTCGAATCGCTCATGACCGCCACAATCGTGGACGACCTGACGGACACAAATAGCAATAAAAGCCGCGAGTGCGTGGGGCAGGGTGTTGCCAACATAACCAGTGGTTTCCTCGGCGGTATGGCGGGTTGCGCGATGATCGGACAATCGGTGATCAACGTGAAATCGGGAGGTCGTGGCCGGCTCTCCACACTCAGCGCCGGTGTTTTCTTACTTCTACTGCTGCTGTTCTTTGGTGATTGGGTTCGACAAATACCCATGGCGGCATTGGTGGCCGTTATGATTATGGTGTCGATCGGTACCTTTAATTGGGATTCGATCCGCAGCCTGCGCAGCCATCCGCCGAGTTCCAGTTTCGTCATGATCGTCACGGTAGCGGTGACGGTATCGACCCACGACCTCGCGCAGGGCGTATTATCCGGTGTGCTGCTATCAGGGTTTTTCTTTGCCCACAAAGTGGGCCGTATTTTGGTGATACGGTCTCAGTCAGAAGACGAGGGTCGAGTGCGTACTTATACGGTACTGGGGCAAGTTTTCTTTGCTAGCGCTGATCGATTTGGCCAGTCTTTTGATTTCAAGGAGGTGATTGATATCGTGCGCATTGATGTCAGTCGCGCTCATTTCTGGGATATCACTGCAGTCAGTGCCCTCGATAAGGTTGTGATCAAGTTCCGACGCGAGGGCGCAGACGTTGAAGTGATCGGTTTGAACGAGGCCAGCGCCACGATGGTGGATCGCTTTGGCTTGCATGACAAAGAAGGGGCAGAAGATTTGCTCCTCCCTCAGTAGACGCTATCTGTGAAGCAATCCAAAAAAATTCTTGCCTGTGTTGATCAGTCTCCTTATGCCGACTATGTAGCCGACTACAGCGCCTGGGCGGCGCGGCGGTTTGCTTTGCCTCTCGAGCTGTTGCACATCATAGACCGTCATCAGGAGGTAGCGACCAGTGACGATCACAGTGGTGCTATTGGCTTTGATGCGCAAGAGAACCTGCTGAACCGGCTCGCCGAAGAGGAGGGTGAGCGGTCTCGCGAGACCCGCGAGCGGGGTCGAATTTTTCTCAATGAGCTGAAAAAGCGCTGCGAGCGTGTAGACGCCATCACGGTCGATGTCAGACAGCGCTATGGACAATTGCTGGAGACCCTTGACGACCAACAACAGGATGTCGCGCTTTACGTGTTGGGTCGACGTGGTAAGTCAGCGGCACATACCGAGCATGATCTAGGGCGCCATGTTGAAAGCATCAGCCGCAATATTCGCAGGCCGATACTCACTGTTGCCAGCGAATTCTCCGAGCCAAAAAGTGCGCTGGTCGCTTATGACGGCAAGCGAATGACACGCAGGTGCATCAGCTTGATTGCCGCTAACCCGGGGCTGGCTGATTTGCCGATTCATGTCGTGATGTCGGGTAAGCAAAAGAGTGACGCAGAAAAACACTTGGACTGGGCGAAAAGCACGCTCACTGCGAGCGGATTTCAGGTCGAAACGGCCTATCTTCCGGGAGATCCCGAACAACAAGTTACGCAGGCGCTGGCCGACAGAGAAGTCGACATGCTGGTGATGGGGGCTTATAGCCACTCGCCTTTAAAGAGCCTCTTTTTAGGGAGCAGGACGAATCATCTGTTGCGCTCCGCGCGGGTACCCACTGTCACGGTGCACGTGTAGCCACTGGGTCGAGAAGTGGTGACACCAAAAGCGGAGCCATGGCGCTCAGCCCGCCGATCTCAGTAGTTTTAAGAACGCCCACTGACTACTCAACCAATTGTGGTGTTTGGGTAACAGATCGTCGACGTCAGTGGCGCGGGTGCCGTAAAACACGTGCATGCTGCTGGCCGGCAGAGCCTCCGGGTTGGCGAAATTCTGTGCTGCAATAAATGCATAACCTTTTTCCCCTGCGCCCATTTTGGCCATGACAGGGTTATGACACTCATCGCAGATACCGCGATCAATCGCCACAAAGCGCTTGTATTGGCCGTAAGTGACGGCCTGCTCAGGGACCGCTACGGATGACAATTTAAATAGCGCGACGTCTGCAAAGGGCGCGTTGTATTTATCTTGGCAAATAGAGCAGTGGCAGAAAAAGCGGACGATCGGTTCGCCACTCACCGAGAATTGATTAGTTCCGCAAGGGCATTGGCAAGTGTGTTCCATGAGCGAGTTAGCACTCCTGTTATTGGTTGATGCGCTCTGACTGCGCCATTAGGACGCTGTATTAATGAATTCAATCGCGCTACTTCTCAATGAAGCGGTCAGAGTTCAAGAATTAAATGTTTTTCATCCCAATGCTCTGACGCGTGCTTGACCTCCGAATATAAATGAAAAAGGCTGTCATTAACGATATAGATTTCGGTCGCGTGCCCTACCGCCGCCATGGTGTCGAGATAGGTGGCGCCGCGACCTTCTGCGGTTTTGAAGCTCGTGACTGATTCGTATCCGAGTTGGTTGAAATGGTGGACCCGCTCATCATGATCACCAAAGTCCAACGCTACATGATGAAAGCCACCCTCGTCGGCGCTGTACATATCTCTGAATATGGACGGGGCATCGTCATGTTGTGTGACCAGTTCAATCATGAGATCACCGGCCTGAGTATAGGCCGCTGAAATATCCAGTTCGGCGGGATGACCACGGTATAGAACGTTCTCCAAGTCGATATGACGACGCACGAAAAAAGGACCCAGCCCCCACAGATGATGAAACTGCTGAATGCCCTCATCTATGTTGGGAACGTAGTAGGCGTTTTGGATGATCCGTTCAGTCATGGTGCGACCTCAAAAATACCGCGGTTAGTGTGCGATGGATGTTTCTGAATTGAAGAAGAACCAGGCTTGAGAGGGGCTAACCAGAGGTGCCGGCTAGACTGTATCAAGGTGGCCGCTAGTCTGACGTTGAGTTTTCGGTTCCTCCTGAAAGTCGCGTGAGCAAGCCGGATTATAGGGCCAGCCCGAGAGCCTCGCTCATGACGTTTCTGGCAACTCGTCTACGGCTCGTTGTGCTTGGTCAATAGCGACATGGGTATAGGCCGAGGCGCCCGCGTCGGCATTCGCAATGGCAATGGAGCCAAAGCGTTTGCGGGCGATTTCATGCGGCGCCTGTCCGGGTGCCCAATCAGGATCCCATAGCTGCATGTACTCATAGGCGTAACCATGGGGCCAGCGGTTTACCGTAATGGCAAGAATATCCTCCGCGACATCGAAACCCTCCGGTCCCAATAATCCGTCCAGGACCGTCCGGACCTCGCGCTCAAAGTCGTCCAACGTCAGATCAAGCAGTTTCTGCCGAGATCCCCTCAGCTGACTATGGATGTCGATCGCTTCCTGCGGAGGTGATATCGACCCCCAAAAGACGAGAGAAACGGCGTCACTACTGTCTTCGGGCCCCTCGTATCCGCCTGAGTGAATGCCCTGAAAAAGGAACAATCTGGCGTGTAATCTTCCCGGACAGGAGATGGCATCGACCCCGAGCCTGTCGAGCGCTTCACGATTGCGGATCAGAACGTTGGTCAGTATCAGGGGCATCTTGACCTGATACTTCAATGCTGCTTTCTGGGTGTCAGTCATCGAAGGGCAAATAGACGGAATCATGCTGTGATAGCAGGCCAGTACCGCATGCCGTGCCGAGACTTGCTGAACCTGGCCACCCGAAAAATAGTTCACTACTACACCCGAGTCGGTATTTTCCGCGCCAACGACCGTTGCGTTGAGTCTCAGTCGAACAGCGGCACTGTCCTGATCTAAAACGGTGTAATCGAATTGCGCGGTCGCCACGCTGCCTGCCGTGACTCCTGGAGCGACCTCGGGGATTAACCTCGCGACCATAAGCCGTGCGAGACTCGCGTTGCCGTCTGGCCACATCGCGACCGGATACTCAAAGTCCTCCTGCTCCCAGTTGTGACCGAATAAATGTGCACCCGGATAGCCTTCCTCTATCGCTTCGGCTGCTGAAAGTGCACGCATTTCCAGTCCCCATGAACCATGCTGTTCTTTGTCAAATAGCTGGACTGCATCCTCGGTCAGACCACCGTATTGACGAAGAAAAGCGGGGTAGCTGATGTTGCCCAGCAGTCTCTCTGTCTCATCTTCTGATTGATCGGCGTGTGTTGGACCGCTGGCGTAGAAACTGGTCAGTGACGCGCGCCCTGCGTCAGAGATTGGAATACGGCTTATCTGTTCGGCAGTAAGGCGGCTTCTCAAGCTGAAGTTCGTTAACAGGCGATTTTCACCGTAGTGCTCTTTATCAAACCACGTTGCGGGGCTATGGGGTGCGTCGCGTCCGTACTCGAAAGTCATCTCGTCGAGCATGGTTTGCGGGTTAACGCCATGGTCTTTTAGGACGGCATTCACGGTATCGCTGAATTTCCACCACTCGAGGTTGTGAGTGCCGCCGAGCGACAAGACCATCTTGCCGCTCTGGTGAAACTCATTCCGCTTGGCGTGACCGCCGAAGTCATCGTGATTTTCAAGCAGCAGAATGCGAGCATCCGGGCCCATCTTCTCACGGTAAAAGTGAGCTGCAGCCAGACCGGAGATTCCGGCGCCTACCACCACAAGGTCATAGTGCTCGCCAGTGTCTGCCGGCTCTGGGAACGCTGCGCCATGGCGCCCCAGTGCGTGGGCCGCTTCGTATGCTCCCGGATGTGAACCTCGCATACCCGTTTTCGTCGGCGGATAATGTGAGCGGCTACCGATATCAGGTTGCCCGGCGTTTCCAATGGCTCTGGGATCACCCAAAGCATTTGGGTGCAGTGTCGCGCCAGCGATTACCGCGGCTCCCTGAACGAAGTCACGCCGGGTAATGGGTTTGAACATGCCCAACTGCCTGTCAGTTTTTCGCGTCATATTGGCTCCGAGCTTCTCGTCTCGATAGGGCCCTTGTCCTCCACGAGGGATTCGGCTTGTAGGTCATAAGTTCTGTGCGTTGGTGAAGAGTACCAGTAACATCTTAGGTCCAGCGAACCAGGAGCAAGCAGCAATGAAGAAAAAGCAGGCATGGATAAACAGGGTTGGTATTACTGTGGTGGCCTTATTAAGCGGCGAACTTGCCTTCGCTGACGTGAAGCATCCCGCTAAATTGTCGGTGATTGACCTTGGAGGGGCGGTATTCGATCACCCTACGACCGTCACGACGGAGCAGTCGGGTCAAAAGATTCTCGACTTTACTTCGCTCAAATCGAGCGACGGTAAGTTTGCTTCAGGCCTGTACAAAGCCGGGCCACAGGTCTTTGATATCACCGAGCCTTACGGTGTGGATGAGTTCATGTTCTTCCTTGAGGGCAGTGTGATACTGACCTCGTCGGATGGCAGGGCGATGACCGTCAATGCGGGCGAGGCGGTAACCATTCCCAAAGAGTGGATTGGACGCTGGGAGACTGAGGGTTATCGCAAGATCTGGGTGATTTATTCAGAGGATGGGTCGGGGCTTTGAGCGAGCGTCAAACTCGCGGCAGGGCTGCCTGGTGGGCTCTGGCGCTGTTGACGGCAACATATACTTTTTCTTTTATCGACCGGCAGATCATCAATTTGTTGGTCGATCCCATTCGCACAGATCTGTCTTTATCCGACTCGCAGGTTCAGCTTTCTTCAGGGGCTGGCCTTTGTTTTACCCTATGTCATTTTGAGCATCCCGTTGGGTCGCATTGTTGATCGGGCCAACCGAATTCGCGTTCTGGTGATCGGGATTCTTGTTTGGACAGTCAGTTGTGTGAGCTGCGGTCTGAGCAAGAACTTTTGGCAATTGGGTGTGGCTCGCATGGGTGTTGGCGCCGGAGAGGCCAGTGTGACCCCCGCTTCCTGGTCTTTACTCGCAGATTATTTTCCAGAGGAGAGGCGGGCTTTACCCGTCAGTATTTTTTTAATGGGTCCCTATCTGGGTGCCGGTTTATCTCTCATTCTGGGCGCTGAGGTTGTGCGCTGGGCGAGTGCGTTGGGTGCCATAGAGTTGCCGCTGCTGGGTGTATTGGCGCCGTGGCAGCTGACATTCATGTTAGTGGCTATTCCTGGTTTATGTATGGTCTTCTTATTACCTCTGCTCCGCGATCCCCCGAGGACGGAGCGGGTCTCAGAGGCCTCGGTGAGTCTGACGTGGCGGGAGGTAGCTGAATATATATGGCCGCGCCGCGGGATCTTTGGCGCGTATTTGCTGGGCTCCCCTTTTATCGTTCTGGTGTTGTACGCACTTCAGGCATGGGTTCCAAGCTTGTTGATCAGAGTGCATGACCTCGAGATAGTTCAGGCGGGACGTTATTACGGGACAATCGCCTTACTAGCCGGTTCAGCGGGTGTGTTAAGCGGCCCTGTCATGTCGCGCTGGATGGTACGACGCGGGCATGGCAGTGGCGCGCCGCTGCTGACTTCGATTCTATCTACCCTTCTGCTGATACCGGTATTGATCTCAGCTGGACTGGCGACTTCATTGCCTATCGCACTGAGCTTCATTGCCTGCGCAAGCTATTTGGTCACTTTTCCACTGGCGCTCTTCGCCACAGGGCTGCAGAACGCATGTCCCAATGAAATGCGAGGTTTGATGGCGGGTTGTTACGTGCTCTGTACGAATCTGATCGGACTGTCGCTGGGGCCCGCCAGTGTGGCGTTGGCAAACGACTATATCTTTGCGGATGCGCGCGCGGTGGGTGCCTCTTTGTCTTTGGTCGGAGCGATCTTCCTCCCGCTGGCAGTGCTGTTGATGTGGCGAGGTCTTGGGGCGATGACGCGAGAGGCGACACCATCGCGATCCTAAAAATGGCTTTGGTAGATAGTGCGGTGAAATAAAACTTGTATTGTAGGCCTGCCCCCGCATACTGCGCGCCATCCGTTGAGGGTTGCGCTGCGTAACACCACTCTCGACTCCCTCACGTCACGTTGCACCTAAACGCGATACCCAACACAGAGCACACGATGACCGCATTTAACGAGCTGGGCCTGAACGCCAAGCTCATACAAAATATTACGGCCAAGGGTTACGACACGCCTTCGCCGATTCAGGCCAAGGCCATCCCGCAGGTGCTGTCAGGTTGTGACCTGATGGCGGCCGCACAAACCGGAACCGGCAAAACGGCTGCTTTTACGCTGCCTGTGCTTCATATGCTCAAGGGGGGGGCACGCCCGGGGCCGAAAGACGTCAGTTGTTTAATTTTGACCCCTACCCGGGAGCTCGCAGCGCAGATCGCCGATGACATTCGGGGCTACGGCGCGGGACTCAAGCTGCATAGCCAAATGGTGTGCGGTGGCGTCAACATCCGTCCTCAGATTCGCCAGCTCGCCCGAGGTACCGATATTCTGGTCGCGACCCCTGGCCGCTTGTTAGATTTATTGGGGCAGGGCGCCGTGCGGCTCGACCGCGTGAGGATGTGGGTGCTGGATGAGGCTGACAGGATGCTCGATATGGGTTTTATCCCTGCGATGCGCCGCATCCATGCGGAGTTGCCCAAAAAGCGCCAAACACTGATGTTTTCCGCCACATTCTCTCGCGAGATCGAGTCTCTGGCAGGCGAGTTTTTACACCAGCCACAAAAAATTCAGGTCACGCCGGCCAATACCACCGTTAGCCTCATCGATCAGACGGTATATCCCGTCGACAAAACGCGTAAAACAGATCTGTTGAAGCATTTGGTGACCAGCGAGCGATGGGGTCAGGTACTGGTTTTCTCTCGCACCAAACATGGTGCTGACAAGATATCGCGCAAGCTATGCAACGCGGGCATCAATAGCGACTCGATTCATGGCGATAAGACACAGGGGTCACGCACCCGCGCGTTGAAGCAATTTAAAGACGGGCGACTACAGGTACTGGTGGCCACTGATATTGCTGCGCGGGGGATCGATATTCAACAGCTACCGCGGGTCGTGAATTTTGATCTGCCCCATGTCGCGGAAGATTATGTGCATCGCATCGGCCGAACAGGTCGCGCGGGCGAGGCGGGCATTGCGCTCTCGTTAGTGAGCGCGGACGAGGTTTCCCAGCTTCAGAAAATCGAGAGGCTGATCAAAAAATCGATTCCACGGGAAGAGATCGAGGGATTTGAGCCCGAGCATCGCTTGCCCACCAAGCCAGTCAAATCCAGCGGCAAGCGGCCCCCGAATAAAACCGGCGGTAAGCGCCCTTCTAATAAGGCAAAGTCTGGCGCCAAGAAGCATCGCGGTGGTCAGGCCAACAAAAGTCAGGGTGGACAGTCGGCAAAGCAGGGCGGCCGCAACCGGAAACCCGCTCGCGCCAGTGCCTAAACCCTGCCACTAGCGTAGCGCCCGTGGTAAAACGCAGTTGGCAACCTGACTGCGGACGCGAACCGAGCGCGCTATGACTCCCAATACCTCAATACCCGCCACCGAGACGCTGCAATATCTCAAGCAGCCTTATGGTGAGCTGGCTTGGCTCATTAACGCCCACGCCGCAAACCAGCCAGACCGTATTGCGCTCGATGATGGTGAAGAGCAGCTGACCTGGTCACAGACTGCAGCACTGGTGAATCGGATTGCCGCACAGCTGCAAGCTGAGGGCCTACAAAAGGGTCAGGCAGTCTCCATTCTCGGCACCACCACCATTCGTTATGCGTTGGTGTATCTCGGGGCCATTGCCGCGGGCGGCTGTGCCGCGCCCCTGACCACCTCTGCGACCCCGCAGCAACTCGCCGCCATGATGACCGATAGCGGCGCGGAGCATTTGTTCATAGATCACATAAAGCGCGCGGAGCTCGTCGACAGTGGTGTCGCGTTGCCGACCCTTAAGCACGTGATGATGGATGCGCCAGACGAGTCTGATGGTGCGCCGTTCCTGTTCGATTGGATGGCCGCCGAGGGTGCCACACCACTTGAGGTCGAGACTGGCCCTAACGACCCTTACAACATCATCTATTCCAGCGGCACGACGGGCACACCAAAAGGCATTGTGCACAGCCGCCAGATGCGCTGGTACCAGATGGCAGTGGGAGAAGAGAGTGGCTTGGGGTTGCCGGGTCAGGTAACGCTGCTGTCTACGCCGATGTACTCCAATACCACGCTGGGGATTTTTGTGGCCACCATGGCCTACGGCGGCACCGCGGTGCTGATGCGCAAGTTCGATTGCGCGCGCTGGCTGGAGCTGGCCCAGCAACACCGGGCGACGCATACCATTTTGGTGCCGGTGCAGTACCAGAGACTGATGGACTTCCCGCAGTTTGATGACTACGACCTCTCAAGTATGGCGCTCAAGTACTGCACCAGTGCGCCGTTTTCGGCGGAGCTCAAAGCCGAGGTTGTGCGGCGCATGCCCGGGGCGCTGATTGAGATTTACTCTATGACCGAGGGTGGCGTGGTCTGTCTGCTCCGCGCCGACACCAACCCCGATAAGCTCCACACGGTTGGGATCCCTTGGGGCGGTAGCGAAGTGTTCACCATTGACGAGCAATTGAATCGGTTACCTGTAGGCGAGATTGGCGAGTTGGTGGGTCGCTCGACCACCATGATGTCGGGCTATCAGAACCAGCCCGACAAAACCGAAGAGGCCAGTTGGTACGACGACCACGGCGAGCGCTGGCAGCGCATGGGCGATATTGGTCGCGTAGACGAAGAGGGTTTCGTTACCCTGCTGGGCCGCTCCAAGGACATGATTATTTCTGGCGGTTTCAACATTTACCCCCGGGATCTGGAGGATGCGCTCCTAAAGCAACCTGAAGTGGCGGATGCTGCTGTGATTGGCATCCCCTCCAGGGAGTGGGGCGAGACGCCTTTGGGCTTTGTGGTCGCGGCGGGACGGTGAGCAGCTGGACCTCGTTGCAGTCTGCGCTCGCGCCAATGCCGAGCTGGGCAAAACCCAGCGCATCTCGGCGCTCAAGCAGCTCGATGAGCTGCCGCGGAGTCACATCGGCAAGATTCTCAAAACCACGCTCCGTGAACTGGTATCTTCATCCAGCAACTGATCAAACGATCGAATCGGAGCAGAAACACTGAGCGAGTGCGGAGAAAAAGAAGAGAAACCGCTCATTCTGCTGGCGATTTGCACGCGAGACACGGCAGTTTTTGAAGCGCACTGTGCTCAGGGCATAGCCAAGCTCTCATTTCCCCCCGGTTTTCGTTATGAGGTTCTGCTCGTCGAAAACCGACGCGAGGCTTCGCCGAGGCTAGGCAAGGTTGAAACCGGATTGCTAACCCATTGCTTCCTAGAGCCGGAGCTTGGGTTATCTGCGGTCCGAAATCGTGTTTTCGCTGAGGCGGAGCGGCTCGATGCTGAGTGGGTGGCGTGCTTGGACGACGATGTTCTCCCTATTGAATCGTGGTTAGAAGCCTACACGGAAGCGATGAAATCGAAGCCCGAGGGTCGGCTGTTTCATGGCCAATACTGGTATCGCTTTCCCGATGGCTACTCTCTGGCAATCGAGAGGGACCCGGACAATTTGGAGCAAATGTTTGAGAGGCCTACGCGGTTTGGCGGCGGCAATTTGCTGATTCATGCCAGTCTCTACCGCGAGTGTGAATTGCGATTTGATCCGCGATTTGACGCCTGTGGATCAGAGGATACCGATTTTCGTCGGCAGGCAGCTGCACTGGATATCGAAGCGGTCCCTGTTCCCAAAGCGGTGATTCGGGAGACGATTACCGGTCAGAGAATCACTTTTAAGGTGGGATTTCACCGAAAATTGGATCATGGCGTAGCGGGTATGTTGATGCTAAAAAAATACGGCACGCCACTTGCGATCGCAGTAGGCGTGTCGATTCAATTGCCGCGGCGTTTTTTTAACGTATTTCTCATGTGGGTGAAGGTGATGTTCGCTTACACGCTGCGTTCCAAGAATCGGTCTGAGGTTGTGCACGACGCATGGGCATCGTTAGCGCAATTGACGGGAAACCTTTTAGGCTTGTGTGGCTACAGAGGTTCATATTACGCTGGACGTGACTAATGACGTGAAGAGTTTTCAGGTGGAAAAAATGCAATCGATAACGCGCCGGCAGGCTATAACCGCCACTTTTAAGGGCGTGGTCGCCTATGTCGCGTCCGCTTCCGCTATGGCAGACCACTGTCTTGTCGACATCAGTGCGGGCGTCGACCCAGATATCTGTCATCCCAAGCCTGTGCCAACAGTGCCCACCCTCGGGTTAGCGGCTTTGGGCGGTCTGATGCTTTTGTTGGCCAAGAGATTTTATCGGCGTTAAATCAACAGCCTTTTCGGCAATGCTGGCAATGTCCAGATAATTGTCTGAAGAGGCATGACCTGTCAGTCATTTGACTCCCTTCAGCACGCCACGTAGCGTGCAGGGTCATTTCTACTGCTCCGGCAGTCATTAATAAATCAAAGACGCGCATGCGCGTCACAGCCAGATGTTTCAGGAGAAAAATTATGGGTAATGCCTATATTGTTGATGCGTGCCGCACCCCCCGCGGCATCGGCAAGGTCGGAAAGGGCGCACTCGCGCACCTGCATCCCTCTTACCTCGGTTCCACTGTGCTCGCTGCCATGGCCGAGCGGAACAGCCTCAATACTGCCGACGTCGACGACATCATCTGGGGCACCTCATCGCAAGCGGGTAAGCAGGGCGGTGATCTGGGCCGCATGGCAGCACTCAACGCCGGCTACGACGTGCGCTCTTCGGGTGTGACTTTGGACCGTTTCTGCGGCTCGGGCATTACCACCGTGAATCTCGCCGCGGCGCAGATCATGTCGGGCATGGAAGATCTGGTGATCGCAGGTGGTACCGAGATGATGAGCTACCACGGCCAGATTGCTGACCCGTCTACGCCGCCCATGATCGACTCGGGCAACCTGGAACTGCGCGCCATGCACCCCCAGTCGCAGCAGGGTGTCTGTGCCGATGCGATTGCCACTCTTGAGGGCATTGATCGTGACGCGGTGGATGACCTTGCGCTGGTAAGCCAGGCGCGGGCCGCGCAGGCCATTGCCGAGGGCCGCTTCGACAAGTCTTTGGTCACGGTCAAGAACCCCGATGGCACAGTGGCCCTCGATCACGAGGAATTCCCTCGACCCGAGACTACAAGAGAGGGCCTGTCAGAGCTGAAAACGGTCTTCAGCGTGGTGCGAGATGTGCCGGTCGACGAGGCGGGCACCACCTACGGCGCTCTGATCCAACAGAAATATCCCGAGATAACTGAGTTCAACCATATCCATCATGCTGGCAATTCTTCGGGCGTGGTCGACGGTGCGGCGGCACTCTTGCTGGCCTCAGAGGCCTACATGGAAAAAAGCGGCATGACGCCGCGGGCACGGATTGTCGCCACAGCAAACATGGGCGATTGCCCCACGCTGATGTTAAACGCGCCGGTGCCGGCGGCAGAGAAAGTTCTGATGAAAGCCGGACTCACCAAAGATGATATCGATGTGTGGGAAATCAACGAGGCGTTCTCTGTTGTGGCAGAGCGTTTCATCCGGAGGCTCGACCTCGATCGAGAAAAGGTCAATATCAACGGCGGTGCGATGGCCCTGGGCCATCCCATCGGCGCGACCGGTTCGATTCTGGTGGGCACAGCACTCGATGAGCTCGAGCGCCAGAATGGGCGCTACGCACTGATTACCATGTGCGCGGCGGGCGGTATGGCCCCCGCGATCATTATTGAACGCGTGTAATTCGAGAACGTTTTTCTGGGAAGCCCGGCATTCGCCGGGCTTTTTTGTGCGCGCTCATGTCACATAAATGAAACAAATAATTCAACGTTCCGTAAAGTCATCGCCATCAAAGTTTCACGCTCTGGCCCTAAGGTTTAGCTCGACAGCCAAACCTAGCCAGAGCGATCAATGTTTTTCCATTCACTAGTTCGATGTTGTTTTCCCATTCTGTCAGTGATGGTGTGCTGGATATCTATTGCCAGCTCTGCCGATGCCGCTGATGAAATTCTTGTCCATGTTTTCTCGGCTGACGCTCCGCTTGCTGATGCCAAGGTATCCATAGATCAAGTTTGGGTCGGTACGACTGCAACGGACGGTTCGCTCTTTGCTGATCTTCCGGGTGAAGGGACTCACACTTTGGGAATCGACACTTCAGAGGGGCGCATCACTACTCGCTTCACTTCGGGCGCTGGACAGCTCGTGGATGCCATTGTGCAGATGGATCGAAACGATGTCTTTGTGGATGTTTATTCTCAAATCGAAGGTGTTACTGAGCGCAAAGCAGCTGCTGAGGGAACCCTGAATATTAGGGTGAGGCGGGGTGAGGCCCCTGCTAGGTATGAACCTGTTTATATCGCCGGGCTGGGAATATCCCTTCAAACGAACAGCGCGGGAGAAGCCGCCGTAACGCTGCCTCGCGGTCGCTATAGGACCCAAGTCGCTGATCAAACTGGGAACTTTCGCGTCGTGGGAGGGCTTACACGTTCGGTCCAACTCACTATCAATGAAGCCGGTGAAACAATGCAGGTCTTGGCACCTGATCTTGAGGAGGTGTTTGTAGTCGCCTCTTTTGACCCGGCTGGTCTTGAGGTCAGTGAGCGCGACACCACCAACATTGTCGACACGATTGGCGTCGAACTGTTGGCAAGATTTGCAGACTCCGATGTGGCTGCTTCAGTTGTTCGAGTACCGGGAGTTTCGGTTCAGGATAACAAGTACGTATTTATTCGGGGTCTTGGTGGACGGTATGTCTCCGCAACACTGAACAACGCCACTATGCCCTCAACGAATCCCTCAAAAAGGACCGTTCCCCTAGACCTGTTCCCCTCAAACTTCGTCAATCAGCTCGATATCAAAAAGACCTTTTTGACTCCCATGCCGGGTGAATCCACCGGCGGCAATCTTGTGATCAATACGAAAACCTTCCCGGACGAACGGGTGCGGGAGTTGTCCATGCAGGGCGGCTTTACCACGGGTCTTACTGGCGAAACCATTTTCGTCGATCCTCTCGGGGGTGATTTTGATGTTGTTGGCTGGGATGACGGTACCAGGCGTGAGGACGCAGCGCTCTCGGTGATCTCCGAGTTTCTCCAATCTGGCGAGGCGATTGACAGCGAAACAGGACAGCGCTTCGCACTAGATGATTTTACTGAGGGGGAGCTTCGTCGCGCGGGCGCCTTGTTAATGCAAGACGGCTTTGACCCTCAGTTCAAGGCCGCTTCACCTGATGCCAAGTTTGGGCTCAATTTTGGTGATCTGTTTCTATTTGACGAATCGGAGCTTGGCGTCTACGCCGCAATGAACTACTCCAACGCCTGGAGTAAACGTGAGAATGGTGAGCGCTACACCTATGAATCCCAGGGGGAAATTGCCGATAACTTTCTCTACCGTCAGTACACCAATATGGTGGAGGTAAATGGTTTTGTCTCTGTGGGATGGAACATAGGCGACAACACCTTTGAGTGGAACACCGTGGCCTCTAGGGTCACCGAGAGCCAGTTGGAGCGGTCGGTCGGCCAGGAAGGGGACGAGTTTCAGGCGCTTCTTCGCCAGACCATCCAATGGGAAGAGCGACAGTACTTATCGACTCAGTTCGCGGGTTCCCATTTTTTGGACGATGCAGGGTCTGTCTTGCTCGATTGGCAGGCGACGCTGAGCCAAGCCGATCGATACGCTCCGGATCGCAGAGAGTTTGATTTTACAGCGGCAGCCAGTGCTACCGATCCCGGGCCATTGAAAGCGCAATACGACTTTCAAAAGGCTAATGATCAGCAATCCAATTTATTTAATGGTTTTATTTTAGAGCCAGGCACGATCATCCGCCGCTATGACGAACTGGTGGATGACAATCTTGATCTGTCAGCTCAACTGAGCTGGGACGTATTTGATAACGGCGCGAGTTTCTCTCAACTCACAACGGGCTTGCAGCTGATATCCCGCGAGCGGGACTCTGATAGTGCGACCTACGGCTTCAATGTGAACCAGGTCCGCGACGATTTGCTCCGTACTGACAGCTTGCTGGTGTCAGATGTGGTGTATACCTGCGATGGCACGGCGACCCGAAGCGGTTGCGATGCTGGCGGCCAGGGAGGCATTTCCAACAGCCCAAACACGGGCTTGGTGTTCGTGGATAAAACCCTTGCGTCGGATAGTTATGACGCGGAGTTGAAGTACAACAGCGCCTACCTGATGTACGACCACACCTTTGAGTCTGTCTGGCAGGTGGTTTTTGGGGGACGCTACGAAACCTACGAACAGACAACCGACACGTTCTCACTGCAGGGTGAGCAGGGGGCAGTGCAATCTGTCATAGACGAAGACAGCTTTTTACCTAGCCTTGGTGTCAACTGGTTTATCAACGATACCCAGCAATTGCGCTTGGCAGTCTCTCAGACGGTAGCAAGGCCCGATTTCAAAGAGGCAGCTAACGCGACTTTTTATGACAATGAGTTTAACTTTCGAGTGCGGGGTAATCCGTTCCTCGAAATATCAGACATCATCAACGCGGATCTCCGCTGGGAATGGTATCTGTCAGAGGCCGACAGCTTATCTGTGGCTTTGTTTTACAAGGACATGGACAAGCCGATTGAGAGGGTCGTTCAGGCTGCTTCTGGAACGGCGGGGAACTCACGCACTTTCCAAAATTCCGACTCTGCGGAGTTATATGGCGTCGAGGTAGATGGTCGGTTCGAGTTTCTCCTCGGTGATGGTTACGACCAATCGTTCTTTCTGGCGTTTAACGCGGCGTTCATTGAATCTGAGGTTTCTGCTGAAAATCAGCCCAGCCGTGCGCTGCAAGGGCAGCCGGAATATACAGCCAATATTATTTTTGGCTACGACCACCTCAGTGCAGGGCATCAGCTAACGGTGCTGCTAAACCAGAACGGTAAGTCCATCGCAGACGTGGGCGTATCGGGTCAACCAGATGTGTTCCTGGAACCACGGCTCGATCTCAACCTTGTTTACCGCTTCGACATCTCCGATGCGCTGACTGTAAAAGCCAAGCTAGAGAACCTGCTGGATAAGAAAGTTGAGTACACGCAGGGAGGCCAGCCATTTCAAGTTTATAACCGCGGACCGACGATACAGCTCGGTCTGGACTGGCAGTTTTAACGCCCCACCTCAATCACTTTCCAAAGACTTCAACTAGATGAGGCCCCTGATGAAGCAGATCTTTGTATTAACTTTTCTCGCCTTTTTGCTCAGCGCCTGTTCGGGTGATGAGAGCACGACGATCAATATTGAAGCACCCGCAAATGATGGTGGAGGCTCAAGTGGTGGCGACTCCAGCGGCGGTGACTCTGGTAGCGACGCTGCAAAGGCGTGTCCCGAGGATACTTCTGAAGTCAGCGAGGGGTTATGTGAACTCCCTGCCACGATCTCTGAAGATATGACACTTTCCTCTGGTTTGAGCTATTTGATGTCTGACCGCGTGACTGTTGGCAACGGTAACGGACAACTCGAAATCAACAGTGACGGCACGCTGGACGACGGCAGCGCCGTTCAGGCCGTGACGTTGACTATCGAGGCGGGAGTTGAAGTGTTGGGTAAGAGCGGCACATTTGCCAATTTGTTGATTACCCGCGGCAGCAAAATTATGGCTATGGGTACATCCGATGCGCCAATCGTCTTCTCTTCAGATGACGATGGCTATGACGGCGCTGGTGAATGGGGTGGCTTGATTATTCATGGTTACGCGCCGCACAACGAGTGTGCTCTGGGCGGCAGTTACTGCGACATCGACTCCGAGGGTGAGTCTGGCTTTGCGGGAGGTTATGACCCTGATGACAGCAGTGGCGTGCTCCGCTACGTCGTCGTGGCTGAAGGTGGCTACGAGTTCTCTACAGGTAATGAGATTAACGGCATCTCATTGGTGGGGGTTGGTCGAGGTACCGAGATGGACTACATCCAGGTGCATGGCAACTCGGATGACGGTATTGAATTCTACGGCGGCACTGTCAATGTGAAGCATGGCGTCTTCACCAATAACAACGATGACTCGGTCGACTGGGATGAAGGTTATCAGGGCAACCTTCAGTACATTATCGTCAAGCAGGACGGTGCAAAGGGTGAAGCGTTCGAAATGGATACAGAGGGTTCTTCAGAGGGTTTTCTCTCCAAGCCAACCTTGGCGAACGTTACGATCATCAACGATAAAGTCGCGGATCGCGACACCTACAGTTTGAACTTCAAGAAGCGTTCGGGCGGCTTTTTTCATAACACTGTCGTGACGGTCACGGATTCCTCCGAAACTGCGGTCGATAGCTGTATTAATGTTGATGGCTCTGGTTCAGAAGCGCTGGTCAGCACCGCACTTGTGATTAACAACTGGATACAGGATTGCGGTCAGGGCGTAGGTGTTCACGGTGCGCTTTCGTCGCCAAATGTGGTGTTTGATGCCTCCAGCGTCACAGAGACGGATGCGCAGTTGGACGACCTATTAAGTTCTCAGGCACCCGAGGCATTTGGCCTGGCGGCTCTGGACTGGGAGGTGATTAATGGCGCTTACCCCGAATCTGTCGCTGATGGGGAGTATCTCGACTCAACCACCTATATCGGTGCGGTCAATCCCGACGGCACAGATCCTTGGTGGGCATCTTGGACACTTCCCGGGACGCTATGAACGCAACTGCACATCATGCAGCGGAGTTGCTGAGGCAACGGTATAGCTGGTCGAGGGTGGCGACCGCTCTTGGTGAGATCAATGTGGTTGGCAGCAAGCCTGCGATATTTTGCCACCGCCATTTTTATTGGTGGACGGCATTCTCGTGAGGAAGATATTGGTAGTCGACGATGAGCCAGCCATCAGGGAAATGCTTATAACTTCACTGGGCGTTGCTGGTTTCGAGTGTCTGGAGGCTGCCGATATTCAGGACGCTTATTGGTTGATCACGGATCAACTTCCAGACTTGGTGTTGCTCGACTGGATGCTCCCTGGGGCCAGCGGCATAGAGCTGTTAAAAAGGCTGCGCAAAGAGGAGGCGACCCGCTTTCTCCCTGTCATCATGCTGACTGCGAAAACCGATGAAGAGAGCATTATTCAGGGGCTCGACATGGGGGCTCATGACTACATCACCAAGCCTTTCTCGCCGAAGGAGTTACTTGCGCGAATTCGGGCCCTATTCCGCAGTGCTGAAGGCGGAAGCCAGCGAGAAAAATTAAGAGTGGGCGACCTGGTTTTGGAAGTGGACAGCCATCGAATTACCATGGGCCCCAGTGTCCTCTCGGTAGGGCCGAAAGAGTTCAAGTTGCTCCAGTTTTTTATGGAACACCCTGAGCACGCTTTCTCGCGAGCGCAGTTACTGGAGCGGATTTGGGAAGCCAATGTGTCTGTGCAGGAGCGCACCATCGATGTTCACGTTAGAAGGCTTCGCAAAGTGCTGGAGGACGTTAATCCCTCATACAGCGACCTCATCCAGACGGTGTACGGGACGGGTTATCGATTCTCCCCTAGAGATCTAGGCTAACTATCATCTCGCGCTACTGCCAGCAGTTAGCGCGCACACATAAGCGTTACTGCTGTCACTTGTTTTCAAATAGGGCGCTAGGGCTGCCGTATTCGTAGTAGCCCAGCGGGCCGCCTTGAATATTCTCGTCGTAGTGCGCGTACAGATCATAGCCCAATAGTTGCCGGACCCTCTCCGGCCACTGCCTGGCTTGCTCCACCGTGGTGTGCAGAAAGTGATTCTCCTGAGTGCGAAGCCAGCCCAGCACATAAGACGCCACAATGGCTCTGCGCTTCGTGCCATCGGTATTGGTGCCGCCGCCATGAAGCGTTTTACCTGGTATGAAGACAGCGCTCCCCGCCTTCATTGTGGCCAACGTGACTTCTTCTGCCTTTGCTTCGCGTGTGCTGTGATCCCACTGATGGCTGCCGGGTACGACCTGTGTCGCACCGTTATTTTCTGTGAAATCAGTTGCGGCAACCATCACATTAAATTGCAATAACTTGTCGGGCGCCCAGAAATGGGCGGGCCAGATCACATCATCCCAATGAAGCTCTTGCGCAGTCTCACCACGATGAATTTCAATGACTTCGCTGGAATTGAGGCGGTACTGACCGCATTGGGGCCCAAGAAAGTGATCCATGACGGTGAGCAGTCGTTCGTCGGAGATCAAGTCGATGTAGTTCGGAGCCTTATTCAAAAGGCCATTCAACCTTACGGTTTGACGACCCAGAAATTCTTCCGCTTCTGGCTCTCCGTAATCATAGGGCGTGTAGTGGTCGACCGAGGTTTGAACAGCGGCGTTGAACTCTGCCAGCCAAGCATCACTGACAAAGCCATCCACAATGGCTGCCCCGTCCTGTTCGAGCAGATCGATAAGGTCGTCGGTCGAGCAATCCGGTGGCAGGTGCCTGACTTGCGGCATAACGCTTTTCCTTTATTTTGACCAGTGCACGTGGCGTTCTGGGTATCAAAGCCAATCATGACTGGATTTTGGTGAGCATCGCCTTTTCAGATTCGATGCGCCAGTCTTTTTAAAATGCCGCCACTGCCGATCAAAAATCGATGGCATTTAGATCAGTAGCAATAGGAAGCGAATCGGGGCAATGTGTGCGCCGGGAGATGTTGAGGTGCCGCTGCCTTACAGCGTAGGCATGCCAACCGCTTTCCGCTTCATACTCAGGGCGCGAGCGGTCGGTGTCTCGAGTATTCATTCGATACGGCCCCTCGGGGATACGGCTTGGAGTGGCATGCGTAGCCAAGGATTCAACGAAGACACCACGGCGAGTACTCGTTATCTGATCTCCAAGCTGTGGTGGCGCCTCGCTCCTATTTTGCGTGTTAGTCGTAATCGGGTCGCGTTGGCGCTCCTCTGCCTGCTTGGGGCGAAGGCGGGGCTGCTCTGCATTCCTTTTCTGCTGAAGGCGCTGGTCGATGGGTTGGATACCGATTCCGGGCAGTTGGCGATACACGTTATTTTATTGCTGGTGTTGGCTTACGGAGCCGCCAGGCTGACCAACACACTATTTGCCGAACTGCGCGATACCTTGTTTGGTCGGGTCACAGAAAAGGCGATGCATAGCATTAGCCTGCAAACGTTTCGACACGTTCACAGCCTCGACGTTGACTACCACTTAAACCGGCGCACTGGTGGGCTGGCGCGAGATATTGAGCGGGGCACCAACGGCATTAGCTTTCTGCTTCGATTTTTTATTTTCAACATTGCCCCCACCCTGTTTGAAATTACGATGGTCGCAGGGATTTTGCTGGTTAATTACGGTGCGGAATATGCGGCGGTGATTGTCGTATCAGTGCTCCTCTACGGCAGTTTTTCCTTTCGCGCGACCCGCTGGCGCACGCAGTATGTTCGCGAGGTTAACGCGGCCGACTCAGACAGCAACACCCGCGCAGTCGATAGCCTCCTTAATTACGAAACAGTGAAGTACTTCAATAACGAAGCGTTTGAAGCAGAGCGCTACGACGTGGCGCTCGATATCTGGGAACAAGCCCGGCGTAAAAATCGGCTGTCGTTATTTGCGCTCAATGGAGGGCAGGCACTCATTATTGCCGTGAGCCAGACCGCCATGCTGGGTATGGCTGCAATGGCGGTAGACGAGGGAAGTATGACCCTCGGTGATTTTATTCTGGTGAACCAATTCATGCTGCAGCTCTTTATGCCATTAGGTTTTTTGGGCTTTGTCTATCGAGAAATCAAGGCAGCACTGGCCAATATAGAGCGGCTGTTTAGCGTTCTGGAGGAGAGGGTTTCCATTCAAAGCGAGCCGAATGCGAAGGCGCTGTCGGTGACCGAAGGTCGGATTCACTTTGCGGGGGTCGATTTTTCCTACCGCGAGGGTAGTGAGGTGCTGCGGCGCTTTACGATGGATATCGCTGGGGGTGAAACCGTCGCGTTAGTCGGTTCCAGTGGCGCGGGAAAATCGACGGTGAGCAAGCTGCTGTTTCGATTTTATGACCCTAAGGGGGGCGCGATTGAAATCGATGACACTGATATCCGTTCGGTGAGCCTTGAGTCATTGCGACAGGCCATTGCCGTCGTGCCGCAGGACTGCGTTTTGTTTAATGATTCGCTGCGTGAAAATATTCGCTACGGGCGGCCCAGTGCAACCGACGATGAAGTCGATCGGGCAGTCGAGGCCGCCTTTCTCAACGAGGTCGTTGAGCGCTTGCCAGATGGGCTCGACACAGTGGTAGGAGAGCGTGGACTGAAGTTATCTGGAGGTGAGCGTCAACGTGTATCGATCGCCAGGGCCGTGTTAAAGGAGGCGGACATTCTGATTTTTGATGAGGCCACTTCCAGCCTGGATAGTCATTCGGAGCAAGCGGTCATGGCTGCATTCCGCCAGTTGGCTGGTCGACATACGGCATTGGTGATTGCCCACCGACTGTCCACCATCGTTGATGCCGACCGAATCGTTGTTATCGATCGAGGTGCTGTTATCGAGGAGGGCACTCACGCGAGCTTGCTTGCCGCTTCAGGAAAGTACGCGGAGCTATGGCAAATACAGCTTCGAGCTCAGGCATAAGATAATGATTATTCTAGAAAATATTGCCTTGCGCAGAGGGCAGAAGCTCCTGTTTTCAAGTGCCTCTGCCACGCTGCAACCCGGGCAAAAAATTGCCCTGATCGGCGGTAACGGCAGCGGTAAATCCAGCCTGTTCGCCCTGCTGCTGGGCACGCTGCAAGCCGACAGTGGGGATATTCGGGGCCTATCGGGGCTGCGTATCTCCCATATGGCACAGGAGACAGAGCGGAGTGAACTATCGGCGAGAGATTATGTGATCGCCGGTGATGAAGCGCTCTATGATGTGCTGAAAGCCTTGGTGATCTCCGACGCGGCAGAAGATTACGAGCAGTCGGCAACGCTGCATCAACAGATGGAGGAGCTCGACGGTTACAGCGCTGACCGGCGAGCCGAGCACCTGTTGCTGGGATTAGGGTTTCAACGGGCGCAGTTAGAGAATCCGATGTCGAGCTTCTCGGGTGGCTGGCGAATTCGGCTTAATCTCGCACGCGCCCTCATGGCACCCTCTGACCTGATGCTGCTGGATGAGCCCACTAATCACTTAGATCTCGACACCACGCTCTGGCTTCAAAGCTGGTTACAGGGTTATCGCGGCACCTTGCTCATGATTTCTCATGATCGAGACTTTATTGATGCGACCTGTGAACGCACGGTGGAGATTGCGCACCAAACGGTGACGGCGTATCGGGGCGGGTATTCAGACTACGAGGGCCAGCGCGCGGAGCAAATGGCACAACAGCAGGCTTCATTTGAGAAGCAGCAGCGACGTATCGCCGATATCGAGGATTTTGTTCGTCGTTTCAGGGCTAAAGCCACTAAAGCGCGCCAGGCACAGTCGCGGCTTAAAGAGCTTGAGCGCATGCAGAAAGTCGCTCAGGCACACGTCGACTCACCCTTCAGCTTTACCTTTCCGGCGCCGGGTAAAGTCAGCGATCCACTCTTAACTCTCAGCGACGCGTCGTTGGGACATCGGGAGCGAAAAGTATTGTTGGAAGTGTCGTTGTCGTTGAGTCCCGGCGATCGTATTGGGCTGTTGGGGAAAAACGGCGCCGGCAAATCGACGCTGCTCAAAAGCCTTACTGGCGACCTCCCATTAATGGCGGGAGAGCGCACCGAGGGGGCTCATCTGAAGATAGGCTATTTTGACCAGCAACAGCTCGAAGTACTTGATCTGGATGCGAGTCCGCTTCTTCACTTGCAAAGGTTATCTCCCAAGGTTCGGGATCAAGAGATTCTCGATTTTTTAGGTGGGTTCAATTTCCGTGGAGACCGCGCCAAAGAGGCGATTCGACCTTTTTCGGGCGGGGAGAAAGCACGACTCGCGCTGGCAAATGTCGTGTGGCAGGCGCCGAACGTACTGATTCTTGATGAGCCCACGAACCACCTTGATCTCGATATGCGTCATGCCCTTGAGGTGGCACTTCAGAACTACGCGGGCGCTATCGTGCTGGTCAGCCACGATCGTCATTTACTCCGCAACTCGGTGGAGCAGCTGCTGCTCGTCCACGACGGGGCGGTCTCTGACTATTCCGGTGACGTAGAGAGCTACGAAAAATGGGTGTTATCAGCAGGAAACTCGCAAGAACCTGACACCCCTGATGCACAGATTAGTTCGTCTGCTCCGGCGGGGGATCGGAAAGCGCGTCGCCAATCTGCGGCCGATCAGCGGGCGCAATTACAGCCGCTGAAAAAAGCAGTGCAAAAATTAGAGCGATGTATCGAAGAATCTGAACAGTCATTGCTTGCACTGCAGGACCGGTTGGCGGATGAACAGCTGTACGCGCAGCCGGATAATGCGGAGCTGGCTCAGTTACTCAAGCAAGAAGGCGCAGTAAAGCTTGAATTGGCGGCGCTGGAGAGCCAGTGGATTGCAGAGCAAGAGAAGCTGGAGTCTATGGAGGCCGGAGAGTCCTCAGTCTCCGATAAATAGGGTTCAAAATTTTTACATGGCTAGCAACGGCTAGCGGATCCAATGCAATGCGCATTTTTTGCATTCGAGTTATTGAAATCCGGGCGCTTTGATGCGACATTTTGGTAAACGTGGTTTGATGGATTGCGACTAGCTTGATTCATTCAAAAGCGTATAGGTGATGGCGTTATGAAAGCAGCAGTATTGAAAAGCTTGGGAGAGCCTCTGCAGGTGGAGACGGTTCCAGACCCCTCGCCCGAAGCCGCTGAATTGGTGGTAAAGGTTAGCTACTGCGGCATTTGTGGCACTGATCTTCACTCGACTCGGGAAGGGCCTTTTGCCGCTGAGTGTGACTCGATTTTAGGGCACGAATTTTGTGGTCACGTTGCTGAGGTGGGGTCTGGTTTAAAAGGCCAGTGGGAGATTGGTGATCGCGTGACGGCCCTACCGTTCATCGGCTGTGGCGTCTGTGTGTCGTGCGTCAACGGACGTCCATTTGAGTGTGCTCAGGTGAAATTGACGGGGATGAATAGTCCTGGTGGATTCGCCGAATACGTCAAAACTGGCGCCAGTGAAACGCTTAAACTGCCTGATGACTTGGCCATGCAGAGCGCGGCGCTAATCGAGCCCCTTGCTGTTGGACTTCATGCGGTGCGCATAGCCCAGCTCAAGGCAGGAGAACGGGTGCTCATTATTGGCGGTGGGCCGGTTGGTCTTGCGGTATCGCTTTGGTGTCAATTTTTTGGTGCACGGGACGTATTGGTGTCGGAAATGGCCGAGCAAAGACTCGCGCTGGCGACACAGCTGGGCGCCACCGGCACCCTGACTCCCGGCGCCACGCTAGGAGAGCAGTTCGGCGACGTGAGCGGGGGCGTTCCAGATGTGATTTTTGAGTGTGTAGGGGCCCCGGGCTTACTTCAGGAGACGATCGAAATTGCTCCTCGCCGGTCGCGAATTGTCCCTGTTGGCGTCTGCGAGCAGCCAGACACGATAGTGCCCGTTCTCGCTCTGGTGAAAGAGTTACGGCTTTACTTTGCCATTGCCTATAACCGTAACGACTTCGAGACGGTCATCGCAATGCTAGGTCAGCATAGAATCGACGCGACTGCGATGATTACAGATGTAGTGAAACTAGATGACATGCCGGCCGCTTTTGAGGCGCTCAGATCACCCACGACACAATGCAAGGTGCTCACCGAATTATGATCACTATCAGTGACGACAGACTGTCCCGCGACGCCTCAGAATGGCGCGATACGACGATAGCGGTAGAAGCATTCAGAAAGGCGCAGGCGCAACCCGATGACGTTGCCATTTATTTAGAGAATGAACCAGACGCAACCTATGGGGCTATTGCCGACGAGGCCTTGCGGCTGATTGCGGCGCTAAAATCATTGGGTTTGCGCCAGGGTGATGTGATCAGCTTTCAGTTACCCAACTGGCGAGAGGGCGCCGTTATCGACATTGCGGCGGCGGCTCTGGGGTTGGTTGTAAATCCCATTGTGCCGATTTACCGAGACGCCGAGCTGCGCTTCATTTTGAGTGATGCCGCGAGCAAGCTGATATTTATCCCTGATCAACATCGGAGCATCGATTACGTCAATATGATTTCTGGGCTTCGTTCTGAGCTACCCAGCCTCGAGCATGTTGTGACACTTCGCGCCGCAAAGGAGTCTCCAGATACCGTTCAGTATGAGCAGCTGATCGACTGCGAGCCAGCTGATGAAGCCGACTTGCCCAGTATTGATCCCAACTCAGTGAAGTGTCGTCTCTACACGTCAGGTACCACGGGTTTTCCGAAAGCAGTGCTGCATAGCCACAACACGCTGATTCGTATCCTCGACAACTCGAGCGAGCATGCTGGTAGCGACGCAACTGATGTGATGGTGATGCCTTCACCCATTACTCACATTACGGGTTATAGCAGCGGCTTAAACCTGCCTTTTATTCGTGAGGGGCGCTCGGCGCTGATGGAGCGATGGGACGCCGACCAGTGTATTGATTTCATTCATCGAGTGGGTGGAACGATGACGGTGGGAGCCACACCCTTCCTTCAGGAGTTGCTGGATGCGGCAGAACGTCGAGGCGATGCGCTGCCGAGCATGCGAGTCTTCTCCTGCGGCGGCGCTGCCGTGCCCCCCGCTTTAGTCCTGCGGGCTTATGACGTGCTCGAAAACTGCCGAACGGTGCGAGTTTATGGCAGCACGGAGGCGCCCATTATCACGCTGGGCTGGCTCGAGGATGCGCAGCTAGCGGCGACTACTGACGGCCACCCCTATGGTTACGAAGTGCGCATTGTTGATGACAATGGCGACGAGGTTCCCGACGGCGAAGATGGCGAAATCACCGCGCGTGGCTCAGGGATGTTCTTGGGCTATGCCGATCCGGATCAAAATACAGAGGCGCACACAGATGACGGGTTCTTCTATACCGGTGATATTGGCCGAAGAACGGCAGACGGCGCGATCCTGATTACAGATAGAAAAAAAGACATCATTATCCGCGGCGGTGAAAATATCAGTGCAAAGGAGATCGAAGATAAGCTGCATCTGCATCCCGATGTGAAAGAGGCGGCCGTTGTCGCCATGCCGCATGAGCGGCTGGGCGAGGGTGTGTGTGTGTTTATTATTCTGCAACCAGGCAGTGACACCCTGTCGCAAGCGTCGGTAGCTGCCTTTACCGAGAGTCAGGGGCTTGCTCGTCAGAAAATTCCGGAGCGGGTTGAAGTCGTTGAGGACCTGCCCCGCACGCCGAGTGGCAAAGTACGCAAGGACCGTTTGCGCAAACAGTTATTCGAGGGCTGAAGTGTGAGACCTCTCTGCGAGAGGTCTTTTGAGGCAGCTCCCCCCACCCCGCATAATATGGCATAATAAGTGCCAATATATTTTGAAGCCACGGCTATGCCCATATCAAGCAGGCGGTGATTAACAGGCTTCACCAACAGTGGCGCACTAAGGTGATGGTGGGGCTTATCACCGCACTCATTATGCTGCCGTTTTTAGTGGCCTATCGTATGAGGCGAAAAATCTGAGGTGACCCAGCAGCAAATCCTCTATGCCATGCCGCACTCGCTCTACTCGGGGCGCGCCCGCAGCTACCTCATAAAAAATCGCATACCCTTTGAGGAGCGCTCAACAGGGCACGAGAGCTTCAAGGCTGAGGTGCTCCCCAAAGGCAAGCTGCCGACTATTCCTACTTTGGTCACAGCAGAGGGCGAGGTGATTCGCGATGGGGGTGCCATCATTGAGCACTTTGAGGCCGCCAACGGGCGCGCTTGCCGTCCAGTAGGAGCCCGCCAGCAGATGATCAGCGCGTTGTTTGATGTGATCGGCACCGACGGTCTGCTGCGACCAGCCATGCACTATCGCTGGAACTTCCCCGAGGACAATCTCGAGTTCGTGCGCTATCACTTCTTGCACTCACAACGTGATGTGCCGGAGCGCGCAGCAAAAACGGAAGCCATGATGAATAGAATGCGGCATGCGGCCATGATTTTTGGTGTGACCGAGCAGAGTCAAAAGCTAGTGGAGGAGTTGTACCTCGAGTACCTCGATGCGCTGAACGCTCACTTCGAAAGCTACCCTTATCTTCTGGGTTGGCGCCCCTGCATCGGTGATTTCGGATTGCTCGCGCCCATGTATGCCCATTTAGGGCGCGACCCGCATCCCGCGAGGCTCATGCAACAGCGCGCTCCGGCCGTGTGCCGATGGGTAGAGCGCATGAATCGCGAAGATCAGGATGCTCCAGAGTTCTTCAATGCCGGCAGCGACTTTCTGGCTGACGACGAGGTGCCCGACACGCTGGTAGAGGTGCTGAAAATACTCGCCGAGGATTTTGTGCCCGAAACGCTGGCCGCCGCTGACCTTATCAATGGCTGGCTCGATGAGCATCAGCCTGAGGCAGGTTCGATGGCGGTAGGGCGCTTGGCGGAAGCTTTGGGCACCGCCGACTTCACCGTGCGGGGCGAGCGGATCACGGCGCTTGCCCAACCGCATCGGTTTTATCTGCTTCAGCGGGTGCACGATGCCTTTGCTGATTTTTCACAGGAGAGGAGAGATGAGGTGAGCGCATTGCTGGAGGCATGCGGGATGGCGCCGATAGTCACCACCGCACTCGATCGACGCATGATCCGGTGTAATAACCTTGAGGTCTGGCAATGATTACTTTGGTCGCGCCCTAGAGGCCCATTTCGTCAAAGACCATTAGGGTCACTAGCGAAACTCCAGTTCCTTGTCGCGTAGTTTGCCAAGGCGCAAGCTAATAAAATCCTTGATGTAATTCTGATGGTTTTTCCACGGTAACCGGTTGCCCTGTTTTGGAAAACGGTCTCGGGAGCGCAGCACGTATCCCGCGTTAAAATCGAGAAAGGGCTCTTCTTGTATGCCACCTTTCAATTTTGGCACAACGCAATCGTGACCTCGCTTTTGCATGTGATTGAGCAGTCGACACAGGTAGTTTGCGGTGAGTTCCACTTTGAGTGTCCAGGAGGAGTTGGTATAGCCAACCGTAAAGGCCATGTTCGGCATATCGGAGAACATCATGCCCCGATAAATATAGTGCTCGGTAAAGTCGACGGGCCTCTCGTCGATTTGATATGCCACTCCGCCCGCAAACTTGAGGTTGAGTCCCGTTGCCAGCACCACAATATCGGCTTCAAGGTGCGCGCCTGACTTGAGTTGCAGCCCCGTAGCGGTGAAATGGTCAATATGATCGGTTACCACTTCTGCGCGCCCCTCACGAATAGCGGCAAACATGTCGCCGTCGGGCACCGCGCACAGACGCTGATCCCAGGGGTTGTAGTTAGGCGTAAAGTGCGTGGCCACATCGTAGTCGGGGCCCAATTCCTCGCGTACCTGATCAAGGAGAAAGCGGCGCAAGCCTCTTGGTCGTCTTCGCGAGAGCCGATACAGGTAAATTTGGAAAAGGACTTTTTTCCAGCGTGTCAGGCGAAAGGCCCAGCTAATGGGCAAGAATTTTCGCAACACTCGGGCAGTGGGATCTTCCTGTGGGACGGTGGCGATGTAGGTCGGTGAACGTTGCAGCATCACAAGTTGGCTCGTGTGATGAGACATGGTGGGTACCAGAGTGACCGCGGTCGCGCCGCTACCCACCACGACAACCCTTTTGCCCGCGTAATCGAGCGCTTCGGGCCAATGCTGGGCATGAAACAGCTGCCCCTGAAATTGATCGACGCCCTCAAAATCCGGTGTATAACCCGACTCATAGTCGTAGTAGCCACTGCAACTAAAGATGAACTTGCAGCTCACAGTGATTTGCTCACCGGTATCGCCGCGCTCAGCGGTCACCCGCCAGCGTTTCTCGAGTGAGGACCAGTGCGCGGAAACGACCTTATGCTGGTAGCGAATGTGCTGCTCGACGTCATACTCCGCGGCGGTTTCCCGGATGTAGCGAAGAATTTTATCGCCATCGGCAATGGCGGCGGCATCGCGCCAAGGCTTGAAGCCATAGCTCATGGTGTACATGTCGCTGTCAGAGCGGATGCCAGGGTATCGGAAGAGATCCCATGTGCCGCCGCTGGCTTCTCGCGACTCGAGGATCATGAAACTCTGATTGGGGCACTTAGACCGTAACTGGCACGCGCCACCAATACCTGACAGACCTGCGCCAATAATGAGCACGTCGACCGATTCTGCCGAACTCTGCATATCTTGATTACTCTGCAAAAAGAGAGGTTGAAGGAGAATGACCATACCAGATGACTGACGACCTGGCTGTCTCTTGACTAGAAGATTGAAAATCCTCTTTTCGGCGGTTCGGTTCCGCTCGCGAGCGCGGCATTACACGGCCCTGATGTGTGTTATTGGTTTTTCCACCGCGGTGATCTTTTTTCAAGAAATGCGCCCATGGCCTCGCTGACATCGGCAGTGCCTGCATCGATTTGCAAAAGAAATTCAGCCTAAGCTTCTGAAAGCGGGATGTATTTGAGCAGGTCAGCTTTATCAAGCATCGCTGGGGTGTAATACACGCACACAAACTGGTAAAGCACCCAAAAGCCTCGTAAGGTGGAGTTAACGTCCTGGTCGTTGGTAGCGGCATGCGAGCTCGTTGGAGTTTTTCCAGTGTACTGATATTTGCTTTCATCTCGGCTTGTGGCGGCGGCGGTGGGCCCTCGGGCGAAACCGTGACAACCACTCCCCCCCCCGTATTTGAGTCGCCCCACCCCAACATCTGGGAGAACGTGAATGCCTCGGAAGCCGGGTTTGATGAGGATGCCCTCGACAGCGCCTTTGAATATGCTACGACCGATGGGTTTTATACTCAGGCGGTGCTGCTGATAAAAGACGGCAAGTTGGTTAAAGAGCGTTATCGCGGCATCACCGACGCAGAGGCTGCAGAACTTGCGTCGATCTCGAGCTTGCCTGAGGCGCAGAGCGCTAGCTATTGGCAAGACCTGTACGGTGATCGAGATGCGGCCAGCGCGGTAACGTCCTGGTCTTCAGCCAAGTCATTCACCAGTGTCTTGATCGGTATGGCGATCGAACAAGGCTTGATCGACTCCACCTCACAACCGGCATCCGACTTTATCGACGAATGGGAAGCAGATGACCGGGCGAGCATTACGATTCAGCAGCTTCTGGATATGCGCTCCGGCCTAATACCGAAGTGCTCGAGTCCTGCCACTGGGCTAGTCGGTGAGTGCAGTGACTATTTGAGTGCAAGTTCCGGCGGTAACATTGTGTATGCGGTTGATCAGTTGTCTGAATGCATTGACCGTGACTTTGCCGTTCCCGGCACGGTCTATCCCTGGGTATCGCCAGAAGGAGATGGCGCTTATGAGGCGGGACAGTTCTATTACTCGAACTGTGACACCCAGATGCTCGGTGAAATAATTTTTCGCGCAACGGGGCAAGATCCGGGTCTGTTTGCGCAACAGAATTTGTTTGATCCCTTGAATATGGAAGCGAACTGGTGGCGCGACGATGTTGAGACGGGTCAGGCGAATGGTAATTACCTGACTTATTGCTGCCTAGATTCTACGGCACAAGATTTCGCCAAATTTGGCTACATGCTGCTACTTGGCGGCATTGAGACCTCCGAAGGGAAAAACTATGCGTCATACGTATCGGAGATACTGGCTCAGGAAGAAGCCTACCGAAATCAGTTCTGGGCCTACTGCGACAGCCCGCCTTTTACGGCTTCGCCTGATTGCGAGAATGTCTTGGTGATGACAATAGGCTTTGACGGCCAGTACATCCTGGTAGATCAAAAGAACGATATTGTTTTGGTGCGTAACAGCCTCTACGTGCCTATTCTTAATGCCTCTGATGACCGAAAAATGCGCCTCAATCCCTTAGTGCTGGCAGAGTCGAATTGGGTGGCCTCGCTCCCGATGGCTATGCTCGGGCCAAGATCAGAATACGGCATCCTGACTTTTTATTTGGCGGTTGCTGAGGCTCTACTGTCTGACAGTTGAGCGTCACGACAAGCGACGACCCTTCCCATGGCAAAGCCAGCTTGCCTTGCCAAGACAAGCGTGAGCAGAGTAGAGGCCGTATTAGGAGACTCAGAGCAGATCAGGCGCTACCTGGGGCGAGGTGA
>CALSVI010000011.1 GCA_943840615.1 uncultured Luminiphilus sp. | reverse complement strand
CATTCACGCTAACCGTGTCAGCCTGTTCCCATGAAACGGACCCTTATTCGACCTGCGCGCACCACTCTGAATCAGGCAATTGCCGCCGCCTTCCTGTCTGTCGCGCTGGTGTGTCCCGTCTGGGCGTGGTCGGATCACGCGAGCCTCGTCTGGCCCTTGCTCAGGAGTCAGCCGGAGCTCATTCACCAGACCGTAGCGGCCGTGCCGCTTGAAGCGTTCTTGATAGCCGAACAGGAGGGCATCGCGCGAACGCTTGCAGCAGTGGAATCGTGGTCTGTTGCGACCATCGAGCATTACCCGCCAACCCCGGAGGATCTCCGCTGGGAAACGGGTTACGCGCCCACTGCCGAACGTTTTTTCGCCGCTATCAGAATCAACCCGATGCTGCCGTATCGCCTCTACGTGGATCTTTCACCCGAGCGTGCCCAGCCTGAGCGGGCGCCGCTGGCCTGGTCCGAGCTGAGTTTTTTAGGGGGCGGCACCTCGCAGTTGGACGCGCGCTATTGGGCGTTAGCGCCCGGTGAGCCCGTATCGATCGCGGAGGTGATTGCCAGTGCCAATGATGAGCCCGACTTCGGGATGGACATCGGGCTATTTGAGGATAACGGCACCCGCTTCGGCCAGCGATATGGTTTCGGTATACAACCCTTCGGGAACCCCAACCTGGAGTACAGCTCTCAGGCGCCGTTTCACATGGGTTTTTATCACCTCGACTGGCTGACACGGACGGCACAGCCTTCGCTGCTGCGGACATATCCCCTGTGGCGGATCGCACTGTTCGGCGAGCTGGCCGAGCTGGCGTTTAGCACCGGGCATGACTATTGGGGCTGGCGCTTTCTCGGCTGGGGCCTGCACTACGTCGGTGATCTCACCCAGCCCTATCATGCGATACCGCTGCCCGGTGTCGGCACCGTCGACGCGCTGTGGTCGGTGGTGCAAGGGCAAGACCGGAGAGCTGGTGCAGTTGGTCTCCAACCGCCACGGCGTGATCGAGTCCTACCAGTACCAGCGGCTGACCCGCGCGCTAGAAGCCCAGCCAGTGGTCAGCGCCGCTGCTGAAGGCGATATGCCGATCACGCGGACACCACTCGACGCTGGAATACGACGTCCTTTGTGATGGCACTGACTGCGGACTCAGTCGAGGCGGCGGCGGACTTCGACGCGGCGATAGCGCGTAATGTGCCGTCTCGCTTTGTCAGCGATCCTAGTTTTGAATGGACGGGGTCAGGCTTTGAGCAATCGATCGTGCAGCGGGTAGCCGACGGGCAGGGTGAGCCCGCCATTGCGGAACTCGACGCCGCGGTGATCGTGCAGCTCGGGCGGTTCTCGGCGGTGGCCAGCCGCTGGATTGCCCGCGGCCGGGTAGCGGAGCCTCCCTCTGCAGGGGGAAAGCCCATGACGAGCGGACCAGCAGCGGAGCGCACTGGAGTCGAGGGGATGTCTGACCCATTCGAGCTCGACCCGCGGTTGGCGGCCGACACCTTTTTGGTGGGCGAGACGCCGCTCAGTCAGGTGTTGCTGATGAACGACGCGCGCTACCCCTGGCTGATTCTGGTGCCCCGGCGGGCCGACATCGCTGAGCCTTTTGAGCTTAGCGAGCCTGATCAGGCGCAGCTGTGGCGGGAGTCGATGCGGCTTGGCCAGGCCATGAAAGCGCACTTTGCTGCCGGCAAACTCAATATTGCGGCACTGGGTAATCAGGTGGCGCAGCTCCACGTCCACCACATCGCGCGATGCCACGCTGATGATGCGTGGCCTGGCCCGGTGTGGGGTGTCGGGAGCGCAGTCCCTTATCAAAAGACCGCCCTCGATGCGCTCATGGACGACCTGCGCAGTGTGCTCCGGGCGCCACTGGGTCTGACGGGGGCAACCCACGAATGAGTGTTCGCGTGCTGTTTGTCTGTATGGGGAACATTTGCCGATCTCCCACTGCCCACGCGTTGTTTCACGAGGCAGTCACTGCGGCGGGCTTAGACGACGAAATTGCAGTCGATTCAGCGGGCACCCACGCGTACCACATTGGCAACCCGCCTGATGCGAGAGCCACCGCGACGGCGCTTGCCCGGGACATTGATATGACAGACCTGCGCGCGCGGCAGGTCTGCGAGGCAGATTTTGAGCAGTTTGATTACGTCGTGGCGATGGACCGAGACAACCTGAGTTTGCTGGAGGCGTCCTGCCCCCCGTCGCGCCAAGACCGACTGAGCCTAATGCTCGACTGGGCAGTGGGCTGGGGCGATGAAGTGCCCGACCCTTACTATGGCGGGGACGAGGGGTTTATTCGGGTGTTCGATATGCTGACCCAGGCGTCTCAGGGGTTGTTGACACACATCGCCGCAAGCCATGATTTGATGTCGCGGCGCCCGTAACACACTCGCTCGATGAGCATGTCGCTCTAAGGCTTCTAGGCCCAGCCCATGAAATGTTTACTGCAACGCGTTACCCAGGCATCGGTCACCGTGGCGGGCGAGGTCGTGGGCGAAATCGATCGAGGTCTTCTGGTGCTGGTGGGTGTTGAGCCCGTGGATGCCGAGCAGACGGTCACCCGCATGGCGGAGCGGTTGCTGCGCTACCGCATCTTCTCTGACACCGAAGGCAAAATGAACCTGAACGTCGCTCAAGTCCAAGGATCCATTTTGTTGGTGTCGCAATTCACGCTGGCCGCCGATACCGCGAGTGGCAATCGCCCCAGCTTCTCCACCGCTGCGCCACCTGCGCAGGCATCCCAGTTATGTGACCAGTTGGCAGACGCGTTGCGAAAAGGGGATGTCGGGGTCGAGACAGGCCGCTTTGGCGCCGACATGCAGGTGGCTCTGGTGAACGATGGTCCTGTCACGTTCTTGCTCGAGTTGTGATTGCAGGGACCTCAATCGCTAGGGTGAGACGCTGCCTCTGGTCAACCAATTCTGCTGGCGATGGCTATTGTGCCACCGCATCAAATGCAGATTGCAGGAGCGGGATAATGTCCCGCCGGACCAATCTCGCCGGTGCGTCGGCATCGACACCCGTGTAATCGTCGATCGCCACGTAGCCGCCGAAGCCCCGTTCTACATCCAGAAAGCTCACAGAGCCAAAGGCGCCGGGATCATCGTAGACCCCCGGGTTGTCGGTATCGATCCACCACCCCATGCCGTAAGGGACCGGGTCTTCTGCCACCACGCCGCCTCGATCTGCCCGCATCTCAGCCAGCGCCGCCTCACTGAGCACCTGAGTCTCCCCACAGTAGCCGCCGTTCAGGTGCACCTGAAGCAGCTTGGCGTAGTCAGCAAGATTGGTGATGGCGCCGCCTTCAATATTGGGATTGGACTGCCCAAGCAAACTGTCTGGTGTGCCGTCCCACAGAAACAGGTTTTCCCACATGTTGCCAAAGGTGAACACCTCAAGCTCGCAGGGTGTCGCCAGATACTGATCCACCAGCTGGTTCCATGTCGCGTTCGCCGACACGGCCGCTGTCACCCCGGCCAGCTGCCACTGACTGCCGCCGTAATCAAAAATGCTGCCCGCCTCATGGCTGTCCGGCAGCGGCACACTAAGGAGGATCTGCCCGCAGGCTTCGAAGCCGATGGATTCTTCAAAGCTGAACTGACAGAGGTGCGGCCCATAAAGCCCCAGCTGTCTCAAGCCGGGAATACCCGAGGTATTGCTGACCAATTGCGCCGGCGTGCGATCGGCATACACCCCATCAAAGGGCACCACTTCTCCGATCGGCTGGCTCATGCTGAAGCTGGAACCAGGGTCTTCCTCAAGAGCCATCAGCGTCATGACAGCCGGCACCTTGCTGGTAGAGGCGAGCATGACGACTGTGTCGGCAGTGTGATCCCCGAAGGTCGCGGTGTGCAGGGTGCCCGTGGCATCCACTACGACATAGCTGATGCCGTCAAAGACAATGCTTTCGTCAATAAAAGTTTGAAACGTCTCGTCGACCTCGGTGAAGTCTGGCTTCGGATCGGAGGGTGGGGTGGTTCCTCCCCCATTTGATGGTGGCGGTGAGCTATCGTCGGAGCCACCTCCGCCGCAGGCTGCCACCAGGGCAACTGTGGCGCTAAACATGAGCAATCGGCTTAGCTGTCCTAGCGAAGAGAACATGGTGTATCTCGTTATCAATGACATGAGATCCTCCCGCATTCCCAGACGCTCCACAACCGGGTATCACCGGGCCGTCGAAGATATCGTTGCAAAAACGATACAATACGAAGTCAATAATGTTACGATCGTTGCGTAATCGGATTCCGTATAGTCCCGGGTGAAGCATATTGCTTTACACCCGACTATGGAGGTCCGTTATGAAATTGATTGGTTTTGGTAAGCGCATGGCAGCGGTGATGGCTGCCTCATTAATGATGAATGTTACGGGTGCAGCGGCGGATACCGGTGAGCAATTGGCGATCTGCAAATCTGAGTTGAAGGCAATGTACGGCGAGGAAACGCGGGTCAAAATGTATGGCACCAAGTCTTATCGCGGCGTGATGACACTCAAGCTGAAGGTCACACCGGCTGGTGACTCACCGACCACTTTGCAGTGTTCGGGCGATGCCGAATCCGATCAGCGCGTGGTGCTTAAAGACAAAAACGGGGCTACGTTGGTTTCCTGATGATCTAGGCCAGCGGCACCCTTCAGCTGGGGGAAAGACCCAATGAATTGGGATGATTTGAAGGTGCTGCTGGCACTCTCGCGCGAGGGTTCTACCCGCAAAGCGGCCGCCACGTTAGGTGTCAGTAATACAACGGTAGATGCGTCGTCTGGAATCTTTGGAGGAGCAGGTCGGGGGCCGCCTCTTCGATCGAACACCGGATGGATTCAAGGTGACACCACTGGCGGACCAGCTGCTTCCTACTGCGAGTGAGGTGGAGGAGATAGCTGACCGAGGCGCAGCGACGGGTGACCGGAAAGGACACTGAGCTGACTGGCCGCATTAAGTTATCACTGCCCGCTGTGCCGGTGACTCACATAGCCGAGGCGGTGTCAGAATTCGCGATTGAGTACCCCCGTATCGAGATGGACATCACCGTCAGTGACCTTCCTGTGGATCTCGCCAGGCGAGAGGCCGATATTGCGGTGCGAGGTATTCCCAAGCACAAGCGACCACCGAAAGACATTGTCGGCATCAAGCTGGGGCGCATTTCGATGGGTTATTACGTCCATCAGGAATTGCTGAGTGAGGCGGCCCACGGGCACCGTGAGCTCACCTGCATACGGGCCTCGGGACGGGCATTATCGTTGGGAGATCTGCCGGATCCCGACTCATTGGGCCTCAAGAGTCGACATTTGATCGATGGCATCACCCCACGCATGGTGGCAGTGACCAACAAGTTGGGTGTGGCAGCGCTACCCTGTTTTTTAGCGAAGCAGCGTCCTGAGCTCATCCTGCTGCCGGGTGTGCCCTCTGCACATTGGGGCTTTACATGGTTGCTGCATCACAAAGATCTTCGCCAATCGGCCCGTATCCGGGCGCTCTTTCAGCATCTTTCGGCATTAGAAGAAAAATGGCCCAGCGCCTGGGATACCAGCCAAGATAGCGAGCGCACGGCGGCCTGAATAGTTCAGGGGGCTTGACCGGCCTTCACGCACACAGGATATTTGTGCTCACACCCTAGGCGAGCCGGATGCGATGACGAAACCCGTAGCGGAAATGAATCGCTCGACTGTTCATGCGCTGTCGCCCTCACAAAGCTGCCGCGACCGCGGCAGGCAGTCGTTTATTTTTCACGCCAAGCGCCAGTTAGGGCAGTTCGCGCGTTCAACGCTGCAAGACGAGTTCGAACGGTCTCGGGCCAGTAAGACATCGTTGCCGCTGGATCATCACCCGGCCTTCGCTGCCTGGAGTGCCCTCAACATCGGTTCGCAGCAGCAAATGTGGCGTGCGCTGAGCGATATGGTGACACGCCAGACGGCACAACTGAATGTGCAGGCAGAAGCGTTCGGGGGGTCGGCAGCAAAAGGTTCTTTGCAATTGTCTCCGGATCTTGCAATGCCCGATTATTTTGCTGAAACCGCCTATCACGGTCAGCCCGGAGGTTACTGTCTCGACCGCAGTGATGGTGACTGGCATGCCGGTGCCCTTCAGGAAGCCGGCGGAACGCTCTATAGCCGCGGTGCCGGCACCGGTGCAAAGGACAGTAAGGGGCAGGCGGTGGTGCGATTTATAGGCGAGACCTTTCCCGGCTTTATGCCCGAGCGGGTGATCGACCTTGGATGTGGTTACGGTGGGCAAACTGGCAACTATGCGGTGGCATTTCCCGAGGCGGAAATCCACGGCATCGATTTGGGAGCGGGTCTGCTGCGCTATGCCCATCCTCGGGCCGAGGCACTCGGCCTTCCGATTCATTTCAGGCAGGCCTGCGCCAGCGCAACCGGTTTTCCCGACGCCTCGTTCGATCTGGTGGTGAGCAATATTTTGCTGCATGAGATTCCACGGCACATGCTGGAGGGGGTGATGCGAGAGAGCTTCAGGCTGCTCAAGCCCGGTGGTCTGGTGGTACATCAGGACGTCCCAACCCAGCGCGCCGACACGCCACCGTTTCAGCAGTGGTTGTCGAGCTGGCAGGTCGCCCATAATGATGAGCCCTTCTGGCAAACTTTCGCTGAGACCTCCGTGGCAGAAGCGCTTGTGTCTGGCCGGATTCCCGGAGGAAGCGGTATTCGAGGCGTATCAGCCCCAGGTCGACGGGCCATTGGTGTGGTACATGGTAGGGGCACGAAAGCCATGAAAGAAGGGGCTCAGCCGGCAGACAAACCGATTTATTTTGAGGACCCGGCGATACAGGCGCTGTACCAGATGGTTTTGGTGTTGGGTGAAGAGCTGGCGGCGACGCGCGAGCAGCTTCATGCGCTCATCGCCTTGTGTGAGGAGGGGAAAGCCCCCTCCGCTGAGGCGATCGAAGCGTTCGTGCCGGACGAGGCATTTGACCAAGAGCGTGCCGATTGGGTCGCGCGTTTACTAGAGCCGCTTGAGCAAATCGCTCAGGCTCGAAAGAGCCCGTGACCGCAACTGCTAGCCCCACACGGCTCTACTTTGGCTGGAGTCTCGGCACGCTGGCGATGTCGAGCCTGCTCAATACCCAAACCGCGATGCTGATGGTCTATCTGATCAGCGCCGTTGGTATCGCGCCGGCGCTTGTGGGTGGTCTGGTGTTTGCCTCCAAGATCTACGATGGCATTACCGACCCGGTGATGGGCATTATCAGCGACCGGACCACCAGTCGCTGGGGGCGCCGCCGGCCCTACCTCCTAGCGGGGGGAGTGCTCGCCGCACTCAGCGTCATGGGTCTCTTCTCGGTCCACACCGTCACCTTTGTTCCGACGCAGGTGTGGATACTGGTCATGCTGCTGTTGGCAGCAACCGCCTATACCGTATTCAACGTGCCCTACATGTCGATGCCGGCAGAGATGGTGCAGGATCCCTACGAACGCTCCAAGCTGATGTCCTTTAGGGTGGCCTGGATTGCGGTGGGTACGTTTGTCGGTATCGCCCTCGCACCGAGACTGGTGGTCTATGCCCGCGATACCTTGGGTATGCCGGAAACTGAGGCGTTTTCGGTGATGTCGCTCATTACCGCGGCGATTATTCTCGTGGCCTCGCTCGCATGTTTTTTCGCCACCCGCGATGCCCCGGCGACCCAACGCACGCGACTGCGGGTGTCTTTCGCGGAGCAAGCGCGCTCCGCTTTTAGCAATCGACCCTTTTTGATCCTGCTGGGCATCAAGTATCTGGGTCTTTATGCACTCTCGGCCACCGTGGCGACTAATATCTTTTTCGTCCGGCAGGTCATGCAGCAATCCGAGGCCATCATGCTCTGGTACGGGCTCGCTTATATGGTCGGCACATTAGTGGCCATTACGCCCTGGATGCTGGTCTCCAAGCGTCTCAGTAAGGCTCATACGTTGGCACTGTCAGCAGCCCTGGCAGCGTGTGTGAACCTGACCTGGCTACTGTCTGGCCCCGGGGAGCCCGTTACCCTCTACATGCTGCGCGCTTTCGTCCTGGCCGTGAGTAATGGCGGGATGCTGCTGATGGGCCAGAGCTTGCTTCCAGATGTGATGGAGTATGACTATCGGAAAACCGGATTGCGGCGCGAGGGACTCTATGCCGGGCTTTACAGCTTTGTGGAGAAATTAGCTTTTGCCACTGCGCCGCTGACGCTGGGGATATTGCTGTCCACAATGGGCTTTGTGGCCGGTTTACCCCGCACCGCCACCCAACCCGAATCGGCATTGCTGGCGATAACACTAGCCATGGCCGTGATTCCTGCTATCACTAATACCCTCAAGGTGGTTTTGGCGCTGCAGTTCAGGCTGCCTGAGCCCGAAGCCCCCTTAAAACCATAAAAAAAAGCGGAATTAGGGGCTCAAGCGCAGGGCCAGCTTGACAACGTAGCGCTCAGAGGCTATCAAAAGACTTAAAGATATAACTAAAAGCCTTTTAAGGCTTTGAGCAGCACGACTCGGACGACAACAGGGGAGCCCTACCCATGCAAAAACGAATGCAAAACCCGCTGACTTTTGCCGTGGCCATGTCCATTGCGGCAACGGCACACATGCCTGCGGCCTGGTCGCAGGATGACGAGATGAGTCTCGAAGAGGTCATCGTTACAGCCAGAAAACGTGAGGAGAATCTGCAGGAGGTACCGCTCTCGGTCACGGCCTTCAACGCGTCGACTCTGCAGGATTACCGCATGTTCTCTCCGGAGGATATCGCAGCATTCACCCCCGGCTTCTCTTTTGTGAACTCGTTTGGTCGGGACTCGGATCGTCCGGTTGTTCGGGGTATGTCCAATATTTTGGGCTCGCCCAACGCGTCTTTCTTTATTGACGGCGTCTATGTGCCGGGCACGATTTCGTCAACCGAGCTGCAAATGCTTGAGCGGGTGGAAGTGATCAAAGGCCCTCAGGCAGCGCTTTACGGGCGTGCCACTTTTTCCGGGGCCATTAACTATGTGACCCGCCGCCCGACTAATGACTTAGAGGGTCAGGTGACGGTGACAGTGGCAGAGCATGACACCACCAATACCAATGCTTATGTGAGTGGCCCGATTGTCGAAGACAAACTGTATTTTTATCTTGGAGCCGGTTTTAGCGAGTACGGTGGCGAGTACAACAACACCATCTCGGGAAACGAAGTGGGTGGAGAAGAGACCACTACCTTCACCGGAAAACTGCTCTGGACACCTAATGATGCGTTTGAAGCTGCGCTCAGGGTGACCACCCAGAAAGATGATGACGACCATATTGCCCTATGGTTGCAGGGTCAGGAATACAATAATTGTTTTGATGCCAACGCGTCTCGACCTGCGGCTCGGGGTTACTACTGCGGGACGGTAAAAACCAGTGACGAGGTCACCCTGAGAACTGACTTCTTACCTAATCCCGGTATTGAGCGTGACGTGATGCGTACCGCTTTGAATATGGATTGGGAGTTGGGTAACGGCTGGATGCTTTCCAGCATTACCGGCTATCAGGAAACCGAGACGGACCGCCAGATTGACGTTTCTTATGGTGGCTATGACGCGTTCTCCTTCTTTAATGCCTTTTATTCACCTACGGGACAGTTCTGGCGAGTGCAGGAAGAGGAGCAGGAGACGTTCTCTCAAGAGTTGAGATTGAGTTCCTCCGCAGATCAGCGACTACGCTGGTCAGTGGGTGCTTACTGGTATGACTCGGAGTTTGAGCAAACGGTCGATGATCGTATCAATCCGCTGACCGCTTTCGAGGCCGCGTTGGATCCTGCGGTCTCTCGGCAAGAGCCCAACAGTTTCCCTGAGAAGAGAACTGTGGAAAATTTCGCGATCTTCGGAAGTGTCGAATTCGATTTCAGTGAGTCGTTGACGGGTACCGTCGAGGTGCGCCAGGCGACGGACGAAATCGAAAATATTTTTTACCCCTTTCAGCCCGGTCAGGTCGAGGAGTCATTCAGTGAGGAGTTTGACAGTTTCACCCCGCGCTTCACTTTGACCTATCTTGCGAGCGATGATCTGACCGTCTACGGCAACATCGCTAAGGGGAATAAGCCGGGCGGATTCAATGATTCGGATTCTCCCAAAGTAGCTTACGACGAAGAGGAAGCCTGGAACTATGAGGTCGGTGTTAAGGCTCGCATTCTAGACGGGCGCGGTACCTGGAACTCATCGATTTACATGATTGACTGGACTGACCAGCAGCTGACCTTCAATGCCCAGCGACCTGATGGATCGCTGACCTCGTTCATCGATAACGTTGGCGAGACCTCTGTCACGGGTTTCGAGACTGAAGTCAGCATGATGATTACCGATAACTGGGATATGACGGCTAACTACTCTTACACCAATGCCGAGATTGATGAATACATCAACATCGACCAGGCGATCCTGATTGGCTGTAATCCGAGAGCAGACGACTACTTCGACTGTATTCAAGCCAATGGCTCTGTTGAAGGCAATCAGACACCGCGATCACCTAAGCATCAGGCCTCACTCAGAACGATGTACTCGATCCAGATGGGCCAGGGGGAATGGTTCGTTGGTGGCGATATCCGCTACGAGGGCTCAAAGTTTGCTCAGGTGCATAACTTTGCCGAGACCGGCAGCCGAACGACGGTGGGTGCTCAGGCAGGCTATCGTACCGACCGATGGGAAGTCAGCGTTTGGGGTAAAAACCTCACAGATGACGACACGGCGATGGATATTCTGCGCTACATCGATACCAAGGCATTCGCCAGCGCGGGTGGGCCGCCTTGCTCGGTTGTCAGCCCTGCCTTCAATCCCGCGGCTAATTGCGGAGCATTCTTTGCTTGGTCGGGCACCAATATTGGTGGCGGATCAATCATCCCACGCGGGTTCGGCATCACCTTGCCTCGTGGCCGCCAGATTGGCGCCACGATTCGATTTAATTTCTAAGGCGGGATTCGATCCAAATACCCGGGCAAACGCCCGGGTTTTTTTTGCTCGTCTCGTTACCCAGCTTGTATCTGCGGGCTGATGGCGCGCACCGTTGTCTGTGTGGCGGGGTAACTCAGTCGCTGAGTTGACCCAGTTTTCGGATGGGCGGGTTTCCAAGTGCTGAAATTGTTGCCTTTTCCTCGGTAAAAAAGTCGGCTGCTTGCCTGGGGCCGTCCCGGCCAATACCCGACTCTTTGAAGCCCCCGAAGGGAGCGCGCAGGTCGCGCGCCAGTGGCGTGTTAATCCACAACGTGCCGGCATCAACCTGTCTTTGAAAAGCCTGCGCGTGCGCGAGGCTGTTCGTCCAGCAGTAGCCTACCAAACCAAAGCGGCTGTCATTGGCAAGCGAGAGCGCTTCGTCAGCGTCATCGAAGATCTGAATGCTGACGACGGGGCCAAAGACTTCTTCCTGACACAACGACAAGTTATTACTCTCTACCTGAAACACCGTTGGCGCGATGAAATAGCCGCTACCCAGATTCGTCGGCGCTTTGCCACCGCACAGTAATGTGGCGCCTTCGTTGGTGGCGCGTGCGATGTGATCAAGAATACGCAGCTGGTGCGCTTTAAACGCCATGGGGCCAACTTCGGTCGTCGGATCCAATGGATCGCCGATGGTTAAAGATCGGGTTCGCGCCACAAACGCAGTCATAAAGCGCTCAGCAATGCCGCGCTGTACCAGAATTCTCGAGCCGGCGATGCAGATCTGCCCACTGTTACTAAAGATATTGACCAGCGAACCGTCGAGGGCTCGTTCAAAATTGGCGTCATCGAAAACGATGTTGGCGGATTTACCTCCAAGCTCAAAATGAACCGGTGTGAGGTGTTCGGATGCGGCCGCCATGACCTGTCGTGCGGTCGCACCACCTCCTGTAAAAGCAATGCGATCAATATCAAAAGAGCTGGCCAGCGCGGCCCCGGTGACCGCGCCGCTGCCATTGATCACACCAATCGTGCCGGCAGGCAGGCCTGCCTCTTCCAACAGCTTCACCATGCGCAGGATCGACAAAGGCGTGTATTCCGAGGGCTTCAGCACGCAGGTGTTGCCGAAGGCGAGGCTGGAGGCAATCTGCATACTCGCCAGCGCCAGGGGCGCATTCCACGGAGCGAACAACGCTGCCACGCCAGCCGGCTGGCGCGTTACGGTGGTCTGGTATCCCGACATTTGCTCGAAGGTTTCACCCGCCATGACGCCAATATAGTCAGCGAAAAAGTCGAGATTATCGGCCGCTCTGGGTACCTGACGCGAAGCCAGATGAGAAGAGGGGAGGCCGGCGCATAAACACTCAAGCAGGGCGAGTTCTGTGGCATGCGCGCGGATCAGATTTGCCGCACGGCGAAAGACGGCCTGCCGCGCTGCAGTGGAGGCGTTGGACCACTCTCCGCTCTCGAAGCTATTGCGGGCGCAGGCGACCGCATTCGCTACGGCCGCCGCATCATCTTCTTGGAGCGAGGCGATCTGTTCTCCTGTTCCCGGAAAGGTCACGGCGTGCTGATTCGCGTTCGATTCAACGGGGACGGACTCACCGCCGACGTAGCCAGTGATCACCTCTGGCAGCGTGAGTCCCTGATCAGCGATCGCCTGATCGACAGTGGTCATACTTGTACCCTCATTCGATGGCCTGCTCGCGCTCGCGTGACCGAATCATAGCGGCGTCCAGAAGATAGTCTCGATGCTTCAGCGGGTCGCTGACCGTCTCCTGCAGTTCTCGCCAGATCACCTGCCGTTTGCTCGCTTGGGTTTCACGATGCCTGGCGTAGTTTCGTGCCGAGAGGCGTTGTACCTCTTCAAGCGCAATAATACGCCGGCGTCGAGCGTAGCGCTCGAGTAATCCGACGTCTGCCCCCTCCAAGACCGGAACGAGGTGGTCTGCCAGTGATCGCGCGTCGTGAATGCCGCTGTTCATCCCCATGCCGCCTGCAGGGCTATTGAGATGCGCTGCGTCGCCGACAAAGATGACGCGCCCGTGACAGAAGCGTTCCAAACAACGCTGGTGCAGGGTGTAATAGTTGCGAGCGAGTATATTGGTATTGTGGGCACGAGCGGACACCCTTGCGATATGTGCTCTTGCCACCTCGTCGCTCAGTGCGGTCTCGATATCCTGATCCTGTTCTGGTGAGTAGGTAAACCGCCAGGTATCTCGAAGCCGCATGAGGCTGTAATGGCGGTCTGGAAGCCAGACATAATTGACGCCGAGCAGGTTGGGGATGTCGTCTTCGAAGGGATGCTCCACCACCAGGGTAATCGAGGTTTTAGGGAAAGTCTGACCCTCGAATTCGAGACCCAGCGATTTACGCACCTGGCTGCTGGCACCGTCTGCAGCGATCAACCAGTCGCAGACCCTTTCTGTGGGCTCCCTTCCATCGTAGTACTGGATGCGCACGCCTTTGCTCTCTGGGGTTGCACTCTGCAGTGAGGCACTGAAGCGCAGCTCACAGTGTGGATGCTCGGCCAATTTTGCGGCGAGCAGTTCGGTGAGTTGGAACTGTTCGCATTGCAGGCGAAAAGGATAGGCGGTGACGTCGCCAAGGCAGGCCATGTCGAAAACCGCCCGCTCTCCGCTCTCGTGGATCAGGTATTGCCACTGCGGCACGACGGTACCGCGTTTGACCAGTGCGTCGGCAAGACCCGAATCCATGAGCAGATCAAGGGTGGCGGGGTGGAAGGTAGAGGCACGCATGTCTCTGGGGATAGACCCCTCGCGCTCTAACACGGTGACGCTTACGCCGTGCTCGACCAGCCACCAGGCGAGCGTGAGTCCCGAGGGCCCGGCTCCTACGATCGTCACCGTTGCCTTACTCATGCTTGACCTGTGCGCTGTTGGGCATCGCTGTTTCGGCGCTCCGGTTGGGTGGCGTTAGCCCCTGAAACCCCCATGCTATATTGCGAAGAGGCGAGAGAACAGATAGCGGACACCGCAGATGAGCGAGGGGCACTACGGTAGACACGGGACGCTGGGTATTGCAACGCCTCAGGCGAACCTGACTGCGGAAACAGAGTTTCGAGCGCTTTTGCCAGAAGGTGTGGCCTGCGCGACGGTGCGCATGGTCAGTGCCGAGCGCGACCCCGACGCCCGGCTGCGAGCGTATTTTGTTGACATTGCCCAGACCCTCGATCGCTTCGATAGTTTGACAATGCGAGCGATTGGGTTGGCCTGCACGGGATCCAGCTATCTCCTTGGCCACGAGTTTGTGGAGGCGAATCTCGCTGATCTGAGTGCTCGTCGGGGGCAGCCCGTGGTCTCGGCTGCGGCCGCTATTGAACGCGCGTTGACACAGATTAACGCTCGCTCGATCGCCTTGATCTGCCCCTATCCCCAGTGGCTTCTTGCGGCCGCCGAGGCGCACTGGCGGGAGCGAGGATTCCAAGTCGTGGATCATTTCTCTCTCGAACCTAATCAGGAAGATACTCGTGCGATTTATGCGCTTTCGCCGGCCCGGGCCGCAGAGCAAATCAAATCTCGCTGGCAAAACAGGGAAGCAGATGCCTACCTGATTACCGGTACCGGACTGCCCACTTTGCAGATCGTCGCCGACCTTGCGCCGGTGCTTCGCGCGCCGGTGTTGTCCTCGAATCTCTGCCTTGCTTGGGCCACATTGGAGGCGGCCGGGATCGATCGGGGGGAGCTTGGCCCCACTCCGCAGATGCCGCTGCTGGCGGGGTGGGAGCAGCGCGTCGGCGGGCTGTAGTGTCACGGCTGCTGCAGCAGCCACTCGCCCAAGCGTTGAGTTTCCCCGGCGGTTAAAGGATTGACGTAGTTCATGGCGTTGTTCGGTATGGCCGTATCAGGATCCGAGAGCCAGGCGAGCAAGGTGGGCAGCGTCCAGCTCCAGCCCGATGCACTGAGCGCCTCCGAGTAGCGGTAGTCCTTGACCATTGCGGCCTTCCGATTGAGCAGACCGCCGAGGGGCGGGCCCACACGGTGGTCTGCGGCATCGCCAAGGCTATGACAGCTCAGGCAGGCGATGTCATACAACTGCTCGCCTGATGGGGGTGCCGCGCGAGTGGCCGCCGCTAACAAGCAAGCACTCATGGCTAACCAGCATCGTGTCTGCCTGCCCGGTATCATGAGAGCGACCTCATCACTTCCAGTGCGGCACGTTCGCCCGATTCCATGGCCGCTTCCATGCCTCGATATGCTTCGGCGGTATGTTCCCCGGCGAAGAATAATCGGCCCGCGGCCGCTCTAATGGCGCCGTGCGCCTGGCCCGCCTGACCCGGTCGCCACAAAGCCCAACTGCCTCCGGCAAAGGGATCATTACTCCACCGCACCAGTTGGCCGACCGATGTCACGTCCTTCGCCCCCGGCACCAGTTGCCAAAGCGCTTGCAAAATCGCGTCGGTACACGCCGCGTCGTCGAGCGCGTTCAAAGGGTCACAGTCATCACCATTGATCCATATAGTCATGTTGTAGCGATTGGAGCCGGGTATGGGTCGGGTGAAAATTCTCCCTAGCAAGCCATCCGTCCACCATGACCCACCCCAGCCTGCCGCTTCCCAGAAGGGTTCATCGACTACACAGTGCAGCTGCACGATCTTGTGGTAGTCAACATCGTCCAATACTGCCAGTTGGCTGGGAGGTAGATCCAAAATAATCTGACGCAAGGCGGGAATCGGTAACGCGAGGATGGCGGCGTCAGCCTCTACGGTTTGGCCCGACGCCAGCGTTGCCTGCACCCCGGAGGAAAGTGTGTTGATACTCATTACGGGTTCCCCCAGTGCGACCCGTCTCCTCAACCGGGAGGCCATGGCTTCGGGCAGCCGCATATTGCCTGCCACCGCCTCTTTCACAGCCAGGGCCGGCCCTGAAAGCCGGCCGAATTCACCCATGATGCGATACAGCGCCATCAGGCTGGTTTCCGACAGATTGTTACCGTAGCTATTGTTGGCGTTAATCAAACGGATGGCGGCATCGGGAAATCCCAGCGCTTTCAGTCCTTCATCGGCTGGCTGGTCTGCGGCCATGAGCTTCGCTTCGTGCCACGCCCGGGTGCTCAACAGTGGATTATCAGCATTGAGTTTTGCGATCAGCCGACCCGGAGGCGTCGACCGCCACGCCTCGGGCAGCGGGTTGGCATCGGACGTCGCCCAGTGCTGCCGCAGAATACGTTCACCCCCAACCGCATAGTCACTGGGCAGGGCCTGCGGTGGGTTTCGAAGTGGTACGCTGAGTTCGTGTGCTGTGTGGATAACCCGCCCGTAATTGGCGCCCATCACGTTACCGCCACCTTCGGGTGATCCCGGCATATGGTCCAGAGTCCAGACACGGCCACCCACTCGTTCTTTCGCCTCGATGACCTCTACCTCGAATCCCCAGCGCTCCAGAATCAGTGCGGCATTGAGGCCTGACAGGCCTGCGCCCACCACAACAACTTTCCGACCGGGCGCCGCGATATCACAACCGTTTCCGACTCCGGCAAAGGAGGTGGCGATGGCGGCCTGAAGCAGGCCTCTGCGAGATGGGGTGTACGCCACGGGTAACGCTCCCAGAGCATTGAATCGAATCAATGAGCATATTGTCATACGTTTATATCTTTTCTCAAACGGGCTATGCTCGAGCGGCGATAAGGACGACCAGAGGATTCACCCATGCGCTTTTTACTCAAGACCCGATGCGTGCACTATCTTAAGAGTCGGTTACTCACCCTGCTGGCCCTCGGACTGTCGGCGACAGTGGTTCAGGCCGACACCATTGACCCCAATTCTCCGGAAGGGTTTGTGCTGCTGAGTCGTAAAGTTCAGTGCTCGACCGAGGATGCCTCCCCGCAGGTATTCGAATGGTCAGGGTATGGCTATGCGCGGGTCCCCGGTGAACGGGACCGCAAGCTCTTTGGCTTAATGGGCATGAACATTCGCCAGTGCGGTGCGATCGAAGATCCCGATCGCGGCACCGGTTATCGGCTGGTATCGAAGGAGATCATGCTATACCTCGACCCTAATACCGGAGAGGTGATGCGAATTTTTGATAACCCCTGGACCGGCGCTGAAAATGAGGTGATTCACGTTGCCAATGACCCGGTTAATGGCCGCCCGGCCTTTGGCCTCAATGCGGATGGTAGTGAGCGTGCTTTTGAGTACCGGGATGTAAATGGACAGTATTTGATTAACTATGAGATCCCGCTTTTTTATCACAACGCGATGGGCGGAAATTATCAAAAGTACATCGGCGGCACTTATCACGCTACCGAGATCTTTGATTTTAATGGCAATGTCGAAGCGTTACTCGACGCCGATCAACCGGTAGCCTATCCGGTGGTCTCCTGGGTTCGCTTGGCCCAGTGGCTTCCGTGGATGGAAATGAATGGTCGCGCCGGGATGCTGTATTTCAATGCTATGGGTAGAAAGCTCGAAAACTACGATCAGCTCCCCGAGCTGATGAAGGCCGAAATTGCCGAGCACTATCCTGATTATACGGCGCCCCCGTCACTCGATGACGAGCGCCGCAACGAGACGTCCTGGACTTATATGAAGAAGATCATTGATTCGCGTGAGGATCAGCCCTCTCGATCGGGCCATCACTAAGCATTATGCCGGTCTTGGACTGTGCCTTGCCGCTCAGGCCTGTATTGTGGTCGGTGATACTCGCTAGCCTGCTCGCTTCGAACACCGCCATTTCAAATGGCGGTCAAGATCCTGCTTTGCTGGTGCCATTAGATCGCGGCGCGCTGCGTCAGGAGCTGGACGCCAGTCAGGGGCGCGTGGTGTTGGTGAACCTGTGGGCCACCTGGTGCACTCCCTGTTTACGGGAAATTCCGGACTTGCTGGCACTGGAGGCGGAATTACCCGCCGGCGATTTCAGACTTTTGGCGATCAGCATGGACGACCCATATAGCGTTGACTGGGTCACGGAATTTAAAGCCAGGCACTTTCCCGCATTGGCGTCATACATCAACGCCGAGCCGGATATGGATGCCCTGGTGAGCACGATAGATCCAGTCTGGAATGAGACGCTGCCGACCAGCTACATACTGAATCGGGACGGCGAAGTGGTGCGTAAGATTCAGGGCAAGAAGCCGATCGAAGTTTTCCGTGAGCAGTTGATCGCCGCTGGTCTTTAGTCTTCGTGAAGATATCCGGCGTGAAAGCGCAGATGATCTTCGATGAAAGACGCAATGAAGTAATAGCTGTGGTCGTAGCCTTCCTGCATGCGCACCTCGATCGGATAGCCCGCCGCCTCGCTGGCTTCCTCAATCAAATGCGTTTTGAGCTGCTCCTCGAGAAAGTTATCCGACGTCCCTTGATCAATCAGGATGGGCCGTTGCTCTGTCGCCTTACCCAGCAATAAACAGGTGTCATAGTCCGCCCACGAGGACTCGTCTGCACCTAAGTAATGTGAGAACGCCTTTTTGCCCCAAGGGCACTGGGTCGGTGCCACGATGGGTGAGAATGCAGAAAATGATGTGTAATGATCCGGATTCTTGAGCCCAATAGTCAGTGCTCCGTGCCCACCCATAGAGTGGCCCGTAATGGCAGCGCGTGAGGTGTCCACCCGCGGGCACGCCTCGGCGACAGCCTGAGGCAACTCCGTCACCACGTAGTCATACATATAGTAGTGCGCTGACCAGGGTGCCTCGGTGGCATTGAGATAGAAGCCGGCGCCCAATCCCATGTCATAGCTGCCCTCGGAATCATCCGGCACGCCGTCGCCCCTTGGGCTGGTGTCGGGTGCGACAATGGCCACACCGAGCGCTGCTGCCGCTCGTTGCGCCCCGGCTTTGGTCACGAAGTTTTCATCGGTGCAGGTCAGTCCCGACAGGTAGTAGACCACCGGAACGTTTTGCTCTGCCGCCTGAGGAGGCAAATACACCGAATAGATCATGTCGCAATCGAGTACCTGCGAGCGGTGTTGAAAACGATGTTGATGACCGCCAAAGGCGCGAACGCTGCTCAAGCACTCCGATGACATCAGAACGTCACCACTGAGCGGATGCTCTTGCCTTCATGCATCAAATCGAACGCCGTGTTGATTTCGGTCAGAGGCATTGTGTGCGTGATCATTTCGTCGATATGGATTTTGCCTTCCATGTACCAGTCGACAATCTTTGGCACGTCTGTGCGGCCGCGTGCACCCCCAAAAGCGGTTCCTCGCCAAGAGCGACCCGTGACGAGCTGAAAAGGGCGGGTAGAGATTTCTTGCCCGGCACCGGCAACACCAATGATGCAACTTTGCCCCCATCCTTTGTGGCAACACTCCAGCGCCTGACGCATGACGTTGACGTTACCGATGCACTCAAAGCTGTAGTCGACGCCGCCATCTGTCATTTGAATCAGATGATCGACAACATTGTCCACTTCGCTGGGGTTCACGAAATCGGTCATGCCGAACTGGGTAGCCATTGGCACTTTGTCGGGGTTCAGGTCCACCCCGATGATGCGACGTGCTCCCACCAGCTTGGCACCCTGAATCACATTGAGTCCGATTCCTCCGAGGCCGAATACGGCAACGGTGGCGCCGGGCTCTACTTTCATGGTGAAAGCGACCGCACCAATGCCGGTGGTGACACCGCAACCGATGTAGCAGATCTTTTCAAAAGGCGCGTCTTCCCGCACTTTTGCCAGGGCAATCTCGGGTAGGACGGTGAAGTTCGAGAAGGTCGAGCAGCCCATATAGTGCAAGATGGGTTCGCCATCGATCGAAAAGCGGCTGGTGCTGTCTGGCATCAGGCCCTGTCCCTGGGTTTCCCGGATCGCCTGGCACAGATTCGTCTTGGGGTGCAGGCAGAAGTCGCAGGTCCGGCACTCGGGCGTATAGAGCGGGATCACATGATCACCGACTTTGAGATCCTTGACGCCTTCACCCACCTCTACCACGACGCCTGCGCCCTCGTGACCCAGAATTGCCGGGAAAGCGCCCTCGGGATCGTCACCGGAGAGCGTGAAGGCGTCGGTGTGGCAAACACCCGTGGCCTTGATTTCCACCATCACTTCTCCGGCGGCGGGCCCCCCCCACTTCTACTTCGGCAATTTCCAGCGGTTTACCGGCTTCAAATGCAACTGCGGCGCGACTTTTCATCGACACACTCCTTATCTTTAGAGACGCGTAGTATGCCTCAGTGCGTGCTGGTAGCCACCCCTGGTGCGAGTGCTTTTATGAAGCAGGCATCCACTGGTAAAACCGCGGTTTGTGGGTGTCTTGGAGGGTCCTTTTTCTCAGGGCATACTCTCTCGCGCGGCTGTAGGCGGTTGGCTCGAGTACACTGCAGCATTCCGATTGACCGACTGTCTGAGAGTGACCCATACACCATGACGACAAGAGCAAATGCGCCACTTTGGACGCCCTCCCCCGAGCGAATGTCGTCAGCTCAGCTGACGATGTTTGTCGAGCAAGTCCAGGCCAAAACCGGATTGGACTTCAAAGGAGACTACTTTTCGCTGCACCAGTGGTCGATTGATGAGCCTGCCTTGTTCTGGCAAGCGGTCTGGGAGTTCACCGATGTGCAGGGCGAGCCGGGCGAGCGCATTTGTGATGACCCCCAGCGTCTTCCAGGGTGCCGTTGGTTCCCTGAGGGCGCATTGAATTATGCAGAGAATCTGCTCCGGTTTGATGACGATCACGAGGCGCTGGTTGAAATCGACGAGGCCGAGTCAAGGCGGGTCCTGACCTACCGGCAGTTGAGAGATCAGGTCGCTCAACTCGCTCTCTGGATGACTGAGGCTGGCATCGTACCGGGCGATCGGGTGGCGGGCTTCATGCCAAATTGTATTGAGACCGTGGTGGCGATGCTTGCGACGACCAGTCTGGGAGCCGTGTGGTCTTCCTGCTCTCCGGATTTCGGCATGCAGGGCGCGGTCGATCGCTTCGGTCAGATTACGCCCCGATTATTGTTTACTGCTGACGGTTATCATTACAACGGCAAGGCTTGCGACTCGCTGGCGCGAGCCGGAGACATCGCCAGAGCGATTCCCGAAATCGAGCGAGTGATCGTAGTGCCTCGCTTGTCGGATACTCCCGATCTCGCCGGCATCCGCGACGCTATCTCATGGCATGCCTGCCTTAGTGGCGAGCCCACGCCGCTGCGCTGTGCGCCGTGTCGCTTTGATGACCCTCTGTTTATCCTCTATTCCTCGGGTACCACGGGCGTGCCGAAGTGCATCGTTCATGGTGTGGGCGGCACTCTGATCCAGCATGCCAAGGAGCATGCGCTGCATGTCGACATCAACCGCGATGACCGATTCTTCTATTTCACTACCTGCGGTTGGATGATGTGGAACTGGCTGGTCAGCGGTCTGGCGAGAGGCGCCACATTGATTCTCTACGATGGTTCACCCTTCGCGCGGGAAGGGCGGCGTCTCATTGATGCCATCGACGAGGAGCAAATCTCGGTGTTTGGGGTCGGCGCAAAATATCTGGGCGCCCTCGAAAAGTCGGGGCTGGTGCCCGCAGAGAGCCATCACCTGACCTCTCTCAGGACCGTGCTGTCTACAGGCTCGCCGTTACCCCATGAAGGATTTGAGTGGGTATATCGCGCCTTCAAGCCTGACTTGCACCTGGCCAGCATTTCAGGAGGGACCGATATTGTCTCGTGTTTTGTTGGCGGGGTGCCCACGTTACCGGTGTATGCCGGTCAGCTTCAGGCTAGCGGTCTCGGTATGGCGACCGCTATCTGGAATGAGGCGGGCGAGCCGGTGGTCAGTGAGAAGGGAGAGCTGGTTTGCACGCAAGCCTTCCCCTCATGCCCGGTAGGATTCTGGCGCGACCCTGATGGGAGCAAGTTCCAACGCGCGTACTTCGAGCGCTGGTCTGGCATTTGGGCGCACGGCGACTATGGCGAGATCACCCCGGAGGGCGGCTTTATTATTCACGGCCGGTCAGATGCGATACTCAATCCGGGCGGCGTGCGGATTGGCACCGCCGAGATCTATCGACAGGTCGAGCGGGTAACAGAAGTGCTCGATAGCGTCGTGGTCGGTCAGAATTGGCAGGATGACGTGCGCGTCGTGCTGTTTGTGGTGTTGCGCGAGGGACTGAAGCTCGATCAGCTGCTGACGGATAAGATCAGCACCGAGATCCGAGCCAACACCACGCCTCGCCACGTGCCCGCCAAAATCATTCAGGTGACCGACATTCCGCGCACCATCAGCGGCAAGATCGCCGAACTGGCGGTCAGGAACATCATCCACGGGGAGCAGGTGGCCAATCAGGATGCGCTGGCCAATCCTGAAGCGTTGCAGTTGTATTCGGGTTTGACTGATTTGATGCAGTGATCAATTTCATCACCGCATCGCATCCCCGTCAGTTCTATTTGACACCCGAGCCTCGATTCGATGAAGTGGCGCTATGAGTAAACTCTTCTTTCGTTACGGGGCCATGAATAGCGGCAAGAGCACCGCGATGCTGCAAGTTGCCCATAACTATGAAGAGCGCGATCAGAGCGTGGTGCTGATGAAGTCTTCGGTGGATACCAAAGGGGACGACCAAATTGTGTCA
>CALSVI010000010.1 GCA_943840615.1 uncultured Luminiphilus sp. | reverse complement strand
CAGCGTGGTTATCCTAATCCGGTGCTGGGCTACTTCGTCTCCCAATCGCTGTCCCAAAATGGAGATCAAGGCGCCGTGTCATCACGAGCAGGGGAAGAAGTCAGCGGTGCCGTATTGACCGCTGGCTAGAATGGGCGGGGTCCACAGCGAGGCTGTGCCTCGTAGCGACGACTTTTTAGGATGTGTGCTTCAACGCCGTCTTCCTATGTGATCAGCGGCACGCGCCAGCCATCCAGTGAGGCTGCCGGCGACTATCGGCAGAACAGCTACAAGAATAATGGGCGCACCGACCCAAAGCAGTAATCCGTATGCGAGAGAGATATCGGCGGCTTTCTCGCCCGCTGGATCGGTCATCAACCATGAGCTGATGCCGTAGGCGGCCGCTATCAAGATGGGGCCAGCGAAGAAGACGTAGATCCATCTGCCTTTGTTTGATGCCATGTCACAATCCTCCTTCGCCTCAGTCTAATGCAATAACGACCGTATCAGGCGCCAACCCAGATCCCGTTTAAGGCAGAATTCTGGGGCTACCTGTCATGAGCCAAGCGGCTCAATGCTTAGGGCACGAGACCCAGCCAGAGTATGGTTTGGGTAGCAAAATACAGTGCGAAGCCCGCCCAGATGACGAAAACGACGACTCCAACGATGCCGTCCTTTAACCAATCGGGCCATTGAAAGTTGAGCTTGGCCACGATGACCCACGGCGCAGCAATGAACGCCACGGCGACAAACACATCAATGATCAAAAACAAAAACTGCGTCATGGGTTGAGTATATAGGTCATTGCACCGTGGCCCTATTTCGGGTTCGATATGTCGAAATAAAAGTTTCGGTCTGCGGGGAGCGACCCATGACACTGCCAGAGACTCACTCAAACATCGTCTCGTGTCCGCATCAGCTTGATGATGTCGATCTCTTTTCTGCCGGTGCGCAGGAACACTGGTACGACGCCTACGCCATATTGCATCGCGAAGCGCCGGTGCACCGCTTGGCAGGAGAGGGCCTCACTCCCCAAACTGACGCCTTTATTCTTAGCCGCTACGACGACATTAATCGGGTGGTAAAGGATCCGCTGCGTTTTACGCCTATTACCTCTCTGATGCTCGAGCAATTGGCGGCCTCCGACACGCCGCCTGAGCAAATGGATTACATCAATATGATGATGGTTTCCATGCTCACCCTGAGGCCCACGGTTGAGTTGTGGCGGGCACACCGAAAAGAACTTACCGACCCTTGGGTTGGCCCGGGTGCAGAGCGCCATCGCGACATGATTACGCGACATGTTGATGCCTTGATCGATCAGCTCCCGAGCGAGGGCGACATTGACTTCGTGCAGGCCTTTGCGCGACCGCTGCCACAGCAAGTGATGGCCCGCGTGCTGGGCTTTCCGGAAGCGGATATTCCCCAGCTGGCGGCGTGGGGTGAAGCGCAGGTCATGCCGTTTGTTTATGGGGAGGGCCACTTAAATCGACTCACCGACGAACAACTCAACGCGCAGTTTGAAAAGCTCGCAGGGTTTAAGGAGTACGTTCAGGAAGTCGTTAAGGCAAAGCGCGCGCAGCCTGCCAATGACATGATCAGTTTTCTGACTCAGGCGACTTACAGCGCACTGGACCGAAAACTCACCGATCTCGAAATTAACGGCATCGTTTACGCAATGGTTCTGGGCGGACTAGAGACCACGCAGTATGCACTGGAGCAGCAGGCCCAATTGATTTGCGACCAGCCAGAGCGCTTTTCGGCTCTTAAGGGTGATCCCGATCTGCTCCGGGTGTTCATTGAGGAGTCGTTGAGGCTAAGAGCGCCGACACAAGGTCTCTCTACTCGACTCACCAGTCAGGATGAAATGTTCGGTGATGTCGAGGTACCAAGGGGGTCAGTGCTGCATCTTCGCTGGGCGGCAGCGAATATCGATTCTACTGAATTTGATTGCCCGATGGATCTCAGGTTAGACCGCAAGGCGGCCAGCCGGCATCTGTCTTTTTCGGCAGGACCGCGAGTGTGTCCGGGGGCCGGTATTTCGCGGCTGGAGCAACAAATAGCGTGGGCACGCCTTCTCGAGCGCTGCGATAGTATTCGATACGGCTCCGAAAACGCCTTTTTGCATCAACCTGGCATTATGTTGGGAACCTTGGAATTGAATCTGAATATTGTCAAAGCGCCAGACTAAACGGGAGCTCACAAATATGGCCACGATCCTCGCTCATCTCGAAATCAAGCCCGGAAAGGAAGCTCAATGGGAGTCGATCATGTCTGACATGGTCCGAGAGACCTTCGAAAAAGAAGCGCGCGTATTGCGCTATGAGTACTTTAAGGGGCAAAAGCCCCTCCATTATTACTGCCTGCTTTCATTTGAAGACAAGTGGGCGTTCTATCTTCATCAGGCCTCGGATTATCACGAGGGTCATGACTTTGAGGGTGTGCTGGCCAACGTCGAGCTGGAGTACCTTGACCCTGTTCAAGGTGCCAGCGCCTTGCCGGCAACCGAAAATCCATCACTGCCTGATGATGCTTCCGAAACCCTGCGCAACACCGAGGCATTGTTTCCCATTCTGATGCCCGAATGGTGGGCGACCAGAGCCTAGTGGGCTAGGTGGTCTGCTATTTCGGTGTGAACTCGATGTGGAGTGATTTCATGGCCCGCAACAAATAGTGTGGGTGGTAGCTGAAGTCATTCTTGCCCTCGGCGAATCGCAAGGTGTCGATCCGGTCGACCAGCGCCTTGAACGACCAGTGTAGCTCCCTTCGGGCAAGCGGAGCGCCGAGGCAATGGTGCTTGCCTGAGCCAAAGGCCATATGGCCTCCGGCGCGAGGGCGATCCAGATCCAGGGCGTCAGGATTTTCAAAGCGGCGTTCGTCGCGATTCGCAGCAGCAAACCGTATATTAATCAGACTGCCCGCGGGGATCGTGACGCCGCTCAGTTCAACGTCCTTCGCGGTTGCCCGCATGAGGCTCTGCACCGGTGACTCGAGGCGCAGCACTTCTTCGATAAAGACCTTGAGGTAGCGGTCTGGGTCGGACTGCAGTTGCTCCCAAGCCAGCGGGTTTTCGATCAAGAGCTTCACACCGGCAGAGATCGCGTTGGTGGTGGTCTCCGAACCGCCGACAAAAGTATCGGCCATCATTTCGGCGTGGAGCTCATTGTCATTCAGCGGTCGGCCCCACTCCTCAATCACAGTATTGACCAAGGCGCTCAGCAGCGAGTCATCCGGGCGCTCTCTCAGCCGCTCAAAAATAGGTTGAAAGTAATGCTGCGCCTCAATCTCTTTGCGAACGGACAACAGCTCCTCGTCCTCTGACTGCATCAGGCTGATGCGGTGAAAAAACGCCTCGGTCCACTCTTTGATCTGCCAGATATCGTCCGGGTTGGCGCCCATTTGTTTACCAATGATGAGTAACGGCAGAGGAATAGCAAATTGCTTGACCCAGTCGCAGTGGCCTTCGTCGATAAAGTCGTCGATGAGCTGATAGGCGAGGTCACGCACTTCGTCTTCCAGCGCTTCGATTTTCTTGGGTCGAAACGCATCGTTGAATACCGAACGCACGGCTTTGTGATCGGGGTCATCCCGGCCGTTGAGGGTTTTCGCCGGGCACCCAGCCCTCTTGCTCGAAAGTACTTCTCACGGCCAAAGCACGGGGACTGGGCTCTGTGGCATCAGTCAGATAGGCCGTCTCGTTAGTAAAGTGCTCCGTATCAGTCAGGATGTGTCGCACATCGTCAAACCGCGTAATCACGTACATGCCGGTGGCGGGACACTGATAGACCGGCGCCTCGTCGCGCAGGGTTTTATAGGCGTCATAGGGGCACCGCTGGGTTTCAGCGTCGAATAAATTGACCTTGGCTTCAGGTGAGTCACTCATGGGGGAGCTTCGCGGCTAGGGTTGATATACCGAACTATAGAGGGTCGGCTTGCGGCTGAGAAGGTGTCGGGCTACGGCTATTATCGAAGCCCCCGCGAGGTTCGGGTTACACTTTGGGCGTCCGACCTCGCGGTGTGGATGGACCAAGTGTCGTCCAAACTTGGCCGGTGCCTGTGCGAACGCTGCCCTATTTATCTGGAGGAGACTTCATGGCGAACCCGCTTCCTAATCACCCACAGCTTCGTGGCAACTACGCGCCAATCAATTTTGAAGCGACATGCCAAGACCTCATCGTCGAGGGCGCCATACCGAAGGGTCTTGAGGGTTCGCTCTATCGCATTGGGCCCAACCCAAAGTTTGTGCCCGATCAGGGCTACCATTGGTTTTTTGGCGCCGGCATGGTGCACGCATTTCACTTCGCGGGCAGCCGAGTGAGCTACGTCAACCGCTGGGCGCGCACACCCAAATTCGAGGCTGAGCAGGCAGCGAGAGGTCCTCTGCCGATGAGCTTCATAACAGATCCTGATACGGGTGCTGTTGTGTCGGACCGGCGTAATGGGCTCGCTAACACCCATATTGTCTGGCACGGCGATCAACTATTGGCCCTCGAAGAGGGGAGTCATCCTTTTTCTATGGCGCCCGACACGCTGGAGTCTTTGGGCTACGGCCATTACGCGCAAGATCTGCAGGGGGCTATGACAGCGCACCCCAAGATTGACCCGTTCACCGGCGAGCTTCACGGCTTCGGCTATATGTCAGGTGCTATCGGTAGTAAAACGATGACTTACCACGTGGTCGATCAACAGGGTGTGGTCAAGCGATCAGACCGCTTCGAAACCCCTTACTCTGCCATGGTGCACGATTTCGCGGTCACTCGAGATTATGTTCTGTTCCCACTGTTTCCTTTGACCTTCGATCTGGATCGAATGGCCACTTTGGGGTCACCCTTCGCCTTCGATGCTGAGGCAGGGGCATACATTGGCGTGCTCGAGCGCGATGCCCCAGTGAGCGGCATACGTTGGATCGAAGCGCCAGTGTGTTTTGTGTTTCATTACCTCAACGCTTGGAACGACGGGCCGCTCATTACGTTTGACGCGATCGACTTTCCGGTGGCACCTAATTTCCCTGACGTGTCGGGTAACCTGCCCGGTTTTTCCGAGGCGCAAGGCAAGCTTACTCGCTGGCACCTGAATGTCGCGACTGGTCAGATCGATCGAGAGCTGATTCTGGATAGGGCCGCGGAATTCCCGCGCATTGATGACCGTTTTGCCATGGATCGTCACCGGCATGCCTTCATGGCCACGGCATCTGGGCGTCAAAAGGGTGACGGCGGTCTTTTCCATGAAATCACTCACCGCGATCTCGATTCCGGGCAGCAACAGTCCTGGGATGTCGGCTTCGGAAACGGCGTCTCGGAGCCCGTTTTTGTGCCCAAGCCAGGACAAGGGCAGGAGGGCGAAGGCTGGTTACTGGCAACAGTCTTTGAGACTGAGCGCTCGACCTCTTCGGTCGTGGTGCTGGACGCAATGGCACTCGGCGAGGGGCCCGTTGCTACCGCGCGGCTCGATCACAGGGTCCCTTTTGGTTTTCACGGTAACTGGCGAGCTGCTACTTAGCATGGCAGCGCAGCGCAGTCCTTATCTGACGCCCATGTCACTCAAATGATACGAATTTGTCCACCTCGGTCGTTTTTTAATCCGCTCCTCCTGTTGGTCACATTGTGCATGCCGGCCACATTTTCTGGCGCGGTTGAGCCCGCGCCAGGGAACGTCTTTCGTGACTGTCCACAGTGCCCGCTTATGGTGGCAGTGCCACCGGGTGCCTTTGTGATGGGGGATGAGAGCGTCTCGTTGATGCGAGATGGGAGTCTTCGCCCTCATGGGCCATTGCGCCCTATTCATATTGATAAGGCCTTCGCCGCAGGGCGCTTCGAGGTGACAGAAGCAGAGTTTGCTCGTTTTATATCGGCCAGTGGTCACGTTGTAGATCCCGCTTGCACGCCGGGAGATCGGGAGCTGGCGTATCACTCTGGTAGCGAGGATGCCGAGCGGGATCGCTCACGAAGTCGCTTGCCTGTTGTTTGCGTCACGTGGCATGACACTCAAGCCTATACCGAATGGCTGTCGAAGCTGACCGGGCAGTCCTATCGATTATTGACCGAGGCCGAATGGGAATACGTTGCCACCGCAGGGTCCCATTCTGCATGGCCCTGGGGCCATGACGTGGATGAAATCTGTCGTTACGCGAATGTCTTTGATGAGTCGGCAAAAGCGTTTCTGAGTGATCATCCCGTTGCCACTGCGCCTGATGCGATGGCCCCGTGTGATGACGGCGCACCCGCGCGCGCATCGGTGGGTAGTTACGGTGCTAATGCGTTTGGTCTTTACGATCTCACCGGAAACGTGTGGGAGTGGGTTGCCGATTGCTCGGTACTACCCTATCCCGATCGGCCTACAGACGGATCTCCCGTCATGACGGGTAGCGCAGTGTGCACGCATCGTTCTATTCGAGGCGGTAGTTGGCGGACTAGGCTGGAGCGTCAGCGAATCACCTTTCGAGGCCGTGATCCTGAGCATACGAGCAGTGATATCTTTGGGTTCCGTGTGGCGAGAAATTTGCGCGAGTGACAGTTTTGGGTGCTTTAGTCGATCAGAGGAGGGCAAGGTAGTGCAGCCTGTGGGCAGAAGATGGGTACTGCATAAAGCAGTGGTGGGTGCCGCGGGCCTCAGTCTTGGTCTGCGGCCTCACGACTCACGTGCACAAGCGAATGTAGAATCGCTCGCGCAGGGCATGCCATTAGCTGCGCGCTTCACCGAAATGTTGAGAATCACGCCGGATAATCGGATCGTGCTGGTGCCACCCGTGGCGGAGATGGGCCAGAACGTGATCACCACTTTGGCGGCATTGGTAGCCGAGGAGCTCGATGTTGACTGGCCGCGTGTCGAGGTTGAAATCGCTCCGCACCATGCCGATTTTTATAATGTCCGCGGGCAGGCTGCAGGGAACAGCCGCGCGGTTCGGATCTGGTTCGAACCCCTGCGGCAACTGGGGGCCTCCGCGCGGACTGCACTGATTCAGGCAGCCGCTTTGCGGTGGGGTGCAGAGAGTGAGCGGCTGCTAACGGCAGAGGGTGAGGTAACAGATCCTTTGACCGGGCAAACCGCGACCTACGGTTCATTGTGTCTAGATGCTGCCGCTTTGCCTTTGCCATCCTCGCCGCCTCTTCGCCCGCCCAGTGACTGGCGGTTGCTCGGCAAAACCCAACAACGCAAAGACGGCCCGGCCAAGGTCACAGGAGCCGCACAGTTTGGTGCTGATGTTCGCTTGCCCGGCATGGTTTATGCCGCCGTAAAGATGGCGCCGGACCCCGAGGGGACGCTCACAATCAACGTCGTTCCCCCGGAATACTCCGACGTTCTGGCCGTCACGGTTCTCGAGGGCGCTGTGGCGGTCGTGGCAACCAGCTGGTGGCGAGCAAATGCAGTACTCAAATCCTTGTCGATCGAGCATCGGGAGGGCGCGTTCGCTCATATCGATGATGCCGCGATCGCCCGGGAACTGCAGACGGCGCTGGGCGACGGTCGTGGCACGATTGCGGTGTCTACCGATAGGGCCTTGAGTGAAGAGGCTGATGGTTGGATTGAGGCACACTACGCGCAACCGTGCCTGGCTCATGTATGCATGGAACCGATGACAGCGACGGTTTCAGTCGAGTCGGATCGAGTCACTGTTTACGCGCCGACTCAATCCCCGAAGCGCAGCGCCGAGCGAATCGCCGCACATCTCGGAAGATCAGTGACAGAAGTCGAGATGTTTAATACCTACCTCGGTGGCGGTTTTGGTCGCAAAGGGCTCGACTTTGGGTGCACGCTGCAAGCGGCAACGCTCTCTGGTCTGGTGAACCGGCCGGTGCAGGTTATCTGGGATCGTGAGACCGATATAGAGCAGGATCAATTTCGCCCGGCGGCTGCTTACCATTGTCGGGCCCGGCTGGACGAGGCGGGGATGCCTTCCGATCTCGAGCTGCGCATTGCCACGCAGTCCCTGAGAAGGCAGCTATTCCCTCAGTTTTATGAACCCGGGATCGTCGAAGTGTCACCGACACCTTTTCCCTATGACATACCCGCGCTTGAGATTAATTGGTGTGAGGCAGAGCTTCCCATCAGGGTGGGATTTTGGCGTGCGGTGCATAGCTCCGCACACCCTTTTGCGATCGAATCATTTATCGATGATCTGGCGCATCGAGCCTCGCATGATCCTTATCATTACAGACGGGCGCTGCTGGCCAAAAACCCGCGTTTGCTGGCAACACTGGAGCAGGTGGCCACCGCGGCGCGCTGGGGAAGAACCCTTCCATCGGGACGGGGGTTGGGTATTGCCTGCGTCGAGGGCTGGGGCAGCTTTTGTGCGCAGGTGGCCGAGGTGACTGTCTCGGCGTCCGGAGTCCAGCTCCATCGTATTTGGATCGCAGCCGACTGTGGCGTTGTATTGTGTCCAGGTACCGTCGAGGCGCAATTGCAGGGTGCGGTGGCCGATGTATTGGGCATGGTTTTCGGGGGTGGTATGTCCTTCAACCGGGGGGCCGCCTCGCTCACTAACTTTCATTCCTATCCTGTTTTGAGGTTGCCTCAAATGCCCGAGGTGTCGATTTCTTTGGTGACGTCGGAGCAGGCGCCGGGCGGGGTGGGTGAACTGGGAGTGCCCTGTGTCCTGGCAGCAGTGTCAAATGCGATGTTGGCGGCTGGTGGTCAGCGTGCCCAGCTCCCGATTAGGCTGGAGAAGACCGTCTGACAGAGACTGCACGCGTCACTGGCCGGCGAGGCGCCGCAAAGTGTTTGAGCGCTTGTCTTCCCCGTCGTGGCGCCAACCCGGAGCCAAAAACAGATAGCGAAGGAAGTCTGTCCAGTTTGCTGTCAGGCGGATATCACGCCACAACTGCGCATACTCGCCAAACGACACCTTCACCGGATGGAAGCTATCAATATTTTGGGTCAGACCGTATCGGACCGGCTCCGACGCCACTTCCTGGCTGAATGTGCCAAAAAGTCGGTCCCAGATAATGAGTACGCCGGCGTGATTGCGATCGAGATACCGCACGTTGGAGGCGTGGTGCACACGGTGATGCGAGGGGCTGTTGAAGAGCCATTCAAACCAGCTGGGCATGCGATCAATGGTCTCGGTGTGCAGCCAGAACTGATAGATCAGGCTGACGCTCATCATGGTCACGATCATCACCGGGTCAAAGCCCAGCAACGCCAGCGGGCACCAGAACAGATACTTCAAGACCCGTTCGCCCACGCCCTGACGAAGGGCCGTGCCGTAGTTGTAATACTGAGAGTTGTGGTGCGACACATGCCCTGCCCAGAGAAAACGGATTTCATGGTTGGCGCGGTGAAAGCTGTAGTAGGTCAAGTCGTCGAGGAAGAAGAGGATAATCCACCAGGCCGGAGCGCGGCTCACCACCTCTTTGAGTGGCGAGGCCTCCCAACACACAAACATCAGCAGTACTCCGCCAAGCTTGGGTAACACGTCGATCACCACAGTCAGCAACATGACGCCCATCGAAGCCATAAAGTCCCGCCGCTCATACAGCGCCAGCGATTTACGCCAGGCAACGACCCATTCGATCAGCAAAGCGGTCAGGAATAAGGGCAGCGCAAAAATGACCCAGTCATCTTTAAGGAGCGCCAGTGTTTGATCCATCAGACCGCTGCTATCCATCGTGATCTCCTCGAACTGCCGTTTTGATCGCGCTCACGACGCTGCTGTGTCAGCTGCGCCATGATTGATACGGCGATTTCCATTGCAGTTTTAGAGCCAATCGAGAGCCCGACGGGCGCGTGCAGTCGGGCAATGGCGTTCTCTCCGATCCCTAATTTCGATAAGCGCTCAATGCGTTTTTCCGTCGTGCGGATTGAGCCTAAAGCGCCCACGTACCAGGCGTCTGACTCTAACGCTTCCATTAACGCCATGTCATCAACGCGAGGATCATGGCTGAGGGTAATCACCGCACAGTGCTCGTCATTTCCGTATTCACGCACGACGTCGTCAGGCAAGCCCAGTATTTTCTGCACTTCTGGTCCTTGCCATTGCTCGAGTGCCCATTCCCGGGAGTCGGCAAGCAGCACTTCGTAGTCCATGGCCAAGGCAAGCGTACTGAGGCTGGCCGCCAACTGCCCGGCGCCGACCATTAACAGCCGGTGTCGCGGACCAAAGCAGTGGCGCAGAGTGGTGTCATCTCTTTCCAGTGCCGTGAAGCGCTCGGTGCGCTCAAGAAGGGTCTCACCGCTAGTCAGATCGACCCTGCGTTTCAGTGTGTGTCGGTCGGCCATGCTTTGCTTGGCTTCAGAAACCCAATTCACGTCTTTGACATCGAGCTGTTGAATGGCCAGCACCAGTCTGCCGCCACAGGGCAGCCCCCACTTTTCGTTGTCTGCAGCGCTGACCCCATACTCGGTGAGATGCAGCTGAGGTCCATTAAATTCTCCCGCCAGCAATCGGTTGATCAGGTCTTCCTCAACGCACCCTCCTGACACACTGCCGACCTGAGAGCCGTCGGCACGAAAGGCAACCAGCGAGCCCACCGGGCGGGGCGATGAGCCGATAGCGGCCGACCACCGTCACCAGCCACGGTCTGTTCACCGTCTTGGAGCGATTGCAGCAGGCAACTCAAAATAGTGTGGTCAGTGGAGGTCATAGGCCAGCATTGGAGTATGTGCACCGGGGTTAGTGGCGGGTTGATCGATCATAATCACGGCTGCTGATGGCACCGCCTCTAGGCGATACCGTCAAGTGTAGGCGACTGACGGCGCCTTGCTGGGAGTAGGGCACGTCCTTTTCATTCCAAGATCATATCGATCGCTGAACGCCAATGAGGACGAACCGCAGGCCGCCAATGTGTGGAAAGTTATGGCATAAACATTGCCGATATCGCATCATATGCGCCCCGTTTTCTTTAACCACTCCACTACAGGTAGCGAACCATGCCCAACCCTGTCTATATCTATGACGCGGTGCGCACACCGCGCAGTAAAGGTAAGTCCACCGGCACTCTGTACGAGGTCAAGCCCATCGACCTGGCCGCTGGCCTCCTACGCGAACTCCAGAAACGCCATGACCTCGATACGAGTTACGTCGATGATGTGGTGATGGGTTGTGTTTCGCCGGTGGGTGAGCAGGGCTCTGACGTTGCCAAAATGGTAGTGCAGAACGCCGAGTGGGACGAGTCTGTCCCGGGCGTTCAGCTCGATCGTTTCTGTGCCTCTGGCCTGGAGGCGGTCAATATCGCCGCCCAGAAAGTGGCCTCCGGTTGGGAAGATCTGGTGGTGGCCGGTGGCGTCGAGTCGATGTCGCGGGTACCCATGGGCTCCAATGGTGGCGCCATGGCGGGCGATCCTGAATTTGCTGTCAAAACCAGTTTTGTGCCTCAGGGTATTGGCGCCGATACGATCGCCACGCTCGCGGGCTGGTCCCGAGAAGACGTGGACCGATACGCAGTGACGTCACAGCAGCGCGCCGCTCATGCCCGAGACAGCGGCTGGTTTGATCGCTCGGTGGTGCCGGTCAAAGACAGCAGTGGCGTCACGATACTCGAGCGAGACGATTTTATTAAACCGAATACCACCGTCGAGGGGCTCGCTGGCTTGAAACCCTCATTTGAGATGCCGGGTGGCATGGGTTTTGACGATGTGATCCTTGCCAAATACAACATGCTGGACAAGATCGATCACGTCCACACGCCCGGCAACTCGTCGGGCATTGTCGATGGTGCTAGTGCGGTGATGGTCGGCAGTGAAAAAGCGGGCAACGATTTGGGCCTCAAGCCCCGGGGACGTATTCTGGCGACGGCCGTACTGGCGACCGATCCCGTGATTATGCTGACGGGGCCCGGACCGGCTGCCAAAAAGTGCCTCGATAAGGCTGGGCTCAGCCCGGCAGACATCGATCTGTGGGAGATCAATGAGGCGTTTGCCTCAGTGGTGCTGCGTTACATGCAAGATCTGGATCTGGATCCAGAGGTGACCAACGTCAACGGCGGCGCAATCGCTATGGGCCACCCACTGGGCGCGACCGGAGGTTGTCTGGTCAGCACCGTGCTCGACGAACTCGAGCGCCGTGACGCGAAGCGCGCCATGCTCTCGCTGTGCGTCGGCGGCGGCATGGGTATCTCAACGATTATTGAGCGCGTCTGACCGACGCTGAGAAAGGGAATGTAAGCAGTATGAGTGGATTTGATTACGATAAAGATGCCAATGGCGTCGTCACGGTCACCATGGATATGGAGGGTGCGGTTAACTCAATGTCTGCGGCTTTTTTACCAGCACTTCGCGAGACAGTTGATCGGCTGGAGGCTGAGGATGGCCTGACAGGCGTTGTGCTCGCCTCGGGAAAGAAAACTTTTTTCGCGGGGGGCGATCTGAATTCACTGTGCCAGGTGACTCCAGACAACGCAGAGATGTTTTTCGACGAAGTGCAAGCGAGCAAGGCCGAATTCCGGCGGATGGAGAAGCTGGGCAAGCCGAGTGGTCGCGGCCATCAATGGTGCGGCCCTAGGCGGTGGACTTGAGCTTGCGTTGGCGTGTCATTACCGCATCGCGTGGGACAACAAAGTCGTTCAGCTCGGCTTCCCCGAGGTGACGCTGGGTCTGCTGCCCGGGGGCGGCGGTGTGGTCAAAGCGATTTATCTCATGGGTCTGATGGCCTCGAATGAGTATCTGATCGAAGGCAAGCGCGTTGTGCCGGCGAAGGCGAAAGAGGCGGGGTTGATTGATGAGACAGTCGATAGCCTCGACGAGCTGATCCCTCGTGCTAAAGCGTGGATTGCCGACAATCAGGAAAACGAAACAGCGTGCACCCAGCCTTGGGACACCAAGGGTTACAAAATTCCGGGCGGCAATGCGAACCATCCCGCGGTGGCGCAAATGCTTCCGGTGGCGTCGGCCATGATTGCCCAAAAGACCCGCGGCTTGTTGCCCGCACCGATCAAGATTCTGGATGTGGCGGTTTCGGCGATGCGCGTGGATTTTGATACTGCTATGCGAATCGAGAGTCGTGGTCTGACCGAGTTGGCCCTGACGCCGGTGGCGAAGAACATGATCAACACGTTCTTCTTCAACCTCAATCAGATCAACGGTGGTGCGTCACGGCCTAAAGATATTGCACCGCAAACCACCAAGAAAGTGGGGGTGCTCGGCGCGGGCATGATGGGTCAGGGGATTGCCTACGTCTCCGCTATGGCGGGAATCGAGGTCGTTCTAAAGGACATCTCCCTAGAGAGCGCGGAGAAGGGTAAGGGCTACAGCGAAGCGCTGCTCAGGAAGCGCGTGGAGCGCGGGCGTATGACCGAAGAGAAGGCACAGCAGGTATTGGCGCTGATTAAGCCGACGGCACAGAGCAGCGATCTGCAAGGCTGCGACCTGATTATCGAGGCGGTGTTCGAGAATATGGCGCTTAAGCACGAGATTACGAAGGAGCTTGAGCCCTGCCTGGCGGAGGGCGGCGTATGGGGGTCTAATACCTCCACGCTCCCCATTACCCAATTAGCTGAAGCCAGTGCCAATGCCGAGAACTTCATCGGCATCCATTTCTTTTCGCCCGTCGACAAGATGCCTTTGGTTGAAATTATTATGGGTGAGCACACCAGTGATCTCGCTCTGGCTAAAGCGTTTGATTACACCAAGCAAATTCGCAAGACGCCGATCGTGGTGAACGATTCGTTGGGCTTCTTCACTTCGCGCACCTTTGGAACCTACCTTGATGAAGGCGTGCGATTGCTGACCGAGGGCATTCACCCGATACAAATCGATAATCTGGGTAAGGCGATTGGCATGCCCGTTGGGCCGCTGATGGTCTACGACGAGGTGAGCCTCGAGCTGTCGCGCAAGGCCTGGGTGACCTGGTCTGAAATGGGTGTGCTGGATAACTGGGGTGATGGCACCATCACCCGTGACGTGATCGACACCATGGTAGGCGAGCACAGTCGGGGGGGTCGCCATCACGGTGGCGGGTTTTACGAGTACGGTGAGGACGGCAGCAAAACAATCTGGCCCGGCCTGGTGGATCTCTACTACAACGCCGACGCTTCGGTCGCAGAGCGTGACATTAAGGACCGGTTATTGTTCCGGCAGGTGATCGAGGCGCTGAAGTGTTTGGAAACCAACGTGCTGCGCACGGTGGCTGATGGCAATATTGGTTCGATCATGGGTATTGGTGCGCCAGCTTGGACCGGCGGCCTGATTCAGTTCGTCAATACCTACGGGCTGGAGCGTTTCAGTACACGGTGCGCCGAGCTGGCGAGCCAATACGGTGATCGATTCGAGGCGCCGGGCATCGTTGGCGAGAAAATCGCTGCCGGCGAGGTATTCGCCTAGTTCTAGCGGACAAGCGCCGTCGCAAAATCGGTGTTGCTCAGAGTGGGGCGATCGCGGCGCCCCTTTTCTATCGCATCCCGACGGCAGTGGCCTATAGGAGCAGCACCTCAATCAGTAACGGCCCGGTCGTTGCCATCGCCTCTGTCATGGCCTGATCAAGGCCGCTCACGGTGTCCACTTTGAGCGCTCGCATCCCCATCCCGGTGGCAATGTCCGTCCACTCGAGATCAGGATTACTGAGGTCCAATAACGATAGTGCAGTAGGTCCCGGTGCTTCGACACCCACCCGGCTCAATTCGATATTCAGAATGGCATAGGACCGATTGTTGAGGAGCACGACGGTGATGTCGAGCTGTTCGCGCACCATGGTCCACAAGGCCTGCACCGTGTACATGCCGGATCCATCCGCCTCCAAGGCAATCACTTTCTGCTCGGGGCAGGCGATAGCGGCGCCGAGGGCCAGCGGTAAGCCCTGACCGATCGCGCCACCCGTGAGTGTCAGCCAGTCATGGGGCGCTGCGTTGGCGGTCAGGAGAAAGGCGCCCCAGACCATTGGTGGCACCCTCGTCACAAACAATCGCGTTTTCGGGCAAGCGATTGGCAATCACTTTCCCCAGCTCGCTGGCGTCGATGCGGCCCTCTCCCAACGGGTATTGTGCCGACTCGCTGATGACATCGGGATGATCCTGAGCGCCCAAATGATCTGCCAGCCGGGTGAGCGCATCCAGTGCATCGCTTTCTGCATCAGCTAACGTCAGTTCGGTGGCAGACGGTGGAGACAGCACGCTGGGCTTATCGGGATAGGCAAAGAAGGAAACGGGGGCTTTGGCACCGATGAGCACCATCAGGTCGATACCCGCTAGCTGTTCGATAGCCGCTTCACCAAAATAGGCGAGGCGTTCGGTGGGAACGCGACCGACACCCCGCGCCTGGCGGGCAAAAAATGTCTCAGAGACCAAGCGACAGCCGGTAGCGGCGGCGATCCGGCCGGCTTGATGAAGCGCCTCGGCGCGCAGTGCGTGCCCGCCGAGAAAAAGGCAGCTGTTATCGGCTGCCTTCAGCTGGTCGCCGATCTCCATAATCGTGGCATCCGCTACCGATACGGTCTGTGTCTCGGGCAACTGAACTGAGGGCGACGCAATGTCGGTCCAGGCGTGATCGGCGGGGACAACAAACGTACTGATGCTGCCCGGGTAGTGAAGGCTCGCGGCCAGCGCATCCAATCCTGTTTGGGCCAGCTGGTCGGCGCTCTTCGACACCGCAAAGGTGCGAGATACCGGCGTTGCGAGCCCCTCAATATCACTGGTGAGTGGTGCATCGTGCTTTAGGTGCTCGGTGGCGTGATCGCCCACCATGTTGAGGATGGGCGACCGGGCTCGCTGGGCGTTGTGCAGGTTGGCAATGCCATTGGCAAAGCCGGGCCCAAGGTGGAGCAGGGTGAGAGCAGGCTTGTCGGCCATCCGCCCATAGCCATCGGCAGCCCCCGTGACCACGCCTTCGAACAGACAGAGCACTGCTCGTATGCCGGGCTGTTTGTCCAGTGCTGCAACCAACTGCATCTCTGAGGTGCCTGGGTTAGCAAAGCAGGCCTCTACACCATGCTCCGCGAGTGCATTAATCAGTGACTCTGCGCCATTCATTGGGTATTCCCTAGTAGCCGTATTGCCGGTGTTGTGCTGTCCAATATCGATTCAAATGCCAGCATTCAGTGCGTCTCTTCCCCGCCACTGACATTGAGCGCCTCGCCGGTGATAAATGAGGCCTCATCAGAGGCCAAAAATGCGACAGCCGAGGCGGTATCTTGAGGCGTGCCGACCCGGCCCAATGGGACCCGCTCCGCGATTTGAGCGCGATAGGTCTCAGGGTCCAACCCCCTTAATGAGGAAAAATATTCGCTCTGTGCTTTACCCATGGTGGTTGTCACATGGTTCGGACAGACTGCGTTGACGCGAATGCCCTGAGGCGCCAGATCAATCGCTGACGTGCGTGTAAGCCCGATCATGCCGTGCTTCGATGAGACATAGGGAGCCATCTGTCGGAATCCGGTTTTGGCCGCCTGACTGGCAATATTAATAATGCTGCCACCCTCACCCATTACTCTCGCCGCCTCGCGGCTGAGCAGAAACGCGCCGGTCAAGTTCACCGTGATCACCCGCTGCCACTCCTCAAGACTGAGTTCTGGTAAGGGCTTGATAATGTCACCGATCGCCGCATTGTTAATGACAATGTCGAGACGACCCAGTCGCGCCACCACCTCGTCAACGGTCTTCGTAACCGAGTCTTCTTCTGAAACGTTGCACGATATTCCGATGGCGTTATACCCCTGGCCTATCAAGTCACGGACGACGGAATTGGCGTCGGCGCTGCACGTATTGCCCGCGGTCATGATGGTCTCGAGGTCGGATACCACCAGTAAACAGCCCGCTTCACCAAGGCGCTGCAAGAATGCCATGTCCGAGCCCGCCTTCGCGGCCGGCGCCGCTACACAGCGCCACTTTGCCCTCAAGGCCTTTCATTCGATGGACTCTGTCACCATGAATATTGCGCCTTCAGCAAATTCTCTGAACTGTGCCGCGACTTCCTGCGCTGCCGGAGCGCTGACAGCGGTGGTGAAGTCAGTCATCTCATCGACACGAATGAGCTCTACATACGCGTAGGGCGTTTCTGTTGAGCCGCCCAGCAGCCCCTCGCTACGGAGGACTTCGAAACCGCTACAGCCCTCGAGGCGCCGGACGCTTGGAATATCAACGTTGCGTGCCCATTGCTCATATTCATTGTGGTCAACACCGTCCTTAAGATTAAACAAAACAACAATTGTGGTCATGGTGACTCCTTATTATGAATTCATGGGTTGCTGCCGATGCATCGCGCAATCGCTGTGAGCACGGCGGCGGGCATGAACCATTTCCAATGGATCAGCCTTGCTTACCCCTGATACTTAAACATATCATCAAACCTATAATCTGAACGCGTTGGGATCTGATATGAATCGATCACACGATCATGAAATGGCGGTAACACTCACCCAAGGGGATCGTTCGCGACGTGCCTTTGTTGCCACGCTCCGCTCCCACGTGTTGCAGCGCATGGCCGGCGAGTTACGTCAACATTTCGAGGGCACGGTTGGGCCGGAGCACGCGAAGTCAGGAGCGCCGCTGGAAACCCCCGAGGCAATCCACGAGGCGATGAAGGTCGAGTTTCCTTTCAAGGCGTATAGCAGTGTGCGAACCGCCGCTCAGGAAATGGTCTTTGATGTGGTGAGCGATGCGGTGGATCGTGAGTTGGAAATGCTCAATGAAAAGGCTGCACAGCCAGCTAAAACCGGCACCTTGAGGCTAGATCCGTCCCTGCAGCTGCCAAAGAGTGTGACCGGGATAGACGTCCATCTTTCGCCCGGTAGCTACCATGTCGAGCATGCCGAGGCCGATGTCTCTGCCGGTGCGGTCTACGATAATTCGATCGACGTATTTGCTTTTGGTCAATTCGGCAAGCAGCACAACGATATAGGGTCGACCCTGTCGAATTATCTTCGCTTGAAGTTCCCGGACTTTACGCCCGCGTCGATTCTGGATTGCGGATGCACTATTGGTCATAACACATTGCCTTGGGCCGAGACCTATCCCGATGCTGAGATTACCGCAATCGATGTCGCAGCGCCGGTGTTGCGATATGCCCATGCCCGAGCCGAGTCGATGGGTGTCGCCGCACACTTCAAGCAGATGGACGCGACGTCAATGGCATTCGGTGACGAACAGTTTGATGTGGTTTTCTCATCGATGTTTATGCACGAGCTGCCGCTCAAGCACCTTCACCAGTACCTGAAAGAGGCCTTCCGGGTGCTCAAGCCTGGTGGCATTCTCTGGCAGATGGAGTTGCCCCCGATGAACGCCATGCCGAATTACGAAAATTTCTGCATGAACTGGGACACCTATTACAACAACGAGCCCTACTACGGCACGTTCAGACGACAGGATTACCAGCAGCTGCTGATAGACGCCGGATTCAGTGCTGATCAGTTTGTTGAGGCAACCATGCCGCGCTATACCTTCATTGGTGAAGAGGCCTTTGGTGAAGCGATCGAGGATGGCAATACGTTTGACACGCTCACAGGACGCATGGATCCAAAGGGTACTCGCTGGTACGGCTTTGGTGCCTGGAAGCGTTAAAAGGTGACGACGCGACGCATTCCTCGTAAGCGACGTGGTCAACGCCACCAGTTTTTTGACGCCGATGGCGTGGATGAAGTGTTGAGTTGCGTGCTTAGACTGACCTCTGAAGTATCCGCTCTGAGCGAACGGCTTTACCTGACTGAGCGGGCGCTGGAGGACCAGGGTATGAATGTTGCCAGCGCCATAGAAAGCTACCAGTTATCCGAGGCTGACGAGTCGGTATTGAGTGCCGAGCGCCAGCGTCTGATTGAGACCGTTCTGGCTCAACTTGGCGCCAGCAGTGAAGGTGCAGAGTCGATTGAAGATGATCTGAGCGTCGGGTCCTAGACCTCGGGGTCCGTAAGCAGACGATGACCAACCCCTTTTATCCCTCGCTGTTTAGCCCCATTCAACTGGGTGGGTATACGCTCCGAAATCGTATTATCCACGCATCGATCGTTACCCGATACGTGGCTAATCATTCCCCGACTGAAAAGCTGCTCAATTACTATCGATCGAGAGCGGCGGGCGGCGCCGCCGCTATTATCACTGAGCCCATTGCCATGACGGCCCACAATCGTCTGCCGAGTCGCTTGCGAGCGTGGGACGATGCGGGTCTGGACCAGCTCAAATTGGCGGCCGATATTGTCAACGCGGAGGGTGCACTGCTGATGGGTCAGGTCCAGGACTCGGGTCGAGGCCGCCATTCAGTGGGGCGCAATGATGGCGCCGTGGGTGCCTCCGCGCTGCCCGATGACCTCAGTTGGACTGTCCCGGCCGCACTGAGCGTGGCCGAGATTGAAGACATGATCGTTGACTGGGCAAAGGGCTGCGCGCGGCTGCAGTCCGCCGGTTTTGCCGGAGTCGAAATATCCGCAGGTCATGGACACTTGTTCCATCAGTTTTTATCTCCCTGGTCTAATCGCAGACAGGATCACTATGGTGGCGACTTGGAGGGCAGGGGGCGGTTTCTCAGTTCGCTGATTACGGCTATCCGGGCGGAGTGCGGCTACCCCTTTATCATTGGGCTCAAGCTACCTGCTGATGACGGTGTTGCCGGTGGAATTGATCTTGGCCTCGCGACGGATATCGCCGCGCTACTCGCCAATCAAGCCTCAGAATTTGACAGCTGGACCTGGGTGTGGGGGGCGCATGCGCGGTCGTTGTATCAGCATCTGCCTGATGCCCACGGTGAGCGACACCCTTACTTAAAGCACATTGCCGAGCTTCGAAAAGTGGCTCCGGACATGCCGACGGGCGCAATTGGTTACATCACGGACCCCAATGAATGTGAAACCGCGTTGACAGACGGCACTGCCGATGTGGTCTTTCTGGGACGTCCTTTGATCACCGACGCCGCTTTTCCTAATAAATGTGAGCAGGGTAGGGAAGCGGACATTCGCTACTGCGTTTCCTGCAATACCTGCTGGCGTAGCATTATTGATGGTAGCGGTCTGGAATGTGACAACAACCCGAGAGTCGGCAGCGCTGATGAACATGACTGGCAACCCGTTGCGGTAGAGGCGCCAAAGCACGTTGTCGTGGTCGGAACCGGTGTGGCTGCGTTGGAGGCTGCTCATACGGCCGCCCGTCGGGGTCATCGCGTGACAGTGGCCGGTGACCACTCCCGAATCGGCGGTAAAACCGCGCTCCATGCCGCCTTACCCGGCGGTGAGAATCTATCGAGTGTTTATGACTATCAATATTTGATGGCCCAGCGATATGGCGTCGAATTTGCGTTGGGTCGGCAGGCGTCCGCAGAGGATGTGCTCTCACTCGGTCCTGATCAGGTCATTCTGGCAACGGGGTCTCGAAGCGGACAGCCGCAATGGTTGAGCGATGAATGGGCCGAGTCGGGCTTGATTCCCAGCGTTCGAGAGATGGCGGCCGATTTGCTAGAGCGTGGCGATATGACCGTGGGCCGCGCCGTAGTAGTTGATCAGGATCACTCGGAGATGACCTATGCGATCGCCGAACTGATGACCACGCGCTTCAGCGCAGTGACGGTTGTGACGGCCAGAGAGCGCCTCGGCCATGATGTCTCACTGATCAATCGACAGGGGATTTACCAGCGGCTCCATGATTTGGGGGTCGAGATTGTGTGCAACGTTGAGCCGGTGGATTTAGAAGCACTGGAGGACGCCCAATTGCGTGTCCAAAATGTCTACAGCGGGGCTGTTCAGGAGATCGATGAGGTCGTTGCGCTCACCCATGCGAGCAGCCGAGTGCCAAACAACGAATTGAGCGAGCCGTTGCGAGCGGCTGGAGTCGAAGTGTTGATGGTCGGCGATTGCCGGGCACCAAGATCGCTGTTGGCCACGACGCGCGAAGCCTATGAGGTCGCAAATCACCTGTAGAGGTTCCGGTTAAACGTCGGCTTTGTTGCGTGCTCAGGTCTTTACCGAGGTTGCGAACAACTCGAACAGGACACGTTGATTAGTTAGACACTTCGTAGCGTCGCGACACCGGAGATCGATTTTCCTTGTGGAATCCGGGAGACCTCATCTTCTCCTGTGCAAAGTCCTCTGCCTGATCAAGATAGTGGGGTGACGCAGGGTCGGTCATCTGACTCCCGTACTGATGCGTTCCCAAAATGGTCTGTTTCCCCTCTGCCGTCCACTCAATAAGGTAGTAGAGGCCGTCCCCTGCCACGACAGTGACAAACGGGTCGTCCTCGTCAAGCTGTTCCGCGTACATCGCGCGCAGCGTGTCGGGTCCGCCGGCGGCAGGCCAAGTGCGATCACCTCTCCCATGCTGCTGGATAACACCCCATTCAGGGTCAAGCCGGCCGGCGACAGCGCGGACTGAGTCCATGCATTCATGCAAGGTGTCACGTGGATCGGGTAGGGCACTGCCTGCGCGCTCTGCCTGCCACTCCTCAAGCAGGATGCAGACGCCGAGTGCTGCGTGGCGATTGTCTCTGTCGGTGTGCAGATCCCAGCCACGAATCAATGCAAGTGCCTCGGTCTCATCTGGGTTTTCGGGTGCCAACGCGGCAATCGCTTCAAGGAAGGCATGGCCACGATATCGAGGAGAGTAGGCGTTGTCGTGTTTGATCTCGCTAAAGTCCGTCATGCTGATGGCGGTGTTGGCTTCCAGTAACTCCAGCCCGCGCACGGCCCTGTTGGTCATGCGGGTCGGCCAGCCACTCTCTGTGGGGTATTCAGAGATCACGGGGTTACTCCCTTCCGAACTCACCTGAAAGGGTGACTGATTAGCACTGTGCACAAAGCCCGATGGAGGATTCGTCACGCTGGGCAGTGCTTCCAGCGGAAGGTAAGCGTCCCAGATCAGATCTTCGCGATCTCCGGGCAGGTATTGATCCCAGCGCCAGCCCTTGGTGCGCTCGGGCATCATGGCGTTATGCACGAAGTGAATTACGCCGTCAGCATTGGCATAAACAAAATTGAAGCTGGCAATGTGCTGCAGTGCCAGTGCGGCGCGCCACTCTTCGAAGGAGCGGGCCGCGCTCATGGCGAGCCACTGCTCGACCTGACGAATCTCGTCCATGCCCGCGTAACGCACCGCATAGGTACCGTGATCCGTTTTCATGACCGGGCCATGAATGGAGCGATAGCCTTTTTCTTTGACTGTCCAGGGGAGCCAGCCCCACAGCAGCACTTTGATCGGTATATCGAATGCTTCCAGTGCCAGCCAGTCACCGTCCACTCGATAGCGATTGTCGTCCTCAGGGTCGATATCCAGCACAAAAATGTCCACCAGATCCGGCTGATTAACGGTCGCCCCCCAACCGTGGTGTTTGCTAAAACCGACCCCTAGTGCGGGTGCGCCGATAAACAATCCCCCCATGACGTTGAGTCCCTCACCGCTCTGCAGGTGGGCTTCGTACCAAGACACGGGCCCGGTCAGCGGCTGGTGCGAATTGATCATGAGCAGGGTAGACCCGTCTCGACTCCGCGAAGGCGCAATAGCAGTCGCGTTCGAGCCGAGCGTAATCGCGGTATTGGGGAGTTCGGGTGCGTCGCTAATCTCGAATTGCCGCGTCTCGGCGCGAAGTGCTGTGATGGGTTGCTCAAATCCATAAAACAGCAGATGCCGGAACATATGAGCAGCGATCACGTCCTGCGATGTGACGGGGAGCACATCAAGATTTACTCGCTCGGGGTGTTGCGCGGCAAACGCATTAAAGCCGGCTGCAAAAGCATCGAGGTAGGTTCGGGTTGCCGGTTTTAATGCCCGCTCGTAGTCTCGCGCGATGACATCCCAGAAGCCAAGCCACTTGATCAAATAGTCTGTGACAGCGGCTTCGCGGCCAAAGTAGCGCGCGGCTTCGCCGCGGTAATAGGGAAGTGTTTCCTCGAGGATCTCCCAACCATCTTCAGCTTGTGCCCACGCCAGGCCAAACGCCATATCGGCATCCGTTTCGCCAAAAATATGGGGTACGCCTAGCGCATCGCGTTCGATCGATGCCTGCCACGCCTGACTGGCTGACGCCATGAGCAGCAAACAGCCGCCCAAGACACTACGGAGCACGCGCGAATAAGGTGAAACAGATCGAACACGCCTAGCGCACACGAGGGCGCAGAGGCGTGTTGTCATCGCGCGCAAAGCGGGGATCACAGGCCCGCTACGTAAGCGGCGATATTGTCGATGTCTGCATCAGACATGGGCTTGGCCACCGGGTACATCATGGAAGATTGGGGGCCGCGCTCTTCTCCAGCGCGATAGGCGGTCAGCTTGGCCACGATATCGGTGGTTGCCTGTCCCGCCAGCATGGGGCCGATGCCACCTTCCGCACGGCCGCCGTGGCAGGCGATACACTGGCCATAATATTTTTCACCCAGGGCAGCGGGTGATGCCGCCGCGAGGGCCGCCTGTTTGATCCCTTCCACTTCGGCGATACTACCCCCGTTTTCGGTCTTCCAGTTTTCATAGCACTCGCCCACGCACTGATTGCGATTTCCCGTCCAGTCAGCGTTGTTACCGTGGGTGCCGACCCATATCAAACCCGAGACGACGACAACGAAGGCGGCGACAAGCGAGGTGGTGTTCATGCACTGGTTCCTGTGTTGGCTTTGTGGCGCTGGGGTGCCCAGCGGAAAGCGCGGAATGATAAGGCTTCTGTATGAAAGATGACAGGTTCTGCGCTCCGGTGGACGGCATTTTTACCACGCGTTATTCAGCGCAGCCCCAGACGGGTGACCCAGACTCGACAAGTCGGCATAATCGGCGCGCCAGGGCGTGCTGGTAGCCTCAACAGGAGCCATTTCCATGTCAAATGCTTACCGCGGCACCATCAAGGTGCGATTCGCTGATACCGATGCCAATGGGCATGCTTTTTTCGGCAATTACTTCGTTTTTGCCGATGAAGTGCTAGGAGAGTACTGGAGTGAGCTGGGTCTTGATGTTGCAGATGTGGTCGGCCCGGATTTTCTGACCTTCACTGTGAATGCCAACATGGACTTCTTGGGCGAGAGTCTTGCCGGTGACACCCTCGAGGTAGAGGTGGCGTCCGAACGGGTGGGTACTTCAAGCGTGGTCATTGGTTTCTCGATGCGAAATCTCCGCACCGAAGAGACAGTGGGTCGGGGGAGTTTTACCTATGTCTTCGTCGACAAAGCGACGCGCAAGAGCTGTCCTATGCCGGCTGACTTCAAAGCTTCTGTACTAGCGCGACACCCCGAGTTGGCCTGAAACGGGGCGCCAACGCCGGCGAATTGGTTCTGCCGTGCCGATCCATCACACTGTAATGACCGGAAAGTTGATTCGGAGCCGTGCTTGAGCGCTCACGCTAAAAATACGTTGCAGGATAAGGGCCTTGTGCTCGTGTTGCAGGACCTTCACGCGGCCGCCCCCGGACAGCTGCGCTCCAAGTCTAGCGACGAGGCAACCCGGGATTACTGCTGGTCGGCACTCGTTCTGTCAGCGGCATTTGGATTTCGCGTGGCGCCAGGAAATACCTACTCGCTTTACTTCACGGACGGACGCTGGACGCTGTCCTTAATTGCGCCCGAGGAATGGGGCCACCGTGTGCCCGGCGCCTTCGTTGCGCAGTGCCAATTGCGGCACGATATGACCTGGGCGCTCACTTTCGACGAGGCTGTGCGGGAAGGCTCCCCCGTGCACGATGCGCTGCTGCAGTATCTCGACGGCATTCATGAACAGTTGCGCGAATCGGGGAGCTGGGAGGCGCTGCTCAGGCAAGGGGAGCGGCAGCTGCCCTATCAGCAACGAGTATTAACCACCGCGTTGGCTTCGTCCTTGCGCCAGTCTCTGGCGCTCAGTGGTCAGTCAGGTGTGCCGCTCAGCGTACCGATACTGCGTGACACGTTGGCGTTGTCCTCACTTCCTCGCTGAGGCGTTGACAGGCGAGCGCCTCTTAACCGTTTTACCCGCAGCACTCACGCGGTATCTGAAAAAAGCTCTCTGCCGACCAGCATGCGACGGATCTCCGAAGTGCCTGCACCGATTTCGTAAAGCTTGGCGTCTCGCAGTAACCTGCCGGTGGGGTAGTCGTTAATGTATCCATTACCTCCCAGCAGCTGAATCGCGTCCAGCGCAGACTGGGTGGCTGCCTCCGCGGTGTAGAGAATTACGGCCGCGGCATCCTTGCGGCTTTGCTCGCCCCGATCCAGCGCATCACAGACCGCGTAAAGGTACGCTCTGCTGGCGGAACATCGCGCATACATGTCGGCGAGCTTGCCTTGAACCAGCTGAAACTCGCCAATCGGCTGGCCGAACTGCTCGCGTTCGTGCACATAGGGCAATGCGGCATCAAGGCAGGCCTGCAAAATACCAACGGGCCCGCCAGACAAGACGGCGCGTTCATAGTCCAGACCCGACATGAGCACCCGCACGCCACCCCCGATCTCTCCCAATATCTGACTGGCAGGGACGATACAGTCCTCAAATACCAACTCACAGGTATTGGAGCCGCGCATGCCCAGTTTGTCGAGCTTGGGTGATCTCGAGAAGCCTGCCGACTCGCGTTCGACGATAAAAGCCGTAATACCTTTCGAGCCCGCATCAGCATCGGTTCTGGCGTAAATGACGTACACGTCAGCGTCCGGGCCGTTGGTGATCCACATTTTGTTGCCGTTGAGCACGAAGTCATCGCCGCGCCGATCCGCCTTTAACCGCATACTGACGACGTCAGAGCCTGCTCCCGGTTCGGACATCGCCAATGCGCCGATATGTTCGCCGCGACACAGCGCAGGCAGATAGCGGTTTTTCTGGTCTTCCGAGCCATTCAGGCGGATCTGATTCAGACAAAGATTAGAGTGAGCGCCGTAGGAGAGCCCAACTGAGGCGCTCGCGCGCGAAATTTCTTCCATGGCAATGGCGTGTGCGAGGTAGCCCATCCCGCTGCCCCCGTATTGCTCCGGAATGGTGATGCCCAGTAAGCCCAAATCCCCCATTTTGCCCCACAGGTCTCGGGGAAAGTCATTGTCCCGGTCGATGTCGGTGGACCGAGGCGCAATCTCGCTACTGGCGAACTGATAAACGGTATCCCTCAGTAAACTGATTTCTTCACTGTGGCCGTACTGTAGGGTGGCGTAGGGGGTGCTCATGGCGTCGTGCTCCGTGAAAGGGCGAAGAGAGACATTTTCGCCGGGATACGCTTTCGGGGGCGTATCATACGGTAATAGCGTGCTGGATATATGCGATGGTCAAACGCGCTGGCGATAAAAGACGCGTGCAACGCGCTTCAAGGCATAAAGGTCACGGTCATCGCCGATGCGTCAACGGTCTCGGTGAGGTGGGCGATAGCAGGTGAAGACAAGATGAGAAAACTCATGAAGTTTGGTCATTCCATGACCGCGATCACATTCCTAGGGTCGGTGGTCGTGTTGTGGGTGTTTCATCAGCAGCTGCCGTCGCCCTCCGAGGCGTTAGACGTTTATGTCGCCCAGCGACATGTGATGGCCCGTATCGCGTCCCTGGTATTGATGCCCTCACTCTTGATCAGCCTGCTCTTTGGCATGGCGTCAATGGCAGTGGTGCCGGGTTTTCATAGTGCGCCCTGGGCCTGGGCGAAGCTGGTGACGACCGTGCTGATGCTAGAGGGAAGCCTTCTGGGCATTCAGAGCCCTATTCAACGGGAAGCCGATCGCGCTGCAGCAGCGCTGTCCGACGCGACGCTTGTCGATGGTCTGGCGATGAAGCTTGACGCCGAGCAATGGTCTCTGGTGTTGATTGGCTTTGTGGCCACGGTCAACGTGGCGCTCGGTGTGTGGCGACCTCAATTTCGGTCCCGCGCTACTCCAGCGACCTAAACATCATCGCCAGTCGTTTGCCGCGGCTCAAATTTTCTAGAAATTCCTGAGGCTGGGCGTCGCGCGTCAGAAAGTCTGAAAATCCAGTTAGGGTCTCGATATCGACGCCATCCAGATTCAGAAAGCCCATTTGCCAGTCGGCAAATTCTCTTGCCTCCGTATCGCCGTTGAACAGGACACGGACCTCCTTGTGGCGAGGGTCGCTCTGAATATGCTCAAAAGTCTGTCTCACCGTAGATTCGCTGCCTTCCAGAACCTGATAAAAGCAACCTTCTCGATACAGTAGCAGGCCGGTAACGCCTCTCTCGGCGTTCACCCGCCGGGCGTCAGTGAGCAGCGAAACCAACTCGTCTTGAGAGAAACTGGCCGTTTCAGCGCTGACATAGCAAAGGTGATAGACGGCGCCTTCCTGCTGGTCTGGCGCCAACTGCTGGTTATTGACTTGTGACATGGGCTAGTTGCCTCTGATGAGATCGACGATCTGTTCTAGCGTAGCCCCCAACCGACACATTGCTTGCTAGATGCTTAATAGTCAAATAAAATTGACAACTAAATGTTAAAAAACATGGACACTAAAGCGGTGGTGATTCGGCCCAGTCCGGTCGCTGTCCAAAGCTGACCATGAGGGGGAGAGCATGAGTGACGCAGTTGCCGCAGAGGCATCGGTAAATCTGACTACGCAGCAGGCGCTGGAGCCGCAGCCATTGGCTCCGCGATTCTATCGGACCGATTACGCGGCCATGGAGAAGATCGATATTGAGCCGGTTCGTGCCGAGTGGGATCTGCTGATGCGGGACTTCGAGCTCGACAAGAACCGCGGTCACTTCAAGCAAAATTATGAGTATGACCCCAGCATTCTGGAATCAGACCCCGATCTGAAGGAGGAATTTCTGGATCTGCTGGTGTCGTCAATCACCGCCGAGTACTCAGGGTGTGTGCTGTATCAAGAAATCGAAAAAAACGTTAGTAACCCCGACGTAGCGAAATTGATGCGCTACATGGCGCGCGATGAGTCCCGGCACGCGGGCTTCATCAACAAGGCCCTGAATAAACTCGGTGTGGCCGTTGACCTGGGTGTCCTGAAGCGTGAGAAGGAATACACCTTCTTCAAGCCTAAGTACATTTATTACGCGACGTACCTGTCGGAAAAAATTGGATACGCCCGCTACATCACCATTTATCGACATCTTGAGCGTCATCCGGAAAAGCGATTCCATCCCATCTTTAAGTGGTTTCTCGAGTGGTGTAACGACGAATTTGCCCACGGTGAAGGCTTCGCGCTCATCATGCGCTCTGATCCCAAGCTGCTCAGTGGCTTGAACAAGCTCTGGATTCGCTTCTTTTTGCTGGCGGTGTATTCCACCATGTATGTGAGAGACCACTCTCGGCCCAAGCTCTACGAAGCGTTTGGCATGGATGTCACCGAGTTCGATTACGCCGTATTTGACATCACCACCGAGATTTCGCGGCAGGTATTTCCGCTGACACTGAATACCGATGATCCGCGTTTTCGCGCAGGCCTGGAGCGACTGAGACAGTTTCAGGTGGCGCGCGATGCCCTTGCGGGCCAGCGTGGCCCCATAGCGGCGCTGAAAAAGCTGGGCTATCTGGTGCGCTCCGGCCTGACGTTTGCCCGACTGTTCCTGCTGCCTACCCAGCCGAATACCATACCTGATCAGGTGTGCATGCAGCCTGCCTGGTAGGCGCAGCACGTCGCAAAGTAAGGTGCCGGGCAGCACGCCGGCACTGTTCTCTGTGGTAACGGTCTGATACGTTGTTCTTCATATGACCTATTGAGGAAGCACCGTGTCTGTCATTGAAGTTCATCAGCAAGACGGCGTCGCGCTCGTGACGCTAAATCGTCCCGAGGCGCATAACGCTCTTAATCGCGCCTTATCGGAGGCGATCATCACCACTTTTGCGGAGCTGGCCGTAGCCGATTCCGTTCGCGCCATTGTGCTGACCGGCGCGGGCAGGGCGTTTTGCGCCGGTGTCGATCTGAAGGCCCTCACCGATGAACCGGAATTGCTCTCAAGTGGCCTCGGATTGGGCCCTGAGTCCCCGATCGTCGTCGCGTTGGAGCAATGTCCGCAGCCCATTATCGGCGCGGTCAACGGAGCCGCCGTGACGGGCGGCTTTGAGCTCGCGCTGGCCTGCGATTATTTATTTGCCAGCGAACAGGCTCGGTTTGCCGATACCCACGCGCGCGTCGGTATTCTGCCTGGCTGGGGTCTGTCGCAAAAACTGTCGCGCATCATTGGCGTTAACCGCGCCCGGGAGATGAGCTTGACGGGAAATTTCATTGACGCGCAGCGCGCCGAAGCCTGGGGCCTTGTCAATCGGGTATGCGCTTCGGAGCGTCTTCTGGATGAGGCATTGGCCAGCGCCGCGCAGATTGCCGACGGTGACCCCAAGGCGGTGGTCGCGCTGAAGTCACTTATGAACGATGGCGTCAAAGAAACGCTCGGAGATGCCTTGGTCATGGAAGGTGAGCGAGGCAACGCTTTTGCCAAGACGGTGGACTACAGCCAGATGAGTGATCGGTTGGCTGCATTGCGCCAGCGGGCAGCAAAGCAGTAAGCGCCCCTCGCCACCATCACCCGATACCTCCGATTGTCATGTATACAGAGGGAGTGAAGCCATGATGATGTTGACCAGCGGCGTACTGCTGTGGAGTGGTGCCCATTTATTGAAGCGGATTGCCCCCGACGCGCGCGACCGTCTCGGTCATGCCGGGAGGCCGCTGATCGCATTGCTGTTGCTGGGTTCGTTAGTGCTCATGACAGGGGGTTATCAGCAGGCTAACCCCAGCGTCTGGTGGGGCCGCCAAACAGTCTGGGTGGGGGTAAATAACCTGCTCATCTACCTCGGCTTTTACTGCATTGCCGGTTCCTGGGTGCGAGCTCGGGTCGCGGGTGTCATCCGCCATCCGCAGCTGACCGCTATCAAACTCTGGGCGGTGGCGCACCTGCTCGTCAACGGCGATTCCCCGTCTCTCGTGCTGTTTGGCGGCCTACTCGCCTGGGCAGTCGCAGAGGTTATTCTGATCAATAAAAACGACGGCAAGCTGCCGCTGTCCAAACCCCAGCCGGCCCTGCTCAGGGAGATGGCCGCTATTGCGATAACGCTCACTCTTTATGGTGTGGTGGCTTACGTTCATGGCGCGTTGGGTTATCCCGTCCATGGCTGACACCGATCTGCTTCTCGTGAGCATGGGCTTCGAACTGACTGACGTGCATATCCGGCGGGCACTTGACGCGCTGGCGCAAGAGCATCTCGCGGTGGAGCAGGCGCTGGCTCAAGTAGGTTACCCACCCCCAAGACAGCGAGACCACTCCTTCGATTCGCTGGCGCGGATTGTCATAGGGCAACAGCTTTCCACCAAAGCCGCCGCGACGATCGCCGGTCGTGTGAACGACGCGGTCGGCGGCGATCTGAATCCTAGTGCGCTGCTAGACACTACCCCCGAAGCGCTCAGGAGCGCAGGTCTGTCAAAACAGAAGATCGGTTATCTGCAATCGCTTGCAGAAGCGGTGTTGTCAGGTGAGCTGCCCCTGAGCGCATTGCCGACCTTGAGCGACGACGCGGTCGAAGCGGCGATTACCTCGGTGCGTGGATTTGGGCGTTGGTCGGCTCATATGTACATGATGTTTGCGCTGGGCCGCCCCGATATCTGGCCTAGCGGCGATCTTGCCGTGCGAGTGGGGTTTGGCCGCATCATGGGCTGGACGGATCGACCCGATGAAAAAATGGTCATTGCTGAGGGGGACAGGTTCTCTCCCTATCGCAGTGCACTGGCGTTGCTGTGCTGGCGTTTTTACAGCGAGGCTCCACTGTGAGCTTTACCGAATGGGATCAGCGTTGCATGGCGCTGGCGCTGGAGGAAGCGCAGCGGGCCGCAGATCGCGGCGAAGTGCCGGTCGGTGCAGTGCTGACAAGGGGCAATGCCATTCTGGCCTACGGTGGTAATGCGCAGATCGAACTTCAAGATGCTACCGCCCATGCGGAAATCCGCATGCTCCGCGAGGCTGGGGTGCGAGAGGGTAACTATCGGCTTCCCGGCACCACGCTCTATGTCACGCTTGAGCCCTGCACCATGTGCTGTGGCGCCTTGGTGCACGCGAGAGTTGAGACCCTGATCTTCGCCGCTAGAGAGCCCCGGGCAGGAGCAGTGGTTAGCACCGGAGCGCTGCTGGATAACCCGGCCTTTAACCATCATGTGAGTTGGACCGAGGGACTCTGCGAGGCACAAAGCGCTGATTTGCTGCGTCAGTTTTTTCAGTCAGAAGAGGTGCGTCGGGTGAAGCAGACTGAATCGCTACAGCACCGGTAGATGCGCACGCCGCAGGTCGTCAGGGAGCAACACGTCTACCTCAATGGGTGGCGAGAGTCGGCTCTCCGTAAGCCCCTGAAGTGACAGCAAGCCCTCGTAGTGACGGATATTATCGACATAGGTCACTGCCTGTTCACCCTCGGCAAACCCGAATTTTGTCATGGGGAAATAATCCGGGTTCTGCAGTGTGGGCAGCTGCGCGCGCACGTCGGGCCAAAGGTGAGGGTCGCCCCCCGCCTGCTGGGTCATGATGCGGGCGTCCTCCAAATGACCCATGCCCATGTTGTAAGCCGCCAGCGCCATAGACGTGCGATCGGGCTCTCCAATATCCGAGGGCAGTCGTCTGAGCAGATCTTTGAAGAATCGCGCGCCACCGCGCAGGCTCTGTCTCGCGTCAGTTCGGTCCTCAAGCCCCAGTTCACTGGCGGTCACTCTTGTCAGCATCATCATGCCCCGAACCCCCGTATGGGATCGGGCATTGGGGTCCCAGTGAGATTCCTGATAGGCCATTGCCGCCAGCAGCCGCCAGTCCATTTGGTACTCCCCGGCGATCGTCTCCATTAACGGCTGCCATTCGGGAAGGTCTTCCTGAATTTTGCGTTGGAAGGTGATGGAGCCGACCCTCGATGCGTGCTTCCAGCGGCCGAAATGTTCCCGTTCTAACTGGGCAATCTGTCCGGACGCTTGGGCGCTCACGAGAAAGGCGTTTACCCTCTCTAGCGATGCCTGAGCGCTGGCAGATTGCGGTAAATACCAGACGACCGGCGCGGCCTCGCCGATTTCAAGCGCAGCGACGATTCGGGGAAAGAGCTGCTGTTGGATGCTGAACTCAATCGAATCGACAATTGCCAGTTCCGCTTTTTCGTCTGTGACCAACTGCATCAACTCCATTGAATCCGCAGCGTGAATCTCCCGCCAGGAAAGCTCGGGAATGCCCTGTTTAAGCGCGATAAGAGTGTCCAGATGAACACTACCCGCCACGATCACCAGGTCGCGACCCACAAGACCGTCGAGCGTAGCGCGGTCTTAGCAAACCCGATTTGTAAACCACCAGTGGCTGTTGCTGTAGGTAGGGCGCGGACGCCAGAAAGCGGGCATCGCGCACCGTGCTTTGGCTGAGACCCGCGGCCGCGACATGTGCTTCCCCTTTCTCAAGCGTCTCGAACACCTCTTGCAGACTGAACGCGACTTTGATCCGCAGCGGCATGCCTTGTTCCCGGGCGAACGCTTTGATCAACGCGTAATCAAAACCCGAGGGCCGATCGCCTTCAAAGTAGTAGGCGGTGGGGGTATTGCGCGTGACGACCACCAATTCTTCGCCTTGGCTCATCGGGTCGAGGGGGGACGTATCGAAGCAGCCCGGCAGCAGGCTCAGCGAGACGATAAAACATGCGGCGAAAAGGGGTCGGGCCATCGCAGGATTGTAGGTGTTCCTTCGCGCCGAGGACAGAAAACTTCGGAGTGGACGTGCAAATTTACGTGCGATAGCCCCTGAGGCATTCATGCCGGCGAAGCACCGCGGTATACTCCGCGGGCTGTCTCGCTCAGGAACCCCAGATGCTTGTCCTGCCCGGATCTTCCGCGCTGTCCGACGCCCGTTTTGAATTGTTAGCAACCGAGATGGCTGCATTGGGCGGGGGGTGTGTACTTCGCGAGGTGGTGCATGCCTATGTGGTCGACGTTACGCCGGAACACACTGTCAATGCGGAGCGTCTGGCGGCGTTACTGCACCCCGGCACGGCGACTGCGGCCGATGCCGACGTGCTCACCCGTTCGGGGCAGCGCGTCGTAGCGCCTCGTTTCGGAACGATATCGCCATGGTCCAGCAAAGCCACTGATATCGCCCACAACTGCGGCTTTGCAGCCATTGAGCGGATTGAGCGAGTCACGATTGTGGGTATCGACGGCCTGCGCGCGCGCGCGGACCATCGGGCGCTTGACGCGCTCATTCATGACCGCATGGTCGAGACAGTGGTCGATTCGCTGGACGATCTGGCACCCCTATTTGAGCGATCAGCGCCTCAATCGTACCGGGAGATCGATCTGCTGGGCGCGGGAGTCGAGGCCCTGTTTCTGGCCAACACAGCGCTGGGACTGGCCCTGACCGATGACGAGATCGACTACCTCGCGGAGGCATTCGCGGGTCTGGGCCGCAACCCTCGGGATATCGAGCTGATGATGTTTGCCCAGGCCAACTCCGAGCATTGTCGCCACAAGATTTTTAACGCGAGCTGGGAAATAGACGGTACCCAGCAGGATGATTCGCTGTTCGCCATGATCCGCCATACCAATGAGGTGGGTGGTGACGATGTGCTCTCCGCGTACTCTGATAATGCCGCAGTGGTTGCGGGACACAGGGCCGGGCGTTTTTACCCAGATGTGTCGGATCAGGATCTGGCGTTTCCACGATGAGCCGATTCACCTGTTGATGAAGGTCGAGACCCATAATCATCCCACCGCTATTTCACCTTTTGCGGGGGCTGGCACGGGATCGGGCGGTGAGATTCGTGACGAGGGGGCGGTCGGTCGTGGATCGCGTCCAAAAGTCGGATTGGTCGGGTTTTCTGTCTCGCATCTTGAGCTCCCCGGCCAGCCCAGACCCTGGGAACTGCAATATGGTCGACCGAACAGGATCGTGTCTCCCTTGCAGATCATGACAGAGGGTCCGATCGGTGCTGCCGCCTTTAACAACGAGTTTGGCAGACCGAACCTTGCCGGCTACTTTCGTACCTTTGAGACGCAGACCGCCACCGGGGTCCGGGGGTATCACAAGCCCATCATGATTGCCGGCGGGTTTGGCAACATTCGCGAAGAGCATGTTGAAAAGGGCGATTATTCTGCCGGCGCCAAGTTGGTTGTTTTGGGCGGCCCCGCCATGCTGATCGGCCTCGGCGGGGGCGCCGCTTCCTCTATGGCAAGTGGCGAGAGTGCAGAGGATCTTGATTTTGCCTCTGTGCAGCGGCAGAACCCGGAGATACAGCGTCGCTGTCAGGAAGTGATCGACCGTTGCTGGAGCCTGGGTCCGGAGAATCCCATCGCCTTTATTCATGATGTGGGCGCGGGCGGTTTGAGCAATGCGCTACCCGAACTGGTCAAAGACGGTGGCCGAGGTGGACGTTTTGAGCTGCGCGATGTTCCGAATGACGAGCCCGGTATGACGCCGCTGGAGATTTGGTGTAACGAATCTCAGGAGCGATACGTGATGGCGGTGGAGCCCGAGCAGCTGCCCCAGTTTGAGTCAATCTGTGAGCGGGAACGTTGCCCCTATGCGGTAGTCGGAGAAGCCACCGAGGCGCATCATTTGACCGTAGCCGACCGGCAATTCGACAACGATCCTGTCGACCTCCCGATGTCAGTGCTGTTTGGCAAGCCACCTAAAATGCACCGCCAAACTACGCGCAGGCCGCCCGTTCAGGATGCCTTTGATGCCAGCGTGCTTTCGGTCGCCGAATCCCTCGAGCGGGTGCTCACTTTCCCTGCGGTCGCCTCGAAAAGTTTTTTGATCACCATTGGTGATCGCAGCGTGACCGGCATGGTGGCGCGAGATCAAATGGTGGGGCCATGGCAGGTGCCAGTGGCGGACTGCGCCGTGACCACGGTGTCGCTGGACACGCACCAGGGAGAAGCCATGTCGATGGGTGAGCGCACCCCGGTGGCGCTGCTGGATGGACCTGCGTCGGGCCGTTTGGCGGTAGCTGAAGCCGTCACTAATTTGCTGGCGGCACCGGTCGAGGTACTGAAAGATATCAAGCTGTCGGCCAATTGGATGTGTGCGGCAGGTTACGAGGGAGATGATGCGGTCTTGTATGACACGGTGGCCGCCGTGGGGCGCGAGTTTTGCCCTGCTTTGGGAATCACCATTCCGGTAGGCAAAGATTCCATGTCGATGCGCACGGCGTGGGAGGCAGCCGGTGAGGATCGTGCTGTGACTGCGCCTGTTTCGCTGATTGTGTCCGCATTCGCGCCCTGTGGTGACGTGCGCACGGTGCTGACGCCCGCTTTGTTACCGCGCGAGGATACGACGCTGTTGCTGGTGGACCTCGGGCGAGGACAGGATCGCTTGGGTGGTTCAGTGCTGGCGCAGGTCTGGAATCAAATGGGGCAGGTCACCCCGGATGTTGCGCCTGCTGACCTCAGCGCGCTTTTCGAATTCGTTACCACGGCAAAAAATAAGGGATGGGTGCTGGCCTACCATGATCGATCTGATGGCGGTTTGCTGGTGACCCTGCTCGAGATGGCATTTGCGGGTCGTTGTGGCTTACAGGTGGATCTGGATATCGCGCCAGAGCAGGCCAACGCCAGACTGTTCTCCGAAGAAGTGGGTGTGGTCATGCAGGTGGCATGTGAACACGTTCCCCTCATGATGGCGCTCGCCGAGAGCTTGGGTCTTGGCGGCACGGTGACACCGGTCGCGACGCCGAGGCCAGACGAGAGGATTGTGATCAATACACCGCAATTTGAGCTGATAGACAGCCGCAGGGCGGCGCTGCAATCGCTGTGGGCCGAAACCAGTCACGCCATCGCGCGTGCCAGGGACAATGCCGACTGCGCAGATCAGGAATTTGCTGCGGTGCAGAACGTTGATCCGGGTTTATCGGCGAAGCTGAGTTTTGACTGCAATGAGGACATCGCCGCACCTTTTATCGCGATCGGTCAGAGGCCCAGGGTTGCGATTCTCCGCGAGCAGGGCGTGAACGGTCAGATGGAAATGGCGGCGGCTTTTGACCGAGCGGGCTTTACGGCGGTCGATGTGCATATGAGTGATGTGATGGCAGGTCGTCAGGACCTCTCTGACTGTCATGGTCTGGCCGCGTGCGGTGGCTTCTCCTACGGTGATGTATTGGGTGCCGGTGAGGGTTGGGCAAAGAGTATTTTGTTCAACGATGCGGTTCGGGCGCAATTCGAACAATTTTTTGCCCGCACCGATACTTTTGCCTTGGGCGTCTGCAACGGTTGCCAGATGCTCTCTGCACTGCAAAAAATCATTCCCGGCACGGATCATTGGCCACGTTTTGCACGCAACCGGTCGGAGCAATACGAAGCGCGTCTGTCGCTGGTGAGAATCGAGCCTTCTCCGTCCGTATTGCTGGCCGGCATGGAAGGTTCGCATCTGCCGATCGTCGTGGCTCACGGAGAGGGTCGAGCGCGTTTCACCGCGGCGGATCAGCAAGCGGCACTCGAGTCAGCGGGCGTGGTGGCCATGCGGTTCATTGACCATGATCTGGGGGTGGCAGATACGTACCCCTTTAACCCCAATGGTTCTCCTGACGGTATTACGGGGCTATGCAATGCAGACGGCCGTGTCACCGTCATGATGCCGCACCCGGAGCGTGTGTTTCGCGCCGCGCAGTTGTCCTGGTGTCCACCAGGCTGGGAAACTGATTCGGGCTGGATGCGCCTGTTCCGTAACGCCCGCGTCTGGCTTGGGTAACAGTTACGTGGTGTTGCCGCCGCTGAGTCGTTACACTCCGGCGCTGTTTGCAACTCGGGGCGCTGCCGTGGCAGCCAAAGTGTACGACTGATGATAAATCGCTACCCTCTCTGGAAAAATCTGCTCATCCTGATTGTGGCACTGAGTGGCTTTTACTACGCCGCGCCTAATCTTTACGCGCCTGATCCCGCGCTTCAGATTGCCGGAGCCAGCAGTTCTCAGCAGATTGACGATCGCCTGTTGTCACGAGCCCAGAACGCCCTCGATGAGGCCGGGATCGGCTTCTTTGGTGAGGTGCTGCAAAACCAGGGCAAGTCGGCACTGATACGACTCAATGACCGCGAGCAACAATTGCGGGCCCAATCCATTCTCTCGCGTGAACTGGGCGATGGCTTTATCGTCGCCCTGAACCTCGCCCCCACCACGCCCGATTGGCTGATGGAGGGGGGTGCCACGCCTATGAAGCTGGGGTTGGACCTCAGCGGTGGCGTGCACTTTAAGTTAGAAGTCGATGTGGCCGCCGCTGCAGAGCGCAAACTCAATCAATACGAGACCGGTATCCAGAAGCAGCTGCGTGAGGAGCGGATTCGCGGGCGAATTAGCCTCGATGGCTCGAAAATCGCGATGCAGTTTCGCACTGAGGCAGATCGCGAATCTGCGCGGCGCGAAGTGGCGGATCTTTACCCCGAGCTGTTTCTCGATCGCGTCGATGAGGGCGAAACCTGGTCGCTCTACGCCGAGGTAACGGAGCAGACGATCAAGGAAGTCGTCGATTATGCGGTGACACAAAACCTGACGACTATTCGCAATCGGGTGAACGAGTTGGGTGTCTCTGAGCCACTGGTTCAACGTCAGGGTAGCAATCGTATAGTTGTCGAATTACCGGGCATTCAGGATACGGCTGAAGCCAAGCGGATTCTCGGCAAGGTGGCCAACCTCGAGTTTCGACTGGTGGCTGAGGCGAACGCGCCGATTTCTGAGCGGCAGCGGTTTGAGTACCGCAGCGCGGAACGGGGTGGCATGACCGAGTGGTTGGAGCGGGATGTCATCATTACCGGAGAGAGTGTCTCCAATGCTCAGGCCGGTTTTGATCAAAATGGCCAGCCCAATGTGTCGATCAGCCTCGACGGAGAGGGCGGTATGCTGATGTCCCGTGCGACGCGTGCCAATATTAAAAGGCGCATGGGCGTGCTCTTCATCGAGCGAAAATATCGCACTCGCTACGAGCAGGACGAGTCCGGCGAAGAAATTGCGGTTCGTATTCCCTATGACGAAAAGAAGCTCCTGACCGCGCCGGTGATTCAGTCGGCGCTGGGAGCGCAATTTCAAATCACTGGCCTTGATAACCCCGGCGAATCGTCGGAGCTGGCGCTGATGCTGCGAGCAGGCGCCCTGGCGGCACCGATTACTTTTGTAGAGGAGCGAACCGTCGGGCCCTCGTTAGGCGCCGAGAATATTCAACTGGGTATGAAGTCGGTTCAGGTGGGGCTGGCGTTGGTCGTCGTGTTCATGATGCTCTACTACCGCGTGTTTGGTATCGCAGCCGTGATTGCGCTGTCGGGAAATCTGGTGCTCCTCGTGGGTATTATGTCTCTGCTCGGTGCCACGCTGACTTTGCCGGGTATTGCGGGCATCGTGTTGACGGTCGGTATGGCGGTCGACGCCAATGTGCTGATTTTTGCCAGAATCCGGGAGGAAATCCGCAGTGGCTCACCCCCGCAGACGGCGATAGCCCAAGGCTTCGATCGCGCGATCGTGACCATTCTTGATGCCAATATCACCACGCTGATTGTTGCCATTATTCTGTACGCCATTGGCACCGGGCCTATCAAGGGCTTTGCCGTGACGCTGTCGGTGGGCATCATTACCTCGATGTTCTCTTCGATCATGGGAACCCGTGCCTTGATCAATCTGATCTACGGCGGTCGACGTGTGCAGACCCTGGCAATTGGCGGCGTCGCGGGTAAAGCGACGGCAACTGAGGGAGCAGCCGGATGAAAGTCATACCCTTTATGAAGTGGCGCTGGATCGCCATTGCGATCTCAGCGGTGGCTCTGTTGGCGGCGATCGGTTCACTCAGCGTGCGACAACTCAATTGGGGCCTTGATTTCACCGGCGGAACGCTGGTCGAAGTCGCTTACAGCGATAGTGCCGATCTCAGTGCGATTCGTGCCGTGCTGGATCAGGAAGGCTACGAGGGCGCGGTGGTCGTAAGCTTTGGCACTGACAAAGATGTATTGGTGCGTCTGCCCGATGGTTATTCCGATGAACAGGGCGCGCTGATGGTGGATAAGCTTCGTGCCGCAACAGCGATGGATATTGAGCTTCGCCGCATTGAGTTTGTTGGGCCACAGGTTGGAGAGGAGCTCCGAGACGACGGTGGCATCGCCATGCTGACTGCGCTGGGGCTGGTGATGTTATATGTCGCCTTTCGCTTCCAGATTAAATTCGCGTTGGGCGCCGTGATCGCGCTGGCCCACGATGTGATCTTCACGCTCGGCTTTTTTTCCTTGACCGGCCTCGAGTTCGACCTGACGGTTCTGGCAGCTTTGCTGGCGGTGGTGGGGTATTCGCTGAACGATACGATTGTGGTTTCGGACCGTATTCGCGAGAATTTACGTAAGATCCGGCGCGCCAGTCCGGGAGAAGTCATTGATGTATCGCTGACTGAGACGTTGGGCAGAACGCTGGTCACGTCGTTGACGACCCTGCTGGTGCTTGCGGCACTGGCGCTGTTTGGCGGCGAGATGATTTTTGGTTTTGCGGTGGCGCTGTTGGTCGGGGTCGCAGTCGGAACCTACTCGTCCATGTATGTCGCCGCGACGACGCTGTTGCAGCTAGGTGTCAACAAAGAGGACGTCATGGTGCCCGAACGCGAGGGTGCAGATCAGGACGGCTTGATACCTTAATGCGCGGGCCAACAATACGGGCGGTTAGTCGGCAGTCCATTTAACAAGGGGCAATAGCTGCCGCAACAGCTTGGGGTTGCCACACACCACGTTGCCGGACTCGTACCAGCCTTCTCCGCCCGTCAGATCGGCTACCAGTCCTCCTGCCTCGCGCACCAGTAACGCGCCGGCGGCCATATCCCACTGATTCAGGCCCATTTCCCAGAAACCGTCGAGGCGTCCAGCCGCCACGTAAGCCAGGTCAAGCGCCGCCGCGCCGCCCCGGCGGATGCCCATGGATCGGCCCGTGACGGCCGCGAGCGACTGGGTATACCAGTCTAGATGCTCATCGCAGTGCTCCAAAAATGGCACGCCCGTGCCGATCAGACATTCCCTGAGCTCCACACGATCGCTTACGCGGATGCGGTGCCCATTGAGCTGAGCGCCGCGGCCTCGAGAGGCAATAAATTCCTCTCGCCTCACAGGGTCATAGACAACGGCGTGCTCAATTTTCCCCCGATACAAGCAGGCAATGCTAATGGCGTAGTGCGGGATCCCACGCAGGAAATTGCTGGTGCCATCAAGAGGGTCGATCACCCACGTGTACTCCGATTCTTCATTACCTGACAGGCCACTTTCCTCGCACTCATAGCAATGCTCTGGATAGGCTTTATTCAGGTGATAAAGAATGTCCTGCTCGGCTGCGATATCGACTTCGGTCACAAAGTCGGCTGCGGCCTTGGCCTGATAGCCGACCCGATCCATCTCGTCGGAAGCCCGAACGATCAAATCTCCCGCTTTGCGAGCGGCGCGCAGTGCCATGGATGCCGTCGGTTCCATTACCAGTTCCGGTGTTGAAAGGCGGCGCATGATAACAGGGGCAACGAGTAGCGGATACGACTTTGGTAGACTCTCCACCGGTGCGGTTGTCCGCCCCGGCCTTTCCTACCCAGACCGGTGCGTAACGGGACAGCCAGTCCGCCGGTTCCGCCCTCTTGCCCCACACGCGAGTCATCACGCCATGAATCCTGACAACATCGATATCGTTCTCGTTCACACGACGCATAGTGGCAACATCGGGGGTGTCGCCCGCGCCATGAAGAACATGGGTTTGACGAGATTGACGCTGGTCGCGCCACAGGGATACCCGGCGCCCGAGGCGACCTGGCGCGCCGCATCCGCAGCAGACGTGATGGAAAATGCGCGCGTTGTTGACACGCTCGAAGAGGCCATCGCCGACTGTCAGTTTGTGGTGGGCACCAGTGCGCGCGAGCGGCGCATTCCCTGGCCTGTGCAGGATGCCCGGCGTTGCGCCGAGCGGATTGCTGAGCATTCCAATTCAGAGCGTGTGGCCATTCTCTTTGGCCGCGAAGATCGGGGACTGCTTAATGAGGAGTTACAGCGCTGCAACTTGCACTGTCACATTCCGACTCACGAGGGTTACCAAAGTCTCAATCTGGCGATGGCGGTCCAAATTGTGGCCTATGAGTGTCGCATGATGCAGTTGGAGGATCGGACAGACCTGCCTGAAGATGCCGAATGGGACACACCCTTCGCGACTGCAGACGATATGACGCGTTTCTTCGTCCATTTGGAGGAGACGCTGGTGGATATCGAGTTCCTTAATCCACAGGCGCCGCGGCAGCTGATGCGCCGTCTCAAGCGGCTCTACAACCGGGTCAGACTGGACGAAATGGAACTCAATATCCTGCGCGGGATCCTCACGGAAACCCAGAAAACGGCGGGCCGCCACAGCGATTAAAACCACTTTTCCTTATTCTTGACTAAAATAGTCAGGAATAGCACAATTCACGTTATGAAACTGACGACTCGCGGCCGATACGCGGTGACCGCCATGCTGGATTTAGCCATTAACGGCGGCAGCCGACCGGTGTCTCTGGCAGATATTTCAGGCAGGCAGGAGATTTCCTTGTCCTACCTAGAGCAGCTGTTCGCCAAGTTGCGCCGCGAACAGTTGGTGACGTCTGCGCGGGGTCCCGGGGGCGGGTATCGCTTAGCGCGCAGTGGGGCAGATATTTTTGTCGCCCAGATCATCGACGCGGTGGACGAATCCGTTGACGTGACCAACTGTCAGGGCAAGGGAAATTGCCATCAGGGAGAAACCTGCCTGACCCACCATTTGTGGGAGGATCTGTCGGGGCAGATCCATGACTTTCTCAGCCAGATCAGTTTGGGTGATCTGATGGAAGGGCGGGGGCGGAGGCCTCTAAAAAAATACACGGAGGGGGTTCTACAGACCCTGTCAGTACGATAAGGCGGCGCGTCCAGACAGTGGACGCGCCAGTTAATTAACCACCAGAGAGATGAACCGAACATGAATGCACCGGTGACCGTACAAACACCGATCTATTTGGATTACCTGTCGACGACACCGGTTGATCCTCGCGTTGTGGAAGTGATGTCCGCCTGCCTTTCCACAGAAGGTGTGTTTGGTAATCCTGCCTCCCGCTCCCATGTTTTTGGCTGGAAAGCCGAGGAAGCGGTGGAGAATGCGCGCAATTATGTCGCGGAGTTGATCAACGCGGACCCGCGAGAAATCGTATGGACTTCCGGCGCCACTGAATCTGACAATTTGGCCATCAAGGGCGTCGCGCACTTCTACCACAAGAAGGGCAAGCACATTATTACCTCCAAGATTGAGCACAAAGCGGTGCTTGATACCTGTCGCCAGTTAGAGCGCGAAGGGTATGAGGTGACCTATCTCGACCCGGATGAGCGGGGCCTTACCACGCCGGAAATGATCGCGGCAGCGCTACGGGAAGACACCATTCTCGTCACTGTGATGCATGCCAATAACGAGATTGGTGTGGTCAATGACGTAGCCGGCATTGGTGAGATCTGTCGCGCGTCAGGAGTGCTGTTGCACGTGGATGCAGCCCAGAGCACGGGCAAAGTCCTGCTTGATATGGAAACGATGAAGGTCGATTTGTTGTCAATGTCGGCGCATAAGATGTACGGCCCCAAAGGAGTGGGTGCCCTTTACGTTCGGCGTAAGCCGCGCGTGCGACTTGAAGCGCAGATGCACGGCGGTGGGCATGAGCGAGGTATGCGCTCGGGTACGCTGGCGACTCACCAGTTGGTGGGCTTCGGTGAGGCCGCGCGGATTGCCCGCGAAGAGATGGCCGCGGAGTCCGATCGACTGTCTGCCTTGCGGCAACGTTTCTGGGATGCCATCAGCGATATTCCCGAGGTGCACATCAATGGCGACCGTGATCAACGTCTGCCGGGTGCGCTCAACGTCAGCTTTGCGTTCGTTGAAGGCGAATCATTGATCATGTCGCTCAGAGATCTGGCGATCTCCAGTGGATCCGCCTGTACTTCGGCGAGTCTTGAGCCTTCATACGTGCTGCGTGCGCTGGGGCTGAATGACGAGCTCGCGCACAGTTCCTTGCGATTCAGCTTCGGACGCTTCACCACTGAAGCAGAGGTCGACCATGCGGCGCAATCTGTGCGTCACGCGGTAGAAAAACTGCGCGAGTTGTCGCCGCTCTGGGATATGTATCAGGACGGTGTGGACCTCAACACAATTGAATGGGCGGCGCACTGACGCCGTTCGGACTGCCTTTGGGAGAGAACCATGGCTTATAGCGAAAAAGTGATTGACCACTACGAGAATCCTCGCAACGTCGGCAAATTTGATGAGGGCGAGGACAATATTGGTACGGGAATGGTGGGTGCACCAGCCTGTGGTGACGTCATGCGCCTGCAGATTCAGGTCAATGACGACGGCGTGATTGAAGATGCGAAGTTCAAGACCTATGGCTGTGGTTCTGCCATTGCGTCGAGTTCCTTGCTCACCGAGTGGGTGAAAGGCAAGAACCTCGACGAAGCCGCGTCAATCAAAAATACTGAAATCGCTCAGGAGCTCTCGCTACCGCCGGTCAAGATCCATTGCTCGGTGCTGGCTGAGGACGCGATTAAAGCAGCGGTGCAGAACTATCGGGACAAGCAGGACAGCTGATATGGCGATTAGCCTGACAAGTGAGGCTGCGGAGCACGTTGGTCGCCAGCTGGCCAGCCGCGGTATGGGCGAGGGGATACGCATTGGGGTGAAAACCTCGGGGTGCTCAGGCCTCGCCTATGTGCTCGAATTTGTTGACCACGCTGAGCCTGAGGACGCGTTTTTTGAGTCCGACGGCGTCAAGGTGTTCGTTGATCCCAAAAGTCTCGTTTATCTGGACGGCACGATCGTGGATTTTGCGCGCGAGGGCCTCAATGAGGGGCTTGAGTTTCGCAATCCTAACGTCGCCGGAGAATGCGGCTGTGGCGAGAGCTTCACGGTCTAAACGTGAACGCTACAGCGGGCGCGACAGCGCGCGACTACTTCTCACTGTTTCAGCTTGAGCCGGATTTCTCGGTCGACGAGGCCGCGCTTGAGCGGGCTTACCATTCGTTACTCTCCCAGTTCCACCCCGATCGCTATGCGGGCAAGGCGCAGTTTGAGCAACGCGTCGCGGCGCAATTCTGTGCCGATATCAACAGTGGCTATCGCGTGCTCTCTGACGAGGTCTTGCGGGCTGAATATTTACTGACACGCGCGGGTGTGGACCTGGTCAAGGCAGAGCGCGAAGGTGTAGGCGCCGCGTTTTTGATGACACAGATCATGCTGCGCGAAAGGCTTGAGGAAATGCCCCCATCTGATGGGCAAGCTCGAGAGGCGCTGACAGAAGAAATCCGCGGGTATTACCAGGCAAGTTGTGGCGAATTTGCTGTCGCTGTCGGTAACGCAGCGTGGTCTGAAGCGGCGCGACACTGGCAAGAGATGTGTTTCCTCTCGAAGCTTCTGGAAGATGCGCGACCGCGGGGTTATTGACGATGGTGTTGCTGCAAATTGCCGAGCCAGGCGCCACGGCTGAGGTTCACGGTGATCGTCAGATCGGAGTGGGAATCGATCTGGGTACGACCAACAGCCTCATCGCCCATTTTGACGGCACAGACTTGCGGGTTCTGGAAGATGAGTCCGGTCAAGCTTCACTCCCATCGGTCGTGTATTACGGTGCAAAGGGCACGGTGGTAGGCACTGCCGCAGAGACGTATTCCAGTTCAGAGCCAGCTAACACCATTGCCTCAGCCAAGCGAATGCTCGGACGCGCCCGAGCTGAGTTTGAGGACGATCCTTACGTGGTGCTGGCGGAAGGAGAGGGGCTCGCATTCAACACTGATGCCGGTAGTAAAACGCCGGTAGAGGTCTCCTCGGCGATACTTAACGAACTGAAATTAAGAGCGGAACCCCAGTTAACGGGGCTGATTGCTGGCGCAGTGATTACCGTGCCGGCCTATTTCGATGATGCGCAGCGTCAGGCGACCCGACAGGCTGCTGAGTTGGCGGGTGTGAAGGTGTTGCGCTTGCTGAATGAGCCCACCGCAGCCGCCGTGGCCTATGGTTTGGATGAGCACGCCGAGGAATCCTCGTTGCTGGCGGTCTACGACCTCGGCGGAGGGACCTTTGATATCTCTTTGCTGCGGATGCGTGCCGGCCTGTTTGAAGTGCTCGCCACTGGCGGTGACAGTGCATTGGGTGGTGATGATTTTGATCGAGCACTGGCGACGTATTTGCTGGAACAGGTGGCGCTTGAAGCGCCCAACCCGGTGCAGCGGCGAATCGTGCTTGCCCTTGCGCGCCAGGCCAAGGAGGCGCTGACTGAGGTCGAATCGGTCGGCGTTGATGTGAGCGCCTTGGGCGCTCGCAGCGCAGAGGTCAGGGTATCGAGATCCACGCTTGACGGACTGTTGGCGCCTTTTATCGAGCGGACGCTGGCGGCCTGTCGTATGACGCTTGAAGACGCGGGTCTAGAGACGGTAGATCGCGTGGTATTGGTTGGCGGATCGACCCGCACTCCCGCGGTAAGGCAGGCTGTTGCGACGTGTTTTGGTCTGGAGCCATTATGCAGCCTTGACCCGGATCAAGTGGTGGCGATGGGTGCCGCGCGGCAAGCCGATATTCTGGTTGGTAATCGTCAGGGGGATGAAGCGTTACTCCTCGATGTCATTCCCCTGTCGCTGGGTCTTGAAACTTACGGTGGATTGGTGGAGCGCATCATCGATCGCAATAGCACGATACCCGTCGCTCGTGCACAGGAGTTTACGACCGCCCGTGATGGTCAGACCGGGCTGGTGGTCAACGTGGTGCAAGGTGAACGCGAGCGGGTTGAAGACTGTCGATCTCTGGCTCGCTTTGAGCTGACCGGGATTCCGCCTATGGTTGCGGGTGCCGCGCGAATCGAGGTGACCTTTAGGGTCGATGCCGATGGCATTCTTGAGGTCGCGGCGGTAGAGCAACAAACGGGTGCCCGCAGCGAGATTGTAGTAAAGCCGGCGTTTGGGCTGGATGAAGCTCAGATTACTCAGATGCTCAAAGCCGGATACGAATATGCTAGTGAAGACATGCTGGCGCGCAAGATCGGTGAGGCACGGGTAGAAGCCGAGGCTCTGCTCGCGGGTTTGCAAGCGGCACTGGCAGCCGATGGCGACTTGCTGTCTGGCGAAGAAACGACCGAGCTGCAGCGCGATATGACAGCGCTTGAGACGGTGATGAAACAGAACCAACCAGATGAGATTCGTGCCGCCACAGAGGTGCTGGGTCGGGCGAGTGAAGCGTTCGCCGCGCGTCGCATGGATCGCAGTATTCAAGCCGCCCTGCAGGGCGTTGCACTTGCGGATCTCGAGTCTGCTGAGGCGGAGGAAAACACACCGTGACAGAAGTTGTTCTATTACCTCACCACGAAATTTGCCCTGACGGTGCCGTCATTGAGGCGCAGGAGGGCGAGACTGTCTGCGAAGCGCTGCTGCGCAATGACATTGATATTGAGCATGCCTGCGAAATGTCCTGCGCCTGCACAACCTGCCATGTCATTGTTCGCGAGGGCTTTGCGTCTCTGGAGGAGGCGGACGAGTTGGAGGAGGATTACCTCGACAAGGCCTGGGGCCTGGAACCGGAATCCAGACTGTCCTGTCAGGCCCGCGTGGGGAGTGCGAATCTGGTGGTCGAAATTCCCCGCTACACCATCAATCATGCGTCTGAGCGCCATTAGTGCCAAGGTTTTGGGCGATAAGTCCAACATGGCAATGTTGCCATGACACTGCGGGGTAAACGCCTTATACTCCGCGCCCGCGAGGCATGAGCCTTGCCATTAAACAGCAAATTTCGGAGAGAGACATGGCGGTGGAGCGCACCTTATCGATTATCAAGCCCGATGCGGTAGGGAAGAACGTGATTGGCCAGATCATCAGCCGCTTTGAAGAGGCGGGACTAACGGTGGTGGCTGCCAAGATGCTGCACTTGTCCGACACCGTAGCGGGTGGTTTTTATGCTGAGCACCGGGAACGCCCCTTTTATGCCGATCTGGTGACTTTTATGACCTCCGGCCCTGTGGTCGTACAAGTGCTCGAGGGTGAAGGCGCCATCACGCGTAACCGCGAGTTGATGGGGGCAACTAACCCTCAGGAAGCTGATGCGGGCACCATTCGTGCAGATTTTGCGCAATCAATCGACGCTAACGCGGTGCACGGCTCTGATTCTGCGGCCTCCGCAGCGCGAGAGATTGCTTACTTTTTCGCCTCTAGCGAGATTTGCCCACGTTGAGGCATAGCCGGCGCTGATGCCATGACTGCAGCAGACCAGCTTATCGTCACGGCCCCGGCGACCGATCGGGTCAACCTGTTAGGTCTGACCCGGCAGCAGCTCGAAACCTTCTTCATTGACCTTGGTGAGAAACGCTTTCGCGCCCAGCAGGTGATGAAATGGATCCATCATCGCGGCGTGACAGATTTCGCGGAGATGACCGACCTGAGCCAGCCCTTGAGGGTGCGGCTTACCGAAATCGCCGAGATCACTCCACCCAGCATCGCTGAGCAGCACGACTCGCAGGACGGGACCCGGAAATGGGCTATCGCGGTAGAGGGCGGTAGCCTCGTCGAAGCGGTGCTGATTCCAGAGGGGGATCGCGCAACACTGTGTGTGTCGTCTCAGGTGGGCTGCAGCCTGGACTGCACTTTTTGTTCAACGGGTAAACAGGGCTTTCAGCGAGATCTGACTGCCGCCGAGATTATTGGTCAGGTGTGGCTTGCCATTAACTCCTACGATGCCTGGCAGTCAGGCAAAGGCCGCGTCGTCACCAATGTCGTGATGATGGGAATGGGGGAGCCGCTGCTTAATTTTGACAACGTCGTAGCGGCAATGAGCCTGATGTGCGATGACCTGGCCTACGGGTTGTCAAAGCGTAAGGTGACCTTGTCGACTTCCGGGGTCGTCCCGAATCTTGACCGGCTCGCAGAGTGGGCTGATGTGAGTCTCGCGGTGTCACTGCATGCACCCAATGATGCCTTGCGCAATCAAATCGTACCCATCAATCGCAAGTACCCGATTCAACGATTATTGGCCTCGGCTAAAGCCTACCTCGATGCGCAGTCGGATAAAAAGCGGGTCGTGACTATTGAGTACACGTTGCTGGCGGGCATCAACGACAGCGTAGAGCTGGCGCAAGAACTGGCGCAGTTGCTGAAAGACTATCCCTGTAAAATTAACCTCATTCCGTTTAATGACTTCCCCAATTCGGGCTATGAGCGCCCTAGCGGCAACGCCGTCAGTCGCTTCTGGCAGGTGCTAACCGATGCGGGTTTTGTAGTCACGGTGCGCACGACCCGAGGGGATGATATCGATGCCGCCTGCGGGCAACTGGTCGGCGAGGTGGTCGACCGCACGCGACGCGCAGAGCGTCATCGGGCTGGACGTAGCGATCATAGCCTGTTGGAATCGGGGCGATGACCACTGACCCCTGCAGTAAGCTGCGGCCGAATCTGAGCCGCGCCGTTCGATGGCCCCGTGAGAGCGCCCTGACCGCTGCGCTGCGTGGTGGGATCATCATGGCAGTGCTCCTCGCGCTAACCGGTTGCGTGACCGAGTATAGCGGCGGCACGCAAATGACGTCTGACCCTGACGCCACGCTGGACAAGCGGGTGGCGCTTGCCCGTCAATATATCGGTGTGGGGGACTGGGAGAACGCCAAGCGTAATCTCGAGCTGGCGCAGGAGATTGATCCTCAAAATGCGGAAGTGTTTGAAGCGTTTGCGCTGGTCTACCAAAGCACTGGCGAAGTGGAAATGGCTGAAGCGCAGTTTCAGGCGGCGCTGAAAACCGATCCCGGGCTCTCTCGGGCACGCAACAATTATGCCGCCTTTTTGTATTCACGCGGGCGCTATGTTGAGGCAGAGAGCGAATTTTATCGCGTCACTGAAGATACCTTGTACAGCGGTCGGCCTATGGCGTTTGTGAACCTGGCCCTGTGCAGGCTAAGGCTGAGCAATCCGTCGGGTGCTGAAGCGGCCTTTACGCGGGCGCTGTCGATGGATCGGCGCAACCCAGTGGCACTGCTAGAAATGGGATTTCTGCGTCTCGAAGCGGGTGATACTGACGAAGCCGCGCGGTATCATGGGGCCTACAAGACGGTTTCGCCACAGCAATCGCCGCGGGGACTGCTGCTCGGACTGGAAATTGCCGATTTAACCGGCGACCAGGATGCACAGAGCAGCTATGAGTTGGCATTGCGTAATCTGTACCCGGACTCGCCCGAGTACAGCGCCTGGATGGAGCGTCAGAGTCGATAACAAGTATCCGGTCTGGAGACCGGATGCGGGAGAATAGTGGCCATGAACCAGCCTTCGCCCATAAAGCGCCGTGTCAGCAGACAAATACAGGTGGGTAACGTCCCCATCGGTGGCGACGCCCCTATTGCCGTGCAAAGCATGACGAATACTGAGACCTGCGATGTCGAGGCGACCGTAGCGCAAATCCGCGCGATCGCCGAGGCAGGCGCTGATCTGGTCCGGGTATCGGTACCCAGCATGGAAGCCGCCGAGGCTTTTCGCGAAATTAGGCCGCGTGCCGGGTTGCCGGTCGTAGCCGATATCCACTTCGACCACAAGATTGCCTTAAAAGTCGCCGAGTACGGGGTCGACTGTCTGCGGATCAACCCAGGCAACATCGGCCGGGAGGCGAAGGTCAGAGAGGTGATTGCTGCCTGTCAGGATCGCGGTATTCCTATTCGTATTGGGGTTAATGCGGGATCTTTGGGCAAAGAGTTAATGCGCAAATATCCAGAGCCGAACGCGGATGCACTGGTTGAGTCGGCGCTCAGAAACGTCGAGATTCTGGACCGTCATGACTTTCAGGATTTTAAAGTCAGCGTGAAAGCGTCCGAGATCTTTATGGCGGTTGAGGCTTACCGTAAGTTGGCCGACCAGATTGAACAGCCCCTCCACCTGGGAATTACTGAGGCGGGCGGCCTGCGGGGCGGTACGGTGAAATCGGCGGTGGGCCTGGGGATGCTGTTAATGGAGGGTATCGGCGATACCATTCGCATTTCACTGGCAGCTGACCCGGTCGAGGAGGTCAAGGTTGGCTTTGAAATATTGAAGAGCCTGAAGCTGCGCGCCAACGGCATCAACTTTATTGCCTGCCCAAGCTGCTCGCGGCAGAACTTCGATGTGATCAGCACCATGAATGAGCTGGAAAATCGCCTGGAGGATGTCCGCACGCCCATGGATGTGGCCGTGATTGGATGCATTGTTAACGGGCCGGGAGAGGCGCGGGAGGCCGATGTCGGGCTGACGGGCGCGACCCCCAGTAACCTGATCTATATCGACGGGGAGCCGGATCATAAAGTCAGCAATCAGGACTTTGTTGATCACCTCGAGTCCGTGATTCGTGACCGCGCTGAGGCGATCGAAGTCGCTCGTTCTGAGCGGGAAGCGAACATTATCTCCAGCACACTCTGACGCTCACGGCATGACAACTTACCGAGCGATACGTGGGATGGTCGACATCCTGCCCGATGACACGCCTTTGTGGCAGTCAATGGAAACGGCAGCCCTCGAGGTACTGTCGAGCTACGGCTATGCTGAAATTCGATTGCCGATCATTGAATCTACCGATCTTTTTGCCCGCTCTATCGGTGAGGTCACCGACATTGTTGAAAAAGAAATGTACAGCTTTGCCGACCGTAATGATGACAGCATGACGCTGCGTCCCGAGGGTACGGCAGGGTGTGTCAGAGCGATGGTGCAACATAATCTGGCCCTTACTACCCAGCGGCTTTGGTACATGGGGCCGATGTTTCGCTACGAGAGGCCCCAAAAGGGTCGCCAGCGGCAGTTTCACCAGCTGGGAGTGGAGGCTTTCGGGGTCGCAACGCCTGATCAGGATGTCGAGCTGATTGCGCTCAGTCGCCAGCTGTGGCGACGCCTCGGTGTGGATGATGCGCTGCAACTCGAAGTCAATAGCATCGGTTCTGCAGCCGATCGCGCTCGCTACAGAGAGGCGCTGGTCGACTACCTGTCGGGCCATCGTGATCAGCTCGACGCTGACAGCCAACGCCGGCTGGATACCAACCCGCTCCGCATTCTTGACAGTAAAAGTCCTGAGACGCAGGCGTTGCTCGAATCGGCACCGGTATTGTCGGAGTATCTCGATACCGAAACGCAGGCAGAATTCGCGGCGTTGCTCAGTCAGCTGGATTTGCTGGGTATAACGTATGCGGTCAATCCGCGGCTGGTGCGCGGGCTCGACTATTACAATAAAACGGTATTCGAATGGACAACCGACCGCCTGGGGGCCCAAAGTACCGTGTGTGGGGGCGGACGCTACGACACGCTGGTGGCCACCTTCGGTGGTAAGGACACGCCCGCGGCTGGTTTCGCGGTGGGTCTAGAGCGACTGATCTTGCTCATGCAGTCGCTGGATATTACAGTCACGGCCCCGGCAGATCTCTACGTCGTCACGGCGGACGCAAACGCCTACCGACACAGCCTACCGAGGTTGGATGCACTGCGTCGGCAGTTTCCGGATCTTGATATCGTCCAGCACTTGGGCGGGGGAAGCTTTAAGAGTCAGTTCAAGCGGGCCGACAAAAGTGGTGCAACGTGGGCGCTGATTTACGGTGAAGCCGAGGTATCGGCCAGTCAGGTAACCCTGAAACCCCTGCGGACCGATGCCGAGCAACAGACAATTGCCGACGGCGAGCTGGAAACGTTTTTGGCGGGTTATCTCGCAGAAGCACATAGCGTCTGAGAAAAGGAGTCGCGCGTGGCAGATCATATGCAGGATGAGGCAGATCTTGAGGCCCTCAAACGCTGGTGGGATGAAAACGGCAAGGGCATCGTCGCTGCCGTAGTCGTGGCGGTACTGGGCACGGTCGGTTGGCAGCAGTATCAGGGCTTTAGCGCATCAAAGGCTGAAGCAGCCTCAGACGTTTATGCGAGCATGCTGGCGATTCAGCTTGAGGGCGGCGATACCGAGCCACTGCAGGCGCTGGCGGCGCAGTTAAAGGACGAACACGGCGGTTCCAGCTATGCGCGCTTTGGCGCTATGCTTGAGGCACGCATTGCAGTTGAGACGGGAGACCTGGCCGCGGCTGAGTCTGCCTTGCGCTGGGCACTGTCTGCCGGTGATACCCGTTCGGATATTGGTCAGTTAATTCAATTGCGGTTGGCCCGCGTGCTGGCGGCACAGGGCAAAGAGCCCGAAGCGTTGGCGATTTTGGCGCAGGGTAGCGAGGCTTATCCTGTGGCTTATGCGCAGGCAGTGGGCGATATTCATCTCGCTGCGGGTCGCACTGACGAAGCGCTCACCGCTTACCGCGATGGTCGCGATCTCGCTGCAGCGTTAGGGCAGTACAGTGCGGTCCTTGACAACAAGGTGCGCACGCTTGAGACGCGTCTACCCGCCTCACCCGGAACGGTTACCCCAGAGGATGCCAGCTGATGAGTCGGCTAAGTCGCTTAATTCTGTTAGCAAGTTTTGCGTTCAGCGCAGGCTGTAGCACGGTTACAGGCTGGTTCAGCGACGATGACTTTGATCCCCGTGAGCCCGTTGAGCTGCAAAAAATTAGCGAACAGGTGAAGCTCAAGAGCCGCTGGTCTCGTGGTGTTGGCGATGGCCAGGGTGATGGTCTTTATAAGATGAATCCCATTCTGGTCGACGATAGCCTCTATGTGGCCTCGGCAGAGGGCAGAGTGGCTGCCGTCGACGCCGATACGGGCCGGGTTCGCTGGAAGAACGATCTGGACCTCGCCCTGTCTGGAGGGGTGGGACATCACCGCGATGCGATTTTCGTAGGGGCTTCCGAAGGCCTGGTGATGCGGCTGTCCGCCGACAGTGGCGAAGAAGTCTGGCGCACGGTGGTCTCCGGTGAAGTGCTCTCGGCGCCTCAGGGTGACGGTCGGTATGTCGTGGCCCAAACTTATGACGGCAAACTGATGGGTTTCGACTATGAAACCGGCGAGGTGCGCTGGACCTATACCAGCGATGTCCCGGTATTGACGTTGCGGGGGACGGGTACCCCCATGATCCTCGGCGACAATGCCATTGCCGGATTTGCTGACGGCAAGGTGGTCGCGATTAATCTTCGCTCGGGTAATGTTGCGTGGGAAGCCCGGGTCGCAGTCCCGCAGGGGCGCTCCGAGATTGAGCGCATTGTCGATATTGACGGCTCCATGGCGTTACAGGGCAGTGAGCTCTACGTCGCGAGTTATCAGGGTAGATTGGTTGCGATTGATACTCGCTCAGGCCGGCGGCTATGGCAGCGAAATGTATCGTCGGTATCAGGTGTGGGCGTGGGCTTTGGCAATGTTTATATTGCGGATGACGACGGCACGGTCAGCGCGTTTCTGCGAAATGGGCAGGGAGTGCGTTGGCAGAACATTGATCTCGGATTCCGCGAGTTATCGAGGCCTACCCCAGTAAACAGCTATGTGGCGGTGGTGGACTTCGAAGGTTATCTTCATCTGCTCTCGCAGGTCGATGGTGAAATTGTTGGTCGCACCAAAGTCGATTCCAATGGCGCCCGGGCGGATATGATTGCGCGGGGCAACCGCCTCTTCGTTTACACGAACGACGGCGGCCTCAAGGCCTACGACGTCGAAGCGCGAAACTGACGCCATGCTCCCCGTGCTCGCCTTGGTGGGCCGTCCAAACGTCGGCAAATCCACACTCTTTAACCAACTGACTCGCAGTCGAGATGCACTCGTCGCGAATCTGTCGGGTCTTACCCGCGATCGTCAGTACGGCCAGGGGCGACTGGAAGAAACCGCCTTTATCGTTATCGACACTGGCGGTATCACGGGCGAAGAAGAGGGCATCGATGCGGCCATGGCGGACCAATCTATGGCCGCGATCGCAGAGGCCGATGTCGTGCTGCTACTGGTAGATGGACGGTCAGGCCTGCATCCCGGTGACGAGGCTTTGGTGACCTACCTGCGAACCCAGGGTAAGGCTTTTCATCTTGTTGTGAATAAAATTGACGGTGTTGGCGAAGACATTGCCGCCAGCGATTTTTATCAGCTGGGTGTCGAGCACATTCACAGTATTGCGGCGACGCACAACCGCGGCGTCAAAAAGCTGATAGCGGACGTGCTGAGCCCCTGGGCGGCACTGGCTGAAGCCGATGACGAGGCAGGCAATAACGGTGCAATTCGGGTCGCCATTGTCGGGCGACCCAACGTGGGCAAGTCGACGCTTGTGAACCGGCTGTTGGGTGAGGAGCGGGTTGTCGTCTTCGATGAGCCCGGCACAACCCGCGACAGCGTCTACATTGACTACGAGCGCCGGGGACGCCACTACACGCTGATCGATACCGCGGGCGTGCGCAAGCGCAAAAATGTGCGGGAAGCGGTGGAGAAGTTTTCGATCGTCAAAACGCTCAAGGCGATTGCCGATGCACAGGTGGTCATTCTGATCCTCGATGCCCACGAGGGTATCGTTGAGCAGGACCTGCACTTGTTGGGCCAGTGTATCGATGCGGGCCGCGCGTTGGTGATCGCATTAAATAAGTGGGACGGCATTGAATCTGATGAGCGTGATTGGATTCGCTCGGAACTGCATCGCCGGCTCCAATTTATTGATTATGCGGACACGCACTTTATTTCGGCGTTGCATGGTTCGGGTGTCGGTAAGCTCTATGGCTCTATTCATGCCGCACACGACGCAGCGACCCGTTCATTGAGCACGCCGCGGCTCACCCGGATCCTTGAGGATGCGGTGTCGACTCACCCGCCGCCCATGGTGAATAGCCGGCGCGTTAAATTACGTTATGCCCATGCCGGGGGGCAAAACCCCCCCGTGGTGGTAGTGCATGGCACGCAGACAGCGGCATTGCCGGCGAGTTATCAACGCTATCTTGAGAAGACCTTTCGCCGTGAGCTGGATCTGCATGGCACGCCGATTCGAATTGAACTGCGTTCGGGAGAAAACCCCTATGCAGGCAAGCGAAACAAGCTGACCCAGCGTCAGGTGGAACGTCGCAGGCGCATGATGAGCCATATCAAGAAATCAGAAAAAAAAGCGCGCCACAAAAAACGCGACGGTTAGCCCTACTCAGGCTCGCACGATCACGCTGACGTTCGTTGAATCCTCATTCGACTGCCGCGGCTGTCTCAAGGGCAGATCACCTTGCTCAGAGCGGTTCCCCAGCTGGGTACAGCGCCGCTTCCAGCTCAGATAACCGCTTCTTTAACCGCTCGCGATCTGTTGCCTGCACATTGAGGTGCCCGACTTTGCGACGACGACGCACCGACTTTGTGTACCAGTGCAGGCTCACGTCGTCTGACTGCAGGAGCGTCGTATCGGCTGTGCGTCCCAGCAGATTCAGCATTCCAGCGTAGCAGTGGGGCTGGGTGGCGCCAGGCCGGGTGTCCGTAATGGCGCGAATATGGTTACTGAATTGCGAGGTAACGCCAGCGTCTTGAGACCAATGGCCGCTGTTGTGCACGCGGGGCGCCAGTTCGTTAACGCGCAGTGAGCCACCCTCATCAAAAAGCTCGATGGAGAGCACACCCACGTAGGACCAGTGCTCGAGTAGCCTGTGGGCGATATGGGTCGCTTGTGCCTGTGTTTCCGGACTAACACCGGCTGCCGGCACTTCCGAGGTGAGCAGAATGCCCTCTCTATGGCGGTTTTCGGCCAAGGGATAAAGCGCCACTTCGCCGCTGACAGCGCGCGCGGCGATCAGGGACAACTCTCTGTCAAAGAGCACTGCGCCTTCGACCACGAGTGGCGGGAGCGAGTGCATCTGCGCTGCGAGGGCCTCCAGCGCGGCGCCGTCTCGCAAGTGCCATTGATTCTGTCCGTCGTACCCTTGCTCGCAGGACTTAACAAAGGCCGGATAGCCGACGGCAGTGACTGCATCGACCAGTGACGAGGCATCGTCAACCAAATGAAATGGCGCGGTCTCAATGCCCAGCGATTGCAGTAGCGTCTTCTCTCTGCCGCGATGCTGGCAAATCCTGATCGCTTCGGCAGAGGGTGCCACTAGGCAGTGGTTCGAGAGCCCTTCTAGCATCGGTACGCTAACGTGCTCTTTTTCAACGGTTAGTACGTCGGGATCACCCAGCGCCTCGTAAAGGTCAGCGGGGGTTTGGTTGTCATCCCGCACGACAACCGGCCCCAGACCCTTAACGCAATCGGTACCCTCGCCGGGGTCCGCAATGAAGGAAAAGTGATGGCCCATTTCCCAGCCGGCGATAGCCAGCATTCGGGCCAATTGGCCGCATCCTGCGATGGCGATGCGCATCAGTCGACGGCGTCGGGTACGTTTGCAGTTTGTTGCGCTCTCCAGCGCTGCACGGCCTCCGATAGTGCGGGGTCCGATGTGGCCAGGATCTGGGCAGCCATCAGGCCAGCGTTGTAGGCACCCGGTTCACCGATCGCTTGGCAGGCTACGGCAACGCCGCGCGGCATTTGCACCATGGAGAGCAAACTGTCCATGCCCTTGAGTTGCTTGCTGGAAACGGGGACCGCAATAACAGGCAAGTGAGTCATGGAAGCGGCCATGCCTGCCAGATGTGCCGCGCCACCGGCGCCGGCAATAATGACCTGAATCCCGCGCTCAGCCGCGCCCTCGGCAAACTCGACCAGCCTCGCAGGGGTGCGGTGCGCCGACACTACCCGAGCCTCAAAAGGAATACCCAGGTCCGTCAAAACGGTGGTGGCAGCCTGCATGGTTTCCCAGTCTGATTGGGATCCCATAATGATGCTTACCAGCGGTTCACTCATGCTGTCTTCTCCTGACAGACACACCCTTTGCGCGGGGCCTCGGGCAAAGGCGGGAGTCTAGGGTGAAACGGCCGTAACTTAAAGGGAAGCCTTACACCTACTGCATTAATCATTTTTTTAGTGAATGGCAGGTATGACCTCTATTTGGTTTGAAAATGATGGGTCGGAGCCTAGACTGCCGGCTTCTTGACGTTGCGCTGACAGCAACATTTACCAGTGGGAGAGACACCATGTCGTCATACGCAGACACGATTAAAGCGTTGGAAGAAAGCTGTGAACAGGCCAACAGTTGGTCCGATATCAGCCCTGAGTACGCGGCCCGCATGCGGCTTCAGAACCGGTTCAAGACCGGGCTCGATATTGCCCGCTACACCGCTGCCATCATGCGCAAGGACATGGCGGATTACGATAACGACCCGGCGCACTACACCCAGTCACTGGGTTGCTGGCACGGGTTCATTGGGCAGCAAAAGCTGATCTCCATTAAAAAGCACTTCGGCAATACCGATAAACGATACCTTTATCTCTCTGGCTGGATGATCGCTGCATTACGCTCCGAGTTTGGTCCGCTGCCCGATCAGTCCATGCATGAAAAGACGTCGGTTCCTGCCCTGATCGAAGAGCTGTATACGTTCCTGCGTCAAGCCGATGCCCGTGAGCTGGGCGGATTGTTCCGCGCTCTCGATGCGGCTCGAGAGGGTGGTAACGAGGTCGAAGTTAAAAGCCTTATCAATCAGATTGATGAGTTTCAAACGCACGTCGTGCCGATCATTGCCGATATTGATGCAGGCTTCGGCAATGAGGAGGCGACCTACCTTTTAGCACGCCGCATGATCGAGGCGGGCGCCTGCGCTATCCAGATCGAGAATCAGGTTTCTGACGAAAAGCAGTGTGGCCACCAGGACGGCAAAGTCACCGTGCCCCATGCTGACTTCATCGCCAAGATTCGCGCCATTCGCTATGCCTTTTTGGAGCTGGGTGTTGAAGACGGCGTCATCGTCGCGCGCACCGATTCATTGGGCGCGGGCCTGACCAAGCAGATTGCTGTGACGCAGGAGCCCGGCGATTTGGGTGACCTGTATAACGGGTTCCTCGACGGCGACTACATCGAGAGCGCGGATGACATCGCCAATGGCGACGTTGTGGTGAAGGCCAATGGCAAATTGCTCAGGCCCGCTCGGCTGGCTTCTGGCCTGTTCCAGTTTCGGAAGGGTTCAGGAGAAGATCGCGTGGTGCTCGACTGCATCACCTCTCTGCAAAACGGTGCCGATCTGCTCTGGATCGAGACCGAGAAGCCTCATGTGGGACAGATCGCCGCGATGGTGAACCGGATTCGTGAGGCGGTACCTGATGCCAAGCTCGTCTATAACAACAGTCCGTCCTTTAACTGGACGCTCAGCTTTCGCCAGCAGGTGTTTGATGCGTGGTCCGAAGCCGGGCAGGACGTGTCAGCTTATGATCGCGAGGCGCTGATGGATGCCAGTTATGACGAGACAGAGCTGGCGATCGAGGCGGATCGGCAAATCCAGTCTTTCCAGCGTGACGGCGCGCGCGAGGCGGGCATCTTCCATCACCTCATCACGCTGCCCACTTATCACACGGCTGCGCTCTCAACAGATAATCTCGCCAAGGAGTATTTTGGTGAAGCGGGCATGCTCGGTTACGTGGCCGGGTGTGCAGCGCAAGGAGATCCGTCAAAGTATCGCCTGCGTCAGGCACCAAAATATGGCGGGCTCTGACATGGGCGATGACCATAAAGAGTACTTCTCGGGTGATGCAGCGCTGAAGGCTGCTGGCGATGACAACACGATGAATCAGTTTGGCTGATCGAGTCCTCGCAAGGGATTGAATTCGCGCGGGCACTTTGGTGCCCGCGCTTGCGTTTGGCGCGCGGCGCCTGCACTCTCTTGAGCATGAAGTGGGAAGAAATCGACCAACAGGCCTGTTCCGTAGCCCGCGCACTGGCGGTGCTCGGTGAGCGCTGGACCTTGCTGATTATCCGCGATGCGTTTCGCGGTACACGGCGCTTTGACGATTTCCAACGCAGTCTCGGGGTCACGCGACATCGGCTGTCCGAACGTCTGCGGAAGCTGGTCGGCGAGGGCGTCCTGACACGCGTCGCCTATATGGAGCGACCGACCCGCTATGAGTACCGGCTGACCCGCAAGGGCCTCGCGCTCTATCCGGTGCTCATGACGCTGAGCCAGTGGGGTGATGACTGGCTCGACGACGGAAATGGCCCACCTCAATATTACCGCCACAGCCTCTGTGGAAAGCAAACCCGAGCGATATTGTGTTGCGACGAGTGCGGCGACCCACTGCGCCCCGAGGAGGTCTCCGCGCAGGCGGGGGAAGTCTTGAGCACCTATATCACGCATCTGGCATCGCGGGGCGAAGAGGTGCCCTCAGACGGCGAATTAGCGCGTGACGCAGCGCGCTATTGGCGTGAGAACAGGAGTGACGAAGCATGAATGAGAAGGTCAACCAGTTGGTGATGAACGCTGACCTGGCAGCGATGCCGGGGGAAGGTTTAGATCCGGTGGCCGAGCAGTTGCATCGCAAGCAACGGCTCGCTGCCGCGCTGAGAATATTCGGTAAGTTTGGATTTGACGAGGGGGTGGCGGGGCACATTACCGTCCGCGACCCCCTCGACAGCGAGACGTTTTGGGTCAACCCTATGGGGCGTTCATTCAAACTGATACGAGTCTCTGATCTGATACGAGTGAGTCACGCGGGCGATATCGTTGAAGGTGAAGGTCTCCTGAATGGCGCCGCATTTACCATCCACAGCCATATTCACCAGACCCGCCCGGAGGTAACGGCCGCCGCTCACGCGCACTCCATCTATGGCAAAACCTGGTCGGCTCTCGGGCGACTGCTCGACCCCATCACACAGGATGCCTGTGCTTTTTATGACGATCTTGCGCTGCTCGATGACTATACGGGCGTCGTGGTCTCGATGAGTGAAGGTGAGCGTCTGGCCGCTGCGTTGGGCGACAAAAAAGCCATTGTGCTCAAGAATCATGGCCATCTCACGGTGGGGGAGTCAGTAGACGAGGCGCTGTGGTGGTATGTGACCTTTGAACGAAGCTGTCAGGCACAGCTCATGGCAGAAGCGGCGGGGACAACGAGCCCTATACCCCACGATATGGCGTTGCATACCGCGGGGCAGGTGGGCAGTACGCTGGCGGGTTGGTTCAGTGCGCAACCGCTCTTTGACGTGATCTTGGCGGAGCAGCCCGATCTTCTCGACTAGTTTCGGGTCAGCAGACGCTCTTCGTCGAGAAGCGGATGATCGGTGTCAAGCTGATCGCGGTTGAAGGCGTACCAGAGAGACACTAGTACCATCGTCTCGATCATCACGAGCACCCAATGCAGGGAAATCACCTGTTCGGCGCGTCCATCGACGCCGGCAAACTGTTCCAGGCCCGTATAGAGCCCCCAAGCGCCTGCCATGCCCAGTAGATAACCCGCCTGCTTGGCCATATCCAGCTTGCGCAGTTGCTCGATAGAGACCATCAGCAGGGTTTCACAGCGCACGAGATAATTACCCAGAGAGAAAGTCAGCTGGTAGCCGATATAAACGAACAGTGCTAGCGGCAGCTCAAGCGGCAGAATGAGCACTGCTGCGACCCCGCTGAGGGTAACCAGCTCGACCAGCAGCGACAGGCGAAAAAACCAGCCCGGTGCAAGAATCCGACGATACTGGGTAGCGACCATCAAAGTGCCCAGCGCCAGCCCGATCCCTCCCGCAGAGAAGATAGCGGGTGATAACGGTGTGTACAGAGTGAATACGGCGCCCACCGACAGGCCCAGAAACAGCGAGTTGAGAAATTTGTAGCGGACAAACGCGCCCGGGCGGATCGCAGGGTGCGGAGCCATATTTAGTAGTCTACGCCCTGTCTGGCGCGAACGCCGGCGCGATAGGCGTGTTTCACTTCCTTTACTTCAGAGACGGTATCCATCGCTTCCCGCAATGCCTGACCACCACCACGCCCGGTCACGACCACGCTTTGCGATTCGGGTCGACCGGTGAGCGCGGCGATCACCTCGCTCTCCGGCAAGTAATCGAAGGCCAGCATGTAAGTGAGTTCGTCAAGCACCACCAGGTCATAACCAGCATCTTGCAGCATCGCTAAGGCTTGTTCCCATGTGCGCTGTGCCGCGGCGATATCACCCTCTCTATCTTGAGTGTCCCAGGTGAAACCCGTCCCCATTTGGTAAAGCGTCACCCCGGGCAACTGCTCCCTCACAAAGACTTCCTCGCCTGAGGACTGGACGCCTTTGATGAACTGGACGATGCCCACTGATTGGCCATATCCCAGCGCGCGCATGACCATGCCGAAGGCCGAGCTGGTCTTGCCCTTGCCATCGCCGGTGAGTAAGACGCTGACACCCCGCTCGACATCGGCTTTGGCAATACCGTCATCCACGGCAGCTTTTTGCTTGGCCATGGCCTTATTGTGTTTGGTGGTGCGATCCATGGTTGCGTCCTAGAGGTTCACGCGAATGCCCGCGTAGGCGGTTATGCCGGGCATGCGGTAGCCGGGCAGTTGTTGATCCGATTGGTCAGTCAGGTTAAGCACTCTTGCCTCCAGAGACCAGCGAGGAGTCGCCGCCCACCTGGCGGTTAGGTCTACCGTCAGGGTGTCGTCAATGGAGGTCATGAAGGGGTCGGTCGCCTCACCGGTATGTCGTGCGGTGAGCCTTGCCGACCAAGCGCTGTGTTCCCATACAATGCTCAGCCGGCCGGTTTGTTCCGGTCGGTAAGGTCGATCATTCCCATTTTGCTGGGCGGCGTCCATCCAGGTGAAGTTTCCCTCTATCAGCCAGTGTTGAGAGAGCGGCAGACTCGCGACCAGTTCCACACCTTCTGAAGTACTCGTGCCGCTGGTCTGCAGATAACCGCTGTAGGTGGCGAGATCGTATATGATTTCATTGTCGATCTGCTGGTCAAACCAAACGAGCTCGAGCGCCAATTGCGCGACGTTGCCCAGTATGCCGACTTCCCAACCTTCCGACTGCTCCTCGAGCAGCGGCGTTCCAGCGGCTGGGGCATAGGCAAACGGACCATTGTTGTAAGCGATTTCGTAGAGGCTGGGGGCCCTAAAACCGGTGCCCATTGCGCCGCGCAATGCCCACCCTTCAGCAGCGCCCGTGAACGCGTATCGCCCACTGACTCGCCAGCTCTCAAACTCTCCAAAATCATCGTTGTCATCGTGCCGCCAGCCCACCGTCATGACGCCCTGACCAAAGCGTTGCTGGGCTTCGAGGTAGATTCCCGTGTTATCTCTTGACCAATTGGTGCTGGCGTCAGACAGCGATTGCTCCTCCTGATCCACGCCATAGGTCAATCGGGTGTTGTCGGTGGCTTGCCAGGAGCCCACCAAAGAGAGGGTGTCGGTCTCGCCGCTGGTTTCGTAGGAAAGTTGCTTCGCCGAGAAAAAGGCGCGCTCCGTCTCGCTCGAAGCAAAACTGAGCTCGACAGAGTGCTGATCAGACGTATATCGAGCCGCCGCGCGCCAGGCCTGCTGTTCATATTCGTCTTCACAATCGTGGATGAGGGCGAAGGTTGCGACGTCGTAGCACCCGTCGTATTCGTTGTCGCCGGATAGGTCAGTTGCGGCGACATGCAGCGACAAAGCGTCATTGAGCGCCATCGAGAGGGCTCCGTGCGCAGTCGTATTTTCATACCCATCGCGATCCGGATTCACGCTATCGATGTCTCTGGCATTGATGCCATCCGTCTCCAGTTGCGCAATAGAGATAGACCCGGTCACGCGATCGCCGCTCACCACGCCATTCACGGCGGCCTGATAAAAATCGTCACCGCCCGCCTCGAAAAAGCCCTCGAGCCCCGTCTCGGCGTTGTCATCAGTGGTGGACATCAGAATCACGCCACCGGCGTCCGCGCCCCACAGCAGCCCTTGAGGGCCGCGCAGAATCTCTACCCGAGACAGTCCGCTACTCATAAGATGCTCAATGCGGGGACTGATCTGGGGGGAAGAAGGATCAGCGATGTTGATGCCGTCAAGCACGATACGGGTGCGGTAACCTTCCTCGCCGCGAATCCTTACCGCAGCTGCCTTGCCGTAACCGCCATCCATGGTCACGGTCACACCGGGTTGCGTGTCTAACAATGAACCCAGATCCGCGTAGCCGAGCGAGCGCATGTCTTCGCTGTCCAGTACGCTGACGGAGACGCCAATTTGGTCGATTAGATCAGGTGTGCGCGACGATACGATCACTTCTTCTACAGCACTCTCAGCCGGCGCTTCCTCTGCGGAAGCGGCGGTCGCCCCAACGACCGGCAGCGCAAAGCCTGTCATGATCGAGAGCGCAGTAGCCCAGGCACGGGGCGCCGGGTCAGCGCTGTTGTCTCTGCTTGAGAAGGTGGCGGTCTGAAGCCTAAACGGGCCAGTCCCGAGCCTACGGTTACGGTATGAGTACATCGGTGCCATCCCTTTTGCCTGTCAGCGTTATGCTCTGAGTTGCCATCAAGCGGTGGCAGGGCTGGGGATGCTAAACACGGCGCGGCATGACGACCGGGCGTATCGGATGCATCCTGCAGAAGCCCTCCGCTCCACATGATGAGGTTGTATCAGGCAGGTATCGGGCTCTCACCAGTGTGATGACCGTTGCGGGGGCAGCGCCGGACTTGAAGATTTCTCACCGGACTTCCCTTTTAACCTACCCAGATCAATAGATCGGCAGGCACCTGATGGCGGGCACAGTACTCTTCCGCGATACCCGGGTCAATTGTGGCCGATGTTAAGATTGCATGATGAACTCTGCCCCCGAGCTATCGCTACCCTCCGAGGCCCAACGGCGCCGCGTGGCAACACTATTGGGACGAGATCCCAGGGGATTGCGCGCGATACCTGTCTTCGATGGAGAGGGCGAACCGTTGGTCATTCGGGTCGCTTCTATCGTCGACGGCAAACCGTTCCCGACGCTTTACTGGCTGGTGGGCTCAGATATTTGCCTGCGCATTGATCGGCTTGAGGCAGCAGGCGCAATTGCCGAGCTGCAGCGGCGTGTTGATACCTCTGGGGTGCTGCGAAGTGCGATGCTCGAAGATCACGCCCGGCATCGAAAGGAGCGGGCAGGCTTCCTTTCTTCAGAGGAGCGGCAGGTGCTTCAGGCGCGAGGCATGCAGGCCGCGCTGGACGAGCGAGGGATCGGAGGTATTGCGGAGCCCGACCGGATTCGTTGCCTGCATACCTGGTATGCGGCGCACCTCGTCACCCCAAACGCGGTCGGAAGGCTCGTTGATGAGCTGCTCGCAGATGGTGAATACTTGGCCGCTGACTGACTCGATGTCAGTGGTATCCTTCGCCGCTGACGAAAAGTAGCTTGACGGGAAACGCAACATGTCCACCAATACTGACGACCTTCGCATTCGCAACCTGCGCGAGCTATTGGTCCCTGAAGCACTGATCGCGGAGATGCCGGGCGAAGGGTCGCTGGCTGAGCACGTGGCTTCATCCCGAACGGCGATTCAGTCGATCCTCGAACGATCAGATGATCGTCTTGTGGTCGTCGTAGGGCCCTGCTCGATCCATGATCCCGAGGCCGCGTTGGATTACGCGGCGCGACTGAAGACGCTGGCCGACGAGGTCGCGGACGATATCCTCGTGGTGATGCGCGTTTATTTCGAAAAGCCACGCACCACCGTGGGTTGGAAGGGTCTCATTAACGACCCCCACCTGGACAATTCTTTTGACGTTAACGAGGGCCTGCGCCGCGCTAGGCAGCTATTGCTGGATATTAATGCAGTGGGTCTGCCCACGGCGACGGAATACCTTGATTTGATCTCCCCCCAGTACATTGCCGACCTCATCAGCTGGGGCGCTATTGGCGCGCGGACAACTGAAAGTCAGAGTCACCGTGAGTTAGCGAGCGGCCTGTCTTGCCCGGTCGGTTTTAAGAACGGCACCGGCGGGAATATCCAGATTGCGGTCGATGCCATTGGTGCCGCGCAACATTCCCACCACTTCTTGTCCGTGACTAAAGGTGGGCAGTCGGCCATTTTCGAAACGGCCGGCAATCCTTATTGCCACCTGATCCTTAGAGGTGGGCCGCAACCGAATTACGATATGTTTTCAGTAGACGATGCCTGTGCAATGCTGGGCAAAGCCAAACTGCCCGAGAACCTGATGATCGATGCCAGTCACGCCAACTCCCGCAAGCAGCCCGAGCGGCAGGTTTCGGTCGTTGAGGATATCGCCACTCAGGTAGAGAGAGGGGATCGTCGTATCGTGGGTCTGATGCTCGAGAGTTTTATCGAAGCGGGTCGTCAGGATGTGGTAGAGCAAAGATAAGCTGGTTTACGGGCAGAGCATTACCGATCCTTGCATGGATTGGGCGCAAACGGTGACCACCCTACAGACCCTTGCCAAAGCCGTTCAGTCACGGCGTGACTCGGTGTAAGGCAGTGAACACTGTGTTCGTAAGCTTACGGGCCTACTGTGCGGTGTGCATCCGCTATTAGCGGGGTTGCTAATGCTGGCGCCGGCGCAGGCACAGGATGTGCAAATCGAGTCGATCCCTGATCGGAGCGAGATGACCGTCGCGGAGCTGTCCGAAAGGGTCTCTGAAGAAGTGGCCTCCCTCCGTATCTTCGAACAGTCTCCCATGCCCGACTCGTTCGAGCGCCGTCGCACGCTGGAGATTCGGCGTGACGAAAAAACTATTCATGTGCTCAGGAGCGTGCAGGCGCTGGCCGATCGTGTTCTTGCCTTGCCCGAGGGTGCGCCAGAGCGCGATACGTTGATGCAACTCATGCTCAGCCGCGGCAGTCTGATCGAGCAAACCCTGACTGAGCGCTTTACCAGTCTCACATTGCGTCTCAACGAAGCCTTAACGCGCCAATCAGAACTTTCCGGGCCTGCCCTGCTGGCGGAGGAGTCTTTTACGGAGCTGATCGATGGACAACGGCTTCGATATCTTGAGCTCTTCACCGAGCAGGCTTTGTTGTTAAGAGCCCTGGCAATTGATGATGCAAGCTTGCGCGACGCGGTGATTGGCATCCTGAGCCTGTATGGCGAAGAAATGATGGGCCTGATCCACCTTCATAATCATGGGTTGCAGATGTTGGCGAAGCGCCAAGCCGCGGACGGGACGGATGCCGATCTCATACAGGCGGCTCGCTTTGAGTCGGAGCGACTGCAGCTTGCAGTACTGCGGCTGAGAGGCGTGGTCTCACAACTGGATCTATTGGGTGGCGATACGGTTGAAATGCGGCGAACGCTGATCGAGGAACGGGGCAGCTTGGCACTCGGGCTCGTTGATACCGATGTGGCGACTTTGCTGTGGGCCGAGGCGACCACCAAATTCAAGAATTGGCTTGCCAGCCGCGGTTTGTCGACAACGCTCTCTATCTTTCTCTTTGTCATCATACTGATCGTCGCGCGGTGGGTGGCGCGGGTGGCACGGCGGCTCACAGAACGGGCTCTGAAACATTCTGACCAATCGATTTCGCAGCTCTTGAAAGAAGTGCTGATCTCCATGGCCGGGACGGTGGTTTTTCTGATTGGTATTCTGGTGGCACTGGCACAGGTGGGCGTGTCAGTAGCCCCCATGATTGCAGGCTTGGGCGTCGTGGGTTTTATTGTGGGTTTCGCCCTTCAGGATACGCTGAGTAATTTTGCCTCCGGGGCCATGATTCTGGCCTATCGGCCCTTTGATACGGGTGACTTCATCTCCGCAGCGGATGTGGAGGGTACGGTCCGCAATATGAATCTGGTCAATACCACGATCGTCACTATTGATAACCGGCTACTGATTATCCCCAACAGCAAAATCTGGGGAGGCGTGATCCTTAACTTCACCGGGCAGCAAACGCGCCGCACCGATGTTATCTACAACGTGAGCTACAGTGAGGATCTAGACCACGTGCAGCGGGTGCTCGAAGATTTGATTGCGTCAGACGAACGCTTCCTGACCACACCTGAGCCCATTGTCCGGGTGAAGCAGTTCAGTGACTCCTCGATTGACTTTCTGGTACGAGCCTACGTCAAGACAGACGAATTCTGGGAAACGCTTTGGGCGCTCAATAAGGCGGTCAAGCAGCGCTTTGATGCCGAGGGCATTACTATTCCTTTCCCGCAGCGAGACGTGCACCTGCCTGCGGGGCAGGGATCCGGCGAAGCCGGCTAGCTGCAAATCTACGGCGCGTTACAGCCGCTTTTCAGCCTGGCCTCGAGGGAGCGCACTACTCGAGCGTTGCAAGAATCATTTCAATACTTCCATGTCACGCCGGTCGTAAGGTTGAAGTCACTGTTGGACAGCGACGTGTCATCCCTGCCTGCCGCGTTATCAATTTCCGTTCTCGCGCTGACAGTCCAGTAAAAACTGTCAAACAGTTCCCAGCTGATCAATAGATCCAGATCGCCGCGCACCCGTCCCCAGTCCGACAATGAGGGGTAGGTATTGCCGTTGAGAGAAATGTCCATATCGAGTTTTTGAAAGCTGTACAGGTGCCAATTAAAGTTCAGAAACAGTTCAGCGTCGTTGCAGGTTTGCTGCGATTCCTTGGATCTAGCCGGCTGGGCACCGCCGATATTGTCACCATCGTTAGCTCGGTCATCGCAGGTCTCTCGTCGCTCCTGAACGCCCTGAATTCCCGCCGAAATAGCCAGCTCGTGACCCAGCTCATTGATGAGGTAGCGTCCGAGACCGATGCCAAGGGAACCGCGATGGGAAAACCCCAGTTCATCATTCGAATCATAGCGAGCATTCAATACACGATAGGATTGAGCGGTGCCGCGCTCGCGCCAAAATTCCCGGGAAATTTTGAAGGTCGAGGCGTTACTGGTCTGTTTGACCGTATTTTCCTGGTCCGTGCTGCTGGTCTTGCTGTCGTCGATCCTCGCCGAAAAGCTGGTTCGCCCGCCTCGCTGGTCATACGTCCCCCTCGCGGCTAGCGTCAGGGTCTGATTGTCTGGGTCGGCATAGAACGTGCTACTCAGCTGCAAATCGAGCTTATCGGCCAGCTCTGCCTCGATTGGCCGCACTTCGACGATGTCGTCAATATCAATCTGCTGATCACTTTGCCCGAACGAAAAGAGAGTTGATTTGGCACATTGTTGGGCATAAAGCGCCCGTATAACCGCTCGCCATCATCCAGTCTCACCTCATAGACATAACGGCTATCGATCTGAAGCACGTCGCGCCACTTAATGTTAATAATGCCCGCATAGTCGGTGCT
>CALSVI010000009.1 GCA_943840615.1 uncultured Luminiphilus sp. | reverse complement strand
CTCTGTGTGACCATGGCGTCGATCGAATCGGGCTTGGCGTAGAACGCCGGCACCGGTGGCGACACAACAGCGCCCATCTCCGTCACCGACACCATGTTGCGAAGATGTCCAAGATGGAGGGGCGTCTCGCGCACCATCAGCACCAGGCGTCGACGCTCCTTGAGGACCACATCGGCAGCGCGAGTGAGTAGCGAGGATGTCACCCCTGATGTGATCTCGCCCAGGGTTCTAATGGAGCACGGAGCAAGCAACATGCCTCTCGTGCGGAATGAACCGCTTGCGACCGACGCACCCACATTGCGAACCGGATGATAGACATCTGCAAGCGAACGGATCTCCTCTACTGATCGATCCAATTCGTGATGCACCGTGAGTTCGGCTGACTTGCTCATGATCAAATGCGTTTCGATCGGCAACGCTTTGAGTAGCTCAAGCGCGCGCACACCGTACTGCACTCCTGAAGCGCCGCTGATACCGATAATCAGTCGATCCACTGCGTCACGCCCCCCAGAATAAGCCGGCAAAGTGCCACCAGACGTCGGCAATACAACGTTTGCAGGATGCTTCACGGCGCATTCTTGAACGCTTCAAGCATGGCCATCATTTTTTCGTGCACTTTATTGACTGCTTTCAAAGGTCGAACCATGACCTTGAACTCGCTGATCAGACCGTCTTTCGTCTGGATCAGATCGATGCCGTTCACGTGCGTATCATCCAGGGTGCACTCGAACTCCAACATCGCTGTCTCGTCTTGGCGCACCTCTCGGACGTAGCGAAAATCCGTATTGAAGACCTGACCGGCCGCGCTGAGATATAAAAAAGTAATATCCCGGCCCTGTTGCGGAGTGTGCACAACCGGCGACCAAAAAACACAATCCGGTGACAGGAGGTCATAAAGCCCGTCGGTGGTGCCCTCTGCCATCATTTCGTGCCACTGATCGATGGCATTCTTGGCGACCGGTGTCATCACGTTCCTCTCGATTCTGCAGACCGCAGCCCACCGCCAATATGGGGGCGATCCATCAAGTTATCTTGCTGCAGATCCTGTTGGGCGGCGAGCCGCATTTCATAGGCTTGCTGACCTCTCAGTCTATCGGCCCGACGCACTTGACGCTGATACTTTCGACGCCGGTGGGCATTAATGAGTCGCTGAAAACGCTCGATATCCTGCTCTCCCGACAGCCAGGCTTCTACCTGCGCAATATCAATACCGAGACGATAAGCGATGCGGGAAGGGCGGATACGATGAACGTGAAACTCCGCCACCAGATCGATCTGCTGATCTAAGGTCAGCGTGCAATCGCACGCATAGCCCATGGGCGGGTTGGGTCGTCGACTGTCCGTGCGCAACATCGTTTTACTCTGTTCACCTATTTAATTCGGCGGGGAACTCTGGCGGAGTCCGTTTTTACGAGCGGTATTGTGACATAGCACTCAGAACCGTGATCCTGCCATACTCTACTGGATTTATGGCGTAGACGAGCACTGCGGCAAATCGATACCTCGCTGCGGCAATATTTTCGGAGAATGTGGCGCTACAGATATCGAGCATAAAAGTTTACATCGCATACGTTTAGTGTCGCCCCGACTAAGGAACAGGTAAACCCGTGATAAACGAACGGATTCAGGATCCCAACTCGCTTCGCCGCACAAAAATCGTCGCCACGGTGGGGCCCAGCAGCCAAAGCCAGGACATGATCGGCCGCTTGCTGGGTGCGGGAGTCGATGTTTTTCGCCTCAATTTCAGCCACGGCGCTCAGGCAGATCACGCTCAGGTTGCCCAACACATTCGGCGTCAGGCCGGGCATCACGGGCGTTACGTCGGCATTCTCGCAGACCTGCAGGGGCCTAAAATCCGAATAGGAGGATTTGCCGATGGGGCGGTGATGTTGCAGGCAGGGGATCCTTTCCAGTTAAGTCTGACAATTGCTGCCGACGCTGGCGATCAGCGGGGCGTCGCAGTTGAATACAAGGCACTGCCAGACAGCGTCGACCAAGACGATATCCTTTTACTCGACGACGGGAAGCTCCGTCTGCGCGTTGACGACGTTAGTGAAACCACCGTTGACTGTACCGTCGTCGTGGGTGGCCGGCTAAGCTCCCGTAAAGGCGTGAACAAATTGGGGGGCGGTCTGGCGGCACCCGCGCTGACCGAAAAAGACCTCGATGATATCCGGGCGATGCCCGGTATAGAACCGGACTTCGTGGCCGTGTCCTTTGTATCGAGCGCCGAAGATATTGTTTATGCGCGACAGCTTCTGGCAGATCAGGGCCTGAATCCCGCCATCATCGCGAAAATTGAGCGCGCAGAGGTCGTCGCCGACACCGCGCTGCTCAACAGCATTATTGATGCCAGTGACGGGGTGATGGTGGCGCGGGGTGACCTCGGCGTCGAGGTGGGTGATGCGCAGCTGATCGGCATTCAGAAAAACCTCATCTCTACAACGCGAAAGCGGGACCGGATGGTGATCACTGCCACACAAATGATGGAATCGATGATCAGCAACTCAGTGCCCACCCGAGCGGAGGTATTTGATGTCGCCAATGCGGTACTGGATGGCACAGATGCGGTGATGCTGTCCGCCGAGACGGCGGTGGGCGACTTTCCCGTTGAGGTGGTGACCGCGATGGCTGACGCCGCGGTCGGGGCAGAGCAACATCCGGTTGCCCGCACTTCCAAGTATCGCTTGGACCGCGAATTTTCAAGCGCGCAGGAGATGATCGCCCTGTCAGCCATGTATGGGGCCAACCATTTCCCCAGTATGCGGGGCCTCGCGTGTCTAACCGAGCAGGGCACCACGCCCACCATGATGTCGCGCCTCAGTTCGGGCCTGCCCATTTTTGCGCTCAGCCGGCGGTCAGACACGCTACAACGGCTGGCACTATGCCGAGGCGTTATCCCGCTATTCTTTGATTTTACGGCCTTCGCAGCGCAGGATCTTGAAGCTCGCACCATCGAATTTCTGGTGGACGGTGGGTATCTCTCGCGGGGGGACTACATCCTGCTCACCATGGGGAGCGCCCAAGGGGAGTCTGGCAAAACCGATCTGATGAAGATTTTGCCGGTCGAATAACCCGATCCGCAGGGCTTTTCGGGCGCTATAACTGCCAAAAAAAGACACCTGCGCTTGCTTGCGAGAGTGCTACACTTCCAAGGCTGGATTTCCAGCCCGCTTTTTGCTGAGCCACTGCAGTCTTCGGTCTTCGGTTTTGTTCCCATCAAGCGCAACGGCCCGTCAGGGCATAGCAATCGTCAACACAGGTAGTAGAAAACATGTCAACAGTAACAGGCACCGTGAAGTGGTTTAACGAAACTAAAGGCTACGGTTTTATCGCACAGGAAGATGGACCAGACGTCTTTGTACACTTCAGCGCTATTCAGGGTGATGGGTTCAAGACCCTGACCGATGGTCAGAAGGTTGAGTTCACCGTCACAGACGGACAAAAAGGCCCACAGGCCGAAAACGTCAATCCTCAATAAGTAGAACTAAAAAAGGGCCCATATGGGCCCTTTTTTTTCACTGCGCTACCAGCCAGTCAAAATAGGTCTTTTTCTAGCTCACGCTGACGATCTTCTTCGCTGGTCACGTAGGCAATCCACTGCTGAGCCATCTCCTGTGAGCGCTGCCACTCTTTGCGGCGTGCACCTTCCTTGCCGGCTGCCCTGAATGCCTTGCGAGCCTCGTCGTAATCCCCCAAATTAAAATAAGCCATGCCTAGCGCCAAGCGCGCCTGATCTGGGCGTTTTACACCGCCCTTATTAAGACCTTTAATTATCGAGTCAGCAGATTTACTGAACTGATCTCCGTCTAGGTAAACATTTCCTAAGCGCACATACAGCTCGCCCTCTTCAGACTTGGCAGCAGCTTTTTCCATCATGGGAATTGATTTCGCCACCTCACGTGCCTGCGCCCAGGCACTGCCTGCCAGCTCGAAATTCTTGGACTTGTCTTCAACGAGTTCATCAGCAAAACCTTTCTGCATCACGGCGCCCGCGTAATACGGCGTCTCGGCATTGAGATACAGGTAAGACATGGTCACCAACTCGCTGGAGCGATCCAGAAAACCTTGCTCGTAGGCTGCCTCCATGAGCGCCAGCTGTGTCGGTTCGTCTTTCTTCTCACCGTACAAGTGAGAAGCCTGCACCCAATACTGCTTCTTCGGGTAATAAATGATCAGCGTATTCAGCACACCAAGCGCCGAATCAAAATCTTCCTTGTCAAAGTAAAGGAATCGGGCCAGGTTGTACCACTGTTCCTTCGGGAGCTTACCCTCGCCTTCATGCATGCCGATGGCGGTCTCGACATTCTTCAATGCCAGATTGTAGTCTTTCACTTGATAGTAGCCTTGAGCCAGCAGCACGTACGCACCGGCATTGGGCTTCTCGTTCAGGTCGAACCACGTCAGCAGCGCATCGATCCCCTGCTGCCACTTCTCTTGCACAAAATATAATTGTGCAACCGTAAAACGCGTATTGATCTCCATCGCCAGTGGAATGTCAGGCTGGGCGATCACTTGCCCGTAGTACCGGAGCGATTGTGCGTAGTCCTCTTTGACGTAGCTCAAAAAGGCATGCAGGTTATAAACGTTGGCTAGCTCGTAGCTGTTAAGGGCGCGCTTCCCGTCTTCTGAAATCATGTCGTTGAGGATTGCTTCAGCGCTCGCGTAATCCTTGGCCTCTGCGAAACCTTGCGCCTCGGCAAGCCGCTCATAAACCTTGTTACGCAGTGCGGGCGTGCGCCGGGTCTCGCGGGTATCTTTCTTCGGCTTATCCTGCGCTACCGCCTCGGAAAAAACGATGCCGGGAACGGCCTGATCGAACCCGAGCGCACCACACAGGACGAGAGCAGTCAGGACTGGAACACGGAGCAACGAAGAAATTGTCATGGCCACACCCCTCATCTCAGTTCTCCAGCTCATAAGTAAACTTGTTCTGGACACCCGCAACCTCAATCGCCTCGCCGTCAACGACTCTGGGCTTGTACTTGAACTTCTCTGACGCCTTCAGTGAAGCGCGCTCAAAAATACCTTTTGGCTGACAGTCCACCGCGAACGGGTCGCGAATGGAGCCTGTCTTGGTCACGGTGTACTCAACAATACAATACCCGGAAATTCCACGGGTCTGCGCGCGCCGCGGATAAATCGGCGCCACTTTTACGATAGGCAGATATTCGCCGTCACCAGAAGACATACCCGACGCATTGAGGTTCAAGTTAATGCCAGTGGTAGGTGCCGTATTGGCGACGTTCATATCCAACTGCGTGTCAAACTGAATCGGCTCCAGCTCGGGTGGTGGCTCTTCAGGGTCATCAATTTTCTCGGGCTTAACCTCGTTCAGGTTGGTTTCGATTGTTTTGTCCGGTACGACGATATCGGCGATTTTGCGCGCCTTGACGTCCTCCTGCTTGAAGTCCCGACTGATCAGGCTGTGCATGACAAAAAACAACGCGATAGCAACCGGCACCGCAAGCGCGGCACTGACTGCAATCCGAGCCGAACTACCCATAACCATTAAGCCTCTTCATCCGTGGAGATACAGGGCGGCGAAGTGAGAACAGGCCGCACAACATCGATAAGGTCCTCAACCACATACGCCGGGGTCTCTCGATCTACCTGCACCACAATATTTGCCTGCGGAGCTTCTTTCTTTGCGGCCTCCGCGGTGCGCAGCGCGCGATCCAGCGGAAGCTTGTTTTTGTTGTAGAAAATATCGCCATTAGCATCTACAGCGAAAATAATGGTGCCGCGTTCACAGGCCTCTTGAGTCGATGCCTGTGGCTTGAACAGTTCAACACCCGGCTCTTTTACAAAAGAGGAGGTGACGATAAAGAAGATCAACATGATAAAGACAACGTCGAGCATTGGCGTCAGGTCTATCTGATTGCCTTCCTCTGCCGCTGCCGATCTGGCCTTGTCACGCATACTCATACTTTCACCCTTTACCGATCCGAGGCCCAATTCACCGCAGCCACACCCGACTCCCGGGCAGCATCCGCCACATCCACTACGATACCCGCCTCGGCACCTTTCTCGACCTTAACAGTAACCGGCGCTTCCGGATCCTCGGCTAACAGCCGCTGGATATTGGCGCGAACAGCGCGAATATCGACGCGTCGATTCTCCATCCAGATCTGGTTATCGGAGGCAATCTCGACGAGGATGCTGGTAGAGTCTTCAGGGTTGTCGGGCTGGTTTTTATCCGGTCGATTGACCTCGACACCTGCCTCTTTGATGAAAGACGCCACAACAATGAAGAAGATCAGCATGATGAACACCACGTCGAGCATCGGTGTCAGATCAATCTCTGCTCCGTCCTGTTCTTTCTCTTTCGCTATTTTGCGCATGGCTTCCTCAACCTACAGACAGGATCAATGATCCGACGTCAATTGATCTGTCAGGAGCTGTTGCTCCCGGTTGGTAATTCGCTGGAGATACGTATTGGCAAACAAACCCGAGAGGGCCGCGACCATACCCGCCATGGTAGGAATCGTGGACCGCTCCACGCCACCTGCCATGGACTTGGCATCGCCACCACCGGTGACCGCCATCACGTTAAAGACCTCGATCATGCCCGTTACGGTACCGAGCAACCCCAGCAGGGGGCACAGCGCGACACAGGTCGCGATCACATTCATGTTGTCGTTAATCAACTCGCGACTCTCTGAGAGCAGGCGCTCGCGGATCTTCTTCGCATTCCAGGATTTGCGCTCGCCGCGCCCTTCCCAGGAATCCACGACGACTGCACGGTCAGCCTTCCAAACGGAGGTGAAGTACCACACCCGCTCGAAGATGAGCGTCCACATGAAGAATACGAGCGCAGCAATGAGCCACAATACGTTCCCGCCTTTTTCCATAAAGGCAAGAATGACCTCGAAAATTCCCATCGACAGCTAGCCTCCCGGGCAATCAGTTATGCGCGCGCTCGGAGTGCTCCGCCACAATGCCCGTGGCCTGCTCATTCAATACGTGAATGATGCGCTGGGAGCGGCCATTAACCACCGTATGCAGGAGTACCGTTGGAATCGCCACCAACAGACCGAGGACCGTAGTCACCAGTGCGGAAGAAATACCGCCGGCCATGGCCTTCGGGTCTCCGGCACCAAAGATGGTAATCGCCTGGAAGGTGATGATCATACCGGTCACCGTGCCGAGTAGACCCATCAACGGCGCGACCGCGGCGATGATCTTCAGCAAAGTCAGGCCCGACTCCAGTTTGGGCGTTTCACTCAGGACCGCCTCGGCCATTTTCAGCTCCAGCGTTTCTGGATCCATATTGGGATTCGTCTCATGTACCTTAAGTACGCGCCCCAATGGGTTGTCATCTCGGGCAGAGCTGGATTTCAGCTGCGAGGAGACTTTGCCGCCCACGGCAGTCAGAACGATCAATCGGTAAATAGCCAGAATGAACGCAAATGCACCGACGGTGGTAATGGCGTAACCCACATAGCCACCCTGATGCCAACGCTCGGAAATCGTGGGGCTGTCAATAATGGCCGCCAAAAAGGATCCGCCAGTAGGGCCAGTGGGATCAATACCAAACTGGCTCAGGCCAGACTGTGCGTCCGCGAGGCTCTCAGCTTGAGAGTTAAAACCACCACCGGGCTGACGAGGCAGCTCAGAGAGCTTGTCGACATTGAAGGAGAGGTAGTTGCCGTCGGTATCCACAATGTTGAACGCACCGACTCGAACGACTTCGCGCTCACTTAGCTCGCCGGAAGGTGTCGCCACCTGCGCGCTGAAGCGACTGACTTCACCCTGCTCGCGGATCTCACGGAGCAGTTCAAACCAGACTCGCTCGATCTCTTCGATGCTAGGCAGCTGGTCAGATCCTGACATCTTGGCAATCAGCGCTTTCAGGAACCCTTCGCGTCCCGGGTACTCTGAGCTGACCAGCGAGACTTCAACGTTAGACGCCAAATCACCCGAGGCCGCCGTCAGGTGGCCAAACAGCTCGGAGAGCGTGCCAAGACGCTCACGCAACTGCTCTTGCTTGGCAGCAATCAGGAGTTCGTTCTCCTCGAACTGCTTCTCGAGTCGGGCCGAGCGGCGCTCTTCCCGAGCGCGTTCGTCTTCAGCGCGCTTGAGGGCGGCGGCCTGGTTGGCCTTGTCAGTGACTAAAGCGGTCTTCGCGCGCTTTGTTCTCTGCAGAAGCCCGTGCTTGGCCTTGCTGCACCAAGTTGAGCAGCTGATCAAGATTTTCCGCGGCAATTTCCTGCGGGGTAGGGGGCGGAGGCGCCTCTGCCTCGGCCTCAGCGTCCTGAGCCAATGTCAGGGGTGCAAACAAGGCGCTTGCCAGCGCCAAGGCAGATACTTTCAGCAATTGAGCACGCATTTCAGTTCGCCTCCGGCGCAGATACAGGCATATTCAACAGTTCGATGGTCGCCTGCTTCTTGGCGATTCGAACCCCTTTGCGGACCGCAGAGGCATAATCGCCGGCGGACAGCTCTTCCCAACTCTGGGCATCCTTATTCCAGGCACCCGTCTCGGCACCGTCTGTGCTCTGGTAGACCAGCGCTACACGACCAATGCGCAAAATATCGACTTCACGCTCAGCACCGCCGAGCTCAATCGTATCGGTATAGGCCTCGATGCCACGGACCGTACTGCAGCTCTATCGAATAAAGCTCCAGCACCTGCCGGAAACGCTTCAGCGGAGGTCACGTCGGACCGGTCCATATTGGCACGCACTGCTTCAATGTTGCTCAGGCGCGTATCGAGATCGAAGGGCATATCAAGATTGATGAACTGCTCGAGCCCGTCAAGCATGCGCACTACCAGCGGCGGAATCTGCCGCTGAATCACCGACGCCTCGGCGATTGACCCATCGATGTCGCGGATGCGGCGCTCCTGATTAGCAATCTGCCGCTCAAGTCGAGCGTTATAGACCTTTAGGCCATCCACCTGCTTCATCACGGTTTTGTAATCAGACAGCAGGCTTGAGGTCTCATCCGCCAGCCGGTCAATTTTGGCCTGCGACGCTTTCGCCGCCGACGTGCGTTGCTTGCCTACCTCAACGATCGGATCGATGGACTGCGCGAGTGCAACGGACGCGCTGCCGCCGATGCAAATCGCCACCAGCAGAGTTTTAAGTCGAGTCGTAGTCATGGGGTTGATACTTCCTCTCAAGAGCAAATCGGGGTGATAGTGCCGGACGAAGCCAGCCCTTCACTGAAGCTAAATCAGTGGCGTTATTATTCCTATTAGGGATCGCCATCAGATGTCGGGGGAGGGAATTTACCGTGTACGTTTCGGCAACGCAAATAGTTTCACCGGTAACCATTCGGCTGTTATTGCTCAATTTGCGGCGGCTCCAGCTCAACAATCGAAAAGGCATGGCTGTTACCGCCCTCTGCCGCATATTCTTTGACTAATTTTTCGCGCCAGTCGGCTAGCAGCCCCAAATCAAATACCACATCACCCTCCACACGGCCCTGCACGCGGGTCAGCACCACCTTATTTGCCCGGGGTAAGGCCAAACGGTAGATTTCCGCACCCCCCACGATCATTGCAGCATCGGCACCATCGATAAGTGCCTGCTCGAAGGCCCGCTCCAGCGCTTCCTCGAGGCTGCAGCACACCAAGACGCCATCATGGCGCCATGAGGCATCCCGTGGTAATGACAATATTTTTGCGCCCGGGCAGGGGAAATCCAACGCTTTCAAAGGTTTTACGACCCATGATGATGGGTCTTCCTATCGTCGTCCGCTTAAAGTGTTGAAGATCATCGGGCAGCTCCCAGGGCAGTGCATCACCCCGTCCAATGACGCCATTCTCCGCAGCAGCCAGCACTAGCACGACGGGTACCTCGTTTTCATGCCGAGCCGCCGTCATATCGCTACCGGAGCCGGGATATGAGGGGCCGGCTCATAACCGGTGAGCTGAAAATCTTCAAACTGGTATCCGTAAATAGTATCCGGCTTTCTAAGGATCTCCAGAGAGGGCAGCGCCACGGGCGATCGCTCGAGCTGGGTAGCCACCTGCTCACCGTGATTACTGTACAGGTGAGCATCGCCCAATGTGATCACGACCTCTCCGGGGTCCAGGTCGCACTGCTGCGCCAGCATGTGCACGAGCAGCGCCACAGAAGCGATGTTGAAGGGCAGTCCCAGAAAGACATCACTAGAGCGAATATACAGCTGGGCAGACAGCGCGCCGTTTCCAACGTAAAACTGATAGAGGAGATGGCATGGGGGCAGCGCCATGCGCCCGGCACGAACGTTGTCCTGGGGACTGACCGCCTCATCGGGCAAATACTCCACGTTCCAGGCGTGAAACAGGATGCGACGGCTCTCGGGGCGATGCTTCAAACAGTCCACTACATAATCAATCTGGTTGATACTGCCCGCCATCGCGAGTCGGCCAGGCATGCCATTGGGCGCCGTAAACCGGACCCAGGTCACCCTCTTCGGTCGCCCACTCATCCCAGATACTGACCCCATTCTCTCGAAGCCACTGGGTGTTGGTGTCACCACTCAAAAACCAGATCAGCTCGTTGACCACGCTCTTAAAGTGCACCCGCTTGGTCGTGAGAGCGGGGAACCCCTGCGTCAGATCAAACCGCAGCTGGCGTCCAAACACCGATCGGGTTCCGGTGCCGGTGCGATCACCACGGTCAATGCCGTGCTCGCGAATATCCTTCATTAAGTCGAGATAAGCCTGCATGCTCTCCTCATCGATTTGTGGGCCGGTAGGCCCAGTAGAGTAAAGCCACTCCCGCTATCAGCATGGGCAGACAAAGCAGCTGCCCTCGGGTCACCCAACCCAGCGCGTCAAAACCAATGTGCGCATCGGGCTCGCGGAAAAACTCTGCCGTAAAACGTAGCGCACCATAACCCATGAGGAATGCTCCCGAGACGGCCCATGCAGGTCGCTGGCGGCGGCTGAACCAGAGTAACACCAGAAACAACAGGCATCCCTCCAGCGCAAACTGATAAAGCTGCGACGGATGCCGCGCCAGTGCCAAGGGGTCGTTCGGAAACACCATGGCCCACGGGACATCCGTCGCTCTGCCCCACAGCTCCTGGCCAATAAAATTACCGAGCCGTCCCAGCGCCAGACCCACCGGGGTCAAGGGCGCCACAAAGTCCATCAAACGGCCCCAGGCGATCCCGCGTTGACGCGCGAACAAGGCCATTGAAGCCAGAACACCGAGCAGACCGCCATGGAAGGCCATGCCGCCCTCCCACACCCGTAACAACCACATTGGATCGGAAACGAGGCGCTCAAAGCCGTAGAAAAAGACGTAACCGAACCGCCCGCCCAGCACCACACCGACGGCTGCGTAAAAAATAAGGTCATCCACCTGGTCTGGCTTCAGGGGAGAGTGAGGCCGCTGACTGCGTCGACGCGCCAGCCACCAGGCAAAGGCCAGTCCGGCAATATAGGTGAGTCCGTACCAGTGAATTTTGATCGGCCCCAGCGCAATGGCTACCGGGTCAATATCGGGATACAGCAACACCTAAACAGCCCCTCCACGACGCAGAAAGAGATCGAGTCCGCGCTCGCTCAGTGCACGATCCAAAGTGGCTACAACCTCCTGACTGGACCTCAGAGGGCGCAACGTCGATAGCAGCACTTCCAGTTCGGCGCGACTAAATGCGCTCAGCACGCGCTTGATCACCGACAGGCTGCCGGCATTCATCGACAGCTGATCGAACCCCATCGCCACCAATAAAGGCGCTGCACGCGGATCTCCTGCCAACTCGCCACAAATGCTGACAGATTTATTCTGGCCGTGCGCAGCATCAATAATATCGGTCAAAGCGGCCAAGACCGCTGGATGGAGGGCCTGATACAAATCAGCGACCCGGGCATTACCCCGGTCTACGGCGAGCAGATACTGGGTCAAATCGTTGGAACCAACCGAGAGAAAGTCGGCCTCCTCTGCCAGCGCGCCTGCAAGGTACACCGCGGCAGGCACTTCGATCATGACGCCGATAGGGGGCAGTAGGGTAGTAAAGCCCTCGCTCATGACTTCTGCGTGGCATCTCAGGATCAATTGCCGGGCTGAGCGCAACTCGTCGATCGCCGTCACCATCGGCAGCAGAATCCGAAGATTGTTGAGCCCTTCGTTAGCCTTGAGCATGGCTCTAACCTGAGTCAGAAAAATCTCGGGGTGATCCAGCGTGACCCGGATACCGCGCCACCCCAGAAACGGATTGGACTCCTCGATGGGGAAATAAGGCAGTGCTTTGTCACCGCCAATGTCCAGCGTCCGCATCGTGACTGGAGAAGGGTGAAGCGTCTCCAGCTGCTCTCGGTAGAGCTGGCGCTGCTCCTCTTCACTGGGAAACCGGTCGCGTAGCAAAAAACTCACTTCAGTACGGTAGAGCCCCACGCCCTCTGCACCAAATTCCAGCGCCCGCTGAACGTCCGCTGCCACACCGGTATTGACCCACAGTGGGACCGATGCGCCATCGGAGGTCACCGCAGGCTGCTGCGCCAGCGGCGCCAGCTCCTCGAACAGCGCCTCATCCTCTGCCAACAAGCCCTCAAATCTGGTCAACAGATCGGGATGCGGATTGACATAAATCCGGCCGTTATAGCCGTCCACGACCAATTGCTGGTCCGGCAACCGCTTTAAGGGTAAATCTTCTACCCCTACGACAGCCGGAATACCCATTGCTCGGGCCAATATGGCGGTGTGGCTGTTGGCACTCCCCCGCATCGAGACAATACCCACTAGCTTGTCACGAGGAATCTCTCCCAGTGCGGACGCCGTCAGCTCTTCCGCTACCAGCACGGTGGCGTCGGGGTAATCCACCTCCTGACGATTGGCATCCTGAAGGTACCCCAGTACTCGCGTGCCAAGATCGCGCACATCCACTGCCCGCTCACGCAAGTACGAGTGCTCCATGCGCTCAAAATGACGAATATGACGCAGCATGACCTGGCTCAATGCCCCCTGCGCCCATTCACCCGCTTTGATCAGGGTCGCCACCTCACCACCCAGTGTGGAATCATCCAAAATGCTCAGGTACACGCCGAAAAGCGCGCGATCCTCCGGCCCCAATTCATTCTCTAGATTTTCAGCAACCTGCCGTATATCTGCGCGGACGCTTGCCAATGCATCGCGAAACGCCTTCAACTCCGCGCGTCGATCCGCCGCTTCGCGAGACGGTACCGTCTGTAAATCTGCGTGGGGTGAAATCCACGCGGCCGTGCCGATGCCAATACCCGAGCAGGCGGCGACCCCGGACAGGCGTGCACCGCTGTCAGAGGTCTCTGCCACCGCGGCAGTCTGGCCGATCGCCCCAGCGAGTTCAGCGTGGGCAATGAGGCCCGCCAACTGTGCCGACACCGTGATCAGAAAAGCCTCTTCATCTTCGGAAAAGCGCCGGTGATCGCCCTGCTGCACGACCAGCACACCCAGCAGATCGCGTTGATGAACAATAGGCGCACCGAGAAACGCGTTAAAGGGCTCTTCACCCAAACCCTCGACCCGCTGAAACTGGGGGTGTGCACTGGCATCGTCTAGATTAAGCGGCTCTTCCCGAGTAGCCACCCAACCCACCAGACCTTCATCAAAGCCCAGGCCGAATTGACCCACCTTCTCGGAGTTCAGGCCCTCTGTGGCGCGGAAAATCAACTTTTGGGAACCTTTGTCGTGCAGGTAGATCGTGCACACATCGGTATGCATCGCCGATCTCACCTGAGCGACAATTAAGGTCAACGCGTCCTCAAGCGAGTCGGCGTCGTTCACGTCCTGAATCAGACGGCGAAGCACCTCAAGCATTAACGCTGTCTCCTGCGACCGCGAGCATTGCGTTGTCTGGGAGCCAAACGACCGACTAATTGCGCCAGCGCCTGCCGATAGACCGCCTGCTTAAAATCCACCACCGCCGAGACAGGGAACCAGTAACTCACCCATCGCCAGTCATCGAACTCGGGGTCTTCGTGAGCGTTCAGCTTGATTGCGCTCTCCGGCGCGGTCAGCCGCAACAGAAACCAAATCTGCTTCTGGCCGATGCACACCGGATTCTCGTTCTTCCGAATAAAACGCTTCGGGAGGCGATAATGCAGCCAGCCCTGGGTGCGTCCGAGCAGTTCGACGGCCTCTGGCAGTAAGCCAACCTCCTCTTCCAGTTCGCGGTACATCGCCTCTTCCGGACTCTCACCCCGGTGCACGCCTCCCTGAGGAAACTGCCAAGAATCGCGCCCGTTAATGCGCCGGCCCCAAAGGACTTGATCATCGGCATTACAAATGACAATGCCGACGTTCGGTCTAAAGCCCTCGCGGTCGATGACGCGCTCGTTGTCTATCACATGCTCCAAGTTCATTTTCCGGATAGGTCAAATATAAAGGCACGGGATTGAGACACGCGCCTACAGTCCGTATTCTTCCATACATCCTCCACCTGCGGCACTTGGAGGACAATCTTTATTCTGTCGGTGATTGGTCCACAGCATGGCATTAGCAATTTTTGACCTCGACAACACGCTATTAGCGGGCGACTCCGACCACCGCTGGGGCGAGTTCCTGTGCGATATTGGGCTGGTCGAGGCAGAGGACTACGGCCTGAAAAATGATCAGTTCTACGCCGATTATCAAGCAGGCGAACTCGATATGACGGCCTATCTGAATTTTGTGCTCGCGCCGCTCGCTGGCAAAACGCGTGACGAGGTGCGAGCGCTTCAGCGGCGATTTGTTGCTGAGTGCATTGAGCCCATGCTGCTCGATAAGGCTTTTGAGCTCCTCAATACGCATCGCATTGCCGGGGATACGTTGCTGATGATGACCGCGACCCACGAGGTGGTCGCCGAACCGGTCGCCGCGCGACTAGGATTTGAGCATTGGCTGGGCAGCGCAGTGGGCATCATCGATAACTGCTATACGGGCAAATCAGAGGGCGTGCCCTGCTTTCAGGAAGGCAAGGTCACCCACCTCGCCGGTTGGCGCGAGCGCCACGTGGGGATACCAGACCCCGCTGATACGTGGTTCTACTCTGACTCTCACAACGACCTACCGCTGCTGAATAACGTCGGCCACCCGGTCGCAGTAGACCCCGATGCGACGCTCAGCGCTCATGCTGAAGCGCAGGGCTGGCCCGTCATTTCACTGCGCCCTTGACCGCCGCGAGGATCCATCACACGCTGAGCGGCGGATATGGCTTTGTTGTGGGTGTCATGCTCAATCGCTAACGTTGTTTTCAGCTCAACTGAGTGCTTGATCCATAAACCAACGCTTCAACCAGGCCCGCTGATCCACCAGACCCAGTCCAATGTTGCGCGCCACCACCGCCAGGGGGTTCTGGCTGCCGAAGCCACGCTTGAACCCTTCCATAGCAGCCATCATTGCCAAATTTTCGGTCTTACGCTGGCGCTGATAGCGTTTGAGCAGGATCGCGCTGGCTACCGGGAGACCGCTGTCGACTCCCGCCATCAGCTCCTCTGCCAGCACCCGCACATCCGATAGCCCCAGATTAATTCCCTGACCGGCAAGCGGATGGATACTGTGCGCCGCATCGGCAACCAACACCAAACCCTGATCAACATAGTCAACGGCGTGAGATTGTCTCAGCGGGAAGCTGGCACGCGGGCCTACCCCGACTGCAACCGGCGCATCAGCCCCTAATGCACGATTGAGTGCGGCCAAAAAATGGGCGTCGGACAGTGATGCGATCTTCTCGTGCTGGCCGTCATCCAAGGACCAGACGATGGCGACTTTGTCCTCGTCAGCCAGTGGCAACAAGGCAAGTGGTCCCGTATCGAGAAACGCCTGCCAGCAAGTGTCCGCGTGGGTCGATTCGAGCGCCACAGTGCCGACGACGGCACTTTGCCGATAACTCCACTCTCGCGTGGGGATCCCCGCCAACTCCCGCACCCGCGATCTCGCCCCGTCAGCACCCACAGTCAGCGATGCACTGATCGTCTCCCCTCCCTCGCAGCAAACCTCCCAGCCAGCGGCAGCGAGCGCCATCGATTTCAGCCCGTGGTTCCATAAAATGTCGACACCCGGACAGGCCTCAGCACACTGCAAAAGCGCCCCAAGCGTCAGCCGATTCTCGACGATATGGCCGAGATGAGGGGAATCCGCCTCAACCGCATCGAAAGCGATGCGCCCGCTACCCTGAGCGTCCCACACTTGCATACCCGTATAGGGAGCCCTGCGATCAGCCGCAATACCAGACCAGGCGCCAAGGGTTTCCAGAAAGCGGACCGAAGCCGGTGTCAGGGCACTGACCCGAAGGTCCCAGTCTCCAACCTCTCTCCCTTCTGGGGAGGACGCTGGTCGTGACGCACCATCAATGACGGTGACACGCAAACCGCTGCGACCCAGCGCCGTTGCTAAAGACAAGCCGGCCACCCCCGCCCCGACAATGAGGACATCACGGTCGGATGTCGACGCCCTACCTTGCACCGCGGCGACCCGTGCCGACGCTCGCAACTCTGGCCCTTGCCGCGGGCAAGAGGTCCAGCATCGCCAGTGAGAGATTTCTGGGGACATCCAGCGCCGGACCCCGTCGGTTGAACAGTGTGGACAGTAAATCGGTACTGCGGGTAATAAACTGCTGCTCCTCAGCCGCATGTTGGAGATACGCCGTGAGACTGCGCTCATGCCCGATAGGTTGACTGTTGCGCTGCGCGGTCACCACCTCCGGTGCAAGCAGCCCGGCTTCGCGCAACGAGAGGTTGAGGCCCTGACCAGCAACCGGGTGGAGGGTATGCGCGGCATTGCCGACCAGCAAATAACCCGATCGGTATTGTTCGGATGCGGCGAGGCGCACCAACGGCCATTGGCTGCGTTGACCCACCGCCATCACGCGGCCAAGTCGCCAGCCAAAAGCGTTCTGAAACGCAGCTATGAATGCCGCGTCATCCAACCCGCTGAATGCAGAGACCTGTTGATCGGGAACAGACCACACCACGTTAAATCGCTGCGCCGAGCGACCAATAGACGGTAAGGGCAGCACCGCCAAGGGTCCGTGGGGCGTGAAGCGTTCAAAGGCACAGCCCGCTTGCTGGCCGGGAAAACTCGCATTGAAGACCAACGCGTGAGTATGAGTAGGGCGCTCCTCTACCCGAATACCGAGCCCGTGGAACCAGTCCTTCGCCACACCGGCTGCCAACAGCACAAGGTCGGCGCTCAGCACTTCTCCTTCCTCGGTCTGCACACCGGGTCGGCCTCCTTCGGACTGCAGGTCGATACACCGAACCGGAGCCCGAACCGTCACGCCCAGCTGCTCTGCCCGTTTCAGCAGTTCGCGCCCCAAGTCGTGATTCTCGACCACATAACCCAAAGCCGGCACATCGAGCTCTGCCGCCTTCATCAGCGCGCTGCCAAAGTGACCGCGGTGGGAGACATGGATGTCAGCAATAGCGCCCGCATGAGCGCTCAAGCTGGACCAGGCCCCCCACTTTTCCAGCAGTGCGACGGAATGCAGGTTCAGTGCGGAACCGCGAGTATCCATTGGGTTGGGTGTCCCAGACTGAAAAGGATGTGCCTCCAGAAGCGTGATATCGAGAGCCGGCTCCTCGACTGCCAGCGCAATGGCAAAGGAGAGCCCCGCCAGCCCCCCACCCAGAATCAACACCTGTGAACCGTCGGTCATGAGGCCTCGGACATCAGCGCCTCGATATCTTCCGCGCGCTTGGGAACATCATCCGTGAGCACATCGCAGCCGTCCTCGGTGACCACCACGTCATCTTCTATGCGGATGCCAATCCCCCGCCATCGTTTGGCAACACGGGTGTTATCTGTCGCAATGTAAATACCGGGCTCAATGGTCAGCACCATACCGGGCTCAAGTTGTCGCCAACGCCCCTCAATCCGGTAATCACCGACATCGTGCACATCAAGACCCAGCCAGTGGCCTGCTCGGTGCATGTAAAAGTCACGGTAGGCCTCGGACTTGATCAAATCGCGCTCTTTGCCCTTCAGCAAGCCCAGCTTGATCAGGCCCCGGGTGATGACACGCACGGTGGCGTCGTGAGGCTGGTTCCAGGTATTACCCGGTCGCACCTTGGCAATAGCCGCACGCTGGGCTTCCAGTACCAGATCGTAAATCGCCCGCTGCTCGGGAGAGAATTGCCCGCTGACCGGGAAGGTTCGGGTGATATCGGCGGCGTACCCCTGATATTCGCAGCCTGCATCAATCAGCACTAAATCGCCGGCGCGCATGCGCGCCGCGTTCTCGGTGTAGTGGAGCACGCAGGCGTTGGGCCCAGAGCCGACGATCGAGTTGTAGGCAGGGAAGCGGGCACCGTGCTCGGCAAACGTATGTTGAATGGAGGCTTCGAGGTGATACTCGTAGCGCCCCGGCTGACATTCCTGCATCGCGCGAATATGTGCCGCGGCGCTGATTTCCCCCGCTTTGCGCATAATGCGCACCTCCGCGGCAGATTTGATGAGACGCTGCTCGTGCAAGAGAAATGCCAAATCAGTGAAGTCCGCGGGCGGTGCTGCACCCGTTCGAACCAAACGACGAATTTGATTCACCCACCCCATCACGCGCTGATCAAACACATCATCATGGCCCATGGAGTAATAGATCCGCTGCGTGCCTTCGATCAGTCCGGGCAAAATTTCATCAAGATCCTCGATAGGAAAGGCATCATCTACGCCCAGATAAGCGACCGCACCTTCCGGGCCGAGTCGATACCCATTCCAGAGCTCCATTTCAGGATCTCGCTCGCGACAGAATAAAACAACCTGCCCCTGCCTCCGCCCAGGCACGAGCACCAGCACCGCATCGGGTTCTTCAAAGCCGGTGAGATAGAACAGGTCGCTGTCCTGTCGAAAGGCATATTCCGTATCGCGACTGCGGGTGACCTCTCTGGCGCCTGGGATGATGGCGATACTGTGTCGGTCCATCATGCCCATCAGCTTTTTGCGGCGGCGGGTAAATTCAGCTTTGGAAATTTTCACTGCTTTCTTCCTGTAAAGATTGCGCTTCACTCACAATATTAATCGCGGCAAAGCGGATGAACTCGATAATGTCTTCCAATTGGCGCTCGGCTTCCTCGGAATCGGTTTCTGCGGTGTCAACTTGCGCAATCGCTGCCATGTCCTTCAGCGCTTCCGCCGTCATACCGGGGATCGGCTCACCCGCCGCCTCCCTGAGGGTAATACCCTGAGTAAATCCCGATAAGAACCCTCGGCTCCATTCGGATATAGACAGCAGACGCTCTTCCAGCGGACTGTCTTCCGCCGGCAACAGCGGCTGAAAAGTGTAGTCGGCATCCTCAATGGCAGACAGCGTTGAGAGGCTCAGTCGTGAGACAAAATCGACCAGATCTCCTGTCAGATCAACGGCAAGGGCTTTCTCGAGCGCCGCCACTGTCGCCGAGAAGTGCTGATCTGTATGCGGGCTGAATCCCGCACCGAGCAACCCCGCCATGGCGCCATGCAGGGCTGACGGATTCAGATTCAGGCCCGCATTGAAGAGGCCGTCAGCCGCCTCATCCCAGGAGGGCATGTCTTCAAATGCACCGAGTGTGTCGAGTAACACCGTGAGGACTTCCTTAGTTATGGCGGGCTTGAAGTGATGGACCGCTGAACCACTCTACGCTTGGGTTGCCCTGACTGAATCAGCGCAACCCAGTCAGCGCAGTCCGCTGCGCATTGACCCAATGAAACAACGGGCATTATAGTGCGGACTTGCTTCTAACACAGTGTACCCCTCGTGGCTGACAACCTCATCCAGGCGCTCGAAAAAAAAGTGAACGACCTTATTGAGCTAAGTCGAGAGCTCAATCGAGAGAACCGGGCACTGAAACTTCGGGCCGCGGAGTTGCAGCGGGAGCGGAGAGAACTGCTGGAGCGACAACGACAGGCCAGCGAACACGTCGAAAATTCACTCGCCAGATTACGATCACTGGACGGCAGCGCATGAGCCGGCCCAACACCGTCAGCGTCGAGATTCTGGAAAAGGAGTATCAGGTTGCCTGCCCTCCGGATGAGGAGACGGCGCTGACTCAGGCCGCGCGCTACCTCGATCAGCACATGCGTGATATCCGCTCCACGGGCAAGGTCATGGGCCTGGAACGCGTTGCCATTATGGCGGCGCTCAACATCAGCCACGAACTGCTGGCACTGAAGAGCGGCGACAATCCTATTGAGACCAGCGAAGAGCAGGAGCGCCTCTCCTCGCTCAACAGTCAGCTCGACGAGGTCTTGTACCAGCTACGGCAGCTTGAGATTAACTGAGCCCGTCAATCCGGTATACTGTTACCGGCCTGAAGTATTCGCCAGACGATTTGTCCTCGAGCCGATAATGCAGTACCCGGAGATCACTTCCGTGGCTGTTGAGCAAGCCTGGCTTGCACCGGGAAGCCTGAAGCCACGAGGTGTTCACCACCTTGAGCCGCAAGGGTTCAAGGGCCTATTCGTCAGCGGTACCGCGGGTCATTTTTTTCAGCGCACCTTCTTCGCTGAGCACAATTAACCAATGCCTCCAATCGAGCGCGTCTTGAACAAGATATCCCTGTGAAACCCTCTACCGACGCCGTGTCCGATAAAGGCACCTTACGCCGGCAGCTTCGGGCGGCGAGAGATTCGCTTAGCCCGGCGCTGAGACAAGCGTTCGCCCAGCAGGCCAATGTCCATCTCACCCGCTGGGACCGCTGGAGCGCGGTGAAGGTTATCGGGAGTTACCTGCCCCATGAATCGGAGTTTGACCCCACTGCGCTAACGCGAGGTGCACGCGCGCGCGGCACTCGAGTTGCTTGCCCGCGAGTGATAGATAAAACGCTGCGTTTTCACGACTGGCAAGAGGGCGATGCGGTCGAGGCCACTATTGGCGGCGTCCTTCAACCTACCGACGCCTCAGAGATCGTTCGCGCGGAAGAGATTGATCTCTTTCTTACCCCGCTACTCGGGTGCGGCGAGGACGGCGCGCGTCTGGGATATGGCGGTGGATTTTATGATCGCCTGTTTGCGGAAGTCACCGGATTCAGACTGGGCGTGGGGTTCGCATTGCAGCGAGCGGCCGACTGGGAGACAGAGGCGCATGACCAACGACTCCACGGTTTCCTCAGCGAGGAAGGACTGACCCTATTTAGCTGATCGCGCGCCTTTTCTGGAGTGGCTGCGCTAGGGGCTGTCAGTTCGACCTAAATATTCGCGATAAGCCGGATTGTGGGTCTCCTCCCAAAAACGGTACCCAAGGCGATCTAGTGCTTTCTTGAGGGCCGCGCGCTTGCCCTGTGGGACTTGCATCCCCACCAGAATACGCCCATACGCGGCACCATGGTTTCGGTAGTGAAAAAGCGAAATGCTGTAGTCTTTGCCCAACGTATTGAGAAATTGCAGTAGGCTTCCCGGACGCTCGGGAAACTCCACCCGAAACACCATTTCATCCTCGATATCGCAGGACAACCTGCCGCCCACCATATGCCGCAAATGCAATTTGGCGGTTTCGTTATCGGTCATATCCAGCACGCGGTAGCCTTGCTGACGCAAGCTGTGCTGCAACGCATCAACGCTTTCACCGTCCGGCGTTACCGTCAAACCGACAAATACTCTTGCTTCGGCTGCGGACTCGTAGCGGTAATTGAACTCGGTCACGTTGCGCTTGCCGATCGCGTTGCAAAAAGCACGGAAGGCGCCGGGCTGCTCGGGAATCGTCACACTCAATATCGCTTCCCGACGCTCGCCAATCTCGGTCCGCTCCGAGATGTAGCGCAGTCGGTCAAAGTTAGTGTTGGCGCCACTGACCGTGGCCGCCATGCTACATCCCTTTACATCATGCTGAGCCGCAAACTTCTTCATGCCTGCGACCGCCAGCGCGCCGGCGGGCTCGGCAATGGCCCGGGTATCATCAAAAATGTCTTTCACCGCCGCACAGATTTCGTCAGTGGTCACGGTCATGACCTCGTCGACACACTCCCGGATTAAGCGGAACGTCTCTTTACCCACCTGCGCGACCGCGCAACCATCGGCAAATAAACCCACTTCACGCAACTTAACCCGTCGACCCTGTGCGAGGGCCGCCTGAACGCACGCAGCATCCTCAGGCTCAACACCGATAATGCGTGTCTGTGGCCAGACGTAGCGCAGATACGCCGCCATCCCGGCGAGCAGGCCGCCACCACCGCAGCAAATGAATACGTAATCCAGCGGCTGGGATGCTTGCCGTACCAACTCCACCGCTACCGTACCCTGCCCTGCAATCACATCGGGATCATCAAACGGATGGATAAACGTGAGCCCTTCCTGCTCGACCAAAACTTGTGCACGAATGGCAGCGTCGTCAAAGGAGTCTCCATGCAGCAATACCTTAGCGCCCAAAGCACGCACCGCGTCGACCTTGATCGCAGGGGTGGTAACCGGCATGACGATTTTGGCTTTGATACCCAGCTTCGTCGCCGCCAGCGCCACGCCTTGAGCGTGATTGCCGGCTGAGGCAGCCACCACTCCCGCTTCACGGGCAGCCGTATCAAGGTGAGTCATCTTGTTATAGGCGCCTCGGCATTTGAACGAGAACACCGGCTGGAGGTCTTCGCGCTTCAGGAAAGCGTGATTGCCGATTCGCCCCGACAGAAGCGGTGCAGCATCCAAAGGCGTCTCCCGCGCGACGTCGTAGACCCGTGCGTTAAGGATGCGTTTGATATAGGACTGCGCCATGAGTTCAGTGTGCCGTCGAAAACTCCGTGATCATACGGCCTTGTGATCGGCAAGACACGGGCGGTACTTGGCAAAATGTCCGCTTGGCTAGCGGACCTCAAAACCGCTACGCGGCGTAGCGTGCTTGCATATCCGCCAGTGACAGCGGTTGAATTTTCGACGCATTGCCCGCGGTGCCGAAAGCTTCGTAGCGATCAATGCAGATCGACTTCATCGCATCTAGGCTGGCCGCAAAATACTTGCGAGGATCAAACTCCGCAGGGTGCTCTGCCAGAAAACGCCGAATAGACCCGGTTGAAACAAGGCGAAGGTCGGTGTCGATGTTGACCTTGCGGACCCCGTGTTTGATGCCCTCAACGACCTGCTCAACGGGTACCCCGTAGGTTTCCGGAATCTCGCCGCCAAATTCGTTAATCACCGCCAGCCAATCTTGGGGTACCGCCGACGAGCCGTGCATCACCAGATGCGTGTCGGGAATGCGACTGTGAATCGCCTTGATCTGATCCATGGCCAGAATGTCGCCGGTAGGGGGGCGCGTGAACTTGTAAGCTCCGTGGCTGGTGCCGCAGGCAATGGCGAGCGCATCGACTCCGGTATCGGTGACAAATTGGGCCGCCTCTTCCGGATCCGTGAGCATTTGATCGTGGCTCAACTTGCCGGCGGCACCGATGCCATCTTCCTCTCCGGCCTCGCCAGTTTCCAGTGACCCGAGGCAGCCCAACTCACCTTCAACTGAAACGCCGCATGCGTGGGCCATATCGACCACTTGCCGAGTGACACCCGCATTGTAGTCATAATCCATGGGCGTCTTGCCGTCATCGCCCAAGGACCCGTCCATCATGACTGAGCTGAAGCCCAGCTGGATTGAGCGCTGGCAAACCGCTGGAGAGGTGCCGTGATCCTGATGGACAACGACCGGAACGTGGGGGAATTCTGTCATCGCCGCCTCCATCAGCGCACGAAGAAATGGGGCGCCCGCATATTTCCGAGCGCCCGCGCTGGCCTGCATGATGACAGGCGAGTCGGTTTGATCAGCCGCCTCCATAATGGCCCGGGTCTGCTCAAGGTTGTTCACATTAAACGCCGGCACGCCATAACTGTGCTCGGCAGCGTGGTCCAGTAATTGCCTCAAGCTAATCAGTGCCATCTTTCAACTCCTCTCTTGTCGTTCATCACATCATTCATTTTCAGCACGCACTTTCAATGCAGCGACCGCCGGTAACGCCTTGCCTTCGACATATTCCAGAAAGGCGCCGCCTCCGGTCGAGATGTACGACACATCATCGGCCACCCCAAACTGGTCAATAGCCGCCAGAGTGTCGCCACCCCCGGCTAATGAGTAACCCTCGCTGGCGGCAATCGCCTCAGCCAGCACGCGGGTGCCGCTTGCAAAGGCCTCCTGCTCAAAAACCCCGAGCGGGCCATTCCATAAAATCGTCGCAGCGCTCTTTATCCGTTGTGCGATCGCCGCAGCCGTCTCCGGGCCTACATCCAAAATCATGTCGTCGTCTGATACATCAGCGGCCAGTTTCACCACGGCGCGGTGAGCCTCTTCAATACCCGGCGCCACCACGACATCAACGGGCAACGGGATGTTGACGCGGTCCATCAGCGCCCGCGCGGTCTCAACCAGATCCCATTCACACAGAGACCTGCCCACGGAGTACCCGGCAGCCGCCAGGAACGTATTAGCGATGCCGCCGCCCACCACAAGACTGTCGCAGCGCTGGGATAACGTATCCAGAACCGTCAATTTAGTGGACACCTTGGAGCCGCCCACGACCGCCAACATCGGCTGTCTGGCCTCGGTCAGTGCCCGCTCCAACGCCGTTAATTCGGCCTGGAGCAGGGGTCCAGCGCAGGCTATCGGCGCCTGCAGCGCCACGCCGTGTGTCGAAGCCTGTGCGCGATGCGCCGTACCGAAGGCGTCCATCACAAACACGTCGCACAGCGACGCATAGTCAGCCGCCAACGCGTCATCGTCAGCAGACTCCCCAAGGTTAAACCGAACATTTTCGAGCAATACGACATCGCCGGGAAGCGGCGCGACGCGGCGCCACTCGGTCGCGAGCAGTACATCGCGATCGAGCAGCTCAGCAAGGCGCGCGGCGATTGGCTTCAAAGACGCCGCCTCACTCCATTCCCCCTCAACCGGGCGACCCAGATGCGACATCACAATAACGGCGGCACCCTGATCGAGCGCAGCCAATATCGACGGTGCGGCCGCGCGCAAGCGCGCGTCATTGGTGATCACGCCATCGCGCAGGGTACATTGAGGTCCTCGCGAATCAGTACCCGCAGCCCCGTCAGATCAAGCTCACTCATTCGCTTCATTGAGCACCCTTCATCGCCGTGTTATCCGACTCGGTAATGCATTGCTCCCATGCCAGGGCCACATCAATCATGCGGCTGGCGTAGGCCCACTCGTTATCGAACCAAATCAGGATCTTGGCGAGCCGCCCGGCCGCCACTTGTGTCTGCTTGGCGTCAACAATCGCCGAGGCAGCCTCGCCCGCAAAATCGCAGGAGGCTAGTGGTTCGAGGGAGTAATCCAAAACGCCCGCCAGGTCACCCTCGGCAGCCGCGCGCAACGCGGCATTAATCTGCTCGCTGTCACAGGAACGTGTCGTTGCGACCGTCAATTCGATCGCTGAAACCTTCGTCGTGGGCACCCGCAAGGCGTGTGCCGAGAGCTTGCCTGCCAAGTCGGGCAGTATCCGTTCAATGCCGACCGCGAGCCCGGTATCTACCGGGATAATGGATTGCGAAGCGGCACGGGTCTTGCGCAGATCAGTGTGGTGGTAGGCGTCGAGCACTGGCTGATCATTCATCAGAGAATGAATAGTCGTGATAGTGGCGGCCTCCACGCCAAACGCCTGTGACAAGGTGGACAGCACCGGCACCACCGCATTGGTTGTGCACGAGGCGGCCGACACCACATTCATATCAGCCGGTGAGCACTTCGTTATTGACGCCGAAAACAAGGGTGGCGTCGACATCCGACTCGGCCGGATGGGAGAACAATACGCGCCCCGCACCCGCCGTCAGATGCTGCTCTGCGGTAGCGCGATCGGTGAAGGCACCCGTGCACTCAAAAACGAGGTCAATATCGAGCGCTTTCCAGGGCAGCGCCGGCACCTCGGCAACATGGCTGAGCGGCACCAGTAATTGATCAATCGCCAACAACGAGCCTGAGCGCGCAATGCGGCCGGGATAGCGCCCATAGTTCGAATCGTAGCGCGCAAGATGCACCACCGTGTCGGCATCGGCGATTTCGTTAATGGCCGCGAGCTCGAGCCGCGCGCGCGCATCTTCTCGCGCGTGATAGACCCGCAACAGGGTCCGGCCGACCCGCCCAAAACCATTAATCGCAAACCGCATGGTCAATCGAGCATCACGTCCTCGACCGCGGCAACCACGTTATCTGCCGTCAAGCCGAAGTGTTCAAAAAGGGCTGGCGCTGGAGCGGACTCGCCAAAAGAAGACATGCCGATCACGCGACCATCGAGGCCGACATACTTGTACCAAAAGTCGGCGTGGCCCGCCTCGACCGCGACGCGAGCCAGAATATCACTGGGTAGCACGGCTTCCCGGTAGCCCGCCTCCTGCGCATCGAATAACTGAGTACAGGGCATAGACACAACCCGCACACCCCGGCCTGCCGCACTCAGGTGTTCAGCTGCCGCGACCGCGAGTGCCACTTCGGAGCCTGTCGCAATAATAATGGCGTCGAGCTCCCCTTGTTCACGCACCAATACGTAGCCGCCGCGATGCACTCCGGCTAACTGCTCTGCATCTCGACTTGGGCGGGTAACGTTTGTCGCGAGAAAATCATGGCGGCGGGGCCCGACTCGCGCAGCAACGCCTGTTTCCAGGCAACCGCCGACTCTACGGTGTCACAAGGTCGCCAGGTGTGCAGATTGGGCGTCGCTCGCAAGGCCGTTAATTGCTCCACCGGCTGGTGGGTGGGCCCGTCTTCTCCCAAGCCAATCGAATCGTGGGTGAAAACGTAGAGGACTCGCTGCCCCATCAGGGCCGACATGCGCACAGCATTGCGCGCATATTCCATAAAAATAAGAAATGTAGCGCCGTAAGGGATGAAGCCGCCATGAAGCGCAACGCCATTCATGATCGCCGCCATCGCAAATTCGCGAACACCGTAATAGAGGTAATTGCCGCCGGGGGCCTCGGCAGACACCCCGCGGGCGCCTTCCCACAGCGTCAGGTTGGATCCCGCAAGATCCGCAGACCCTCCCAGCAGCTCGGGCAGCAGCGGACCCAGTGCGTTCAGTGCTTGTTGCGATGCCTTGCGCGAGGCCACGTCGGCGCCCGCCACCCTGCACTCAGCGATATAGGCATCGGCATGATCGGCAAACCCTGCCGGCAAATCGCCCCGCAAGCGCCGCAGAAACTCATCCGCCAGCTCGGGGTAAGACGCTCTGTAGGCGTCGAACCCAGCCTGCCAGCTGGACTCCAATTCGGCACCTCGCGCGTGGCCGTTCCAGATCTCGCGGACGTCCTCGGGAATCTCGAAAGGCCCGTGCTGCCAGCCAAGCGCCTCGCGCGTGAGCGCTATTTCCTCATCACCCAGCGGCGCACCGTGACAGCTCTCTGTACCCTGCTTGTTAGGGCTCCCTTTACCGATCACTGTTTTACAGCAGACCAAGGAGGGTCGTTCGGTCTCCGCCTTGGCAGCCACCAAGGCCGCCTCGACAGCCGTCGGGTCATGGCCGTCCACCCCTGCGATGACATGCCACCCATAGGCCTCAAACCGTTTTGGCGTGTCATCGGTGAACCAGCCTTCTACCTCACCGTCGATGGAAATACCGTTGTCGTCATAAACCGCGATCAATTTTCCCAGACCGAGCGTGCCAGCAAGAGAGCAGGCTTCGTGAGAAATCCCCTCCATCAGGCAGCCATCTCCCAAGAACGTCCAGGTGTGGTGATCGACGATGGCATGCCCTTCACGATTGAATTGTGCTGCCAGCGTTTTTTCCGCCAGTGCCATTCCCACCGCATTGGCGAGACCCTGACCTAATGGGCCGGTCGTCGTTTCTACACCCGGGGTATAGCCATATTCGGGGTGTCCCGGCGTTTTGCTGTGCAACTGCCGGAACTGCTTGAGATCCTCGATCGACAGTTCATAGCCCGTCAGATGCAACAACGCGTAGATCAACATCGACCCATGACCGTTCGAGAGCACGAAACGATCGCGGTTAGGCCAGTCGGGGTTGGCGGGGTTGTGGCGCATCAGCCGATTCCAGAGCACCTCCGCAATATCGGCCATGCCCATGGGCGCGCCGGGGTGGCCACTTTTAGCGGCCTGGACGGCGTCCATGGCAAGGACACGAATGGCGTTAGCCAGTTCAGTTTGAGAGGGCATGAGATCTCCGGGATCGCGAAGCGAGCCGTATTGTCTGCGAAGCAGGGCCTGTGGGCAAATCGTGCCGGAAATTTAGCGTCAGCTGAATTCGGCGCTCATCACAGGCAGTGATCTAACGGCTGATCAATGAGGTCGCCGAGCCCGGCTCTAAGAGGTGCCTCGTAATGCTTCCAGCGACCCATTCTTTTCGCGTGAAGGGGCTCCCGCACCTGCCACACACTGGCCGTGCGCACCGCATTGTCCCGCTCGTAAAAGCGCAGGCAATCCTCATGCCACTCAGCGCCTAACCAAGATAGTAGGTCGCTTAACTCCTTTTTCGGTGCAGCCATCATCGCCTCGTAGCTCACTCGATAAACCCTGTTGGGTGACTGCGTTGCCCAGTGCGAAGCCAGCTCGCTGCACCGTTGCAACTGCCCGCGAATCGACTGCAGATCACACGCGTATCCATGCTGTGGATGCAGTCGTGTGCCAAATACCGACACCAGCGTGTCCCGCCAGTCTCGCTCGGTAATGACAAATCGCGCGGAGGGTAAGCTGCGGGCAATAAGCGGCAGATGATAGAGATTATCGGGCCGCTTATCGGTGACGCGCTGATCAGCGTGGACTCCCAAGCTGCGCAAATGCTGACGGAATGCCTCGGACAAGGCGTTCGCTTCTTTATCGCCGGGTAGGTCCGCCGGAATCACCATAGTGCCGCCCGCCCGCTTGACCTGTCGCGGCCAAAAGTTCGACTCGCCCAGCGGTATAAAATCTGGGTGCCCTGCGAGCATCTGCTCAAGCAGTGTCGATCCGGTGCGAAACATGCCAACGATAAAGACGGGACCACCCTCACCCACAAGAGGCGTCAGGGGGCGCTCCTTCAGCACACCGTAACGTTCCCGAATCGTATGCTCAGGCCACGCCGGCCACTGTCGTCGATCAGCCTCATTGGCCGCGGCAAAAGCACGCCAAGCGGCCTCATATCGACCGAGATGTTCCTCGACCCGCGCCAATGAGAAAAGCGAATCCGGCTCGCCGTCACTGGCAAGATGCCTGAGCTTTCTCAGCCGCGCGTCATCCGTCCCCGGCTTGGGAAGTGTCTCGAGCAGCCGGCCAAGGGTTACCGGGTCATCGGTTCTTAGCAGTGCAGCCTGCTCAAAGCCCGTCATCGCAGCCGGCCGATCCCCCAACTGCTCAGCAAGATGTCCAAGGTTAAAGTGGGCAGGATAGTAATCGGGCCTCGACTGAACCGCTCGATCCAACCACTCGCGGGCCAGATCGGGGCGACCGAGTTGGTCAGAGTACAGGGCCGCAAGATTGGTCATAACCTCCTCGGGCTCGGGCACGCGCAGCACCAGCGCTCGCTGGTATGCGTCTATCGCCTCTTCATAGCGGCCATTGCGTGCTGCCCACCACCCCCAATTGAAATGGGCGACGGCATGGGTCGGTTCCCGCGCGGCGCGCTGACGCCAGTGGTCATATTCGTTCTTCATCGCCGCCGCCAATCAAGCTCCCTCAGCCCACTGGATCTCCCAGACACCGAGTGTGCGGGTCTCACACGCAAAAAAAAAAGCGGGCCGCTTGGCCCGCTTTTTCATCTTACAGCGTCTGCTGTCTGGTCACGCCGCTATTAGAAGCGGAATGTCTAGAAGCGGAATGTCGCCTGTGCAAACAGATACTGACCCAACGTATCGTAAAAGCCTGCGGTAGCGTTGGCGTTCGAGGACAGTGAACCACCAACCAGCGGGGGCTCTTCATCGAGGATGTTGTTAATGCCAACAAGAAGCTCAGTGTTGTCCAGAATCCGGAAGCTTGCATTCAGATCGAGATAGCTTTCACCGCTATCGGACTCTCCCTGAGCAATCGTATCGATACCGTCACTCTTGCCGTTGGTCAGACCACCGTCATAGTCCACGCCGCCAAAGTAACGCCAGCGCGCAGTGACAGCCCAAAAGTTGTTGCTGTCGTAGCTTGCTGTAACGGTATGTCGCCATTCTGGCTGTGGGTAACAGCGGCTGCTAATCAAACCGGAGCAATCGTAAGTATCCGCACCGGGGATCTCGATCTCTTTTGTCAGGCTGTAGGTTCCCACCAGCGCGACATCAAAAGAGCCACCCAAAGCATCAGTCGACCAGTTTGCTGCAACGTCAACACCTTCAACGGTTGCCTTACCACCGTTGAGCAGCGCGTTGGCAACATAGCCCGACTCACCCTGCCACAAAGAGCCTGAACCGGAACGGACGATGGTGTCACAGAACAGATTGTTCTCAGCACACTGTCGCACCAGGTTTTCAGCACCGATCGTGGTGATCGTCTCTTCAATCTCAATGCTCCAGTAGTCAGCAGCAATGGTGAGATTGTCGGTCGGAGTCAACACCACACCCACCGTAATGGTGTCTGCTTCTTCGGCGTCGAGTCCGGGGTTACCACCTGTGATCTGGTTGTACTGGTCAGCCGGGCTCAACGAAATGTTGCCGTACTGCGCCGCAGTCACACCGGTATTGGCACATTGTGCCGCCGACAATTCAGGTGTTTCGCCATTAGCGATAATACCGGCACAAGGGTCGGCACCAGCCCAAAGACCAAGGTTCTGAACAAGATACAGTTCAGACACGTTGGGGGCTCGCACCGCACGGTTGAATCCCACACGGAAACGGGCTAAATCAATAGGCTGCCAATCCAAACCAAGTCGGTATGTGCTTTGACCACCCACCGTACTGTAATCGGAATAGCGATAGGCCGCATCAAGCGCCAAGGTATCGAGTAACGGGACATTCGCCTCGCCAAAGAATTCCGTGACGTTGTAACCACCTACCAGTGAAGGCGTCGGACCACCCTGACCCAGCAACTGGCCTTCTTCAAAGACCGTGTCTGCCAGACGCTCATAGGTCTCTTCACGCCATTCGTAACCCACGACTACCTTGATCGGATCACTGGCTGTCGGAAGAGAGAACAAATCACCGGTCACGAAGCCGTTAATCACTTCGGTGCTGTTATTGCCATTAAGAATACCGACACCGCCGAGCGCCGCTGCCTGCTCCGGCGTCACACCTTGATAAGTGAACACGTCGTAGAGAATGTCCGCTGTATCGGGGTCAATATTCTTTGTGATCTTAGGTGCAAAAAAATCGTTCACGTAAGTCGACGTTGAGCGGGTGTTGGCGTAGAGATAGCTTACGTCATATGACCAGCTGTCAGTGATATCGCCCTTCAGTCCCGTTACGATTCGGAACGCATCATGAGAGGTGTTATCCGATCGCGGACCACCCTCGACATTACGCTTGCCGACATAGACACCAAACTCGTCGTAACCCGCGCCAAACTCATCCACCAACGCAGCTTGGAAGGGCTCCGGAAAGTCGTCAAGATCGAGAATATAAGCTTCTACGAAGAACGTGCCTGATTCCGCGATTTGTGCGCGAGACGTGTTGCTAGCGAACATCGTCTCAAAGTAAGGCGTAAAGTGCTCGTTCAACTCATATTCGGCGAAGGCGCCCACAGACCACTGTTCGATCGGACGCAGGAAGTGGTTAACCGGTGCATAGTTGTAGCGGTTAGTGCCATCCCAAGGCGCCAAGCCACCATCAGGAGTGATGTTGCCAAAAAACTCCTGATCATAGTCATAGGCGCGGCCGTTAGTACCAGCGGGGCCTTGCCCACCCACTATCGTTGGCGCAATAAAGTAGTTCGGGATGATCGCGTTTGCGGATCCACCTACGCCCGTGGCGCTACCCGTCAGGGCGCCTGCAGAATAGTCTCTGGCCTCTTGTCGCAATTCTTTCTGCTCTCGCCAGGTACCGTAAATAGTGGCGTTACCCTTACCATCGGCAAAGTCACTACCCATGATGAAATCGATCTGGTAGTTCTCTCCGTCGGGGCCTTCTGTGCCAGAGGGGTAGTCGAAGTTTCGGTCGTCCAGCGCCGATTGGATGTAGCCGTTGTCGTTGCCGTGACGGTAACCAGACCATCCCGCACGGATCTCAACACCATCCATTTTGCGCGTCACGAAGTTGACAACACCGGCCACAGCGTCCGCACCATAAGTAGCCGAAGCACCACCGGTCAGGACGTCAACGCGATCCAGCGCAATGGTGGGAATCTGCCCTACGTCAGGCGCCTGCGTTTGTGCGCCACCCGCCTGCATTCGGCGACCATTGATCAATACCAGCGTTCGGTTGGTACCCATACCGCGGAGGTCGATTGACGCCGTTCCGGTAGAGCCGTTGGAAATATTGGCGTTTTGGCTCGCCTCAATCGAGGGCAAGCTGTTCAACACTTGCTCGATATTGACGAAACCGAGATTGGCAATTTCTTCCGCATTCACCACGGTGACGGGGCTGGTTGCACCAAAGCCGTCGACTGTCGCAATACGTGAACCGGTTACCAATACCTCTTCGGTGGTCAGCACTTCCTCATCTGTCTCTTCCTGAGCCAGCACAATGCCGCTGGTAAGAGAGGTGCTGAGCGCCGCGGCAACCGCGAGACTCAAGTGGGATTTTCTGAGTGACTTCATAGGGTTCAAGACCTCTTAGATTGTTTTTGGGGCTGACGTCCCGCCCCTTTTTTTGAGTGGTCAAGGCACCGCAGTGGCCTTTACCGTTGTGGACTTCTTTCGTAGCCTAAAAACTCAGGCAACGGATGGCGTAAGAATACTGGAACGGGTGTCACAAAATCATCACATTTGGTTCCCTTTTGTGAAAAAATGCCGATCACAGAAAACTCGCCCTATTGGGCCGTTTTGCGGCACTAAAGCGGCGTTTTAAGGGCGCGGCGAGCGATTCCAGCGACCAAATGGTCCCCAAGTTGCAGCACTTCATGCCAGCGGCAGGACCAACGCAACGCGTTGAGCGAGGGATTTGCCCTGACGGGAGCCCTACCCGCGCGCCCCGAGGCGGGCCAAACAGCTCGAGCCTGAGCGCCTCAATCGATGCGACGCACCGGAATACTTCTTCCCGTAGACAGGACTTTCATCTGCCACATGCCGAGGAAGTTCTTATAGAGGCGGACCCGCTGATCATCATCTGTATGGCGATATCGACCGCCATGGCGCTGCCGCCACACCTGTCCGTTGTCCAACGGGAAAACCGTCTTGCCCGACCAACCCCCGAAGCGGCCCTCGATAGCGGCCTCAAAGGGCTCCGACAGCGCGGGTGCCTGGGGTGCACTCTGAATTTCCTGCTTGGCAGCCTCGACTTCAATCGCCACACGCCGCTCTATCTCGGCCTCGCGCTCCGCTGCGTCCGCCTCGCGAACCTCCTCCGATACGGTTTCCTGCATAGGGTTAAATCGCTGCCTCAGCCACTGGTTCAGGGCCTCCAGCTGACCCTCTGAGAGGCCATCAATGCCGGTAGCGCGCTGGTCCTCGGGCAACATCTCCCGCTCAATTCCGTTGAACGTCGCCAAACCATTGCTTTCAGCTTGGACACTGGGCACCGATATCAGGGCCAAGACCATCCCCGCTACACCTAACAATCGTCTTTCATAGGTCATTCTCAGCTCCTCTCTGGGCGGGCAGGGCGGGGGCGGACACCCGGAAGCGCATCGGCTACCGGCTGTGATCACTCTGCCCCTCTGTTCGTTTTTCTGCTCTTTTTGCTCTCGATGCCTTTCGTACGGTTTTCTTATGCGGTTTTCGCTCGCAACCTGGCGCTATCGCGCGTTCGTCGCGTCTAGGGCGCCGGCGCCAATACTTCCTCCACACCTGAAGGCGCGCCCAACAACAGCACATCAGCAGGCCGTGCAGCGAAGAGCCCGTTACACACCACACCGGTCATCTGATTGATCCGCGACTCCATGGACAAGGGGTCTTCAATCTCCAGACCATGCACATCGAGAATGAGGTTGCCGTTGTCTGTTGTCACGCCCTCTCGCCATACCGGCTGGCCCCCGATTTGGAAGAGCTCGCGCGCCACATGACTCCGCGCCATCGGAATGACTTCTACCGGGAGAGGAAAAGCGCCCAGCGTGGCCACGCGTTTACTCACATCCGCAATGCAGATGAACTCTCGAGAGGCGGCTGCGACAATTTTCTCTCGGGTAAGCGCCGCCCCACCGCCTTTAATCAAGTGGAGCCGCGAATTCGCCTCATCGGCACCGTCGATATAAACATCCAAAGGCCCAACCGCGTTCAGGTCGACAACGGGTAGACCCAGCTCGACCAATAAAGCCGCGGAACGATCAGAGCTGGCAACCGTAGCCTCCACACGAGACTTCAGATCCGGCAACAATCGAATGAAGCACTCGGCCGTGGTGCCAGTACCGATCCCCAGTAGCAAATGATCGCTGTGATACGCGGTGACGCGGGCAAAGGCGGCCTCAGCCACCTTTTGCTTCAGGATTTGTTGGTCCACACGAACTCCAAAGGCACTGAGCAATCGATGAGAGCAGTATATCCCCGGGCGCTCTCGCCAGGGGAGCGCTTTTCGGCGAATGCACGTCATCTCTCTCGATCAGCACCCTGCTTAGCCGTTCATCAAAATTTTTAGATAAATGCTTTCGAAGGTGCTAGCCTTGCGCGATGCCTCAAACTGACAATGTTGTTGCGCTGGATACCCAGCGTGCGCCCGCCTCGCCCAACTCCCCCAGAACCGAACCGCTGACGGGGCTGTTCAGTGCGGTGGGACATCCACTGAGAATGAATATTCTACGAGTGATGAAGGCAGATTCCTTCAGTGTGTCCGAACTGTGTGCGGTGTTTTCGATCCGGCAAAGCGCACTCAGCCACCACCTTAAGATATTGACCGAAGCGGCATTCCTAGGCCGGCGCCCCGAGGGCACTGCCACCTTTTACCGTCGGCAGCCACCCGACGGTAAGCACGCGTCATTGCGGCAACAAATGCTGGATCAAATCGACCGAGAGCCCCTGACAGCCGCTCTGGAACGCGGCTTGCAGGCGGTGCAGCGTCAAAGAGAGCAACACTCGGCGGCATTTTTCCGCGACCACGGCAAGGAAATCAGAAAGCAACAGGAGTCCATTGCCTCGTGGGAGGACTATAGCCAGGCTGCGCTGCACCTGCTGGACCGGGCCGGCGATTTCCGGCAACGCAATATCCTCGAGGTGGGACCGGGAGACGGTGGCCTGCTTGAAGCGCTGGCAAAGCGCTCAGCCGCAGTGTGCGCACTCGATAACTCTGAGGAAATGCTGAACACCGCGAAACGCAGCACGAGCGGCATCGACACGATCGAATTTCGTCTGGGTGAACCGCACGTCCTAGAGGCACCACAAGGCGGGTTTGCCGCCGCGGTGGTGAACATGGTGTTGCACCATGCCCCGGAGCCAGACGCCTTGCTGCACGATACAGCACAGCTTCTCAGCCCGGACGGACACCTAATCATCAGCGACCTTTGTCCTCATGATCAGGCCTGGGCGAGGGAACATTGCGGCGATCTTTGGCTTGGATTCCCCCCCGATATTTTACGGGCATGGGCCGCAAAATCAGGTCTCGAACAGTGTGCAGAATTATTTTTTGCACAACGTAACGGTTTTCAAATTCAGGTGCAGCACTTCAAGCGCTGCTGAGTCATTTTTCAGGAATCTCCACTATGAGCGACTACTCTCTTTTCACTTCGGAGTCAGTATCGGAAGGTCACCCCGACAAGATGTCGGATCAAATCTCCGATGCCATTCTCGACACTTATCTGACCAAGGATCCCGACGCCCGTGTCGCTGTCGAAACACTGGTCAAGACCGGCATGGTCGTGGTGGCGGGGGAGGTCACTACCTCTGCCGCGGTCACCACGGGCGAACTGGAAGAGGTCATCCGGCAGACGGTGCTCGAAATCGGTTTTGACTCTTCCGACGTTTGTTTTGATGGCAACACCTGTGCCGTGATTAACGCCATTGGGCAACAGTCAGCAGACATTGCGCTGGGGACACACGAGGCAGATGAGGCGAACCAGGGCGCAGGCGATCAGGGGCTGATGTTTGGTTTCGCCTCAGACGAAACCGACGTTCTGATGCCGGCGCCGATACACTACTCGCACCGGCTGGTGGAGAAGCAGGCCGAACTGCGCAAGTCGGGCGCCCTACCCTGGCTTCGGCCCGACGCCAAAAGCCAGATTACGCTGCGCTACGCCGCAGACGGCAAGCCCGAGCGGGTCGAGGCGGTCGTGCTGTCTACGCAACACGCGCCCGATATCTCGCAGGAAGACCTCCGCGAGGCGGTGCGAAAAGACATTATTGAAGCGACGCTGCCGGCAGAATGGCTCCATGCCGACACGCTGTTTCACATCAACCCGACCGGTAATTTTGTTATCGGCGGCCCACAAGGTGACTGTGGCCTGACGGGTCGAAAGATTATTGTTGATACCTACGGTGGTATGGCGCGCCATGGAGGTGGGGCTTTCTCAGGCAAGGACCCTTCCAAGGTCGATCGCTCTGCGGCCTATGCCGGGCGTTACGTCGCCAAGAATATTGTTGCAGCGGGCCTGGCCCGCCGCTGCGAGGTGCAGGTGTCCTACGCTATTGGCGTCGCGGAACCCACTTCAATTTCAGTTAACACTTTCGGTACCGCAACCCTTGCCGATGACGCGATCGTTGCGCTGATTCGCGAGCACTTTGATCTGCGCCCAAAAGGTCTTATCAATATGCTCGATCTGAAGCGCCCTATTTACCGTACTACCGCCGCGTATGGCCATTTTGGTCGTTCGGGTGACAGCTTTACCTGGGAGCGCACCGACAGGGCCGAAACCCTTCGCGCGGCCGCCGGGCTTTAACCCTCAGACTCCAAGAGAGACCACGTTATGAACACTGCTGTTGAACAAAGCGTTTTTGCCGACTACAAAGTCGCCGATATCCACCTGGCCGACTGGGGCCGACGGGAACTGGAGATCGCAGAGAGCGAGATGCCCGCGCTGATAGCCCTGCGCGAGCAATACCGGGACACGCAACCGCTAGCGGGTGCAAAAATTCTTGGCTGCATTCATATGACGATCCAGACCGGTGTTCTGATCGAAACGCTGGTAGCGCTGGGCGCAGAAGTGCGCTGGTCTTCATGCAATATTTTCTCGACTCAGGATCACGCCGCAGCGGCCATTGCCGCCGCCGGCATTCCCGTCTTTGCCTGGAAAGGCGAGACAGAAGAAGAGTATGAGTGGTGTATTGAACAAACCATTCTCGAGGACGGCAAGCCTTGGGACGCCAATATGGTGCTCGATGACGGTGGCGACCTGACCTCCATGCTCCATGAGCAGTACCCCGAGATGCTCGAGCGCATACACGGCATTACCGAAGAAACCACTACAGGCGTGCATCGCCTCTACGACATGCTCGCCAATGGCGAATTAAAGGTGCCGGCGATAAACGTCAACGACGCGGTGACCAAGTCCAAAAACGACAACAAGTACGGCTGTCGACACAGTCTGAACGACGCCATCAAGCGTGGGCTCGACCATTTGTTGGCAGGGAAACGGGCGCTGGTAATTGGCTACGGCGATGTCGGAAAAGGGTCCGCCCAGTCTCTGCGGCAGGAAGGCATGATCGTGCGAGTCACCGAATGCGATCCAATCTGCGCCATGCAGGCCTGTATGGATGGTTTTGAAGTCGTCTCACCGTTTATCGACGGCGTGGACGACGGCTCTGACAGCTGCATTAATAAAGATCTGTTGGGCACTACCGACATGCTGGTCACCGCCACGGGTAATTTCAATGTTTGCTCAGCACCCATGCTGCGGGCGCTGAAGTGCAGCGCCGTGGTATGCAATATCGGACACTTCGATAACGAGATTGATACCGCCTACATGCGCGCCGAGTGGCAGTGGGAAGAAATCAAACCACAGGTGCACAAAGTGGTCCGAGATGCCGCCAGCAACGATCACTTATTGCTACTCTCAGAAGGTCGACTAGTGAACCTGGGCAATGCAACCGGGCATCCCTCGCGTATCATGGACGGCTCATTTGCCAACCAAGTATTGGCGCAGATCCACCTGTACGAGAAGCGATTTGCCGATCTATCCGGCGACGCACGCCAAGACGCAATCGCGGTCGAGGTGCTCCCCAAGCACCTCGACGAACAGGTCGCCACATTCATGGTAGAGGGCTTTGGTGGTGTGATGACCAAACTGACGCCCAAGCAGGCGGACTACATTGGTGTGGGTGCCGACGGCCCCTTCAAAACCGACAGCTACAAGTACTGAGGCTTTTGTATACGGGTGCGTATCACTCGACTTTTTACTGACCAGCCCCTCGCCTCGGGCACCCGGGTGCTGCTGGAAGGGGGTGCTGCAAAACACCTTGGGCGCGCGCTTCGAGCCCGCATCGGAGATGCCGTCTGTCTGTTCAATGGCGACGGCCACGAGTTTGCAGCGGCGGTCAGCGGGATTGATAAGCAGGCTGTGTCACTCGAGGTAGGCGCAGCCTCCGCACCCGACACCGAGTCGCGTATCCACACCACGCTGGGCCTTTGCCTGAGCAAAGGCGATCGCTTTGACTGGGCCATACAAAAGGCCACCGAGCTGGGCATCGGCGCTATCGCCCCTCTCTATAGCGACCGCGTCGACTTCACTATTCCGGCAGATCGGATGGAAAAGCGCGTTGCACACTGGCAACAGGTTGTTATCAGTGCCTGTGAGCAATGTGGGCGAGTCAGGGTGCCTTCTGTCGCGTCGCCACAACCATTGGAGAAATGGGTCGCCGCCGTCGTAGCGGACCAAAAATGGATGTTGCATTGTAGCGATAGTGACACGCGTGTCCCCAAGGCGGTCCCTGATCGAGTGGCGCTTTTGATTGGCCCCGAGGGAGGCCTAGCCGAAGGGGAAATGTCGGCCGCTCGGGGGCATGGTTTTGACGTGTTGCAATTGGGTCCGAGAGTGCTTCGCACCGAAACCGCGCCGGTGGTGGCGCTATCAGCGCTGGGCGCACACTGGGGAGACATTCCGCTTTAGCAGAGGCTATGGACACACTTCAGACGCAGCATTCAGCGATCAGATTGCTTCTCGTGTAGCGCCCGAACCCACTCGAGCCAGCTCGCGGCGGCGTTCAGATAGTGACTGGTGCGCGGCGAATGAAATATTTCAAAAGCGTGCTGAGCGCGCGGCAACTCCGCATAGACTAAGGGTGCGGTCGTGAGGGGGCTGAATTCTGCGACGAAACGCCGAACCTCCTCGACCCAGACCAGAGAATCATGGGTACCCTGCACAATGCAGAAAGGGGGGGCACCCTCCGCAACGCCAGTGCGATGAATCCAGGAAATGGGCGACCCATCCTCAAAGACCTCTGGGGCCGCCTCGCGAGTCTGCTGAATAATGCGGCGCGTAATAAAGCCATCCATGCGCTCCTGTTCACGAATACCATGGCGGTTAGTGAAGTCCACCACCGGATACAGAGCTAATACGCCCTGAACCGCCGTGTCGCCCCCCTCAAAACCCGATTGCCAAGGTGCATGACCGGGAGAGAGCCCCGCGAGCAGCGACAGGTGCCCCCCGGCCGAGCCGCCGGTGATCACAATAAAATCAGGATCACCGCCATATTCTGCAATATTGGCTTTGACCCAGGAGATGGCTTTTTTGACATCGATGATCTGAGCCGGATAGGCGTTTTGGGGTGCCAGACGATAATTGATAGACACTCCGACCCAGCCCATTTCAACCATTCGATGCAACAAAGGCTGCGCCTGCTCGGACTTATGTCCCATCACCCAGGCACCACCGTGTACCTGAAGCAGAACCGGCCGCCGCTCGCTTTTCGTTACCGGAAGGTACACGTCCAGCAGCCCGCGTTTACCGGTTGTCGAGTAGCTCAGATTCCGCACATAGCGCACGCCAGGGCGTCGAAAGCGAAATGGCCATAACCACTCACGGCTGAGGATCTGGTGTTCAAGCCTGGCACGGCGTGCCTCAGGAATTTGAGTCATAAAATGCGGGCCCAGCGCGACCCGCAACGCTCGACTGAAAGCCACGCCGGCATCGAATCCATCCCTGAGCGCCCAGCCCAACAGCGCCCAGGTGGCCAAAAAGGCCGACAAGCCCCATGCGAATCCCGGGCTATCTGTGCCGATCCATACCACCCATAGCGCAACGAAGGCCGCCTGCAGACCGATACACCAAATCGCCAACTCTCCGGTTAACCAGCCGCAGAGAAACCAGAGCCAGACTGCCCAGCCAATGCGCCGAACCTGCAATACCGCCGAGACCGCAGAGAACAGGCTCAGGCAGGCGAGCGACAACGAAGAGATGTTCCATAACGCGTTCCAAAAAGTCCCAAAATACCCTGGTTTTCGGGCGGGAGAAGGTTGCGGGGATTCGCTCTGGATCGCAAGATATCAGGCCCTTCCCCGAAAGGACCACAACATGAGCCTCAAGCTCGGTGTAGTGATGGACCCCATTGGATCGATTCACTACAAAAAAGATACCACGCTAGCGCTGCTCTGGGCGGCGCAGGACCGCGGGTGGTCACTATTTTACATCGAGCCCGATGGGCTTTATCTCGATGGCAAGATCCCCATGGCGACGGGGCAAGCACTGACTGTCCATCGGGATCCCGAACACTGGTTCGACCTGGCAGAGGCGACCGCGATACCGCTCGCCGAGTGCGCTGTAGTGTTGATGCGAAAAGACCCGCCCTTCGATATGGAGTACATCTACGCCACCTACCTGCTGGAACGTGCCGAGCAGCAGGGTACGCTAGTCGTTAACCGATGCCAGAGTCTCAGAGATTGCAATGAGAAGCTGTTTGCCACTGAGTTCCCTGATTGCTGCCCGCCACTCCTGGTCAGCCGGAATATGGCCAACCTGCGGTCATTTCATGCGCAATACGGGGACGTCATATTCAAACCTCTGGACGGGATGGGCGGCAGTGCAATTTTTCGCGCACGGCAAGACGATCCCAATGTCAGTGTGATTCTGGAAACACTGACCCAGTCAGGCAATCAGACCATCATGGCGCAGCAGTATCTGCCGGCAATCAGCGACGGGGACAAACGCATCCTGATGATCAATGGCGAAGCCGTGCCCTGGTCTCTGGCCCGAGTGCCGCTGGCGGGAGAGAGTCGCGGCAACCTAGCGGCCGGCGGGTCAGGGCGGGTCCAGCCTCTGTCAGCGCGAGATCAATGGATTGCGGCGCAAATCGGGCCCACACTAAAGGCGCGAGGTCTGTATTTTGTGGGTCTCGACATCATCGGCGACTACCTCACGGAAATTAACGTAACCAGCCCTACCTGCCTCCGGGAGATCGAAGCAGAATCGGGGCTCGACATTGCCGGGCAGCTGCTCGACAGCCTCCCTGTCGGAGGTCTCTCATCCTGAACGGCGCTGCGCCGATAATCCGGATAGCCGCGCCCACCGGCTTGCCACCGGCATTCGTCCTGTCGCTTGGCCTGCATTTAGTGGTGATCTTTGGATTTCTCATCTCGCCTGTCGGAGACTCTGCGGTGCAGGTGGCGAATCGCGCCGTCACCGTGTTGCTTGCACCGACACAGCAGGCACCGAAGCGCGCATTGGCCAATGCTGCAGCGCACCAGCAGGGCGCTGACCCAGAGCGGGTGCCCGACAGGCCACCCAGTCGGCCTTCTGAGCTACCCCCATTAACCACTGCCTCTGCATCCGTCAGCACACGGCAGACCGGGCTAATTATGACGTCCCACGCCGCTCGTTCTGCCAGCCCCACGATAGCCGCGCAGGCGGCACTGGACGCGGAGTACCTGCGACAGTGGCAAGCGGGTATCGAGCGTTTTGGCAATGCCTACTATCGGGGTCTCGCGTTGCGACACGGAGACGGCGACGTGCGGCTTCGCGTCACGATACGCGCCGATGGCAGGCTAGTCAGGATTGATCTGCTGGGTAGCTCTGGTACCGATGCCCTCGATCGCGCCGCCATTGATACAGTAGAAAAGCTGGCGCCCTTCGCTCCTTTCCCGCCCGCATTGGCGAGCGCGAAACAAACGCTCGCCATCGTCCGCACCTGGCAGTTCCGGCGCTGACCGGCAACGAAATATGCCCACCGAAATTAACAACGATGCCCACAACTCGCCCTCGCTTCGCGGCCACTTTTTGATTGCCACGCCTGTCATCGGCAGTGGTTTTTTTAATCGTTCGCTCACCTACCTGTGCGACCACAACGCAGAGGGGGCGATGGGTATCGTGGTCAATCAAAGTCTCAAGATCAGCTTATCCGATATGCTGGCCCATCTCGATATTGAAGCCATCCCAGAATGCCCCGACACGCCTATCCTGGCTGGCGGGCCCGTGGCAACGGACCACGGCTTCGTCCTGCACCGTGGCGACCCCGGCTGGGAGGGCAGTCAAGCGGTCACCGAAGCCGTCAGTCTCACCGGCTCCCGGGATATACTGTGTGCCATCGCGGCAGGTAACGGCCCAAAAGAGTATTTAGTCGCACTGGGCTATGCAGGCTGGGCTGCAGGGCAACTGGAAGCGGAAATGGCAGAGAACAGCTGGCTAACGGTCCCAGCACACCTCGACATTCTATTCTCAAGCGCTATTGAGGATCGACTAGCCGCAGCGGGTCGACAGCTAGGTATTGATGTCGACCTTTTGAGCGCTGAGGCAGGTCACGCCTGACTATGGCTCGCCACGAAACGGTTATCGCAATAGATTATGGCCTGCGCAATATGGGCGTGGCAGTGGGCAACACCCTCTCCTGCACGGCACAGCCCCTGGCGGTGATCGGCGCTCGAGACGGGGTGCCGGAATGGGAGGCGCTGGCCACCCTGATAGCTGAGTGGAAACCGGCTCGGGTGATCGTGGGTCACCCCATCAATATGGATGGCTCGGAAAGCGAGATCAGCCAAAGAGCGGCCAAATTTGCCCGTCAGGTAGGCGGCCGCTTCAACCTGCCGGTGGCGCTAGTCGATGAGCGACTTTCGAGCCGAGAAGCAAAGTCCAATGCACTGGCCGCAGGGCACCGAGGAGATTTTGCAGCAGATCCTATCGACGATCAGGCTGCTGCCATCATTCTCGCTACCTGGCTCAGCGACCGGTAAACCTCAGGCAGTAATGCTGTCGGGTTGCCGCGCTTTTTCGCGCGCTTCCTCTGCCGTGATAATGCGCTTCTCGACCAGCGTCTGCAGACACTGGTCCATCGTCTGCATACCAACGGCCTGACCCGTCTGAATGGCCGAGTACATTTGTGCCACTTTGTCCTCGCGAATAAGATTTCTAATCGCCGACGTCCCGCGCATGATCTCGTGGGCAGCAACCCGACCCCCACCCTTTTTCTTGAGGAGCGCCTGGGAGATGACGGCCTGCAGTGACTCGGATAGCATCGAGCGCACCATGGCTTTCTCTGCCGCCGGGAATACATCGATCACTCGGTCGATCGTCTTGGCCGCAGAGGTGGTGTGGAGCGTGCCAAAAACAAGATGCCCCGTCTCGGCAGCGGTCAAGGCAAGACGGATTGTCTCAAGGTCCCGCATCTCGCCCACCAGAATGATGTCGGGATCCTCGCGCAAAGCCGAACGCAATGCTTCAGAGAAACCCAGCGTATCGCGGTGGACTTCTCGCTGATTCACCAGGCACCGCTTACTCTCATGAACAAACTCGATGGGATCCTCAATCGTGAGGATATGGTCGTACCGGTTGTCGTTAACGAAATCGATCATCGCCGCGAGAGTCGTCGATTTACCCGAGCCAGTGGGCCCAGTGACCAAAACCAGACCTCGGGGCAGCATGGAGATATCCCGGAATACCTGTCCCATACCAAGCTGATCCATCGACAGCACCTCCGAAGGAATCGTTCGGAATACCGCTGCCGCACCGCGATTCTGGTTAAAGGCGTTAACGCGGAAGCGCGCCACACTGGGCACGTCAAATGAAAAATCCGTCTCGAAAAACTCTTCGAAGTCCTTGCGCTGCCGGTCATTCATGATGTCGTAGACCAACGCCTGTACCTCAGCGTGATCCTGAGCCGGCACGTTGACCCGTCGGACGTCGCCATCGACCCGTATCATGGGCGGCAGGCCTGCAGAGAGGTGGAGGTCGGAAGCGCCCTGCTGGACGCTGAAGGCGAGTAATTCAGTGATATCCATGTCACAGTCTCCGCGGTTGTCGGGCTAGCACATGGTGGATCAACTTCCTTATGATGCCATCATGATGCCGACAGAACTTGAACGTAATATATCAGAAGTCGATCGCCGAATTCGGGCGGCTGAGCGCGTTGCGGGGCGATCGGCGGGATCGGTTTCCTTGCTAGCGGTGAGTAAAACCAAGCCTTCGGAAGTCATTCGGCAGGCCCATCGGCTGGGTCTTGCGGCATTTGGTGAAAATTACGCACAGGAAATGGCTGAAAAAGCCGCTGCACTCGCCGACCTGCCCTTGTGCTGGCACTTTATTGGCCCAATACAAAGCAACAAAACGGCGCTGATTGCCGAGGTGAGCGACTGGGTCCACAGCCTGGACCGACTTAAAGTCGCGCGACGGCTTAGTGAGCAACGACCGACCGAGAAAGGACCCTTGAATGTGCTGATACAGGTGAAAACCTCGGACGAGGACAGCAAATCGGGTGTGCTACCGGAGGCCGTGCCGGAGCTGGTCGCAGCCATCACCGAACTCCCTGGCCTGGCCCTGCGCGGACTAATGACCATCCCGGCACCGGCTACCCACCCCGCTCAACAGCGCGGGCCGTTTCGGCAGCTCCGCGAACTGATGGATCAGCTATCAGTCGCCCTGCCTCAACTGGACACCCTCTCAATGGGCATGTCAGCGGACCTAGAAGCGGCGGTTGCCGAAGGCGCGCATATAGTACGTGTTGGCACAGATATTTTTGGCGCGCGGTATAATCAGGTTCGTTCGTGACGGACAACCGCCATCCCATGTCAGCAAAAATGGCACCTCACATCGCCTTTCTGGGCGCCGGCAATATGGCCAGCGCCATGATCAGCGGTCTCATCGCCAAAGGTTTCTCGCCCAGCCAGCTGCGCGCCAGCGACCCCAGCGAGGCCGCATTGGCACGTCTGCAGGAATGCGGCCTCACCCACTTGGGCACCGCACCGGATGACCTATTCGAAGGCGCCGATCTGATCGTAGCGGCCGTTAAACCACAAATTATCCCCGGAGCGTTGGCGTCGATAAAAGAACAGCTAGGTCCCGACTCCGCGCTGCTCTCAATTGCCGCCGGTATTCCTATCGCTTCATTACAGTCCCATGTGGGTCCCGACATCTCAGTGATTCGCTGCATGCCCAATACGCCCGCCATGATCGGTTTAGGTGCCAGCGCACTATTTGCCGCAGACAGCGTCAGCGCGTCCCAGCGGGCATTGGCAGAGCAAGTTACGAATGCAGCGGGCACAACCGTCTGGGTGGCTAGTGAAGCGCTCCTTGACACCGTAACCGCCGTGTCCGGAAGCGGCCCCGCCTACTTTTTCGCGCTCATTGAGGCCATCGCCCGAGCCGGGACTGAGCTGGGTTTGGACGAGGATGTATCAATGGCGCTGACCATACAGACGGCATTGGGTGCCGCGGCGCTTGCCCAACAATCAGGCGAGGGCGTCGCCGCGCTGCGGGAGAACGTCACGAGCCCCGGCGGCACAACGGAACAGGCACTGCAGTCGCTGCAATCGAGTCAATTTGATGCAGTCGTCGCGGAGGCGGTTCGCCAATGTGCGGCTCGCGCTCGGACGCTGGGGGAGGAGTTCGGTTAATGGATGCAGGCACCGAAATATCGTTATATCTCATCAGAAACCTCGGCGCCCTGCTGTTGCTGGTGATTGTTATGCGGGGCATTCTCCACGCTTCACGGGTGAATTTTTATAACCCTTTTTCGCAAATAATTGTGCGCCTCACCAACCCGTTGCTAACGCCATTACGCAGTATTTTACCGGCCAAGGGCCGAATAGATTGGGCGGTGATTGTGCTGGCTGTCTTGCTGCAATCGCTGATTTTGGTGGGCATCGCCTTGGTAGCGGGTGAGCGTTGGGCGCTGCCCGGCATCGCAACGCTGGTGGCGTGGGGCGCCGTTGGTGTTGTCGCGCTATTGGTCAATCTCTACTTTTTCATTTTGATCGCCATGATCATTGTCAGTTGGGTAGCGCCGGGAAGCCGTCACCCCGCTATCGAACTGATCTGGCAGATCGCCGAACCGATCATGGCGCCGTGTCGCGCACTGCTCCCCAATATGGGCGGCATCGATTTTTCTCCGATACTGGTGTTTATCGGCATCAATGTAGTGCAGATCGGCTTACGACATCTGGCGCTCACCCTTGGCCTCCCCCCGGGCCTGGTGTTCGGACTCTAAATAATGACCGCCACCTTTCCCACAGACAGTGTTGGCTTGGTCACACCACAAGTCGCGCACTTTGACGACCCGTTTACCTTCGTCAACGGTGCTGTGCTCCAGAACCATCAGCTGGTCTACGAGACCTATGGTGAATTAAACAGCGCGGGTGATAACGCCGTGCTTATTTGCCATGCCTTATCGGGCTCGCACCATGCGGCGGGTTTTCACTCTGCCAATGAGCGGCGTCCGGGGTGGTGGGACCTGGCGATCGGTCCAGGAAAACCCATTGATACCGCGCGTTTATTCGTCGTGTGCTCAAACAACCTCGGTTGTTGTGACGGCTCCTCGGGACCCAATACCATCAACCCCAGCACGGGAGAGGCCTGGGGTGGCCGGTTTCCCCAACCGCAGGTTCAGGATTGGGTGCGCAGTCAAAAGCTGCTCGCCGAACACCTCGGCATATCAAAATGGGCCGCCGTTATTGGCGGCAGCCTCGGTGGTATGCAGGCGCTGCAATGGACCATCGACTTCCCCGATTGGGTCGGACATTGCGTCGCACTGGCCGCGGCTCCGGGCCTTACCGCTCAGAACATCGCGTTCAACGAGATTGCCCGCCACGCGATTCTGTCCGACCCGGACTGGTGCGAGGGCGCTTATCTTTCAGAGGGCACCTTACCTGCCCGCGGCGTCGCGCTCGCCAGGATGGTGGGGCATCTGACCTACATGTCAGCCGACGGAATGAGTGACCGTTTTGGCAGGGAACTGCGCGAAGGCGGGTTCTCGCCAGACGACAATGCTGAGTGGGTGTTCCAGGTAGAGAGCTATTTGCGACACCAGGGAAGCCGTTTTTCAACGCAGTTTGATGCCAACACCTACGTACTAATGACCCGCGCGTTGGATCTCTTTGACCTGACCGGCACTCAGGACGGCGGCCTAGCGGCAGTGCTCGCGCGTGCACAGGCAGAGTTTCTGGTGGCCTCGTTCAGCTCCGACTGGCGCTTCCCGCCGCAGCGATCCATCGAGATCCGTGACGCACTGATGGCAGCCGGTAAACCGGTGACCTACGCCAATATCGAAACTGATAATGGGCATGATGGCTTCCTGCTGCCCAACCCCAGCTATGAGCAGCTTCTAAAGGAATGGATGCGCAGGGTGGGTCCCTCATGAATCGACTCGATCTTAAGACCGTGCTCGATTGGGTGCCCGAAGACAGCCGCGTGCTAGACCTTGGCTGCGGCGACGGCGCCTTTCTCGCTCGCCTGCGCGATGAGCGAAATGCGATAGGTGTTGGGGTCGATATCGATCCCGCCAATCTCATTGCCGCAGTGAGTAAAGGCCTCGATGTGATTCAGGAAGACATCAATGACGGCCTGTATTGCTTCACAACCAACCGGTTTGATGTCGTCGTGCTGGCACACGCCCTGCAGGAGCTGACGCATCCGCATATTGCGCTAGAACGTATGGTCGACATTGGTGACGAAGCCATTGTGTCATTTCCTAATTTTGGGCACTGGTTATGTCGTGCTCACCTGGGCTTCAAAGGCCGTATGCCCATGTCACGAGCCATGCCACGTCACTGGTACAACACCCCCAACATCCACTTTTGTACGGTCAAGGATTTCGAGTCGCTGTGTTCAGATTTAAAGATCGATATCATCGAGCGGGCTACCATTGCTGGCGCCGCCCAGGGTCTTTTGGGAAGGTGGTTTCCCAACCTGTTCGCCACCAGCGCTATCTATCGTATTCGCCGCGCTGGCGGCTGATTGTCGCACTGCTGATCGGGTGCCTAGCGCTCCCTGTCATCGCCCAGCAGTCAACGCGCTACGACCAGTTCGAGCTACACCACAGTATCGTTTACACCACTTTCCTGACTCCCGAAGTGGCCGCTGAATACGGCATCGCGCGAGGTGCCGACAAAGCGATTCTCACGTTGTCAGTGCGAGACGCTGATTCCGGGGAGATTGCAGGTCGCCCTATGTCGATCGAGGGGCAGACCTGGGATCTGATCACGGGCGGGGCGATGCGGGTTAAGGAGATTCGAGAGGGTCGCGCCACCTATTACATCGTGCCCTTCGAGTTTTTGGATCGCGAATACCGCTTTTTTGAATTCACCTTTCAACCGGAGGGCGCGGAGAAGCCGTTTGAACATAAAATGAAAGTCCAACTCTGGCGCCAAGGCTAGTCTATGGCAGAAAACAGTCTCCCCCGGTTGGTCCTTGCCAGTCATAACAAGGGGAAAATACGGGAATTTAGAGCCGTTCTGGGCCACCAATGGCACATCTGTCCTCAGGAGGAGTGGGGGATCACTGAGGTGCCCGAGACAGGCAGTACGTTTGTAGAAAACGCACTCATTAAGGCGCGCCACGCAAGTGAACAAGCCGGGTGTGCAGCGCTCGCAGACGATTCCGGATTGGTCGTGCCCGCCCTAGGCGGTGAACCGGGACTGCGCTCAGCGCGCTATTCGGGCGGCGGCGGCGAGGCCAATAACGCACTGCTTCTCGAGAATATGGCGGCGCTAGAAGGCGCTGACCGCCGCGCATTTTACATAGCCGTTGTGGTCTTCCTACGACACGACAAGGACCCCACTCCGCTTATCGCAGAGGGGCGATGGCAGGGCCACATCGCCCATACACCGCGTGGCTCAGATGGTTTTGGCTACGACCCTCTTTTCATACCGGCCGGTGGTAGCCAGCATGCAGCCGAGCTGCGGCCCGAGGACAAAAATCGGGTAAGCCACCGCGCTATCGCCGTCACACGTTTGCTGGATCAGCTAGGGGAATGATCGACCCCGGGAACGTCCCCTTATCGCTTTACGTTCACCTGCCTTGGTGTACCCGCAAATGCCCCTACTGCGACTTCAATAGTCATGAAGGCTTCTCGCCCAGCTTGCAACGACCCTATATCGAGGCTCTGCTGAGCGATCTCGACAGCCAGCGGGACGGGCTGGCTGGCCGAGCGGTTGACTCCATTTTCATTGGGGGCGGCACGCCAAGCCTGTTCGAAAGCCGGTGGATAGCCGACCTGCTCGAGGGGATCGCTAAGCGAGCATTCCTGCCAAGCGATGCCGAGATCACCTTGGAGAGTAATCCGGGGAGTGCCGAGAGCTCGCGCTTCCGCGACTATCGACTGGCGGGGGTCAATCGGCTCAGCATCGGCGTACAGAGCTTCGATGATGGCGCGCTGAAGGCACTGGGCCGGATTCACTCCGGTGACGAGGCGCGTCGTGCCTTGGATCTGGTCGCCACTGTCGGCTTCAGTCGCTGGAATATCGACTTAATGCACGGGCTCCCGGGACAAAATGCAGCGCTCGCAGAAGCCGACCTCACTGAAGCGATTGACCGCAGTGCCGGACATATTTCCTGGTACCAGCTTACTATCGAGCGCAATACCCACTTCTGGTCCATGCCACCCATGCTCCCCGACGAGAGCACGCTCGAGGCAGTTCAGCGTCAGGGAGAAACGTGCCTCAATGAGGCTGATCTATCGCAGTATGAAGTGTCTGCTTTCAGCCGGCGGGGTGAGGAAAGCCGACATAATCTGAACTACTGGGAGTTCGGTGACTACCTCGGTGTAGGCGCCGGCGCTCACGGTAAACTCTCGCTGCAGGATGGCGCCATTGTTCGCAGCCAACGAACGCGGGCGCCATTGGATTATCTGAGGGAAGCCAACTTGCCCGCCATGCCGCCGCCACAGCATGTGGCGCTGGCGCCAGAAGAAAAGACGGTGGAATTTGCGATGAATGCACTGCGTTTGAAATCAGGCGTGCCAATACAGCGCTTCGCCGAGCATACAGGCCTGCCGGTCGAGCAACTGGCCGCAGCGGCTTCCACCGCGCTCTCGCGCGGATGGATTGAGGACCCCCGCAACGGGCAGTTCCGGACCACACCGTTAGGCTACCGTTTTTTAGACAGCGTGATCGCGACTTTTCTCTAAGCTCGGCGGTAAATTAAATCCTGTACCACGTGTCCCAGCCTCTCGCCTCGGGCTTCAAATTTCGTGAGTGGTCGGTAATCCGGGCGCGGCACTCCCGTACCGGGGCCATTTCCTTCGCTGATCAAAAGCGGCTCAGCGTCGAGCACCTCGAACATGTGCTCAGCGTAAGGCGCCCAGTCGGTGGCAAGATGCAAATATCCATCCGCTTTCAGCAGTGCCGCCAACTGCCGGGCCAGTGCTGGCTGAATCAAGCGGCGCTTGTGATGCCGCTTTTTGTGCCAGGGATCGGGAAAAAAGATATGGATCGCATCGAGGGAGTCAGGACCGAGACAATGTTCCATCACCTCGACGGCGTCCTCGGCATAAATACGGAGATTGTCGATGCCGGCCCCCAGCAGCTGGGACAACAGTCGTCCAACACCGGGACGATGGACTTCAATGCCCACAAACTGCGCAGCAGGGTCTGCATCGGCCATCTGCAAAAGGCTGTCGCCCATCCCAAAGCCCACTTCGACGATGCGGCGCCCGGCGAAACCAAAAGTCGCATCCCAATCCAGTGGGCCGCTCTGCAGGTTAAGGCCGAACCGCGGAAAACCCTCCTGCCAGCCACGCGTTTGTGCCGGCGTCATTCGCCCGGCACGCATCACGAAGCTTCGTATTCGATGTGTGAGCGGACGCTCGGAGGATCCCACAGGAAAGGTCTAAGAGAGCAGGTAGCGCCTTAAGCGACGCTTACGCCACCATGGCGGTGCGTAACTTTTTCAGCGCATTGGCTTCTAACTGTCGGATACGCTCCGCCGATACCTGGTACTCGGCCGCTAACTCATGGAGCGTGGATTTATCGTCAACCAGCCAACGACGCTCGAGAATGTCTCGGCTGCGATCATCGAGGTCCGTCAGTGCTAGCCGCAGTTTGGCTGCGCTGTCCTGTGCAAAGTCTTCGGCCTCAGCGAGCTGGCTGGGATCCACCTGCCCGTCGGTCAAAAAGTACTGAGGTGCCTGCCAGCCGTCTTCGTCATCACTGTCGGCCGGCGCGTCGAAGGCGACATCGCGGCTGGCCAAACGTCCCTCCATTCTGGTGACCTCAGCCTCATCAACACCCAAATCAGCCGCAATGGCTCGGGTTTCTTCTGCAGACAACCAGCCAAGCGCTTTTTTCTGACTCCGCAGATTAAAAAACAACTTTCGCTGGGCCTTGGTCGTGGCGACTTTGACGATCCGCCAGTTGCGAAGAATGTATTCATGCATCTCCGCCTTAATCCAGTGCACAGCAAACGACACCAGTCGCACACCCTTGTTGGGATCGAACCGTTTTACCGCTTTCATCAAGCCGACGTTGCCTTCTTGAATCAAGTCAGCCTCTGCCAATCCATAACCCGAGTAGCTGCGAGCAATGTGCACAACAAATCGAAGGTGTGCCAGCACCAGCTCTCGAGCCGAATCGACGCACTCCTCATAGAACAAGCGCTCTGCAAGCTCACTCTCGCGCTCGGCGGACAACAGGGCAATACTACTAACGGCCTGAATATAGGCGGGCAAATTGGCGCCAGGCGCCATATTTAGCACTGCGCTATTGGGTAAGGCGAGTGCGCGCGGTGTCTCTGTCATGTTCATCGCCTCCAAAAGGCTGATAGCCCGATATTTTAGCACTCTCCCCCCTAGAGTGCTAAACCTTGAAAAATACCGATTTTCAGTGGCTTAGCGAGCTTCGAGTCGCCTGAAGTAACGCTCAGTCGCCGCCCAGGAGGCCAACCACCCGATCATGGCACCCAATACGGTGAGCGCCAATGGATACTCGAAGCCCGGACCCTGAAGCTGCCCGGGACTGTCATACAATAGGAACAGGGCATTAACCGGCCCTGTGAGCCAGAGGCTCAAAGCCCACAGCATGAGCGCTGCTAACACCCCACCGCCTGCACCAAAATACAGCCCGGTATACAAAAAGGGTCGGCGCACGAAGGCAGGGGAACCGCCGATCACACGCACCACAAGGATTTCCTCCCTGCGGGCATCGATGGCCAAATGGAGCGTATTGGCCAGCGCCAGAATCGCGCCCAATACCATAGCGCCGCCCAACGCGAGTACCCAGCGTTCACCCGCCACCAGCGTCTCATCAAGGCGTGCCATCCAGCGGGTGTCTGCTACCACTCGATTGACGTTAGGGAATGACTCAAGCTCTCCGATCAAGCGATTCAGCGCTGAGTCGCTGACCGGCAACTTAGGCAGCACACGCAACGTATGGGGCAGGGGGTTTCGATCGAGCGAAGCCAACAGTGTCGCCAAGCCGGTCTGCTCACCAAACTCCGAGAGCGCTTGTTCGCGACTCACCCACCGAACCGCATCCACCCCCGACCAATTCTCAATCTGACCCTGCACCGCCTCCGCACTCGCTCGATCCACTTCTCTGTCCAGCATGACGGACAACTGAGCTGAACGCGCCAGATCCGGAACGATCGGCCGAAGGTTTTCGACGGTCAGCAATAGCGCGCTGGGAAGTGCCAGTGAGATTGCGACCACTAGCCAAACCAGCCCTGTCGCGACGGGCCGTTGCAACAGTTTTCGCCCACTGTCGTTAGCAGCGATCCGGTGTTGTGCTCGCCACACAGCAGCTCGGGTCCACCGCTCTGCCGATTGGCCGGTTGGTGAATTCATGGCGACTCAGCGCCCGCGAGACGCCCCGAGCTGAGCGTAATAATCCGGTGCCGAAGTTGCGATATCAGCGACAGGTCATGGGTTGCCACGAGCACCGTGACGCCCACCTGATTGAAAGCTTCAAACAAAGCCATAATTTCTGAAGACAGCTGAGGATCAAGATTGCCCGTAGGCTCGTCGGCAATCAGAAACTCGGGTCTTGCGACGACCGCTCTCGCAATACCGACACGCTGCTGCTCGCCCCCCGATAAAGTGGCGGGGTTCGCGTACTCTTGAGCCAACAGCCCCACTTTATCGAGCGCCGCTCGAACCCGTCGAGCGCTGTCTCTTGGCGAGAATCCTGCGATCACCAGCGGCAACGCGACATTGTCATGGACACTGCGATCGAAAAGTAATCGGTGATCCTGAAAAACCACACCAAAGCGACGCCGATACTGCGGCACCCTGTGCGAACGAATTTCTCTCGTCAGCTCACCCTTGACGCGAATCTCACCGCTGCTCGGCCGATCGAGCAATAGCAAGAGTCGCAACAAAGTGCTCTTGCCTGCGCCAGAGTGACCGGTAATAAAAGCCATCTCACCCTGGTCAATCGTCAAATTAAGGTGGCGCAGTGCGTCGAGGTCCCCGAATCGGCGGCTGACCCGCTCAAATTCAATCACTGATGAGACCCTTTAACGCTCGTCCAGCAGTGCATTCACAAAGTCCCGTGCGGAAAAATCTCGAAGGTCTTCGGATTGCTCACCCACACCGATAAAACGAATCGGCCGCTTCAGTTTGTGGGCAATGGCAAACAACACACCGCCCCTGGCGGTGCCATCGAGCTTGGTTACCGCGACCCCTGACACGCCGACCGCCTGATCAAACTCCACGGCCTGCGATACCGCGTTCTGACCCGTTCCGGCATCCAATACCAATAACGTTTCATGGGGTACTGTGTCGTCTTGTTTACGCATGACACGAACCACCTTGCTGAGTTCATCCATGAGATGAGACTTATTCTGCAGCCGCCCTGCGGTATCGGCGATCAAGACATCTACACCCCTCGCCCTCGCCGCTTCCAGTGCATCAAACAGCACCGATGCGCTATCCGCGCCCGAGTGCTGCGCAATCACAGGCACATCATGACGATCGCCCCACGCCTGCAGTTGCTCCACGGCAGCCGCGCGGAAAGTATCGCCCGCTGCCAACATCACGCTGCGGCCTTCCTGCTTGAACCGATGTGCCAACTTGCCAATGGTGGTGGTTTTACCGGCACCGTTTACACCCACAACCAGTATCACGAAAGGCTTATGCTGCTCGAGGCTGAGCGCGCGCTCCTGATCTTCCAGAAGCTCAATCAGTGTCTCCTTCAGCGACGACAGCACGGACTCCTCGGCTGATAACGCCTTGCGATCAAGGCGTTGGCGCAGCGATTCAAGCACCCGCTCGGTAGTCTCCAGCCCGAGGTCAGCCATGATCAACTGCTCCTCGAGCGCCTCCAACAACTCGGGGTCCAGCTGCTTTTTGCCTAAGACGAGGCTGGCCAACCCCTCTGTAAACTGCCCCCGGCTGCGGCTGAGCCCACTTCGCAGACGCCCGAAGAGCGTCGCTGAAGTCTCTGGCGGTGCTGCTGGCTGCAAGGGGGCCGGCCGGCCCTCATCCGCACCCTCCGCCGCGACGTCGCACTCCTCAACCACCGTTCTCTGCGCACTGTCGGCGGCTTCAGCGGAATCTATGCCTTGAACACCTTCAGGTTGACTGTCGGGCTTGGCGCGGCGTTTGAATAGCTTCATGATCTGCGTGACTCGGTGTGGCGCGTCAAGATGTAGGCGCGCCGTTAACTGAGGGGCAGTCTAGCACCCCGGAAAGCAGGAACCAGTATGAGACGCGCTCCCAAAAAGATGGCCTCGCAACTCCGAATCATTGGCGGGATATGGCGTGGTCGCAAGCTCCGGTTTCCCGATCGGCCCGGGCTGAGGCCTACCGGTGACAGAGTGCGCGAAACGCTTTTCAACTGGCTCGAACCCGAGCTCGGCGGTGCCCATTGCCTGGATCTGTTTGCGGGATCAGGGGCATTGGGCATAGAAGCGCTTTCCCGCGGTGCCGCACGCTGTGACTTTGTCGATGCTGACCGTGAGGCACTTACCGCTGTGGAACAACACCTCAACACGCTTGGTGCCAGCGATCGCAGCACGCTGCGATTCGGTACCGCGGCGGAGTACCTCAACGCTGCTCAGGGTGGCTGGGATATCATTTTTGTGGACCCTCCATTCGAGGCTCTACTTGGCGAGTCAACGCTGCAGCAAATCGCCACCGCCGGGTGTCTCAATGCACACAACCGGATCTATTACGAAACCAGCCTGTCCAATCCCGAGCCCATCCCGGAAATGCTTTATGAGGTTGTCAGGGAAAAAACCGCTGGCGACGTCCGATATCAACTCCTGACGTTGCGGCGCGCCTGATGGCTGTGTGGTTTGTTCGCTCCCCCAGACTTGTGTAGGCTCGAGAAAAGCACTGGAGGACCAATCACGTGTTAACCCATACCGTGGTGTACCCGGGGACCTTTGACCCCATCACCAATGGCCACATTGACCTTGTTGAACGTGCTGCAAAACTTTTCGAGCGTGTGGTCGTGGCCGTGGCGACCAGCGAGAAAAAGGCGCCCTTGTTTCCGCTGGAGACGCGAGTGGGGCTGGCAGAGGAATGCTTACAGCACGTGCCGGCAGCAGAGGTTGTGCCTTTTAACGGCTTGCTCATTGATTTTGTGACAGCACAGGGCTCCCACTGCGTGCTCAGGGGCCTGCGTGCTGTTGCGGACTTCGAATACGAGTTTCAGTTGGCCAACATGAACCGCGCGATGAATCCCGAGTTTGAAAGTGTTTTTCTCACGCCAAGTGCAGAGCTTTCTTACATCTCTTCATCATTGGTCAGAGAGATCGCAGGCCTAGGGGGCGATATCAGCGGCTTTGTCCCACCGAACGTTGCCGCGGCACTGCAACAACAGCTGGCCTAAAGACGGCTCGGTGGGCGCGGGTTGCACGCTTTCTAGAACATTAACGCTGACACCGCGGACATAGAATCGTACTGCGTCCCCCCTGCCGAATTTCTTTGAGCGCAGCGCAGCACACCCTGCAGGGCTGACCCTCGCGACCATATACCCGAAGCTGCTGGGCAAAATAACCCGGCGACCCATCCCCCCCCACAAAATCTCTCAGCGTGGTGCCGCCCTGCTCAATCGCATCAGCGAGTACCTGCTTGATGGTACCGACCAATATGTCGTATCGCGCTTTGGCGATGCGGCCTGCTGCGCGGGCAGGGTGGATGCCGGCCATAAACAGGGCTTCATTGGCGTAGATATTGCCCACGCCTACGACCACTTTACCGTCCATGATGAATTGCTTGACGGGAATGCGACGACGACGAGACCGATCATACAAATACGCCCCGGAAAAGCTGCCGGAAAGTGGCTCCGGACCGAGATGGTCAAGAAGGGGATGCTGAGGCGACTGCAGCCAGTGAAAGCTGCCGAAGCGCCGAGGATCGTGATAGCGAAGGCAAAGCTCGTTATCGAGCACGATATCGATGTGGTCGTGATAAAGCGGGGGCGTGTCGGCGGGCATAATTCTTAAGCTTCCAGACATGCCGAGATGGACCATCAGCGTGCCGCGCGCTGTTTCAAGAAGCAGATACTTCGCCCGGCGCCCCACTGATAAAAAACGCGCCCCGGAGAGCAGCTGATTTAGTTTGCGGGGGACAGGCCAACGCAATCGTGACTCCCTGACAATGACCTCGCGAACCGTGCGCTGCATGATGTGCGGAGCGATACCGCGGCAGGTGGTTTCGACTTCAGGCAGTTCTGGCATACAGGTCGGCACGCTATCGCGGGAGAGATTTACGTGGCAAGTATCGGACCATAAAGTGACCCGAGAGACCAGCTGATCCGAGAATCATCGACAGAAATAAAAACCCCGGCAGACAGCCGGGGTTTGGGGATGAGGTATCAGATCAAGGTTACTTGATCTTGGCCTCTTTATAGATCACATGCTTGCGAGCCACCGGATCGTACTTTTTCATCTCAAGCTTGTCAGGCATGGTCCGCTTGTTTTTGTCCGTGGTGTAAAAGTGGCCGGTGCCAGCTGTTGAATTCATTCTGATCTTTTCACGCATCGTTCAATCCTCAGACTTTCTCGCCGCGGGCGCGGAGCTCTTCAAGTACTGTCTCGATACCCCGCTTGTCGATAATTCGCATGCCCTTGGAAGAAACCCGCAATGACACAAAGCGCTTCTCCGCTTCGACCCAGAAACGATGATTATGCAAATTGGGCAAGAAACGGCGCTTGGTGCGGTTCTTGGCGTGCGAGACGTTATTTCCGGTTGCGGGTCGCTTACCCGTAACCTGACAGACACGTGACATGGGAATCCCCATCGACAGCTACAAAGGGCGCGTTTTATACCAGAGGGGCACTGGCCGCGCAAGCGAGCCCAGGCCTCGATAGTGCCAAGTGTGCAAAAACCCCTGCAAATGCTAGGGTGCGGTCGAATCGCTTTCGGGTATGAGGACCTATGAGCCAGTTAAACCAGCGCCACATTCTGGTGGCGATCTCTGGCGGCATCGCGGCCTACAAGGGCGCGGAGTTGGTGCGGCTGCTCAAAAAGCAGGGCGCAGTGGTGCGCGTAGTGCTCTCTAGAGGCGCTACCGAGTTCATTACTCCTCTCACCCTGCAGGCGCTTTCTGGTGAGCCAACGCACACGGAACTCCTCGATGAGGCGGCAGAAGCAGGCATGGGCCACATTGAGCTGGCGCGTTGGGCTGACCTCATGATCATTGCGCCTGCAACGGCGGATGTATTAGCGCGGCTAGCTCAGGGTAGAGCCGACGATCTGCTGACGACGGTTGCCCTGGCGACCCCCGCTCCCGTTGCGGTCGCGCCTGCCATGAACCAACAAATGTGGACCCATGCCGCCACACAGGAAAATGTGCAATTGCTCGCCTCGCGAAATATCCAGATCATTGGCCCCGACGCCGGGGAACAGGCCTGCGGCGACGTTGGCCCCGGACGGCTTCTGGAGCCTGACGCGATCGTGGTGGCCCTGAACCAGCGTTTTGAAAACCGCCAACTCGAAGGTAAGCGCGTCATCATTACGGCCGGTCCGACACTGGAAGCGATTGATCCCGTGAGATATCTGAGCAACCACAGCTCAGGGAAAATGGGGTATGCACTGGCCGGCGCGTGTGCCGCAGCCGGGGCGCAAGTCGCGCTAATTTCGGGACCTGTGCAGCTAGAGCCGCCCGACCGTGTCTCGCTGCACCCAGTGACCTCGGCTGCGGAAATGTGTGCAGCGGCGCTGCGCCTCGCTGAGGGTGCAGACCTATTCATCGGCGCAGCTGCCGTGGCGGATTACCGGCCTGAATCTCCTGCGTCGACCAAGCTTAAGAAACAAAGCGGGGGGCCGCTCACCCTCACACTGGTGGAGAACCCCGACATCATTGCCCAGGTGACACAACTGCCCAACCGTCCTGCCCTCGTCGCCGGGTTCGCAGCTGAGACGACGTCGGTGCTCGTCCACGCCCGTGAAAAAAGAGTGCGCAAAGGTCTCGATATGATCATTGCCAATGACGTAGCTGACCCGCAAACCACGTTCGGATCGGAGCAGAATGCCGTGCACCTCATCACCGAAGCGGGAGAGCGCAGTCTGCCGCTGGCCAGCAAGCGCGTTATCGCAGAACAAATTATCAGTGCATTGGCATCGCAGCTACCGCACTGATCCCGATCCATATCTCAGTGTGAACTTCAGCCTTATACCTGCAGTGCGCTGTGCGGCATCTTCACATTGCCTTTGCGCGTCTGCCGGCTCATGCTTTCGTCTGAATTCATGCTGGAACTTGCGTCATGTCGCTCAATCAAGGTGAGGCTGGGAATTTTGCCCGGATCCTGACCGAATCACTTCCCTACATCCAACGGTTCACGGGCAAGACTTTCGTCATCAAATTTGGCGGCAACGCCATGACAGATGCCGGCCTACAGGAGAGCTTTGCCCGCGATGTCGTGCTGATGAAGCTCGTGGGTATGAACCCCATTGTGGTCCATGGCGGTGGCCCGCAGATCGGACAACTGCTGGAGCGACTGAGTATCGAAACGGAATTCGTTGACGGCATGCGTGTCACAGATGAGCACACGATGGACGTGGTCGAAATGGTCTTGGGTGCCTCCGTGAATAAGGAAATTGTGGACAGTATCCATCGCAATGGCGGCCGCGCCATCGGCATCACCGGCAAAGACGGGCAACTGATTCAGGCAAGAAAACTAGCCGGCAATTGGGGTGCCGAAGGAGAAAAAGACATTGGTCAGGTAGGAGAAGTGGCCAGCATTGATACTGACATTCTCAATATGCTTAGTGACAGTGACTACATTCCCGTGATCGCGCCTGTCGCGGGGAGTGTCGATGGTCAGACCTACAACATCAACGCCGATCTTGTTGCAGGTAAGCTGGCCGAGGTACTGCAGGCCGAAAAACTCATGCTACTGACTAATGTACCGGGGCTGTTGGACGCGGAGGGCAGCACCCTGACCGGTCTCGCCACCGATCAGGTTCGAGAGCTGATTCAAGCCGGCGTCATTCACGGTGGCATGCTACCCAAAATACAGTGCGCGCTAGACGCGGTACAAAGCGGCGTCACCAGCGCCCACATTATCGACGGGCGAGTCGCCCATGCTGCGTTACTCGAAATTTTCTCTGATGAAGGCATTGGTACTCTGATTAGTAACCGCAACTGAGCGCAGTTTGCGCCGCGCTGCGTGTCTGATTAGCATCAGCGGATATTCGGGAAAATAGGAAGCCCATGCCCGACAGAGCCGCCACGACAACCCAGCACCGCAAACAGCAGATTCTTGAGGTGCTGGCGAGAATGCTTGAGGAAGCGCCGAACACCCGCATCACGACCGCCAGGTTGGCCGCTTCGGTCGGTGTGTCCGAGGCCGCGCTGTATCGGCACTTCCCCTCCAAGAGCAAAATGTTTGAAGCGCTGCTGAGCTTCGCAGAGGAGGCGCTATTTACACGCATCGGGCGCCTCTCCAGCGAGCAGGTGGGCGCCTTAAGTCAGTGTCAGGGGCTATTGCGACTGTATCTTGAGTTCTGTGAACGCAATCCCGGCATCACGCGTTTACTGACTGGCAGAGCCCTCACCGGGGAGTCCCATCGACTCCACCAGCAGGTCGCACAATTGTACGAACGGCTCGAAACTCAGCTAAAGCAGTACTTACGGGAAGCAGAATTGCGGGAAGGACTGCGGACACGGTTGCCGATAGCCACCACCGCCAATCTGATCATGGCATCAGCAGAAGGCCGAGTGACCCAATTTTGCCGCAGTGATTTCAGGCGACACCCCACAGAGGGCTGGGCCGATCAATGGAGCGTGTTAGCGGAGGGGCTGATGCAGCGTGTCTTGACCGCCTCACCCTAAGGCGTGGCGGGTGCGGCACTCATCTGGCGCCGCAGTAAGACGATTTCTTCAAGCTGACCAAAGCGGGCAATGTCGCGACCGTAAGCCTCTGCCAATGCAGCAGCCTGCTGTTGTCTGCCCTTTGTGGCGTCATCGAGGCTCTGAATTTCAGCCTTCAGGGCCGCCACCGTATCTTGTCCGTATTGAGTCGCTTCTTCATCCAGCTGTGCACGCGCCGCGAGCGCGTCCTCGTGACGCGCAAGCTGCTGGGACAGCGTCTCCCGCTGGCTGCTGAGAATGGCGATACGGATGTCCAACTCACGCAGCGAGCGGTCACGCGCGGCTTCGATGTCCTGAACAGTGCTGTAGCGACGCAGGAGAAAGGTATCTCGTGCCAACTGTGCCGCCTCAGCCGCAGTGTCAGCCGCACGAGCTCTCGCCGCTGCCGCGTCTTGCTCACGTTCAGTTGCAGTCTTGGCGGGTGGCACCACGCTCACCACCTGGCCGGACTCATTCAATATTTCGTATCCATTGCTCACATAAGCCGCCGGCATTGCCCAGTCGACGACGGTAACACCCGCTTCATTTTGGTAGCGATAAAGCTCGGCTGGTACCGTATTAGACACCCACAACAAAGCCGTCAGCAGCGCCGCGGCGCCGCATGACCTATGCCACGCCATATTGCTCCCGGTATCCTTCCAGCGCCTCTTGGTAGGGCGCCATCTCGGGGTTGCTCTCGACCCAGGCGATAATGTCATGGAGTGACACCACGCTCACCACCTGAAGCCCCCAGTCTCGCTCAACCTGCTGCACTGCGGAGCGCTCGCCATCACCTCGCTCACACCGGTCGAGACCAATCAGGACGCCACTCCCTCGAGCCCCTGCTTCATTCAGAATAGCCATGGATTCACGAATGGCCGTACCCGCGGTCATCACGTCATCGACTACCACTACATCACCGGCGAGCGGCGCACCCACAATACTGCCGCCCTCGCCGTGGGTTTTGGCTTCTTTGCGATTGAAGGCAAAGGGCAGATCAATGCCGTGTTCATCTGAAAGTGCCATGGCCGTAGTGGCCACCAGAGGAATGCCCTTGTAAGCAGGGCCGAAAAGCATCTCTGTGGGTAAGCCCGACTCTCGCAGCGCAGCGGCATAACAACGACCCAACCGCGCGAGGGCCGCGCCAGTGGAGAATTTACCCGCGTTAAAAAAGTAGGGGCTGATGCGCCCTGACTTGAGCTCAAATTCGCCGAATTGCAGCACATTGCATTCCAATGCCAACTCGATGAACTCCTGACGGTAACCCTTCCCGGTGGTCTTCACACCTGACTCCCTGGCGTTTTTACGACATCCCTGCGACCAAAAGTTCTGAATTCAGGTCAGAGCAGAGTCTGGCCGCACCGTTTAAACGTATCATAGGGGAACTGAGCAATTAGGACTAGCAATGAGGGTCATCAGCCTCGTCGTTGAGGGGTTAGAGCGGGCAGCCGAAACAGGGTGCCTGACGTGGCTGTTCGCACAAGACGCAGACATCATTTGCTTGCAGGATACCCGGTGCGCAGAGCACGGCCTTAAGGGGCAAAGCTTCTTTCCCGATCATTACCACCCGTACTTTCTGGATCATTACGACAACCCGCTTACGAACGGTGTCGCGATCTACTGTAAACGTCTTCCCAAAGCCATTATTTGGGGGTTGGGGTTTGACGAGTTCGACGCTCAGGGTCTTTACATCCAAGCCGATTTCGAAGAGATCAGTGTCGGGTCGGTACTGGTGCCTTCAGGCGCAGAGGGGCCGAAGGCCATGGAAAACAAGCTGAATTTTCTCTCAAGACTGAGCAGCCACCTTGAAAAAGTGCGTCACAAACGTCGGGGTTACATCCTCTGCGGCGGCTGGGAGCTGATGGCACATCATGCTGATGCCGAAGAAGCCGGTAACAGCGGCGCGCTCCCAGGACTATCCGCCTCCGAGCGCGGCTGGATGCTGGACCTTTACGACAGTGGCTATGCCGACGCCTACGCGTTGGCTGATAGCGAGCCAGGCACCTACACCTGGTGGCCAAACGGTGACGACGCCGGTGGCGTGCGCACCGACACCCAGATTATTTCAGAGCTGCTGGTGAACTCTGTTGAGCGCGGTCACGTCTACGACGAGCAGGCCTTTTCTCATCACGCCCCTGTCGTCATGGACTACGACTTGAACGTTTAACCAACGCTCAATGCCGCCCGCTGCGCTGTCGTAATCGCCGCGCTGGCGGACGAGGCCAGTGTGAGCAACCCTGTCAGCTCTTCCTGAGTAAAGGTGGCGCCTTCCGCAGTGCCCTGCACCTCGATCAACCCACCGTGCTCGGTCATCACGACATTCATGTCGCTATCGGCTCTGGAGTCCTCGGCATAATCGAGATCCACTACGGGCAGCCCCTTCCACACCCCAACCGACACCGCAGAAATCAGATGCCGAAGTGGGTCTGACTCCAGGTCACCAGACCGCTGCAAACCATTGAGTGCATCGACCACCGCCACGCAGGCACCTGAAATGGCCGCTGTGCGGGTTCCACCGTCTGCCTGAATCACGTCGCAATCTACGATCAGCGTGCGCTCCCCTAGTAGCTTCAGGTCCAGCGCCGCGCGCAACGATCGGCCGATCAACCGCTGGATTTCAACAGTCCTGCCACTCTGCTTGCCACGCGCCGCCTCACGATCCATGCGCGACCCCGTCGAGCGCGGCAACATCCCGTATTCGGCCGTCAACCAACCCTCCCCTTTACCGCGTAAGAATCCAGGCACTCCAGCATTGATGCTGGCCGTACAAATGACCTTTGTTTGTCCGAACGAAACCAGCACCGAACCCTCGGCATGGCAGGTATAACCTCGTTCAAAGTGGATGGGTCGCATTGCCTCGGGGGCGCGACCGCTAGGCCGTTCGGGTGTTGTCTCCATTAAGGATCTCCTGCTGTGGAAGGACAGTCAGCCCGGGTCACTGCTGTTACAATTAACGTCGTTTTTCGCGGGGTAATGACGGTGACTCAGAGCATGACGGGCTTTGCCCGCGGCAGTGTAACAACGGGGGCCCTGACGGTCACGGTGGAGTGTCGCTCCGTCAATAACCGCTATCTGGATCTTCAGTGTCGCATGCCCGATGCCTTGAGAAGCATCGAGAACGCGCTGCGCGAACAAGCGGGCAAACACTTTTCGCGCGGCAAGCTTGAAATGGCGATTCGGCTGTCTCACAGCGGTTCGAGTGCCCCCGCCGCCCTAAATCACGAGCGTCTCCGTGCACTGGAGTCGTCGCTGTCAGAGGTGGAAAAAGCCTTCCCCAACGCGCCAACGCCGGATTCTTTGGCGTTATTGCTGTCCCCGGGAGTGCTGATCGAGGAGGAAACAGACCATGAGACGCTCCACGCTGCGACCCTCGATGCCGCCGAGGCGTGTTTTGAAGACCTTCACCAACAGCGCCTGCAAGAAGGGGAAAAACTGGCGGCCATGATTCGGCAGCGCCAAGACGGCATGCACAAGCACCTCAAGGTACTGCGTGAGCAACTTCCAGCACTGCAAAGCGCTTATCGACAAAGGCTGCTGGCACGATTGCAGGAGCTCGATATCGAAGCCGACCCGGTTCGACTGGAGGAGGAAATCGTTTATATATTGCAGCGTGCCGATGTCGAGGAGGAGATGGATCGCCTGGACGCCCATCTCGATGCGATTGAAAATGCCCTTGCCGGCAAAGCGCCCTGCGGCAGGCGGTTGGATTTTCTGATGCAAGAACTGAATCGCGAGGCCAATACGCTTGGCTCAAAATCCACGGCACTGAGCACAACCAATACCTCGGTGGACTTCAAGGTATTGATCGAACAAATGCGCGAACAGATCCAAAATATTGAGTAGGTGCCGAGCGTGAATTCAACAAGAGGACAACTGCTGATTATTTCTGCGCCAAGTGGCGCGGGAAAAACATCTCTCATCAAAGCACTGGTCGAGCAGGACAGCCGGGTTGAGGTGTCGGTGTCTCACACCACCCGACCGAAACGGCCCGGCGAAGCCGAGGGCATCAATTATTTTTTTGTCTCGACTGAGACGTTTAACGAAATGCGGGAAGCCGGGGCCTTTTTTGAGTCGGCGCAGGTATTCGGCCACTTTTATGGCACCAGCCTGGCCCAGCTGGAATCGCGCCTCGCTGAAGGTGCGGATGTGATTTTGGAAATTGATTGGCAAGGAGCGCAACAGGTGCAATCGCTGCTGCCCGATAGCGCCTGGTTATTTATTTTGCCGCCTTCCATCGATGCCCTCAAAGCTCGGCTGCAGGCGAGGGGGCAGGACGCAGATGACACCATCGACATCAGGATGAATGCCGCTCGAGAGGAGATGTCGCATTGGGAAGAAGCCAACTACCTGATTATCAATGACGATTTCGGCACGGCGCTAGGGGAATTACAAGCGCTGGTTCGGACTCTGCGGCTACGCACAGGGCAACAGCAGTCGACGCTGCAAGACCTCATAGAAGATCTGCTCGCTTGAACGCCCCGCATGGGGCGTACAGTTCACGTCAAATTTACACTGTAAGGGCAGTGCAAAACCCTTTCCTACGCTATACTGCGCGGCCGCGAAACGATGCGGTAAGCAATGAGGAGACCACGCTGTCATGGCGAGAATTACTGTTGAAGACTGTCTGGACAACGTTGATAACCGCTTTGAGCTGGTCATGCTGGCTTCTAAACGCGCACGGCAAATGGCTACTGGCGGCCGCGACCCACTGGTTAACGACGAATCGGACAAGGCCACCGTCATTGCGTTGCGAGAGATTGCAGAGGGCTTAATCACGCCGGAAGTGCTCGCGCGCGAAAGCGAAATCGAAGCGGAAGAGGAACTGGCGGCCAGCTTCGAGACACCCATCCTCTAATTCTGGAAACCGCTGGCGGTGGTGACAACAACACTCCAAGCGCTCAGCGGGTCCTTCACCGGCATTAGCTCACGGCTGGGATCACGCCCCACTGCCCATTCATTGCCCCACGAAGGGCAGTTCGCTAACAGCTCACTCGCTGCCTTTGAACAACTGATTGCCGACTACCTGCCGCTGGATCAAGCGCAGCAGGTCAGGCGGGCGTACTATTACTCTGAACAAGCCCACTACGGGCAAACCCGCCGCAGCGGCGAGCCTTACGTCACTCACCCCCTCGCTGTGGCGAGTATTCTTGCGCGTATGCACATGGATGCGCAGAGCCTGATGGCTGCTCTTCTGCATGATGTCATTGAAGACACCGGCGTCAACAAAGAAGATATTGGCGCTCAGTTTGGTGGCGAGGTTGCCGAACTTGTCGACGGTGTCAGCAAGCTGACGCACGTCGAATTTGATTCAGTCGAACTCAGGCAGGCAGAGAACTTCCAAAAAATGACGCTGGCGATGGCGAAGGATATCCGGGTCATACTCGTTAAGCTGGCAGACCGCTTGCACAACATGCGAACACTCGGAGTGCTGAATCGGGAAAAAATAAAACGGATCGCCGGTGAAACGCTGGATATCTACGCCCCTATCGCGATGCGCCTTGGCATGAATGAAGTGCGGATGGAATTCGAGGATCTCGGACTCAAGGCCCTCTACCCCATGCGCGCCAGGCGATTGGAGGCTGCGCGGCGCTCCGCCAGTGGAAACCGCAAGCAGCTGGTCGATCAGATTCGCGACCAACTCGGACAGACGCTCAGCCGGGAGGGGTTGAGCGCTACCGTCGCCGGCCGGGAAAAACATCTCTACAGCATCTATAACAAGATGAAAGCGAAGCGAAAATCCTTCTCGGAGGTCATGGATATTTTTGCATTTCGCCTCATCGTCGACTCGGTCGATGACTGCTATCGGGCGCTGGGTATGGTGCACAGTCTATATAAGCCGGTACCGGGAGAATTCAAGGATTACATTGCCATACCCAAGGCAAACGGCTATCAATCGCTGCATACCGTACTGAAAGGGATGCACGGTGTTCCCGTCGAAATTCAGATTCGCACCCATGAAATGGAAGACATGGCGAACAACGGCATCGCCGCCCACTGGCTTTATAAAACCGAAGAAACCGGCGCCAGCATGTCGCACACCCGAGCACGGGAGTGGGTTCAGGGGCTACTGGAGATGCAACAACGCGCCGGGGACTCATTAGAGTTTATTGAAAACGTCAAGATCGACCTCTTTCCTGACGAGGTGTACGTTTTTACGCCCCGGGGCGATATTCTCGAGCTACCTAAAGGGTCCTGCGCCATCGACTTTGCCTATGCCGTCCACAGCGACATCGGTAATCATTGTGTTGCAGCGCGAGTCACCAACCAGCTGGTGCCCCTGTCAGAGCCGCTGGAGAGTGGCGCAACCGTCGAGATCGTCACGTCCCCGACTGGTCGGCCTAGCCCCTCGTGGTTGAACTGGGTGGTGACGGCCAGAGCGCGAACTCACATACGACACTTTTTGAAAGACCAACGCCGCGAAGACTCTCTGGCGTTGGGACGCAACCTCCTCGACCGAGCACTGATGGCGCACGATACCCGGCTTAATGCCATCAATGAAAAGACGCTAGCGGCAGCGCTCAGGGCGCTGGGAAAGGCCGACGTGGAAACCCTGATGGTGGACGTGGCCCTGGGCAATACGCTGCCGAACATCGCCGTGGCGCATCTGACCAGCGCCAGTAATAATTCCGCGGTCAGCGGCGAGGCCGCGACCCTAGGCATCCGCGGTACCGAAGGCGTCGGCGTAACGTATGCGAAATGTTGCTGTCCCCTGCCTGGCGACCCGATCCAGGGGTACCTCGGTCAGGAAAAAGGGTTAATGGTGCATCGTGACAACTGCCGCAACTTACTGGAAATGCGTGAGCAACCTGACCGGCTCATCTCACTGCACTGGGACGAAATGGTTGAGCGCAGCTACCCGGTGGGGCTGAGGGTACAGGTCGAAAATCGTCGCGGCATGATTGCCGTGCTCGCAACGCGGCTTAGCGCGATCGGCCTCAATATTGAGCGCATTGCCACACAGAACAAAGATGTTCAGTTTACCTTTGTCGATCTCGAGCTGCAGGTGAGCAGCAGAACTCATCTGGCGCGGGTCATGAAGCGATTGCGGAGCGTCGAGGGCGTACTCAAAGTGGTGCGCAGCGCAAGGCGCTGATGCTGTCTATCACCCGCGGCATTATCGGTCGCCGTCGCTTCTTGTTAGGCCTTGCAGCCTCACTCAGTCCGTTATTCAATAAAGTGCCCTCTGCACATTCACGGGAGTTCATTGTGTCCAACCGAGCCGTTATCGCCACTCAATCAGCACCGCAAGCCATCGGGCCTTACTCGCAGGGCATCAAGGTGGGAAACACTGTCTGGATATCGGGGCAAATACCGCTTGATCCGGTCTCTATGGAGATGGTGACGGCGGACATTACTGCCGAGGCAGAGCAGGTATTCAATAACCTCAGTGCGGTCGCAACGGCTGCGGGCGGAACGTTGAATGACGCTGTCAAAATTAATATTTCACTGACGGACCTCGGAGACTTCGATGCCGTCAATGCCGTGATGGTCAGCCATTTCAATGAACCCTACCCTGCAAGAGCCTGTGTTCAGGTTGCCGCTTTACCCAAAGGTGCGCGCATCGAAGTCGAGGCGATTCTCGCCCTTTAAGCGGGCACGGATCTATGCCTGTCCCGATGCCGCCCGGATAGTGAGCGAGGCGGCATAGCCTTCACGCCAAGTAGGGTAGGACAGCGTAAAGCCGATCGACTCGAGCAAGGTGCTTCGACAGCGCCGGTTGGCACGCGTCCGGGCGCTGCTCGTCTGTCTGACAATAGCCACGTCTAACTGTGCCGCCAGCCAATCTTCAACCTCGTGGGTCGGGGTCGTATCGTGATCCGCCCCGATCAGCGTCGGTGGCACCGATTGGCCTCTTTGGTCACGAAGCAAGCAATGCACGATCAGCCGTGACAGATCGTCGCGATGAATACGATTCCCGTAGTGGGCATCTGTCGCACCGCCCTCTCCTGATTGCACCCGGCGGATGAGCATCCCCTTAGGATCTCCATAAACCCCCGCCGGACGGATAATCGTTGCGGTGGCAGCGCGGCGAATCGTCGCTTCCGCCGCTACCATGGCATGCGCTTGAGGCTCATCGAGATTCAATGGCGAATACTCATCCACCCAGCCACCGTCCGACTCCCGATAAACACGGGTCGAAGAGACCCAGATCAACCGGCGGCACTGGCGCAACCAGCCCTGCGCAGCCAGTGACTGCGCTACGCCGGCAAAACCGGCATGATAGCCCGCGGGGTCGTAAGACTGCGGCGTGGGCGTGACCACGACATAGTCAGGTTGGATGGGTGCCATCGATGCGAAGCTGTCGGGATCGGTTAGATCTAGCGCGTAACTCTCAAAGGTCGCAGGCAGCTGATTCGGATTGCGGCGCACGGCCGCAACGCGCCAGTCCCTCTCGATAAGAGAGGCGCCAACGCGCACACCAATGTCACCACAACCGAGGATCAGCACTCGCATGACTTCACGACCTCATCAAAGAGTGGCTAAGATACCACCCTAGCACGAGACCTTTTCTCAACGGGATACGCTTGAGTCAAACCATTCTCCACAACCCCGTAACAGTCCTCCGTGGGGTGGGCGATAAAATGGCTGCCCGGCTATCGGATATCGGTATCCGGTCGCTCGAGGATTTACTGTTCCATTTTCCGCTCCGTTATCAGGACAGGACGCAGGTCACCCCCATCGGCGGGCTGCAAGATCAAGTGGATGGATTAATCGAGGGTGAAATTCGCGCAGCCGCCGTGACCATGGGCCGTCGACGCACATTAGTCGTGAAGATAGAAGACAGCAGCGGGCTACTTACCGTTCGGTTTTTCCATTTTCGGCAGGCGCAGGTCTCGCAGTTCAAACAGGGCTCTTCGGTGCAGCTTTTTGGCACCCCTCGTCGTCTGGGTGGACAGCTTGAGATGATTCACCCGGAGTACCGGCTGGGCGACGGCGGCAATCTGGTGGAGACCGCGCTGACGCCCGTGTACCCCACGGTCAGCGGCCTCGGTCAGAGCACGTGGCGCAAGCTTTGCGGTCAGGCGTTAACCGTGCTCGGCAACAACCCACCCGAGGATTTACTGGCCAATCTGACCGAAGACCAGATCACACTCCACGAGGCCATTGCCTTTCTCCATAACCCGCCGCCCACCGCGGCATTGAGTGAGATCCAGCAGGGTCACCACCCCGCCCAGATCCGGCTGGCCCGCGAGGAATTAATCGCCCACCAGCTGACCGTACAGGGCGTGCGGGACACAGAGCGACAACATCGTGCACCGCCTATCGCGCCCTTATCACCTATCACGACGGCGTTTCTTGCCAGCCTTCCGTTTACACCAACGGTCGCGCAAGAACGCGTTGCCCGAGAGCTCGCAGACGATATGTCTGCACAGCAGCCCATGCTGCGGCTCGTGCAGGGCGATGTCGGCTCAGGAAAAACCCTCGTCGCCGCCCGGGCAGCGCTGGATACCCTATCGGCCGGCTATCAGGTTGCCTTTATGGCACCCACCGAGCTGTTGGCCGAGCAGCATTTCGCGAATCTACACACTTGGTTCGCGCCGTTAGGGCTGTCTGTGACCTGGCTGAGTGGTCGTACCAAAGGCAAAGCTCGTGAGGCCGTCCTCGACAAGCTCGTGACAGGTGATGCGGGCATCGTGGTCGGCACGCACGCCCTTTTTCAGGAGGATGTCCGGTTCGATCAACTCGGTCTCATCATTGTCGACGAGCAACACCGTTTTGGTGTTCATCAGCGTCTGGCACTCGCCGATAAAGGGGCCGAAGATCAGCGTCCTCATCAGCTTGCACTCACCGCGACACCGATCCCCCGTTCGTTGGCTATGGTCGCTTATGGCGATCTCGACTGCTCGATCATTGACGAACTGCCGCCGGGTCGGCAACCCGTGACCACCACTCTGATCGATCACGCCCGCCGCGAGGCAGTGATTCGAAGAGTGGGCGTGGCCTGCAGTGAGGGTCGGCAGGCCTACTGGGTTTGCACCGCCATTGAAGAAAGTGACACGCTGGACATCGAGGCCGCCGAGGCAACACAGGACGCGTTAAGCCATGCGTTGGCTGGTATCACTATTGGTCTGGTACACGGCAAGCTGAAGCCCACGGAGAAGGCAACGGTCATGGAGCAGTTCAAGCGCGGCGACATACAGCTACTGGTGGCGACCACCGTCATTGAAGTAGGCGTGGACGTGCCTAACGCCAGCCTGATGATTATCGACAATGCCGAGCGGCTCGGCCTGGCACAGCTGCATCAGCTGAGAGGGCGAGTGGGACGAGGGACCATCAATAGCCACTGCTTACTTTTGTTCCGCCAACCGCTGTCTGCCACCGCTCAGCAGCGGCTGAAGGTGATGCAGGATTCTCACGATGGCTTTGTTATCGCTGAGGCTGATCTGGAGATCCGGGGACCCGGAGAGCTGCTGGGAACGAGACAAACCGGTCTCGCTGAGTTCCGCGTGGCGCGGCTACCCGAGCACGAGCCGCTGCTGATCGAAGCACAGGCCTTAGCGGCTCGAATGTATCAAAGCGACCCGGAGCGCGCGCGCGGTCTGATGCAGCGCTGGTCAGGCGCCCGGGCTGATTTTGCCCGGGTTTGAGCAAGAGGTGTCGCATCCCCCCACACAGGCCGCTAGACTGTCAGCCCGCGTTATAAGAATCACACCCGTTGACTGAGTCGTCCTCCTCGCTCGATACCGCCAACACTCCTGCTTCCGGCAGGTGGCGCGCCATGATCGAGATCACGCGCTTTGACAAGCCCATTGGTACGTTCTTGCTACTGGCTCCAACCCTCTGGGGCATCGTGCTCGCTAATGAAGGCTATCCACCACCTCACTTGGTCGGGATCTTTTTGGCTGGTGCGGTCGTGATGCGCGCCGCGGGCTGCATCGCCAATGATCTGGCTGACCGCAACCTCGATGGTTACGTCGAACGCACTCGCTTGCGGCCACTGGTAACAGGCGCGCTGAGCGTGAAAGAGGCGGGCGTACTGTTACTGGCACTATTGGTTGTCGCACTGACATTAGTAGCGCTGACCAACACGCTGACCATTCAGCTCTCTTTCGCCGGAGCAGCACTCGCGCTGATTTATCCGTTGATGAAGCGCGTCACCCACTGGCCCCAAATTGTGCTGGGCGTTGCTTTTGCCTGGAGTATTCCGATGGCCTTCGCGGCAAGCGCCAACACGCTGCCCGGCGCGCTGTGGTGGCTGTTCGCCGCCAACGTGCTGTGGACAGTGGTTTACGACACGCAATACGCTATGGTCGACCGAGAAGACGATCTGGCTGTCGGTATAAAATCGACTGCCATTCTATTCGGAGACCTCGATGTCCGAATTATTGGCCTCCTGCAGTGCCTCTGCCTGTTCGCCTTTTGGCGCTGCGGCGTCGCCTTTGAGCTCGGCTTAATTTATGACGCCGCCGTGGTCGCGGTGGGTGCGCTTTTTGGCCGCCACTTGTGGCGGATCAGGGCGCGCGATACCCGCCAGTGTTTTATCGCCTTTAACCAGAGCAAATGGATTGGACTGCTGATCCTGATGGGCCTGTGCGGTCACTTCTGGCTCGGCACCAGCGCGACGCTCTAACACCTCATGGACCCCCTTCATGCCACCGTCCATCGGTCACTGACCGAGATTGAATCCAGTGAGTGGCACCGCTATTTTGGTGGCGGTGATCCTTTTTTAAGCTGGCACTTTCTGACAGGCCTCGAGGCATCGGGTTGCACCACCGCAGAAACCGGCTGGCAACCCACACATGTTCGCCTCGAGCAGTCGGGGTCACTGGTGGGGCTCGTACCCGCTTACCTCAAGACGCACAGCTACGGAGAGTATGTCTTTGACTGGTCTTGGGCTGATGCCTGGCAACGTATGGGGCTTCGTTATTACCCCAAACTGGTCACCGGCATTCCGTTCACTCCCGCGACCGGGCAGCGCTTTGCCCAGGTAGAAAATGACCAGATCGGCCTGCCACAGGTCGCTGCTGGCATGAAGGCGCTGTGTGAGTCGCTCGATGTCTCCAGCTGGCATGTCCTGTTCCTTGAAGAATCGGCCTCGGCACAATTGTCAAACTGCGGCATGTCACAACGGCTGACGACCCAGTTTCATTGGTTCAACCGCGGTTATCGCGACTTTCAGGACTTTTTGGACCGCTTCAGCAGTCGCAAGCGTAAAAATCTGCGGCGCGAGCGTGAGCAAATTAGCCGTCAAGGGCTTTCGCTAGTCACCTTAAAAGGCGAGGCGATCACTCCGGAGCACTGGCGGTTTTTTCACCGCTGCTACCAAACGACCTATGCCAAACGATCGGGCCACGGTGGCTATTTGACGGCGACGTTTTTTACCGAGACCTGTCCTCAGTTGGGTCAGGCGCCCGTGATGGTGATCGCCCACCGTGAACAGCAGCCGGTCGCCGCCGCGTTATTTTTCGAGGGGGCAGACACGCTGTACGGGCGCTATTGGGGCTGCCTTGCAGAATTTGATTACCTGCACTTTGAAGCCTGCTATTACCGGGGCATCGAATACTGTATCGAGAAGGGTTTGTCGCGTTTTGATCCGGGTGCGCAGGGGGAACACAAGATTCAGCGTGGGTTCGAGCCCATTCTGACGTACTCCAATCACTGGATTGTCGACGAAAAACTGCGCGAGGCAGTCGCACAATTCTCAGCGCAAGAATCAGAGCACGTACGTGCCTATCAGCGGGAAGCCGCGTCGCTGCTACCCTTCAAGCAAGAGGGCGATCAACCTGCCTGAGGGGGCGCGTCGCGCAGAAACACCCAAGTATTCCCCTCTGAATGATCGGCGCTGTAGTAATAGCCCTCACCCTTGAAGCGCTTCAGCCTTGCGGGGTCCGTCAGGCCCTCCTGAATAATGTAGCGCGCCATCAAGCCACGCGCCTTCTTCGCAAAGAAGGAAATCATCTTGTACTGGCCATTCTTCAGATCGCGGAACTGCGGAGTAATGACATCTGCATCCAAGAGCTTTGGTTTCACCGCCTTGAAATACTCATTAGACGCGAGGTTAACCAGCACCGGGCTGCCGCTGGCCTTGAGATGCTTCCCCAGCGTCTCGGTAATCTGATCCCCCCAGAACTCATAGAGGTTCTTACCACCCGCATTCTCAAAAGGCAGGCCCATTTCCAAGCGGTAGGGCTGCATTAAGTCCAGCGGCCGCAGCAGGCCATACAAACCCGACAGAATACGCAGGTGTTTCTGGGCGAAGGCCAACTCTTCCGTGCTGAGCGTATTGGCCTCAAGTCCCGTATACACATCGCCCTTGAAAGCCAATACTGACTGCTTGGCATTACTCAGCGTGAACGCTGGGTCCCAATTCATAAACCGCGCATGATTGAGCGCGGCAATTTTCGCCGAAACACCCATTAAGGCCTGAATATCTTCCGGGTCCATTTTGCGGGCGTTGGCGACCAATGACGTGGCCTGCTCAATGAACAGTGGCTGCGTCGATTTTTTTGTCGTGGGTGCAGTCTCGTAGTCGAGGGTCTTAGCTGGCGACAGAATGGAAAGCACGGGTTTGCCTCTTCTGCAATCTATAGGAACGGAATGATAACCTTGGACGTCACCGATAAACACCATGGGAACAAGATGACAAACGAGGCCCTCCCGGCGAGCAGTATCGACCAGATCATCGCTTGGCTGGGCCGCGTCATCTCTTGGTGTGTTCCTGCTATGGCGCTTCTTGTACTGATCATTGTGATACTGCGCTACGGTTTCAACACCGGGGCGATTGCGGCGCAGGAATCCGTGCAGTACCTGCACGCCACCGTGTTTATGCTCGGCGCCGCAGTGACATTGGGAGCAGATCAGCATGTGCGAGTCGACATTTTTTATCGTGGCTTTAGTCAGCGGCAAAAGGCCTGGGTCAATATTCTCGGCCATATCATCTTCACTTTGCCGGTGTGCGTCCTGATTGGCTGGGGATCGCTGGACTATGTGCTGGGCAGCTGGTCCGCTCGAGAGGCCTCCCCGGAGCCTGGCGGACTACCCTATGTTTTTTTGCTTAAAACCTTAATACCCGTGATGGCCCTACTGCTGGCGCTGCAATCACTGGCGCAGTGCCAGCGCGCGCTATCGGCACTGCGGCGCGGGAGCGCGTCGTGATCGAGGGTCAGCTCGCGCTGGCCATGTTCGTTGTAGTCTGTGGCGTATTGCTGCTCGGCTTCCCTGTTGCGCTAACGCTGGGCGGCACCGCATTAGGCTTTGCGGCCCTCGGCATCCTGCTTGGCCATTTTGACCCCGATTACCTATCAGCGCTGACCGCCAGAATTTTCGGCACCATGGGAAACGAGACCCTCGTTGCTGTGCCCCTTTTCATCCTCATGGGTGTGGTACTCGAGCGGGCACGGATAGCAGAAGATCTGTTGGCTAATATGGCGGGGCTATTTGGCGCCCGACCGGGCGGACTGGGCGTCGCTGTGATTGTGGTGGGTGCGTTACTGGCCGCCAGCACCGGCATTGTGGGTGCCACTGTCGTCACAATGGGTGTGCTGGCCCTGCCAACCATGCTCAAAGCAGGTTATTCGCCTCAGCTCGCTGCAGGGACGATTTGTGCCACGGGCACGCTGGGGCAAATTATTCCGCCTTCTATTGCGTTGGTGCTGCTGGGCGACATCATGTCGAGCGCCTACCAACAGGCGCAATTACGGATGAACATCATCAACACAGACACCGTATCGGTGGGCGACTTGTTTGTGGGCGCCATGGTGCCGGGGGTGCTGTTGGTGATGCTTTATCTCGGCTACCTGCTACTCCGTGCCCTCCTGCAACCGGGTAGCGCGCCACCCGCTGCGGTCGACAAAACCGACGTGCGGTCAGCCGCTTTGGCCGTACTGCCGCCGCTGGGTTTAATCATGTTGGTACTCGGCTCCATTCTCATCGGAGCCGCCACACCTACAGAAGCAGCCGGCGTTGGCGCCACCGGAGCATTGCTGCTGGCGTTATGCCGAGGCGCCCTGAGCCTTAGCGTGTTGCAAGACATCTCCCGGTCCACCCTATACACCACCAGCATGGTCTTTCTGATCCTGATCGGCGCCGCGGTATTTTCGCTGGTATTTCGGGGGTTCGGTGGTGACGCCATGATCGAATCTTTTTTTGAGGAGCTGGGCGGTGGACCACAAAGGGCACTGCTGGTCGTGATGTTGGTGATGTTTTTGCTGGGATTCATTCTCGATTTCATCGAGATCACCTTTGTAGTCGTCCCGGTGGTCGGTCCTATTTTATTAACCATGGGTTTCGACCCGATCTGGCTGGGGGTCATGATCGCAGTGAATCTTCAGACCTCGTTCCTGACGCCTCCTTTCGGCTTTGCCCTGTTTTACCTCCGCGGAGTGGCGCCTGAGAGTGTGAGTACCCGGGCGATCTATTCGGGTGTTTTGCCTTTCGTGCTCATCCAGCTCCTGCTGCTAGTGTTGATGTGGTGGTGGCCCAATTTGGTGCTATGGCTACCGGGCGTCTTGGGGCGATAATGGCTTAACCGGCGGTTGGTCTTTGTCCGATGCATTGCCGCGAAGTATTAAATCCATCCGCATCGTTAAAAGGGGCGACCATGTCAGTAGAAGAACTCGATACCCACCCGCGGCCCTTTGGTGAATTGGCGCTGCAGACTATCGCCATGCCAAAGGATACCAACGCCAACGGCGATATTTTTGGTGGCTGGCTACTCTCGCAAATGGATCTGGCGGGCAGCATTACCGCAGCGGAATTGGCGGAAGGCCGCGTAGCGACCGTCGCGATCGAAGGGATGTCATTCCTGACACCGGTTCACGTGGGCGCCGTCGTGAGTTGCTACTGTGACGTCCTCGAGACGGGCCGGAGCTCCGCGCGCATTTTGGTAGAAGTCTGGATTAACGCCAAGCAGGATGGTGAGCCCCTCAAAGTGACCGAGGGTGAGTTTATCTACGTGGCCATTGATGAAAACAAACTGACCCGACCTATTCCGCAGTGAGGGTCACCGGCGGCAACAGGCGGTCCCGGCCGTTGAGATAGGCTCGCTCCGAGATCTCATGGTACGTGCGCACCCGCTCGGCAAAATCAAAGTATGACGCCGCAATTTTCCTCGCCATAGGGTCGCTCTCGACCAGTGACTGAACCACCACTTGGCTGCTTTCATACAGTACGTCCATGATGTCGTCGGGGAGCGGCAACACCTCGGTATCGAAATCCGTGAGTAAAATCTGGAGTGATTCGCTGTTATGGGCGGTGAAGTCGTCCAGCATATCGGTATTAGTCGCACGCGCAGCAACCCGCACAATCGCCTGTAGATCTGCTGGCAGCGCTGCGAGCGCATCGGCGTTGACGATGATCTCCAGCATCGCCCCTGGCTCGTGCCAGCCTGGATAGTAATAATAATCACCGACCTCCATTAGCCCGAGCGTTCGGTCGTTATAGGGGCCCACCCACTCTACGGCATCAATCACGCCCGTCTGCATAGAGGTATAGACCTCACCGCCGGCAATTCGCACGGCAGAGCCACCGGCCGCGTCAAATACCTCTCCAGCAAGACCAGGAATTCGCATCTTTAATCCATTGAGATCCTCGCGATTATTCAGGCGAATATTGAACCAACCCGCCATCTGCACCCCGGTACTGCCTCCTGCGAAGGGCACCACGCCAAACGGCGCATACAGTTCGCGCCACAGCTGCAGGCCACCGCCGTAATGCAGCCAACCGTTCGCCTCCTGCGCCGTCATGCCGAAGGGCACCGCTGTATAAAATACCGAGGCTGGAATTTTGCCTTTCCAGTAGTACGACGCCCCATGGCCCGCTTCAGCCACGCCTTGAGAGACCGCGTCAAATACCTCAAACGCGGGTACGATCTCGCCGGCACCAAAGACTTTGATGTGCAAACGCCCACCTGAGGCCTCGTTTACGCGTCGGGCAAAGTTCTCCGGCGCGGCACCCAGCCCGGGCAACCCCTTTGGCCAAGTGGTCACCAGCTTCCACTCGATGGCCTCTGCGGGACCGTCGGAGGTCACCACCATCTGGGTAGTGGTGCCCGCCCGATCCAGCGTCCACAGTGCCACCACGGCCACCAGAGCAGCGGTCAGCCCCACTACGGCAACGGGTAAGACCTGTTTTTCGCGCATGGATTTTCCTTAGAGTAGCGTCAGGTTGGCGTATTGAAGCACAAGCCACTTGCTACCTTCACTGAAACTCACCTCGACCCGGGCATTGCCGCCCTGCCCCTCGAACTGGGTCACGACACCCTCACCGAACACCTGGTGCAACACCAAGCGGCCGAGTTCGATCCCCTCCGCGGGGGGGTCCGCTAGAGAGGCGTGTGCGAGAGACCCGATAGGGCGGGAAATGGCGCCATTCAATCGGACTTCCTCAATCAGTTCTCCCGGTATCTCGCGGATAAACCGCGAAGGCGTGTTGTACATATCACCCCCGTACAGCCGGCGATTTTCAGCATAGGTCACGATCAACTTTTTCATCGCGCGGGTGATGCCAACGTACGCCAAACGCCGCTCCTCCTCCAGACGACCCGGCTCCTCAAGCGACATTTGATGAGGAAACAAATTTTCTTCCATCCCGGCAATGAACACTAACGGAAACTCGAGGCCCTTAGCCGAGTGCAGCGTCATCATCTGAATGCTGTCCTCGTAGGGATCAGCCTGACCTTCTCCGGCATCGAGCGCTGCGCTATCAAGAAAAGCTTGCAGCGGCGAGATCGTCTCGTCTTCGGCTTCAAAGAGGCGTGTCGCCGTCTGCAATTCCTGCAGGTTCTCGACGCGCGCCTGCCCTCGCTCCCCTTTTTCAGAACGGTGGTAATCCAGCAGCCCGCTCACTTCGATGACGTGCTCAGTCAGCTCATCCAGCGGCAGTGTTTCGGACGCCCGATCGAGATCATCAATCAACGACTGAAAATGCGCCAAGGCGGTCAACGCCCGGGCCGGCAGTAAAGTGTGCTCCCTAACGCGATGAATGGCTCGCCACAAAGAGATTTGCTCTGCGCGCGCCACCTCTCGCAGCTTTTCTACCGTCTTACTGCCAATCCCTCTAGGCGGTGTGTTCAATACTCGTTCAAGTGCAGGATCATCGTCGCGTGTTTGTGCGAGACGCAGATAAGCCAGCGCATTGCGTATCTCAAGACGCTCGTAAAATCGCTGCCCGCCATAAATCCGATAAGGGATCCCCTCGCGCAGCAACGCTTCTTCGAGTACCCGTGACTGCGCGTTGGATCGATATAAAATCGCTATGGAACGGCGAGGGTGGCCGTCGCCAGCCCAGGTCTCGGCTTGCTCAACGATATAGCGCGCTTCATCTTGTTCATTGAAACCCGCATATAGGGTGATCGGTTCACCGCGCTCACCCTCAGTCCAAAGATTCTTCCCCAGCCTGCCTGCGTTGCGTGCAATCAAACCGTTCGCCGCCTCAAGAATGATTTCGGTAGAGCGATAATTCTGCTCAAGTCGCACCGTCTCAGTCCCTTTGAAATCCTCGGCGAAACGCTGAATGTTTTCCACCCGGGCGCCGCGCCAACCGTAGATCGACTGATCATCATCTCCTACCGCAACCACTGGAATAGTCTGGCCTGCCAACACCCGCAGCCAGGCGTACTGGATGGTATTGGTGTCCTGAAACTCATCCACCAGAATCGTTTTAAACCGCTGCTGGTAGTGCTGAAGGGTTTCTGGAGACTTCAGCCATAGCTCATGCGCTCTGAGAAGCAGCTCGGCAAAATCGACTAGGCCACCCCGCTCGCAGGTTTCCTCATACGCCGCATAGATCCGCACCATGGTTTTGGCATACAAATCACCCTCGGGTGCCTCTACATGACGCGCGCGGAGTCCTTCGTCTTTTTGCCCGTTAATGAACCACTGCGCCTGCTTCGGGGGCCAGCGCGCCTCATCAAGTTCAAGCTCGCGGCAGATTCGTTTCACGACCCGCAGTTGGTCATCGCTATCCAGAATCTGAAACTGCTGCGGTAAACCGGCTTCCCGCCAGTGTGCTTTCAGGAGTCGGTGAGCCAGACCATGAAAAGTCCCTACCCACAGGCCATGGGTGGGCATCTGGAGCATGTCCTCGATGCGACCCCGCATCTCGCGAGCGGCCTTGTTGGTAAAGGTGACCGCGAGCACGGATTGAGCAGAGAATCCCTCCGCACGGATCAACCAGGCGATCCGATGCACCAACACACGGGTTTTGCCTGACCCGGCGCCAGCCAGCACCAACAGGTGGCCTGAGCTGGCCGTCACCGCATCACGCTGCGCCGTATTGAGCGGGCTCAAAATATCCGATACATCCATAACAGGAGTGTAACGGAATGGGGGGAATCCACTGAAGTAACCTTCGTGGTTGCTGCGTGGATAGCGGTTTCTTCAGATTGCTTTCATTGGTATAAAGTGACCAACACTCGCAGACCTATTTTGAGCAATCGCCGGTTTTAACGAGCCACAAGGGGCTTTCAAGAAGGTCGAGAACATCGCGCCCCACATCACAAGGAAATCGATTATGAGAATCCAAATTGCCTCGCTAGTGCTCGCACTCACAATGCTACCGTTCAGTGCGGCTCACGCCTGCGACATGCCCGTTGCCCCGCCCACGCCTGACGGCAATAGTGCCACTCTGGACGACATGATTTCCGCGCAGGGTGAAGTCAAAGCGTTTCAGGCAGCTAATGCCATTTACCTCGAGTGCGTTGATGATCAAATGACGGCAGAAAAAGCCTCTATTGACGAGGGGGATGACAGCGCACAAGAGCGATATGCCTTGGCCGCCGCCGATTATAATGCTGCCGTATCGCGGGAAGAGCAGGTCGCCGCTGACTTTAATACCGCGATTCGTGCTTATAAGGCAGCTAATCCCGACTGAATGTGATGCCTCTTGCCAGTGGCTGGCACGAGGCTATTCCACTGTCACGCTCTTCGCGAGATTGCGCGGCTTATCGACATCGGTGCCTTTGGCTACCGCCACGTGATATGACAGGAGCTGCAAGGCAATCGTAAACACAATCGGCCCGGCCAATGGGCCACAGGCAGGCATCTCCAGCACCTCACATCCCGGGCCAGATTGATAGCCCGCATTCTCGCTGGCAAAAACGAACAGTTGCCCGCCCCGCGCACGGACTTCCTCAAGATTCGAACGTAGCTTTTCCATCAGCCGGTCATCGGGGGCCACGGCCACCACCGGCATATCCTCGTCAACGAGTGCTAACGGACCGTGCTTTAGCTCACCGGCAGGGTACGCCTCGGCATGGATATAAGAAATTTCCTTGAGTTTGAGGGCCCCCTCCATCGCGATGGGGTGATAGATCCCGCGCCCCAGGAACAGTGCGTGGTGTTTATTGGTAAAGCGGTGGGAAAGCGCCTTGATCCGCGCATCCTGCTTCAAAACGGCCTCCGCAGCGCTCGCCATCTCTTCCAGTGCCGCCGTCACCTCTATCTCCGACAGCGCTTTGGGCGCGTGATGACGCGCGAGGCACAGGGTTAGATTCAACAGCGCGGCGAGCTGTGTCGTAAACGCTTTAGTGGACGCCACGCCAATCTCTGTCCCGGCTTGCGTCAGATACACCAGCTCGCTGGCACGCACCAAGGCACTGTGGTCAACATTGCAGATGGCCAAACGCGCGAGTACCCGGTCAGCATCAACATGTTCCAGCGCCGCCAGGGTGTCAGCGGTCTCACCAGACTGGGAGAGTCCCACCACCAGCGTATTTGGCAGTGTCACCGATTGACGATAACGAAATTCTGACGCCACCTCGACCTGACAAGGCAGGCCTGCCAGGGCTTCAATCCAGTGCCGCGCGACCAAACCCGCGTGATAACTCGTACCACAGGCGAGAATTTGCACGGACGCCACCTTGGGGAACAGCGCTGCCGCGTTGGCGCCGAAGGCCTGATCAGTGGCCGACCCCTGATTCACGGTGTCGCGCAACCGCGCGGGCTGCTCAAAAATCTCTTTGAGCATAAAGTGCTCATGCTCGCCGAGCCCCTCCTCCTCTGCTTGCAGACCGAGGCGGGTAGGCATTCTTTTAATCACCTCTCCAGCTGAATTAAAAATCTGATACCTGTCCGCAGTCATCTCGGCGACATCGCCATCTTCAAGATAAACAAACGTATCGGTCACCGACCGGAGCGCCAGCGTATCGGAGCCCGCAAAATTCTCGCCAATCCCTAGCCCCAGCACGAGAGGGCTACCCTGTCGCGCCACAATCGCTGTGTTAGGTGCTTCGCGGTCGACAATCGCCAGCGCGTAAGCACCTTGGAGCTGTGGAAGAACAGTTTGCACCGCTGGCAGTAACGCGCCTTCGGACGCAACGGCGCGTTCAATGAGGTGCGCTATCACTTCGGTATCGGTGTCTGAGGCGCACTCACGACCCTCAGCCTTGAGTTGCGCCCGCAGGGCAGCGTGGTTCTCGATAATGCCGTTGTGCACCACAGCAATCCGATCATTCACGATATGAGGATGAGCGTTGAGTACCGAGGGCTCGCCATGGGTGGCCCAGCGGGTGTGCGCAATACCTGTGCCGCCCTGAATAGGTGATGCCGCTTGCGCTTCTTCCAGCGCCGCTACACGACCCAGGCATTTATGGCTCGATAACCCACCATGCCGGTCAATCAAGGCCAACCCGGCTGAATCATAGCCGCGGTACTCGAGTCGCCGCAGACCCTCTAACAGGATCTCTGTGCAGTCCCGCTGCGCAGCAACCGCCACAATGCCACACATCAGTCGCTGTCCTCTGGCTTCGCAGGCCGCTGCCAACCCTCAACATTGCGCTGCCGACCCCGGGCCACCGCCAGTTGATCTGCCTTCACATCATCGGTGATGGTCGACCCTGCCGCGACAAAGCCGCCTGAGTCGATAGTTAGCGGGGCAACCAAGGTGCTGTTAGATCCCACAAAAACGGAGTCCCCCAAAATGGTGCGGTGCTTGTTGGCACCATCGTAATTGCAGGTAATCGTGCCGGCACCCACATTACTCAGGTCACCAATGTCCGCATCGCCGAGGTAAGCCAGATGGTTAGCTTTGGCGCCCTTCCCGAGATGCGTATTTTTGATTTCAACGAAGTTCCCGACTTTAGCCTGCTCACCGATCACAGAGCCTGGCCGGAGGCGGGCGTAAGGGCCAATCACCGCGCCGGATTGAACCTTCGCGCCCTCTATATGGGTAAATGGGAGAATGCGGGCGCCCGCGCCAATCTGCGCGTTACGCACAATACAGTTGGCGCCGATCGACACTTCGTCGCCGAGCGACACATCCCCCTCTATCACGACATTCACATCGAGCTGCACATCGCGGCCACACTCCAGTCGACCCCGAATATCCAGCCGCGACCGGTCACTGATCACCACCCCCCCGGTCATGAGCTGATCCGCCAATGACGCCTGATGCAGTCGCTCAAGCTGTTCCAGCTGCTGCGGAGAGTTAACCCCAAGGGTGTCAAAAACGTTGTCTGAACACACCACGGTCACTACCTCGCCGTCCAGCCTTGCGAGACCCAGTACGTCGGGCAAATAAAACTCTGACTGCGCATTCTGGTTATCCACGCGCGCCAACCAATTTTTCAGCGCATCCGCGCTCGACGCCAACACGCCGGTATTAATCTCAGTCAGCTGCCGTTGCGCCTCCGTCGCATCTTTTTCTTCCACTACAGCGATAAATTCGCCCTGTGAGTCGCGTTCGACGCGACCATAACCAGAGGAGTTTTCAAGATTCGCTGACAACATTGCAACGCCTGTTTCGGCGGCACTAACCACCTCGCGTAAAGTCTGCTCGGCTATTAGCGGAACATCACCGAACAGCACCAGCACGGTGCTGTCAGCTTGGCAGGCGTCGATGGCTTGCTGCACCGCGTGACCCGTGCCCCATTGCTCCGCTTGCAAATGGCATTGCACGTCGGCCGCACTCACAGTCGCCTCAACCGCCTCAGCGCCGTGACCCACCACAACGTGGATCTGCTGGGCGCCCAATTTCCGAGCGCTCTCAAGTACGTGCGCCACCAGCGGCTGGCCGGCAAGCGTGTGCAGGACTTTGGGCAGCGAGGATTGCATCCGGCTGCCTTGTCCAGCAGCCAAAATGATCACTTCCAGCATGAGAGCATCCGCTCGGGCGGTTAGGGAATGCCCATCATTGACAACCACAGACGCTTTGCAAGCGCTACGGGCGCGATGGGCAAACTAACACCAAAAATAAGGGGTATTGGGGCAGTTGGAGGGATCAGCCGCGGCCGGCGCGATTTTTCAGCTTGCGCAATGCGGCCAACTGGGCCGTAGCCTCAGCGAGTTGCGACGAGGCGCGACTGTAATCGATTTCACCTTGTTGATTGGCGAGCGCCTCCTCGGCGTCCTTGCGGGCGGTCTCTGCCGCGGCCTCGTCAATGTCGTCGGCGCGCACCGCCGTATCGGCAAGCACGGTCACTACATCCCCCTGGACTTCAAGAAACCCGCCCGACGCATAGTAGACCTGCTCGTCTCCGCCTTGCTCCACCACACGAATGGGTCCGGGAATCAAGCGCGTGAGGAGTGCAGCATGGCCGAAGCACACACCCAACTCTCCCTCCACGCCGGTGGCAACCAAAAGCTCAACCGACCCCGAGTAAATCTGGGACTCGGCGCTCACGATGTCACACTGTAGGGTTGTTGCCATCCGTTATTCTCCTGCCCGAATCAGAGCTTGGAGGCCCTCTCGACCGCCTGCTCAATAGAGCCGACCATGTAAAAAGCCTGCTCCGGCAGGTGATCGTATTCACCCGACAGAATGCCCTTAAATCCAGCAATCGTGTCTTTGAGTGAAACGTAAATGCCCGGTGATCCGGTAAAGACCTCGGCCACGTGGAAGGGCTGTGACAGGAATCGCTCAATCTTTCGAGCGCGCGAAACGGTCAGCTTGTCCTCTTCAGAAAGCTCATCCATACCAAGAATCGCAATGATGTCTTTAAGCTCCTTGTAGCGTTGCAATACCGATTGCACACCACGCGCCACCTCGTAATGCTCTTGTCCAATGATCAGAGGATCGAGTTGGCGGGACGTCGAGTCGAGAGGGTCCACCGCGGGATAAATGCCTTTAGCAGCAATATCCCGGCTTAGCACGACCGTGGAGTCAAGGTGCGCAAAGGTGGTTGCCGGAGACGGGTCAGTCAAGTCATCCGCCGGCACATAAACCGCCTGAATCGAGGTAATCGATCCGGTCTTGGTAGAAGTAATGCGTTCCTGCAAGACGCCCATTTCTTCGGCCAGGGTGGGCTGGTATCCCACCGCAGAAGGCATACGCCCGAGCAACGCAGAGACTTCGGTACCCGCCAGCGTGTAGCGATAAATGTTGTCCACAAACAGCAGAACGTCGCGGCCCTCGTCACGGAATCGCTCCGCCATCGTCAAGCCGGTCAGGGCAACGCGCAGTCGGTTTCCAGGTGGCTCGTTCATCTGCCCGTACACCATGGCCACCTTGGATTTGTCCATTTCTTCTACATTCACGACGCCGGATTCCTGCATCTCGTAGTAGAAGTCGTTACCTTCACGGGTCCTTTCACCCACACCGGCAAAAACGGAAAGCCCCGAGTGCTCTGTTGCAATATTGTTGATGAGCTCCATCATGTTAACGGTCTTGCCCACTCCGGCACCGCCAAACAAGCCCACCTTGCCGCCCTTGGCGAACGGACACACCAGGTCGATCACCTTGATCCCGGTTTCCAGCAGCTCGTCGGAGGCCGCTAGCTCGTCATAAGCGGGCGCAGCGCGGTGAATGGATGCTCGCTGTTGCTCTCCGATCGGACCTTTCTCGTCAATCGGGTTGCCAAGCACATCCATAATACGGCCGAGCGTCTCTGTACCCACAGGAACCGAAATCGGCGCACCCGTGTTCTCAACGCTTAACCCCCGACTCACACCTTCCGACGGACCCATGGCAATGGCACGAACCACTCCATCACCCAGCTGCTGCTGCACCTCAAGCGTCAGCGCATTGTCGCCCACTGTCAGTGCGTCATACACCTGTGGCACGTTGTCACGCGGAAACTCCACGTCAATCACGGCGCCAATAACCTGTACGACCTTTCCGCTACTCATTTTCCGGTCCTCATCTCAAACTTCACGCAACAGACTGACTGTTGCCTCTGCTGTTCCGCTCACGGCGGGCCTCAGCCAATGGCTGCAGCCCCCCCCACTATTTCTGCCAGCTCCTGTGTGATCGCGGCTTGTCTGGCTTTGTTGTAGACAAGCTGTAATCTCCTCGATCAACTCACCCGCGTTATCTGTTGCGCTCTTCATGGCAATCATGCGCGCTGCCTGCTCGCATGCGCCGTTCTCTACCACCGCCTGATACACCAGTGACTCGATGTATCGCACCATCAATGCATCGAGTAACTCCCGAGCATCGGGCTCGTAAACATAATCCCAATGATGAGACAGGGACTCCTTTTCTTCTGCCCTCAGGGGCAGTAATTGCTCAACCTGAGGTGACTGAGTCATGGTATTGACGAATTCGTTGCCTGCTAGGTAAAGCGCGTCGATGCGCCCTTCCGTATAGGCGTCAAGCATGGTCTTCACGCCACCAATCAGGTCCTCCAGGGCAGGTTCTTCGCCGAGGTCTCTAACCGTGGCCGTAACGTTGCCGCCGACGCTGGCGAAAAAGCCTGCGGACTTGGCACCAACCAGACACAGCTCGACTTCTACACCTTGCTCCTGCTGGGCTTTCATCGACTGAATCGCCGCCTTGAACAGGTTGATGTTCAAACCGCCACACAGCCCTCGATCCGTCGAGACGATGATATAGCCGGCGCGCTTAACTTCGCGCTCCTGCATGTAGGCGTGGCGGTATTCGGGCGTCGAGTTAGCAATATGGCCTACCACGGCGCGCATACGCTGCGCGTAAGGCTTGCCCAGCTGCATACGGTCCTGAGCGCGGCGCATTTTGCTCGCCGCCACCATTTCCATCGCGCTGGTGATCTTTTGAGTACTCTGGATACTCGAGATCTTGGTGCGGATTTCCTTACCGGCAGCCATTCGTTATTACCAAGTCTGGGTCGATTTAAACGTGTCTATCGCGGACTTGAACGCCGCTTCGCGATCGTCATTCCAGTCCCCGTCAGCCTCGATAGCCTGCATGACTTCAGCACATTCCGCGCGCATATAACCCAGCAAAGCTGACTCGAAATCACCGGTCTTGGCCACCTCAACGTCCTGAAGATGGCCTTCATTACCGGCATAAAGCAGCACGCCCATCTCGGCAATAGAGAGCGGCGCATACTGCTTTTGCTTCATCAACTCAGTGATGCGCTCACCATGCTCCAGCTGCGCCTTGGTGGCGTCGTCGAGGTCCGAGGCGAACTGCGAGAAGGCCGCGAGCTCGCGGTACTGTGCCAGCGCAGTTCGAATACCACCGGAGAGCTTTTTCACTATCTTGGTCTGCGCCGCGCCGCCCACGCGCGAAACCGAAATACCCGCGTTCATCGCCGGGCGAATCCCGCATTGAACATGTCGGCCTCGAGGAAAATCTGGCCGTCGGTAATCGAAATCACGTTAGTGGGTACAAACGCGGACACGTCACCAGCCTGCGTCTCAATCACCGGTAGCGCCGTGAGAGAGCCCGTTTGACCCTTCACTTCACCACCGGTGCATTGCTCTACGTAGTCGGCGTTGACCCTCGCTGCGCGCTCCAGCAACCGCGAGTGCAGATAAAACACGTCACCGGGGTAGGCTTCCCGTCCGGGCGGGCGACGAAGCAACAGTGATATCTGTCGGTAAGCCACGGCCTGCTTAGACAGGTCATCGTAAATAATCAGCGCATCTTCGCCACGATCGCGGTAATACTCACCCATTGTGCATCCCGCAAAGGGCGCCAAATACTGCATAGCAGCCGGGTCAGAGGCGTTGGCCGCCACCACAATCGTGTGCTCCATCGCGCCATGCTCTTCGAGCTTGCGCACCACGGAGGCAACGGAAGAGGCCTTTTGCCCCACCGCCACATAAACACATTTAATGCCTGTGCCCTTTCTGGTTAATGATGGCATCCACAGCAATGGCTGTCTTGCCCACCTGGCGGTCACCAATAATCAACTCACGCTGGCCACGCCCAATCGGCACCATGGCGTCGATGGCCTTCAGACCAATTTGCACAGGCTGGTCTACTGACTGGCGCGCAATCACGCCCGGTGCGATCTTCTCAATGGCGTCAGTCATCTTGGTGTCGATGGCGCCCTTACCGTCAATCGGGTTACCCAGCGAGTCAACGACGCGGCCCTGAAGCTCAGGGCCTACCGGCACCTCGAGAATACGGCCCGTACATCGGCAGGTCTGGCCTTCAGCCAGCTGCTTGTAATCTCCCAGCACTACCGCACCCACAGAGTCACGCTCGAGGTTCAAGGCCAGACCAAATACACCGCCTTCGAATTCGATCATTTCACCGTATTGCACCTCGGTGAGACCGTGGATACGAATGATGCCGTCCGTCACAGAGACGATAGTGCCCTCATTGGTCGCCTGCGACGTGACTTCAAGCTGGTCGATCCGCTGCTTGATCAGGTCGCTAATTTCCGAGGGGTTGAGCTGTTGCATGACCTATTCCTCTGTCATTGGGTCAGCGTGCCCGCCAATTTGTTCAGGCGGCCGCGAACTGAGCCGTCGATTACCAAATCGTCGGCACGAATAAGAGCCCCTCCCAGTAACGAGGGGTCAGTTTCTGATGTCAGGGTAATGCTGCGCTCGAGCCTTACCTGCATCGTATCTGCGAGTTGCTGTGTTTCGGCGTCGCTAAGCGGGTAAGCCGTAGCTCACATGAACCGCAACCGTGCTTTCCACAGCCTGCTTAAGCTGCTCAAACAACAGCGGCCACTTCAGGCAGCAGTGCTAATCGGCCGTTATCGGCCATGATGCCCAGCAAATTGCCCACGGTCTCTGGCAGGTCATCACCGGCCAAAGACTCAGTGCGTGAGCGCGCTGCGCCGCCGTCTGGTTCGGGTCGCGCAACATGGCGGAGGACTTTGGCATGCGTGGTGATGTGCCGCCAGCTGCGACAGCGCCGACTGCCACGCCGCTAGCTCGATCGGAAGCGCGAGCATGCTCAAAAGCGGCGCGCGCGTAAGGTCTGGCCAGTGTTGTCGGCTCAATCATCGATCTAAGAATCCGCCGACAGCGTCTTAAGGAGATCAGAATGCTTATCGGCATCGATCTCCGCAGCCAGAATTTTTTCTGCACCCGCAAGCGCCAAGGCACTCACCTGTGTGAGTAGCTGCTCCTGCGCGCGAGCACGCTCCTGCTCGATCTCAGCTGCGGCCGCCGCTTTTACCCGCTCAGCCTCGGTGCTCGCTGTGTCCTTGGCTTCCTCAACCACGGCCTGTGCGCGCTTATTGGCCGCCTCGATAATGCCCGCAGCCTCGCGCTTAGCTTCGGCGAGCCGCTCATCCACCTGCTGCTGCGCGACCTCAAGATCGTGACCGGCGCGATCAGCGGCGGCGAGGCCCTCTGCAATTTGTATCTGGCGTTCCGCCATGGCGCCGGCAATCGGCGGCCAAACGTAGCGCATACAAAATGCGACGAACGCCACGAAGGCAATCAGCTGTCCTATCAGGGTGAGATTAATGTTCACTCGTTGCTCCTGTGGTGCTCAGGGTGCGGCATACGCCCACCCCCGCCCTAGATGGGGCTGCATTAGCCCGCGACCACAAAAATCAGGTACATGGCGATACCGACACCAATAATCGGAATCGCGTCTACCAAGTCCGGCGCCCAGAAAGAAGGTGCCCTGTAGTTTGGGTGCGAGTTCCGGCTGTCGCGCCGAACCTTCAATCAGCTTACCGCCCAAAATACCCACGCCAATGGCAGCGCCCATTCCGCCAAGGCCCATCATGATGGCCGCGGCAACGTAAATCAGTTCCATGGTTGTCTCCTAAAGGTACACAGTCAGTCGAAATCAGTGGTCCTCGTGCGCCATACTCAGGTACACGATGGTCAGAACCATAAAAATAAACGCTTGAAGGGTGATCACCAGTATGTGGAAGATCGCCCAGCCCACTTGAAGCAGCGCCGCAGGCAACAGCCAAAAAAGGCCGACGCTAAACAGCGCTGCTATCAAAATAAAGATCATCTCACCCGCATACATATTGCCAAAGAGACGAAGCCCAAGAGAGAACGGTTTGGCGAGCAAGCCGACCACCTCCATAAACAGATTAATGGGGATAAAAAGCGGGTGGTTAAACGGGTTTAAGGTCAGCTCTTTGACGAAACCGAAGCCCTTGACCTTGATGGAGTAAAACAGCATCAGCACAAATACGCCGATCGCCATACCCATGGTAATGTTGGGGTCTGTGGAAGGCACAATCTTTTGGTACTCGACGCCCACCAGCATCAACGAGTGGGGGATCAAGTCCACGGGGATGAGATCCATGAGGTTCATCAGGAAAACCCAAACAAAGATGGTTAGCGCAAGCGGGGCGATGAGCGGGTTACGCCCGTGAAAAGTGTCCTTCACGGTGCCGTCAACGAATTCCACGACCATTTCGATAAAATTCACGAGCCCCGTGGGCACGCCTGCGGAAGCGCGAACCGCCACCCGCCGAAACACCCAGCAGAAGATCAGGCCAAGGCCGACGGACCAGATCATGGAGTCAACGTGGACGGCGTTAAAACCCATGGCGGTCATCTCGTCGGCACCGTGTGCCATCGTCCATTGGCCAGCTTCAGGCACGATACTGCCATCGTAGCGCTCATAGCCACCGGGCAACTTGCCATAGGTTAAGTTGGTCAGGTGGTGGACTATGTACTCCGATACGGTCTGAGTGTCGCCGTTTGCCGCCATGGTTACTCTCGTACTCCTGTGCCCTGATGGGCCTCTAGTTTCCTGCGCCTCTAATCTCTGCGCGATGTTCTATCCAGCCGCCGCTGCTGCCACACCACCATTAAAGGCGGCAAGAGCAGCGCCAACGCGCTTGCCAGCCAACACGCTAACGGGCCGCTTTCGGGTCGCAGCGCGAATACCATCGCAAAACCAACCGCCGCCAAGCTATACCGCGCCAAGCCCATCCATATCGGACTGATGACAGACCGCCCCGACGTGAGGCTTGCCGCCACCCAAGCACTGGGCACCAGAACTACCGCTGCGCCCATCAACATGTCCAGAGACGTGTGAAAGCCCCGGAAAACACCGGCGACCACCGCCACTCCGATTAAGAACATCGCGGTGATGACCACCGCGCTCAACAGGCGCTTTCTGGTGGTCGCGAAGGGTGCGGAAGCAACGTGTCTGGCCAAGGTAAGCCCAGCCCCCCTTACATGCGGGGGGGAGTGTAGTGGAAAGGCCTAAACCCTTCAATACGCAGGAATTACTGGATTCGGTCGAGCACGCCGTCCAGCTCCTCGAGGCTGGTGTAGTGGATCTCGAGCCTGCCCTTGCCATTCTGCTGGTGCTGGATTCGGACTTTGGCGCCTAACCGACCGCTGAGATCTTGCTCTAGGCGGCTAACATTGGGGTCTATGGCTGCGGGCGCGTCGGATTTCCCGCCCCAACCTCGCACCAACGTTCTGTTTGCCGGACTGATAACCCTCGCTTACCGACCTTGCGCGCAGCGCGGACCTGGTCACCTCCACTCAAACCCAGCAACACCTTGGCGTGTCCGGCGTCAATTTCGCGCCGCTCCAACATAGCCAATACCTCGCTCTCAAGATTCAACAGTCGTAACAGATTTGCCACCGCTGAGCGGGATCGACCGACCGCTGAGGCGACCTGCTCCTGACTGAGCCCAAATTCATCCTGCAAGCCGCTTTAGGCCGAGCCCCTCCTCAACGGGGTTCAGGTCTTCCCGTTGAATGTTTTCGATTAGGCCGATGGCAATCGCGGCGTCATCAGCCACGTCCTTAACCACGACCGGAATGCGGTCGAGGCCAGCGATTTGTGCGGCGCGCCAGCGACGCTCACCTGAAAGGATTTCGAATCGGCCGGCTTCCAGCGGACGGGCCACAACCGGTTGCAATACGCCTTGCGCCCGAATGCTATCCGCTAAAGTCTCTAGCGCCTCTTGTTCAAAATCCCTGCGCGGCTGGTAAACGCCTCGCTGCAGGCTCTCTATGGGTAGGTCTGCTAGCGGCAGCGCGGAGGATGGGTCCATCGTTGAAGGCGACCCGTCTGCGCGCGTAGCCTCTTCCTGACCCTTGGCCAACAGGCCTGATCCCAGAAGAGCCTCCAAGCCGCGGTTCAGCTTTCGCTTCTGCGCCATTACATGTGTTCCTTGTTCTGTTCCTGTCTGCGCATAAATTCACCCGCCAAAGCCATATAAGCCGTCGAGCCACGAGATAGTCGATCATAAACGATCCCGGGAACGCCATGGCTTGGTGCTTCTGCGAGGCGCACATTTCTGGGGATTACCGTGCGATAGACCAGCCCTTCGAAGTGTTGATGCAGCTGCTCAGACACCTCGCCGGTCAGGGCGTTCCGCGGATCGTAGAGCGTGCGCAAGATGCCTTCGATTCGTAGAGAGGGGTTCACCGATTGAGAAACCGTGTTGATTGTTTCCATCAGTGCAGACAGCCCTTCGAGCGCAAAGTACTCACACTGCATCGTAATCAGCACTGAGTCCGCGGCGACCAACGCATTCAGCGTCAGCATGTTGAGCGACGGTGGGCAATCTATAATGACAAAATCGTAAGAACCCTTGCCCGCCGTCAGCGCAGATTTCAGCCGCTGCTCTCGTTCCTCTAAAGACAACAGCGCGATTTCGGCGGCAGTCAGGTCACCATCGGCCGGCACGCAGTCCATCGATAGGGCCTCAAGCCGGGTTACCACCTCAAACAGCGGCTGCTGGTCTACCAGCAACTCGAAAGACGTGGCTTTCAGCTCGCCTTTATTCAGGCCGACTGACACCGTGGCATTTCCTTGAGGATCAAGATCAATCAGTAACACTCGCTTTTCCATCGCGGCGAGCGCTGCCGACAAATTGACGCTGGTTGTGGTCTTCCCGACCCCCCCTTTTTGATTTGCCACCGCAATGACCTTCATCGCGCCACCTCTTGTGAGCGTCGAATTTGTTTGCGTCGAATGGTCAGCAACTGAAAAGACCAGTCGCGTCCCGGCACTGCAATCTCCCGGCACGCGGATTGCTCCATACCCTGTGGCAGTGCTTTAGACTCGTGACTGGCATTTTCTGTCTTCATGGCAAACAACACACCCTGATCGCTGAGCACATGATCTATTCTTTCGACCGTTGTCGCCAGATCGGCAAAAGCTCTGGTAATCACCGTGTCGACCGACTGCGCTGGCCGCCAATTTTCCACTCTGATCGTCTCGACCTCGATGTTAGATAAACCTAGCTGTCTTTTCACCTCGAGGAGAAAGCGCGTTTTTTTCCCGTTGCTATCGAGCAGCACATACTGGATTTGTGGGTCGGCGATCGCCAATGGAACGCCCGGCAGGCCGGCTCCTGTCCCCACGTCAACACGACGCTCTCCGACAATAAAGGGGGCAATCGCCAGGCTCTCCAGAATATGTCGCGTCAATAATTCTTGGCGGCCGCGGACGGCGGTGAGGTTATAAGCGCGATTCCACTTTTCAATCAGATCGACATAACTGATGAATTGACCAATCTGCTGCCTAGACAGGCTAATGCCAATCTCGCCGGCGGCCTTCTGGAATAGCTCGACTTCTTGCTCATCCATGCGCGATCGCGCGTCCGATGTCGCTCGCTTCTCTCTTTTTCAGATGAACCAGCAATAGCGACAGTGCCGCTGGCGTCACCCCTGGGACACGTCCGGCTTGAGCCAGATTTGCCGGGCGAACCTCTGTCAATTTTTGCCGGATCTCATTGGACAAGCCATCTACCCGCGCAAAATCCAGATCGGTGGGAATCTTCATCGACTCATGGCGTTTCAGTCGGTCAATATCCTGCTGCTGTCGATCGATGTAACCCGCATATTTGAGCTGAATAGCAACCTGCTCAGCCACATTTTCGGCAATATCGTGGTCCGCTGGACTTACTTTCTTTAAATCGTCGTAGCCCAGCTCCGGTCGCTTTAATAGTTCTGCAAGCGAATACTCTCGCGAGAGCGGCTTACTTAACAGGGGCTCCAGCGCCGCGGCCTCCTCGCTGCCTGCCTGAATATAGGCTCCCTCAAGGCGCCCGCGCTCTTTCGCAATGGCTTCGCGTTTTTTGACAAAGTGCTCCCACTGCAGATTGCCGACAAGCCCCAATAAGCGCCCTTGCTCAGTCAGCCGGAGGTCAGCATTATCCTCGCGCAGCTGGAGCCGATACTCCGCGCGCGAGGTAAACATCCGATAAGGCTCCAACGTGCCCAGCGTCACCAGATCATCGATTAGCACACCGATGTAGGCCTCATCCCGGCGCGGTACCCATGGCTCGAGTGCTAGCACGCTACGCGCTGCATTAAGTCCGGCCATCAGGCCCTGTGCCGCCGCCTCTTCGTAGCCAGTTGTGCCGTTAATTTGGCCTGCAAAGAACAGCCCTTTAACAGCTTTTGTTTCCAGGCTGTGATGGAGGTCACGTGGATCAAAATAATCGTATTCGATCGCATAGCCGGGCCGGGTGATCGCCGCTCGCTTCAGCCCATTTATCGAACGTACCAACGCGAGCTGCACGTCAAAGGGTAGTGAGGTCGAAATGCCATTGGGATAAAGCTCGGTAGAAGAAAGCCCCTCTGGTTCTATAAAAATCTGGTGAGCGTCTTTATCGGCAAACCGGTGAATTTTATCTTCAATGCTGGGGCAATAGCGCGGTCCTACCCCTTCAATACTGCCGCCGAACAAAGGAGACCGATCGAGCCCTTGCCGAATAATGTCGTGAGTGCGCGCATTGGTCTCGGTGATCCAACAACAACGCTGCTCCGGATGCGATGCCCGGTGCCCCGTCAAAGACATCACCGGTCGCGGTTCATCACCCCACTGCTCCGGCATAACAGAAAAATCGATTGTCCGCGCGTCGAGTCTGGGTGGCGTACCGGTTTTAAGTCGACCCACTCTGGGGCACAGTTCTCGAAGCCGATCTGCCAATCCAATCGCCGCCTGGTCTCCCATGCGCCCTCCGGATTGGTGCGCTTCGCCAACATGCATTTTTCCATTGAGAAAGGTGCCCGCGGTCAGAACTATGGCAGCAGACCGAAAGACAATACCTGAACGAGTAACGACGTCCGTTACACAATCGTTCTCGAGATGAATATCTTCAACCGCGTCCTGAAAAATCTCGACGTTTTCGGCATGCTCCAAAGCAGAGCGAATGGCATTGCGATACAGCACGCGATCGGCTTGCACACGGGTTGCTCTCACTGCCGGGCCCTTGCGCCCGTTTAAAACCCTGAACTGAATGCCCGATCGATCCGTCGCATGAGCCATCACACCGCCTAGGGCATCAATTTCCCTCACTAGGTGGCTTTTGCCGATCCCCCCAATCGCGGGATTGCAGGACATCTGGCCAAGCGTATCGATAGCGTGCGTAATGAGTAGCGTGCGCACACCCACACGAGCAGCCGCTAGCGTAGCCTCAGTGCCCGCATGACCGCCGCCAATAACAATGACATCGTAAGATTCGGGATGTCTGATCATTGCTTAAATGAAAACCAAAAAGGGGCGCAAGTATAAACGGGAGGCTTCCCGACATGCACCCTTGCTTTTGGTGATACTGGTAGGGCCCGATACTTCCTTGCGTCGGTTTAAGCCTTTTCTGTTATTTATTATTAAAATATATATAAAGAAGAATACTTTAATATTATTACTATTAAGCAGCCCGACAATGCTGAATAACTCCGTTAATCATATAAAAATCATACGCTTATAATACTATAAAGGCAGGGGAGAAGCCGGCGTGAATCCCTGCCTTAGCTGGTGAGTACTTGGGGAGGGTTTTGCACCGATCAGCACCTGGCTCGTCAATACAGACTTACTACTTGTGTTTACGCAGGGTTCTATACAGGTTTATGCACCTGTCTCATTGCGTAGCAGATAACCGTCAAACACTTGGCAAAAGCAGTGGATGAGCCGTGGATGAAAGCGCACTGGCTTGGCTCGCTAGAGAACGACCGTCATTTTCCGATGCAAAACGACGAAAAAATTTCTCCCAGCAAATCATCACTGCTAAATGCTCCGGTAATGGCACCGAGGTGCGCGTGAACCACTCGCAGGTCTTCTGCGAGCAACTCTCCGGCATGATGAGCTTCAAAACGAGCAATAGCATGTTCGAGCGCTAACGCGGCCTGTTTCAGGCAGGTTACGTGACGCTCTCGGGCGCTAAATGGCGTGGCACTAGCACAATCGCCTAAACCCAGATTCTGAAGAATGCTTTGTTTGAGCGCTTCGATACCGTGCCCAGTCGTTGCCGATATCGCCACGGTAGTCCGAAGCTGAGTGGAATCGTGCTCAGACACCCCCGCTTGTTCAGATACGATGCCTGGCGGCCTTGAGGTCAGATCAATTTTATTGAGCACCCGGATCACCGAATGATGAGGTATGGGCGTATCGATTGGTGCCCCGCTAGTATGGTCGTCGATCACTTCGATCACGATATCCGCATGCTCAATTTCCGCATGCGCACGATTGATGCCTTCTTGTTCAATGGCGTTGGTGGCATCGCGAATACCTGCGGTATCCGAGAGTTGTATTGCCACACCCTCGACCTCGATGGACTGTCTGATAACGTCTCGGGTGGTACCCGGTATGTCCGTCACAATCGCGACAGCATCTTGTGCAAGCTGATTCACTAAGCTGCTTTTTCCCGCGTTGGGTGCTCCCGTCATGACAATTTGGGCACCGCGGCTCATTACGGCACCCTGCTTGGCTTGGTGGAGAACCTCGGAGAGCTTATTGTGTGCGGCTTTGAGCGAGCTCACGACGTTGCCTTCGCTCAGGAAATCGACTTCTTCTTCGGGAAAATCGATGGCGGCTTCCACGAAGACTCTCAGTTCTATCAATTGTGTAGTGAGGGTATTGACGGCTGCTGAAAATGCACCCCGCAGTGAGGCAGACGCCTGGCGAGCGGCTTGCTCGGTCGGTGCATCGATCAGATCAGCGAGCCCTTCGGCCTGCGCGAGGTCGAGCTTATTATTGAGGAAAGCACGCTCGGAAAATTCACCCGGCCTCGCGAGTCGCGCACCAAAGGTGAGGCAGGCTTCGAGTAGCACGTTAGTAATGATGACGCCGCCGTGCCCGTGAAACTCCGCAATATCTTCGCCGGTAAAGGAAGCGGGGCCGCGGAACATCAACGTTAGCCCCTCGTCGATCACCGCGTCATCTGCACCCCTGAAGCCGCATAAAACAGGTTTTCTGGGCAGCAACGTCTTTTGTGTCAGGCGTTCAGCGATCGGCCATGCTTCGGGCCCTGATACGCGAATGATGCTGACACCTCCGCGTCCAGCTGGGGTAGCGACTGCGGCGATGGTGTCTAGATCAAGCGCATGGCTTTCAGAGGACAAAGTAGTTTTTGCTCCCGGTGGCTCAGAGGGCACCACTCTCGATGCGGCGGTTGATGATGTACTGCTGACCCATCGAAAGCAGGTTGTTACATAACCAATACAGCACCAAGCCAGCGGGGAACCACAAGAAAAAGAAGGTAAAGACGATAGGCATCCACTGCATGATTTTCGCTTGCATGGGGTCTGGTGGCGCCGGGTTCAGCTTTTGCATGTAGAACATGCTCGCGCCCATCAAAATAGGCAATACAAAGTAGGGATCCATGACAGAGAGATCGTTAATCCATAAGGCGAAGGGGGCCTGCCGCAGCTCAACGGATTCCATTAATACCCAATAGAGCGCGATGAAAACGGGCATTTGGACGAGAATCGGAAAACAGCCGCCTAACGGATTGATTTTTTCTTTTTTATACAGCTCCATCATCGCCTGGGATTGCTTGGCTTTGTCGTTAGCGTATTCCTCCCTAATAGCCACGATACGGGGCTGTACTTTGCGCATGCGGGCCATGGATTTGTAGCCTGCTGCCGAGAGCTGGAAAAAAGCGAGCTTCACAAGCAGCGTAAGGATAATGATCGCAATGCCCCAGTTAATCACGATGCTCTGAATAAAAGTGAGCAACCAGAACAGCGGTTGCGCAATCCACCACAGCCAACCGTAATCGACCACTAGATCAAGATGCGATCCGAGCTCGGCGAGCACCTTTTGATTTTTAGGCCCGACGTAGAGTTGGTTGCTGATCGAGATGGTTTCACCGGGCGCAATGGTCATGGCAGGTCCGGTATACCCAATAATATTGTCACCGGACCGGGTCTGCCGTGTTCGAAATCGATACGTATTGTTGGCGTCTGGTATCCATGCGCTGACAAAATAATGTTGCAACATTGCCACCCAGCCGCCGGTCAGATCAGCCCTGAAGGGGTCCTCGGCCATGTCATCAAAATCGAATTTAGCAAACCGCTGATCGGGCTGGGTCAGCGCTGATCCTAAAAAGGGCTTCATTCCCATACCCGAGTCGCTTGCCGCCGGCGCGGGAGAGCTGTCTCGTTTTAGCTGCACAAAAGGCGTGACTTGGGCGCTGACAGAAGAAGCATTGTTGACGGTCTGGCGCACTAAAACGGTGTGGCTGCCCGGCTCAAAGCGAAAGGTCTTATTGACGTTGAGGGGGCTGTCACCGCCGATGTATTCAATGGTGACCTCTTGAGGTAACAGGCCCTCTAGTCGGTAAACATCTTGGGCAGAGCGGTACCGCGCGCGTTGTCCTTGATCAACGCCATCTGCGCCGACGAGGCCGGATTGCGCTACGTAGATCCGCTGCGCGTTGCGCTCGAGCAGTACAAAGGGGTCCGATGGGTCATCCAGTGTCTTGGGGTAATTCTTGAGTGCGGCGCCGACAACATCACCACCTTCCAGGTCGATTTTAATTTCCAGTACATCAGTATGAACTGTGATGATTTGGCTGCGGGTGTCCGTCATCATGGTGACAGGGCTGGCCAGCGCATCGGCAGCGGGCAGGTCGATATCCTCGCTGGCGGGCAGGTCGGTGTCTGCATTCCCCTCGGTAGCGACGAAGTCAGCGCTTTCGGTTTCGCGCGCCGGTGCACGGGTTTCTACCATGGGTACGGGCGGCGAGGCGGCCTCTTGTTGTGCGGTACTGAAGCGGGTCCACTCTCCTAACAGCATTAACCCCAGCAGAACACTGGCGGCAATAAGGGCGTAGCGAGGGATATCCATGGTGTGATCTCAGTGAGTGTGGTGAGGTGATTTTTGCGGCGGCACGGGATCATACCCCCCTGCGCACCACGGGTGGCAACGTAACAGTCTGCGGCCTGTGAGCCAAACGCCCGCCACTGCGCCGTGCGCTCTAAGGGCGTCGATCCCATATTGTGAACAGGTCGGTGTGAACCGACAGCTTCTGCCCAACCAAGGGCTGAGAGTGAGCTGATAGCCGCGGATGAGGAGCGCCAATCCTGTTGCCACGTGGCGGTCAACCCATTCAATGCAGTGCATCATGGCGCGGCCTTTTGCTCAAGTTGTTGCCATAGTGTGACGAGTTCTCGCCGAACGCCGGGGTTGTCGAGTCGGTCAGCGGCGGATCTTGCCAACACAACCAAGTCGAGCGATGTTAAAAACGGGTTAAGCCGAAAGTGCTCTCTCACAAGTCGCTTGATACGGTTTCGCCTTGTGGCGCGCCGTATATGTTTTTTGGCGACGACAATGCCAATACGAGAGCTGCGCGCGGAAGTGGGGACGGCCAGGAGTAAAAAAGCGTGATTGCTGACTTTATAGGCCGGATCGCCAAACACCCGCTGATAGTGGCTGGGTTGTGAGAGTTTTGCGCTGTGCGGGAAAGTGGGCATGGGCCTCGCCAGAGCCCTGCTCCGGTTGCTTAGGCAGAAAGGCGACTGCGGCCGCGCGCTCGGCGCCTCGACAGCGTCTTGCGCCCGTTTTTGGTGGCCATGCGGGCGCGAAACCCGTGAGTGCGCTTACGCTTTAGAACGCTGGGCTGAAATGTACGCTTCATGGCGAATACCTATTTCTCAAATAGCGGGCGGCGCTGCAAAGTGGCCAAGCCGCGGTAGCAACGCGCCAGTGTGAGGCTTGCATTGCGTTAAGGGGCGCGGATTATAGGGGTCCGCTCCGGCCTTGGCAAGCATCGGTGCGTGACCGCGAGATACCCATCAGGCGGGCAGTAAAAAAATCTCATCCACCGACCGACCCGGGGACTGCCCGCGTCACCCGCGCAGGTGCAGGAGCGATAAAACCGCGGTTTTTCGGGCGGTTGGATTTTGTTCCTGCATTGTTAGATCAGTTTAGCGGGCGGCCAAATGACTTAGCGCCTCAGGACAAACCACAGGTTGATAAAAAGATAATAACAGGTTATCCACAACCCATAAAAGTTTTTCTTGCAAATGGCAGGGGATTCGTTTACCCGAACTGGTTAATCATAACCTATTGTTTTATATAAGGTAAAAACAAGTTGAAGCGAAGTTTGGTTTGTGGATAACTGGGCGGCGAAAGCGCAGAGTAGGCCGGACGCTTTTTCGAGTAGTTCGGAGTTATCCTGCGCGCCAAGCAGCCTTGTTAAAAGGTTCGGTAGCGAGAATTGGAGAAGAAAGTTGGTTGCCCCCCAGCCCCTCACTGACCCCTGGCGGCACTGTCTGAATCGATTAGGCGGTGATATACCGCAACAGCAGTTTAATACTTGGATAAGGCCTTTGCAGGCCGAATGGCAAGAATCCGGGTTGGTGCTGGCCGCGCCCAATCGGTTTATTCGTGATTTTGTGGCAGAAAAATATCTACCGATGATCAGCAGCTATTTACTCGATGTGGTGCCCCCTGCGGCGGCGCATGCGTCGGTAACGGTCGCGGGCGCCCCACCGGCCGGAGTTTCATCAGCACCATCGGTTCGAGCGGTCGGCCACACGCCACCGTTGAGCCAGGCACGTCCGGCTACGGCAATGGCTGCGGCAATGGAGGGTGCGCCCCGCCCCGCTCCCGCCGCGCTGGTGTCGCCGTCCAGTCTCGTTGAGGGCTACACCTTTGAGCGGTTTGTCGAGGGAAAGAGCAACCAGCTGGCATTAGCGGCGGCCCAGCAGGTGGCAGAGCACCCCGGTATGTCATATAACCCGCTGTTTCTCTACGGTGGTGTCGGGCTGGGTAAAACGCACTTGATGCATGCGGTGGGCAATGCGATGCGCCGAAAAAACCCGGAGGCGAAGATCGTTTATCTGCACTCGGAACGCTTTGTCGCCGATATGGTTAAGGCGCTGCAGCTCAATGCGATCAATGATTTCAAGCGGTTTTACCGCTCGGTCGATGCACTGCTGATTGATGATATCCAGTTTTTTGCTAATAAGGATCGTTCACAGGAAGAGTTTTTTCATACGTTTAATGCCCTGCTCGAGGGCGGCCAGCAAATGATTTTGACCTGCGATCGCTACCCCAAAGAGATCGATGGCGTGGAGGAGCGGTTGAAGTCCCGATTTGGGTGGGGGCTGACGGTTGCAGTCGAGCCGCCGGATCTTGAAACTCGGGTCGCGATTCTGATGAAAAAAGCCGAACAGAGCCATATAGTGCTTGCCCCGGACGCCGCGTTTTTTATTGCGCAGCGCATTCGTTCAAACGTCCGAGAGCTAGAGGGCGCTTTAAAAAGGGTGATAGCGAGCGCTAACTTCACTGGGCGTCCTTTCGACATCGATTTGATAAAGGACAGCTTAAAAGACCTGCTTGCCCTGCAGGACAAGCAGGTGTCCTTGGACAACATCAAACGGAAGGTGGCGGAGTATTACAAGATTAAGGTCGCAGACCTGATGTCAAAACGCCGCAACCGGTCTGTGGCCCGGCCTAGACAGGTGGCGATGGCGCTGGCAAAGGAACTGACGCGTCACAGCTTGCCTGAGATTGGTGATGCTTTTGGCGGGCGAGACCACACGACAGTCTTGCACGCGTGTCGTAAAATCAAGGAGCTAAGGGATGTCAGCCCCGACATCAGCGAGGATTATCAAAACCTGCTTCGGGCCCTGACAACTTGAAAGCCCTACCCGCCGGGGTGGCGTAATCCCCGGATACCGCAAGATATTAAACGAGCCGAACAACATGAAATTTTCTATTGCCCGCGATGCCCTGGTTAAACCGCTGAATTTGGTGGCGGGGGTCGTCGAAAGACGACAAACCCTCCCTATTTTGTCGAATGTATTGCTTGTACTGGAGGACAAAACGCTCTCCATAACCGGGACCGATCTTGAGGTAGAGATGGTCGGGCGGGTCGAGTTGGACGCGGCGGGTGTTGATGGGGAGGTCACTGTTCCAGCGAGAAAGCTGGTTGATATTTGCAAGTCGCTGCCCGAAGGCTCCACGATTGAATTTTCTCTTGAGGCGGGAAAGGCAACGGTGAAGGCGGGCCGAAGCCGCTTTACCCTGTCCACTTTACCCGCAGCGGATTTTCCCTCGGTCGAGGGGGGTGCGGGCTCGGTCGCGCTATCGCTCGGCCAGTCACTGGTGAAGCAGCTAATCGATGGCACCGCCTTCGCGATGGCTCAGCAGGACGTTCGCTATTATCTCAATGGCCTGTATCTCGAAATACTGGGTGGCAGGCTTCGTGTGGTGGCGACGGATGGTCACCGGCTGGCCTTGGCCACGGCGCCTGCACTCGTCGAGGCCGCCGATACGGGGATCATTATCCCGCGAAAAGGCGTGCTTGAGCTCTCGCGCTGCTCGATGGTGAGGCGCCTCTGGAGTTGATTATTGGCACCAACCACATTCGTGCTGTTAACGAGCAGTTTACGTTCACTTCGAAGCTAGTTGACGGCAAGTTCCCCGATTATGAGCGCGTAATTCCGAAAAATGCCGACAAGTCGGTCATGGGGGAGCGAGCGGAGTTAAAGCAGGCGTTTACGCGAACAGCGATCCTTTCGAATGAAAAATATCGCGGCGTCAGGCTTAAATTATCTGAAAACAATTTAGACATCACAGCCAATAATCCCGAGCAAGAGCAGGCAGAGGAGGTTGTGGCGGTGCAATATAGTGGTGCTGAACTAGAAATAGGCTTTAATGTCAGTTACTTGCTGGATGTGCTGTCGGTGCTAGAGCAGACCCAGGTTCGGTTGTTACTGTCCGACGAGGCCAGTTCCGCGCTGCTTGAAAATGCTGAAGGGCCGTCTGAGCATGAGCCAGAGCGGCTTTACGTCGTCATGCCTATGCGGCTCTAAGCGCCCTACCCGCTTCAATGCTGGAGCATATTGCCATTGAGGGCGTCAGGAATCTGTCATCCATCAAGGTGGAGTTGGCACCGGGCGCTACGGCGCTGTTTGGTGCCAATGGCTCCGGCAAAACCAGTTTTTTAGAGGCCGTTCACCTTCTGGGCGCTGGCCGCTCTTTTAGAACACATCAGTCAAAACCGATGATTCAACACGGCATGGATCAATGCCGCGTGGTGGGTCGCGTGAAGCGGTCCGGCCATACCCGGACGATGGGGATAGAGAAACATCGTGACGGCACGGTCAGGGCGAAGGTGGACGGTGAAAACACGTCCTCGCTATCAGAGCTGGCGCAACACTTGCCCTTAATCCTGCTGGATACAGACGGACTGGGCGTGGTGACGGGCCCGCCAGAGGGGCGGCGCAGGCTGCTGGACGGCACGTTGTTCCACGTGGAACAGGGCTTTTTGTCTTTGTGGAAGCGTTATGCTCAAACGATTCGGCAGCGTAATAGTGGGCTCCGTCGTGGTATACTGGACAGCGACAAGGCATGGCGCCACGAGCTCGCTGAAACGGGCGAGCGATTGACGGCGTTAAGGGCCCGAGCCGCCGCGGAATTAGCGGAGAGGCTGGTTGATCTGGCGCCAACCCTCTCGGCTGACTTAGCCGGGCTGGAGGTGCTTTTTCGCCGCGGTTGGGACCGGAGCCAGACGTTGCTAGAGGCGCTGGAGCGTAACGCAGACAGCGATGCCGCACAGGGCTTCACCCAGGTAGGGCCGCATCGGGCTGATCTGAGGTTGATGCGAGAGGGTGTGGTGGCGGCAGAGGTCTTATCTCGAGGCCAAATGAAGCTGACGCTGGTGGCGCTAAAGCTGGTTCAGGGCAGATTGATTGAGGAAGCCTCGGCGGCAGCGCCTTTGTATTTGGTGGACGATTTGCCCGCCGAGCTCGATCGGGCGCACTGCGCTAACGTTTGTGAGCAACTGGGGTCGGATCGGCAAGTGGTGTTAACCGCGGTGGATCGGGGGTCGCTTGAAGCGGCCTGGGGCGGAAGCCCCCTTAGCCTGTTCCACGTGGAACAAGGCCAGATGGTATTAGGCTGAGCGGGCTCAACAGCGGCCTGTCCCAGTAAATAAAGGCGAGCGGAAGACAAAAAGTAGCGGGGCGGCATGTCAGACGACAACGTAGAGAATGTGGGTTCAGGGGATTACGATTCTTCCAGCATTAAGGTTCTGAAGGGTCTCGACGCGGTTCGGAAGCGTCCCGGCATGTATATCGGAGATACCGATGATGGTACCGGCCTGCACCATATGGTGTTTGAGCTGGTCGATAACAGTATTGACGAGGCGTTGGCGGGCCACTGCAGCCAAATCGACGTGGTCATTCACCCAGACGAATCGGTATCAGTCTCGGATAATGGCCGCGGCATTCCTACTGAGCAGCATGAAGAAGGGGCGTCTGCCGCTGAGGTCATCATGACGGTGCTCCACGCGGGTGGCAAATTCGATGACAACACTTATAAGGTGTCTGGGGGTCTACACGGTGTAGGCGTTTCAGTGGTGAATGCCTTGTCTTCAACCCTGCAATTGACGATTCGCCGCAAGGGGGAGTTGTTTGAGCAAACTTACGCTCATGGCGTGCCGGAAACCCCGCTGACGGTCGTCGGCGAAACGGCTGAAACCGGCACATCAGTGCGCTTTACGCCGTCCCCCGACACGTTCACCAACATCGCCTTCCACTACGATGTGTTGGGTAAGCGTTTGCGGGAGCTGGCATTTCTTAATAGTGGCGTGCGCATCCTGCTGAAAGATGAGCGCACCGGGGAAGAGGTGCTTTTTGAATACGAGGGTGGCCTCCGCGCATTTGTTGAGTTTTTGAACCAGAGCAAAACGCCCATTGCCAAAGTGTGTCATTTTCAAGCAGAGGCGGATGATGGCGTCGAAGTAGAGGTGGCGCTGCAGTGGAATGATGGGTTCCAGGAAGGACTGTACTGTTACACCAACAATATTCCCCAGCGAGACGGTGGTACGCACCTCGCCGGATTCCGGGCGGCGCTGACCAGATGCTTAAATAATTACATTGAAAAAGAAGGACTTGCGAAAAAAGCAAAGGTCTCCACGACGGGTGACGATGCTCGAGAGGGTCTCACTGCCATTGTCTCGGTAAAGGTACCCGATCCGAAATTCTCGTCTCAGACCAAAGATAAGCTCGTTTCGAGTGAGGTGAAGGCCGCGGTCGAGCAGGCCATGAATCGTTTCTTTAACGATTTCTTGCTCGAAAACCCCGTTGAAGCCAAGGTGCTCGTCGGCAAGATGATCGATGCTGCGCGTGCCAGAGAGGCGGCGCGAAAAGCGCGTGAGATGACGCGGCGCAAGGGCGCCCTGGATATTGCAGGCTTGCCGGGCAAGCTAGCGGACTGTCAGGAACGAGACCCCGCCATGAGTGAGCTGTATTTGGTGGAGGGAGATTCGGCAGGCGGGTCCGCCAAACAAGGACGTGATCGCAAGTTTCAGGCGATCCTGCCGTTAAAGGGCAAGATTCTGAATGTCGAAAAGGCGCGCTTCGACAAAATGTTGGGATCTGCGGAAATCGGAAATCTCGTCACTGCGCTGGGCTGTAGTATTGGCAAGGACGAATTCGACCCTGACAAGCTCCGTTATCACCGGATCATTATCATGACGGATGCGGACGTCGATGGCTCGCACATTCGCACCCTGTACCTCACCTTCTTTTTCCGCCAAATGCCCGAGCTTATTGAGCGCGGGCATGTTTACATCGCGCAGCCACCGCTCTACAAATTAACGCGCGGGAAACAAAGCCGCTATTTAAAAGACGAGCCCGCGCTGGCCGAATACCTCACCCAGTCTGCGCTGGAGGAGGCGGCCATATTCTCAAACGCTGAGGCACCGCCTCTTGGGGGAGAGGCGCTCGCTGAACTGGTGTCGGCCTACCAAAGCGTGGCTGCCGATATCGATCGGTTGGCGCGCGTTTACCCGCGTGACGTCCTCTGGCCGATGATGGAGGTGTCCAGTTTGTCCACTGAAGCGCTGTTAGCGGAAGCCAGCGTGCAGGCGTTCGCAACAGAATTTAGTGAGCGCTTACTAACCTCTCAGGACAAGTCTCTGCAGTATGAGGTCTTTGTGCGACAGGATCCCGAGCGAGGATTTTTCTATCCCGTGGTGCGGCGCACCGCGCACAGTGTTGCCACCGATACTGTTTTAGGCCGCGGGTTTTTTGCCTCACCAGAGTACCTTGCGCTGCGCGATTTGGGCGAGCGACTGGGCGGTCTGATTGAGCCGGATGGGTTTTTCCAGCGAGGGGAAAAGCGCTGCGACACGCAGGATTTTGCCACGGGGCTTGAATTTCTGTTGGCCGAGGCGCGCAGAGGCTGTGCGATTCAGCGCTACAAGGGTTTGGGAGAAATGAATCCGGAGCAGCTCTGGGAAACCACAATGGATCCCGAAGAACGACGAATGTTACAGGTCACGATTGAAGACGCGTTTCTGGCGGATCAGATGTTCTCAACGCTCATGGGAGACGATGTTGAGCCACGTCGGGAATTTATCGAACAGAACGCTCTGGCGGTGGCAAACCTCGATATTTGAGGATGGATTCAGTCGGTCGTTGCCGTAGCGCAGCGTGTTAGCCCAGGTTTATTCTGATTGCTCTGGGTCCTGAAGTTCCTCGAGACGCTCCGTATCGATTTCAGGATCAATAGGGGACAGCGCTTCCGGAAAGGACTTGTTGGCCCGTTTGGACAGTGATTTGAATCGAGCCACCTTGCCCACCAGACCTTGTTTGCCCTGTACCGCCTTCACCGCGTCGTTGTACTTATTGGCCGTGGTCGATATTGATGCGCCGAGGGCATACAGCCGCTCGCCGAGCAAGCACACCGTGTTGTAGATATCGCCCGCGCGTTCGCTGATCTCCCGCGCTTCACGATTGCTGTGCTCGATCATCCAGAGGTTGGCCACCGTGCGCAGAATAGGCATGAGCGTCGTATGTGACACCAGTACCACATTTTTCTGGTAGCCGTGATTGAACAATTCCCGCTGGCTGCGCATCACTTCGATATAAGCGGGCTCTACCGGCATGAACATCAGCACAAAGTCTGGGCTTTGCATGCCGGGCAGGTTGGCATAGTCTTTGGCTGACAGCGCATCGATATGATTTTTGACCGCCTTCGCGTGGGCCTCAAGCGCCGCTGTTCGCTCGACATCACTCTCGGCAGTCACCGCCCGCTCGTAGTCCACCAGAGAGACTTTGCTGTCGATCACCAGGTTCTTACCTTCGGGCAGCCGGATGACAAAGTCAGGTAGATGCCGATCACCTCGTTCGTCCTTGATGGCCACTTGGGCGTCATAGTGTTCGCCTCGCCTGAGCCCCGCCAACTCGAGAGTCTTTTCGAGCTGCGCTTCGCCCCAGTTGCCCACCAGCTTTTTATCACCCTTCAACGCACGGGTCAGGTTTTTTGCCTCGCCCGACATCGACACGCCGACAGATTCGAGGTGCTTGATTTGTTCGGTCAGTGACGCGCTGTTGCGCACCATATCGGTGTGCACCTGATTCACCCGCGTTTGAAATTGGTCAATTTTTTCAGCGAGTGGTTTGAGTAAGCTGTCGAGGCTTTTCTGATTCGTGTTTTCCAGTGCCTTGCCGGATGAGGCGAGTAGTTTTTGACCAATAACTTCGAGTTCCGTGCGGAGCGTTGCGCGAGATTCTTCTGCCCATTTTATTTGACTCTGGTGGTGGCTTTCACGCTCCGATAGCGTGGCGTTTTGCGCGCTGAGCTGGGCATGCAAGGCTGACAATTCTTGCTGGCGTGTCGCGAGTTCCGATTCGAGAACCACATTGCGTTCGGTCGCTAACGCCGCCGCGGTCCGTTGCGTTACCGCGTCGGTGTGCAATGCATTGAGTTCCTTGCGCCGTTTATGCAGTTGACCCAGGCTAATGACCAAGCCCACTCCGCTAGCGGCGGCAAGCCCCAACCAAAAAAGGGCCTCTCCTGTCATTCCGCCGCCAGAGATAACAACGCCAGATCTGCCAGTTCGGTGAAGAGCGCGCGCAAACTGTGCAGTAGACGCAGACGATTCAGCCGTTCGTCAGGGTCTTCCGCATTGACCATCACAGTTTCAAAAAAATCATCTACTGGACCTCGCAGTTGCGCGAGCTGGTCCAGTGCGGCTTGATAGTCCCGGTTGCTCATCAGCGGCACCAAGGACGCTCCGACATGAGTGACGGCTTCTTGTAGGCGGGCCTCTGCTGGCTCGGAGAACAGCGAGGGGTCCGGCGCATTGCCATCTGCCTCGTCCGCTTTGGCAAGGATATTCGCGACTCGCTTGTTGGCGGAGGCAAGGTGCTCTGCCGTGTCGGATCCGGCAAACGCGGCGAGCGCGCGCACCCGAAGATCGATGTCGAACAGATCGGAGCCGCCGTTTGCCAATACCGCGCGCACGATAGAGATATGTATGTCCTGCTCGTCATACCAGCTCGCGAGCCGCTCGAGAATGTACTGGAGCACGGCATCGGCCGTATCAGCCGAAAGTGTTGCCGAATGCTGTTTACAGGCGCTTTGGAGCCAATCGCGCAGCGGTAGTGGTCGCTCGATGGCAATGAGCATTCTGACAACCGCGAGTGAAGCGCGACGCAGGGCAAAGGGATCCTTTGACCCCGTGGGTGGCTCTCCGATACCGAAAATACCCACCAGCGTATCGAGACGATCCGCGAGCGCGAGCGCGGTCGCTTCAGCGGAGGCGGGCAGGCGGTCTCCCGCAAAGCGAGGGTAGTAGTGGTCTTCGATGGCTTGGGCAACAGCCGCCACTTCGCCGTCGTGCTGCGCATAGTGTGCGCCCGCAATTCCCTGTAGTTCCGGAAATTCCAACACCATCTCCGACACCAGGTCGCATTTACTGAGTTGCGCTGCGCGTTCAGTGATCTTGATGTCCGCGCCAATGACGCTCGCCAGCTCAGTCGCAACGGCCGAAATCCGTTGGGTTTTATCTAGCAAGCTACCAAGATGGTGCTGAAACACCACGCTGGCCAGCCGCTCTTGTCGGGAGACAAGGGGAGACTGTTTGTCGTTCGCAAAAAAGAAAGCCGCGTCACTTAATCGAGGGCGAATGACGCGTTCGTTACCCGTTACCACCGCGTCAGGGTCGCGGCTCTCGATATTCGATACCGTGATAAACGCGGGCAATAAGGCGCCGCTGTCAGCGTCGTTCAGATGAAAATATTTTTGGTGCGTTTTCATTGCTGAGATCAGGGCCTGCGCCGGCACTTCTAGAAAATCAGGGTCGAAGCTGCCGCGCAGTGCTGTGGGCCATTCCACCAGCCCGGTCACCTCGTCCAATAAGTCATCAGCCAGCGCGACGACCTCACCTTGGCCGGCCAGCGCTGCAACTTGTTCAGCGATGCGCGCGCGTCGCTCGTCTGCGTCAACCAGAACACGCGCGTCACGCAGCACCTCTCGATACGCGCCCGGAGACGCGATTGGCCGCGGCTGGTTGTCATGAAACCGGTGGCCGCGGCTGTCCCTCCCGCTGGACAGACCAAAAAGCTCTAGCGGCACGATGTCTTCGCCAAGGAGCAATACCAGCCATTGCACCGGTCGCAAAAACTCATCCCGGGAGCGTCCCCATCGCATTCGCTTCGATATGGGTATATCCGATACGGCGCTGGCGATAATGTTTGGCATTACGTCGGCAGCCTTGGCCCCTTTTACCGATACGTGAGCGGCGATTCGCTCCACGCCCTGCTCTTCAACCACCGACAAGTCATCGGGAGAGAGCCCCTGTTTCCTCGCGAAACCCTCGGCCGCCTTGGTCCACTGACCCTTATCGTCTCGCGCTGCTGAAAGCGGAGGGCCGACCACGCTGTTTTCGGTATCGGGTGCCTTGATGCCTACATTTTGAATCCAGACCGCGAGTCGTCTCGGTGTGGAGAACTGGTGCACCTGGGCGAAGGGCAGGTCGTGTGCCTTCAGGCCGTTTACGATCCCTCTGGACAACGAGGCGGCCATGGCAGCAATTTCTCCTGCGGGCAATTCTTCTGTACCGAGTTCGAATAACAGATCAGCTGAAGTCATCGCTGGCTGTCTCCTGCGGCGTCTAGCTGCGCCAGTGCGACGGCTGCAAGGTCGGGATCAGCTTGTGGAAAGCCTAGCGCGCCTCGCGCCGCCACATACGCTTCGGCGGCGGCTCGGGCGAGCGTGCGGACGCGCAGAATATAGCGCTGCCTCTCTGTGACGCCAATCGCATGTCGGGCATCGAGCAGATTGAAGGTATGAGACGCTTTCATCACATATTCGTAGGCGGGTAATGAAAGTTGCTTGGCTGCCAACCGCATCGCCTCCTGCTCACAGAACGCGAACTGCGCAAACAAGTGATCAACGTCAGCCTCGACAAAGTTAAAGGTCGACATTTCGACCTCGTTCTGGTGATAGACATCTCCGTAGGTGACGGGCCCGGAGGCGGTTTCTGCCCAAATTAAATCGTAGACAGATTCGACGCTTTGCAGATACATCGCAATGCGCTCTAGCCCATAGGTCAACTCGCCCGTGACAGGATGGCATTCCAGACCGCCGGCTTGCTGAAAATAGGTAAACTGGCTGACTTCCATGCCATTTAGCCACACCTCCCAACCGAGACCCCAGGCCCCAAGCGTAGGAGACTCCCAGTTATCTTCCACAAAGCGAATATCATGCACTAGCGGATCGATACCCAGCGCAAACAGACTGCCCAGGTAGAGATCCTGGAAATCGGCGGGGGAGGGCTTCATAACGACTTGAAACTGATAGTAGTGTTGCAGGCGATTGGGGTTTTCACCGTAGCGCCCATCTGCCGGCCGTCGGCTTGGTTGCACATAGGCCGCGTTCCAGTTCTCGGGCCCCAGCGCGCGCAAGAAGGTTGCGGGGTGGAAAGTGCCGGCGCCGACCTCCATGTCGAGCGGCTGCAAAATGACGCAGCCATGACCAGCCCAGTAATCCTGCAGTCGCAGAATAACCTCTTGAAATGTCGCAGGCGCCACAGAAAAAACCTAAAAAGGGTAACAGCCGTTAGTATAACTGCGTTGTCCGCGCCATAATCAAATTTCCCGTCGCTGACCCGGTCAACTTCTGAGCTGATTATGCCCGTATCGCCTAAGCCTATCTGGTTGGAGTGGACCGTGATTCTGCTCATCAGGCTGATGATGGTCGTCACCCGGCTGCTTCCCCTCTCATCCGCGCGGGCACTGGGCAGATGGGTGGGCGCGTGTCTGTATCATCTGAATAGCCGCATGCGCCGGGTGGCGATTAGAAATCTTGAGTTAGCGTACCCAGACTGGACCCCTTCAAGACGCAGATCGCTTGCCCGGCAGAGCGTTCAGTCGACGGGCGAGTTGATGGCCGAAATGGGCCGTGTCTGGACGCAGCCCTGGAGTCGCACCGAGGCCATGATCGAGGTCGACGGATTGCAGTGCGTTACGGAACCGCTGGCATCGGGTCAGGGCGTCATCGTGTTGGGCCCTCATTTGGGCAATTGGGAGTTACTGGGCATGCATTTGGCGACGCTTGGCAATCTTGTGGCGTTATACGAGCCGTTACCCTTGCGAAAGCTTGATCAGCTGGTGCATCGGAGCCGGCAGCGCACAGGTGGAAAGTTGGTCCCCACCACCCCCCGCGGTATTGCAGAGCTGGTGCGCTCTGTCAGAGCGGGCGGCATCACTGGCATTTTGCCTGATCAGGTACCCAGCGATGAGAAGGCGGGGCTAAATGTGCCGTTTTTTGGCGTCGACTGCTTTACCGCGTCGCTGGCAAGCAACCTCATCCGAAAGTCGGGCGCTGCGCCCGTCATGGGCACGGTTTTGCGCACACCAACCGGATTCCGCGCCGTTTACCGGCCGGCTGAACCGGATGTTCTAAGCAGTGACGCGGTTGAAGCGCTTGGCGCGATCAATCTCGGTGTGGAGAAGCTGATTGCACATGACGAAAGACAGTACCAGTGGCAGTACAAGCGGTTTCGCTGCCGGCCACGCGGTCCGGTCGATCACTATGACTGGTCTGCAGTACCACTGCTTGATGAAGTGAGTGGGAAGTCGTGACGCGGGTGACCGGAAAGATCATTGCTGGCGTCATCGGTTTTCTGGCGTTTGGTCCGGCTGGCTTGCTGTTTGGGCTGGTCATTGGGCACGCATTTGACCGAGGGCTGTGGCGCGCGCTGCAGCTGTCTGGCCCCGAGGCCGTGCATATCATGCGGGCGCAATTCTTTGAGACCACTTTTACCTTGCTGGGGTTTGTTGCCAAGGCAGATGGGCGGGTGTCCGAGGCGGAGGTGGCCCAGACGGAAGCCCTGTTTGCGCAGCTCAGGCTCAATGTCAGCCAGCGTCGGAGTGCCATTGAACATTTTAAGAAAGGTGCGTCGTCAGGATTTGATCCTGCGCCGACGGTGGCAAAGTTTATCGACTGTCTCGGCCCGCGGCGTCAGGCGCAGCACACGTTAATGGCATTTTTGGTGGGCATGGCGCTGGCCGATGGCACTTTTGCTGATACAGAGCGCGGCGCACTGTATCGCTTGGCTGAGTTGCTGAGATTACCGCGGCAGGAGGTCGATCAACTCATCTCCATGCTCAATGCACAGGCACAATTTCAGCAGGGCGCGCATCAGCAATCTTCGGGGAGAGGGGGATATTCCGCGCCCGGACAACGTGAAACGGAGCTCGCGACAGCCTATACCGCGCTTGGCCTCAAGGCAGATGCCACGGATGCAGAAGTGAAGCGACGTTATCGCAAACTGATGAGCGAGAATCACCCTGACAAGCTGATCGCCGAGGGCGTTCCGGATGAGCTGCTGCGTGTCGCCACGGAGCGTGCGCAGGAAATTACCGCCGCCTATGAAGTGATCCAGCAGTCCCGGGGGTCCAAGTAAACGGGTGTGGCGGGGTTGTTCAGTGTCGCCAGAAGGCGGGCGTGAAGAGCACCAATAAAGTGAAAACCTCGAGACGCCCCATTAGCATGGCAAGACAGAGAATTAATTTGCCCGGCTCGCTCACGGCTCCATAATGATCCGCCACCTCGCCCAACCCAGGACCGAGATTGTTCATTGTGGCGACCACCGCGGAAAATGCAGAAATAAAATCGAGATCGGTGGCCAGCAAGGCTAACCAGATCATCACAAAGCAAAACATGTAGACCGCGAAAAAGCTCCAAACCGCACTGATGACTTCTGTTTGCACGCGGCGCGCATCGAGCTTGAGGGGAATCACGGCGTTGGGATGGAGCAGCTGTCGGAGCTCTCGCATGCCCTGCCGGAAGATGAGCAAAATTCTCATGGCTTTCATGCCGCCACCGGTAGATCCCACGCAACCCCCCATGAAGCTCAGGATCAAAAGCAGTATCGGTAGGAACAATGGCCAGACTGAAAAGTCCTGGGTGGTAAATCCTGTTGTGGTCGCAATTGAAATAGTTTGGAACAGGCCGTGAATGATGCTGTCCTCGAAATCGAGGGTCTCAGTTGTGAGTAAGAGACAACACACCACCACCGTGGCCAAAGCAATTACCGTGATAAAAAAGGCGGTTTCAGAATCTCGCGCATAAACGCGCGCATTGCGACGTTGCAGGGCGATGAAATGCAGCCCGAAATTGACGGCGGACAGCAGCATGAAGACTGAGCTGACGAGCAGGACGCGGTTTTGTTCGTAGTAACCTAGGCTTGCGTCATGGGTCGAGAAGCCGCCGATCGCGACAGTAGAGAACGCATGGCAGACGGCATCGAACGCCGACATGCCCGCAGCAAAATAGCTCGCGGTGCAGGCGATGGTGAGGAGCAGATAAATACCGAACAAGGCTTTCGCAGTGCTGGTAATTCGCGGAGTGAGTTTGCGGTCCTTCGAGGGCCCGGCGCTTTCAGCCCGGTAGAGCTGCATGCCGCCGATCCCCAGCATGGGTAAGATCGCGACGGCCAGAACAATGATGCCGATTCCGCCCAGCCACTGCAGTAGCTGCCGGTAAAGGAGTATGGATTGTGGCAGGGTGTCCAGACCGGTAATCACCGTGGCACCCGTGGTGGTGAGACCCGAAATAGACTCAAAAATAGCCGCGACCGGGCTGAGCTCCAATCCGGGTGATAGCCACAGCGGAATCGCGCCAAACAGCCCCAGCACGATCCAGAAAAGTGCGGTGACGAGAAACCCGTCTCGAATATTCAGATCGCGGCTCAGATGCCGAGTGGGTAGCCACAGCATGACGCCCGCAAATAGTGTTGTCGCGAGGCCGGTCGCGAAAGCTGATTCGATACCATCCTTGGCGGCTAACGACAGGAAGAGCGAGGGAAGCATCGCCGTGCTGAACAGGATCAGCAGCACGCCAATGATCTTGAACGCCATAGCGAACTGCATCAGATAAAGCCGAAGCCCACCGCAAACAGCTTTTCTACCGCTGAGATTTGTGTGCGGTCCGTCAGGAACAGAATAACGTGGTCATCTGCCTCCACCACCACATGGCCATGGGCGATGAGCACGGCTTCCCCTCTCAGAATGGCACCCACCGTCACGCTGGAGGGCAGGTTCAGCTCATCGAGCCGGCGCCCCACAACCTTGGAAGACCGCGAGTCTCCGTGGGCGGTTACTTCGATGGCTTCAGCGGCGCCACGGCGCAACGAATGCACGGCGCTAATGTCACCGCGTCGGACGTGCATGAGCAGGCTGCTGATCGTAATCTGCTGTGGCGAGATGGCGATGTCGATTTCCTCGCCAATCAAATCTGCGTAAGCGGAGTTGGTGATCAGCGTAATCGCTTTTTTGGCACCGAGCCGCTTTGCCAGCATCGACATCATGATGTTGGACTCATCGTTGTCTGTTAGCGCACAAAAGACATCGGTGTTTTCGATATTTTCCTGCTCAAGCAGGAGGGGTTCGTTCCCGCTGCCATGCAGCACAATGCTGTCTTCCAGCATGTCAGATAACACCCGGCAGCGGTCATAGGAGCGCTCGATCACTTTAACCTGATACTGTTTTTCAAGCCGCTTGGCGAGGGTGGCGCCGATATTGCCACCCCCTGCGATCATGATGCGGTGGTAAGGCTTATCAACCTCCCGGAGCTCTGACGTGACTTCACGAATGTGTTCCCGGGCGGCGATAAAAAAGACTTCATCATCGGGCTCTACGACGGTTGAGCCCTCGGGAATAATGGGATCACCACTGCGACGGAAGATCGCGGCGACACGGGTATCTACGCGGGGCATATGCTCCCGAATTTCCTGTAGCTCCCGCCCCACGATGGGCCCACCGGTGACCGCTTTAACGGCGACGAGCCGAATCCGGCCGTCGGCAAAATCCAGCACCTGCAGTGAGCCCGGATTGGCAATCAGTTGTTCGATATTGCGTGTGACCAGCTGTTCCGGGCCGATAATCACATCGACGGGGATGGCCCCCGAGTCGAACAGCGCTGTGTGTTTGGCGAGGTAGTCTGCCGAGCGGACCCGGCTGATTTTGGTGGGTGTGCGATAGAGCGTAAAGGCCACCGAGCAGGCCAACATATTGATTTCATCGCTGTCAGTGACGGCGATCAGCATATCGGCGTCTTCTGCGCCAGCGTTTAAGAGTGTGGAGGGGTGGGCGGCATTGCCTAGCACCGTGCGAATATCCAGGCGTTCCTGCAGACGCTTCAGGGTGGCCGCATGCTCGTCTACGACGGTAATGTCGTTTTGTTCATCGGCGAGGTGTTCGGCGAGTGTTCCGCCGACTTGCCCCGCTCCGAGAATAATGATTTTCACCGGCCTCTGGACCCTCCCAACGACCCGACCACACCTTAAACCAAGTGAAACCCGCCACGCCATGTGGATTAGTCACGTTGGTAAGAGCGGACAGCAGTGTTACTCGGTCGCTTTGCGCAGTAGTGAAAAGTAGAGTCCGTCGCCTCCATCCGGATCGGGCAGGGTTTGCCAACCATACTGTCGTGCCAAACCCTCGGGCAGGTGCAGCGGCTCTATCACCACGCCGCCGCCGCTTGCGGCAAACCGCGCGATGACATCATCGTTCTCAGCCTGAAGCAGTGAGCAGGTTACGTACAGCAACCTCCCATCTACTTTGAGGGCCGGCCAAAGGCCCTGGAGAATGGCCAACTGCTGGCCGGCAAATCCATCGATATCTTCGGGTTGTCTGAGGATCTTGATGTCTGGGTTGCGACGTATCACGCCGGTCGCCGAACACGGGACGTCCGCCAGAATGGCGTCAAACGGGTTCGCTAGCAGCGCGTCCGGCAGCGCACTCGCATCGGCCACGGTCGTGGTGAGGGTGATCCCTAGCCGAGCACTATTTTCGAGCACCCGCTGCAATCGTGGCGCACTGACGTCAGCAGCAATCAGTTCTTCCAGCGCAGGTTGCAGCTCAAGAAGGTGGCAGGCTTTTCCGCCCGGTGCTGCGCAGGCATCGAGAATGCGCTCTCCGGGTTGTGGGGACATGATGTGCGCCACGTGCTGTGCCGAACTGTCCTGCACGCTGGCCGCGCCGTCGAGAAACCCCGGTACTGTCATGACATCCATCGGACGATCCAACACTACGCCGTCTTCGGTCGAGAGACAGGCTGATGCACTCACTCCTGCGGTGGTCAGTGTCTTGAGATAATCAGCCCGCAAAGCGCTTTGCCGGTTCACTCTCAAGGCCATCGGTGGCCGCGTGCGAGCCGCTAGTGCAATCTGTTCGATTCCGTCACCGTATTCCGCAGTGAGTTGATTGTGCAGCCACGTTGGTAGCGCCCTCTGCTCCGCGACAGACAGTGTGTTGGCAGGGGTGGTTGCGCGCTGAAAAGACCGCAGCACGCCATTGATCATGCCGGTAGCCCACGATTTTTTTAGGGATCGCGCCGCATTGACCGTCTCCGAGACCACAGCGTGTGCTGGCGTATTCAGGCGTTCCAGCTCATAAATTCCGACGCAAAGCAGTGCCATGACATCCTGATCTTTGCGTCGCAGGGGCTTGGCGAGAAAGCCCTGGCAGATGGCAGTGAGATACGGCCACTCTCGCAGCGTGCCGTACACCAATTCCTGACAGAGTGGGCGCTGCGCCTCATCAGTGGCGTCCAGCGCTGTGGGTAAGAGGCGGTTGAGTGAATGACCACCCATCACTCGGTGGATAATGCTTGCGGCGACAGCGCGGGGGGCAGACATGGTCAGGCGCCGGTGACGGCGTTAAAAAGTTGGCCCGGTTGCAAGCGCTCACGGTGCCCATTGAGCAGTGTGGCAATTAGTTGGGCTTTGGCGCCGGGCAATTGTGCTTCCGTAATCACCAGGATGCCGTCGCCACAACCCACCTGAAGTCCGGTCTCGTCTGCAGATAAAATTTCGCCTGCGCGGCCGTGATGGGGCTGCGCCTTAGCGTAGGCCGATAGCACTTTGAAGCGGTCGCTTTGCAAGTGGGTGTAACAGCCCGGTGCGGGACAAAAGGCGCGAATGCGGCGGGCTAGATCGGCAGCGTGGCCCGACCAGTCAAGCACCGCCTCCGTCTTATCGATTTTATGGGCGTAAGTCGCCTCGTCATGATTTTGTGACAGTGCTGCGGCGAGCAGCGTGTCGATCTGGTCAAGACTGGCAGCCAATGCAGTGACGCCGATCTCCGCAAGATCATTCAGCAGTGTGCCGCTGGTGTGATGCGGCTGGATGGGAAGCGTTCGGGTGAGGAGCACCGGGCCGGTATCCAAACCAGGCTCCATAGCCATCACGCTGACCCCCGTTTCCTTATCTCCTGCTTCAATCGCTCTTTGAACCGGCGCCGCGCCGCGCCAGCGAGGCAACAGCGATGCGTGCACGTTGAGGCATCCGCGGCGAGGGATCTGCAAGATGGCAGGGGGCAGAATCAGTCCGTATGCCACCACAATCAGAATGTCGCAATCGAAGCGCGCCAAGATCGCTTCGCTTTCGGTCGTTTTCAGCGTGTCCGGCTGCCAGACCGGCAGGCCTTTATCCAGTGCTACCGTTTTGACGGGAGAGTGCTGCAACCGTTTGCCACGACCTGCGGGCCGGTCGGGTTGACTGACCACCGACACAATTTGGTGGGGTCCGTCGATCAGGCCTTCAAGATGCCGGGCAGCGAAGTCCGGGGTGCCGGCAAAAACAACTTTGAGCGGTGTCGGCATGTATTAGGAACGACGCTTTTGTTCTTTGACGAGCTTGCTGCGAATGCGCTGTCGCTTCAGCGGCGATAAGTAGTCGACGAACAGTTTTCCTTCGAGATGGTCGATTTCGTGCTGCAGGCAAATGCCCATCAAGCCATCGAGCTGCTCGGTAAAAGGCCGGCCGTCGCGATCCAGCGCGGCCACTTCAATGATGCTCGGACGTTCCACTGTCTCGTAGAACCCCGGCACCGACAGACAACCTTCATCGTAAGTGCCGAGCGCGTCGTCGATGACGGTGATCTCAGGATTGATAAACACGCGCGGGTCCGAATGGTCCTCGGTAATATCCATAACGATGACGCACTCATGAACGTCTACTTGGCTCGCCGCCAAACCGATGCCGGGCGCCGAGTACATCGTTTCGAACATATCGTCGATCAGTTGCTGAATTCTCGCATTGACCTGCGCAACCGGCACCGCGCGGGTGCGCAGCCGCGGATCGGGGAATTCAAGAATGGAAAGTTGCGCCATGGGCTTAGGGTTCCAATGCCGAGCGGGTGTCGGGGCGGGCAAAATGTTCGGATTTGGTCTTGCTCTGCCCAAATCACCCCCGCACACTGAGATTATACCGCGATGCCATGGATCTGCAGGCACATGGAGCGGGCAGCAAACAATGGAGCGAATGCTGTGAGAGCGAGCAAAGGAATTGCGATGTGCATCAATCGTAACGGCGACAGAGTCGGCAGTCGTTGGGCCGGCTCAGTCAGGCCTGTGGGCTTGTGGGCATTGCTCCTTCTGATGACTTCGGGGTGGTTAGGTGCGCAACCCGAGGAGCCGCTCACCCTGAATCCCGATGTCCCTTTGACCTACACGGTTCAAGCTGGCGATACCCTGTGGGATATTTCAACGCTGTTTCTGCGAGATCCTTGGCGATGGCGGGCGCTATGGGCGGGTAATCCGCAGGTCGATAACCCTCATCTCATCTACCCTGGAGACACCCTGAGTTTGCGGTGGGAGGCAGGCGAGCCGAGATTGATTCGCCTAGACCAAGGAGATATCAAGCTTTCACCCAGCATGCGTGCGAGTCCCCTAGATCTGGCGATTCCTGCAATCTCGCGCCAACAAATCGGCCCTTTTTTGCGCCAGCACCGGGTGGCTGAGGTGATTGAACTGGATCGGGCACCCTACATCATAGCGGGCGAGGCGGGGCGGCTGATCAGCGGGGTGGGGGACACCGTTTATGGCAAGGGCGTTTGGCAAACGGCGCGGAGCTTCAGGTTGGTTCGCCGTGCCGAAAAACTGAAGGACCCAATCAGCGGCGAAGGGCTTGGTATTTTTGTCACGGATGTGGGTGAGGCGAGGTTACAGAATTCGCCTTCTGAAGAGGGCGTGGTGGCGCTGACCGTAGCCGAGATGCGTGAGGAAATCCGCATTGGCGATCGCCTGCTGCCCGTGACCGAATCAGCGGTTGAATCGACCTATCAACCGCAAGCTCCCGAGACCACCATTGAGGGTGCTTACATGATCGCAGTGGCCGGCGGCGTGACCCAAATAGGGGCGCTGGATATTGTGGTGATTAATCGCGGTGCGCGCGAGTCGCTGCGGGTGGGCGATGTGCTGGCAATCGATCATGTCGGTGAGCGTGTTCAGGACGTTGTGACCGGAAAGCAGGTGCGTTTGCCTGACACACAGGCAGGTGTGCTGATGGTGTTTTCGGTTTACGAGCGCGCTAGTTTCGGCCTGGTGCTGGAGGCGACGCGCCCCTTGGCGGTCGGCGACAAGCTGCGTAACCCCTGAGGCAAAGACCACACGGCAATGCTCCGCTGCGTCATGCGTGAGCGCTGCATCATGACGACTCGGCTCAAGGAAGAGCAATGGCACATCAATTTGGAATCGATAGTGATGCAGACGCGCGCTGGCTGACGCTGACTCGAAGTGTTGAGGCGGGTGCCCGTTGGCTCGATCAGGTACTGCAGCGGTGCGCTACGCCGGAGGGCGTGCTGAGTTGTGCAGGAGATGCCGCGCTTGCCTTGAGGCTTGAGCCTTTGCAGCGTGCGCTGGACCATCCGCCCCCCGCTGACTTCCCGGAGAGGCTTCTTTCAGGTCCGGGGTTGTCTGTAGTGACTACGCGTGACCCAGAGTATCCGCCGCTGCTGGCACAGTGCAGCGATCGGCCGCCTTTCTTGTTTTTTCGGGGCGCGCTGCGGCACCTGACGGCCCGCACAGTATCCATTGTCGGCACGCGAAAACCCTCTGTCGAAGGTCGGCGCGCGGCCAATGAATTCGCCGCGGCGGCCGCCAGGTCCGGCCTGAGCGTGGTCAGCGGTCTGGCCTTGGGGGTCGATGGTATTGCCCATGATGCGGCATTGACTGCTGGAGGCTGTACGATCGCCGTGCTGCCATCCGGGCTCGATCGGATCTACCCAGCCCGCCACCAGCATCTGGCGGAGCGGGTCGCGAGGGGTGGTGCACTGGTCAGCGAATTCCCCTTGGGCACTCCGCCTCGAAAACATCACTTTCATCGACGCAATCGGACCTTGTCAGGTTTTAGCATGTCGACACTCGTGGTTGAGGGAGGGCGTCCGAGTGGCACGTTGCTGACCGCATCGGCCGCCGCGGATCAGGGTCGAGATGTCATGGTATTGCCCTGGTCGATTTATCACCGCGAGGGAGCAGGTTGTCGATATCTTCTTGAGGATGGTGCGCTACTGGTTCAATCGACCGAGGCGATGTGCGCACACCTGGGCGTTGCGCCTGCGCCCGAAGGAGCGGCCTCCTTGCCCTCTGAGCCGATGCCAGTCGAGCGCCGGGACAAGGGCAAGTTGAGTCCAGATCAGAGGGCGTTACTGTCGCTACTGGGGAGCGGCACTCACAGCGCGGAGGTGCTCGCCCTGCAGCTCGAGTGGGATCTTGATCACTGTCTCGCTTGCCTATCAGCACTGGAGATCGCGGCGCGAATTCAGAGGGCGCCCGGTGGGTATAGCGCGATGATCTGACCCATCGCGTTGGCAGGACTGGAATCAACCGCTTGCGCCGCGCCGGCATTGGCTACCGGGCCCGAGTCTGGGGTAAGGTAATTATCCGTTCGCCACATCACCTTGACATGACATCAGCCCCTGCACCCACACTTCACGCCCGCTGGCGAGTACCGTATCTGGGTTCCATGCTGGCAGCGGGGGACGTGGTGGCCTGTCCGGCTGAGGGCGTTTGGGGCTTGAGTTGTAATCCCTTTGACGAGGCGGCGGTGCGGAATTTGCTGGCTATGAAACAGCGTTCGATCAGCAAGGGTTTGATTTTGGCCGCTGCGAGCAGCGAGGCTTTTGATGAGGTTCTGCAAGGCTTACCCCTCGATCAGCAGGATGAGATGCTTGCCTCGTGGCCCGGCCCCCATACTTGGCTGGTGCCGCATCGAGGATGTTATCCACCGTGGGTTACGGGCAATAGCACTGAGGTGGCCATTCGCGTCACTTCCGCGCCCGCATTGTCTGCGTTGTGTGACGCATTTGGGGGGGCACTGGTGTCGACGAGCGCAAATCCCGCCGGCTTGCCACCCCCTCACACTATGTGGGAGCTGCGGCGTTATTTCGGTGCAGCGTTGCCGGCGTTGCCGGCGGCTATTGACCCGGCGGGCAAACCATCAACAATACGCCGAGCGGGGGATGGAACGGTTGTCCGCGGATAATCACACATTAAGGAGCAGTCGATGGATGCGGCGGCGGTAGAAACGTACCTCACATCATTACAAACCCGGATCTGTTCGGCCCTCGAGGCGATTGATGGCAGCGCAACGTTTGCGTCGGAGTCGTGGGATCGCCCCGAGGGGGGTGGAGGCATCAGCCGAGTCTTGGCAGAGGGCGACATGATCGAAAAAGGGGGCGTCAACTTTTCGCATGTCGTCGGAGCCGGTATGCCCGCGTCGGCAACACAGCATCGACCCGAACTCGCGGGGCGGAGTTTTCGGGCGATGGGCTTATCGCTAGTCATTCACCCGCGCAATCCTCATGCGCCCACTTCCCACGCCAATGTGCGTATGTTCATGGCAGAAAAGCCGGGTGAAGAACCGGTTTGGTGGATGGGCGGCGGCTTCGACCTGACGCCCTATTACGGTTATGAGGAAGATGCGGTCCACTGGCATGAGACCGCGAAGGCTGCCTGCGATCCCTTTGGCGACGATGTGTATCCGCGGTTCAAGAAGTGGTGTGACGACTACTTTTATTTACCCCATCGGCAGGAGCCGCGAGGTGTGGGTGGGCTATTTTATGACGATCTTAATGACTGGGGGTTTGAGCAAACCTTCGCTTTTATGCGCAGCGTGGGCGATGGATTCCTCGAGGCCTATGTGCCCATTCTTCAGCGGCGAAAGGCGATGCCGTACACGGAGCCCGAGCGCCAGTGGCAGCTGTATCGACGTGGCCGTTACGTGGAGTTCAACCTGGTCCACGACCGCGGAACCTTATTTGGGTTGCAAACCAACGGGCGCACGGAGGCAATATTGATGTCTTTGCCCCCGCTTGTGCGCTGGGAGTACGGCTATACCCCCGTTGCAGGGACGCCCGAAGCGACGCTCATGACAGATTTTTTGAGACCGCGAGACTGGCTGGGGCTAGAGCCTGCTGCGAGCCCGTCATGATGCGTTCATCATCGCTAAGGTTAGTTTTGCCCGGCGGCTTTGCCGATCCGATCCAATGACATCCGACCACCTGATTCCGGGTCGCTTTGCGGTCGTGGGTAATCCCATTCAACACAGCCTATCGCCCGAGATCCACTCTGCTTTTGCTCAACAGAGTGGGCGCCAAATCGATTATCGGGCAGAGCTTGTCGGCTTAGAGACATTTGAGACGTGGGTGACAGCTTTTTTTCAGCACGGTGGACGAGGGCTCAATGTGACCCTGCCCTTCAAAACGCGCGCCTATACGCTGGCCGACGAGGTGTCGGACAGAGCGCGGGCAGCTGGCGCCGCCAACTTTCTGACTCAAAATGCGGCCGGACAGATTCTTGCCGACAACACAGATGGCAAGGGCATGGTGGTAGACATGACCGATAATGCGAGCTGGTCACTCAATGGTGCGCGAGTGCTGGTGCTCGGTGCAGGGGGAGCGGTAAAGGGGGTGATCCCGTCTCTGCTGCAGGCTGCGCCCGAGCGTATCGTTGTGGCCAATCGCACGTCGGCACGTGCTGAAGCGCTGGCTTCAGAGTGGATAAATCGGTCAACCCCGGTGTTGGGAGGGGGTTACGAGCTGGCGCTCGCGATGCCCTGGGATGTGATTGTTAATGGCACCAGCACCGGGCTTTCGAACGAGATGCCGGCGTTGCCCGCCGGAGTCATCTTGGCAGAGGGCTGCTGCTGTTACGACATGGCGTATGGCCAGGGGCCTACGCCCTTTATGTTTTGGGCCACCGAGCAAGGCGCCGCTAATGTGAGAGATGGGCTGGGCATGCTGGTTGAACAGGCGGCCGAAAGCTTCTGCTTGTGGTTGGGTGATTACCCCGAGACACAGCCCGTCATGTTGGCGCTCAGGGAGCGCTCGCAGGCGATACGCTAAGCGCTATTGTCGAGGTATCGCTGCTTCAGCGAGGTATAGCCCGCAGCACTGTAGGGTAAAAAACGAATTTCGTCTTCGGTGAGCGCGCGCACTTCTCGGGCAGGGCTGCCAGCATAAAGATAACCACTGCGAAGCTTTTTTCCCGGCGTGACGAGTGCCCCCGCGGCAATCATCACATCGTCCTCAACGACAACGGCGTCCATGATAATTGCCCCCATACCCACCAAAACGCGGTTGCCTACGGTGCAGCCATGTAGCAGCGCGCGGTGACCGACTGTGACATCCTCGCCGATGTGCAGGGGGAAGCCCGCGGGATTGTAAGGCCCGTCATGGGTGACGTGCAGTACCGTGCCGTCCTGAATGTTGGTGCGCGCACCGATGCGAATAATCTGTACGTCACCACGCATTGCGGCGTGGGGCCATACGCTGACGTCATCACCGAGGCATACATCCCCCATCACGACTGCCGTGGGGTCGATCATCACCGCCTTGCCCAGTGTGGGGGTGATGCCGAGACCTTCGCGAATGTTGGCCTCACCCCTGAAGTTGATATGACTCACAGTTCTTCTCCTGATCGGACCTTGCTGTGGTCCCGCGGTGCTGATGCCAGGTGCTGTCTTGACGTTGCCCGCCCGAGACCTTGCTACACTGTCTGAACGGAGTAGCCGGAAGGCGAGTATGTCGGATTCTTCCCCTGAACCCAATCAGCGGCCGCGGTTTGTAGCCGGTGCAGTCTGCCCCAGCTGTAGGGCAGAGGATCGTATGGTGATCGACGCCGGCGCTGATGAGCGCCGCTGCATTGCGTGCGGCTTTGTAGAGGCCCGCCCTGACCCTGGCGTCAGCGTGCCGCCAACCCGCGTCACCCGCGCGGCGGCGCGGCGCGTCGAGACCGAAGCAGAAGCGGTCCGCTTGCTGGAGGACTAGGCGTCGGCACTGCCCTACATAACCTAAAATTATGCGGGGAATTAATAAAAAGCATTAGCATTCATATCCCGGTCCGCCGACCATACGGCTCGCTCATAGGGCGTGACCCTTTGCCCATGTTATTTTCAGCAAATTCGCTATAATCCCGGCGCTTTTTGACCCCCTCAGTGGCTCGGGGCTCAGTGCCACACAACCATATGGAGTACGCGCGCGATGAGGAGATTATTCTCAGGAGCGGCTTTGACACTATTGGCGCCCCTCGTTGCGGCCCAGAACCAGGTCAACATGTCACCGGGTGTGACAGAGATCGGGGCTGACATTTTTGAGCTCCACATGTTGATCATGTGGATTTGCGTGGTAATAGGCGTCGCCGTGTTCGCGGTGATGTTTTACTCCATTTATGCGCACAGAAAGTCTAAAGGTCATCAGGCTTCACAATTCCACGAGAGCACGAAGGTCGAAGTGGCGTGGACGGTTGTCCCCTTCCTGATCCTCATTGCCATGGCAGTGCCGGCGACATCGACCCTATTAGAGGTGTATGACAACGACGAAGCTGAGTTGGATGTGCTGATCACCGGTTACCAATGGAAGTGGAGGTACGAGTACCTCGAAGCCTCAGGGGAGCCCGTCGCCTTTTTCTCCAACCTGGCGACTCCGCAGGAAGAGATCTATAACACCGAACAAAAGGGTGAGCACTATCTCCTCGAAGTGGATGAGCCACTGGTCATTCCGACTAATACCAAAGTCCGGTTTCTGATTACGGCGAATGACGTGATTCACTCTTGGTGGGTCCCGGAAATTGCCGTCAAGCGCGATGCTATTCCGGGCTTTATTAACGAGGCATGGACTCGTATACCGGAGGAAGGCATTTATCGTGGCCAATGCACGGAGCTTTGCGGTGCTTATCACGGATTTATGCCGGTTGTGGTGCACGCGGTTTCTCGCGATGAATTCGACGCCTGGATGGTAGCCAAGCGCGGTGCAGCCGTAGCCCAGACAGCACTGGCTATGCAGACACTACCGGTTGATGAGCTGATGGATCAGGGCAAGGCGGTCTATGACAGCGCCTGCCTCGCTTGCCATGGCGCGCAGGGCGAGGGCGGGATCGGCAATGCAATCGCCGGCAGTTCGTTGGTCCTGGGAGCGTTGTCCGAGCACATGGCGGTCGTTGCCAAGGGCGTGTCGGGCACCGCTATGCAGGCATTTGGCAGTCAGCTTAACGACGTTGAAATGGCGGCGGTATTGACCTACCAGCGCAATGCGTTTGGCAATAATACGGGCGATGTCGTCCAGCCCGGTGACGTCACCGGCATGAAGAACGGTTAAGGGAGAGCATACGATGGGTGATCATCATCACGGACCCGCCGCGGGCATCACGCGCTGGCTTTTTACGACCAATCACAAGGACATTGGCACGATGTACCTGTGGTTCTCCTTCGCCATGTTTCTGCTCGGCGGCTTCTTCGCGATGGTTATTCGCGCAGAATTGTTTCAGCCGGGTATGCAGCTTGTTGAGCCGGCATTTTTTAATCAGATGACAACCTTGCACGGGTTGGTGATGGTATTTGGTGCCATCATGCCGTCCTTCGTGGGGCTGGCTAATTGGCTGATCCCGATGATGATTGGTGCGCCGGACATGGCGTTGCCGCGCATGAACAACTGGAGTTTTTGGATCTTGCCGCCCGCTTTTCTGATGCTGGCGTCAACGCTGTTCATGGAAGGCGGGGCGCCGGCTTTTGGCTGGACCTTCTATGCGCCGCTATCAACAACGTATGCGCCGCCATCGGTGACCTTCTTTATTTTCGCCATCCACATTTTGGGCGTGTCGTCCATCATGGGCTCTATCAATATCATTGCCACCGTGATGAATATGCGAGCGCCGGGCATGACTTACATGAAGATGCCCCTGTTCGTCTGGACCTGGTTAATCACTGCCTTTTTGCTGGTCGCCGTCATGCCTGTTCTGGCGGGTGCAGTGACCATGATGCTAATGGACATTCATTTCGGCACCAGTTTCTTTTCGGCGGCCGGTGGCGGCGACCCCGTGCTGTTCCAGCATATCTTCTGGTTCTTTGGTCACCCCGAGGTTTACATCATTATTCTGCCTGCCTTTGGTGTGGTGTCTCAGATCATTCCTGCGTTCTCCAGAAAGCCTCTGTTTGGCTACGCCTCGATGGTGTACGCCACAGCCTCTATTGCCTTTCTGTCCTTTATCGTCTGGGCGCATCACATGTACACCGTGGGTATGCCGGTCGCGGGGGAGCTGTTCTTTATGTATGCCACTATGCTCATCGCTGTGCCGACAGGCGTGAAGGTATTTAACTGGATTACGACCATGTGGCGCGGATCGCTCAGCTTCGAGACGCCGATGTTGTTTTGCATTGGTTTCCTGATCCTCTTCACGCTGGGTGGATTTACCGGCCTGATGCTGTCGATTGCACCGGCAGACTTTCAGTATCACGACACTTATTTTGTGGTGGCGCACTTTCACTACGTGATGGTGGCTGGAGCCGTATTCTCCATGACCGCCGCGGTCTATTACTGGTTACCCAAGTGGTGCGGACGGATGTACAACGAGGCGATGGGCAAAACCCACTTCTGGATTTCGTTTATCGGTTTCAACATTACTTTCTTCCCGCAACACTTCGTTGGTCTGGCTGGTATGCCCCGGCGCATTCCGGACTACGCGCTCCAGTTTGCGGACTTCAATATGATGTCTTCGATTGGCGCCTTTATTTATGGTGCCTCCCAGCTGCTGTTTCTTTATAACGTCATTGCGACCATCGTGGCGGGCAAGCCTGTTAGCGATGAAAAAGTTTGGGACGGCGCAGAAGGGCTCGAGTGGACCCTGCCAACGCCAGCGCCCTATCACACCTTTGAAGAGCCTCCGCAGGTGCCCAAGCCCGCGGGCACAATTTAACGGGTCGGAGTGCTAGGGAGTCTGATATGGGCAGTCTGCGTCTGAGTCGCGTCCCCGCTATCGATACCGCCCTGAAGCTGGTGGCGGTAGCCGTCGCGATGTTTGCCTTTGTTTTTGTCGTGATGGTGCCGCTCTACAACGTTCTGTGTGATGCGCTGGGCATTAACGGCAAAACAGCCAGCCAAGCTTATACGGCGGTTTCAACGTCGATTGACGAGAGTCGCGAGGTCACCGTGCAGTTTGTCGCGATCAACAATGACGACATGCCTTGGTCGTTTTCCGCTGAGGCGCGCATGATGCGTGTTCATCCAGGCGCTGCCAATGGCGTTGTCTTTCGGGCAATGAATCCGACAGACGCCGAGATGGTGGCGCAGGCCATCCCCAGTATCTCGCCCAGTCGCGCGGCGGCGTATTTTCACAAAACCGAATGCTTCTGTTTCGACCAGCAGGCATTGGTGGGCCGGGCCAGGGTGGACATGCCTCTGCAGTTCATCGTTGATCAGGACCTGCCTAAAGATATTCACACGATCACGCTTTCCTATACGTTATTTGATGTCACCGATACGGTGACCGATGGTCTTGCTGTCCGCTAAAGGACGCACCCGAGGAGACACTTATGTCCAGCACAACATCCGCTCCTGCCGGCCACGAGAAATATTATGTTCCCGAGTCCTCAAGCCTTGCCGTCAGGGCCACCATTGGGCTGGTGCTGTCGGTGTTCGGTGCGGCGCTCATGCTCAACGACATGACTTTTGGCGATCCGGATCGATCCAGCGCTTCGGTGTGGGTGCTGACCACCGGGCTGGTGTTTTTTATCTTCACCCTTACCAGCTGGTTTCGTACTGCGATTAGGGAAAATCTTGCGGGCATGAACAGTAGCCAGCTGCACCAAAGTTATGTACTGGGAATGTTCTGGTTCATTTTCTCTGAAGTCATGTTTTTTGCGGTGTTTTTCGGCACGCTGTTATATGTGCGCCAGTTTGCTGGCCCCTGGTTGGCCGGTGAGGGCGATGGCGGGCGGATGAACGGACTGTTATGGCCCGGATTCGAATTCGCGTGGCCACCGGTCATAACGCCGCAGGAGATTGTCGGTGGCGCAGACGCGCAGGTAATTGCCAATAACGGGGCCTTTGTCTCGCAAGAGAAATCTATGGCCCCGGCGGACGCACACGCTTGGTATGCGTGGCTGCCTATGTGGAACACGATTATCCTGCTGTCATCGAGTGCCACCGTGCATGTCGCCCACACCGCCATTCTGTCTGGCGACCGCAAAAAGTTTAATCGCTGGCTCGGGATTACCGTTGGCCTCGCCCTGATTTTCTTGGGCCTGCAGGCGGCGGAGTATTATGAAGCCTATGTGCTGTTCGGTTTGACGCTCAATTCGGGCATTTATGGCTCCACCTTTTTCATGCTGACGGGCTTTCACGGTTTTCACGTAGCAATGGGCATGACAATGCTGCTGATTCAGTTGATTCGGTCCATGAAGAACAAGCACTTCACCGCGACTGACCACTTTGGCTTTGAGGCGTCGAGCTGGTATTGGCATTTCGTGGACGTCGTGTGGGTGTTTCTGTTTCTTTTTGTCTACATCCTCTGACTGCGCCCGGGTAGAGAGAGGGCGCCGAGGGCGCCCTTTTTTGTGAAGGCAGGAGTCGCGGCCTCAACGCGTGGCCTGAAACGATTGCCTTGGCGGCTTGGCTACTCGCTATTTTCGCCGGTGCCGGCCGGCCCTGGATCCCACGGATTTTGGTGTCCAAGTTGTCCCGTGATCAAGCCGTAGACTATGACTGCCAGTAGACAAACACCTAAAGCGAGGCGAACACCGAGAGACGTAAAGAGACGCTTTTTTTCAGTGCTACCCTGATCGGACATGAGAAACACCAAGCCTGACGCGAGACTGGCGACAAGCGCTATCATGAGCAGAATAATGATGGTCTTGAGCATGAGTCAGCCCTTGTGGCTCCTTTGCGCGAACGGCCGCAAACATTGTGCAGCGAGAGATACGACAGCATGCAGTTTAACCGAAGCCTCGGACCCCTGACGGTAAAAGGTGATGTGAGAGCCGTACTCGCTGGGGTGGTGCTGCTCGGCTTGCTCAGTAATCTCGGTTTTTGGCAGCTTGGTCGCGCAGGAGAAAAAGCTGCGTTGGAAGACCGGTGGCAGGCCCGCGCGGCAGAGCCCGCTGTGACCCCTCGCGCGTTAATAGACCAAGCCAGAGACCCGGCGGACCGGCAGGTGCGTTGGAAAGGTGAGTTCCGCGCGGGAGACTATCTGCTCTTGGATAATCGGTTGCATCGGGGACAGCCTGGTTTTCACCTGATTGCGCTGGCCCGTGCAGATGATGCAGTGGTGCCAGTCAACCTGGGCTGGTTGGCAGGGGACCCCTCTCGCCGGACCCTGCCTCAACCCGAGTTGCCCGCGGGCCTGGTAACGATCGAAGGGCGCGTATATGTGCCAAGTGGTAAGCCGCTAATGATGCAAAAACCCCAGCCTCCTAAGGTGCTTCCAGCCACCGTGCAGACGCTGTATTGGGATGGCTGGCAGGATTCTCTTTCGGGGCTGACAGGCAGTGAAGTGTTTCCCTACCAAGTCAGAATCCAGCCTAGCTCGCCTTTGGCGCTGGTCGCGGAGTGGACGGTCGTCAATCAGTCTCCCTCCATGCATCTGGGTTACGCGGTGCAGTGGTTCGCGATGGCGGCCGTGTTACTGCTGATCGGCGTGCTCCGCCTCACTAATGTGCGCAGTTTGCTAAGCGGGAGAGAATGATCATGGCAACGCAGACGCCGCGCACGCAGCAGCGCCGCGCACGAACGGTGCTGCTCCTGATCGCGGGTATTCCTGTCTCTATGATGCTTGCCGCGACGGTGCTGTGGTGGGCAGTGGATAGCGGCCATGTCGATGTCTTGGGTAGCGTTGGCACCGCGAATCACGGTGCGCTGATTACACCCCCGCGTTCGTTAAGCGGGACCCGCTTTCAACATGAGGGGGTGGCCCAGACGCTGTGGCAGGATCTGCCAGCCAAATGGCGATTCATGGTGGTTCAGCGCGGTGACGACTGCGGGGAGCTGTGCCAACAGCAGCTCTATCAAACCCGCCAGATCCACCTTGCTCTTGGCAAAGAATTCAATCGCGTTGGGCGAATTGTCCTGAGCGATACCGCTCCCGCCGCGGTCACGCTGGCCCCGGATATCGGCGATACGGCGGACCGCGTCGTAGAGCGCTTGGATGATTGGCTGGCTCGCGAACATGTGGGCATTTTGCCGCTGACGTTGCCGGCAGGAGAGCTGGAAGGGTTAGTGCCCGAAATTCTGGCAGCACCTGCGCAATGGTATGTCGTCGATCCGGCGGGTTGGATCATGATGCGGGTATCGGATGACCTTCATTACAAGGACGTCATTAGCGATATGCGCTTTTTGCTGAAAAACTCCGGCGGCTAATGCGGTAGCGTGACGCTGCGCTGGGGTCGATACCGGAGACAATCGCGATTAAGGATGCTGAACCTGCGATTGGGTGGGCTGGCACTGGGAAAAGCCGGGCAGAACGACATAACAAAGGTAACCGCCGTGACGGAATCAAGACAACGAGGCGTGCGCTGGACGATTTTTGGCGTGGTCGTATTTATGGCGCTGGTGGTTGCCAGCTTCATTCATCGTGTCGGCGAGCCGCGTATTATGAGTTTGGCAGAGACGCGCGCGAATGGCCTGTTTTTGTTTGATACTCCTCGGGATCCCGGTGATTTCGCACTCATCGATCACCGCGGCGCATCGTTCACTCGGGATAACCTTGTCGGCCAGTGGACGCTGATCTTTTTTGGCTTTACCCACTGCCCGGATATTTGTCCGACCACGCTAGCCGAACTGGCGCAGCTTAAAGCCCAGCTGGCTGACACCGAGGCTGACGCCACCCGCGTTGTGATGCTGTCAGTGGATCCCGCCCGAGATACTCCGGAGCGCTTGGCACAGTACGTTCCCTATTTTCATCCCGATTTTGTGGGTGTGACGGGAGAATTCACCGAGATCCTCAGTGTTGCGCAGCGGCTGAACGCGCCCTTTCGCAAGGTGAGTGAGCCCGACGCCAGCTACCAGATGGAGCACAGTGCCAACGTGGTGCTAATGAACCCCCGCGGGGATTATCATGGTTTTTTTCGCGCGCCCCTCGATATTCCCAAAATGCGGGTAACCTTACGGTCCACCCAGTATTTGTGGGAGCACTGATCTCATGGCGAACCGGCTCATCCTAGTAGATGGATCCTCCTATCTGTTTCGGGCTTATCACGCGCTACCCGCGCTGACCAATTCAAAAGGACTGAATACCGGTGCTGCCAAAGGCGTCATTGGCATGATCCGCAAGCTGGTGGCCGATTACGCCCAAGATCAAGTCGTCGTCGTGTTCGACGCCAAGGGGCCCACCTTTCGAAACGAGATCTATGCACAATACAAGGCCAACCGGCCGCCCATGCCCGATGAGCTGCGCGAGCAAATCGACCCCATACACAATGCCATTCGCGCGATGGGCTTGCCGCTCATCTGTATTGGTGGTGTCGAGGCAGACGATGTCATCGGCACGCTCTCGGTGCAGGCAGCGAAGGGCGGCCGAGACGTCGTCATCTCCACCGGTGACAAAGATATGGCGCAGCTGGTCAATGACCACGTCACGCTCATAAACACCATGAACAACACCTCCATGGATCACGATGGTGTGGTGGCGAAGTTTGGTGTGCCGCCTGCACTCATTATCGATTTGCTGGCGCTTATGGGCGACAAGGTCGACAACATACCCGGTGTCGCCGGTGTGGGAGAGAAAACGGCAACCGCGTTGCTGCAGCATTTGGGCGGTATTGATGCGATTTACGGGCAGCTTGATGCCGTCGCCGATTTACCGATCCGCGGCGCGAAGAGCCTCGGAAATAAGCTCGAGGGCGCGCGTGCGGACGCCGATCTCAGTTACGAGCTGGCAACGATCAAAATTGATTGTGATCTGGGGCTTGCAGAAGGGGATCTCGACTCCAGCCCGCCGGATACCGACGCACTGATTGCGCTGTTTCAAGATCTTGAATTCAAGACTTGGTTAGACGCCTTGTTAGCGAGCGATGGTAAAGCGGATGGAGATGTCGTGTCTGACGGGGCAGAGACCTCAGAGGCGGTGAGCGCCAGTGACGCCATTGAGGTGGCGACTATTTTTAATCAGAGCGATTTTGATGAGTGGCTGGCGAAGCTTAAGTCTGCCAGCTTATTCGCCTTCGATACCGAAACGACAAGCCTCGACTATATGGTTGCGGAAGTGGTTGGAGTCTCTTTCGCAGTGGCGTCCGGTGCAGCAGCGTATGTGCCGCTGGCGCACGATTATCCCGGCGCGCCAGACCAGCTCGACCGTGACGCCGTGCTCGAGGCCCTGCGGCCCCTGCTGGAGGATGAGCGGATCGCCAAGGTCGGGCAGCACCTCAAGTACGACGCCAATGTCCTGGCTAACCATGGCATTACCCTGAGAGGCATTCGGGAAGACACCATGCTGGAGTCTTACGTGCTGGACGCCGCCGGGAGTCGCCACGATCTCGATACGCTGGCCCTCAAGTATCTTGGACAGCGCACCATTCATTTCGAGGACATCGCCGGTAAAGGCGTCAAACAGCTGACGTTTAATCAGGTGCCTATCGAGCAGGCTGCGCCTTACGCTGCCGAGGACGCCGAGGTGACGCTGCGCTTACATCAACAACTCGCAAAAAAATTGAGCGAGGAGCACGCGCTATCCGCTTTGTATCGGGAGCTGGAAATCCCGTTGGTGCCCGTGCTGTCGCGGATCGAGCGCAATGGTGCGTTGGTCTGTCGCAATACCCTCGCATCACACAGTCAGGAGCTGGGCAAGCGCATCCTGTCTCTTGAAGCCAAAGCCCACGAATTGGCGGGCGGCCCGTTTAATCTCGGCTCACCCAAACAGCTTGGCGAGATTCTGTTCAACCAGCTTGAGCTGCCTGTGTTGCGCAAGACCCCCAAGGGGGCACCTTCTACCGCTGAGGAAGTGCTCTCGGAGCTAGCGCTCGACTACCCTCTGCCTGCGGTCCTCATGGAGTACCGGAGTCTTAGCAAATTAAAGTCGACTTATACCGATAAGTTGCCTGAGATGATCGATCCACGTACCGGGCGGGTCCACACCTCCTATCATCAGGCAGTGACCGCCACCGGGCGTTTGTCGTCCTCCGACCCGAACCTGCAGAACATTCCGATTCGGACGGAAGAGGGCAGGCGGATTCGCCAGGCGTTTATTGCTGCTCCGGGCTGCAAGATTGTCGCCGCTGATTATTCCCAGATCGAACTGCGTATCATGGCGCACCTTTCTCAGGACGATGGCTTGCTCAATGCCTTTGCCGCCGGTTTGGATGTGCACAGTGCGACCGCAGCCGAAGTATTCGGTGTCGGGATAGAGGGGGTATCCGTGGATCAGCGGCGCAAAGCCAAAGCCATCAATTTTGGTTTGATCTACGGCATGTCGGCGTTTGGTTTGGGTAAACAGCTGGGCCTTGGGAGAAATGAGGCGCAAGAGTATATCGACCTTTATTTTGCGCGTTACCCCGGTGTGGCGGAGTACATGGCGCGAACCCGGGAGCTCGCTCACGAAGCCGGTTATGTTGAAACGCTGAAGGGGCGGCGTCTCTACTTACCCGAAATTAACGCCCGCAATCGCCAGCGTCAGCAAGCCGCTGAGCGAACCGCGATTAATGCACCGATGCAAGGCACTGCGGCCGACATCATTAAGATGGCGATGCTGTCAGTCGACGATTGGCTGACCCGCTCAAGGATTGATGCGCGCTTGATTATGCAAGTTCATGACGAGCTGGTTTTTGAGGTTGAGGCTGGTGCAGTGGAAGAAGTCTCTGAGACCGTGGTTCAACTGATGTCAGGTGTGGGTGTGCTCAATGTGCCGTTGCTCGTTGAGGCGGGCACCGGCGATAACTGGGATGAAGCGCATTAGCGCATGGCTTAGTCGTCGGCGTTGATCTCTGGCAGGTCATCGATCACTGAGTCGTCTGTGAGCCAGAGGTTAATCTTTGTCCCCAGCTCTTCGACGCCTTTTCGTTTTAGGGAAGAGAAAAGTTGCACGCTCACCAGCTCGGCGTGTTCTGCGAGCGCTTCGCGAACTGATAGCAGCGTGCTCTGTGCCGGACCGCGCTTCAGCTTGTCCGCCTTGGTCAGCAGGATATGAACCGGCATGCTGGCGGAGATCGCCCACCCCAGCATCTGTTTGTCGGCGTCGGTCAGCGGGTGGCGGATATCCATCAGCATTACCAGACCGCGGAGACTCTCTCGGCGCTGAAGATAGCGCTCTAACTGCTGGTTCCACTTTTTCTTCACCGCCAGAGGGACTTTGGCAAACCCGTACCCCGGCAGGTCGACCAGCCGCTGGCTGTCGCTCAGGGCAAAAAAATTAATAAGCTGCGTTCGCCCCGGTGTGCGGGAGGTTCGCGCGAGCTTTCCTTGCGAAGTTAAGGTATTGATTGCACTCGATTTTCCTGAGTTTGACCGGCCCGCAAATGCGACCTCCCAGCCTTGATCGGATGGGGCATTTTCGACCGCGCTAGCGCTTTGAAGAAACGCGGCAGTGCGGAACTGAACGGCTGCTTTGGGGGCGCTAAAGTCTGTCATTTTGCGATTTGTGCCACGACGCGGAAAGTCTATAATGCCACGCTCTTCGGGGCACCATGCCCGGGAAATCACGGTAAATTTTATGAAGGGCGTCGCACCTGACGCTGCGGGTCTAGGTCACTCAGCCTGCTCCCGACGAATGAGTAGAGCTGAAGCAGGCCAAGAGCCGTACAACGACGACGCAAGACAAAGACGCAAGACTAAGACATTAGAGGGTTTAACCATGAGAACAGCAGTCTTCATCCGCACAACTGCCATCAGAGTTGCTGCGATTGCAGCGTTGGCCGCCGCCCCGGCAGTGCTGGCGGGCGACCCGCCTGCACAATACGCCGCTTCTTGTGGTGCCTGTCATGCCGTTGGCGTTGCGGGCGCTCCGGCGACCGGTAATGTTGAAGCGTGGGCACCGCGCATGGAAAAAGGTATGGAGGTGCTGGTGGCGTCGGTTCGCAATGGCCTCAATGCCATGCCCCCCGGCGGTCTTTGTAACAGCTGCAGCGACGAGGATTATGCAGACCTGATTACTTATATGGCCACTGCGCAATAAAAATGGCGCCGACCCGGTGGGGGGTGATCCAATCCCTCACAAACCGGATCGGCGACAGCAACAGACACAGCTATCTATTCGACAGGTATTTCTATGTTTCAGTCTCTAGCCAAAGTCGCGTGTGTTCTCGCGGTGACCGTGATCGGAACCAACGTACAGGCCGCCGGCGATGCCGAGGCAGGTCAGGCAAAGGCTGCGACCTGTGTGGCGTGCCACGGGGTTGACGGCAACAGCGCGGTGCCGACGTTTCCCAAGCTGTCGGGCCTTGGCCACAAATATTTACTTAAGCAGATGCAGGATATTCGTGACGGGCGTCGCCCGGTGGCGCTGATGGCGGGCCAGGTCGACAACATGACCGACCAAGACCTGTCTGACATCGCCGCATTCTATGACGCACAGCCACGTACTGGCGGCACGGCGGATCCCGACAAAGTGTCATTGGGACGTAAAGTCTACCTTGGCGGCATTGCTGAGCGTCAGGTGCCGGCGTGTTCTGGCTGTCATAGCCCTACCGGCAATGGTAATGGTCCGGCAGGTTATCCCGGGTTGGCAGGTCAGCATGCAGACTACGTTGCGGCACAGCTCAAGATGTTTCGAAAGGGTTACGAGGACCCCGCCGGCCGAACCAACGGCGGCGACGCAAAGATTATGCGCACGACGGCTTTCCGTATGAGTGATATGGAGATTGAAGCAGTTGCGAGCTATATTGAGGGGTTGCAACCCACCCCGTAATCCCGGGTATATCGACCCCGAGTATGTTCCAAGGAGGGAGTAAAACATGTCAGGTACTCGTAAAATGATCGCCACGTTGTCGCTAACGCTGGTTGCTTATGCGGCCGCTGCGTTGAGCACTCTGGTGGTTGCCGAGGAACGTTGGGTCGAAGGTCAGCACTATCAGACGTTAACGCCCCCCGTGGCGGTAGGCCGCGGCAGTGATGTCGTGGTGACCGAGTTTTTTTGGTACGGGTGCGGTCATTGCTACACCTTCGAGCCCATGCTGACCGCTTGGGGAAAGCAACTTCCGGACGATGCGGTGTTACAGCCCTCGCCCGCGGTGTGGAATGATCCCATGCGTATGCACGCGAAGGCGTATTACATCGCGGAAGTGTTGGGCGTCAAGGAGACGCTGCACCCGGTTATTTTTGACGCCATGCACGTCCAGAGAAAGCGGCTCGTCTCGCGACTCGAGCTGCGCGACCTGTTCGAAGACAGCGGCGTAGATGCGGCTCAGTTTGACAAGGCGTTCGATTCCTTTGGCGTCGACTCACAGGTCCGTCAGGCCGATGCGCGAGCCCGTTCGGCGAAGATTTCGGGTACGCCTTCCCTGATGGTGGCGGGTAAGTATCTGATCGAGACCCGGGCTGCGGGAAGCCAGACCAACATGTTGGAAATTGCCCGATACCTGATCGACAAAGAATTGGCTGCCCGCTGATCAGTCTTCCGGCACGGACACAGCGGTTCGTGTGACGACTCTCCGTAACTCAAAGCTCGAATGTACCCCCGTCACTCCCTCGATGCGGGTCAGTTTGCCCAGTAAAAACTGTTCGTAATGTGCCATATCACGCACCACTGCCTTAAGGAGGTAGTCCGCGCTCTGGCCGGTGACGACGCAACAGTCGACCACTTCAGGTAGGTTCACCACCGTCTCTTCAAACGCCTCAAACCGATCAGGTGTATGGCGATCCATCGATACGCTGATATGGGCGGTGAGATTGAGCCCCAGTTTTTTCGGGTCGACCATGGCGACCTGATGCGTGATCACCCCCTCTGTTGTCAGGCGTTTCACGCGCCGAGCGCAGGGGGTGGGTGATAGTCCGACGCGTTCAGCCAGCTCGAGGTTGCTGAGCCCGGCGTCCTCTTGCACGACCCCGAGAATACGACGGTCCAGCCGATCGAGCGCGGGCAGTGAATTATCCATAGTCTGCGCCAATAATAGTGAATGACATCATATTAGTCGTAAAAAATAGCATAAAACGCTACTAAATCGGCATCAATGGAATTTTTTGGTGATTATCGCTTCGCCCGCGTCGGTACACTACGTCTCCTTTTTACCGTAGCAGGACGACACCGTGGAAACCGCGCGTTTTGATCACCGAAAGTACCGTGCATTTCAGCCGATTATCAAAACCGATCGTCGCTGGCCGGACCGCACGATTACCGACGCACCCCAGTGGTGCTCGGTAGATCTTCGCGACGGCAACCAGGCCCTGGTAGAGCCAATGAATGCAGCGCAAAAGTTGCGGCTGTGGGAGCTGCTGATCTCGATCGGCTTCACGCAAATCGAGGTGGGCTTTCCGTCTGCTTCGAGCCATGACTTTGCCTTTTTGCGCAAGCTGATTGAAGAGAACCGCATTCCCGACGGCGTTACGGTTCAGGTGTTGACGCAGGCCAGGCCAGATTTGATTGAAAAGACTTTTGCTGCGTTGGAAGGCGTGAAGCGCGCCGTGGTGCACTTTTATAACAGCACTTCGACGGTGCAGCGGGAGTATGTGTTTGGGCTCGACCGCGATGGTATTCGCGATATTGCGGTGAATGGCGCGCGGCTGGTCAAGGCGGCGGCGGATGCCCGGCCCGAGACGGAGTGGGTGTTCGAATACAGCCCTGAGAGCTTTACCGGCACCGAAATGGATTTTGCGGTCTCTGTGTGTGATGCGGTCAACGAGGTGTTGGCGCCCACGCCGGAGCAGCCCGTGATCATCAATCTGCCGGCCACCGTGGAGATGACCACGCCGAATATCTATGCTGACCAAATCGAGTGGTTCTGTGATCAGATAAAGGGCCGCGAGGCACTGATTATTTCTTTGCACACCCATAATGACCGCGGATGCGCTGTGGCGGCGGCAGAGCTCGGTGTGATGGCGGGTGCGGATCGCGTGGAGGGCACTTTGCTCGGCAATGGAGAGCGGACGGGCAACATGGATATCATGACCATGGCCATGAACCTTTACAGTCAGGGTGTCGACCCCCGCCTTGATTTCACCCACATGGACGAAATTTGCACGGTTGCCCGCGAGTGCACACAGTTACCCGTTCATCCTCGTCACCCTTACGCCGGAGAGCTGGTGTTTACCGCGTTTTCTGGAAGCCACCAAGACGCGATTCACAAGTGCCTGTCCAAACGAGATGAAGATGATGCCTGGGATGTGGCATACCTGCCCATCGATCCCGCGGATATCGGGCGCACCTATCAGGAAGTGATTCGTATCAACAGTCAGTCGGGTAAGGGCGGCGTGGCCCATGTGTTGCGCCGCGATTATGGACTAGAGTTACCGCGATGGTTGCAAGTCGACTTTAGCACTGCGGTTCAGGGGCTGGCGGAAGACAGCGAAGCTGAGGTGTCCTCGGAAGATATTTTCACTCTTTTCAGAGACACGTATCTGAGTACGGCGGATCGCTGGTACTTAGGCAATTACCAGCTGTCCCGGCGGGATGGGTCCGATGGGCTAGACGTGACGCTCCACGGCCCCGGAGGCGACGTCATGCTGAACGGTCGCGGTAATGGCGTTGTGGATGCTTTCGTGCAGGCGATGGAGACTTTTACGGGTCGACACATTGTGGTGGTGGAGTATTCTGAGCATACGCTGGGACAGAGCGCGGACGCGGAGGCAGTGTGCTACGTACAACTCAATATCGATGGCGCACGCCCCTGCGGTGTCGGACGCAGCCACGATATCGTGCAGGCGTCACTCGCGGCCATTCTCTCCGCTCTCGATGGCAGGGGTCTGGTGTTGGCCGACGCTGCCTAGGCGCGGTCTTGTCTAACGCGGTCTCGGGTCCAGTGTTGCGGGCACGGGGCGCCGACCTCCATATAAAGCCAGTCCCAACACCGCTCATTGAGCGCAGTGGCCGGGTCAACGGGCGACCCTTCAGGTTCGTGTTTTGGTGTCTGCTTGCACTCACGCTCAGCGGCTGCTCGGCCACGCAGTTCATCTATAACCGCGTCGATATTCTGGTTCGTTGGTATCTCGATGACTATGTCTCACTGGATCGTGAGCAGCAGGCGCGCTTTGATGATCGCTTCGATTTGCTCATTGAATGGCATCGTCGCGAAGAGCTGCCCGTGTATGGAGTGCTACTGGATGACGCGTTAACTATTCTCGATGATGATGTTCCTCTGCAGGCCACGAGGCACATGGCGGATCAAATTGAAGCTGCGGCGATTCGTTTCCAGGATCAGTTTCTAGCGCTCTTACTCCGTACCGGGGAGGATCTGAGCCCCGAGCAGCGCGAGGCTTTTGTTGAGGCACTCATGGCCAAGCAGGAGGAATTCGAAGCGGACCGTCTCGAGCGCAGCGACGAAGCCTATCGCGCCGACCTTGAGGAGCGGTTTGACGACCAGCTGAGTCGTTACCTTGGCCCGATGACGGCCCCACAGACGGATCGCATTGCAACCGGGGTGGCGGAAATGACCCGATTGGATCGTTTTTGGTTGGAAGACAGGCGAGTTTGGATAGCGCAGCTGTCAGATATTTTGTTGGTCGCCGAGCCCAATTGGCCGGATCAGGTACTGACACTGATTGCCGGGCGCGATGACGCGCTGCTTCCTGCCTATAAAGAGGGTATCGACCATAACGGTGAGGTGATCTTGCAGTTATCCAGAGATGTTTTGAGAGCCCGGACGGACAAGCAGGATCGAAAGTTGCGGGGTCGATTAGTTTCCCTGCGCGATGACCTGGCCGCACTGGCTGTGCAGTAACGCCCCGGTTAGCCCTCTATCAGCGACTGGTCTCGGATAGCGCCTTTGTCGGCACTGGTGACCATGCTGGCGTAGACCTTGAGCGCTGTTGACACCTGGCGAGGGCGATCTGCCTCGGGTTCCCAGGCGCGGGGGCGCTGATTCATCGCATCCCGTCGGCTTGCCAGCGTGGCGTCATCGACCAACACGTTGATGGTTCTGGCGGGAATATCAATTTCAATCGGGTCACCGGGTTCGATGAGCCCGATTGCCCCGCCTGCCGCCGCTTCGGGCGAAACATGGCCAATCGATAACCCCGAGGTGCCGCCAGAAAAGCGGCCATCAGTAATGAGTGCGCAGGCGCTACCCAGGCCTTTGGATTTCAGGTAGCTGGTGGGGTAGAGCATCTCCTGCATACCCGGGCCGCCGCGGGGTCCTTCGTAGCGAATAATCACCACGTCACCGGGCTTCACGCGGTCTTCTAAAATATCAGCGACAGCGCCTTCCTGACTCTCACAGATATGCGCGGGGCCCGCGAAGCGGAGCGACTCATCAGCGACCCCGGCGGTTTTGACCACACATCCCAGCTCGGCAATGTTGCCGAACAGGACCGCCAGTCCACCCTCCTGTGAGTAGGCGTGAGCCATTTCCCGGATGCAGCCGCCCTGCCGGTCGGTATCAAGGCTGGGCCATCTGAGATCCTGACTAAACGCTTGCTGAGTCGGAATGCCGGCGGGCCCCGCAGCGTAGAGCGTCCGAACATCCTCATCATTCGTTTGTACGATGTCCCACTGGGCCAGTGCTTCACCCAGACTGGCCGTGTGGACGGTCGGGCAGTCCAAGTGCAGCAGGTTACCGCGCGCAAGCTCACCCAAGATGGCCATCACGCCGCCGGCACGATGCACGTCTTCCATGTGGTAGAGCGGCGTGCTCGGTGCGACTTTGCACAATTGAGGAATTTTGCGTGACAGGGTATCGATTGCGGCCATATCGAAGTCCACACCCGCTTCTTGCGCTGCGGCTAGCAAGTGCAAAATCGTATTGGTCGAACCACCCATGGCGATATCGAGGGTCATCGCATTTTCAAAAGCCCGACGGCTGGCGATTTCCCTGGGTAATGCGGTGGCGTCGTCGTGCTCATACCACCGGCGGGCCAGATCGACGATCACCCTGCCGGCTCGTAAAAAGAGCTGCTCGCGATCGGCGTGGGTCGCCAGCAACGACCCATTGCCGGGCAGGCTGAGACCCAGCGCTTCGGTCAGGCAATTCATCGAATTCGCCGTAAACATACCGGAGCAGGAACCGCAGGTAGGACAGGCGGAGCGTTCGTACGCGTCGACCGTCGCGTCATCGGCACTGGAATCTGCCGCAATCACCATGGCATCGACAAGATCCAGCTTGTGCTCGGATAGCGCCGTTTTGCCAGCCTCCATGGGCCCGCCAGAGACGAAAACCACCGGGATATTGAGCCGCATGGCGGCATTGAGCATGCCGGGCGTGATTTTGTCGCAGTTGGAGATGCATACCATGGCATCTGCACAGTGGGCGTTGACCATGTACTCCACAGAATCTGCAATCAGATCTCGTGAAGGCAGGCTGTACAGCATGCCGTCATGGCCCATTGCGATGCCATCGTCGACCGCGATGGTATTGAACTCTTTGGCTACCCCTCCCGCCGCTTCAATCTCGCGAGCAACGAGCTGGCCCAGATCTTTTAGATGGACATGTCCGGGCACGAACTGCGTAAACGAATTCACCACGGCAATAATGGGCTTTTCGAAGTCCTCGTCCTGCATGCCGGTAGCGCGCCAAAGCGCCCGTGCGCCCGCCATATTGCGTCCGGCGGTTGAAGTGCGGGATCGATATTGCGGCATCGAATTCTCCCAGTGGGGTTAGAAAAAGGCTCGCTAGCTTAACACTGGCGCGCGATGAGGGTCAGACTGTCCGCCTCAATACGGTGGCATTGCGCTGCCAGTTGAACAGTCGCTGTTTTTCGACCGGCAGCGCTTCTAGCGTGGCGGGTTCGAACCCTTGCTCGAGAAACCAATGGGTGCTCTGAGTGGTCAGCGCAAAGACATGTGTCAACGACAGCGCGTTCGCCTGATCAAGCAGCTCAGACAGAAGCTGTTCAGCCCGTCCCGCGCCACGATAGTCGGGGTGTGTGGCGACGCAGGCAATCTCACCGACTTTTTCTTCGCTATAGGGGTATAACGCGGCGCAAGCGATTACACGCCGGTCCCGCTCCAGGATCAAGAAACGCGAGATTTCTTCTTCAAGCCTTTCCCGCGAGCGTTTGACCAGTGCGCCCGCTTCTTCCAGCGGCCGGATGAGCTCAAAAATGCTCGCGATGTCTTCTATTTCTGCTGCTCTGGCCTGCTCATAAGGGTTTTGTGCGATGAGCGTGCCGGAGCCGTCGTGGGTAAAGAGCTCTTCAAGCAGCGCGCCCTCACGTTCGTAGCTGAGCAAGTGGCTTCGCGCCACACCCTTAGAGCAGGCGCGGCAGGCGGTATCGCGCAAACGACGTTGCTCGTCATCGGCGATCTCCAGGGCCTGAGCCGAGGCGACGGTGCATTGGCGAATCAGTTCGCCGTCGCTGGCCTCAAGGCCCGGGTGGCGATCAAGAAAAATTAGTTTGTCGGCGTTGATGGCCACTGCGACAGCTTCGGCTACCTCGCTGGCGCTGACGCTAAAAAGTTCGCCTGCTGGGGAGTAGCCCAATGGGGAGAGCAGTGCGATGGCGTCCTGATCCAGCATCGCGCGCACGCCGTCACCGTCGATGCGCCGTACTGCGCCGCTGTGTTGATAGTCAATACCGTCGTGGACTCCAATTGGGCGAGCTGTTATCACATTGCCGCCCAGTACTCTCAGTCGCGCATCTTTCAACGGCGTATTTGGCAACCCCATCGACAGCAATTGCTCCAGCTGCACTCGTTTGCGCGCCGCCGTCTCGGTCGCAATGGCCAGAGTCGCATCGTCAGTGATCCGGATTCCCGCATGAAACTGCGCGGACTGATCGGCGCAGAGTGCCGCGTCAATCGCCGTTCGGGTCGCGTGCACGAGTACCAGCCTGACTCCGAGCGACTGAAGCAGTGCCAGATCGTGGACCAGTGTGACCAGACCGGCTGACTCAAGTGCCCCATTACCCAAATAGACGACGAACGTGCGTCCGCGGTGCGCCTTAATGTAAGGGCCCGTATGGCGAAACCAGGCGATGTGATGCTCGGTGGTGGTCATGATGTCATTTTGCGCCGGTGTGAGGAGGCGTCATATTGATCGCTTTTCAGGGAGGCGAATCCTACCCGAGTCTTTGTCGTGTGAGAAAGGGTAAAAATCGCGGTGCCGCGCATCGGATAACAGCGGTGGCAGGGTGGGCGGCTTGCCGATAGGCTAGGTGCTCTCCCTGACAGAGCACTCCGACGAATGCTTCAGGACCCGGACCGGCCTCCGTGGCTGGAGGACAGTCTTCGCCATGCCACTGCACGCTTAATCACGCGGATCGGCGATGCCGACTTTGCGGCTCTCACCGAGGCGGTGCAAACGGCGGACCAATGGCGAGCATTTCAAGCGCTCTTGGCTTGTAGCGACTTTTTTGTCGAGCAGGCTGCTCGACAGCATGCGTGGCTGCGGAGCGCTCTCGCCAGCGGTGAGTTATTGGGCTCGAGGCTGCGACAGCCTGAAGACTGGGACAGCGCGCTGGCCACGCTGCTGCCGCCCGACCAAGGGGAGGCAGATTGTCTCGCCGCGCTGCGTATTTTCCGACACCGCGAGATGATTCGAATTCTGTGGCGTGATCACGCCCAGCTCGCTTCGGTTGAGGACGCCTTTGACGAGCTCAGCCAGCTTGCGGACTGCTGCATTCGCGCTGCGGTGCGCATTGCTGAGGCCGCTCTTGAGGACAAATACGGTACTCCCGTAGGCGAGGAAAGTGACCAGCCCCAGTCATTGGTGGTGCTGGGTATGGGCAAGCTGGGCGGTAATGAGCTGAATTTTTCCTCGGATGTGGATCTTATTTTTGCTTATCCGGAGAGTGGCGCGACGCGGGGGGGCCGGCAACAGCTCGATAACCAGTCTTATTTCACCCGCGTGGGGCAGATGGCGATTCGTTTGTTGGACGCGGTGACGGAAGAGGCCTTCGCCTTCAGAGTGGATATGCGGCTACGGCCATACGGTGACAGCGGCGCGTTGGTAGGGGCATACAGCGCACTGGAGGTGTATTACCAGGAGCAGGGCAGGGAATGGGAGCGCTACGCCATGATCAAAGCGCGACCCATAACGGGTTCGCCGGAGGCTCGCGAATCCCTCATGTCCATGCTGGGCTCTTTTGTCTATCGCCGCTATACCGATTTTTCGGTGATCGCGGCGCTGCGGGATATGAAGCGCATGATGCGCGCAGAGGTGGCGCGGCTGGGTATCGACGACGACCTGAAGCGTGGCGCCGGAGGCATCCGTGAAATTGAGTTTATTGCCCAGAGCCTGCAGTTGATCCACGGTGGCCGGATCCCCGAGATTCGGTGTCGATCACTGCTGGAGACACTGCGGGCGCTGAACGAGGCGGACCTCTTGTCGAGCCAGGAGTCAGATCGCCTGACAGCGCACTATCGGCTCGAGCGACGCGTGGAGCACGCGCTGCAGGCAATGCAGGATAAACAGACACAATCCCTGCCGCAGGTCTCTCTACCAAGGGCGCAGCTGGCGCTGCTATCCGGGTTCGCCGACTGGCAGACCCTCGACGCCCATCTGTCCGAAGCGCGCCGTGAGGTCGACGCGTTGTTCAACGATTTGATTGCTGAACCCTCGGTTGCAGCAACGACCGATGAGGCTGATGCGCCATTCGGTCTGTCGTTTGCTGCGCTGAATGAAGAGGCGCTGGTCGAGATGGGGTATCAGCAGGCCAAACAAAGCTGGTCTGCGTTGGAGGAATTTCTTGGTAGCGCTTGGGTGGCGGCGTTACAGCCAGAGGGGCGCCGGCGGCTGGAGGCTTTTTTGCCCCTGTTGTGCAAAACGGCGGCGGGCGAGTCGGATCCAGATCGTGCACTGACAAGCAGTCTGCCTTTCGTACAGGCGGTTTGTCGCCGCAGTGCCTATTTAGTCTTGTTACAGGAAAACCCGCGGGCGCTGGGACATCTGGTCTCTTTGGTTGCTGCGAGTGTCTGGGTCGCTGAACGCCTCGCGGCACGCCCAGAGCTGGTCGACGAGCTGCTCCATGAAACGACGCTCTATAGCGCACCCAGCCGCGACGAGCTGCACGCGCTGGTGAGGCAGCAACTGCTCCGCATACCCGAGGAAGATCTCGAGGCACAAATGAGCGCGCTGAGCCGCATTAAAGACGGGGTCGTTTTGCGGGTGGCCGCTAGCGAGCTGACCGGGACGCTGCCGATCATGAAGGTGAGCGACAACCTTACGTTTCTTGCCGAGGTCATGATCGAGCAGGCCGTGGCCCTTGCCCGGGCAGAGCTTGTGCAGCGCTACGGTGAACCCCAGTCAGAACAGGCCGGGTTTGCGGTGATCGCGTACGGTAAGCTCGGGGGGCTTGAGTTGAGTTACGGTTCGGATCTCGATCTGGTCTTCGTGTTTGATGGGGCAGAGGGCAATACTGCCGGCCCCAAGGTCATTGATAACACCCGGTTCTACCTGCGACTGGCCCAGCGCGTGGTCCACGTGTTATCCACGCAGACTTACTCGGGACGGCTTTACGAAGTCGATCTGCGCTTGCGACCAGACGGTGATTCGGGCCTGGTGGCAACGTCCCTCCCCGCACTTCGGCGGTATCAACTTGAATCCGCCTGGGTCTGGGAGCACCAGGCATTGGTGCGAACACGCGTGGTGGCGGGTGATGCGACGCTGAAGGCCTCGCTGGAGAGGATGCGCTGTGAGGTATTGGCTTTGCCTAGGGCGCAGAAAGACCTTGCCTCAGCGGTCTGCGGGATGCGGCAGAAAATGCGCGCAGAGCACAACACCAAGGTGCGCGATCGCGCACACTTTGATCTCAAGCGCGATCCGGGTGGTATTGTGGATATCGAATTTGTGGTGCAATACCTTGTGCTCAAGCACGCCGCTGAGCACGCTGAGCTGACGCGTTGGTCTGATGTCATTCGGCTGCTCGAAGGGCTTGAAGACGCCGGACTGGTCGCGACCGAGGACGCCTCTGTACTGTCGCAGGCCTATTTGTCTTATCGTGGCGCGATCCACTCGCTCGCGTTGCAGGGCCACGCTGCTGAAATCAGTGCAGAAGGCTATGGAGCGCTGCGCGAGCAAGTGAAGGGCATTACCGACACATTATTACCCGGGCTGCAGTCAGGGTAGAATCCGCTACCGACAAGACGGCAGGCAGCGCTGCCTCAGAAAGCTGAAACAGAAGGGAAACAACATGGACCTCTCACAACTCACCGGCCACATCTGGCTCGATGGCGAAATGGTGCCCTGGCAGGAGGCGCGGGTTCACGTGCTGACCCACACGTTCCATTATGGGCTCGGCGTATTCGAGGGGGTGCGTGCGTACAAAACCTCCGACGGCACATCGATTTTCCGGCTCAAGGAACATACCGATCGTTTGTTTCGGTCAGCGCATATTCTGCGGATGGATATGCCCTTTGACAAAGAGACGCTGAACGCCGCCCAGCGCGCCGTAGTCAGGGAAAATGGGCTGGAAGAGGCTTACATCCGCCCCATGTGCTTTCTGGGCTCGGAGGGAATGGGGTTGCGCGCCGATAATCTCAAGACCCATGTGATGGTGGCATCCTGGGCCTGGCCTTCTTATATGGACCCGGAAGCGAGAGACCGCGGCATTCGCATTGCAACGTCGAGCTACACGCGACACCACGTCAATATCACCATGTGCAAGGCCAAGGCCAATGGGAACTACATCAATTCCATCCTCGCACTCAGAGAGGCGATGGACGCTGGATTCGAAGAGGCGCTATTGCTCGATAACGAAGGCTATGTCGCTGAGGGCAGCGGGGAAAACTTTTTTTTCGTGCGCGATGGTGTGCTGTACACGCCGGAACTGACGTCCTGTCTGGAAGGGATCACTCGCGACAGCATCTTGCGCATTGCCGCAGATCAAGGGCTGACCGTGAAAGAAAAGCGCATTACTCGCGATGAAGTCTATGTGGCAGATGAAGCCTTCTTTACCGGCACCGCGGCAGAGGTCGTGCCCATTCGCGAACTGGATAACCGAATGATCGGCAGCGGTACGCGTGGGCCGATCACGGAAAAACTTCAGGCCATTTACTTTGAGGCGGTCCGCGGCGCGCAACCGGACTACGCGGAGTGGCTGGCGCCGGTCGCTGACTGATCAGCGTGCAGCCGGACTATCGGTAGAGGAGCATTACGCAATGGAAAGCCTCCCCAGCGGTATCCAGTATCGACACTGGCCCGTTGAAGACGCCAAAGCCTGTGTGCTGCTCGCCCATGGTCTGGCTGAGCATACTGGACGCTATGAACGGCTCGCAGCGCGTTTCAACGCGGGCGGTGTGGCCGTGGTGGGCCCCGACCATATGGGTCACGGCGCGTCTCCCGGCGTCAGGGTCTACCTGAAGCAGTTCGACGATTATCTTGCGCCCCTTCAGACTCTGCGAAGCCACGTCGGTAATTGGTACGCCGGTAAACCCGTCTTCCTCCTTGGGCACAGCATGGGGGGGCTCATCAGTGCGCACTTGCTGCTTGAATCGCAGGCTGCGTTTCGGGGTGTGATGTTGTCCGGCCCGGCCTTCCATGCGGTAGATCCGGCGCCGGCGCCCATGATCTGGATTGGCAGGGTGCTTCGCCATTTACTGCCGAAGCTCGGCATGCTCGGACTCGATGCTAATGGCGTGAGCCGCGACCCTGCGGTGGTCGCTGACTATATGGCTGATCCGCTGGTTTATAACGGCAAGATCACGACGGGGTTGGGCATGGCGTTGCTGGACGCCATGGAGGTCGCGATTGCCCGTGCCGGTGAAATCACCCTGCCCGTGTATATCGCCCACGGTGATGCGGATGTGATGGCCGCGCCCGAGGGATCACAGGCGTTTTTTGATGCGCTAGGTTCGAAGGACAAAACCCTCGATTTCTGGCCAGGGCTTTATCATGAGATTTTTAATGAGCCTGAGTCAGAGGAGGTGATGACCCGCTACGTGAGCTGGCTGCAGGCGCGTTTGTGAGTGTGCTGCAGGCGCTGGTGCTGGGGGCGGGTGGACAGCTTGGCCGCGCCTGCATGGACTGTGCGCCATCGGGCGTGCGCGCACATGGCCTTACCCGAGCGGCTTGCGATATTACCGATGACGGGGCGCTCAGACGCTGTTTCGACGAGGTTAATCCTCGCCTGATTATTAACGCAGCGGCTTATACCGCTGTGGATGCCGCCGAGGAACATCCCGATGCCGCCGAGGCGGCCAATGCCAGCGCACCGGCCCTGTTAAGCGCACTGTGTGCACAGCGAGGCGCGCGACTGGTGCATTTATCCACCGATTTCGTGTTTGATGGCAGGGCACCCAAACCTTACTCCCCCGAGGCGGCTCCCGCGCCACTCGGCGTATACGGTGCTAGCAAATGGCGGGGTGAACAAGCAGTAATGGAGAGCGGCGCCAGCCATGCCGTCGTGCGCACCAGCTGGGTTTATGCGCCAGGGGGCCGTAATTTTGTCACGACCATGCTGCGCCTGATGCGGGAGCAGGGTGCGGTGCGCGTCGTCAATGATCAAATTGGTTCGCCAACGTCGGCGCAGGGCCTTGCCGAGGTCTGTTGGCGGTTGGCCATGGACCATGAGGCGAGCGGGCTCTTCCATTGGTCCGATGCGGGTTCGATCAGCTGGTATGACTTTGCCTGTGGCATCCGCGATGAGGCGCTGGCACTTGGATTGCTTTCATCGCCGGTGGCGGTTGAGCCCATTGCGACCGACGCTTTTCCTACCAAAGCCCAGCGACCTGCTTACAGTGTGCTCGACGCGACGCACACCTGCGCGACGCTGGGTATTGCCCAGCGGCCCTGGCGTGAGGCGCTTGGCGACATGTTACGGTCGGTCCGGACGCAAGAGGAGACGGGGTAATGGCGCAGTCGCTGATGGTGACCGGTGGAGCGGGTTTTATCGGTGTGAACTTTGTTTACCACTGGGCCGATGCCCATCCGAATGATCAGCTGGTGGTGCTGGACGCGCTGACCTATGCGGGCAATCGCGCCAGCCTTGAGCCGCTGGAGCGAGCCGGACGCATTCACTTTGTCGAGGGTGATATCTGCGACGCCGATTTAGTGGCGAGTGTGATGCGCGAGCACAATACGGATACGATCGTGCACTTCGCGGCAGAAAGCCACGTCGATCGCTCAATTACCGGTCCCGATGCTTTTATCCGCACCAATCTAGAGGGCACCCATACCTTGCTGGCGGCGGCGCGAGGCGCGTGGCTCACGGGCTCGGGGTGTGATCACCGGTTCCATCATGTCTCCACTGACGAGGTCTATGGCTCACTGTCCGCGGATGATCCTGCGTTTACCGAGACCACCCGATACGAACCCAACTCGCCCTACTCGGCGAGCAAAGCGGGAAGCGATCATTTGGTGCGTGCCTATCAGCACACCTTTGGCCTACAGGTGACGACCAGCAATTGTTCCAACAATTATGGCCCGTACCACTTCCCCGAAAAGCTGATTCCGCTATGCCTGACCCGCATTCTCGACGGGGGCCAGATCCCGGTCTATGGCGATGGCAGTAACATTCGCGACTGGCTGTATGTGACAGACCATGCCCGGGGGATCGCCAACATTTTAGAGTCTGGCAAGGCGGGAGAGGTCTACAACATCGGTGGGCATAATGAGTGGGCTAATCTCGATATTGTGAGACTGCTATGTCGGGTGATGGATGAGCGCTTTGCTGCTGATGAGGCGCTGGCGATGCGCTTTCCCAATGCGCCGCAGAGTCGCGGTGCGAACAGTGACGCGTTGATTGAGTTCGTCACGGACCGAGCAGGGCACGACTGGCGCTACGCTATTGATGCCTCAAAGATCGAGCGTGAGCTGGGTTTCGTTCCCGATGAAACCTTTGAAACCGGGCTCGGCAAAACCGTCGATTGGTATCTCAATAACGAGGCGTGGTGGCGGCCGCTGCTTTCTTAGGCAGCGACAGACTTAGGCAGCGAAAGAGATTTTGAGTTCGGTCGTTAGAGCAGCCCGCGATAGAGCGGCAGGTCCTGCCAGCGAGTGCCGGCCCGGTCCTTGCCGGAGAGTTGTGGCTCGGCTCCCTCAGGAATAGGCCACTCCACGCCGACAGTGGCGTCATCCCAGGCCAGCGACAGCTCACTCTCTGGATGATAGTAATCGGTGCACTTGTAGAGAAAGTCCGCCGATTCACTCAGGACATAAAAGCCATGGGCGCAGCCCGGCGGCACCCACAGCTGCTCCTGACCTTCAGCCGTTAGCGTCGCGCCGTACCACTGACCACAGCTCGGTGACTCGGCCCGGCAGTCCACCACTACGTCAAATACGGCGCCCGATGTGACGCGAACCAGCTTGCCCTGAGGCATCTCGGTTTGCAGGTGCAGGCCGCGCAGAATGCCTTGCGCCGAGCGGCTGTGATTGTCCTGAACAAAAGTGTGTGCGATCCCTGCTTGGGCGTAGCGTTCGGCGTGCCAGGTTTCGAGAAAGAAACCGCGGGCATCACCGTGAACCGTTGGCGTGATGAGCATCACGCCGGCCAACGGTGTGGGCTCAGTCTTCATCGAATACCGGTCCGCCGTCACTCAGCATGGTTTCCAGATACGCACCGTAGCCGCTTTTGATCAGCGGGGCGGCCAGCGCGAGCACCTGCTCGGCGTCGATATAACCGAGGCGGTAGGCAATTTCCTCGAGGCAGGCGACCTTCAGGCCCTGGCGGTCCTCGATGACGCGAATGAAGTTTCCTGCGTCCAGCAGCGACTGGTGCGTGCCGGTATCCAGCCATGCCGTGCCCTGACCCATCACCTCAACCTGCAGTGAGCCCTGCTCGAGGTAGCGGCGGTTTACATCGGTGATTTCCAGTTCACCTCGTGGGGAGGGCTTGATGCCTTTGGCTACCGAGATGACGTCGTTGTCGTAAAAATAGAGGCCCGTGACCGCGTAATGGGATCGCGGTTCGGCGGGCTTTTCTTCAATGCCAATGGCCCGGCCTTCTGCATCAAATTCGACCACGCCATAGCGCTCGGGGTCGTGCACGTAGTAGGCAAAGACGGAAGCGCCGTCGGTTCGCTGCACTGCGCGCCGCAGTTTGGCGGTAAAGCCTGCCCCGTGGAAAATATTGTCGCCCAACACCAGGCAGACGGGGTCTTGTCCAATGAAGTCTTCGCCCAAAAGAAAAGCCTGTGCAAGGCCATCAGGGCTTGCCTGCACGGTGTACTGAATGCGAATACCCCACTGGCTGCCATCACCTAGTAAGTCGGCGTAGGCGATCTGGTCGCGGGGCGTGGTGATGATCAGGATATCTCGAATACCCGATTGCATGAGGGTAGCGAGCGGGTAATAGATCATGGGTTTGTCGTAGACCGGCATGAGCTGCTTGCTGACAGTCGTTGTCAGCGGATGCAGCCGGGTGCCCGACCCGCCGGCGAGAATAATACCCTTGTATGCGGTGTGCTCAGTCATCTTGACAGGATCTGCTCACGGGGCGACGGAGTGTACAGTTCGATGGCACACTTGGCGAGCCGCCGCTACACTGCGCGCTTCGTTAGTGTGCAATAGCCCGCCAATGATATGGCATAATAAGTGCCATTAGTTGCCGTCGGCCCGGAGCCTCTTATCAACGCACCCCTTCACACGCCACAAGCTGTCGAGGCTGATTGCCATGGCCTCAAAGGCGGCCCGCTCCGCATCGCGCTGCTGGGTTACCGCTCGGCACCGTTTTCAGGTGGTCAGGGGGTGTATCTTCGCTACCTGAGTCAGGCCCTGGTGGCCTTGGGTCACGATGTGACGGTCATCTCGGGGCCTCCCTATCCGGATCTGGTGGAGGGCGTCGCGCTGGTAAAACTGCCGAGTCTCGATCTCTACGCGCGGGATCTGTGGAGTGTTGGACGGGCTGAGTTGCGCGATCCCCTCGGGCGCAAAGAATGGCTCAGTAAGTTGACCGGGGGCTTTGCGGAGCCCTGGACCTTTGGTGAGCGCGCCCGCGACTGGCTGCTGGACCACGCCGATCAGTTTGAGGTGGTGCACGATAATCAGACGCTCGCAGATGGCATTCTTGATCTTCAGGGGCCGGCCTGCCCGTGGTGACGACCATTCATCATCCGATTACGCGGGATCTCAGAGTCGCCCTGGCGGGTGAGTCGCGCTGGTGGTGGCGCCTGATGATCCGGCGCTGGCACACCTTCCTCAAGATGCAAGCGAGAGTAGCCGGGCAACTCCGCCACATCGTGACGGTGTCGAAGTGCTCGGCTGCCGATATTAGTACTGATTTTGGTGTGCTCCCGGGTGCACTGCATGTCGTTCCCAATGGGGTGGATACCGATCTGTTCAAACCCCTCCCGGATGTTGTTCGGCACCCTAAAACAATCATTGCCACTGCGTCTGCGGATGCACCCTTAAAAGGCCTGCCAGTATTGTTAAAGGCCTTTAAGATCCTCTGTGAGGACGACCCCGCGCACCGGCTGGTACTGATTGCCCGACCGAAGCCGGGTGGAGACACCGAGGCTTTGATTTCCCGGCTCGGGTTGGCCGAGCGTATTCGGTTCGTGGGTGACGCCAGTCACGAGGACATCAATCGTCTTTATGCGCAGAGCGCTGTGGCCGTGGTGCCTTCGCTCTATGAGGGGTTTGGTTTGCCGGCCATCGAAGCGATGGCCGCGGGTGTCCCTCTGGTGTCGAGTGATGGAGGAGCGCTGGCGGAGGTCGTGGCGGATGGCGGATTGCTGGTGCCCGCGGGCGACAGCGAGGCGCTTGCCCAAGCGCTGGCGCGCGTGTTGTCTGACCCAATCCTCGCACAGGCACTATCAGATCGCGGTAGACAGCGTGTGGTGCGCGAATTCTGCTGGTCTGTGTGTGCAGAGCAGATGGTTCAACAATACCGGTCGTGCATCGACACATGCTGACAGTCGATCTCGACAAGCTGGCGCTGGAGCCGGGCCAACTTTGTCTCGACGTGGGTTGCGGAGAGGGACGTCACACCCTTGCCACGTATTTACGCGAGGGGGTGCATGCGCTGGGGATCGACTGGTCCGAGCAGGATGTCGGCACCGCGGCGGGGCGTATTGCCGATATGCAGCCCCATGCGCCTGCCGGCCACATCAGTTTTGCAGCCGGCGATGCGACGGCTTTGCCGCTGGGCGACGGTACGGTCGATGTCGTCATTGCCAGCGAGATTCTTGAGCATATTCCCAATTACTTAGACGGTATTGGAGGAAGCAAGGCGAGTGCTGAGGCCGGGGGGTCGCCTGTGCATCAGTGTGCCAAGGCAGTGGCCGGAGTGGGTCTGCTGGAAGCTGAGTGAGGGTTATCGGAGCACGCCGGGGGGCCATATCCGTATTTTTGATGCGACGCACCTGCGCCGAGAGGTGACGCGCCAGGGTTTTGTCTTTGGCGGGCGGGGGAGTGCGCATGCACTGCATGTGCCTTACTGGTGGCTAAAATGTCTGTTCTGGCGATGGGACCCCGAGCCTTGGCTGGTGCGCACCTACCACAAACTGCTGGTATGGGATCTGATGCGGCGCCCCTGGATGACCCGCACTCTCGACGCCTTACTCAACCCTATTATGGGAAAAAGCGTGGTGCTGTATTTCACCAAGCGGGATGACGACAAGACGCGCCGCCAGAGCCCGGTCCATGAATGCCCCTTTCCTGAGCCCCGGCACGTACCCCGCACAATGGCTTCAGCCCACGGTAGCGTTTCTTCTCGTCACCCAAAGGGCATCGGGGGAAATTCCCTGGTTTGAAGGCGGGCATACTGATCCATGGGATCACACTGAAGCCGCGATGGGTCTCAGTATTGCCGGCGAGCTCAACGCTGCCGAGCGAGCTTACGGCTGGCTCGCCGGTACACAGTTGGACGATGGCAGTTGGTGGGCCTGTTATCGAGACGGGCAACCTGATCGCACCGTCGAGCGCCGCGAGACTAACTATGTTGCCTATGTCGCCACCGGGATCTGGCATCATTTTCTGATTACCGGGAACGCTGATTTTTTGCGGCGCGCTTTCCCGATGGTCCAGAAAGCCATCGACTTCGTGCTGCGCTATCAGAGCGCCGAAGGCGAGATTGACTGGGCGGTTGACCCGGGCGGCGACCCCTTGGGAGATGCGCTCGTAACGGGCTGCTGCTCGATCTATAAGTCGCTCGAATGCGCCGTTTTAATTGCAGAACAACTCGATCAACCGACCGCGGCTTGGCGATCCGCACGCGAGCAGCTTGGCGATGCGCTGACCCATCGGCCCGAGCGCTTTGATCGGACGTGGGAGAGTAAATCCCGCTATGCCATGGACTGGTTTTATCCCATTTTGGCCGGACTCGTAGTGGGTCGGTCAGCCAGAGACCGGTTGGACCAGCGTTGGACGGAGTTTGTCGAGCCGGGTATCGGGTGTCGCTGTGAGAACCACCAGCCCTGGGCCACCGTCGCGGAATCCTGCGAGCTGACTCTGGCACTGCTCGCCGCGGGAGAGCGCGAGCGGGCAGCCGAGCTCTTCAGCTGGCTGACGCAGTGGCGTGACGCCGACGGTGCATGGTGGACGGGCTATCAGTTCGCAGAGCAGGTGCTGTGGCCCTTGGAGAAGCCCACCTGGACGGCGGGCGCTGTGCTGCTCGCGGCGGATGCGCTCACTGCTCACACTGGCGCCAGCGGTCTGTTTCTCTCGCCTCTTCTGGGCGATTAAGTCGCGCGCGCCGGGGTTAGGGAGTGAGTCGCTTCAGCCCCCGCAGGGTATCCAGGGTGCCTAGTGGCTCAAATAGCCCCGATTGGTTTGCCAACTGCCAGATCGTAAAGGGCGCCTGCCCCCCTTGGCTGGGGTCTGGAAAGACATCGTGGATGGCGAGTATGCCCCCGGGCGAGAGCTGGGGTGCCCAGGCGCGATAATCTGTCAGCGCGGCATCGAGGCTGTGCCCGCCGTCGATAAAGACCATACCCAGACCGCCGCGCCAGTGCGGCGCTAAGCCGGCGCTGGCAGTGACAATGGGAATTACCGGGCTGTCCAGTCCGGCCGCCGCAATATTGCGGCGAAATTCGGCGAAGCTATCGAACTGGCCCGACGCATCCACGAGGGCCTCATCGTGGTGGCTTTCCCCCGGCTGATGTTCCTCGGAACCGCGGTGATGATCCACGGCGAAAACCACGGTGTCGCGAGCCTGTGCAGCTTGCGCAAGCCAAATGGTGGACCGCCCGCAGTAGCTACCGATTTCAAGAAGGGGTCCGATTTGCGCGGCTTCAAGCGCCCACTCATATAACTGCCTTCCCTCGTCGTCAGGGAGGAAACCGCGCACGGAATTTCCCGGGGGTCGGGGTGGGGTCTGGGGCATGGACTGAGACATGATACGCTCCGCGTGATCCGGCTATGAGTATACGATTGTCTTGAGCGTGCGGAACCGACGACCTTCTTCCTTTCTTCGCCGGCTCTATTCTCTGATGCTGCGTCTGCTGGTGCCTTTGTTGCTGCTACGCTTGTTCTGGCGTAGCCGCGGGAATGGCGGGTACCGCGCGCAAATCTGGCACCGGCTGGGTCTATACGGTCTCGCACCGGGCGGCACTCGCGCGCGAGCGGGTGTGGGTGCACGCCGTATCGGTTGGCGAGACCCTTGCCATCATCCCCCTGATCGAGCGGTTGCTGGCAGAGAAACCCGAAGCGCGGGTGCTCGTCACGTCGACCACCCCAACGGGCGCCGAGCAGGTCCGCCAGAAACTGGGTGACAGGGTCGACTGGGACTGGGTTCCCTTCGACACACCCGGCGCGGTAAGGCGTTTCTTCGCGCATTGGCACCCTACACTCGGCGTGCTGGTCGAAACCGAAATCTGGCCGAACCTGGTCACCCATGCGGCGGCCCGTGGGGTGCCTATGGTGCTGCTGAATGCCCGCTTGTCCAAGCGGTCAGCCCGAGGGTACGCGCGCGTCGCTGGATTAACCCGTCCTACGCTGGCCTGTCTTTCGGCTGTTGCTGCACAAGGTAGGGCAGATGCGCGGCGGCTCCGTGCGCTCGGCGTAAACCCTGATGTGTTGGCGGTCACGGGCAACCTCAAATTTGCGATCGATACCGATGCTCTTCAGCAAGCGAACGAGCGCGAGCGGTCCGCATTAGCACCCGGACTGGCCGGTCGGCCGGTCTGGTTAGCGGCCAGCACTCATCCCGGCGAAGAGGAATGGGTGCTCAAAGCCTTTTCAGCGCTTAAAAAAGAGCGAGCCGATGCCTTTTTGATGCTCGCGCCCCGGCATCCTGATCGCGTCGCGAGCGTGCTCGCGCTGCCAGAACTGCATCAGTACCAGGTGGTGTTACACAGCGCCTTCAAGGCGGCGCACACCGCGTCTGACAATACCGCGCAGCGCGCCGTTGGTCAGGGATTGTGCGACCAGGATGACGTGCTCTTAGTCGACACGCTTGGCCACCTGGATGCGCTCACGGGCTGCGCAGATCTGGTGTTCGTCGGTGGAAGTCTCGTTCCTCACGGGGGCCATAATCCGCTGGAAGCTGCGGCGTGGCGTCTGCCTATTCTCACAGGTGGCCATGTATTTAATTTCTCAGGGATCTACCGTGATCTGATCAACATGGGAGCGGCAATCGAGGTCGATGGGTCAACCCTGCCTGCAGTGTTACTCAGCTGCCTTGGCAAACACGCCGATGCAGCGCAGATGAAAGCCATGGGAGCCCGCGCCGGTGAGTATCAATCAGCGCAGGGGAATGTGTTGGAGCGGCAATGGGCGGTTTTGACAGCCCATTTACCGTGAATCACTCGCTACCCGATGCAGTGGGCGCAGCCGGGGCGAGCAGAAAGCCCTCGAGACGCGCGATGTCTTCTGGGGAGAGGGTGCCCGCGACTTCTTTCAACCGCAGCGAATTAATAATGAAGTCGTAGCGACTGTTGGCGTAATCGCGTTGTGCCGCAAACAGTTTGTTCTGGGCATTGAGCACATCAACGATATTTCGGGTGCCCACTTCGTAGCCGGCCTGAGTGGCGTCGAGTGCGCTTTGGCTGGAAACGATGGACTGCTTGCGCGCCTCCACTCTGGAAACGTCAGACATAACCGTCATGTGCAGTGATCGCGCCTGGGTCACAGTATTGCGGGTGAGATTAATGCGCGATTCGCGTGCGGCATTGAATTGTTCTGCGGCCCGCCGACGGCTGGCGCTGATAGCGCCCCCTGTTGAGAGCGGCAGATCAAAGCGGATCTGCCAGGTTTCATTGGTTTGTTCCGAGTCTGGTGGGAAGTTGAACAGACTCTCGGGGGTCTGGGCAATACTGCCGGTCGTCTCGGTGTCCTGATAGCGGTAGCTCGCGGTAACCTTGGGCGCGTGCCCCATGCGGGAGGCGGTCGCGTTCTGGCGCGACGCCTCTTCAGCGAACCGCGCAGCAGCGAGCAGATTATTATTGGATAGCGCAAAGTCGACCCAGGCGCTTCGATCTGCCGGTTCCGGTGGGCGCGGGTCAAATTCCTCTCCCAGTACAAACAGCGCTCCCGGTGCCTGACCGGTCAAGACCGACAGGTTTTCCTTGGCCACAGCCACGTTGTTTTCGTCAACGATACGGGTCACCCGAGCGTTGTCCCGGGCCGCCTCAGCCTCGTAGACATCGGTAATAGCGATCAGGCCCACTTCAAATCGTTGCCGCGTCTGCTCCAGCTGTCGCTCAAACGCTCGCTCCTGTGCCTGCGATGCGCGGAGATTGTCCTGTGTTCGCAGCACGCCGAAGTAGGCCTGCACAACCCGCACGATCAGGCTCTGCTGGGCCGCCGACAGGTTTGCCTTTGCCTGCTGTGAAGTTTCTTTTCCCGCGCGCCAGCTGAACCAGGCAGACAGGTCGAAAAGGGTTTGGGACAGACTGACGTCGTAGCCATCGGTTTCAGTTTCGGTGACCGAAGTCACGTCAATTTGATCGAAAGCGCCCGTATTCGGGTCGATCGTCACGTTCGGCCGAGTGGAATCCGTCTCGGCGTCGATATAAGGAGTATCCCGCGCCAGCTTGGGGCAACAGTGGTGCCAGAGCGAGCTTTTCCAACTCAATGTCGGCGTTGTATTGTGCTACCTCAGCCTTGAGCTGGGCGTCGTTTTCGAGCGCCAGGTCGTAAATATCCACCAGTGTTTCGGCCTGGGCAGCAACGCCCAGCACGCTACTTAAACTAGCCGCTATCAGGGTCTGGATGGGGAAATGCAGTTTTGACATGACGGTAGGATCTGAATCATTTCGGGGAGGCGAGTCTACCACTGTGTCACCCGTTTTTGCGGCGTCAAAAGCGGCAACATTTTGGCAGTTCGCGGGGGTGGGGCGCCTTGCTACACTGTGCCTATGACAGATCGAACCAGACAGGTGCAGTCGCGCAGGAGGCTCCGCAAGGGTTATCAGATAGACCTTTCGGATCTGCACGCTCAGTGCGAGGCCAACTATCATCGATTGATGCGCCTGTTCCCTGAATATGAACAGCAGGGTCAGTGTGTTTTTGAGGCGGGCGAGGTGTCAGTGGTACTCGAGGTAACCGCTCGCGATCGTTACACCACCGATATGCGCATGCGGTACCAAGGCGCGACGCCCCACTTCGGCACTAACAGCTGCTTTGATCTGCGTCTGTATCACGACGCGCGGATGGCAGAGGTGGTGCATTGCAGTACTTCGCGTCGCTTCGAGGCGCGCTACCGATACCCCAACCCGGACATGCTGCAGCGCGACGAAAAGTTCCAGCAGAACCGTTTCGCGGCAGAGCTGCTGGAGTTCTGTCTCACCAATGGCCGGTCAGTCGACACCGTGCTGGCTGATCCCGACCGCCGCCCCTCATGAACCCGCTCAGTGGCGTGGCCACACTCAACACGGCCGCGACGAGCCGCGTAGCCCAGCTGTCTGATACGCACCTGATGCGCGAGCCGGGTGGAACCTTGGTGGGATTGGACACCGACCGGTCGCTCGCTGCTGTGTGTCGCCTGCTGGCTAACCAGGGGCCGATTGATGCGCTCTTGTTAACCGGAGATCTCGCGGGTGATGAGGCTGAAGAGGCGTATGAGCGGCTCGGCGAGCTGTTAAAGCCTTTGCGGGTGCCCAGCTTTTGGCTGCCTGGCAACCACGATGCCGTCTGGTCCGACAACCATCCGCTACGGTCCCATTTTAAGCGGAGCATCCAGTTGCCGCACTGGGACGTTCTGATGTTAAACACTCAGCATCCGGGTGCGGTAGCGGGCCATTTATCCACTACCGAAATGCAGGCGCTTGAGGCGGCGGTGCAACACGCTGAGGCATCGGGACGGCCACTGCTGGTGGCGACGCACCACCCGCTCATGCCCGTTGGCTGCGAGTGGCTGGATCAGATTGGTGTGGAAAACGCCGAGGAGGCGCTGCAGCGCTTGGCGCCTCTTGGCGAGCAGGCAGTGGTGATTTCCGGCCATGTTCACCAGGATTCTGCGCAGGCGCATCAGGGCGTACAATGCCTGACATCGCCCTCTACCTGCATCCAGTTTGCGCCCCGGTCGGCCGGGTTTCAGGTGGATGCGAAAGCCCCGGGGTGTCGTATGCTGACGCTGCACGAGGCGGGACGCTGGGAAACTGACGTCCTCAGGGTGACCGACGAGGCCTTTCCGGTTGATCTGGATTCTCACGGTTACGCCTGAGCGGGGTAACCACGACTCCCTCAATGACTGAGCGGCTCTTTGCTTGGCGCGAATGACCGCGCGAGCAAAACCCACATTGCACGAGCTGTAATAAACGATGACGACATATAACGCTGATGCTATTGAGGTCCTCACTGGTCTGGAGCCGGTTCGAAAGCGGCCCGGCATGTATACCGATACCACCCGGCCGAACCATCTTGCGCAGGAGGTTATCGACAACTCAGTCGATGAGGCCTTAGCAGGACATTGCAGTCAGATCGACGTCACGCTGCATGGAGACGGTGCGCTCAGCGTGACCGACGACGGCCGCGGTATGCCAGTGGACTTGCATCCCGAGCAAAAGCTCCCCGGGGTCGAAGTGATTCTGTCGACGCTCCACGCCGGCGGTAAGTTCTCAGATAAAAGCTATCAGTTCAGTGGCGGTCTTCACGGCGTGGGCGTATCGGTGGTAAACGCTTTGTCAGAGTTACTGGAGGTGACGATCCGGCGCGACGGTAATGTCCACACGATGGCCTTCTCCGGGGGCGATAAGACCGCGGATCTGAGCGTGACCGGCAGCTGTGGAAAGCGCAATACGGGAACCGGTATCCGCTTCAGGCCGGATCCCCGATATTTTGATTCCGCCAATTTCTCGATTCCGAAGCTCAGTCATGCCCTGCGCGCCAAAGCGGTTCTGTGCCCGGGACTCAAGGTCACTCTGACCGACGAAAAGAAAAAAGAAAAAACGGAGTGGTATTACGAAGATGGCATCTCTGACTATTTAGCCGACGCCACGATCGATTATCAGGTCATTCCCGAAACACCCTTTATTGCGCATTTTGAGGGCGAAACCGGAGCCGTCGACTGGGCCATTCAGTGGCTTCCTGAGGGAGGCGAAGTCGTTGCCGAGTCTTATGTGAATCTGATCCCGACGACTCAGGGCGGGACCCATGTCAACGGCCTACGTTCCGGTCTGCTGGATGCGCTTCGCGAATTCTGCGAACTGCGCAACCTCCTGCCTAGGGGGGTGAAGCTCACGGCAGAAGATGTGTGGGATCGTTGCTGCTTCGTGCTCTCTTCCAAGCTTCAGGACCCACAGTTCTCCGGGCAAACCAAGGAGCGACTGTCTTCTCGAGAGGCAGCGGGATTCGTGTCAGGGGTGGCGAAAGACGCTTTCGGGCTATGGCTTAACCAGCACACCTCAGACGCTGAGCGTCTCGCCGAACTGTGTATTGAGCGTGCTCAGAGTCGTTTGCGCTCCGCCAAAAAAATTGTGCGTAAGAAGATCGCGTCAGGGCCCGCATTGCCGGGCAAGCTGGCCGACTGCTCCAGTGAGGACCCGGCGCGCGGCGAGCTGTTTTTGGTGGAGGGGGATTCAGCTGGCGGCTCCGCTAAGCAGGCGCGGGCGCGCGAGTTCCAGGCCATCTTGCCGCTCAGAGGCAAGATTCTGAATACCTGGGAGGTGGACGCAGTCGAGATTTTGGCCTCTCAGGAGGTCAACAACATTTCCATCGCGCTGGGGATTGAGCCCGGCAGCACCGACCTCAGTCAGCTGCGGTATCACAAAGTGTGCATCTTGGCTGATGCGGATTCCGATGGCCTGCATATTGCTACGCTGATTTGTGCCCTGTTTCTGCGTCACTTCCGTCCCTTGGTGCGGGCGGGGCACGTGTTTGTCGCGATGCCGCCGCTGTATCGTATCGACGTCGGTAAAGAGGTGTATTACGCCCTCGATGAGTCAGAAAAGAACGGTATCCTGGAGCGACTTGGGGCCGAGAACAAGCGGGCCAAACCCGCCGTGCAGCGTTTTAAGGGGCTGGGTGAGATGAACCCGCCCCAGCTTCGTGAAACCACCATGGACCCCGATACCCGGCGTCTCGTGCAGTTGGTGCTCGACGAAGATGGCGATACCGACAGCACTTTCGACCTGCTGCTCGCTAAAAAACGGGCCGGCGATCGCAAGGTCTGGCTCGAGGCGAAGGGAGATCTTGCCGACGTCGCGACGTGACGCTTTGTCTGCGGCCCGAAGCTGCACTGATCTGTGCATGCCCGACTATAATAGTGAGGTCTGATCGGCCAGCTGCTGGCTCGGTCCGGAGTGCCGGGCGGCCCGTATAGGCACTATCAGACAGCACCGGGTGGTGCATCGCAGACAGGAGCACACAGGATGAACAAACGACTCGCGCTATTTTGCTTGGGGGCGACGCTGGCCGCGACGCCGGTTTTGGCAGATTGGGAAGTCGCCGACGGCTCGCAGATCCAATTTGTGTCGATCAAAAATAATGCCATTGGCGAGGTGAGCCACTTTGAGACGCTCTCCGGCACGGTGACCGAGGCGGGTGAGGTGGAGGTGCGCGTGGCACTGGATTCCGTCGAGACCAATATTGGTATCCGCAACGAACGAATGAAAAAGCTGCTGTTTGAAGTGGGGCTATATCCCGAAGCCGTCATTACCGCCCAATTAGATCCCGCGGTGATGGTTGCCGCGGCGTCTGGTGCCGGTGACTCGGTGACGGCAATGCTGCAAATTGATCTGCACGGTCAGGTAGTGAGCAAGCGCGCCGCCCTAAAGATCGCGGCGACGGATAGTGGGGTCAGTGTGACCACCGTTCAGCCGATTCTTCTCAATGCCTCAGAATTTGAGCTGGAAGGTGGTGTCGCAGCGCTGCAGAAGATTGCGGGTCTCAATGCCATCAGCCGCGTCATTCCGGTGACGGTGGCGCTCCAGCTGTCGTCGGCAGACGCGGCCTCGCGTTAGCGGCGGCTTATTGCAGGCCGGCCGCCTGCACAGTCGCGCGCAACTCGTCTCGGTAGCGCTGAGCGGATTGCCTATCGCCGGCCAGCTGGCTGTATTGCATCAGCGCTGCCAGCACGTTGGGTTGTCCCGGTGCCGCGCGATGCGTTGCTTTAAGCGTTGCTAGCGCCTCCGTCGACAGGCCCTGATCGTTTTGCGCCACGGCCAAAACGTAGTGGTAATAACCGGGGGTCTCCTCGAGGGACGCCGCTTTGGCGAGCGCCCGAAGTCCTTGTTCGGCATTGCCTTCACGCACTTCCAATAAAGCGAGACTGAACCACAGCGCGCCGTCGTCGGCATTCAAAGCGATGCCGGTTTCAAGGGTCTCCCGGGCTGCCGCTTCGTTACCTAAGGTCCGGTAAAGGTCAGCGAGATTCACCCGTGAAACGCTCGCCTCGGGGTTTTTTCGCAGCGCCGACTGCAGCAGCGATAGGGCCGCCTCGGTATCCCCGCGCGCCTGCTGAAAACTGCTCAGCTGGGTGAGGACAGAGGGCATATCGAGGTGCTGGGACTGCACGGTCATGTATTCGCGAAAGAGTGCTTCAAAGGGGTCTTTTTGCCCTGGGCTCCCCGAGGCGGCAGGGACCAGCCCGACTAATTGTTCGGCCGACATCATTCTGACCGCCAGCACAGGATCCTGACTCAGAGGCATGAGCAGTGCCTGGCGTTGCTCTGGGGGGAGTTGGCCAATCGCCTCGGCCGCGGCAAGCCGAATGAGTGGGTCACGACTGCCTAACCAAAGGGGTAGCGACGGCATCAGCTGTTCCGGCAGCAGCCGGCCCAGATGCGTGATGGCGGAGGCGCGTTGCATCCCGGTTGCCCCGGTGTCATTGGCTGTATCCAATAGCACGGGCGCGGCGCGAATATCTCCCCGGCCGGCGGCATGAACCGCGCGAGCGGGGTGGTTACGGCGATCAGTGAAGGTCACGCCCCAGTCAGCCAGCGCCGAGTAGGCCCAGTCCGCACTTTGGTCGGCTATGGCATTGGTTGCAGGCATTGGGCGCGCCCGTGCTCATCGACAGATCGGGCCGCGGGATGCGCATGCTGTGATCGCGCCGCGAATCGACACCCATGTAGAGCTGGCTCGGCATGTGGCAGTCCACGCAGGCGCTGCCGGCCGACGCAATCTGATGTCGGTGGTGTGTGGGGTTATCGTAAGTGCTGGCCAGATGACACTGGGCGCACACGCCGTTGCCCTCCGCAACCAGCTGGTTGCTGTGCGGGTTATGGCAATTGGTGCAGGCCACCCCAGCCTGATGCATCTTGCTCTGAATGAACGAGCCGTAAACATAGACCTCGTCGCGGATCTGCCCATCGGGCCAGTAAAGCGGCTCCTCAACAATCGCCAGGCGGTGGGTATCCAGTAGCGGCTTACCCGGGTGGTACTCGCCCAGCGTGCCGCGCCGTGCGTGACATCGCGCGCAGCTATCAATCTGGTGGTTCGAGGTGAGGAGCTCACTGCGCTGTGCGATATCGGCGCCTTCAGCCCACTGCCATGTGCCTCTCGCCTTGAGGCTCATCTCAAACCCGGTTTGAGCGGGGGACAGTGTGCCTGCAGCGGCCAGCGGACGTGCTCACTGCCCGGCCCGTGACAGGCCTCGCAGCCGACATCGATCTGTTCGTAGTGGGTATCAAATCGGTCGTTCACCGCGTCGTAGCGCTTTTCGACGTCGGTGCTGTGGCACTCCGCACAGCTGGTGTTCCAATTGAAGAATCCGCCGGTCCAGTGCAGTGGGTCACCTGCCGGCAGATTCTCGTCGGGATAAAGGTGGTACCACCGCTGCCCGCCCTCGCTGTCGGGCCGGGTATCCCACGCGACGGATAGCGCCTGCAGTCGCCCGTTGCCGAGGGGCAGCAAGTATTGCTGCAGGGGCTCAACCCCAAAAACATATTCCACGGGATAAGTTTCCAGCTCGCCCGCGGCGTTATCGGTCTCGATGAAAAAGGCGTCCCCTTTTTGGCTGAAGGTGGTGGTCACGCCAAAATAAGTCAAACGTGGCGTCGTTGAAGTCGCCGAGCACGGTCTCGGGTGTGGCTTCTTGCATAGCCAGGTCGTGGTGTGATCCTGCCCAGTCTGCCGTCGCCTGTTCATGGCACCCGCTGCAGGCGGCATTGCCCATGTAGGAAGCACCCGCTGCAGTGGCGGTCCTCGGTGTCACAATGCTGAACAGGGTGAGCGCGACTATCGCGATCGTTAGAGTCGGCCAGCGTGTGATCATGCCGATGCGTTCGGCAGTCCGACGGGCGTTATCAGACGATTTCCGGGTTGTCGTAACGCGGTGGCGTATCCCAGATGCTCCCGCCGCGGCGGGGCTGGCAAGCGCGTATCGACACTGGGCAGACGGCCGAGCAAAAACCGGTTTGCGTCAAGGCAGACGCTCCGAGGTAAGTTTGAAGTCGCAATTACAGACAACTGCGCAGTCGCTTGCAAGGGCATTTTGACGCCCCGATACGGCGGCGTCCGTTTAGTGACTTTGTCACGATTCCCGAGTTCGCGTACGCTGAGGCGCCTCGGCCCAATGTGCTGGGGATACAACCTGGAGAGCTTCAGCATGCACATCGGTATCTTGCGCACCGATTCAGTCAGGCCAGAGTGGGTGCCGACTTACGGTGAGTACCCGGACATGTTCGAACGCCTGTTGTTGGCCGAGGACAGCGCACTGACGTTTACCACCTGGAATGTGGAGGCCGGGGAGCTGCCCGACAGTGTTGAGGCGGCGGACGGCTTTTTGATTACCGGCAGCAAGAGCAGCGTTTACGACGACAAGGACTGGATCCGCGCATTGGAAGGCTTCGTGCGTGAGTGCCATGCCGCACGGCGCAAAGTGATCGGTATCTGCTTTGGGCACCAGCTGGTTGCGCAGGCGCTCGGCGGAGCGGTCGGCAAGTCAGACAAGGGCTGGGGTGTGGGCGTGAATTGCTACAAAGTCGACCAGGCGGCATTTGATCTGGCCGATGGCGATCAATTTTGTCTGCTCGCCTCACACCAGGATCAGGTGATGACCATGCCGCCCGGCGCTCAACAGATCGCGACCAGTGATCACTGTGAGGTGGCGGGCATGACGCTTGGGGAGCACATTCTGACCTTTCAGGGCCATCCCGAATTCATACCGGAATATTCGCGTGAAATTATGAGCTTCCGCCACGACATGATTGGCGCGGAGCGCGTGGCAGAGGGCATGGCGAGTCTTGAGGCGCGCCAGCATGAAGGCGACCGCGTTGCGCGCTGGATGCTGGACTTTCTCAGGCGCTGAGCGCTACCACGCGCCGACATTGTCCATCGACTGCCAGGGCTCCTGCAGCGGCAGTGCGTCACCGGCTTGCAATAACTCAATCGAGATGCCGTCGGGCGAGCGAATGAAGGCCATGCGGCCGTCTCTGGGTGGGCGGTTGAGGGTCACACCCTTGTCTCAAAAGCTGCTGACAGGTCGCGTAAATATCGTCTACCTGATAAGCGAGATGCCCGAAATTGCGGCCGCCGTCATAGGTTTCGGGATCCCAGTTGTAGGTGATCTCCACGAGCGGCGCCTGACGGGCTTTGGCGGCCTCCAGATCGTCCGGTGCACTCAGGAACACGAGCGTGAACCGCCCCGCCTCGTTATCGTAACGGAACGCTTCGACAAGGCCGAGTTTGCTGATGAAAAAGTCGAGTGCGTCGTCGAGATTGGCGGCGCGGATCATTGTGTGCAGGTAACGCATGGGGTGCTCCCGAAATAGTCTGTCCTGATTTTAGGTCAAGTTGCTACCCGCTGGCGAAGACTACGATACACTGCGCGGCCCGCGATTCATGACGTCTTTTGGATGATTACACTATGTGGTTCCGCGCCCTACGCCCCTACCGTTTGCCCAGTCGTCTCGGTATCGATGCCGAAGAGCTTGAGCGACGCCTGCAGTCGCGGACTTTCACCGCCTGCACCCCAGCTCAGGCCCATAGTATGGGGTGGGTGCCTGCGTTGGATGATTCCGCCTCGGCGTTAGTGCATGCAGCCGGGCCTTATTGGATGGTGAGGCTCAAGCGAGAAGAAAAATTACTGCCGGCGACGGTGGTGCGAGAACAGGCCAATGACCGTTGCGCTCAAATCGCCAAGGCCCAGGGCCGCAAGGTGAGCCGTCGCGAGCGCCTCGCGGTGATCGACGAGGTCACCCAGGATTTGCTCCCGCGTGCGTTTACCCGATCGAGCACCATTCGCGCCATCATCGCGGATCAAGCGGGCTGGATCTGGATTGACAACAGCAGTGCAGGGCGCTCGGAAGAAGTGCTGAATCACTTGCGCGAGGCATTGGGTAACTTGCCCGCTATTTTGCCTGAGACTCAAAAAGCGCCTGCTCACGTGATGACTCAATGGCTGCTGCATGGCGCGATCCCTGAAGATTTCCAGTTGGCAGATGAGGCTGATTTTGCTGATCAGCGCGAAGCGGGCAGTTCGGTTAAGGTTCGGGGCGTGCCGCTCGACAGCGAGGAGGTGTTGGCGCACCTCGCCTCAGGCCATCAAGTTGAAAAACTGGCATTGGAGTGGGGCGCGCGTGTGGCGGCTGTCGTCGATAAAGATCTGTCCCTGCGCCGCCTAAAGTTCAGCGATGCCATCCGCGAAGCCAACGACGAGCTGATTGAAGATCCTCTGGCCCGTGCTGATGCGGACTTCTTAATTCTCTGCGAGATTATCGCTGGTCTGCAGGCCGACTTAGTCAAAGCATTTGGTGGGATCGCCGAATGAGTGATCTGGCGCCAGGTCGATACCGCCATTACAAGGGTGGTGAGTACACGGTGCTGGGTATCGCGCAGCACTCGGAGACGGGCGAGACGCTGGTGGTGTACAGACCCGAATACGGAGATCGCAGTCTGTGGGTAAGACCGCTGTCGATGTTTCAGGAGGCCGTTGAAACGTCCGAAGGTGTGGTGCCGCGATTCGAGTTGATCGACGCCGGTTGAAGCTTTAGGACTGAATCTTCCACATTCGGGTCATTTCCAAATACAGATACGACGCCGTCCAGGTGATCAACACAAAGCCTGTTAGGGCTTCCATGCCGGCCAGTAACCGCAGTGGCCCAGTCGGCACGATGTCGCCAAAGCCCACGGTGGTAAAAGCGGCGTAGGAGAAGTAGAGGTGGTCGGCAATAGAGCCCTCAAAGTTGCCATCGAGCGCGCCAAAGCCAGACGCAATTGACACCTTGTACGCTAAGGCGAATAAGGCGACCTCAATGGAGTGAGCGATCAGCGAGACGATGACACCATAGCCCAGCCTGATCTGAGGGAACTTCATCGCCAGCCGCGCGCCACGGTTTAAGTGCCTTAAAAAGAGGTAATGCAACGATGTGGAGAGCAGCACCGTTAGCAGGATGACGCTCAGGTTGCCTAAGTGCTCAAGAACGGTATGTTCATCCATTCGCTTGTTCCCGCGGTGTCCTGCTTTAGCTTTCCGGCCTTTTGAGTAGGGCCTCAACGCTCGGGCCATCAGCTGAGGCCAGCTGTATCGGTAAAGTTTCGCAGAAGATGATGGATTCGTCTAAGCTAATGACGTCGAAGAATTGGGGGAGTGCCATGTTACGCAGACTATTTTTTATCCTGATGCTGGTGGTGAGCGGGTTGTCTCCGGCGTTGCAGGCTCAGGACGCCCTGCCCGCAGGGCCATCGGCTTTTGTGTTGATTGCGCGTCTGCACGCCTTACCCGGTCAGGCCGATCAGGTGGTGTCGATGTCTGCCGCCGTTGACACAAAAGTGGAAGCCGGCGAGCCGGGTATGTTGTTGCATACCTTCGATCGGGACCCGGTCGATCCTCAGGGCTTTATCTGGACCGAGGTGTACGAAAACAGCGAGGCGCTGATATTCCACCTGAACAACGCCGATTTGGGTGCGTACCTCGAGGCGGTCTCGCCACTCTTGGATGTCTTTACCGTTGAGCTGTACGGCGCTGTTTCGGATGAAGCGGTCGCGGCCCTGAGGGCCACCGGCACGCCGACCACGCACTACCCTAATGTGCTCGGTTATATCCGGGATCTCACGCCTTAAGGAGGTGTTCTCCTTTGCACCATTTTGAAACAGGAGTTGTGACATGAAACGATTTTTTCTTACCGTAACGATGGCCATGCTGCTACCCATCACCGCTTTTGCTGACGCCCCAGTTCCGGTGGAGGTCTGGGTCTGTGATTACAAGGAAGGTATGACGCTGGCTGATCTTGAGGGTTGGTACGACGAATTCAACGAGCTCAGCGACAAGATGGATAACCCCAATTTTGAAGCATGGATCTGGACACCCTTCTTTGCGGATCTGACTATGGGTGATGTGTTGGTGGTCACCTCGTTCCCAGATCTCGAGTCCATGGGTCAGTCGATGATGGAGTTCTTCGGTGGCGATGAGACGGGCGCATTGTTTGCACGCTATCAAACCATCGTCGATTGCACCGGACGCGATCTGTGGATGGTGCAGCAAATGCGGGAGCGTGACTGAGCTGACCGCGTGGCGGAGCATCGCGGTTATCGGGGCTATCTTTGAAAGCAAAAGGAGATCATCTTGAGCGATGCTGCTGCAGACCCCGCCCCCAAAAAGGGCGTTGACCTAGGGGCGCTCGCCCACGCCATCGCGGGTGTGTGCGCGCTGGTGCTGGGCGGCTTGATGTACAGCCGGCCCTGGGCCCGGGAGCTCTTCGCATTGCTGATGATCGTGGCGGCTGCCAGCGCGGTGTATTTCTCCTGGAAGCATTCGGCATGGGTTACGGGGCACTGGCTGGCAATGGTGCCAGTCTTTGGTGTCATGCTCGGTTATATCGGCTGGCAGTGGGGGTTCACCCTTGCCTACGTTACGCTTTGGATCGCGTTTACCCATTTTGTCATTCGGGGGATACAGTCAACGCGCCCAGCTGGGGCAGGGTCCGACGGTTGATGGACGTCTGCCGCTGCTCCGGTAAACCGACTCGCTGATAATAGGAGGCCGCTTTGAGTCGCGTCGTTAATGCGTTTTACGAGGCTATCCGCACCGGTGATTCACCGGTTTTGGATGGCTTGATCGCCGATCGTTTTTGTCTCATATGCCCGACTCGGGATCATGTGCTCTCGGGTGTTTATGAGGGAAAGCAACGGTTTTTCGAGGAAGTGACTCCGCATGTCTTTGGGTGCGCAAACCCAGATGAAATCACGTTTTGCGCCGAGCATCAGGTGATCGTCGATGCCGGTGAGATCGTAGTGGCCATGGCGCAGAATAATGGCCTGGCGCGCTCAGGTGAGCGCTATGACCAAATATATGTTCACATCTTTAAAATCCGAGACGGGCAGATTCGGGCGCTCATCGAATGTTTTGATACCGCGCTCGCTAACGGGGCGCTGTGGGGCGACAGCAGTCATCTGGAACCCGATTCATCGGCAGCCGCTGTCGAACCTGGCGTTTTTCAAAGACGCCTGACGGTGACCCATGCGCTGCGTTGGCGAGTCAAGCAGATAGCACCTTGGGGTCTCGACATGACGCTGTTGTTTAGGTAACGCGTAGCTGTATCAGGGTGGCCGATAGCCAATCGCCCGCCGGCTCGGTCTCTCCCTCACAGATCATTCGGTAAGGCTTGCCGCTCCAGGAGCTCTGACTGGCGAGACGCTGGATGAAATCTTCTGCCGACTTGACGTGGCGTTTACCGCGAGAATATTTCAATTCAAGGTGCTCGGCAGCTTCCTTCGCTGAGTATCGGGTGCCATTGCGATCAAAGTCGCAGCCGCTCTCTGCGACGGCTTGAATTAACCCGCGAATCTCTGTTTCAGCGTCGCCCGCGTCGCCTAGTGCAATACCGGAGCCGAGGCAAAGCCAACTCAACAGCAGCACCCGGATCATGCATCGTCTCGCTGCAACGTTGCGATAAGCGGGTTATGGTCAGACGTTGTCACCGGTAACGTCTGCGTGGTGCGCCAAGTTAATCCGCGCACATACAGGTGATCCAGTGCTCGGTTAAAACGAGTGGTGCGGTAATCTGGTGAGAACGGCACGGCCGTGAGGTTAAGATCGCTGGCTAAGGCTTCGAGAGTGCGCTGCCGGCGTTGACTCCAGGTATTCAGGTCGCCACCAAAAACGACTGGCCCCCGATGCGCCGCGATCAAGCCGGCCACGGCATTCAGTTGGGTGGCATACGCGGTCACCCCAAAGCTGAAATTAATGGCATGTACATTCACGGTGAGCAGCGTTTGGTCGCTGTTGGCCAGAGGGTAGAGGGTGACGCTCGTTGCCTTCGGTGTGCGAAGCCAGGGCTCGGTCGCCAATAGATGGCAGTGGACGAGGTGTGGCACTCTCGCCAGCGTCAGCACCCCCGTATCAATCTCGTTCTGGACATACCCCCTCACGAAGGCCTCATACAGCGACTGCTCGATCACGGTTTCGGTTTTGCGCAGCGGCACGGCTTCTTGGAGGAAGATTAAATCGGAGCGTTTGGCGAAATTGGAGAATGCCGAGATCAAATCCGGGTGCTGGGCTTTTTCTACGTTCCAGTTGAGCAAAGAGAAAGAAGCGGGTAAGCCGCCGACGCTCAGCTGTTGTCGACCCTGCGATAGTGCTGCAGCACACTCTTGCGATCGATCCGCTGTGACAACCAGCGGCTCCATCTCCGACGCCAGGCCGACGCTCGCCGACAGGCACTGGCATAACGCCGCTACGAGCGCTGCCCGCAGGCGTCGCTGTTTACGCAAGAATGCTGAGGTTAGGGAAGACACGTCAAGGGTTTTAGGGTGTTTGCTGGGTGCCCCGCACGACCAGCTCATGGCGAGCAATTTTCCAGCCCTCGCCGGTGCGCACAAAGTCGGTCAGGTAGGTCGCCCAGAGGGTAAAAACAGCGCCGTCGGTGTCTTTCAGCACATGCAGCGCCTGCACGTCGGTCCGCGCCGAGGCGTGATCGCCCGAGACGGTGGCCAGCTGCGGGCTCATCAGATGCTGCGTGGCAGAAAAAGCCTCTAGCTGGCTCTCGACCGAAGCCGTCCAGGTATCAGCGCCCGTGATCGTGGCCTCGCCAAATCCCACAATCTCTGCATCATCGGCGAAGCACGCACGGTAGCGGGCCATATCTCGGTCATCGACCGCAGCCGCGTAAGAGAGCATCACATCCTGTAGTGCCTCGTCGGTCTCCATCTTGGCTCATCGCGGTTCTTTGCGCCTCTCAGAGTGTGCCATCAATATAGTCATCAATACGCTCATGATAGCGGCTGATGCGCATTTCCTGGCCTGACAGGTAAGCGCCTGTGAAGCCCCGTGAGCGAACGCCCCGTTGCTGGGTAATGAACACCGCTACATCGTCTTCAATAGCAGGGCCAATCGAGTCTTCGCCGCAGGTAAGCCACTTAACCTGCACATCGTCTGAACCGTCTGCTGTGAGTGATTCGGTCGCGCTGGTGCCATCGTCGAGTTCGGCTTCTACGCTAGCCGGGCTCGCATACCACCAGTTGTCGAACAGGCATTGCTCCGGATCTGTGGGATGCGGTCGCGCCCGTAAAAAGTGAAAGCCGTCAGCCCACAACGACACGGCAAAGTTAGGGAAGAGGGTGTAATGAAAAGCGTCGGTCAGCTGTTCATCGGGAACGGTCGCATAGTGGCTGTAGCCTTTATCCGGTCCCAGCGCACGCTTGGCCCGTTGTAGCGCTTCGCGGGTGTCTTCAGGTCGACCTTTGAAGTCGGCGGGGTCGAGCTCCCAATAGGTAAGCAGGGAGGCCAACGGCTCCACGATGTTGCCGTCGGCGTCGGTCACGCCAGCACCGTAACCGCCTTTCATGATCATGCGTGCGTGGCCCTCGTTAGCCAGATCAAATTGGGTTTCCTTGAAGTAGGTATTGATCCCTCCGGCGATGGCGGTGCGATCAGTAGTAGGGGTTGCGCCCATGTGCACGGTTGGCACGTGGTAAGACTCGTTAAAGTTATCGAGCACCACCTTCCAATTACACGGGAGCCACATGGTATTGGCCATGGTCCTTTGCCAGGTGCCGACCTCGCGTGCCTGCCACTCGTCCCAGATAGGGCCAAGGTGATCCTTTAGGGGTGCACATTCGGGGTCCATGTTCACCCAGATGAAACCGGCGAAGGTTTCGCATTGGACCTCCGCCAGGCGCAATTTTCCGCAGGGGTTACCCTGGGGAAAGTCTTCTTTGTCTGGCGCGAACTGCAGCGCGCCATCGGGCAAAAAGGCCCAGCTGTGGTATCGGCACACGAAGCGTCTGGGATTGCTACCCTTGGAATCATCTACCAGGGGATTACCCCGGTGTTGGCAAACGTTGTAGAAGGCTTTGATGCTGCCATCTTGTTGCCGCACCATGAGGATCTCTTCGCGGCCAACGGGTTCCATCTGCCAATCGCCCGGTTCGGGGAGCTCTGCGGCGCGTCCCAGTAGCAGCCATACCCGAGTCCACATGCCGTCCCACTCGCGCTCCATAAACTCACGGGAGGTGTAGCGTGAACCTGAGATGCTGTGACCGCGAATGGTTTGTTCGGGCCAGGCATCCAGTGTGGGAATAGGCGCATTCATTCAGGATGGCTCCGTTGTGGCAGGTCGACTCTTATCGTGCACCAGTTTACTGCTATCAGCATGAAACAACAGTGTGCGTGTTGAACCAGAGCCTGCGCAAATATTCGACAGAGTCCGAGGTCCCGCGTGGCTCACGAAGGTCTGGTGTTGATTCGCTGACGATAAAAAAGGCGAATCGAAATGCCGACTTTTGCCCACGTCAACAGTATGCGGCGGTCGATGCGGGGAGAGAAAAGAAGAGCTGGCTACCAGCCGAACATGGAACTGGCGTGGCCGAAGTAGCACATGCCGATGAAAGCGATAATCGCGCTGATGAGGGGCAGCCACTGCAGCCCCTCGGCGACGTCAGGGTTACGCGCAAGGCCTAGGTCACCCGCTAGGCTAATCAGCCACATGGCCAGGCAGCCCCAGAAGCCGATTACCAGCCAATCCATGTTCGCCTCTTTTGAGCGCGCGTTAGCGCTTATGTGTGCGATCGAGCAGCAACAGGGGCTTTTGCCGAGTGGCGGCGTCGATGCTGACCAGTATCCACAGTGCTGCAGGGACGGCCCAAATGAGATGCTCCATGTTAATCACTCCCGTTAGGTTCACGATTAACGATACGGGGCGCATCGCATCTTAGATTGGCGCCCTTTTTCGAGGCGGGCAGGGTGAGAGAGATCTGGGCGCTGTAACGAAAAAGCCCCGTCAATGAGACGAGGCTTTTTGTCATGGTGCCCAGGGGCGGAATCGAACCACCGACACGAGGATTTTCAATCCACTGCTCTACCAACTGAGCTACCTGGGCAAAAAAAGGTGTATAACCTGAAGGCCGCGTATTAAACCCGCGCACTATCCGTGCGTCAAGTAACGAGTCAGCTCAGAATCGAGGCTCTAGACGGGGGTCGGCTCAGTGAGCTTCTCCGCCGGCGTGTTGTCTGTTGCAGAGTCCGTGGCCGAGTGCTCGGAAGCAAGCAGCGCGTAGATCGCAGGCAGCAGCACCAGCGTGAACAGCGTACCGATCAACATGCCAATCACGAGAATAAAGCCGATGCTGTTGCGTGCTTCAGCGCCCGCGCCCTCAACCAATACCAGCGGGAAGTGGCCAAAAACGGTAGCGCCCGTGGTCATCAGCACCGGCCTCAGCCGGTAAATCGAGCCCGCCTTGATCGCCTCCAACTTGTCCATTCCCTGCGCTTGGGCCTGATTGGCAAACTCCACAATCAGGATGGCGTTCTTGGAGATGAGCCCGACCAGCGTAATCAGCCCCACCTGCGAATAAATGTTAATGGTCGTGAAGTCGGTAAAGGTAATGACCATCGCAGCGAAGAGTGCGAGTGGTGCAGAGCCGAGCAGTATAATCAGTGGGTCACGGAAGCTATCGAACTGCAACGCCAGCACCAGAAAAACCAAAACCAGGGACACGCCCAGTACATTGACCATGGTATTCCCTTCGCGCCGTATCTCACGGGACTCGCCTGTGTAATCCAGGACATATCCGGGCGGGAGCAGTTCGTCGGCCAACTCCTCCACATAGGTCAGTGCCTGCTCCTTGGTATAGCCGGGAATCACACCACCGAAAAGTTTGAAGCTGCTCTTTTGCTGAAAGCGAGTGAGTGCTCGGGGTTCGGTTTTGCGCAGCAGGGTGGCAAAGGTGCCAAACGGGACTTGCTCTCCGGTGGGCAGTGCCACGGGTGTATCTAATAGTGCTTCAGGCGAAATCTTAAAGGCTTGCTGTAGCTGCGGGATCACCCGGTAAGCGCGGCCGCGCTCGTCATAGCGTGTCACGTAGCCTTCCGAAACAAGCAGATCCATTTGGGAGGTGAGGTCGGCCAGGGTCATGCCAAGGTCTGCCATTCGGTCTTTATCAAGCTGATATTCCACCGCGAGCAGATCCATCTTGAGACCGCTCTCAAAGAAATAAAACAGTCCTGAAGCCATCGCCCGCCCAGCCATTGCGCTAGCAACGCGGCGCATGTTGTCGAGTGAATCACTAGACGTAACGACGACCTCGAGGTCGTACTGACCTGAAGTGGGAAGAGAGGGCTGCGCAGAGGGGAACGCGGTGACCGTTGGCACGTCCTTTAGTCGCTTACTAATGGCAGGCAACAGGTCATGGGTCGTCACATCTCGCTCATCTGGCGAGACAAATTCCTGGCCGCCAAATCCGAAGCCAGGATTAATGCTTTGCCAAATATAGGTGGCAGCGGGTTCCGATAGCATCACGTCGACGGCATCGATAAAGCCATCCACAGTCTCTTCCATAGAGGCTTCAGGTGCTGCCTCAACAATCATGGCGATACTGCTTGTATCTTCGATAGGCGACAGTTCTTTCAGCGAGAACAGGTAGAGCGGGACAATCAATAGCGACAGAAAAACCCCCCCTGTGACCAGCTGCCGTCGCCAGCGCAGAGAGAAATCCACCACGTCGCCATACCGTTGTGCGATGCGCTCGAACCGATCGTTGACCCAGCGCGTGATGCGGGTTTCATGGCCTTTGTCAGGGCACACCCAAGCACTCATGATTGGCGATAGTGTGATGGCGACGAAGCCCGATATCACGACGGCAATCGCCAGTGTGAAAGCGAACTCCCGAAACAGCACCCCGGACAGACCTGATAGGAACCCGATCGGGGCATACACGACCGCTAACGTCATGGTCATGGCAATGATCGGTGAGAGTAGCCGACGAGAAGACGCGAGGGCGGCTTCTTTTCTTGTCATCCCCTCGCGCAGGTTTCTGGCCACGTTCTCCACCACCACAATAGCATCATCCACCACCAAGCCGACCGAGAGCACAATCGCCAGAATGGTCAGCAGGTTCATGGAGAAGCCGATCAGGGATATTGCCGCTGTCGCGCCCAGAATAGAGATGGGAATGGTCAATAGTGGCACCAAGGCGCTGCGCGCGGAGCCCATCAACGCAAGGACCACCAGACCAACCAACAAGATGGTCTCTCCCAGCGTGCTGAATATCTCCGCAACGGCCTCGCGCATGTAGCGAGAGTTATCGAAAGGAATAAACAGGTCGAGATCTGCCGGGAGCGACTCGTTTATCTGGTCCACGGCGTCATACAGACCGTTGCCCACCACGATTTCGCTGGTGCCGGGTTCGGGATACACCCCGACAAACACCACTTGGTCTTGGTTGTAGCGATCGAGATTATTGAGTTCGGTGGTGCCAATTTCGATCTGCGCTACGTCGCCTAAGCGAATGTCCACGTCGCCCTCTTTTTGTATCAGCATGTTCGCGAAGTCGGAGGGAGTCTTAGCTTCGCTGTTGGTTTTGAGGTTAATCCTTTGGGAGGTGCTTTCAGTGCGCCCAAAGGTGCCGATGACGTTATTGCGTCGCAGCGTGTTCGATACCTCCGCGGCGGTGACATCGAGCGCTGCCATTTTCCAGGGATTGAGCCAAACGCGCATAGATTGCTGCAAGCCGTAGTTCTCTACTCGCTCAATATTGGGTATCGCTGCCAGTCTGGGCAGTATGTCCCGTTGGATCAGGTCACTGACACCGGCGTAGGTCCGCTCTGGTGGGATGCGCAATGCGAGGTAGAAGCTGGCATATGGCGTGTCAGCACGACTGATCTGTATCGATGGATCCTCAGTGCCTTCCGGCAATTCAAAGCGAATCTGGCTCAGTCGCGTTGACAGAGTTGAAATGACTTCGGTCGTGTCCTGATTCAGTTGTAGCCACAGCGTGACGGTGCTGGTGCCCGCGGTCGTGACCGATTCAACGTAATCGAGCCCCGGCACACTGCTGGCGGCACGCTCAATGGGTTCGGTCACGAAGCCCTGCACGGTCCCGGCGCTAGCTCCCGGATACGCTGTGACGATCGCAATGGAAGAGCTCTCTATGACCGGAAAGGAAATGACGGGGAGATTCACCGCCGATCGAATTCCGATGAGCAACAGGCTCATACAGACCACGATGGCGACCACCGGCCTGTTAATAAAAAGGTCAGTCCAACGCGGTGACGAAGAATGACCGATCATTGGTCTGCGGATCGGGTCTGAACTGAGACGAAGAGGTTGTCCTCCAATTTAAACGCCCCTTTATTTGCAACGAGCTCACCGGGGACCATTTCTCCGCGAATGAAGAGCTTGTCGCGGTCTTCTCCGCGCACTTCCACTCGTCTTATGCTGGCGCGGTGGGGGAGAAAAGCGTCGGCTTCGGTCTCCTCAACGACGAAGACATGGGGGCCTTGCGGGTCCCAGCGCACGCTTCGTTTCGGTACCGACAACAGGTTCTCCAATGGTCCTGTATCGACCGCGACCTGCACGAGTGAGCCGTGTTTGAGCGTGGGCGCTTCAAGCTCAGCGCGAACATCGTAGGTTCGGGTCCCTTGAGCAAGCGCCGCGGAAACTGCGATGACCCTCGCGGGTCCGGCAAAGACGCCGTTGACATCATGGATCTTCACGGTGTCGCCGACTTCAATATTGGCGAGACCTTGCGGCACCTTAAAGTCAATCCATCGGGAGGGCTTCAGGCCCGTGAGAGTAGTCAGTACCTCGCCGAAGCGCATCAAGTCGCCGACGCGCTGCGAGTAGATTCCCATCGTGCCGGCAAAGGGCGCGCGCACCGTCATTCTACTGAGCCGCGCCTGTAAAACCGCAATTTGCGCGCTCAGTGAGAGTTGGCGAGCTTTAAGGATGTCTAGCTGGTCTTGTGATACCAGCGAATCTACTTCTAATGTCAGGTTGCGCGATAACTGAGTTTCTACGAGATTCAGGTCCGCTTGCAGCGCATCTCTTTGAGCTTCGACGTCGTCATCAAATAGCACCAGTACTTGGGCATCTACTGGGACGGTTTCGCCACTTTGATAGGGAAGCTGCACGATCCTGCCGGGCGTTTCCGCTGAAATGACTAGATGCTCCGGTGACTGCACGGTACCACTCAGGCGCCGACTGGGCTGCCAGTCGTCAGCCTCAGTGCTGGCGACTGTCACCGTCTCGAAGGGCGGCGGGAAGCTTTCCATAAAGGCCATCGCCTTAGACACCTGCACAAATTTAACGCCAGCGAGTGAGCCGGTGATTGCCAGGCATACAGCGATGGTGATCAGCCAGGGCTTCACTTTCATTACCATTGGTCCTTGCTCAATTTGCGGGTAGCGATGGTTATGTGTGTTGTCGTCGGTGACCTATTCGCTGGGCGGAACATAGCCCTCTGCCTGATCAAAGTCCTCTCCAGCAAGAAATTTATCCATCTCGCCCATCAGATATTTTCGTGCCTCTGGGTCCATCAGGCTTAGATGCTTTTCGTTGATCAACATAGTTTGGTGGCCTTGCCATTCGAGCCATGCCTTCTTTGACACATTATCAAAGATATCTTGGCCCTTGGCACCGGGCAGGGGCGCTCTTTCGAGCCCTTCGAGTGCTTCACCGTAGCGTCGACATTGGACGGTTCTCGACATCACTTGCTCCTTTAAAGGGTTTCTGCACTCAGCTTGGTCAGTAGCTTCAAGACCGGTGCAGGCAGACCCACCGCGGGCGGGGGATGCAAACTGAACCACCGCAACCCTTCAGCGTCAATGTTTACGGCCGCCACATCCGCTCGGTTCGCTCTGCAATGTGCTCTGACAGGGTACGCCTCGAGCTTAAAGTGGGTGAAGGTGTGATGAAAGGGCGCGTCGACTCGACAGTGCTCGCTCGGTAGATCAGCGATGTCTTGTATCCAGGCTCTGGCAGCGATTTCTTCATCGAATTCGGGGGGCGCCCACAAGCCCCCCCAAATGCCCGAGGCGGGCCGCTTCTCTAGCAGCACTTCGCCGGGAGAGCGGGTCACGACGGCGAGCCAGCGTTGCCGCTGGGGTGTTTCCTTGCGCGGTTTCCGACCGGGAAAATCCGGTTGGCGACCCCGTTGCCGCGCCGCACACCCGTGATGCAACGGGCAGGTATCGCAATGTGGCTGGCTGCGAGTGCAGCAGGTTGCACCAAGGTCCATGATCGCTTGTGTAAAGTCTGCTACCCGTTCCTGCGGTGTATGGTGCTCTGCGTGCCGCCACAGTTGATCGCTTACCGCGCGCTGGCCTGGCCAGCCTTCTACAGCATGGTAGCGGGCCAGAACCCGTTTCACATTGCCATCCAGAATCGGTGCGCGGGTCTGCATGGCGAGTGACAGGATCGCGCCCGCGGTGGAGCGCCCGATGCCCGGCAGTGCTTCTAGGCCCGCCGGGTCTGTCGGGAATTGGCCGTTATGCTCGCGACAGATTTCTTGTGCACAGCGATGCAGGTTTCGCGCGCGGGCGTAGTAACCCAGCCCTGTCCAAAGGTGCAGCACGCTATCTTCCGGCGCGGCCGCAAGGTCCTCAATTGACGGGAGCGCGGCCATGAATCGCTGATAAAAGGGAATCACAGTTGTGACTTGAGTCTGCTGCAACATGATCTCGGAGACCCAGACGCGGTAGGGCGTTCGGTCGTGCTGCCAGGGCAGATCTTTGCGTCCGTGGCGGTCAAACCAGCTCAGCAGGGCATCGGCAATGTGATCAGGTGAACTCATGAAGTGGTAAAGCTTCGCAATGAAGTACTGGGGCTCTTTCTATACAATGACGCCCCTAGTGTAGCGCCCGCGCTGTATGCCGGGGCGCCCGGGAGAAAAAAGCATGAGTCAGCCAGATGCGGGAGTTCGCAAAGCTTCGGTTAGCCGCGAGACCCTTGAGACCCAGATTGCCGTTGAGCTATGTCTTGATGGCAGCGGTCAGTGCACCCTCGATACGGGGTTGCCTTTTCTTGAGCATATGCTCGACCAGATTGCCCGGCACGGCCAGATTGATCTCGATATTCATGCCAAAGGCGATCTGCACATCGACGCCCACCACACCGTGGAGGACATTGGCATCACGATGGGTCAGGCGTTCAGCGAAGCAATCGGAGACAAGAAAGGCATCATCCGATACGGCCATGCTTATGTGCCACTGGATGAGGCGCTATCTCGGGTGGTCATCGACTGCAGTGGGCGGCCGGGGCTGGAATTTCACGTGCCCTTTACCCGCGCTACGGTCGGCGATTTCGATGTGGATCTGGTGATCGAATTTTTTCAGGGCTTCGTGAACCATGCCGACGTGACGCTGCATATCGATAACCTCCGTGGGCACAACGCCCACCATCAGGCCGAGACGGTCTTCAAGGCCTTTGGCCGTGCACTGCGTATGGCGGTTGCCCGCGACGCGGCCATGGCAGGTACCAGCCCGTCGACCAAAGGGGTTCTGTAAGCTGTGACCCAGCGGGTCGCCGTGATCGACTACGGCATGGGCAATCTGCACTCCGTTGCCAGCGCACTGGAACACGTGGGCGCCAGCGAGGTGATGGTTAGCCATGACCCCGAGGCGATTGCTAAGGCGGATCGCGTGGTATTTCCTGGGGTTGGCGGCATCCGCGACTGCATGGAGGCTATTCGACAGCTGGGTTGTGATCAGTTGCTCAATCAGGTGCTTAACGTACAGCGCAAACCGGTTCTCGCGATCTGTGTGGGGATGCAGGCACTGATGACTCGCTCTGAGGAAAACGAGGGCGTGCCCTGCTTGGATCATCTGCCGGGCCAGGTGGTATTTTTTGGTGAGTCTCATGTAGGCGAGCAGGGTGAGCGCCTCAAGGTGCCCCACATGGGTTGGAATGTGGTGCAGCCGGTGGGCTCACATCCTCTTTGGCAGGGCATTGCGCCGGGCACCCGTTTTTACTTTGTTCATAGCTACCACGTTGTGCCCGATGACCCGGCAGTTGTAGCGGGAACGTTTGACTACGGACTGACGGGTTGTGCGGCGCTCTCCCAGGGCAACCTCTTTGCCACCCAATTTCATCCGGAAAAGAGCCACACCGCAGGACTCACTCTGTTAAAGAATTTTCTCAATTGGGATGGCACATGCTTGTAATACCGGCCATTGATCTCAAAGACGGACAGTGTGTTCGACTCCGCCAGGGCGACATGGCAGACAGCACGGTGTTCTCCAACGATCCCGTTGCGATGGCGCGGCGGTGGCACGGCGAGGGCGCCCGGCGCTTACATGTGGTTGACCTCGACGGCGCCTTTGCGGGGGAGCCAGTGAATGCCGATATTATCGAGGCGATTTCGCGCGCGTTACCCGATTTGCCGATTCAGATCGGCGGCGGCATTCGCAACCTCGATACCATCGCACGTTATCTCGAGGCGGGGGTCGAGTACGCGATTATCGGCACCATGGCGGCGAAAGATCCTGATTTTGTGCACAAGGCCTGCGCTCAGTTTCCCGGGCATATCATTGTCGGCATTGATGCGCGCGACGGTCGCGTTGCGGTAGAGGGATGGGCCAGCGAGAGCGAACTCGACGCCACCGATTTGGCAAGACGTTTCGCCGATGCTGGGGTCACCGCTGTGGTGTACACCGACATTGACCGCGACGGCATGATGCAGGGCGTCAATCTCGATGCCACCGTGGCACTCGCCGAGCAATCGGGTCTGCCGGTTATTGCTTCCGGCGGCATCAGTCAGCTCGATGATGTGCGTGGGTTGATGCAGCATGCCCAGACAGGGATCTGTGGCGCCATTACGGGTCGTGCCATTTATGAGGGGACGCTGGACCTCGCAGCCGCACAGGCCATGGTTGACGCGTTTCTGGGAAGCCACTGATGGCGCTCGCCAAGCGCATCATTCCCTGCCTTGATGTGGATCAGGGGCGAGTTGTGAAGGGCGTTAACTTCGTGGGTATCCGCGACGCCGGAGACCCGGTTGAGGTCGCGCGCCGTTACAACGATGAAGGCGCCGACGAAATTACCTTTCTCGATATTACCGCCAGTCATGAAGAGCGTGACACCACTGTCAATACGGTGGAGCAGATTGCCCGCGAGGTTTTTATACCGCTAACGGTCGGGGGAGGTATCCGCTCACTGCAGGATATTCGTACGATGCTCAATGCCGGTGCCGATAAAGTCAGCATCAATACAGCTGCGATTCATCGCCCGGAACTGGTGAGCGATGCCTCGGCACGCTTTGGTTCGCAGTGCATTGTGGTGGCCATTGATGTGAAGCGTGTTTCAGGGCCGGGTGACCCACCGCGTTACGAGCTGTTTACCCACGGGGGGCGCAAACCGACCGGTATTGAGGCCGTAGAGTGGTCGCGAAGGATGGCTGCGTTGGGTGCTGGAGAGCTGTTGCTAACCAGCATGGATCGCGACGGCACCCGCGATGGGTTTGAGCTCACGATCACCCGCGCGATCACCGATGCCGTGGATATTCCCGTTATTGCCTCGGGCGGTGTAGGCACGTTACAGCACCTTGCAGACGGCGTAACTCAGGGCGGTGCCGATGCCGTGCTGGCGGCCAGCATCTTCCATTTCGGTGAGCACACCGTGGGAGAGGCCAAAGCCTTTATGGCCGATCAGGGCATCACGATGCGGCGATAACGTCGCGCGACAAACCCCGCCGCAGCGAGCCGATTCGCTCCTGTCCGCGGTTTTCAGGGACTGTCGCTAACGACAGTAGCCGCAGCTTCCTCACTCTCGAGTTCAACCTCATTCTCTGCGATAGGCGCGGCCTCCGGCGTCAAAAGGTTGATGCCGCGAAGCAGCGTCAGCGCCTCGTAAAGCTGATTATCCGAATTGCGCAATTCGGTTAAAGACTCGCTCTCGGATTGCGCATCGACCGGGTCGCCGCCGCTGAGGCTGCCCTGCAAATCGGCCTCTTTGGTCCGTCGCTCCGACTCAACGCTCTTGACTTCTGCTCGCTCCACGACGATATCGGGCACGATACCTTCAGCCTGAATAGAGCGACCGTCGGGCGTGTAGTAAAGCGCGGTGGTGAGTTTCACGGCGCGGGTGTCGCTGACCGGCAGAATAGTCTGTACCGAGCCCTTGCCAAAGCTTCGCGTGCCCATAATGACCGCCCGTCGACGGTCTTGCAGAGCGCCCGCCACAATTTCCGAGGCGCTCGCCGAGCCGCCGTTAATGAGTACCACAATGGGCGTACCGTTCAGCAGGTCGCCCGCTGCGGCCTCATAACGATCTGCCGCCTGTGGATGGCGCCCTTCGGTATAGACCACCAAGCCACCATCGAGCACTGCGCCGGCCATGTCGACGCTGGCTCCCAGCACACCACCGGGGTTATTGCGCAGGTCGAGCACGACGCCCTTGAGCCCACCCTCAATCAGTGCCTTTTCTAGCGTGGCAATGGCCTCTAGCCCGGTGTCTTTTTGAAACTGTGACGCCCGCAACCACAGGTAGCCCTCCATCAATTCGCGGCTGCGTACACTGGGCACTTTGATGATGTCGCGTATCACGGCCACATCAAAAGGGTCCGCCACCCCTCGCCGGCCAATAGTCAGCATGACCTCAGAGCCGGTCGGGCCCCGCATGAGATCCACAGACTTGTTAACGGGCAGATCGCGAATAGACTCCCCGTCAATTTTAAGAATGATATCGCCGGCTTCGAGTCCCGCTGCTTCGGCGGGTGATCCGTCGATCGGCGCGATGATCGTGATGTAGCCGCGGTCCTGCCCGATCTCGATGCCAAGGCCACTGAACTCGCCCTGTGTGGTCTCTTGAAGAGAGTCGTAGGCTTTTTCCTGAAGAAAAACCGAGTGGGGGTCGAGTCCCGACAGCATGCCCTGCACGGCGAGCTCGAACAGCTCGCTGTCGGGAACGGACTCAACATAACCCTGACGAATTTGGTTAAACACATCGGCAAACATTTGCAGCTCTTCAAGCGGCAGCGATTGAGGGGCAGTGTCCGCTATGCCTTCGGCAGCATCCTGCGGACCCGCACCATGCGGCTGAGTGATCGTGTCGGCGACAGCCTCGTCTGCCGAGGCAGGCAAACAGGTTGCCAGAGTGAGCAGCAGTCCGATGCCGCAGGAGCGAAAGCGCACGTCCATGATGGGTACCTGAAATAATAGGCCGCTAATGGTACCCGATTATCCGATGTCTACTCAGCGGCGAATCCAGTCAGCCGGGTCAACCGGTTCACCCTGATGCCGAATCTCGAAATAGAGACCGGGTGTTTCGCTGCCGCCGCTGGCGCCCGCCCTGGCGATCGTCTGGCCGGCGTTGATGCGATCGCCAACGTTTCTCAGCAGACTTCGGTTGTGGGCGTACAGGGAAAGCCATCCGTCGCCATGATCCAGTACCAGCAGCAAACCCTGACCCCGCAACCAGTCTGCATAGATAACGTGACCATCGTGGATGGCCTGAACGGGCTCGCCTTCTTCGGCGGCAATCAGCCATCCGTGCCAGCGAATGTCGGCGTTGCGTCGCGCGCCAAACCGGTTTGTGGGTGTGCCCGAGACGGGCATCGGCAGTGCACCCCGGGTGTCGGAAAAGGGTTGTGGCTCAATTATTGGCGAGGGTGAGGGAAGGGAAAGCGACTTGGAGCTCGTCGAGCAGTGCATTGAGGCGTTGTTGGTCCCGTGTGAGCATGGCCAAACGCTGTTGGTTATTCCCCAGCTGTGTATCGATCTCTGCCAAGGTCTGTTGCTGCAAAGCTTGCTGGGCTGCCAGTTGTTCTCTGGTTTCGCCCACGAGATCGGTCTGTTGTGCCAGCTTGACTTCCGTTTTGGCAGTGGCATCGCGGTTGCTCTCAATGGCGCTGAGGCCTAGCTCATACTCGGCAAGGATCGCTCGTTGATCCTCGATAATCGTCTGAAAAAACGCGAGGTGGCGGGCAACATCGTCCGGATTTTGATTGCCCAGCCAGACCCGCAAACCGCCACCTTGCTGCAACACCCATAATTGCTGGATGCTGTCCTCGATGTGGTCATTGCGTTGCAGCTGTGCGGCCTTGAGCTGCTCTCGCTGTGTATCGAGATGACTCAGTTGGTTTTGTGTGGCGACATGCTGGCGGGAAAGCACATGCAGCTGCCCGTCATAAACACCAATCTGGATATCTGCTTTGCGGAGCGTTTCCTGCAAGGTATCGCGGGTTTGCTCCTGCGCGTCCAGCTGCAACTGAATGGCGTCGATCTCGGCTTTGAGGGCGGCGAGTTGCTCGGCGGTCTGTTCTGCAGGCTCGGATGACTGTGCCGATAAGTGAGCGCTAGATAGTAAACACGCTGCAAGGTAGCCAACCTGGAGTAACGGGCGGAACGCGACAACACGGGCCACCTGTGAGGCGCTCAGTGCGTCAAAAGGCTGCGTCCCGACATGGCCTCAGGGATGTCGAGTCCCATCATCGTCAGGACAGTCGGTGCGACATCGGCGAGGATGCCGCCATTGGGGTCCAGCGCGCGCGCTTGTGCACCGATATAAATCAGCGGCACTGGTTCCGTGGTGTGCTGGGTATGGGGCTGGTCATTTTCGTAATCTCGCATTTGTTCGCAGTTACCGTGGTCGGCAGTGATCAGGCCTTCGCCGCCGCGAGCGAGCAATGCGGCCTCGATCCGGCCAATACACTGGTCCAACGTTTCGACTGCAGCGATAGCTGCTTCATATTGCCCCGTGTGCCCAACCATATCGCCGTTGGCAAAGTTAACGACGATGAAGTCATAGTCGCCGGACTCAATCGACGCTACCAATGAGTCAGTCACCTCGCGGGCACTCATCTCCGGCTTGAGGTCATAGGTCGCGACATCGGGCGATGGGATCAGTAGGCGGGTTTCACCTGCAAAGGCGGCCTCGCGACCGCCACTGAAGAAAAAAGTGACGTGAGCATATTTTTCAGTTTCGGCGATACGCAGCTGGGTCAGGCCTTCATTTGCCAAGACCTCGGCAAGACTGTCTTGGAGGGTGTCGGGGGGAAAAGCAACCGGACAGGGCAGGGAGGCGGCGTATTCAGTGGTGGTGACCAGACAAATATTGGGCTGAGCGCCGCGGGCAAAGCCAGTGAAGTTCGGGTCTGTTAGCGCCTGTGCTATTTGCCGCGCGCGGTCGGCACGAAAATTCATAAATAGCACCGCGTCACCCTCTGCAAAGGCAGCTGGATCCCCAATCCGCGTGGGCTCGACAAACTCGTCGTCTTCACCCCGTGCATAAGCGGCTTCGAGTGCTGCCAAAGCTGTGGCAGATTGGTGTGCAGCCGCGCCTTGTGTCAGCAAGCCATAGCTCTTTTCAATGCGCTCCCAGCGATTGTCACGATCCATCGCCCAGTAGCGGCCATGAACAGAGGCGATCTGCCCAATCCCGAGTGCTTCGAGCACTGCCTCTGCCCGCTGCAGGGAGGGTGCAGCGCTGCGCGGTGGCGTATCCCTGCCGTCGAGAAACGCATGCAGATAGACACGTTCTGCGCCTCGCGCCGCTGCCAGCCGAAGGGCGGCGAACACCTGCTCTTCGTGGCTGTGGACGCCACCCGGAGAGAGCAATCCCATAATGTGGACCGCTTTCCCCGCTGCGACTGCCGTATCAATTGCCTGCGCGTATGCCGGGTTGTTTGCAAACTCACCATTGGCAATGGCCTGATCGATGCGAGTGATGGACTGGTGCACAATGCGCCCCGCTCCGAGACTCATGTGCCCCACCTCAGAGTTTCCCATTTGCCCTTCGGGCAGGCCGACATCGGGACCGGAACCCGACACCAGCGTATGAGAGGCGTCGCGCCGCAGGCGATCAAGATTAGGGGTTTGCGCGGCAAGAATGGCGTTGTCTTCGGTGGCCGTGCGGTGACCGAAACCGTCCAGAATGACGAGCAATGTGGTGCGTCGAGGCGTAGACACGGTGTTGAGGGCTCGAGTAACTGAGAGGGTCATTGTAACGCGCCGTTGCCGGCGGAGCACTAGTTGTCCATCAATGCTGCGGTGTGCCGTTATTGAAATCAGTCTGGTAAGAAGTGCGATGTGTTCGACAACCCCGAAAGGTGAAGCTGTTTCGGGGGCATTGCGGGGCCCTGCCGTCATGAGGGGTCGAGCCGACTGGAGGGTGTTCGATTGAACCGATATACTCGCGCCCCGAATCAAGCGCAACCATCGCCTCGGTGACGCCGCGTTATCAGACTGCCGCCATCAGCGGGGGTATTAGCGAGGCGATGTGTTGGGTGCTTACAGGACAGGAATAGCGTGTCAGCAGATTTAATTTTTCAGTTTTTAGGCGAACAGTGGATTCTGGTCGCGGCCTTGGCCACGACACTGGGCATGCTGATTCTTCATGAGACCCGTAAGGCAGGGCCCGCGTTGTCGATTACCGAAGCCGTGCAGCTGGTGAATAATGAGGAAGGGGTATTTCTCGACATCCGCGACGCAGGCGATTACGCCCGTGGCCACATCACGGACGCGCTGCATATTCCGGCGGCAACGCTGGCGTAAACGTGCCGGTGAACTGGAAAAATTCCGTGAAAAACCGGTCGTGGTCGTGTGTAAAATGGGGCAATCTGCAGGCCCTGCAACGAAGACGCTCAGAGCGCAGGGTTTTAGCAGGGCGCAAAAGCTGTCTGGCGGCATGATGGAATGGGATGCGCAGAAGCTCCCGGTTGTCACCCAATGAATGCAGTGGTGATCTACACCACGCGGTGGTGTCCATTCTGCGTTCGGGCAAAGGCATTGCTTGATCAAAAAGGGGTTTCGTACCAGGAAATTCCCGTAGATGGTGAGCCCGTCGCGCGACAGCAGATGGCCGAGCGCGCCGGGCAGACCTCGGTGCCGCAGATTTGGATTGGCGAACAACATATTGGTGGTTGTGACGAGCTTTATGGTCTCGAGCGCTCTGGCGGGTTAGACCCGCTGCTGGCGTGACAGGCAGGCGATCACCTCGATTTTGAAAGACAAGGAGAGCCAGCATGGCTGAAGAAGATACCGCAGCCGCTCAGGAAGCAGCCGCACAACAGCAGTTTGTGACCCAGCGCGTTTACACAAAGGATATTTCCTTCGAGTCACCCATTACGCCCAATGTCTTTCGGCAGGAGTGGAAGCCGGCAGTCAACGTGGATCTCAACACCAAGAGCAGTCGGGTCGACGAGGAGGGCAACCACGAAGTAGTGCTAACACTGACGATCACTGCCAAGCTCGAAGAGCAAACCGCTTTTTTGGTGGAGGTGCAGCAGGCAGGTATTTTCTTTGTGGCGGGAATCGAGGGCGATGCGCTGAGACAGTTGCTGTCGACGGTAGCCCCCACTATTTTGTTTCCTTACGCCAGAGAAGCCATAGACAGTCTGGTTGTGAAGGGCGGCTTCCCCGCTTTGATGATTGCACCGGTCAATTTTGACGCGCTGTTCCGTCAGGCATTGGCCCAGCAGGCCGAAGAAGGTGCTGCGGAGCCCGCCGTTGAGGGGGGTGAAGCACCTCCCGAGGGCGCCACACACTGATTGTTCCAGCCAGTAATCAGTCTGCTGGCAAATCGAGATCCTTGATCTTTCGGGTGAGGGTATTTCTACCCCACCCAAGGAGTTCGGCAGCCTCTGCTTTACGTCCCCCGGTGTGTTGGAGTGCTGCCTCGATCATGATGGACTCAAAGAGCGGCAGGGCCTGACGCAAAACGTTTGAGTGACCCTCGGACAGCTGTCGATTCGCCCAGCTGGAGAGCTGCTCGTGCCAGGTTTCGGCGTCATTTTTGGGGCTTGTCGCGCTGTGCTGTAAGAGCTCCGGCGGAAGATCCGATCGCAGCACCTCTCTCCCTGCCGCCATGACGGTGAGCCAGCGGCAGGTGTTTTCCAGCTGCCGCACGTTGCCCGGCCACGGCAACTGAGTCAGCACATTCAGTGCTTCTTCAGAGAGTATTTTGGTTTCGACTCCCAGCTCACTGCTGGCAGCGGTCAGAAAGTGCGTGAGCAGACGGGGGATATCCTCGCGCCGCTCAGACAGCTTTGGGACATGAATTCGAATGACGTTCAGACGGTGAAACAGATCCTCGCGAAACGCACCCGTCTCGACCAATGATTCCAGCTTCTGATGGGTCGCGGCGATAATGCGGACGTCCGCCTTGATCGAGTCAACGCCCCCGACGCGGAAAAACTCGCCATCCTGCAGAACACGCAGCAGCCGGGTTTGCGTGGCAGCAGGCATATCGCCGATTTCATCGAGAAACAGTGCGCCGCCCCGAGCCTGCTCAAAACGACCCTCGCGACGGTTGTTGGCACCGGTGAAGGCACCCTTTTCATGCCCGAATAGCTCTGATTCCATCAGTTCCTGGGGTATCGCGGCCATATTCAGCGCGACAAAAGCATTGTTTGCGCGCGGGCTGTGCCGGTGCAGTGCGCGCGCAACCAGCTCCTTACCGGTGCCCGATTCACCATTAATCAGCACGGTAATATGGCTTTGTGCAAGACGCCCGATAGCGCGGAAAACTTCCTGCATGGCGGGCGCGTTGCCGATGATCTCCGCGGACTGATTTTCGCTGTTGCTATGGTCTATTTGAGTGCCTTGCGAGCGCTGAGACTGCGCGCGAGTGACGGTGGCGACCATCTCGTCAATATCAAAGGGTTTGGGTAGATACTCAAATGCGCCTTCTTCATAGGAGTTCACGGCACTGTCGAGGTCTGAGTGTGCGGTGGTGATGATCACCGGCAGGTCGGGCTGTTGAGCCTTGATCTGGGACAGCAGGACGATGCCGTCCATGCCCGGCATTCTGATGTCACTCACTACGACCATGGGCTCCTCCTGAGCCAGCGCATCCATGACATCGTTGCCGTTCTCAAAGGCGCGGCAGCTGAGTCCCGCTCTCGACAGCGCCTTCTCCATTACCCAGCGAATAGAACTGTCGTCGTCGACGATCCAAACCTGCTCAGTCACTGGCATCTTGGGTCTCCATGGGTAGCAGTAGGGTGAAGCAGGTCTCACCTGGCACGCTTTGCACTTGAATGAGCCCACCGTGTTGATTGGCAATGCGCTGCGCGATGGATAATCCAAGACCGGTTCCTTGAGCGTTACCGGTCACCATGGGCAGAAACAATCTGGGGAGCATATCTTTGGCAACGCCAGGGCCGTCATCTGAGACTTGCAGTGCGCAGACCAGTTTGTGGTGGTTGCCGCCGACGGTGAACTGCCTGTGCACCCGGGTGCGCAAGGTAATCACGCCATCTGACCCGCAGGCCTGCCAGGCGTTGCGAACCAGATTGAGCACCGCTTGGGTCAGCTGGCCCCCATCGGCCAGAAAATCTGGCAGGCTCGGGTCGTAATCACGCCCAATGCACAGCTTGCCTTTCGATTCCGCTTCAATCAGCTGGCGCACGTGCTCGGTGACTTCATGGATATTGGTGAGCTCGGACTCCAGACGCTCCCGGGGGCCGAGCATGCGATCCACCAGCGTGCGGAGTCGGTCAACTTCAGAAATAATAATGTCGGTGTATTCATGCAGATTGGGGTTGGCGAGTTCTCCAGCCAGGAGTTGGGCAGCACCGCGAATCCCCCCCAGCGGATTTTTCACTTCGTGGGCCACCCCCTTCATAATTTCTTTCAAAGAGGCCTGTGCTTGCCATTCACTCTCGTCGCGGCTGATGGCCTGTAACCGGTCGACCATATTGAGCTCGACCAGCAGGCAACGGTTGCCAACGGTTCCCGCGATCGGGCTCAGCGTAATGTCGACAGTCCGCTCCTGACCCATTCGTGTGGTCAGGGGAATCGCGCGTCGCACCATGGGGTAATTGTCGGAGAGCGCTTGATATAAAAGCGGATACCACTCGTTGGATTCGTCGAGCAACTCCTTCAAAGGGCTACCCACCGCGCGACTGGCCGACACTTCCATCAAGGTTTCTGCCGACAGGTTCAGCGCCTGAATGTGGAGATTTGCATCTAATAAAATAACGCCGGTGGCCAGCAGATCTAGCTGGTACTCCGCGGTTAAGTCCGTGAGAGATTCGGCGGCCATCACGTTAGGGCTTCACCATGGGCCGCATGACGTATACCGTGCGCTGTCCCGATGCGTCGAGCTGTCGACCTGTGCCAGTCAGGCGCACCACCCGCAGCTGATGTGCTCCGCGATAGACATTGGTGAGTTGCCAGATCGGCATTCGCTGGGGCACGCCGACGGGTTCTCCGTCGAGCAGTAACGACAGCCTCTCGTCACCCCTTATCGCCGGGCTCAATGACGCCTCGACAGTGAAGTTGCCGGGACCCATTGGAATCGTGGCGTTCTCGGCTGGCGTAACGATTCGGGTGTCGTAAGAGACTGGCGCGCTGCGTTCGCTGGCCTCGGAAATCGGCTCAGCGGTGGAGACGGCCTTGGCGGTGTTGGTGGGATTCACCGTCTGCGTCTCTACCTGCACCTGCCCATTATCCCGAGGGGTGTCGGTGAAGGTCACATTCCCTTCTTCGTCGGTCACCTTATAAACCGGCTGCGCTGCCAGATCGGCCCCAATGCAGAGCCATAGCGCACCGGCTACTAGTCGCCCCACGGGGATACTCAAATACGGCTTGTTATCATCGCGTTGTGTCACGGTATCTCTCGGGATGCTGCCTCGTTACGCCACAGCTCATAATGCACCATTTTGGTGCGAACCGCCGCCGGTGGGGCTCAGAGAAACAAAAGCCCGCATAACGCGGGCTTTTGCTCTGTTGACCAGGGTCTGAGTGATCTGCCTTACAAAGAGTAGTACAGGTCAAATTCGACCGGATGAGTGGTCATATTCAGTCTCTCGACGTCCTCACGCTTGAGTTCGATGTACGCATCGATCATATCGTCGGTAAATACACCGCCCGCGGTCAGGAACTCCCGGTCTGCCGCGAGTGCGTCCAGCGCCATTTCCAGACTGGAGGCCACCGTTGGGATATCCGCGGCTTCTTCTGCTGGCAGGTCGTAAAGATCCTTATCCGCGGCGTCACCGGGGTGGATCTTGTTCTGAATACCGTCGATGCCCGCCATCAACAGCGCCGCAAAGGCGAGATAAGGGTTGGCGGTGGGGTCGGGGAAGCGCACTTCGATACGCTTACCTTTTGGTGACGGCTCATACGGGATACGAATCGACGCTGAGCGATTGCGTGCTGAGTAGGCCAGCATGACGGGCGCCTCAAAGCCAGGGACTAACCGCTTGTAGCTGTTGGTCGATGCATTGGTAAAGGCGTTCAGTGCCCGCGCATGCTTGATGATGCCGCCGATGTAGTAAAGCGCGGTGTCAGAAAGCCCTGCGTATCCGTCTCCGGCAAAGGTGTTGTCACCGCCCTTGGCGATCGACTGGTGCACGTGCATACCCGAACCGTTGTCTCCCACCAGTGGCTTCGGCATGAATGTCGCGGTCTTGCCATAGGCATGCGCCACATTGAGCACGCAGTACTTAAGGATCTGCACTTCGTCGGCCTTAGAGACTAGCGTGTTGAACTTAATACCGATCTCACATTGTCCAGCGGTTCCGACTTCGTGGTGATGAACTTCGACATCCAAACCCATTTGCTCCATCGCAGAGCACATGGCAGCCCGAATATCGTGCAAGGAGTCGACGGGCGGAACAGGAAAGTAGCCTCCTTTAACGCCAGGCCGGTGGCCTGTGTTGCCGTCTTCAAACTCGAGGTTTGATGACCATGCCGCTTCTTCAGCATTGATGGCGTAGCTGGCGCCGCTCATGTCGGCACTCCATTTCACGTCATCAAATACGAAAAACTCCGGCTCGGGGCCGAAGAACGCCGTATCACCCAGGCCGGTTGATGTGAGATAGGCCTCTGCTTTTTTAGCGATGCTTCGGGGATCTCGGTCGTAGCCTTGCATGGTGGTCGGCTCGACAATATCGCACCGCAGAATGACAGTCGGGTCGTCAGTGAAGGGATCGAGGATGGCCGTGCTGTCGTCGGGCATCAGGATCATGTCGGACTCGTTGATGCCTTTCCATCCAGAAATGGACGAACCATCAAACATCTTGCCGCCCTCAAAAAAATCTTCGTCCACCACACTGGCAGGAATCGAAACATGCTGCTCCTTTCCCTTGGTGTCGGTGAATCGCAGATCCACCCAGCTAATATCATTTTTGCTGATTAAATCGAGCGTGCGCTCTGACATGTCGTTTTCCTCCGGTAGTCACTTTCCCAGCACTGACTGGGTGGTAAAAATTCAGAAAGTGCATGGGCACTGGCTGAGCCCATAAAATAGTGCAAGCACCGTGCCAACTTTTGCGCCGCCATTAAAAGCGCTTAACTAATTGTTTTAATTAAGTAATATTTATTATTTTGGGCAGGCCCCATTCGGCAATCGCACTATAATAGTGCAATACGCCTCGATGTATGAACTATTTTGGTGCAAAAAAGGTCGCAGTGTTAAGTAAACCGGTTAGCCAGTGCTGGTGTACACTCCGCGCGCGCACGCAACCCCCCCTTTATTCACAGCCCGGATTCTGTATGAAAGCGCTCCGCAACATCGCTATTATCGCTCACGTTGATCACGGAAAAACCACGCTGGTTGACTGCCTGCTGCAGCAATCTGGCACTCTGGATCGCAAGAACGCCGGCGCTGAGCGCGTCATGGATTCCAATGATCAGGAGCGTGAGCGGGGCATTACCATTCTGGCCAAGAACACGGCCATCAATTGGAACGATTATCGGATCAACATTGTAGATACCCCCGGACACGCAGACTTCGGTGGCGAAGTGGAGCGGGTGCTGTCGATGGTGGACTCGGTGCTGCTGTTGGTCGATGCGGTTGATGGCCCCATGCCGCAAACCCGGTTTGTCACGTCCAAAGCGTTCGAGCGGGGCCTCAAACCCATCGTTGTGGTCAATAAAATTGATCGGCCGGGCGCGCGGCCCGACTGGGTGGTGGACCAGGTTTTTGATCTCTTTGACACCCTCGGTGCGACCGAGGAGCAGCTCGATTTTCCGGTGATTTTCGCTTCGGCTATTAATGGTGTGGCAGGAGAAGACTACGACGACATGTCGGCAGATATGTCGCCGCTGTTTCAGGCCATTGTCGATAAAGTCGCTCCGCCCGAGGTCAATGTAGAGGGCGCGTTGCAGTTGCAAATATCGGCGCTCGATTACAACAGTTACGTGGGTGTCATCGGCGTTGGCCGAATTACCCGCGGTGTCCTGACTCCCAACACGTCAGTTGCGGTGGTCGACCGAGAAGGCGGTGCACGCAATGGCAAGGTGCTTCAGGTCATGGGGTATCTGGGCCTGGAGCGGGTTGACGCCGACCGCGCCGAAGCGGGCGATATTGTCTGTGTGACGGGCATCGACGCACTCAACATTTCCGATACGCTTTGCGATCCCGCTGAACCCGTAGCACTGCCGCCGCTGACCGTGGATGAACCCACGGTCAGTATGACCTTTCAGGTTAACGACTCGCCATTCGCTGGCCGTGAGGGAAAGTATGTCACTTCGCGTAACCTTAAAGAGCGCCTAGAACGTGAATTGATTCACAACGTGGCGCTGCGGGTGGAGCAAGGTGATGGCCCCGACAAGTTCAAGGTGTCGGGCCGCGGTGAGCTGCATCTCTCAGTGCTGATTGAGAATATGCGTCGGGAGGGGTTTGAGCTCGGCGTATCGCGACCCGAGGTGATTCAGAAAGGAGCTCGACGGCGTGATCTGCGAGCCGTATGAGCACCTGGTTATTGACTGCGAAGAAATCCATCAGGGCGGAGTGATGGAAGAGCTGGGTATACGTCGAGCCGAGCTGAAGAACCTGATTACCGATGGGGCGGACCGAGTGCGCCTTGAGTTTATCGTGCCGGCTCGTGGCTTGATCGGGTTTCGTTCCCAGTTTCTGACCTTAACCTCGGGCTCGGGCATCATGACCCACGTGTTTGATCACTACGGGCCGGTTGCCAAGTCGGAGCTGGGGGCCCGTAATAACGGCGTGCTGGTATCGATGGTATCGGGCAAGACGCTGGCCTATGCGCTATATAGCCTTCAGGAGCGCGGGCGGCTGTTCATCGAGCCCAATATCGATGTCTATGAGGGCCAAATTATGGGTCTGCATAGCCGCGGCAATGACCTGGTGGTGAACCCGACCAAGGCCAAGCAGCTGACCAATGTCCGTGCGTCGGGTACCGACGAAGCGGTCATCCTCACCCCGCCGGTGTTGCACAGCCTGGAGCAGGCGCTGGAGTTTATCGATGAGGACGAGCTGGTGGAGGTGACGCCTGTCAGCATTCGTTTGCGCAAAAAACTGTTGCTTGAGCACGAGCGCAGGCGCGCGGCCCGTGCCGCTGCCTGAGGCGGCTTCGCCTCAAGCGCGCCTGACCATCTCAATGTGTGGAATGTCGTCCTCCAAGTAAGGCTCTCCCTCGGCAGCAAAGTCCAGTGACTCGTAAAAAGCCTGGAGATAGCACTGCGCGCTGAGACGTACCGACGTCCATCTTGAGTCGCAAAAAGCCAGGGCAGTGTTCATCAGATCCCGACCCAGACCGAGGTTGCGATAGTCAGCGCTGACCGCAACGCGGCCAATCGAGCATTCGTCATAAGTCACCCCCGGCGGCAGGACTCGCAGGGTGCCAATCAGATCGCCCTGATGCATCAACTCCAAATGCCAGGCGTGGGGGTCTTTGTCATCGACCTCTTGATACGGACAGGTTTGTTCCACGACAAATACCGCAGTCCGGAGGCGTAGCACCCGGTGCCATTGTGGTCCGCTAAATACCGCGAAGTGCCGCCAGCGCCAGGTGAGCTCTTCACGAAGGCTGTCCGGATTGAGTGCCATGATGAATCTCCTCGGCAGATTAGGGTGCCGGTTTGCGTTGTTGCGTGGTGTTCCCGTACGGGGGTGCGTTAGGATAACGCGGTTGAAGGGTTTCGCGGCGGCGCGGAATCTGCCGCTTTCAGAGAGAGCCTCATTGCCATGACAGATATGATGCAGCCTTCGGTCGACGTCGAGCAGCTGTCCCTCCGCGATTACGCTGAAAAAGCCTACCTCGACTATTCGATGTACGTGATTCTCGACAGGGCCCTGCCGCACATCGGTGACGGACTCAAACCGGTCCAGCGCCGCATCGTTTATGCGATGAGCGAGCTGGGCCTGAAGGCCTCGGCAAAGTTCAAGAAATCGGCGCGCACAGTCGGCGATGTTATCGGTAAGTTCCACCCGCATGGAGACAGCGCCGCCTATGAGGCGATGGTGCTGATGGCGCAGGATTTCTCCTATCGCTACCCGCTCGTCGACGGGCAGGGTAACTGGGGCTCTCCCGATGATCCCAAGTCCTTTGCCGCCATGCGCTACACCGAGTCGCGTCTCACTGCCTACGCAGATGTCTTGCTAGCCGAGCTTGGGCAAGGCACCGTAGATTGGCAACCCAATTTTGATGGCACGCTTGAAGAGCCCACCGTGCTGCCCGCACAGGTACCGAATTTGCTGTTGAATGGCACTACGGGCATTGCGGTGGGTATGGCGACCGATATTCCGCCTCACAACCTGAGCGAAGTGGTCGCTGCGACCATTCACCTCCTCGATTCGCCCAAGGCCACGGTCGCTGATCTCTGTCAGCACATTAAAGGCCCAGATTTCCCTACCGAAGCGGAGATTATTACGCCTGTCGATGAGCTGAAGCAGCTGTATGAAACAGGCCGTGGCGGTCTGCGAGTGCGCGCCGCGTATACGATTGAAGACAGTGCGGTCGTCATTCTACGCGCTGCCCCACCAGGTCTCAGGGGCAAAGGTGCTGGAGCAGATTGCGGCGCAAATGCAGGCGCGCAAACTGCCAATGGTGTCTGATCTGCGCGATGAGTCGGACCATGAGCATCCCACTCGACTGGTGTTGGTCCCACGCTCTAATCGAATCGACGTGGACGGTTTGATGAGTCACTTGTTTGCAACCACTGATCTTGAGCGCACCTACCGCGTGAACCTCAATGTCATTGGTATCGACGGCAGGCCCGCGGTGAAATCGTTGCTAACGATACTGAAGGAATGGCTGGTCTTTCGTAAGGAGACCGTCAAACGCCGTTTGGAATATCGGCTGGAGCGCGTCGAACGTCGACTCCATATCCTCGAGGGTTACCTGGCTGCGTTTCTCAATATTGATGAGGTCATTCGCATCATTCGAGAAGAAGAGGAGCCCAAGCCGGCGCTCATGAAGGCGTTTAAGATTTCGGATATTCAGGCGGAAGCTATTCTCGACTTAAAACTGCGGAATCTTGCCAAGCTTGAAGAAATGAAGATCCGCGGCGAGCAGGATGAGCTTGCCGAGGAGCGGGATGGACTCAAGAAAACCCTTGGCAGCGATGCGCGGCTTAAGACACTCATCAAGCGCGAGCTCAAGGCAGTGGTTGAGGCACATGGTGACCCCCGGCGTGCACCGTTGGCGCAACGCGAAGAAGCCAAGGCCTTCAGTGAGCTTGAGCTCACCAGTGCGGACCCGTTGACGATCGTATTATCCGAGAAAGGCTGGATTCGCGCGGCCAAGGGGCACGACATTGACCCTGTTGCACTCAGTTACAAATCGGGTGACGGGTTCCGGTTTGCGGCGCGGGGGAAATCGAATTTGCCCACAGTGGTGCTGGACTCTACCGGTCGGGCTTACACGCTGCCCACGCACCAACTGCCTTCAGCTCGCGGGCAGGGGGAGCCCCTGACCGGGCGGATCAACCCACCGTCTGGCGCGACCTTTGAAGGCCTGCTAACCGGCGCGGAAGAGGATCGTTTTCTGCTCGCCAGTGACGCCGGTTACGGGTTTGTGGTGCAGTTCGGGCAGCTTCAGGCAAAGAACAAGGCGGGTAAAGCAGTACTGACGTTACCCAAAGGGGCGCAGGTGCTGGCACCCGCGGCGATCTCTTCAGGGGCAGAGCCGCTGGTGGTTGTAGCCACCAATGAAGGAAGAATGCTGGTGTTCCCGCTGGCTGAACTCCCTGAGCTTGCGCGAGGCAAAGGCAATAAGTTGATTGGCATTCCCTCCGCCCGCGCGGCGGCGCGCGAAGAATTTGTCGCCGGCCTCTGTGTGGTGACCGAGGGCGATACGCTGCAGGTCACCTCGGGAGGACATTATCGGAACTTCAAATGGTCCGAGCTTGAGCACTTCCGTGGCGAGCGGGGGCGACGCGGCAATAAGCTACCGAAGGGCTATCAAAGGGTGACCCGTTTGGAAGTGGTCGTCGACTGACGCTTCAAAAAGGCAAAAAGCCCTGCGGCGTGTCGTGGTCGGAAGGGGTAATCACTCGCTGCAAAATATGCAGCTGCCTTTCCAGCAAATCGAGATGACCGCCGCTGATATCGCCGAGGGCCATCCATTGCTCGTCAATGACATCAATGCCAATGCGTGCGGTCAGACCACCGTCTTCTGCCGCTCTGGCAGAGAGCAAAATACCTTCCAGATCTTGATTGGCAAGTTCCAATAAATCATCCAGCGTCGCCTGTGTGTAAAGACCAGGATAAATGTCTTCGCTATCGCCTCGGCCCAGCTCGCTGATGCCAATGGCCATGCCCGGCGCAAAGGAGAGCCGTTCTTGCTTCTCGGCCACTTCGCTGCAGCGGGATAAGAGCCAGGCACAACTAGCGGCGCGCAAGACCGGAGAGCCAGCCGCATGATTACCCGAGAAGTAAATGGCTAGCCCAAACTGGCGGATGACGCTGAGATCACCTCCGTAGAAGCCGGCGCTACCGTAGGCCATGCGATGCAGAGACGCGATATAGGCCTGCATACGGGACTCGTCCAGCGTATCCAGATACCCCGGCAGGTGCTTGAGAGCGATACACAAAATCGCAGTGTCGTTGTAATGCTCTTCACCCTGATCTCCCGGGTCGCGGGATTTGAGCAGATCGAGAGGCAGCGCATTAACCCGATCTTTGAGGTTGCGTACTTCGTTGACCGAAGCAGACGCGTCTTCGGTAATGGCATCCAGTTGTGCAACGGCTTCACTAATGTTGCTGGCGAGGCGCTGCCCCATTGGCCTTGTCAGCGCGTACACGGCGGTGCTGAGCAGCACTGACAGCGCCACGAGGCCCCAGATTAGCGTGTCGCGAGCCGCCTGCTGTTCCCGCAAATCCAGATAAAGCTCGACCGTACCGGCAGAATTGCCATCAATCAGCACCACCTGCTGATGGGCTTCTCCCCCGGCAGGGATGGCGCCTCGTGCCGCGAGTTCGGCGCCCTCAATATCCCATACCCGAGCAGCCGCGAAGAGGGTTTGGTCGGTATAAAACTGCAGCTCCGCTACTAATCCCAGTCGATTTCCTGCGGCCAACTCTGCTCCGGCCCGCGCAGCCAATTGCTGTGCAGCCGCGCGTGCGTGTTCGTTAAGCGTGGTGTTCTGAATGGATTGGGTCGATTGCGCGGCGACGATGACGAGCGTCAACGTGGCCAATAGACAGCAGCCCGCCGCAGCCAACGCCAGCTGTTGCGACAGGGGTTGGTTACGTAGCCGCTGTAAGAGCTGTTCCAAAGAGAATCTCCGGTGTACCCAAGATCAGTATAAACTGCCCGTGCGCGGCTGTCGGGTGGCAGTTGCCCATCACCCCCTGTGATTAATGAGAACGCACTTCGTGGTTGATCCAACACATGTGATTGTCCTGATGGTGCCCTTTGGCGCCGCGCTAGACGCGAGCCGCGTGGCGGAAGTTGCGGTATCTGCTGGCGCCGAGATTGTTGCAACGCGTGCCGTGCCCGTGCCGGTTACATTGGCTGATCGCCGGGCAGTCACAAAGTGGCTGATTCATAGCGCCGACCCGGATGAGCTGTCGGCGCGGCTGCGGGATCTCTCCGATCGACACGGCGTGGACATTGCACTGCAGCCGCGGGCCGCTCGCTGCCAGTCGTATGGGCTGGCGGTGTTTGATATGGATTCGACTCTGATTGAGTGCGAGGTCATTGATGAGCTGGCCGCTGCAGCGGGGGTGGGAGAAAAGGTCGCCGACATCACCGAACGGGCTATGCGGGGTGAGCTCGACTTTGATGAAAGTTTTCGGACCCGTCTCGCGCTGTTGGAGGGCCTCGATGCGAGTGCAGTCGATGCACTGGCCGAGCGACTCCCCGTCAAGGAGGGGCTGCGCGAAATGACCACGACCCTGAAAGGTCAGGGCATCAAGCTGGCCATCTTTTCCGGCGGCTTTATCTCTATTGCCCGGCGCTTGCAGGCGGATTACGGATTTGACGAGGTGATCGCCAATACGCTCGAAGTAGAGGCGGGAAAGGTGACTGGCAGGGTGGTGCCCCCGATCGTAAATCGCGAATATAAAGCGGAAGCGTTGCGGGCGTTGGCCAGTCGACTCGGTATTAACACTAATGCCTGCATCGCAGTTGGCGATGGCGCCAATGATCTGTCGATGATGGCGGCGGCCGGATTGGGCGTGGCTTTCCATGCCAAGCCGGCGGTGCGCGCGGCGAGCCCAATTGAGGTCACTCACTGCGGACTCGACGGGGTGTGCTATCTGCTGGGGAGCGAGGGAGAATTCGTCGGCGACTGAGCCGGCGGTGATGCCCACAGATCGCGCCCTAAGGTATTATCGTATTTTGGTTATGAGTTCCGACGATGGCAAACTTCTCGACAAATGAATTCAAGCCCGGCCTCAAGGTCATGCTTGATAGCGAACCATGCTCGATCCTCGAGAACGAGTTCGTCAAGCCCGGCAAGGGGCAGGCCTTCAATCGCGTCAAACTCCGCAACCTCAAGTCAGGACGGGTCTGGGAGCGGACTTTCAAGTCGGGCGACACCCTCGAAGGCGCCGATGTCATGGACATAGACCTCGAATACTCCTACACCGACGGAGAGTTTTGGTACTTCATGGATCCATCCAGCTACGAGCAGTACGGCGCCGATCGTGATGCCGTCGGCGAGTCAGAGAAATGGCTCAAGGAACAGGAGCGCTACGAAATCACGCTCTACAATGGCTCACCGCTGGCGGTGACACCACCCAATTTCATCGAGCTGGAGATCACCGAGACTGACCCCGGCCTGAAGGGTGATACAGCTCAGGGAGGCAGTAAGCCGGCAACGCTGGCGACCGGTGCCGTGGTGCGCGTACCGCTGTTCATCACCGAGGGTGAAGTCATACGCATCGATACCCGGACCGGTGAGTACGTGAGTCGCGCCAGCAAGAGCTGATCATGAGCGACTGGCGGCCCTCGGCGTCTCAAGAGCGACTCGCCGCCCGGGCAGCGCTGACGCAGCAGATCCGACATTTTTTTCACACACGTGATGTGATGGAGGTAGAGACCCCGCTGCTCTGCCAGGGTACGGTGCCCGACCCCGGAATCGAGATTTTTTCTGTTCCCATGCAGGACGCTGATTCGCCGGATCGTTACCTGCAGACTTCTCCGGAATTTGCCATGAAGCGCTTGTTGGCGTCAGGTTCCGGGGACATCTTTCAGATCGCCAAGGCTTTCCGCCAGGAAGAACAAGGGCGCCATCACAACCCCGAGTTCACTCTGCTCGAGTGGTATCGCCTGGGCTGGGATCACGTGGCGTTGATGAGTGAAGTGGCGAGTCTGGTCGGTGACGCCTTGGGTTGTGACGGCTGGCAGATCTGGCCCTACCGCGCGCTGTTTATCGAGATCCTTGGCGTCGACCCGTTCGCTGAAGAAGTCGATGCGATCTTCTTGCTTGGCGTCGCCCAAGCCAAGCTGGGTTCCGTTCCCGATGGCCTCGATCGGGATGCGTTGCTGGATATGCTGATGAGCCATTGTATTGAGCCCGCTATTCGCGACTGGGGGATAGTTTTTGTGACGGATTTTCCCCTCTCGCAGGCAGCACTGGCGCGGACTATAGAGGTTGCTAATACGGCGGTTGCCGCGCGCTTTGAGTGTTACGTGGCGGGCAGAGAGCTGGCCAATGGCTATTGGGAGCAATCTGACCCCGTTGCACTCGCCACCCAACTCGATGCCGAGAATGGGCGGAGGCGACAACGCGGTTTGCCCGAGCGGCCTGTCGATGAGCGGTTGCTCGCGGCGCAGCGTCAGGGTCTCCCCGACTGCGCCGGGGTGGCGCTCGGGATAGATCGGTTGTTGGCGATGCAAGTGAGCGCGGACGCCCTGACCGAGGTAATCAGTTTTGATTGGACCCGAGCCTAACGGTAAAGGTTTGCTGCGCTGTCTCAGTGCTTATTCGCTGGCCGTGATAACAGGACCATAGAGGTCGATGAAGGCTTTGGGCGGTCGCTTCGGTAAGCCGGTAGAGATTTCGATACAGACGAACTGCAACGCACCTCGAAATACCGTATCGCCAGTGGCTTCACAAATGACCTGCAGGCGCCGGGTCATCTTCATTCTGCCTGCCCAGTCGGTAATCCAGGTGCCCACCCATAAGGTGTCTCCCACCCGCGTGGCTTTGTGGTAATCGTATTCGGCGTGGGTCAGGGCCATGGCACGATCGAGCCGTTGATAGTCCTCCGGCCCTAAACCGAGTGCCGTGGTATGCGCCCAGGCGGCGTCCATACACCACTCCACATAATGCGTGTTGCGGGTATGGGCGAGGGCGTCGATGTGTCGGGCTTGCACCGCCACCTCCAGCGTGAACGGGTTGTCGTAGTCCCAGTTCAGATGCTTCATGCGGTGGCAGGCGCTCTCACGCGGGGCTGGGCGATCATCAGGTACCCGAATATCACCGCCAGCACAGGGCAAATCAGATTGAACAGCGCGTAGGGCGCATAGTCGAAGGTGGCCACGCCCAACGTCGCCGCCATGAAAGCGCCACAGGTGTTCCAGGGGACCAATACCGAAGTCAGCGTGGCCGAGTCTTCCAGGGTCCGTGAGAGACTGAGCCGGCTGAGCCCGCGGTCGTCGTAGGCAGGAATAAACAGTCGTCCAGGCAAGGTGATGGCCAGAAACTGATCGGCGGCGAGGATGTTGGTGATGAAGCCACCGCAGACGGTGGCCAGTATGAGATCGCCGGTTCGTTTGACGCCCCTGAGGACCTGATCAAGCAGCTGTCGCAGGATGCCCGTGCTGTCGAGCATGCCGCCAAAGGTCATGGCGGTCAGAATCAGAAAGAGGGTGTTCAGCATGCTTGCCAGACCACCTTTATCAAGCAGTTTGCTGAGCTCCCCGATTCCTTCGGGTGACTGGTAGCCGGAAAACAGCGCGATCCATAGCCCTTGTAACAACGGCGCAGGCGATTCCGGATGGGTCGCCAGCGCCAGTGGGCGCACGACATCAGGCTGGAAAAACGCGGCGAAAAGCGTGCCGAAGAGGGTGCAGATCAGGATGGCGGGGTAGGCGGGAATTCGCCAGTAAATGAGCGCCAGCATCAGGAGCAGCGGTGAGAGCACCCAGGGCGAAATCATAAACTGGCTGGCCAACGCCGAACGAATCTCGGCGATATTTTCTGGCGTGGCAGCGCCCTCGCTGCCAATCAGGGCGAAAAAAGCCAGCGCGATCATAAATGCGGGTAGGGTCGTCCACAGCATATTTTTAATGTGTTCGAAAAGATCGACGCCCACGGCGGCTGCGGCAAGATTAGTGGTGTCTGAAAGAGGCGACAGTTTGTCGCCAAAGTAGGCGCCGGAAATGATGGCGCCCGCGGTGATGGCGGGAGACAGGTTGTAGGTGTTGGCAATACCCATTAAGCCAATGCCAAGCGTGCCTGCTACCGTCCAGGAGCTTCCCAGACTCAGTGAGGCCAGGGCACAGATGACCGCAGAGGCCGCGTAAAAGACGCCAGGATCCAGCAGCTGAACGCCGTAGTAAATCATGCCGGGTACGGTGCCACTGATGATCCAGCTGCCGATGAGTGCGCCCACACAAAGGAGGATCATCATGGGCATAATCGAGACGGTGATGGCGGCAACCATACCTTCCTGAAGTGCCTGCCAGCTCATACCGCGTCGCCAGCCCACCAGCATCGTGGCGGCTGAAGCAATAATCAGTGCGACTTGATTAGGGCCGTAGGATGCGTCTGAGCCAAACAGCGCCACCGAGGTAGAGAGGAGGACAACCAGCAGTACAATCGGAGCAAGGGATAACAGCATAGGCAGCAGATCAGCCCGGGCGATACCCCGGCTTAGTCATCGTGATTTGATAGGTGCCAATAATGCGCTCGCGGAAGCCGCCTTCGCAATAGCTCAGATAATAGCGCCACATGCGAATGAAGCGATCGTCAAAGCCCAACTCCTGAACGGCGTCGAGCTCGTTGAGAAAGCCCTCGTGCCAAGCGCTCAGCGTGTCGGCATAGTCCTGAGTGATATCGCGAAGATTGCTCATTTGCATATCAGTCATTCGTGATAGTGCATCGCTAATCACCGTCAGCGAGGGCAGACAGCCGCCGGGGAAGATATATCGCTTGATGAAATCCACCGAGTCTCTGGCCTGCTCGTAGCGCTGCTCGGTCATCGTAATGGCCTGAATCACTGCCTTGCCATGGGGTTTGAGCAGGTGGCTGATGGTGCGGAAATAGGTGTCGTAGAACTGGTGGCCAACGGCCTCGATCATCTCGATCGACACCAGCTTGTCGAACTGCCCTGTCAGGTCGCGATAATCATCAAACAGAACCGTAATGCGATCCTGCAGTCCGCGCGCCGTGACGGCGTTGACGGTGTAATCAAACTGCTCACGCGAGATGGTGGTGGTTGTAACGCGACAGCCGTAGTGCTCGGCTGCGTAGATGGCCATGCCGCCCCAGCCTGTCCCAATTTCAATCAAGTGGTCTTCCGGTTTGAGCTCCAAGTCTTCACAGATCAGATGCAGCTTATGTTGTGCAGCCGAAGCCAGATCACTATCGCGCGTGGGAAACACTGCCGAGGAGTACATCATGCTCGGATCGAGGAATAGCGAGAAGAAATCATTGCCGAGATCGTAATGCGCTGAAATATTTTCCCGTGATCGAGCAGTGGTATTGCGGCGCGCCCAATGATTCATTTTTAGCGCCAGACGTGCCAAGTAGTTTTGTTTATCGGACATAGCCTCCAGCATCGACAGATTGGCGCTGAAGGCGCGCGTGACGGCCGTGAGATCGGGGCTACTCCAAAGGCCTTCGATAAAGGTCTCGCCGGCGGCGATGCTGCCGCCGGTCAGCACCCGGCGATACAAATCGCTGTCGTGAACATGCACTTCAGCGTGGGGCGCTGCCGGGTCTTCGGTGGAACCAAATACGAGTGTCTCGCCGTTTTCGGTAAAAGTGAGCGACCCGATCTGCAGTTTTGCCAGCACCTTGAGCATGATGGTGCGCGCCAAGCCGCCGGGCTTTTCCGAAAAAAGCACTGGCAGCTTGGAGATGTTTTTGACGCTGGATTCGCTCATGCAGACCCTCTTTGAAACGCTTCGTCGAGTCGACAATTACGTTAGTGAGAACGCTTCGGATGAGGGTGCAGGCTGACGCCTTTTAAAAACAGGCGCAAGGCCTCCCAATAGATACCCGCTGCGACTTTCACTGTCATCAGCGGGTAAGCGAGCACCGCGCGCGGGGCGCTGCGGGCATCGAGGGGCTCCGCTGTGAGTGACAGCACCGCGTCGAAAATCCGCTGCCCCTCTTCAAACAGCGCAATCTGGATCTGTAAATCATCACCGGGGGCATTGCTGTACCAGCGGTAGATCAGGTTCATGGGATTAAACGGCGATACGTGCAGTGCTTTATTGAACTCTGTTGCCAGAGGGGCATCGTCGGTCGGGGCTGGCAGTACATAGCTGTGCCGTTCACCCCAGGGAGTGTTGGTGACCTCGGCAACGACATATTCCAGTCGTCCTCCGGGGCGTCGTAGCAGTAATACACGGCGATGGGGTTGTTTTGGTAGCCAAAATAACGCCAGTTAGCGAGCAGGTAAATCGGTCCGGTTTGCTCGCACCCTGTTTCTTCAAGGATTCTCTGGCGGACCGCATCTGCCAGCGGGATCTCCTCAGCGCCGAGAAAATCACGCCGCAAAAAACGTGCGGGCGCCCAGCGTTTCACGGACCAAAGTGGCAGGCGCGCGGTCAGTTCGGGGAGTGTTTCCAGCTCGACAAACGGCATGAACACCTTGTAGGTGAAGGCATGTCGTTTGGGCAAATAGCGGGCGTGGCGCAGTGTGCCCGAGTATAGCTTTGCGCTCACGCTGCCATTTGGCGCGCCGCACACAGGCTCTCGGCAACCCGTAGCCCGCTGCTCAGCCCGTCCTCGTGGAAACCATTTTGCCAGTAAGCGCCGCAAAACCATGTGCCGTTTTGTCCATTGATGTCGCCCCATCGCTGTTGGGCTTGCATGCCCGCCAGTGTGAACTGTGGGTGCGCATAATTGAAGCGGCCGAGAATGTGGTGAGGGTTGATCGAGGCCGTGTCATTAAGCGTGACACAGAATGTCTCGGGCGCGCTGAGGCCTTGCAGTATGTTCATATTATAGGTGACGGTGGCGCGGCCACTGCCCGGCTTGAGGCGGTAGTTCCAGCTCGACCATGCGCGCTGGGTTTTGGGCAGCAGGCGCGTGTCGGTGTGTAAAATCACCTCGTTGTCCCGATAGGGAAGCGCGCCGAGGACCGATTTTTCCGAATCTGTGGCGTCACCGAGCATGCTCAGTGCATCGTTCGAATGGGTGGCGATCACCACCTCATCAAATTCGCGCTGGAGTCCGTTGGTGAACTGCACCAATACCGGTTTGCCCGGTGGGCGTAAAATTTTATCGACGCGCATTCGCGTGCGAATTGTGTTCGAAAAGCGCTGGGTCAGCGGGGCGAGGTATTCGCGGCTACCCCCCTCCACGACACGCCACTGGGGTCGATCTTTGAGTGACAGCAGGCCGTGGTTGCTAAAAAAGCGAATGAAAAACGCTACGGGGAAATCCTGCGCGTCTTCAAAATCGGCCGACCAGATCGCCGACGTCATAGCGAGCAGGTAGGTCCGGCTGAAATGCTGGCTGAAACCATGGCGCTGGAGGTACTCTCCCAGCGTCTCGTCCTGCGGTAGCTGCCCACTGTCGAGGTCGGCCAGCGCGAGCTTATTAAAGCGGAGGATTTCGCGCACCATGCCTAAAAAGCTCGGTGAGAGCAGATTGCCTCGCTGAGCAAAGAGCGTGTTGAGGTTATTGCCCGCGTACTCTAACCCGCTGATTTCATCGCAAACCGAGAAACCCATCGACGTCGGCTTGCTCGTCACACCCAGCTCCTGAAAGAGCTTGATCATGTTGGGGTAGTTACGGTCGTTATAGACGATGAAACCTGTGTCGACAGCAAACCGCCGCGTGCCAATCTGCACGTCGTAGGTCGCGGTGTGACCGCCGATGCGATCCCGGGCTTCAAAAATGTCAACGCGATGGCCGCGTTTCACAAGCTGGTAGGCGCACCCCAGTCCGGAGATGCCCGCCCCAATGACTGCAATGTTCACTGTTGGTAGACCTCCGGAAGTCGGAAGATAGAGTTGGGTTCAGCTGTTACGGGAAGGAGCGGAGGCCGGATCAAAGGCTTCTCGGCTCAGCATCAATCCCAAATCCTGCTGTCATGCCGGTCACTCAGTGTGTATCCTGTGGTTTCTGAATGAAGGTTTAGCCCATGGCGATTAGAAAAGACGCAAACGGCGGCGCAAAGTGGAATGCGCCGACCGGACGTCGAACCGATGAGTGGAGTCAAGCGCTGGTTTTGGTTGGAGAGAGCCAGGACCGCGGCGCATTTACGCGTTTCTTTCGCCATTTTGCGCCGTTGATCAAGGCATTTGCCCTGTCTGGTTCGAGCCTGTCTGCTGCTCATGCTGATGAGTTGGTGCAGGAAGTGATGCTCAAGGTCTGGCAAAAGGCGGGAGGCTTTAATCCGGAAAAAGCGGCGGCCTCGACCTGGGTCTACACCATCGCGCGAAACTGCCGGACTGATATGTTCCGGCGACTGCAAAAATTTGACACTCAGCTTGCTGCGGATGACTTTGAGCTGGAAAGCGAAGAAGAAGAGTCCTTTGTGGTTTTGCACACCCGGCGCGGCGCAGAGCGGGTGCGCGAACTGATGGGCGAATTACCGCCAGATCAGGCGCAGATTTTGGCTAAAGTGTACATGGAAGGTAAATCTCACTCTGAGGCTGCGGCAGAGCTTGACCTGCCTCTGGGTACGGTTAAATCGAGGGTGCGCCTTGCGATCCAGAAGCTACAGGGCATGATGGAAGCATGATGCCGACGAAAAGCCCCCAGAAAGTCACAAGTTTATTGGTGTGGGGGAGTAAACCGTTTTCGCATGACCCTCGTAATGACCACGTATACGAGAGTATTTTGGAATAGAGAACCATGGTGCAACATCACCCCCCAACAGATTTTTTGACGGAATATGCCGCGAGCGCGCTGCCCGTCGCCCAGTCCGCATGTGTGGCGGCTCACCTGAGTTACTGTCAGCGATGTCGTCAGGCGGTGGAGAGGCTCGAGGATATTGGCGGTGCTCATTTTGAGCGGCTCGATCCGCAACCGGTAGGGGATTCCTTGCTTGAGCGTGTTTTGGCGCGGCTTGATGACCCCCAGCCGCTGCGCTATGCGCCCAATGAAGCATCTGATACCCAGCTTCCTGGGTTGCTCGATCGCCTGATCAACGGCGATTACGCTGATCTGGTGTGGAAGCGTGTGACACAGTCCCTAAGCGTCAGTTATTTGAAAACCGGCGACCCCAATCACGAGTTTGCGTTATATCGCATCGCTGAGGGTGGCCGCATTCCCGAGCATACCCATGGCGGCCGAGAGATGACGCTGGTGCTGCATGGTGGGTTTGCCGATGAGAGCGGTGACTACCACCAGGGCGATTTCATTGTTCGTGAGGGGTGGGACAAGCACACCCCGGTCGCACTAGAAGGTGAAGAGTGTATCTGTTTGGCGGTGATGGATGCGCCCCTGCAGTTCACTCGATTGCGACACCGCTGGCTCAACCCACTACTAAAGCTACACGCGGGCTGATTGTTCACCGACTCGTCTCCAGCGGCGCTGTGAGGGCTTCAGCTTTAGCCGAGCAAACGCCCGTTTAGATTGTCCGACTGGAAATCCAATAATACTGGGATCGTGGTGATCCCATAAAAACCAGGCGACCCCCACTATGCAGCTAGTTATACCCCGTGAAACCCAACCGGGTGAAAATCGCGTCTCGGCCACCGCCGAGACGGTCAAAAAATTAGTACGGCTCGGTGCCGATGTCGTCGTTGAATCAGGTGCGGGCACCGGTGCTGGCATCAGTGACGCAGACTATGAGGCAGCGGGTGCGAGCATCAGCTCCGATCGCTCTGCGCTGCTCGGTGGTGCAGACATGGTGCTGCGATTGCGAAAGCCGGAGTTAGACGAGATCAGCGGGCTCAAAGCGGGCTGTATTCACGTTTCTTACCTCGACCCCTTCAATGAAAAAGATTTGATCAAAGCCTTCGCGAGCCAGAAGCGTGACGGCGGTGAGCATGGAGATGATTCCTCGCTCGACCCGCAGTCAAAAGATGGATGCGCTGAGTTCTCAAGCCAACCTGGCCGGATACGTGGCGGTGATGCTTGGCGGCGAATCACATGCCGCGCATCATGCCCATGATGATGACCCCAGCAGGCACATTAAAGCCTGCTAAGGTCTTTATTATTGGTGCCGGTGTGGCAGGCCTCCAGGCGATTGCGACCGCGAAGCGGCTGGGTGCGCGGGTCACAGCATTTGACACGCGCCCGGTGGTGGCGGAACAGGTTGAGTCACTCGGCGCAAAGTTCCTCGAGATCGATCTCGGCGATACCGGTCAAACGGCCGACGGTTACGCCAAGGAGTTGACCCCCGAGCAAGTCGAGATTCAGCGACAGGCTCAAAAGGCGGTAATTGCCGAGTCTGATGTGGTCATTACGACTGCGCAGGTCTTTGGCCGCAAGCCGCCTGTATTGGTGACCGCCGATATGGTTGAGGGCATGGCCCCGGGCTCTGTCGATGGTCGATATGGCGGCCGAGACCGGCGGTAATGTCGAAGGCTCAGCCCCCGACGCAGGTGGTCGACGTGAACGGTGTGACGATCGTCGGCACCGCCAATCTCGCCAATCTTGGCGCCCGGCGATGCGACCCAGATGTACGCGAGCAACATGTTCAACCTTGTGGAGGACACTTGGGACGACGGAGGCCAAGCAATTCGTGCTCGACCTCGAGAACGACATTCTCCCGGGCTGTGTGATCACCCACGGCGGTGCAATCGTGCACCCGACCATTAAAGAAATCATTGAGGGGGGCAACTGATATGTCCGGTGCAGAGTATTTGCTGTTTATCCTGATGCTGTCGATCTTCCTCGGCTTTGAACTGATCAATAAAGTACCCGCTACGTTGCATACACCACTGATGTCAGGTGCCAACGCCATTTCGGGGATTACCGTAGTTGGTGCTGTGGCACTGGCGGGCACCGGCAGCGAAAACATGGCCATGTGGTTGGGTGTCGGTGCCGTGACGCTAGCCAGCATTAACGTCGTGGGCGGTTATATGGTGACCGACCGCATGCTCGGCTTCTTCAAGAAGAAGGAGGACTGATCATGACGACTGAACTGATTACACAACTGGGCTACGTCATTGCGGCAGGCTTATTTATTTTCGGATTGAAAATGCTGGGCTCACCCGCTACGGCGCGCCGCGGCAATATGATCTCGGCGATCGGTATGCTGGTGGCGATCGTCTCGGCGCTGCTCGATCAGGGCATCGTCGACTTCACTTATATCGCGGCCGGCATGATCGTCGGTGGCGCCATAGGCGCCATCGCGGCACGCGCGGTCGCCATGACCTCGATGCCCGAGATGGTGGCGCTGTTTAATGGCTTCGGGTGGCGCGGCGTCGCTCCTGGTGGGCTGGTCGGCGCTCTCTGCAGACGCGGCCATCTTTACGCTGGTGACGATCGTGCTGTCGATCCTGATCGGCGGCGTGACCCTCACAGGCTCGCTCATAGCATGGGGCAAGCTGTCTGAGACGATTGGTAGCGGTGCGATTACCTTCTCGGGACAGCAGATCGTCAACTCACTGGTGGTGCTCGGGATTCTGGGCGGCGCGGCCATGTTTTGCCTGAACCCCACTGACCCTAACTGGCTTTATATGGTCATTGGACTCTCACTCCTGTTTGGTGTGATGGCCGTGATTCCCATTGGTGGCGCAGACATGCCGGTGGTGATTTCACTGCTGAACTCGTACTCGGGCCTGGCGGCCTGTGCAGCGGGTTTCGCCATTAACAACAACGCGCTGATCGTGGCGGGTTCTTTGGTGGGTGCGTCGGGCATCATCCTGACCCAGATCATGTGCAAGGCAATGAACCGTTCGCTCTCTAATGTGCTCTTTTCAGGCTTCGCTAGCGTGTCGAACGAAGAGACCGTGGTCGAGGGCGAGATCAAGCCTATTTCTGTCGACGACGCTTACTACGTGCTGGAAGCGGCTACCAACGTGGCGATTATTCCAGGCTACGGCATGGCGGTGGCCCAGGCGCAGCACGTGGTGAAGGAGCTCACCGAGTTGCTCGAGAAGAACGGCTGCGAGGTAAGCTTTGGTATTCACCCCGTCGCGGGGCGTATGCCGGGCCACATGAACGTGTTGCTGGCCGAGGCGGATGTACCCTATGACCAGCTGCTTGAGATGGACGAGATCAATCCGCGCATGGAAACCGTTGATGTTGCGATCGTGATTGGCGCCAATGACGTGGTGAACCCGGCCGCGCGCGAGGTTGAATCTTCGCCCATTTACGGCATGCCGGTGATTAACGTTGCCGACGCGCGCACGGTGTTCGTGCTCAAGCGCTCCATGGCGTCGGGTTTCGCCGGTATCGAGAACCCGCTGTTCTACAAGGACAACACGCGCATGCTATTTGGCGATGCCAAAGAGAGCATTGGCGGGCTTGTTCGAGAATTCAGCTGATTAGCAAAAAGTCTTATCGAAACCCCGCCGAGTGCGGGGTTTTTTTTAGCCCTGTCAGTTGGCTCATGCAGTCTTTCTTCAGGGGCTAATGTAGGGGTCGAATTGAAGCGTCGAATTGTTTACGGGTTTCATCGCCAATTCGGTAAGGTGGCGTGTCAGAACTACCGTATAGAAGCCAAGAGACACCGTATGAAAGCGACCTGTTTGCTGTCTTTATTTTTCCTGTCTGTCGCCCATGCGGATATCTTGCCCGACCCGCTGCAAGCGGGGTGGCAGGGCAGGCCCGTGTGCGAAAAGATTCATGAAACGGCGCAAATCAGAATTCTGCGCTGCACTTTCCCGCCCGGTGTCGGGCACGAGCGGCACTTTCATCCCAAGCACTTTGGTTATGCGCTCTCCGGCGGCACCATGCGCGTTACCGATGCCAGCGGTACGCGAGAGGCAAAGCTGGCGACGGGCAGCTATTTTTCCAGTGACGGCATCGCCTGGCATGAGGCGCTCAACATTGGCGACACCACCGTGGCCTACCTGATGATCGAGCCCAAGTGAGCTAAACGTTTCTCGCTAGACTAATCGTAAGCTTGTTGTATTAGCGCGCCATGGTGCGTTAGCAGGCGATTGGATAAACGCCGTTTTTATCGACTCGCTACGGGTGCCTCAACTTCAAACTGCAGTCTCGCCAGACGTTGATACAGGTCGCATCGGGCGATGAGCTCGTCATGCCGGCCGCTGTCGACTACGCCGCCTTCTTCCATCACGATGATGCGGTCGGCATTGATGACTGTTGAGAGTCGGTGCGCAATCACCACTGTGGTGCGCCCTTGCATAATTTCTTTGAGCGCCTGTTGAACATGCCACTCACTCTCGGTGTCCAGCGCGCTGGTGGCTTCGTCAAGCAGCAACAGTTCCGGGTCAGCGAGAATGGCGCGAGCCAGCGCGATCCGTTGGCGCTGGCCGCCCGATAACCGAACCCCTTGTGCGCCCAAATGACTGTGGTAGCCGTCGGGAAGGGTATTGATAAACTCATGGGCATGGGCCATTTGCGCTGCGGCTTCGACTGCCTCCTGGCTAGCGTCGCTGGCGCCATAAGCAATGTTGTAACGAATGTCGCCGGAGAACAGCGCAGGCTGCTGGGGCACCAGAGCGATCTTCTGACGCCAGCTGTCGAGCGGCATGTCGCGCAGGTCGACACCACCAAAGCGAATCGCTCCGGCGATCGGGTCATAAAACCTGAGCATCAGTTCAAAGACCGTCGACTTACCCGCCCCCGACGGCCCCACCAGCGCCACCGATTCGCCGTGCTGTATGTCCAGCGTGAAGGCACTGAGAGCAGGATGTGTGGGTCGGCTGGGATAAGCAAAATGCACTCCCTCGAACGCTATGGCCTTTTGACTTGCCGGCACAGTGGTGCCCGTATCGGGAATCTCGCTGGTCTCCCGAAGGAGCTCGATCAGGCGCTCGGCTGCGCCTGCGGCGCGCTGGAGGTCGCCCCACACTTCAGAAAGTGTGGCAAAAGCCGTGCCGACCATAATTGCGTAAAAGACGAAGGCACCGAGCTCACCGCCCGTCATGCGCCCCTCGATCACGTCCACGCCTCCCGACCACATCATGCCGACCATGCCGCCCATCAGCAGAAAAATGGCAAAGCCTGTCAGCAACGCCCGCTGCAGCACTCTGGAGCGGGCAACGGTAAAGGCCTGTTCCACGTCTCGTCCGAACGCGGTCTTCTCAGCGGTCTCGCGGTTGAAGCTCTGTACCACCTTGATTGATTGGAATATTTCTCCGGCATGGCTGCCCACCTCGGCGATGGTCTGCTGGCTTTTATTCGAGAGCTTTCGCACCCGGCGGCCAAATATGAGGATGGGCAGGATTGTGACGGGCACGGCGACAAGAATGACCAGGCTCAGTTTGAAATTGGTGATCACCATCAACGTCAGCGCCCCGGTCAGGGTCAGAGCATTGCGCACTGCTAGACTCACAGAGGAGCCGATCAGCGTCTGCAGCAGTGTGGTATCGGTCGTCAGCCGAGACATAATCTCGCCCGAGTGATTGCTTTCAAAATAGCTGGGCTGCATATGCACGAGGTTATTGAACACGGCACCGCGAAGGTCTGCGCTCACGCGCTCACCCAGCCAGGACACCAGATAAAAGCGTGTCATGGAGCCGATGGCCATGGCGACACCGATGACCAGCATAAACGTGACGGCCTTATAGAGCCCCGAGGCGTCTCCGCTGGCAAAACCCTCATCGATCAGAATCTTGACGCCATAGCCCAATGTCAGTTGAGCACCTGCCGTAAAGATTAATGCGGCACTTGCCGCCAGCAACCGGCCTTTGTGGGGCCAAAGAAAGGCCAGCAATTCTCGCAAGGGTGCAAGCGATTTGGCGCGAGGCGGCGTGTCTGCCCGGTCTCTGGCGACATCGGCTGGCGGCGTCTCGATGGTGGTATCAGTCACGGCGTGAGGCTCACTAATGGTCGATCAAAAGGGATAATCGTCTTGCAACAGTTTACGCGGCCCTCCGTTAAAAAGATTGGCCCAGCAAAAGTCGGGCGCTGCTTTAGCTTTTATCTGGATACTCCAGCGAACTCTTAAGCCGCTGCTTCTCTTCGCCGGATAGATCGGGGAAGGGTAGTCCCTCCCCCTGACGCCACACGTCAAGTTTGGCCTCGACCTCCTGGAGCTTTTCCTCGTCTGCCTGTTGAAAATCACGCAGCTGAAGAACTTGACCCGGTCCAGAGAAGATGGCGCCGTTTTGGTGCACGATCTCAATCACCCGCAGATTGAGGTCCTCGGCCACCGCCAGGTATTCTTCGTAGTCGGTGGTCATGATGCCTGCGTCGAGCCGGATTACCGCAACCGCAGCCTGAATGTCAGTGAGGCGGATACTGATGGTGTCTTGGCGCACCATTGGGTGTGCCGCAAAGATTTCCCGGAATTCTCCCAAAATGGCGCGCAGCTGATCTGGTGAGGGCATCTGCAATTCCAGAAGCTTAAAAAAGCGGATGCGATCGCGCACCGAGTAGTTCTCGATATCCGCCGAAGAGAACATCGAGTTAGGGACGGTGACCAGCGTGCGGTTTTTGGTGCGTAACGTGACAGATCGCAATCCGATTTCTTCAACCGAGCCTTTTATGACGCCAAATCGGCACCAGTCGCCCGGGCGAATCGGACGCGCGGTGTAGAGCGTGATCGCACCAATAACATTCTCGAGCGTCTTTTGGGCTGCGAGCGCAACGGCAATCGAGCCCACGCCGAGGCCCGCGATCAGGGTAGAAACATTGAAGCCCGCATGATCAGCCCACATCAACACGCCTGTGGTTGCCACAATGATCCGCACGATCACCACTACTGGCTTGATAAGGGCGACGTATTCAATGTCGCCCTGCAACTCTAGCTGGCGAATTTTGTAGTCCCGGTAGAGGTTCAGGAGCCCAAACGCGAAGATCACCGCCGCCAGATATTCCAGCGGTGACGACGCCAAATAGGCTTTGGCAATGACCGACAGACCCAGGTTAGCGATGACGATTCTGATCAGCGCGACGTACAGAATCAGCCTCAGGGGAACGCGAAGGAAACGGCTCAGTGCATGGTTCCAGGGGTTAGTAAATCGACCTCCCAGGCGGCCCACCAGCAGACTGATCCACCCTGTTAAAAACCACCCTGCGATCAGCGTGAACAGAAGCGTGACGAACTGAAAGTTGCCCATCCCCAGAAAGTAGAATTCGGGCAGGGTGTTAGAGAGCCACACCGCGAGGTCGCTGTAGCCCAGTTCGTCCCACATGTCGGGCACGCGCGCTAACGTTTCATTGGCGACTCGCCACGCGAGGGTGCCGTCGGGGTCTTCGATGCGCTGCAGATAGACTGGAATCACTTCCTGTGAAAGGGTGACCGCACCCGCCTTCTCCAGATCCTCCGGCAGGCCGTCTTCTAGGGTGCCTTCGGGCTCACTACTGATTTGACTGAGATCCAGCACATTCTGCTGGGCAAAGATAAACAGCAGCCCTCTCGCCAAGGCGGTCGGTGAGATGTCCTCTATCGCTTCGGGGACGTAGCGTAAGTCCAGATAAAGGGCGGCCGACTCCGGGTCGCCCAGACGAAACGCGCTGTAGAGAGCGATCAGCGCCTGCTGGGGTGTCTGTGCCTTACCGGCCTTAAAACCCGACAGAATCGATGCGTGAAAGGCCCGATTCGTTTGCTGTGTGAGCGCAATGAGCTCTGCGGCCGTCAGGTCGTTATCGTCTGCAATTTGCGCGCTGGCCGCGACAATGGTCTTGTCGGTATCGACTTGCGCCATCGCGTGGGAGTGCAAAATAGCCGATAGCGCGAGTAAGCAGGAAAATAAGAGCCGCATGTTCATTTCTCCAACGAGCCGGTGATTATCTGCCCGTATCCCGGGGTTTGGGTTCTAATAGTCTGCCGAAAAAGACGCCCAGCTCAAACAGGAGCCACATCGGGATGGCTAGCAGCGACTGTGAGATCACATCCGGCGGGGTCAGCAGCATGCCAAAAATAAAGCAGCCGACGATGATATACGGGCGCTTTTTCGCCAATGCGTCAGGGCTGGTAACCCCTGTCCAGATCAGAATGACGGCTGCGATTGGCATCTCGAAGGCAATACCGAAGGCGAGAAACAGCTTCAGCACAAAGTCGAGATAGCTGTTGATGTCGGTCATCACTTGAACGCTCTCGGGGCCGACACTGGTGAAAAAAGCGAAGATGAGCGGAAATACAATGAAATAGGCGAAGGCGGCCCCGGCATAGAACAACAGCACGCTAGACGCGAGCAGCGGTATGGCGATGCGCTTCTCTTTTTTATAGAGCCCGGGCGCTACAAACCCCCAAATTTGATAGAGGATCACCGGGATTGCCATAAAGATGGCCAGCACCAGGCTGAGCTTGAAGGGTGTCAAAAACGGCGACGCCACACCGGTGGCGATCATGGTTGATCCTTCCGGCATTAATTCCCTGAGTGGCGCCGACACAAACCCGTAAATCTCGTTGGCGAACGGGAACAGCACAATAAATCCGATCAACACGGCGAGCACCGCCCGCAGTAACCGGTCGCGAAGCTCGGTCAGATGAGCGACCAGCGACATGGGCGGATCGTTTTGCTCAGTGGGGTCACTCATGCGGATTGAGAGGGTGCATCGGCGGAGGGGGTGTCGGGCTCGGAGTTCGCTTGCTCCCCACCCTGAGCGGCCCCGTTTGCCGGTAGGGGCGAGGCGATCGCTACGGCATCAGGGTTTGTTGCCGGCGCTTCTTCGGTTCCCAGCGTCTGAAGTTCGCGCTCCACCGACTGGGTAGTCTCGCGGACCTGCTGCTCTATTTCCTGCGACTCCGCCTTCAGTTTTTGCATAATTTCGTCGTTATGCAACTCGCGCCGGACTTCGGTCCGGATTTGGTCGAAGCTGCGGCGAAAGCGGTTAACCCATGCAAGCACAGTCCGCACAGTACCCGGTAACTGCTCGGGCCCAACGACTAACAGACCCACCACCCCGATCAGCAAGAGCTCGGCGAAGCCGATATCAAACACGTTGGTTTGCTCCGGTTACGTCGCCGGTTTATCGGGGTCCGTCTCCTCCCGCGCGGCGATGTTTTCGTCCGCGCTGTCGGCGTCAGCGTTGTCTTTGCTCATGCTGTCGCGAAAGCCTTTGATAGCACTTCCCAGATCGCCGCCAATATTACGAAGCCGCGATGTGCCAAACAGCATGACGACAATTGCGAGAATGATCAGGAGTTGCCAAATGCTGATTCCGCCCAGTCCCATAGTCGATCTCCTTGTACTTAAGCGCTTTCTGACGGCGCATTATGGCCTTTTCGCGCCGCTTTTTCTGCCAGACCTGAAAGTCCCATGCGGTCGTCGAGTACTTTAAGGATGGCAGAGTGGTCGAGGTTGAGGTGACCCAGCATGATCATGGTGTGAAACCAGAGGTCGGCGACCTCATTGACCAGTGCGTCGGGGTCACCGCTTTCAGCTGCATCCTTGGCGGCAAGAATGACTTCGGTGGCTTCTTCACCCACCTTCTCCAGAATCTTGTTGAGACCTTCTGCATGGAGCGAGGCGACGTAGGAACTGTCAGGAGACGCGGTTTTTCTCTCGGCCAACACTTTGTCCAATGCCGTCAGTAAGTCATCCATTCAGCCGTCCTCAGTTAACTGCCAGCCGGTTTCTCCGGGCGCATAGAAAAAGCAGGTCCGCCGTCCCGTATGGCAAGCACCTGCGCCGTGTTGCTTCACCCGCAGTAGCAGCGTGTCACCATCACAATCGAGGTGTGCGTCAACCAGATCCTGGGTATTACCCGAGGTCTCACCCTTGCGCCAGAGCGCCTGTCGGGAGCGGGACCAATACACCACTTGCCTACCCGCTAGCGTCTTCTCCAGCGCCTCGGCATTCATCCACGCCAACATCAGCACTTCTCCGGTGTCGGCATCCTGAGTGATGGTGGGTATCAGTCCCTGTTCGTTCCATTGCGGAGACAGGGTCTTGGGTACGGATGAGGGTGAGTCGGTCATAACAACAGTATGCCAGAGGCATGCGGTGGCTGTTACCGGTTACGGATGAAGAGGGCAGACAGCAAACAGCCGCACCCCAGCAGCAGCCATCCCGTGCCGCCTGAGCTGGCAATACCGAGACCCATTGCGAACGTGCCCAGTGTCGCCAAAGGCAGTAACCAGCTGGATGGACGAGGCTGGGTTGGGCTGCTTTGAGGCGTTTGGCGCAGGCGATGCAGGATGAGATCAGGGAGTAAAGGCAGTGTTTCAAGCAGCGCAGGGGCCTCCTGCTGTAGGCGCTGGCCGACGTTTTGTAATGAATAGCGCTCGGCGACCCATTGCTCAAGGAAGGGTTTGGCCGTATCCCACAGATTCAATTCCGGATAAAGCTGGCGGCCCAGCCCCTCAATGTTGAGTAGGGTTTTCTGTAAAAGCACCAGCTGTGGCTGCACCTGCATATCGAACTGCCCCGCGGTGCGGAACAGCGTCACGAGCATGTGGCCGAAGGAAATGTCTGACAGTGGTCGCTCAAAAATCGGCTCACACAAGGTGCGCAGCGCAGATTCAAACTCCGCTATGGGCGTATCAGCGGGCACCCAGCCGCACTCGATATGAAGCTTGGCGCACAGCCGGTAATCCTGTTGAAAAATGGCGAGCAGATTACGCGCTAGGTAATACAGGTCTTGTTCATCGATCTGGCCGACGATAGCGCAGTCGACGGCGATGTAGCGGGGGTCCTCGGGTCGGGAGCAATTGACAAAAATATTGCCCGGGTGCATGTCGGCGTGAAAAAAACTGTCGCGGAATACCTGCGTGAAGAAAATTTCGACGCCGCGCTCTGCCAGCAGCTTAATATCGACTTGCTTACCCTCGAGCGTTTCGATGTCACTGACGGGCACGCCGTAAATTCGCTCGCTGACCATGACCTGCTTGCAAGTCAGCGGCCAGTGCACTTGGGGGACGTAGACGAGATCACCATCCTGAAAGTGACGCCGCAGCTGGGACGCATTGGCCGCCTCTCGCTGCAGGTCGAGCTCCCCGTGAATAATGCGGTCATATTCATCGACAACTTCTACGGGCTTCAGGCGCCGGCCGTTGCGAGACCAACGGGCCAGCAGCTGCGCAACATGCCTGAGCAGTCTCAGATCCTGATCGATGGTTTTCTCAATACCCGGCCGCAACACTTTAACCACGACATCGCTGCCATCGGGTAACCGGGCGCCATGTACTTGTGCTACGGAGGCTGCAGCGAGCGGGTTGGCGTCAAACTCTGCAAAGCACTCGCTCAGTGGTTTACCCAGCGCACTCTCAATGCGCTGGATGGCCTCTTTGGCCGGAAAGGGCGCGACCTGGTCCTGCAGCAGAGCGAGTTCGTCAGCGATGTCATGGGGCAGCAGATCTCTGCGTGTCGACAACAGCTGCCCGAATTTGACAAAAACTGGGCCGAGATCCTCGAGCGCACGTCGGAGCCGCTCGCCTCGAGGCGTGGTGGCTGGGACCGGCAGGACCGGAAATACCCTAAATAGCAAAGAGAATAATCGTGGACGTTGATGCGCCGGCAACAATTGGTCGAGTCGATATCTTGCAACGGCGCGGTATAGCGCGATGACGCGACTCATTGCGATGCCCTGCGTGAGGCGGCTTTAGCCAGCAGTTTTTCGACCTGACTCTGGGCGCGCTCCACGCGCATGGCAACTGATTGAACCGCATCATAAAAATATTCGAGCTCGGGTTTGGGCGGGGTGAGACGCCCCTCCTCGAGCAGGTACTCAGACACCTGCCGTTTGAGGCTCGCTTGCGCACCCTCACTCCAGCGGAAAAATCGTCGCAGACCCTCGGCAATTTGATGACCCACGACGTCGCCGAGCACCTCCACTAGAGGCGCCTCCCAGTCGATATCCATGCGGGAGATGACCTGCTGCAGCGCAATAAGGCTCGCGCTGCTGCCTTCGAGTTCGATACCACTATTGATGAGGGCCGCGGCGGGATCATCAGAGGTGGCAAGGGCTGCAAAATCTTCCAGCGTGCCGCGCACGAAGGCGCTTGTCTCCTGTTCGCAGTGCGTCATCAAGCGCACTTCTGTGCCAGTGACCATCTCTATATACAAGGTCAGTTCAAGCGTTGTGATCTCAATACCCAGCAGGGTGCCCGCAAGTGCGTTGAGTTCGCTGTGAGAGGTAGGCGCCATTGCAATCGCTTGATTCAGTGCCCGTTCGGCACCTGCGAGCGCGGCGCTGAGAAGCGCGGGGTCGTGTTGCGTCACGCCTTGAATCCCTGATGAACGGCCACAATACCGCCGGTCATGTTGTGGTAGCGACACTCGACAAATCCGGCGTCCTTCATCATCTCAAGCAAGGTGTCCTGATCCGGATGCTTGCGGATAGACTCCGCCAGATAACGATAACTGTCCGCATCCTGCGCAATGAGGCGACCGATCGTCGGCAGGATCTGAAACGAGTATTGATCGTAGACTTTGCCAAGCAGTGGAGAGGTGGGCTTGGAGAACTCAAGGACCAGCAGTCGACCTCCGGGGCGCAGCACCCGCAACATGGAGCGCAGTGCCATGTCCTTATCGGTGACATTGCGCAGTCCGAAGGCGATGGTGATGCAATCGACACTGTTATCTTCAAAGGGCAGTGCTTGGGCGTCAGCTTGCACCACCTCGATGTTACCAGTGGCTCCTTTGTCGATGAGTCGGTCGCGACCCACCTCGAGCATAGCGGCGTTAATGTCGGCGAGTATGACCTGACCGTCGGCTCCTACGAGCTGCGAGAATCGCGCAGCGAGGTCGCCCGTTCCGCCAGCAATATCCAGAATGGTCTGCCCCGGGCGCGCGGCACTGAGCTCGATCGTGAAGCGCTTCCAGAGGCGGTGAACGCCTCCCGACATCAGGTCATTCATCAGGTCATAGCGGCTGGCGACAGAGTCAAATACGCCGCGGACCATGCCGGCTTTTGCCGCGGGGTCTACCCGGGTAAAGCCGAAATCAGTGGTGTTGTCATCGCGATCGGCGTTATGTGCCGCGTCGTCACTCATCAGTTACGTCTCATCGTCGCGCCGGTCTTATGACAGCGGGCCGGCAAGTGTACCTGAGCGGCGGAGCTGTGTTCAGAGGCAGGCGGTGTCGGCGTCAGGGGTCAAAATGCAGGACCTGAACCTCTGGATCCCGTGATTTGCCGGTAGCCGCCAGCTGCTGCAGGTAGCTCTGCCAGTACCGGTCCTGTTGCTCGGCAAGGTCACGCAGATACTGCCAGCTATACAGGCCTGAATCGTGTCCGTCATCAAAGCTAATCTGCACGGCGTAGTGCCCCACCGGTTCGATTCCCGCAATGCCGACCGAGGACTTGCCGGTCTGAAGCGTCTCTTGGCCGGGACCGTGGCCCCGCACCTCAGCAGAGGGTGAGAAGACCCTAAGAAATTCGGCGGTGAGTTGGTACTCAGCCTCGTCAGCGAAGGCGATTTCAAGCCTGCGCTTGCTGCGGGAATAGTGCAGGCGGGTGACCTGATGCTGACGCACCGTGGTCATGGTGCTGCTCGTCTGAGTAATAAGGTATCCATGTCTGCCTGTGCGGTTAATGATCGTGCGCGCGCCATGTCTGAGCGGCTCTCGAAAGGCCCAAGATAGACCCGATACCATCGCCCGTTATCGCCATCACTGGGTTCGACGTTTGCCTCGAGCCCGAGCAGGGCCAGCTCACCACGTCGCCGATCCGCATCACCTTCTTGACGGAACGAGCCCACTTGCAGCAGATACTGTCCCTGGCCGCTGGGTTCAGACCCCAACGCCGCAGGTTCAATATCGGGGTTGAGATCGAGTTCCTGATTAGGCAATACGGTATAGAAGTCGAAACGGGGACCCGCCTCAACGGTTTCAGTGGGCGGGGGTACGGGCGCGGTATCGGTGGTCTGTTCGTCGCTCTCAAGCGCTTTCACTATGCCCACACAGAGAAGGATGCCCGTGACACATCCCACCGCAAAACCCTGCAAGTGCGAGGTATTCAAGGTCGGAGGCGTATTTTGCCTGGATGATGATGTCTGGCTGCGTGTTGCGGAGGGTTTACGCCCGGAATGACCTGAGGTGTTAGCCATTACATGACGTCCGGAGCTGACACGCCCAGCAGATCAAGACCGCTGGCGATGACTTGCCGGGTGGCGGCGACCAGTGCGAGCCTCGCCTGCATGGTTTCGGGTGCCCCTTCGAGAACTTTGTGTGCGTTGTAAAAGCTGTGGAAGTCGGCAGCGAGCTCTCGCAAATAATTGGCCACATCATGTGGCTCAAGGCGTTCTGCCGCATTGGCAACCACTTCGGGGAAGCGACCCAAACTGACCGCCAGTGATAGGGTCTCGGGCTCATCGAGACGCGCCAGATACGCAAGTCCGGCGCTGACGTGAGCGTCGCCTGCGATTTCGGCCGCTTTCCGCAGCACGCTGACGCACCGCGCGTGTGCGTATTGAATGTAGTAAACGGGGTTCTCATTACTGCGTGCCAGCGCCAGATCCACGTCGAAGGTCAGTTGAGAAGTGGGCGCGCGTGCGACCAGGAAATAGCGGGTGGCATCGCAACCCACCCAGTCAATCAGGTCGCGGAGTGTCACATAGCCGCCTGTCCGTTTAGAGAGTTTGACCTCGGCGCCCTCGCGCATCACGGTCACCATCTGGTGTAACACATACTCTGGCCAACCCTCGGGAATCCCCACATTGAGACCCTGGAGTCCTGCCCGCACCCGGGTGATGGTGCTGTGGTGATCAGCACCCTGTTCGTTGATGACGCGCTGGTAACCCCGCTGCCACTTGCTGTGATGATAGGCGACGTCGGGCACAAAGTAGGTATAGCCGCCCTCGCTTTTGCGCATTACGCGGTCTTTGTCATCACCAAAGTCGGTCGTGCGTAGCCAGAGTGCATCCTGATCTTCAAAAGTGTGGCCCGCGGCTTGAAGCGTCGTCACGGTCTCTTCGACCGCGCCACTATCGTAGAGCGATGACTCCAAAAAGTACTCGTCGAAAACGACTTGAAAGGCCTGCAGATCTTGGTCCTGCTCGCGCCTCAGGCAGGCCACCGCGAATTCCCTGATGGCGTCGAGGTCATCCACATCGGCAGCGCCGGTGATTTCCCGGTCGGCAGCCTGCACCGAATCGCCCGCCATGTAGGCGGCCGCGACATCCTCGATGTAGCCTCCCTGATAGCCATCGGCAGGCCAGTCGGGGTGATCGGGATCTTTGCCCTGACCGCGAGCTTGCACCGACAGAGCAAGGTTATTGATCTGCTGTCCCGCGTCGTTGTAGTAGAACTCGCGTTGCACCGACCAGCCCGTGGCCTCAAGCAACCGACTCAGTGAGTCGCCGATCGCCGCGCCACGCCCGTGGCCAACATGGAGTGGTCCCGTAGGGTTTGCCGAAACAAATTCCACCTGTACTTGCCGGCCCGCGCCGCAATTTGATTTTCCGTAGGCTAGGCCACTTTCCAAAATGGTGCGCACAACCGCGGTATGGTGGCTCGCGTTGACAAAGAAATTGATGAAGCCTGGACCCGCGATATCACAGCGATCGATCAACGTGTTGTCGGGTAACGTATCGATAATCTGTGTGGCGAGGTCGCGAGGCGCGATACCGGCGCGTTTAGCCAGCACCATGGCAATGTTGCAGGAGAGGTCGCCGTGGCTCGGATCCTTCGGGCGATCAATTTGCGGTCCCGCGTCAGGCAACCCAGCCAAGACACCTTGCGATACGAGTTGTTCCAGCGCTGTGGTAATCAGCGCAGCCAGTTCGGGTTTCATCGTCATCCTGTCACGGTCTACCCGCGTCGCCGATGCGCGCGGACTCAAGCGTTATTATCACCAACCCATGGTGCTGGCTCCAGCGAAGGAAGTCACAAGCTTTCGTAGGGGTCGATGTCGACTGACCAGCTGAGGTGGTGCGAGCGACGCATTGATTCCGCCGCCGAGACCAGCGCCGCCATGCTGGAAGCCAGCAAGGCACGGTTCTTCGCCGAGATCACCAGCTGAGATCGATAGCGATTTTTACGTCGTGCCATAGCGGCAGGCACGGGTCCAATTATCTGAGTCCCGGCCGCCGCCACTGCGCTGCTTTTTACCTGATGGAGAAAGTCGAGCCCCTCGCGACGACTCTGACTGTCACACCGAATAACACCCAGCGCGCCGAGGGGCGGCAACCCTGCCTGCACCCGGTGACTGAGCAGCGCGGGCAAGGCGGTGTGGTAGGGCCGATCGAGTTGTTGCATCAGGGGGTGCTCTGGATGCCGGGTCTGAATGAGCACCTCACCCGGCGTTTTGTCACGTCCAGCCCGGCCGCCGACCTGAGTGAGAAGCTGGAGCAACCGCTCTTCACCACGGAAATCGGGGCTGAAGAGCAGCGCGTCGGCATCCACGACGGCGACCAGCGTGACGTGAGGGAAATGATGTCCCTTGCTGAGCATCTGGGTGCCAATCATCAATACCGGGTCTCCTGAGGCCAGGCGACTGATCAGGCCGGACATCGATGCCCGGCCGGTCATGGTGTCACTATCGACTCGAATAACCGGGAAATCGGCAAACTGCTCCGTGAGAAAGGCCTCTGTTTGTTGGGTTCCAACGCCGGTACCGACAAGGCGTTGGCTCTGGCAATTTGGGCATTGTCGGGGCAGTGCGCTGCGCCGGTCGCAGTGATGGCAGTGCAGGCCCGGCGGTGTTTTATGCAGCGTCATGCGGGCGTCGCAATCCTTGCAGTCGCTGCTCCAGCCACAATCGTGGCAAAGCAGGGCATTGGCAAAGCCGCGTCGATTTAGGAATACCAGCACTTGGTGGCCATCGTTGAGCGTACCCCCAATTCGGTTCAGGAGCTCCTGCGAGAGGCCCGCAGACAAATCCAGTCCGCTGATATCGATGCGATGATGTCGGGGTAATGTTCCCGAGCCCGCTCGTTGTGTCAAAGCGTGGCGTTGGTAGCGTCCCAATTCAGCGTTATGCCAACTCTCAAGACTGGGTGTGGCGCTGCCCAGCACCACCGGGCACTGCTCGAGTTGACCGCGCTTAATGGCGACATCCCGCGCGGAATAGCGAAAGCCATCTTGTTGAACAAACGCTGCATCATGTTCCTCATCCACTACGATCAGCCCGGGTCGACATAACGGTGCAAAAACCGCGGACCGGGTGCCCAGCACAACGGCAGCTGTGCCGCGCCGCGCAGCAGCCCAGACTCGATCTCGTTCGGCATCCCCCATACCCGAATGCAGTGCAACCACCGGAGCGTCAAACCGCGCCTCAAAGCGCGCCATGGTTTGCGGTGTGAGCGCAATCTCGGGAAGTAAGACCAGCGCCTGCTGCCCTCGCTCGAGGCAGTCAGCAATGCTCTGTAAATAAACTTCGGTTTTGCCGCTTCCCGTCACCCCATAAAGGAGGTGCACCGCGAAAGTGCCTGTTTGCGCCACGATTGCATCAATCGCGGCTTGCTGCTCTGCATTGGCAGGGAGCGGGGGTGTTTGGGTTCGCCAGTTTTTATCGCCGCTCAGTTCGCAGGGTGCGGCGAGGTCGTGATCGATAAGCGTTTTGATCACGGTCCGGCTGAAACCCTCTGCGGCTAGTGCGTTTACACTGACGGGCCCCTGCTTCAGCTTTAATACCAGTGCGGCCTGTTTGGGTGCTCGATGAGGCGCACCTTCTGGTAGCCCCTGTCCTCGAGTACTGAGCGAGAGCCCCGGCTCTCCCACCGTGCGCTCGGGTTTACCGCGCCGCTCTCCCGGCGATAAACCCAGTGGTAACACTTCTCCCGCCGGATGCTGATAATAGTCAGCCGCCCAGCTCAGCAGTGCGAGCTGTGCCTCGGTATAGAGGGGCGCTGTATCGAGTAACGTCGTGACATGCCGCAGCTTCGTCTCGTCTATTGGGGATTCTGTCGCCGCTGACACCACGACCGCGGTCACCGCGCGTTTACCAAAAGGAACGCTTACCCGGACCCCCGGTTTTACCGTGCCCTGCCACTCTATAGGGGGTCTGTAATCAAAGTGTCGTCTCAAAGGGGAGGGCACCGCACAGCGCCAGATCAGGGGATCGGGAGTGTTGTCCGCTAATTTCTGGCTCAAGGTCTGCTCGGTGCGATGGCTAATCGCGCCTAGTGTACTAGAGCGCGGGAGTCGGTGTATTCCGCCTTGCTATCGGTGTTGGCTCTGGTATGATCCGCGCTCTTTTTCGCACGACAGATGCTGGCGGAGGTTGGCATGAAAGCAGGTATACATCCACAGTACAGCGAGATTACCGCCCGCTGCAGCTGTGGCAACGAGATCAAGACCCGCTCGACTTTGGGCGAGGATATGTCTCTCGACGTGTGTAGTCAGTGTCATCCGTTTTACACCGGCAAGCAGAAAATCGTCGACACCGGCGGTCGCGTTGACCGCTTTAATAAGCGATTTGGTGGCCGCAGCTTAAAGAAGTGAGCTGAGCGAGTAGGAAAAGACGCCGGCGGATGCTGGCGTTTTTTTTGGCTCAGAAAATCTGTTCCAGATTTTCGCTGTCGATGTCTCTTCCCGACTGGGTGTCCCAATCGGGAAGAAATTCCTCCAGAAAGTACTCCATCGTGCTGCCCTCGGGCTGACCCCGAACGCGCAGTCCCGACTCCTTGTCCACCCGGAGCCGCACAATGCCGGGTGGCATCGGCACCGCGGGCTGAGCAGGGGGGAGGGCCTGTCGCATGTAGTCAATCCAGATTGGAAGCGCCGCAGTGCCCCCGAATTCCCGGCGACCCAGTGGACCGTAGTCGTCGAAGCCCACCCAGGCGGTGGTGATCAGATCGCGGTTGAAACCCGAGAACCAAGCGTCTCGGGGCCCATTGGTTGTGCCGGTTTTGCCGGCAATGTCGTTGCGTTCCAATACTCGTGCGCGTCGCCCCGTGCCGCGCTGAATGGCGTCATTGAGAAACGATGAGGTGATGTAGGCGACCCGGGGGTCCATGACCTGCTCGGCAGCGCGGACCTCGGGTACCGCGGCACCAAGAATCTCCTCCATGCTCATTTCCTCGGGCTCCTCGTCATCCGATCCAACACAGGCAGCACAGGCGACCAGGGGGTCGGCGGCGTAGACGATTTCTCCAGCCGCATTTTCAATGCGCTCAATCAACCAGGGCTCCACTTTGAATCCTTCGTTAGCGAGAAGGGCATAACCGGTTGCAATGTCGAGGGGGGTATACGTGTGAGTGCCCAGTGCGAGCGTCAGGTTGGGCTGCATATCCTTGGTGTCGAAGCCGAGCGCTTCTATGAAGCGGATAAATGACCTGACGCCCACTCGCTGCAGCACCCGGATCGAGACCAGATTACGCGAGAAGGTCAGCGCTTCTCTGAGGCGTGTGGGACCATAAAACTTTCCGCTGTCGTTCTCGGGGCGCCAGATTTCTGCGGCCGCAAGATTATCGAGCACTACCGGCGCGTCGTTGATCACTGTCGACGGGGTGATGCCGGCGGACAGCGCGCTGGCGTAAAGGAAAGGCTTGAAATTGGAGCCCGGCTGGCGTTTCGCCTGCGTGGCGCGATTGAATTTTGAGAGCTCAAAGCCCATGCCGCCTACCAAAGCCCGTATTGCGCCGTGCTTGGGGTCGAGCGACACCAATGCAGACTGTGCTTTCGGCACCTGGGTGAGCCGCCACCCCTGTGCAACTTCGCGAAGGCGGATCAGATCACCGGGTGCAAGTAGATCAGAAGCGGTTTTCTCCGCAGCAGATGTTTGATTAACGGATCGATATCGGCGCACCTTCTCAAGATCACCCTCCCACAGGAGCGAGATGAATTCGCCGGACTTGGTGAGCACGGTGACCTGCTCCTCGCCCACCTCGGTAACAATCCCTGGCGGTAACTTGGCGATAGTGGGCATGGCCCGCAGTGCCTCCTGCCAGCGCTCAAGGGTGTCTTCTGGCGGCTCCCCCTCCCGGGGCGCCAGTCGACGTTCCGGGCCCCGCCAGCCGTGTCGCCAGTCGTACGTTCGCAGCCCGCTCAACACCGCATTGTGCGCAGCCTGCTGCCGCTTGGCTTCTACCGTGGTGTAAACGACATAACCATCGTTGTAGGCAGCGTTTCCGAAGCGCTCCACCATTTCCCGGCGCACCATTTCGGCTACGTAATCGGCGTCGACTTCGACAACTTGCCCATAAAAATCGGCCGTCACCGGGGTGTTCTGGGCGATGAGTTGCTCAGTTTCATCAATCATGCCGAGGCTGGCCATACGTCCCAGAATCCAGTCCCGCCGGCCTTTACCTTCGTCGGGATTGCTCAGAGGGTTATTACGAGACGGGGCTTTTGGCACCCCCGCCAGCATGGCGTGCTGCGCGAGACTGAGATCGGCTAGGGGCTTGCCGTAATAGGTCTCGGCGGCGGCCTCAAAGCCATAGGCCCGGTGGCCAAGGAATACGCGGTTAACATACAGCTCGAAGATCTCTTCCTTGCTGAGCCGTGCCTCGATCTGAAATGCCAGCAAAATCTCGGTGAATTTTCTGAGAAACGTTTGATCGAGGGTGAGGAAATAATTTCTTGCGACTTGCATAGTGAGGGTGGACCCCCCACTGCCTTTTTTACCGGTGAGCAGTAACTCCGAAACCGCTCTCATCAAACTCAGGGGTTCAATGCCGCTGTGTTCAAAGAAACCGTCATCTTCGGCGGCTAGCAGGGCATTGATGAAGCTTTGCGGGATCTCGTCAAAGCGCAGTGGTTTTCTTTTCTGTTCCCCGAATTGGCCAATGAGGGCGCCGTCGAGGCTGAGCACCCGCATGGGGGTGCGCAGGGTGATGTTGCGGAGCGCACTCTCTTCGGGCAGGTCCGGGCTGAGGTAGAGGTAGAGGCCCGCCAGCCACCAAAGGCCCGCACAGGCGATCAGCCCGGCATATTGCATCAGTTTTCTGGCTCTTGGCACTGTGGACTCTCCGGTATGAACCGTTTCAGGCTGGGTTCAACGTGAGACCCCGGGCGGCCGGTGAACGCATCACAACGCCTGAAAGCGTAAACATATCAGGGCTTTTGCGGAGATTTCACACTATTGGGTGCGTTAAGTGACCTTTTACCGACTTTGGCGGGCCATAAACCGGGGGGCGCATCGTAGTATTCAATGTCGGAAGACCGAAGGCCCTCTTGAGGACAGCGACACACGCAAAGGAATGGCAAGTGTTGAAAGGATTTGGCGTCGCCAAAAGATCACAGGTGCTCGGTATCGACATCAGTTCGACGACCGTCAAGCTGCTGGAATTGAGCCGGGAAGGCACTCAATACCGGGTTGAGAGCTATGCGGTATCGCCACTGCCCCCGGAGGCGGTGGTCGAAAAAAATGTCAACCAGATCGATGTTGTCGGCGGTCTGATCCGCGAGCTGATCAATCGTTCGAAAACCCGCGCGGTGCGGGCGGCCGCTGCGGTGTCAGGTTCAGCCGTCATTATCAAGACGATTGCCATGCCTGCGGGGCTCTCTGAGGAAGAACTCGAAGCACAACTCACAGTCGAGGCAGATCAGTATATTCCCTATCCACTGGATGAAGTCGCGCTAGATTTTGAAGAGCTGGGACCGGCACCCGGGCAGGATGGCCAGGCGAACGTGCTGCTGGCAGTTTGTCGTCAAGAAACGATTGAATCGCGGGTAGAGGCGCTAGAAGACGCGGGTCTGACACCGGCAGTGATGGATGTTGAGGTCTTCGCCATGGAGCGTGCGCTGTCATTGTTGCAGTCACAGATGCCTGCAGCGACGTCTGGGATCATTGCCATGGTAGATATTGGCGCCAGCATGACCACGCTGTCGGTGTTTGCCGCGGGTGAATCGATTTACACCCGGGAACAGCTATTTGGTGGCAAACAGCTTACCGAAGAAATCATGAATCGTTATGAGCTCTCTTTCGAGGAGGCCGGTCTCGCCAAAAAACAGGGTGGCCTGCCTGAGGACTATGAGCGCGAGGTCCTGGAGCCATTCCGGGAAGCGGTGGTGCAGCAGGTGAGCCGCTCACTGCAGTTTTTCTTTTCCTCGAGTGATTACAACAAACTCGACTGCATTGTCCTGTGTGGTGGTGTGGCTTCGATCGGGGGGCTCGCCAATATGATCGAGCAACGCCTTAATACAGCCACCATTGTTGCGAATCCGTTTGCTGATATGTCGGTGGGGTCGAGAGTGAACGCTCAGGCGCTGGCTAAAGACGCACCCGCTATGATGGTGGCGTGCGGACTGGCGATGCGGGGCACGCCCTGATGGCTAGCATTAATCTATTACCGTGGCGCGAGGCCCGCAGAGAAGAGCGTAAAAAACAATTTTTGGTGAGCCTCGGCGCGACGTTGGCGGCGGCGGCGGTCTCAGTGCTGCTTTGGGATCTGACAGTCAACAGTCAGATCGATCACCAGCAGTCCCGCAATCAATACCTTAGCACCCGCATTGCCTTGCTGGATGAGGAAGTGGCGGAGATCCGGGACTTGCAGCGCAAACGCAATCAACTGATCGAGCGCATGCGAGTAATTCAAGCCCTTCAGGGCAACCGCCCGGTGATCGTCAGGCTAATGGACCAGCTGGTCAGAACGGTTCCCGACGGTGTCTTTTATACGTCGTTGGAGACCAAGGCCAACGTGGTATCGATTGAAGGGGTTGCTGAATCGAACAATCGGGTATCTAGCCTGATGCGCAGACTGGATGCTTCAGACTGGCTCGAAAATCCGAACCTCGATGCTGTACAGGCGGCGCCGGATTATGGCGAGCAGGCGACTACCTTTAAGTTGTCGGTGAGTCTGCAGCTACCGCAGGAAGACGAGGTGCTCGCGCTGTGAACATTTCCGAGCAACTCCAAGCGCTGAACGACTTTGACCTCGCCGATCTGGATATGGACAACATCGGTCGCTGGCCGCTGGTGTTAAAAGTGATCGTGCTGACATTGCTGTATGTGCTGATCTTGGTGGCGGGCTTTTATCTGCACGTCGAGGACCTCAACAAACAGTTGGGCGGGGTGGAGCAGCAAGAGCAGACGCTGCGGCAGGACTTTGAAAAAAAAGCCTTCGAGGCCGCTAATCTGGAGGCGTACAAGGTGCAGTTGGTAGAAATGGAGCAGCGCTTTGGGGCGCTAGTGGCGCAGCTCCCTTCGGAGACAGAGGTGCCCGGTTTGCTGGAGGATATTACCGATAAAGGCGAACTCAATGGCCTGAGTATCAAGCGCATTGATCTGCTCGATGAGCAGGCCCAGACTTTTTACATTGAGCTGCCCATCGCGATCGAGGCGGTGGGTTCCTATCACGACCTCGGTGCCTTCATTTCGGGCATGGCGGGGCTGCCGCGCATTGTGACCCTGCATGACTTCGAGATCACAATCGATAACGCGGTCGCACCCATTCTGGATATGAGCATTCTCGCAAAAACCTATCGCTATCGGGAGGACGACGATGGTGTGTAGGGCGACAACGATTTTATTGCGGCTTGTCGGCGTCGTGGCGATGCTGCCTTGGTTGGCGTCCTGTGCCGATAGCGGCTTTAGTGATTTGGATGCTTTCATGGAAGAGAAACGAGCCCGGCCGGGCGGCGTCATTGAGCCGATCCCCACGTTCAGGGCCTACGAAGCCTTTGCTTATGCCGCGACTACATCGCGCAGCCCTTTCGATCGTCCCGTAGATATCCGGCAGTTGGCCGCATTGTCTTCTCGCGCAGCGCTCAGACCTGACACGAATCGTCCCAAGGAGTATCTCGAGCGTTTTACGCTGGATTCTTTGATGATGGTGGGATCACTCGAGCGAAGTGGCCAGGACTGGACGTTGATTCAGGATCCCGATGGTGGCATTCATCGCGTACAGGTAAACCACTTTCTCGGACGGGATCACGGTAGGATCGTAGAGATGGGCGCCACGTTTGTCGCGGTGATCGAAATCGTCCCGGACGGAACTGAAGGTGGCTGGGTGGAGCGGCCCAGAACAATAGAGCTCTCAGGGATGTGAGCGAGGGAGAGAAGGCATGATGAAAGCGTACTCAACTGCGCACAGCGGATTTTCTCCGGCGGGAGCACTGAGCGGGCTTATTGGGTGGTTATTGGCCGCCGTGGCGGTTGCAGAGCCTGTCGTGATTGAGGATATCGCGTTCACCGCGCAGCCCGGGTCGGCGCTTGAAGTGCGCCTGACGTTTAGTGAAGCGCCGGCCGCCGATATCGACAGCTACACGATTGAGGACCCCGCCAGAATTGTGCTCGATTTCCCGGAGACCCAGAGCGCTCTCGATCAAAAGCGTTACGCACTGTCTCAAGCCAACGCCACCAGTGTGATGGTGCTTGAATCAGGCAACCGTACCCGAATGGTGGTGAATCTGGTCGAGCTTGTGCCTTTTCAGAGTTCGGTTTCTGGTCGCCAGTTAACCTTGTTGGTCGGTCAGGATGATGGTCAGGCAGTGGCTGCTTCGACGACCACCGACATCCTGCGCAACGACGCCAACCGCGTCGAGCGCGTCGTCTCGGAAATCACTGATCTGGCCTTTCAGCGCTCACCCGAAGGCGAGGGGCTCTTGATTCTCAGTCTCACTAACCCCGCGGTCGATGCGAGCATCTTCAGCGAGGGCGGCGATATCACATTGGAGTTTCTCGCGACTAACGTGCGCGAGTCATTGATTCGCCGCTTCGATGTCACTGACTTCGCAACACCGGTGCAGGGCATTGATGTCAGCACCACCGAGCGCGGCACCCGGCTTAAACTCAGTGCCGACGGGCTCTACGACTATTTAGCGTACCAAACCGGTAGCGAATACATCCTTGCCGTAGCGGCGCTCAGTGAGGAAGAAAAGCGCGACCGGCTGAACGAATTTGATTATGTCGGCGATCGTATCTCGCTGAACTTTCAGGACATTGAGGTGCGTGCGGTACTGCAGTTGATCGCCGATTTCACCGAGCTCAATCTCGTCGCCTCGGATTCTGTCACCGGTAACATCACCTTGCGTCTGCAAAATGTTCCCTGGGATCAGGCGCTGGATTTGGTGCTCAAAACCCGCGGTCTCGACAGTCGGCAGATCGGCAACGTGCTGATGGTGGCGCCTGCACAGGAGATCGCAGAGCGGGAGCGTCAGGAAATAGAAGCGAACAAGCAGCTGGCAGAGCTGGCACCCCTGCAATCGGAATTTATTCGCATCCGCTATGCCAAGGCGATTGATGTTATCGAGCTGTTCGAGGCGGGCTCTGAGGAGGGAGGCTCGCTCATCTCCGAGCGGGGCTCGGTGGTGGTCGATGAGCGGACCAATTCGATCGTAGTGACAGACACCGCCGCGAAGCTGTCAGAAATTCGGGGCCTCATCGAGAAAGTTGATATTCCGATCAGGCAGGTCATGATCGAGGCGCGCATTGTGATTGCCTCCTCTAATATCGATGAGCAGTTGGGTATACGCTGGGGCGGCGGCTACCTGAATGTGAATGGCGACAAGTTCACATCGGTAGCCGGAGATACGGCGAGCGTGACCAGCCTGAACAATCAACTCGTTGGCGGGGGGCAGGTAACGACGCCGTCGGCACCCTTTGTTGATCTTGGTGTCGCAGAGGCTACGTCGGGCTTTGCGGTGGGCTTTACCTCCACGGATTTATTTTTGACCGCAGAACTGTCAGCGCTGGAAGCCTCTGGAGAGGGGGAGGTGGTCTCGCAGCCGAAGGTCATCACCGGTGACAAACAGAAAGCCAGTATTAAGTCAGGTACCGAGATCCCTTATCAGGAAGGTGCGGCGTCGGGCGCGACGACTACGGCGTTTAAAGAGGCGGTATTGAAGCTGGATGTTACGCCTAATATCACCCCGGATGATCGCGTGCTGCTTGACCTGGTAGTGAATCAGGACTCGGTGGGTGATCTGGTGCCCAGTGGCAATGGCGGGTTGATTCCAACAATCGATACCACGGAGCTGACGACGCAGGTGCTGGTCGGAAACGGCGAGACCGTCGTGCTGGGTGGTGTGTTCAAGAACGAGGAATTGGTCAAGGTCGAAAAGGTGCCGTTTTTGGGGGACATTCCCTATTTGGGTAACCTGTTTAAAAGTACTGCCAATAGCCAGCAGAAAACCGAGACACTGATTTTCATCACGCCCAGAATCCTTTCTGAAGCGCTGGCGAACTGACGGGGCTAATGATGCCGGGGACAGAGGGTCCGCGACTGTTTCTGATCGGGCCAATGGGTTCGGGCAAATCGACGGTGGGGAAGCACCTGGCATCCCTTCTGGGATGCCCGTTTATTGACTCTGATGCCGAGATCGAGCAGCGGGCGGGTGCCGATATTCCTTGGATTTTCGACGTTGAGGGTGAGGCCGGTTTCCGTCGCCGTGAGTCGGCGGTGTTACAAGACCTTGCTGAGCGCTCCGGCGTGATTGCTACCGGCGGTGGAGCGATATTGGCCCCAGAGAACCGCGAATTGATGGCCCGCGCCGGTGCGGTGGTGTTTCTGAATATCTCGGTAGCGCAGCAGCTCAAACGAACCGGCTCTGGTGAGGGGCGACCGCTCCTTCAGCAGGGCGACCGCGAAGCGACGCTGAAAAAACTGATGTCAGAGCGCGAGCCGCTTTACAGGGCGCTCGCAGATGTCATCATCTCGGGGGGTGGCGCTAATGCCCGCAAGGTCGCCCGACAAATTGAGACTGAACTGCGTGAGCGCGGGCTCATCTCACGCGGCGATCATTGACAGCTAACCCGGAGCCCTCCGTTCATGCCAGACCTTTTGCACACGTTGCACGTTGATCTCGCCTCGACGGTGGATGATCGGAGTTATCCGATTGATATCGGTCGCGGCCTGATAGGGGACGCCGCGACTTGGCAGCGCTTAATCGCGGATCGTGGCGTGGTGTTGGTTACCGATGACCAGGTCGGTCCGCTCTACAGTGGCGCACTAAAAAGCGCTTTGGGTGATGTGGCGCAGCTGACTGAAGTGGTGCTTCCTGCTGGCGAGCCCCACAAAGGCATGGGCGCTGTCCAACAGATTCTTGACGCCGCGCTCGCGGATCGCCATGAGCGGCGCAGCGTATTTATTGCTCTGGGCGGCGGTGTTGTGGGCGATATGACGGGCTTTGCCGCAGCTTGCTTTCTCCGCGGCGCAGATTTTATTCAGGTACCGACAACCCTGCTGGCACAAGTTGACTCCTCGGTCGGAGGCAAAACCGGAGTCAATCACGCGATGGGTAAAAATCTGATCGGGGCGTTTCACCAGCCGGCGCAGGTGCTCATCGACCTCGATACGCTGTCGAGCCTGCCCGAGCGAGAGTTTAGTGCCGGGCTGGCCGAGGTCATCAAATATGGTTTGATTCGGGATGCCGAATTTTTTGGCTGGCTCATTAATAACGTTGAGGCGTTGAAAGCCCGTGAGCCCGATGCACTTGCCTTGGCGATTGAGCGAAGTTGTGCCATCAAAGCGTCGGTTGTCGCCGAAGATGAACGCGAGAGTGGCGTTCGTGCGCATCTAAATTTTGGGCATACTTTTGGTCACGCCATCGAGCGCATTCAAGGTTACGGCGACTGGCTGCATGGTGAAGCCGTGGCGGCCGGGATGGTCATGGCCAGCCGGTTGTCTGCGTTGAAGGGTGCACTCCACCCTGACGTGGTAGCGCAATTGATTGGCTTCAATAATGCGGTGGGTTTACCGGTGTCACTACCTGCAGATGTCACGCCCCAGGTGCTACTGGCGGCCATGGGGAGTGACAAGAAAGTGGCGGCGGGAAAAGTTCGCTATATTTTACTCACGCAGTTGGGTGAAGCAGTGGTGACCGAAAGTGTCACGGAAGACGATATTGCCCGCGTGATCGACGCCTGATCGGCGACGTTAACGCTAATTGAGCGCCCGTTTTCGGGCGTGTACACTACGCCCCCTTTTTGTTCTTGCCCCGTGAGGGGCGGTTTCGCCGGTGGTGTGCGCCGGTTCAGTAGCGAAACGATTTATGAATCATGTTTTAGAAGCGGGCGGTGTCGATCGCCGCCCGACATCTTCCCGCGGTCTCTACCGTCCCGAAGAATTTCGGGACAATTGTGGTTTCGGTTTAATCGCCCATATTAAGGGGGAGGCCAGCCATCGTCTGTTGCAAACGGCGATCGAATCGCTGACCTGCATGACGCACCGTGGCGGGATTGCCGCAGACGGCCGCACCGGCGACGGCTGCGGCTTGTTGCTGCAAATGCCTGATGCTTTCATGCGTGCCGAGGCAAAAGAGATACTGGGTGTCGACCTGGGTGAGCACTACGCCGTGGGCATGTTGTTCTTAAGTCAGGACGACACACTCCAGCAGGCGGCTCGAGAGGCGATGGAGTCTGCTCTGATGGCCGAAGGCTTGCCGGTTTTCGGCTGGCGAGCGGTGCCGATAGACGAGAGCGTCTGTGGTGAGATCGCCCTGGACCAGCTTCCTCGAATCGAGCAGGTGTTTGTGAATGCCGACGGTATTGACCATGAGCACTGTCTCGGCAAACTGTTCACCGCTCGTCGCAAGGCGGAAATGGCGCTGGTCAAAGACCCCGATTTCTATATCTGCAGCCTGTCGGACCGGGTGGTGTCGTATAAAGGTCTGGTAATGCCCGCCGATCTCGCGCGCTTTTACCCTGACCTCAATAGCCCCGTTCTGGAGACCGCGATTTGCGTTTTCCACCAGCGCTTTTCGACCAACACGCTCCCCCGCTGGCCCCTTGCCCAGCCATTCCGGATGCTGGCTCACAACGGCGAGATTAATACGATTGAGGGTAACCGCAGCTGGTCGCGCGCGCGCAGCGCGAAGCTCGAATCGCCGCTATTGCCAGACTTGCAGGAACTGTTGCCGCTGGTGAATACCGAGGGGTCAGATTCCTCAAGCCTCGATAATATGCTTGAGCTGCTTACGACGGGTGGTGTCGAATTGCCACGGGCGCTGCGGATGCTGATCCCGCCTGCCTGGCAAAATATCGAGGGCATCGACCCCGACCTGAAGGCGTTTTATCAATACAACGCTATGCACATGGAGCCGTGGGACGGCCCCGCCGGAATCGTCCTGACAGACGGCCGCTACGCCTGCTGTTTACTGGATCGTAATGGCCTGCGACCGGCGCGGTGGGTCACCACTGACGATGGCTTTATTACGCTCGCATCGGAGGTTGGCACTCACGGCTACAAGCCAGAGCAGGTAATCGCCAAAGGCAGGGTTGGCCCTGGTCAGATGCTGGTGGTCGACACGCAGGAAGGCAAAATTCTCCATACCGATGATATCGATGAATTACTGAAGACCCGCCAACCCTACAAGCATTGGTTGCGGCAGAACGCGCGCTTGATCGAAGGCCGCTTCGCCGGCGAGGCGGTCGCCGCCATCGCGGGCGCCGAGCTGGATATTTATCAGAAAATGTTTCAGGTCAGTTTTGAGGAGCGCGATCAGGTCCTGCGGCCCCTCGCCGAGTCTGGCAACGAAGCCGTGGGATCGATGGGTGACGATACGCCCATGGCGGTGCTGTCGAGGCAGGAGCGGTCGCTGTATGACTACTTCCGACAAAAATTTGCGCAGGTCACCAACCCGCCAATCGATCCGCTGCGTGAATCAATCGTGATGTCTCTAGAAGTTGACCTTGGGCCGGAGCGCAATATTTTCGAACAGTCTGTCGAGCATGCTCGTCGTATCAGTCTGACCTCGCCAGTGCTGTCTCAGGCCAAATTCCAGACCATTACGGCACTGGCCGAAGAAGGCTTTCATTCTGTTGTCATCGATACTACCTATGACCCCGCCGATGCGAGTCTTCGCGAGGTGCTCGAGGCCGTGTGCTCGAGTGCCGAGGCCGCTATCCGTGAGGGTAAAAGTATTCTGATTCTGTCTGATCGCAATATCGCCGAGACCCGCGTGCCGTTGCACAGCCTTTTGGTCACAGGAGCAGTCCACCACCATCTGATTCGGGTGGGACTGCGCGCTGACTGCAACTTGGTGGTGGAATCAGGCAGCGCCAGGGATTCACATCATGTCGCGTGCTTGCTGGGTTTTGGTGCCACGGCGGTGCATCCCTACCTCGCTTACAGCGTCATCGAGGACCTGCTGGCGCGAGGTGAGTTACTGGGTGATCCCCACCTTTGCCAGAAAAATTTCCGGAAAGGGATCAATAAAGGCCTCCTGAAAATCATGTCGAAGATGGGCATCTCGGCGGTCAATTCATACCGCGGTGCCCAGTTGTTTGAAGCTGTGGGCCTCGATAATGAGCTGGTCGACATCGCCTTTACCGGTGTGACCTCCCGAATAGGGGGTGTCACGCTTGAGCAACTTGAAAAAGATCAGTGGCAAGTGGCGAGTCGGGCACGGTCACGGCGAAAGTCGCTCGATCAGGGCGGCTTGCTGAAATATGTTCATGGCGGTGAGTATCACGCCTATAACCCCGACGTGGTCATGAGCTTGCAGTCGGCGGTGATGAGCGGGGACTACGCGGATTACCAGCGTTACGCGACACACTGTAACCATCGTCCGGTCGCCGCCCTTCGCGACCTGCTGACACTCAAGCTGCCCGAATCCTCGGTACCGCTGAATGAAGTCGAGCCGATCGACACTATTTTCCGGCGCTTCGATTCCGCGGGCATGTCGCTTGGCGCACTGTCGCCAGAGGCTCATGAAGCATTGGCGATGGGCATGAACCAGATCGGCGCTCGTTCCAATAGCGGCGAGGGTGGTGAAGACCCCAACCGTTTTGGTACGGATCGGGTGTCTAAGATCAAGCAGATCGCGTCGGGGCGGTTTGGTGTGACGCCGCATTACCTCGTGAATGCTGAGGTCCTTCAGATTAAGGTCGCGCAAGGCGCCAAGCCCGGTGAGGGCGGACAATTACCCGGTGGCAAGGTCAACGACTTGATTGCGCGACTGCGCTACTCGGTGCCCGGTGTGACGCTGATCTCGCCACCCCCGCACCACGATATTTATTCGATCGAAGATCTCGCGCAGCTGATTTTCGATCTTAAGCAGGTGAACCCCGATGCTCTGGTATCGGTGAAATTAGTGTCTGAGCCGGGAGTCGGCACGATCGCAGCCGGGGTGACCAAGGCCTACGCTGACCTCATTACGATTTCAGGCTATGACGGTGGTACAGCGGCTAGTCCGCTCACCTCGATCCGTTATGCCGGCTCGCCGTGGGAGTTGGGAATCGCCGAGGTCCATCAAACGCTGCGCGGTAACCGACTGCGCGGCAAAGTGCGTCTGCAGGCTGACGGCGGAATGAAGACGGGGCTTGATGTGGTGAAGGCGGCCATTCTGGGGGCCGAAAGCTTTGGGTTCGGCACCGCGCCAATGGTAGCCATGGGGTGTAAGTACCTGCGCATTTGTCACCTTAACAACTGTGCGACCGGTGTCGCGACGCAGAACGCGCAACTTCGTCAGACCCATTTTGTGGGAGACGTAGAGCGCGTGGTGAACTTCTTTACGTTTGTTGCCACAGAGACCCGAGACTGGCTATCGAAGCTGGGCGTGCGCAAGCTGGAGGATCTCATTGGGCGGGTAGATCTGTTGGAGTGCCTACCGGGAGAGACTGCCAAACAGCAAAGTCTCGACCTCAACCCGATCTTGTGGGTGGATGAAGAGGCCGCCGATCAGCCACAATTCTGCCAGGTGACGAGTAATGACCCGTTCGATACTGCCGACAAGGCCAATCAAATGACAGCTGACATGCTGCCCGTCATCGAAGCGGCCAGTGGCGGCTCTTTTTCCTATAGCGTGACCAACTGTGACCGTTCGATTGGTGCGCGTCTTTCTGGAGAGATTGCCAAGCGTCATGGCAATACCGGCATGGAATCCAATCCCATTACCGTGCAGCTAACAGGTACCGCGGGACAGAGCTTTGGCGTTTGGAACGCCGGTGGCCTGCACATGTATCTCGAGGGTGACTGTAACGATTACGTCGGTAAAGGCATGGCCGGCGGCAAGCTCGTTATTTCGCCGCCGAAGGGCAGTCGGTTTGAGAGTCGAAAAACCAGCATCATTGGTAACACCTGTCTTTACGGTGCGACCGGGGGGCGGCTTTTTGCAGCGGGCGTGGCCGGTGAGCGTTTTGCGGTCCGTAACTCAGGCGCCCACGCTGTTATTGAGGGCGCGGGCGATCACTGTTGTGAATATATGACGGGTGGCCTGGTCACTGTGCTGGGTGCGACCGGTGTGAACTTTGGTGCGGGGATGACGGGTGGGCTGGCGTTTGTGCTCGACGAAGACCGCGCCTTTATTGACCGTTACAACAGCGAGCTCGTCGAAATTCATCGCGTTGCGGCCGAGTCGATGGAAGCGCATCGGCATTTTCTTCGCGATAACATCCGCGAGTTTGTGACCGAGACGGGTTCCGAATGGGGCGCTCATTTGTTGGAAAATTTCGAGGATTACGTTGGCAAGTTCTGGCTGGTGAAGCCCAAAGCTGCCGACATTAACCAATTGCTCTCGCGATTGCGGGATACGGACTGAGGCATATCGACGTATGAATACACGACTGGCCAATCCGTTTCAGTTTCTTGATGTCGACCGAAAGGATCCGGGCAAGAAAGACATGGACACGCGCACCGAGGCGTTTGTAGAGATCTACGACCCCTTCACACAGGTGCAGGCGGCGGAGCAGTCGCATCGCTGCCTCGAGTGTGGCAACCCTTACTGTGAATGGAAGTGCCCGGTACACAACTTTATTCCCAACTGGCTCAAGCTTCTGGCCGAGGGAAATTTGTTTGAGGCGGCGGAATTGAGCCACCAGACCAATACGCTTCCAGAGGTCTGTGGCCGGGTATGTCCGCAGGATCGTCTCTGTGAGGGCGCCTGCACGCTCAATGACGGTTTTGGCGCGGTGACCATCGGCAACTCTGAGAAGTACATTACCGATACCGCATTGGCAATGGGCTGGCGTCCGGATTTATCAGACGTGATTCCCACTGATAAAAAGGTCGCCATTATCGGCGCCGGGCCGGCGGGCCTGGGGTGCGCCGATGTCCTGACGCGCAACGGCGTGAAAGCCGTGGTATTCGACCGCTACCCCGAAATCGGCGGACTACTGACCTTTGGCATTCCGCAGTTCAAGCTCGAAAAGCAGGTGATGGAGCGCCGCCGCGAGGTCTTTGAGGGGATGGGTATCGAGTTCCAGCTCAATACCGAGATCGGCCGTGACATTAGCATTGAGCAATTGTTAGCGGATTACGATGCGGTTTTTCTGGGCATGGGTACCTACAAAGCGATGGAAGGTGGCTTTCCCGGAGAGGATCTGCCCGGCGTCCATAAAGCCCTCGATTACCTGATTGCCAACGTGAACGAAAAGATGGACTACCCGCGCAATCCTGAAGAATTTATCGATCTGAAGGAAAAGACGGTGGTGGTGCTCGGCGGCGGGGATACGGCGATGGACTGCGTGCGCACGGCCGTGCGTCAGCAAGCGGATCGCGTCTATTGCGTGTATCGCCGGGACGAGGAGAACATGCCCGGCTCCCGTCGCGAAGTCGCCAATGCAAAAGAAGAGGGCGTGCAGTTTTTATACAACCGGCAACCGATTGAAGTGATGGATTATTTTGGTGAGGCGATTGGTGTGAAGGTCGTTGAGACTCAGCTCAGTGAGCCGGGGCCGGATGGGCGGCGGCGCCCCGAGCCCGTTGCCGGTAGCGAGGTGGTGATCGAGGCCGATGCCATCATTATGGCCTTTGGGTTTCAGCCCAGCCCGGCAGACTGGTTCTCCGAGGTGGGTGTCGCCTGTAATGACTGGGATGGTGTGATCGCGCCTGAACAGCAGACCTTCAAGTTCCAGACCGCCAACCCGAAGATTTTTGCGGGGGGTGATATGGTGCGAGGCTCGGATCTGGTCGTTACCGCTATTTGGGAAGGCCGCGAGGCAGCGGAAGGGATGTTGGATTACCTCGGCGTATGACGGTGTGGGGTCGAACTGAGCATGGATCTGGCGGTAGACTCCACTGCACCGGTTTCGCTAGCGATCGGTGCAGGGTGATATCTGCAAACCGAAAATAACAAAAGCAAGACAAACAAAACAAAGACAACTCAAAGTCAAACAGTCAAAAGAGAGTCGATAGCATGGTCAGCTTGGAAAATGACCGGTTCCTGCGCGCGCTAATGCGCGAGCCAGTGGACCGAACCCCCCTGTGGATGATGCGTCAGGCAGGGCGCTATCTACCCGAGTATCGCGCGACCCGCGCCGAAGCCGGCAGCTTTATGGCGCTGTGCACCAACCCGGAGCTTGCCTGCGAGGTTACGCTTCAGCCACTCAGGCGCTACGCCATGGACGCCGCCATCTTGTTTTCCGATATTCTCACGGTGCCAGACGCATTGGGTCTCGGACTGTACTTTTCGGAGGGTGAGGGCCCGCGCTTTGAGCGTCCGATTGCTTCAGCTGCCGAGGTCGCAGCGCTCGACCCCGATCGCGCGGCTCACGAGTTGGGCTACGTGATGGATGCGGTGGCGCTAATTCGCAAAGAGCTTAAGGGTAGCGTGCCGCTGATTGGTTTCGCGGGCAGTCCCTGGACGCTCGCAACCTATATGGTTGAAGGAGGCTCCAGTAAAGACTTTGCAAAGGTCAAATCGTTGGCCTTTAACGAGCCTGAGGTCATGCATCAGCTGCTCTCCAAGCTGGCCAAATCGGTCGCGGTGTACCTTTCGGAGCAGGTGCGCAGTGGCGCGCAGGCGCTGCAGATCTTTGACACCTGGGGAGGCTCCCTGAGCCATGCCGCTTATCGGGAATTCTCGTTGCGCTACATGACCGAGATTATTGACCAGTTACCGAGAGAGGCTGACGGCCGCAGAGTGCCGGTTATTGTCTTCACGAAGGGCGGCGGTCAGTGGCTGGAGGCGATTGCCGAGTGTGGCGCTGATGCGGTAGGGCTGGACTGGACTACGGACATTGGTGAAGCCCGATTGCGGGTGGGGGACAAAGTCTGCTTGCAGGGCAACATGGACCCCACTTTGCTCAATGCCTCACCCGAGCGGATTCGCTCGGAGGTAGATCAGATCCTTGGTTCATTCGGTGAAGGCACCGGCCACGTGTTCAATCTCGGGCATGGTGTCACGCCAGGGATCGATCCGGAGCACGTGGCGGCGATGGTGGATGCGGTTGTGGAGCTGTCGCCGGCTTACCACTGAGAATCGGGAATGGCATGATCCATGTCGAGCGCCGGAGAGCTGGTGGTCGGTTTACCGACGACTTTTGCCGGCACGCCTGCCACAGTCGTGTGCGCCGGCACGTTCTGTAAGACCACTGAACCGGCCCCTACTTTGGCACCTTCTCCTACATGGATATTGCCAAGGATCTTCGCACCGGCACTGATCAACACGCCGTCGCCTATCTTGGGGTGTCGGTCGCCGTCTTCTTTGCCCGTGCCGCCGAGGGTGACCGACTGCAAAATCGATACCCGATTTCCCACGACTGCGGTCTCACCCACCACCAGCCCGCTAGCGTGGTCGAGCATGATTCCGTGTCCGAAGCGTGCCGCAGGATGGATGTCGATGCCAAACTGTCGCGACATCTGACTTTGCAGGAAAAGCGCGAGTGGCTGCCGGTCGTGTTCCCACAGCCAATGGCCAATGCGATGAATTTGTAGTGCCTGAAACCCCTTGAAGTACAGGAAAGGGATATACAGCTCTTGGCAAGCCGAGTCGCGGTCGAGGATGGCATTGAGATCATCACGAATCGCACCGCGAATGGTGCTGTCGTCCTGCAGCGCTTCGAGAATCACTTCGCGTAACATCATCGCGGGGGCAGAGGGATTGTCGAGTAAATTGGCCAAATGAAAACTCAGCGCGCACTCAAGTTCCTCATGATTGAGAATAGTGGCGTGCAGAAAGCTCGCCAGAATGGGCTCAGCCGCTGCGACCTCATGGGTTTCCGAGCGGATTCGCTCCCAAATCGGATCGCCATTTTGCATTTGCTCGATGCCATCGCGCTGCGTAGCTGTCATCGTTTTCTGCTCCGTCGTCCACAGGGCCTCTCTGCAGGGAGCAGAAGATTAGCCCAGTCGCTGAACGTTAGCTAGTTGGAGCATTTACCCTCGAATCGCCATAGCGTGTGGCCACGTTGCTGGTATTTGCGCTCAAAAAGCGTGATCGGCGTATCGGGTGTGAATACCTTGGCGCTGCCTGCGAGGCCAACCAGCTGGGCGGCCTGAGTAAATTCCTCCGCGAATATGCCCCAGTTAGTGCGCATTTCGAGGGTGCCGCCAAGCCTTGCGAGAACCGGAAAAGCACCGTGGCCGTGGACCCGTCTTTTAAGCTGGGACGCTTTGGGCCATGGATTGGGGTAGAGGATGAAGTGACTGACAAGAGTGAGGCCTGCTGCTGCGAGGCAATACCAAAAAGGCTCGGCCTCGGCGCGCAACAGCAGGTAGTTATTAAGCGCGGTCGACTGATGTTTGCCGAGCCGGTGGGCAGATTGATCGACACCCACGACCAAAGCATCAGGGTGCTGCGCGGCCAGCACTGCGGTGCTCATTCCGGTCCCGCAGAATGAATCGAGTATGAGCGGCCGTGGATCGCTGTGATGCCGATCCAATAGCTGCTCGAAGGCAGCTCGGGTATGAGGTGGACAGGGTTTTTGCCAGGGGTGCTGAATATGGTGCTGAACAATTTTAGCCAGATCAGTATGCGGCGCCCGTTGGTCGCTGGTCACAACAAGCGGCGCGTCATCGTGCAGATCTGTTTGCGGTGTGGCAGTCACCTTGCCATCATACCGCGCATCCCGTCACGGTCAGGTCAGAAAGCAAAGCCATGCGCGAAGATCTCCGCCCTTTTTGGGTTAAACAAACTTACCTCGCTTTCCGCGCAACATGGATTAACTGGTTTGTGCGACCGCGATGCGCGCACCTCGGTTCACACGCCACGATCATGTCACCCTGGTACGTGGATATTTCAGGGCCGAACATTACGATCGGACACTCCTTTACCGCGATCAACACTGCCAGCCAACGCGTGCAGATTGGCGTTTGGGGTAGGGAACCCGGACAGGGAAGTATCACGATTGGCGATGCGTGCTTGATGAGCCCGGGGTCTCGTATTAGTGCCAGTGACGAAATTGTGCTGGGTGACGGCTGCATGCTCGCCAACGGCGCTTATATTACCGACTCGGATTGGCACGGGTTGTACGATCGTATCGACCGGGCAGCCGAACCCACTCCGGTGCATCTCGGTCACAACGTGTGGGTGGGTGATCACGCGACGATTCTCAAGGGCGTCACCATTGGTGACAACAGCGTGGTGGCCGCCAGATCAGTTGTAACCAGTGACGTGCCGGCAAATGTGGTGGTGGCCGGCAATCCGGCGCGGGTGGTGAAAACCCTCGACCCAGAGACCCCGCGGTATACACGGATGGACTTGTACGCAGATCCCGATAAGACCGCGCAACAGTTCAAGGACCTTGACCGGTATGTCTTATCGAAGAACCGCTTTTGGTTCTGGGTGTGGACGCTGGTTTACCCCGCCGCACGCCGGGGTGGTTAAGTCGGCGCGGCGCGGCGGTTATAAGAGCCGGAGCGGTTCTTCTTCCAGTAGCGCGAGCTGCTCACGCAGCGCGAGAACCTGATCTGCCCAATATCGCTCCCGGCCAAACCAGGGAAACGCGACGCGAAAGGCCGGATCGTCCCAGCGCCGTGCGAGCCAGGCGCTGTAGTAAACCATTCTTGCGGTTCGCAGCGCTTCAATCCATTTGATTTCTTTGGGGTCGAAGTCATGAAATTCCTCGTAACCGCCAATCAGCTCTGCGAGTTGCCGCTCTCTCTGTGGTCGATCACCTGACAGAAACATCCATAAATCCTGAATCGCGGGCCCGGTCACGCAGTCATCAAGATCGACAAAATGGGGTGTGTCGTCGCGCCAGAGAATGTTGCCGACGTGACAGTCGCCATGCACTCGGAGACCTTCTTTAGGCGTGTAGTCAGACATCAGGCGGGTGGCGCGATCGATTAAATCCTTACCAAGGCTGTCCCACGCGGGGCGCAGCTCGGCGGGTATCCATGTCTCGCCCAGGTATGCCATGGGTTCGATCAACCAGCGCTCCAGGGTGTAGTCAATACGCTCCGTAAAGGGAGCTGCCCTGCCCACGCCATGCATGCGGCCCAGTGTGCGTCCAAGACCCAGCAGGTGATCGAAGTTATCGAGCTCCGGAGCATGCCCCCCGCGACGTAAAAAGGCTGCGATCAGAAAACCTTCCGCTTCATGCAGGGTGTTGCCATGAATAGGCATCGGTGCCACGACCGAGAGACCGTTATCGACGAGCTCTTGCGCGAAAGCGTGTTCTTCCAGAATTTGGGCGCGCGTCCAGCGCTCCGGCCGATAGAACTTGACGATCACCGGGTCGGCGTCTTCAAGCCCCACCTGATACACGCGGTTTTCGTAGCTGTTGAGCGCGAGTAATCTCAGATCGCTCCGTAAGCCAATAGCCTCGACACAGTCGACCACGCAGTCTGGGGTCAGCCGCTCATAAGGATGGGTCATTCGATATCCCTTAACTAAAGACCCTATGTTACCGCGCGGTGGTGGGAGTAGGGGTTCTGGCGAGACACCATACATCCACTGACTGGGCGCCTGCCTCCCGACAGACCCGGGCGGCGGCGCGGACGGTGGCGCCAGTGGTCATGACATCGTCGACGAGAATCACGCGGTGACCGGCCAGTTTACGGTTGGCGGCGAATCGATCGTTGGCGTCTTGCCAGCGGGTCGCCCTATCGAGACTGTGCTGCGCCGGACGATGGCGGCGGTTGCGGACCCAGGGGCGGACGATAAGACCCGGGTAATGTTGAGATTTGAGCGCTTGTGCCAGCACCCAGGTGTGGTCAAAACCCCGCTGTACCTGCCGGCGCCACTGAGTGGGCACGGGTACCAGTAGCGTGGGCGTTAGTGAGGCCCCCCAACGCATCGAACAATCTGCGCCCAAGGAAGTTGCCTCGCTAAATAATAATGCGAGTAGTGCGCTTAGGTGAGGTCGGTTCTGAAATTTCCACTGATGAATCAGGTCTCTGATGCCGGTGCGCATCAGATACGGGGCATGGGTTGTTTCAAAATGAGGGGGGGCGTGTTTGCAATCGCGGCACAGTGCGTCAGGTAACTGTGGGAGCGCGCAGCGATGACAGGAGTGAGTGTTGCGGCTCAGTCCGGCCTCGCAATCCGCACAGATGGCGCGAGTGTTGCCATGTGGCGCTCTGCAGAGCAGGCATTCGGCCGGGGCAAGCCAATGAATCATCCGCCCAATACCCCGGCGAAGGCCCCTCAAGCTAGCGGCTGACATCCATTTCTTTGCTCCGGCCACTGTGAGCGCTCATATGTAAATCCCGCTCAATCCCTTAGGCCCCCTGACACCAACAGCGTTTAGCGGCAGGAAGAACAGTGCGGTAACGGCCACTGTGCCGACTCCGGGAGTTTGCGAGAACATCATGGCCGACCAATGCCGGCGCTTTTCGAGCAGTTCTTTGCGGGGCTTGGTCCTGCCGGCGCTAAGCGATAGAGTGAAGGCTCGTTTCAACAAGAATGACTTGCCGTGCAGGACAGCGACCCACAATCAGGCATCGAAGCCTCGCAAAAACTGTCAGACGCTGACCAAGCGAAGGTGGATGCTTTTTTGGCGCGGGGCGTGAATGCGGTCGAACGCAAACCGTTCAAACCGCTATTCCTGATCTTTCTGCTGATCGTGGTGGTGGCAGGCTTTAGCTTGCTGAGTCAGGGCATTGCTCAGTGGGCAGAGATTTACTGACCTTACCGCGACAATCTTGGCCCGTATTTCACGTTTTGGTACTCTGAGCACCTCGGTGTGTGGCGCAGCCTGGTAGCGCACTTCCTTCGGGAGGAAGGGGTCGGAGGTTCAAATCCTCTCACACCGACCACTTTTATATATATAAATCAATAATTTAAATTCAGTTCCCCGCGCCTAAAATTCGTCTATCCCAGTGCGTACAACAATCGTACAACATTCGATATGCTTTTTATGCAAGTTTCGCCACCTACGGCTCGCTGCAAGACCCACCCCCAAATTCATAGGGCGGGGGAGGGGTAAAAGTCTCCTGCTGATACCAGTGATACTGCTGCCCCACTTAAAACGTTGGAATTGAAAAAAAAAGAGTAACTAGGGAAGCTGCTCAAGCCTTACGGGATAGACGGCGTTGAGGATTTCGGTGGTGTTTGGTTTCCAGAGCGCTACTGAGGTTTTACTCCGAAGTTAATTCTCATGGTCCCTTTTGATGCCTGTAACCAATCCCCGATGCCGTCCCCATTAATATCTTCAAACCATACCCGTTCTGGCCATGGGAGGCTTTCAAGGACCGTTAGCGTCTTCACGACCTCTAGACCCTTTACGTCGACCCTAACTAAGTCTCCATTGCCATCGTTTTTATAAAAAGAAACTGGCAAGCCGTTGTGCGCCTGAATACTGCTCAGGTCTCCGTATCCATCGGCAGTCATATCACCGCACACGAAAGAGTATGGCATGGGATGATTTCTTTCTTCATCGAATAAATTGAGCTCCTCGATGGCTCCGTTGCGAATAGCGAGCGCCGTGTATATCTGGTCGAATTCCAAACTATCCATATCAATAGGTTCGACATAGTTCTCAGGGACAATATTAGAGTCAAGTTTAATCACGAAGACAGATTCCGTATCAGTAAGACGTATCTCGCAGCTATCAGACACTGTGAAACTGAGCCTCAGGTGACCGTCATACCAATACAAGTCCTGCTGCTGCACACCATCATTCCATTGATTTATGAAGTCCACGGGGCCCCTGTTTTCGCCAAATAAGTAAGTACCATATTCCAGCCACTGGGAATCAATTTGCTCGAAGATCCTTACCCCTGCATCTGGGCCTTGAGTGATGTTGGACATTAGATATTTTGAGTAATTGAGTGCTCCTGAGCTCTCTGGCGAGAGAGCTCGCTCATCCCAGCCACCTAAGTATGGATAGCCACCGACAGACATCGGTTGGTCTGCCTGATACCGATAAACCACCGCAGACGAGGAGTTGTTTACCCCGTAAATAATGTGCTGGGACCCATCTTGCATCTTGGCGGTAGTGCAACCGTGCTGGTATTGAGGATCGCCACCAAGGTCATCCACGCGGTAAGTGCCATCCCCGTTGGAAAGGATGACTTTCTGTCTGCTTGACCAGTTTAAGTAACCCTCATCGTAGCTCATCTCTCTGCCGTCTTCTCTGTGCAGACACATTAGAACGTCCACAAAGCCATCAGAATTGACGTCCGCAGTCATTACCTTCCTGCTAAGGTCTCCCATCTCGACCATGTCCTCTCCAAATACTGATTGCGTGGCGAGTTGATACACACCTGTCTCAACTTGCTTAAAGGCCAATCTGATCACGTTAGAGGGTGCATACAAATCTGGATTGTCATTTGGAACAGTGCCGCCCGGGCCATTCCATGCAATTGCTTGCTCTATCAGCAAATCCATTAGCCCGTCGTTATTGAAATCAATAGGAATGGCGAGTTCCAGAGAGCTCTGAAATGCGCTCTCCCAAAGACTCTCTGGAATAACGAGGTCAATGTGTTTTGGATCAAAATATCTGTTGCTGTCGGCGACTGTCTTCGCCGTATATAGCATCCATATAGGAAGCCCCTCGTAAATCTCCTCTTCGTCCTGAGCATGGCTTGAGGATCCTGAAATACAAAACGCGAGCGTCAGCAACAAAAAAGAAAATAACTCGCTGAAGAATTTTTCTGGCTGATCTTTCATTCGGTCAGTCGGTCGGCTTAGGCTGCGGAGATTCATCATACCCCCTCAATAAAAAAAGGAGACAATACAGGCCCCTTTGTCTAACAAGGAAGTTGAACCAGCAGCCCTCCAGCCCACCGCTGTCCAACTAGGTAGACTAGTTGGGTGCTGCTCTAGAGTGTCAGGTATGTGGGAGGATTAGGCCATGGCGACCCCGACAAGGTGCGAGCCGCCTATCTGCGGATGGATCGGCAGAAGGAGATCAGGGAAATGCTCGACGCATGGGCAAAGTATCTGACCAACCCAAAGAGCGTGGTTAAGCTGAGGAGGGCGCGGCGATGAGCAGAGCAGATCAATTTTCCGGATGGCTGCATAGTGTCTTGCGCGATTTTGCTGAATCGTTCACTCACTACTTCGAGGCGGGTGGCGACATTTGGGGCGCGGGCGAGGGCTGGGCATTTATTGCGTTCCTCTTTGTCGCTCTCTTTTGGGCATTCATGCTGGAGTGGGCAAACCAATATGACGAGCAGGGATTCAGCCGTTTCCGAAAAGCACTGCAAGGATCTTTTGCAACCGGATTTTTCGGGGGGCTGTGGGGCTTCGCAGGGATCACTTTTCTACTTGGCTTCTTCTTTGGGCCTATCAAGCCATAAAGCTATCGGCCGGGGTGCGACACTGACGCAATCAGCTAAACGCTTGGCATAACGGTTCAATAGGATGTGACCCCGCCGAGTTACTGTTAAGTCGCAGAGGATTAACAGCTAAGGAGATTTGAGCGGTGAAATGGATAGCACTCATAGGAGTCTTGCTTGTCTGGACAGCGCAGGTGTTTGCGGAGGACGGTAATTACCTCCTAGGGCCGCTAGAGAACAATCCAGCAGAGGCAGTTCCGCCAGAAGCTCCGTCATCCTCCAGCCCAGCAGGCGATGCGTCTGCTATTAACGTGGATGAGTGGATCAGAGAAATAGAACACATGGGAATACCAATCATTGGTATGAGCAAGGCGGCTGTCGCTGAGGCTCTGAGGCGAGAGTCTCGGGATTCGAATACTGCTTGGGGGGATAGGAACACTCGGAGGATGGTGAAGCAGGCAACTGGAGGCGATTGCGAGCCGCAGGCTGGTGACAGGGAGTTGTGCGTATACAGATATTGGCGCTACCCATTCATGATCTTCTATGACAATGATGAAGCGTATTTTGTGATTGTCTTTCTCGGCGAAGGGGCTGAAGCTTTGCAAGAACTTGAGTCGTGGGCGCGCTCGGCCGCAGAAGTATCGAAACCAAGCGAGTCAGCAGCCGACTACATGACATGGACTGGCGATAGCATGACGCTGGGTATCAACTGGGATGGCAGAGGTGTAATGAGTTGGGGCTACTTGACGTTCCCCGTAGAACGCACCTGACGCAAGAAATGAGTGCCTCGCACTCTGAACGTTTTCATGGGTTACAAAGCAGTGTCAGCCTCTTTTCTAAATATATTTCTTGAGCGGGTGACATTCGCGCTCCAGAGATCTTTCTATGAGCAGACATGTTTTCAAGCTTCAGTTCCTTAAGGGTCACAAGACCGCTATGAAAACCAGCGGCCATAAACCCGTGAAGCCTATGTGAAAGATATTGTGGGCACCTTCGGGCGCGATCAGCGAGTTTGCATCTGGGACCTCTATAACGAGCCGGGCAACGCGATTCTACCTCTGGCATCCCTGCCGCCCGTCAAAGCTTTTCCGAGGGCATTGATCAAGCTTGCGCGACACTTCCTTCTGCCCAGCCCGTCTATTCCACTGCTGCGCGCGAGCTTTGAGTGGGCCCGTGCGGTTGAGCCGGATCAGCCACTCACCGTTGGCATTTGGGCCCCCAATCCACGCCTCAATCACATACAGCTTGGCCTGTCTGACGTCATTTCGTTCCATCACTATATGGGCCAAAAGTCATTGCAGAAGAGGATCGAGAAACTAAAAAGACGCCACCAGCGCCCTGTTCTTTGCACGGAATGGTTGGCCAGACCGGTGGGCAGTCGAGTCCACACCCATTTGCCTGTCTTTCAGGCTGAGGGTGTGGGGTGCTATTGCTGGGGGTTGGTATCGGGCCGCACCCAGACGATTCACACCTGGAGTGATCGGCCTGGCTCCCCGGAGCCGGCGCTCTGGCACCACGATCTGCTGAGGCAGGACGGGTCGGCTTTTGAGGCTCAAGAAATCGAGGTCTTTAAGCGGTGCATATCGACATCGACGCGCTGAGCGCCACCAAAGATAAGAGGTCAACGGCATTGGTTGAGCTTGTTTTGTTGTGTTTGGTTATCTCGCCGCAGCTTGCGGTTGGAATAAGCGCACAATCCAAGCGGGGTGCGCTTTGGAGAGTGCAAGAGATGTAGCGATATGCACATAAGACCAAAAAAGAAATTGCCCGTACCAAAACGCCATATCCAAAAAATCGCTCGCTAGCTTAGTGGTTGTCATAACCAAAAAAGCCGATAAGAGAGCCAATCGTTAGGGCGACATACTCAGTCATAGCGGCGCTTCCTTTTTTAGATAGGCCAGCGATAGGGTGAATCGCCCACAGCGCAAAGTGATAAAAGACCACTTGCAGCCAAGAAATTTCCATTTGCAGAGAGAGTAGAACTACCAGAAAAAGCAGCACCTCTGGCGAGCTGGAGCCAGCTACTGAGGCGTGAGGCACGTCTTTGTCAGCACTGACAGCGCGCCAGTAAAAAGCGGCTGCCATCGCAAAACCCAGCCACAGCAGCATCTCCGGTATGTTTCTCAGAGCGGCTTCGTGCCGTATAACGACCATGAAGCCAAGGCCATGGAGCAGGGCCCTGGCAGCTCCGACCGACTCAGTAACGCTGCCTTCTGAGGGCGCTGTGGAACGGCGAAGGTAGCCCTCGTTGAATGCATGGTGGAGGGCAAAAAATATCGCCAAGGGAAATTTGGTGAGGTAAAGCACCGATCCCGCTACCAGCAGAGTCACACCTGATAGCTGGTGGGCAGGGCTTGTCACAAGGAACTTAATTTGGGGCGCGGCGTAGTAAAAGGACAGTACGTAGTGAGAGAGTCCGAACGCTACAACCGCCGCTATCCAGAGTGAATTATCGGTTATGGAAGCGGCAGCGGTTACGGTGGCAAGTAGCGCCAGAGCGCGGCTAGAAAAGTCCCAAGTAAAGATAGTGTCTCCGCTCTTACCTACCCCGTTAAAATCGGAACCCTTAGATTTTACGCCTTTTCTTTCGTCCTGCTGAGATTCCAAGGCCCACTAAACCAAGCGCAATCAGGGCAAATAAGGCTGGCCCTCCTATAGGGACGGGAAAATTGCCTGCAAACTGTCTGACCGATGCCACACCGACGCTCGCTATGGGCACCTCATAGCCGTCAATCTCAGTAGTAAGCCCCTCATTCTCCGCCCACAACCACCAAACGAAACTAATCACATCGCCGTTTTGGGGGGCGTCTGCAGCTCCTGCCCCCAATAATGGCCACGACTCTCGACGGTCAGCGGGCAGGCGCTCTCCAACAATCTCTGCCGCTTCCTCGCTCAGCTCTATCGCCAATGCCACAACAAATTCGACATCTTCCGCAGATTGCAGTCCTGCTTCCGCGACGAAGGACATCGTCAGAACGCCAGTATCGTCTGCCGCGAAATCTTGCGTTGGTAGCGCCTCCGTCCTGACATAAAGCAACTGGTATGTAGGATCGTCGGGAGGAGGGTACGCCCCATCATAGAAAAAGGGGACAAACTCGACCGCATCCAGCGCCTTGTACACGGCACAGTCTTCTTGAGCATCTCATCCTCAGCATATTCCTCTAGACACGGACTGGCCGCTTCCGGATCATACAGAAGGTCGTTCCAACCCGATTCGATCGTGTCAAGCACTTCGACGTTCAAGCTGAGAGGATCGCCGTCAAACTCCCCATCATAACTGCCACCTGCTTGTGGGCTCCACGCCTCCGGCACGACGAAAACGAAGACCAGTCGGGTCTCTGCTGTCTCGCTAAAGCCGCCACTTTGGAAAAACTGCTGGGTGACCTCAATCTCGAAGGGTTGGCCACTGGTAACAGAAGTTGGCGCCGTGACGTCCACGATCTCGATACCGCAGCCGGTTAGATAAATGGTTGCGGCTACCACAGCAGCAATGCGCTTCAGCAGTGAAAAAGGGCGAAGAGACACGGCGGCACATAATCGACCTCTTAAAAGATTGAGATACTGACGAAATTTTACTAGACTTCCAGGGCCGCTGCCACTCAGGCGAGGTGTGGGGGGAGCCCCGCTGCTCAGTACTAAAGCGGCAATAGTCTTGGGCAGTGCCTAGATGGCAGCAGATGCCATCAGCACTAACACGGCTGCCGCTGTGACGATCGAATAGGTATCTGATGTGGTCATAATGTGCTCCTTCACTGTTATGACGTCTCTCAATACACATTTACTCCCTAACAGTGACTTTTTGGCAGGTATTTGCCGCTACGATCGCTTTGGTGTTTGATAACGTTCCCATTAAGCGAGTGGAAAGCAGATGCGGTTGCAGGATTTGAAATGTGTGGTGACGGGCGGTGCCAGTGGTATTGGCGCCGCGACGGTTCAACGGTTCGTTGCAGAGGGTGCCGAGGTGTGCATTCTCGATCGCGATCTTCCTGCTGCCGAGGCGCTGGCGTCGGAACTGGGTTCGGCACATTTTGCATTGGAGCTCGACGTGCGCGTTGAGTCTGCAGTCGCCCAGGCCGCTGAGGCGGTCTATGACCGATGGAGCCGAGTCGACGTGCTGGTCAACAATGCGGGCTCGGAGCTCAACAAGACCTATAACGATACAACGGAGGAAGAGTGGGACAGAGTGCTCGACACTGACCTCAAAGGACCGTGGCTGCTCTGTAAGCATTTTGTGCCGCCCATGGTCGAGCGCGGCTCCGGCAGCGTGATTAATATTTCTTCACTCAATGGTTTGGTGGGGTTCCCGCTCTCTACCGCCTATGGGAGCGCCAAAGGCGGGTTGGTAGTCTTTACCCGCGATATGGCTATTGAGCTCGCTACCTCCGGCGTGCGCATCAACTGTGTGTGCCCGGGGGTGATCGAAACGCCTATGATGGAGCGCTGGACAGACCTCATGCCTGATAAGGAAGAAGCTAAGAGTATGCTGCGAGGGGTCATGCCTATCGGTCGGATGGGTACGGCTGAGGAAGTGGCCGGCGCGATCCTGTTCTTCGCCTCGCCGGACTCGAGTTTGTGCCAGGGCGCGATTCTCAGTGTGGATGGTGGGTTTACGGCACAATAGCCTTCTCTAATGGGCACTGAGACCTTGGCACAACTGCGCGGGGTAAAGAGTTCGGCTATCCCAGTAACCCTTCAGCACGAAGACGCTCAATGCGGCCCTTGTCCAGTCCAAAAGAGCTGAGCACGTCTTCGGTATGCTCGCCATGGGCCGGCGCCGGGCGCGAGGGCGCCAGCCGCTCCCCCCCGAAACGCGGTGGTGCTTTGACGATGCGTATTTTGCCCAGATGAGGGTGGTCTACTTCTGCGATGCTGTCGTTGGCACTCAATTGCTCCTGCGCGAGCACTTCGTCTCGGCTTAGGCACTTTGCGCAGGGCACCTCGACCTCGCGGAGCCGCTGAAGCAATTCGTCACTGGTGTAGTGCAGACATTTTTCAGCGACCAGCTCCCGAAAGGCGTACAGATTTTCCATCAATTTTTTCATCGTATTGAAGCGCTCATCCTGCAGCAGGTGAAGCAGTCCGATGGCATTGAGCATGCGTCCCTGCATCTCCTGGTTGGCGGCAGCTACTGTGATGCCGCCATCCTTAGTCAGGGTCAGGTCGTAAAGGATATCGATTAACAGCCCGCCCGGAATCGCATCCTCATCGAGAAGCGCGTGATTCTGGAAGCCGTCGGGAAACATAAAAAAGAGACCTGCATCGAGCATGGACAGATCAATCAGCTGACCCTCGCCGCTGCGCTCGCGCGCGAACAGCGCGCTGGTGACGGCTTGGCAGGCGGTATAAGCCGTGATCTTGTCGCACAGCAGTGAGCGGATAAAGGCGGGAGATTCGTCGCTGCCCTGAGTGGCAGCCATTCCCGAATGTGCCTGAATGATCGGATCATAGGCCGGAGCACGGCGGAGCGGTCCTTCGGTACCAAAGCCCGAGATGGCCATATAGATGAGTTGGGGGTTGATCGACTGGAGCGCACTGCAACCCAGATTAAGCGTGTCCATGGTTCCCGGGCGAAAGTTATGAATGACCACATCTACCTGTGGAATCATGTCACGAATGACCGTCTGACCCGCCTCGCTCTTAAGGTCGATCTTGATGGATTCTTTACCCCGATTACATCCCGCGAACAGCGAGGAGATGTCGCCTTTGCGCGCGCCGATGTATCGCATCGGGTCGCCCGAATCGCTTGGCTCTACTTTGATGACTCTCGCGCCTTGCTCGGCGAGCATCATGCTTGCCAACGCCGCCGTAATCATCGTCGAGAACTCGAGGATGGTGACGCCTTCCAATGGTTTCATAACAGTGTCCCGCTGATGGGTTAGGTATTGCGCGCCCGACGCCAGTAGTAAACACCCCCACAGCGTTGCGCTTGTTGCATCGTTGGCTGTAAACCTAGGTTTAAACCGGCGCAAAGGCAATGGCGGGTGCTGGCGGCCATCGGCCTGTGATGCCATTGTGTCGATATCAGATGGGTGCGCAAGCCGCATCTGGGTGTCTTTACCAAAGGGGAGGGATCATGAAACGACTGTTTTGGATTGCGCTGTGTTCGGTGGCGCTCAGTGCGCGCGGCGACGAGGCCGCGATTTTGGACAAAGACTTCCGCATTATGATGGAGTGGTTTCCCGGGGTTTATGACAATCAGGAGCAGGTGTATTTCGAGGAAGAGCAGGGGATCGATGAGTCGCTGCGCCATGAGCGTATCCATCATGTCTTTGAGCCCGTTGAGCTACGGGCGTTTGGGCAGCATGTCTTTTATGTTCAGCAGCACCTCAACGACGACCCCGCCCAAATTTACCGGCAGCGTATTTATGCCTTTCGGCCCGATTACGAAGCAAACGCCATCCGCCTCACGATTTACACCCCGAATGACGTGGCGGCCCTGGTCGATGCGCACCTCGACCTCACAAAGCTCGCGGGCTTAACGCCGGAGCAGACCCGTGCCCTACCGGGGTGCGATGTCTTTTGGCAGCGGCGAGCGAATCACTTTGTCGGTTATATGGAGCCCGATGCCTGCTCCTATGTGTCTAGAGAGAGCAACAAACGCATCATTTTTAATGATGATCTGCTGTTAACCCAAGACGCGCTCTGGATCAGCGATCGCGCCCGCGACGAGGCGGGCAATGTGGTATTCGGGCATCCCGCTGGTGTGCCACATAAAAACCGCAAGGCCCGGCGCTTCGAATGCTGGATAACGGCACGGCAGCGTGACGGAGACTGGACCTTTCGGCGCGGGCTAGAGGTTTATGATCAGGGCGGCATGGTCTGGCTCAGCACCGACGAGGACGAGCCCCAAGAGGTGGGGATCAAACTGCGCAATGTGCGCTGGCCTTTCGACCCTAACCGGCCTTCCGTCGTGCTTTATGCGTATCGCCCGGGGGAGGACCGTGCCGTGTCGTATACCTGGGCGGACCCTGCAGTGGAGCGAATGGGCATCAACTTGAGGTGGATGCAAGCCAGCTGCACCCATGCGCCGCGCTGAACCCGCTGTGACGGGGCTGTCGCACTGGGTCTGACGGGTAAAAAAATTTGCAGCGGCAGGCATCCAAATGCCGCGATTATGCATAAAATGCCCTGTAACCAACGTCAATTGGACGGCTTCTGACATGAAAGCATTGGTCAAAAAACGTGCCGAGGAAGGGCTGTGGCTTGAGGATGTTCCTATCCCCTCGGTGGGGGGTAATGACGTTCTGATTAAGGTCCACAAAACCGCTATTTGCGGCACCGATGTCCACATCTATAACTGGGATGAGTGGGCCCAAAAAACGATTCCGGTACCGATGACAGCGGGTCACGAGTATGCGGGTGAGATCGTCGAGCTGGGCGCCAACGTCACGGGTCTGCAGGTCGGCGATATTGTGTCGGGCGAGGGCCACATTGTGTGCGGCCGGTGTCGCAACTGCCTGGCAGGCCGTTTGCATTTGTGTCCGAATACCGAAGGCGTGGGAGTGAATCGCGACGGCGCCTTTGCTGAGTACGTGGTCATTCCAGCCACCAACGTGTTTAGACCTAGCGTCTACCTCCCCACTGATTTGCTCAGCATTTTCGATCCTTATGGCAATGCCGTTCACACCGCGCTGTCCTTCAATATGGTGGGTGAAGACGTCATCATTACCGGCGCCGGGCCCATCGGGATTATGGCGGCGATGGTAGCGGGGCACTGCGGTGCGCGTAACGTCATCCTGACGGACGTCAACGAGTACCGCCTGGATCTGGCAAAGCGCATCGTGCCAAAGGTTCAGCCGATTAATGTCGCCAAGCAGGAAATCACGCGTAATTTTATGGAGAGCCTCGGCATTCTCGAAGGTTTCGATGTCTGCCTGGAAATGTCAGGGTCTCCGGCCGCCTTCCGTGACGTACTGAGCAAGATGATTAACGGCGGCAACATTGCCATGCTGGGCATCATGCCGGATGACACGGGCATTCCCTGGACCGACGTGGTCTTTAAGGGTCTGAATATTAAAGGTATCTATGGCCGTGAAATGTATGAAACCTGGTACAAGATGGTGATGATGATCCAGAGCGGCTTGCCGATCGAGCGCATCATTACGCACCGTTTTCATTACACCGAATTTCAGCAGGGCTTCGACATCATGCGCTCCGGACAATCCGGCAAAGTGATTCTCGATTGGAAGGATTGATATGAGTTATCAGGCTGCTAAAGAGGGTTATGCCGCAGAGATCGCCGAGATCAAGGCGGCAGGGCTGTGGAAGACCGAGCGCGTTATTGCGTCTGATCAGAAAAACGACATCACCCTCGAGGGCGGTGCCAATGTGGTCAATATGTGCGCCAATAATTATTTGGGTCTCGCCAATAATGCAGAGGTGAAGCAGGCAGCCAGCGACAGCCTTAACGAGTGGGGATTTGGCGCCGCGTCGGTGCGCTTTATCTGCGGCACCCAGAGCATTCACAAAACGCTCGAGCAACGGGTCAGCCGTTTTTTAGGAATGGAAGACACCATTCTTTACGCCGCCTGTTTTGATGCCAATACCGGACTTTTCGAGACCATTCTGGGGCCAGAGGACGCCGTTATTTCCGATGAGCTTAACCATGCCTCCATTATTGACGGCGTGCGCCTGTGCAAGGCTTCCCGTTACCGTTATCGCAACAACGACATGGCGGATTTAGAGTCCAAGCTCAAAGAGGCTCGCGAAGCCGGCGTGCGACGAATACTGATCACCACCGACGGTGTCTTTTCGATGGATGGCACGGTTGCCCGATTGGGGGCTATCTGTGACCTCGCCGACCAATACGGGGCGATGGTGCATCACGACGACTGCCACGCCACCGGTTTCATGGGTGATCAGGGACGTGGCGTACATGAGTACTGCGGCGTGATGGATCGCGTCGACATCATTACCGGCACCTTTGGCAAGGCGTTGGGTGGCGGCTCAGGCGGCTTCACGGCCGGACGACAGGAAATTGTCGATATCCTTCGGCAGCGCTCAAGGCCGTATTTATTTTCGAATACCTTGGCGCCAGCGATTTGCGCTGCCTCGCTGAAAGTGCTCGATATGCTCGAGGCTTCAACGGCGCTTCGCGACACGCTCCACGCCAACACTCGTTACTTTCGGGAGCAGATGCAAGCTAATGGGTTTGCGGTGCCCGAGGGAGATCACCCGATCGTGCCGGTGATGTTAGGGGATGCTGTGGTGGCCCAGAAGATGTCCGAACGGCTGTTGGAACTGGGCATTTACGCCATCGGATTCTTTTTTCCTGTCGTGCCAAAGGGCAAGGCACGCATTCGTGTGCAGATCTCTGCGGGGCACACCAGAGACGACCTTGATAAGGCAGTGGCCGCTTTTAGCACCGCTCATGCAGAGATTGCGGCCTAAGGGTTAGCGAACGCTCGACCCATCGTCTTATGCGGCCGACGAGTATTCGTTAATTGAGCACGTTGTAACCCCGGCCACGCATACAGTTTTTGACGATTTGATCGGCCTGGGCACTGGCGTTAGCACTGGCCGCGCGGCGATTACGATTATTACGGCTGGCAGCAGCAATGACGCCGACCCCGGCGCCTTTCTTGGCTGCCTTGGATCCAGACTTACCGCCCACTGCACCCGCTGTAGCACCCACCGCGGCACCTTTCACCGCTGTGCCTGCGACGCTTTCGCGTTGTGGAGCACTGGGCTGATTTTGAACCGCCAGCCCTTCGCATTGCTGCAGATCTGTCTGGTACTGGTTGTAGTCCAGCACCTGAGACATATCCACCACAACGTTGCCGGCTTTGGCGGCCTGAGCGCTGATAACCGTAGCAACAACCAGCAACGACATGTTTTTCAGGATCACGATGCAATGTCCTCTTTGGATAAATCGAGCGAAATCAACGCGTAGTGTAGTCGCTTTATCCCGCCACGCGTGGCGGGCGGGATATCAAAAGGTGACAAATCATCTATTGCTTAGGGCACGCCTTGAGGAACTGCAGCTGGGTGGTGTTGACGTTGACTCGCATGCCAGCCGTGTTTTTGGCGATCTTATCTACATAGAGGACAGCCAGACTTGCTCTCCATCGGGTAGCGCGCTCCATATCACCACGTTTTCATCAAAAGAATGGACATCAATCATTGGTAACTCCCCCGTATGGTTTTTGACATTCACCTTAAATGCGTGACAGTTTCTTCCCTAAAACCCGAGGAGGTGTGGCTGCTCGAGCCCTGACAGCGGGACTTGCCGTCGGACAATACACATCCCATTATTGGATCTGGCGAAACGAATAGAGTGGCAATGAACAGCTCACCCGAAACACCGGAAGAAAACCGTCCGAAATGGCGAAGCCGAGTCGAAGCGCTGCTGTTGGTGGCAGGAGGGCTACTTTTGCTGATTCCCACCCTTGCGATTTTTTTGGCTGGCGGCGATTGATGCAGTGACCAAGCGCCACGCGCCCGCTACTGAGCGCAACCGCGAAGCGATTCTCGAGGTGCTGCGAAACTGCTTGCCCGATGAAGGTACAGTGCTGGAGATTTCTGCAGGTACCGGCCAGCATGCCGTTTTTTTTGCGCCGAGGCTGGGTGCGCGCTATTGGCTCCCGACCGATATTGATGAGATCAGTTTGGCGTCTATCGCAAGCTGGCGAGAAGAGGCTGCCCCTGTAAATCTCCTACCTCCCCAGCCCCTTGATGTGCTGGATCTGGTCTGGCCGGTGGAAGCGGCCGAATTGCCCGCACCCATATCGGCCCTGGTGAATATCAACATGGTGCATATCGCGCCCTGGTCGTGTTGCGAGGCGCTGTTCGACGGTGCGGCACGAATACTTAAGCCGGGCGCACCGCTGCTGCTCTATGGGCCGTTCAGGCGCGAGGGACAGCACACCGCGGCGTCTAATGCGGCATTTGATGACCAACTCAGATCACAGGATCCGCGATGGGGTGTCAGGGATCTTGAAGCCGTCATCAATGTAGCGGTGGATCATGGCTTTGCGTGTCGTGAGGTCATTGAGATGCCTGCCCATAATCTCTCGGTGATCTTCGTTGGTCTGTGAGGGCGTTGCGATGCGGCTCGAGGATGCCCGCTGCACAAAAAAGCGGTCGCGTGTCGGCAACGCGAGGCGGGGAGTAAAATGAGGAACCGCTGCTACGCTCTGTTGGCATGGGCCAACTTTGCATTACTCGCCGCCGCGGCGCTCAAATTTATCCCTATTATTATCTCGCTTACCCACGGCATCCATCTGAGCTCCGAGCAGATTGCTGCCGGCCTGGCAGATGAGCGCGCCTGGGCACAGGATCTTATTTCCGACACGCCTTATTTGCTGCTCGTCTGGCTAAGCGTGGCAGTGGTGCTTCGCCGCCAGACCGGACGCGCAATGCTTAAACCCTGGAACAGCTAAACTGAATCGGCGAGACAATAATGAAACCCCGGTCAGCCCACATTCCGGTACATTGACACGCATGACCCTCATACAAGGAGGCTGATATGGAGCCGCTCTTTCTGCCCGCCGCTGCACTGATAGCGCTAGCCAGCGCCATTTTTCATGGTTATGTCGGGGGTAAAATTTATATGGGACACATTCGAGCCGGCGCTCTCATGCCGCTCACCCAGTCGCTCAGCCTCGTCTCCTGGCACATGTTTACGATATTTTTACTGGTCAGCGGTGCCACATTGACTTGTGTCGCAATGAAACCGCATCTAGCGCTGCTGGCCTATCCGGTTTTGGCGGCCAATGCGCTGGGTGCCGCGTTGTTTATGTTGCTGGGCGCGACGGGTCACGCAATATTATTCAAAATGCCCGGTATGTACCTGATGGCAATGACCGCTTTGTTGGGGTGGCTTGGGCTATCTGGATAGGGCGCTTTTTTGGATAGGGCAATAAATAGGACAATAGACGCAGGGACGAGTAGACCCGTCATTAGTTGCGTTGGGTCGTAATGTCTCGCGGAGGTGGAGTGCATGATTATCGTAGTAGCGGCGTTAGAATTTGCGAGCGAAGCAGATCGTGATAGAGCGGTGTCGCTGGTCGCCGATGTTCAGCGGCTGACTCGAGAAGAAGAGCCCGGTTGCCATGACTATTGTTTCGCGCCGGATCCGGCCATTCCTACTCGACTGCAGGTATACGAGCTGTGGGAAGACAGTGACAGCCTTGCGGCGCATTTTCACCATCCTTACTACGAACAAATGGCGAGCCTGTTGCGGGGCGTCGGTTTTGTGAGCAGCACGAATCAAGCCTACCTGATCGAGCGGGGCGAGCCGGTGTATAGCGAAGACGGCCAAAAGAAAACCGGTTTTTTCAACACTGACCAGTGAAGTCGAGGCAGCAGCGGCTCTTGGCCCAATTCCACTGCGTGTGGCGCGACCGAGGCGTCTGGAGCGCTCCGCCTTTTTAGGAAGGTGCCGGGACCAGATCAAACCCCACGGTCATGCGTTCGGCGTCAGCCGTTAACGGTTGTGTTCCATGCCACAGGTAAGACGGGAAAATGGCCAGCGCACCTTCCTCGGGTTGCAGCCAATGTTCAGGCGCTAAAGGTTCACGTGCGCGAAACCCGGGCTCGCCAAATTTAATCCATCCTGCTTTGCTGCCCGCGCGCACCTCATCGGGCACTGTCAGATAAAAGGCACTGCTCAACCAGCCGCGGGAATGAAAGTGA
>CALSVI010000008.1 GCA_943840615.1 uncultured Luminiphilus sp. | reverse complement strand
GTCGCCCGCGGCCGACAGTGGCGAGCTCTATGGCTCGACTGTCCACCAAGGCCACGTCGGTCACCTCAGAGTGACGATACCAGCGCGACATCGCCATATCGGTGAATAGCGCTCTAGCATTAAACCCTGAAGCCTCGAAGCGCTCGGCGAGGGATGCGACCAGGGCATCTTGTTCGTTAAAGGCAACCAAGCGCGCCTTATAATCCGGCACCTGATCATCCTCGGGCACGAGCAATGGATCTGCGCCGAATATTGCCGGCCACCAAAAGCGTACGGTGGCGGCGGCAAAGCGGGGATCACGAGACAGTCGGTACCCCAGCCACTGCAAGCTATCGCGCGGCCCGCCAGCGACCTTGTCCGCAAAACCGGGGGCGCGCATATCACGGTACCAGGTATCGCCTTCCTTATAGGGCGATGAGTCGTACTCGCCGCCATAACATTCGGGGCACTTATACGATTCTGCCAAAGAATCTTGGCCGCCATATTGATCAAGGTAATGGCCCAGATCGCCAAAGCTCTGGTACGCCCCTGCGACAGGATCAAGGCGCTCATGACAGACCGTGCAGGCGCTGTTATTCATAGTCGGGTTATTGGTATCTGCCAGCGCTACCGGGTCCGTGGTTCTCGGCGCGGATTTCTCGATATCAACGCCTAAAAAATGAAAGTAACTCCATCTTGCTCTGGCACGATTTCGGTTGGTGTCGGTTGACGGGTAGCGAGCAAGCCATGCTTGGGTGCTCAACACACCTGCATGGGGCCACTCCTGGTACCCGCTAAATTCCGTAACACCTAACTCGTCGTTAAACTCGTAACCATTATCATGAGGAATATGTCCGTCGTTATAACCCGGCACAAAGCGGTTGTATTGGCTGCGGTCATAGAACCCCTGATCGTCAGCAAACTCGTGACTAAACCCCGTGTCTGAACGATAAGCCAAATCGCTAAACGCATTCACCATTGTGTGGTTAGCAGTCAGTACCTGCCGATACGGAAGGTCCTTCATGATGACGTGAGCGATTAGCTCTAAAGGTTCACGGGTAATGGCCCAGCGAAAGCTCCAGTCTGCGTCCCATCGCGATAAAAACGGCTTATCGTGATAGTCCTCGTACTCATCTGGTCGTTCTTCTGGCAGCGTGACAAATAACTTAGACAACGCTGGGTAGCGATCGAGGGTCGAGATATCAAAATTGAGCCCGTTCAGCAGCCCCTCAACCAGCAAACGATCATTCGCTCCACGTAGAATAAAATCTTTGAATCCGTTACCGGACAGGGCTTCGAGAATCGCCTGTCGAAGACCCTCCTCCGACTGGCTCGCCAGATTGATGGCAGCCTCCTCAGGCAGCCTGCCAGCGAAAAGAAGCGTGGCGCGTCTGAGGGTGGTTTCCCGCGCCTCGGCAGCTGTCCCGTCCCAGAAGCCAGCGCGCTCTGAGTCAGGACTATCGACCTCACCGAGCAGCGAGAGGTATTGCTGTAAAGCGCGATACGGACCCGAACTCTGGCTCAGGACGACACCGCCGCCATGGTCTTGCTGGCCCGTGACTTTGGCCAGTATCCAGTCGCCGTCGACGCCGTCTAGAGCGAGTAAATCAACGAAGGCAGTGTGATTGCCGTTGGACGATGTGCTGAGCACCAAGCGAGCGCCGCCTTGAGGCGCGGCTCCACCCGCTTTATGGCAAACCAGGCATTCCTGCTGGACACCAGGATCGACTTTCTCGGTGTAATACTGCTTAAGATCATTGACCGAAGAACCTGTCGTCGCCAGAAGCGCAAAATTGGGATGAGCTGGACCACCTGTCTCCGCAGGCCACCCGTGCGCCCCAAACGCAGCGCTCAGCAACAGGCCGCCCAGGGTGAACCTGGCCCGACTTAGCTGCCCAACACCCGCAATAGCGCTGAAAGAAAAGCGACGCCTTCCGCGGCGGCGTAGTACAGACACCCACGACTCCCTTGGTGACTTCCGAGTGAGATTATAGCGTACGTTGAACCGATGCCCGCCACTCTCAATGCGCACCAGTATTAACACCGGTCTGTTGAGATAATTGGCTCTATATAATAACTATAAAATTCTGTTAATTAACGAATTTCTGTTATTTCAAACCCTTGTTCCGCTCTTCGCCATTTCAGCACCAAATCGTAAAGTGAGCCCTCCACCCGTGCGTCTACGATCGATATCTCGTCGGAAGACAGCGCACAGCTACCGCCGTCGAGATTCACGGCGTTGTCACCAGCAATGAAAGGAGAGTCGAAACGCACTACCTCAAAGCTGGCTGAGCTCTCCTGAGTCTCACCGAGCGCGTTATAGGCAACAGCAGTGATCGTGTGAGGACCCAGCAGCCATCGCAGCTGTAATTGTAAGGCCAACGAAAAGCCGGACTCACTGGACCCTGCCACATCCGGAAAAGCACCGCCGACGTCACCTCTTAAGCCACCGTAGGGCGCCTCAAACGCCAGTACGCCGTCAATCAATATCTCGACTTTCGTGATGCCCTCGGAGGCAACTGCCCATCCGCGCTAGATTACCGACCCCCAGTATGCACCTGGCCTTCTATCGGCTCTTCCAAGGCGACCCGAAGCACGACCGGGATCCGACCGGCTGCTCGTCGGCGCTCAATAGATCCATGTAGTCCGAAAAGGTTTGGTAGTTGGCCGACCCCTGCGAGATCACCTGACCTCCGCCATGGCCTGAGCCACCCGTGATCTTTGAGAGGACCCTGGCAGCCCGCGCACCTTTTGTGGGACTGTTCACAAAACTATCGAACACGCCGTGATTACTCGAGACTGAGCTCGTAAATCTCAATGCCGTGCTGCTAGCCTGGCCACCTGATCGATGGCACGTGATGCACTTACCTTGAACGATTGAGTCGACTATCGCTGGCATAGAACGCCTCGGCCGTCTGGCCTGTCGCCGTGTTGGACATGAGCAGCCAGAGCCAGCCCACCACACTCGTCAGTCCGAAGCACAGCCCACCCTGGTTAACCTTCCTAGTCATGTCACTCTTCTCCCTGAGTCAGTTGCGATATCACACCGTAATGTACGTTGATACGCAGCAACAACTCAAACGCGCACAGTTTTGTTTACTTTTTCGCAATATATTCGCGAAAGGGATTCGCCGCGTTGCGATTAACGCTTCACTGCACCACCATGTGAGCTGTTGCCATGGATACGGCGAGAATACGCCCCGTTTCATATGGCTGAGCAATCATGCCAGCGCAAAGGAGTGATCGATGGGCATGAAATACAGCGACCAAATTCATCTGATTAGGTGCATAGGTCTGCTCCTCATCCTGCAGCTGTCGGCCTGTAGCAGCGTCGAGACTGTCGCACCGTACGATCGCGGTCATCTCGCCGAAGACGGCATGCAATGGGATACAAGCCCGCGCAACGCCAAGCTGAAGGGCCACGTTTATACCAGCAAAGAGGCCTCATCTGGCGGTGCAGGCGCGGCCGGAGGCGGCTGTGGCTGTAACTAAACCGCCCGCAGTGTCGAAACTTTCAAACCCCAGCCCGCTCATGAAGCGTCTAGGCGCCTCTTTGCTTGCGCTACCCGCATACAAGACCGGGACAGCCCTTGCCGACGCGCCGCCTGCCTTTACAGAGGTGGGCCTCCGCTACACCCATTATTCGGAAGACAGCATTGACCAAGACGCCGTCATCTTTGGTGCGACAGACCGTTACGATATTGATATCACTCAGCTCTGGATTGAGGCGCCTGTGGGTGCAAGCTGGTCGGTCGCACTCGATGTGCAAAATGATTATCAAACGGGCGCCTCGCCGTGGTTCGTGGGTGCCCAACAGGACGGCGAGCCCGGCGTCATCATGAGCGGTGCCAGCATTCAGGACAATCGCGTGGAAGTGGGCGTAACGACCCGCTACTTCTGGGCAGATGGTAACGCTGGCTGTCGCCGTCAGCCATTCCGACGAAGATGATTACGAGGCCACGGCACTCGCCTTCGATGCGTCGTGGAATACCGACGATGACGCGCGCACTTGGAGCACGTCCTTTAGTAACTCGCGCGATACGCTCAACCCGACACAAGGGGTGATTCCCGTTTTCGTGACCGAGGCTGACCTCGACACACAGTCGGGTTTCTTTGGCGTTTCACAGATACTATCGCGCACCGCGATTGCAAGAATCGGGGTGAACTACACCTACAGCGAGGGGTACCTTTCCGATCCCTACAAGTTTAAGGATCAGCGACCCGATACCCACGAACGTATTGCGCTATCAGCAGGTTATCGGCACTTTCTTTATCGATCGCGATGCCGCACTGCAGATAGATTACCGCTACTACGCGGACAGTTGGGGGACAGACTCGCACACGCTGGAGCTCGGTTGGGCGCAAAACCTTTCTCGGAGCCTCGTCACACCTTACCTCCGGTATTACAGTCAGCGCGAGGCCGATTTTTTTAGCGTCATTGCCGATACCGACGCACCAGACTATGCCGACGATTATCGGCTTTCTTCCTATGGTGCGGTGACGATTGGCGCCCGCTGGGAGATCGCCCTCAGCGACACGTGGGCACTCGAATTTGAGGCTGAGCGGTATATGAGTGACGCCAATTGGGGGCTCTATGGGGGCGAGGCGGCCCCCGCTTTGGTCGACTTCTGGCGCGGCACAGTTGGGGTGACCTGGCGCTTTGACTGACGAAATCAGACGGCTGGAGCATCGCTTTAGCGTAATGGGCGGGCCCGCCTGTCTGGTGATTGACGCCCCACCAGGGCAGGCCGCAGAGCTGGAGCACTTCCTGCTAGCCGTGGTCGCGCAGCTTGCCGCGCTGGAAGATCGATATAGTCGCTACGTCTCAGACAGCTTAGTCAGCACCATCAACGCACGTGCGGGCACCGGCGAGTTTACCGAGCTCGACACTGAAATGAGGGCGTTACTGGATCTCGCCGATCAGCTTTGGGGGGCGTCTGAGGGACTGTTTGATATTACATCGGGACCATTGCGCAGAGCCTGGAACTTTCAGGATGGCGGCTCGGCCGCTCCTGAGCACGTGGCGTCGGCGCTGAAGCTCGTTGGCTGGGATCGCATTGAATGGCAGGACTCGGGCCTACACCTTCCGCAGCCGGGCATGGAAATTGATCTCGGCGGCCTAGCCAAGGAATATGCGGCCGACTGCGTCATACGCTTGATGCGCGAGGCAGGCGTGAGCTCAGGCATGATTGAACTGGCGGGGGATGTTGCCACGATCGGAGCGCAGGGAAACGGCAAGCCGTGGCAAATCGGCATTCAAGACCCGCAGGGATTGGGAAGCTTGCTGACAATAGGCCTCACCGACTCGGCGGTCGCAACGAGCGGCAACTATGCGAGGAAGATCGAGCATCAGGGGCGCTCCTATGGGCATCTGCTGGACCCCCGCTCGGGCTGGCCCATTGAAGGCCCCGCGAGTGTGAGCGTCATCGACTCACATTGCCTAACCGCAGGGGCCGTCGCCACGGTAGCCTGCCTCAAAGCCGGGGCTGGGGCCACAGAGTGGCTCTCTCATGCGGGACTGCCCTGGCTGATGGTGGATGAACATCGCGCACTTCAAGGACCTATCGCCGACGCAGCCTCAGCAGCAAGCTGAGCCTGTCACCTCCAGAGCACCGTCGTCTCAGCTCGAAGTGTTAGCATTCTCGCTCGCCTTGCGCCGTTGTCGGAGCAGACTAAGCCATATCTGCCTTCCACTCGGCAGACAACCAACAATGAGTCAAACGATGACCGTGACAGCAAAGCCCTCCCCGCTTTTAGGCCTCTTCTTGGTGCTCTGCGCAGCCCTCTTCACGGCCCTTCCTGCCAGCGTGCGCTCTGAGGAGGCCCCCAAAGCGCAATCTGATATGGAGGCGACGGAGCCCGGCACGCTCGACGCCGCGAAGCAAGACAAGCCCTGGCTGATCGCGCCGACCCTATCGGCGGACCCCAAGCTGGGCGCCAACGTCGGCGCGTTGATTGCCTACTTAAAGCGACTGGATGCCGAGTCCACGCCGTCTATGACAGGACTGACCATTTCGTATTCCGACACCGACTCTTCGACGGCGGCCGCATTCAGCCAACTTTATTGGGGAGCCGACACGCGGCGATTAAGCCTGCTGGCGGCAACCGCCGAGATCAACAATGAATACGATGACTTTCTGGGCAGCGGCCAGCCAGTCAAGACTCAAGACAACGTGCATACCTATGGCTTCAGGTACCTCCATCAGCTGCGAAAAGGGGGTTGGTTTGGCGGCGTTCAGGGGATCAGCACGAACTACGCCGTGGGTGCCGACGGGCTGCTAGAGGGGTTAATGACCCAAGTTGGCCTTGCGGGCTTTGACGCCACAGGGCTTGGCTTGGTATTCCAGCACGACACAATGAATCATCAGCGTGATCCCTCAGCAGGACACCTCTTCACGCTGCATAACTTTGCGTATCGAGAGGGCCTTGGCGGGGAGTCATCCTTCGATGTGGGTTTTGCAGACCTGCGCTGGTATCACTCAATAAAACGCCCCTCCTCCGGTCGTAGCCAACGAGCTCCCGTGCTGGCGTTACAACTGAAGGGTCGCTTTACCGATGATGCCCCGCTATCAGGTTATTCTTCGGTTTCCCTGCCGGGCTACACCATGGGGAACTATCTCTCGCGGCACTACTCTCATGTATTGCTAGAGGGCAGAATTCCCCTGACAGGCAAGCTTGGTCTTGTTGCTTTTGGCGGGGTCGGCTGTCAGTTCGGAGAGGATATCGCCGGCAAGGACCTCTCTTGCGGCGACGCTACCTACCCCTCATTAGGGGTCGGGGTATCCTATATGCTCAAGGAAGAGGCGTCGGTATTGATCCGACTGGAGATTGCGAAGGGTAAAAGCGATAACGAAGCGCTTTATTTGCGATTTGGTCATCCCTTCTGAGTGCATTACCGTAGGGGTCAGATAAATCCACGGACGGATAGAGGAGCATGACGTTGTGTCAGCACTGAACAGACTCAAGATTTTTAGCGGGGTGATCGCGTTAGGGCTGCTAGGCGCTCCGTTGGCGAGCCAGGCGGTGGTCTCCAGTAGCGAGCAAGGGGATACCCTGAAAGAGCTCATTGAGGTGATCGAGGAGCGCCACTACGCGAGTCGGCGCTACGACGACGTGCTCGCGGCACAGCACTTTGCGGCCTACCTCGATGCGCTGGATCCTCAGCGGATGTTCTTCGATGCGGCGGATATTGCCACTTTCACACCGTGGCAACTGGAGCTGGATAATGCGGGCCGTCGAGGTGATCTGGACCCGGCCTTTGCCATGTTCAATCGCTACCATGAAAAGCTCAGGAGTCGACTCGAAGAGATCATTGCGACACTGCCTGAGACGCTGGCGAGCTTTGATTACGAGCTCGATGAGTACTTGGTTATCGACCACTCCACAATGCCTTGGGCGCCAAACGCAGAAGAACTGGATGAGCGTTGGCGGAAACGGCTGAAAAATCAGGTGCTCAGTCTGATGCTCGCTGACAAGCCTGCGGAGGAAATTCCCGAGACGCTGGAGCGCCGCTACAACAACCAGTTGAACAGACTGGATCAATATAATTCACAAGACGTGTTCCAGATCTATGCCAACACGCTTGCGGAGCAATACGACCCCCACACGAACTACTTCTCACCCCGGCGCGCAGAAAACTTTGATATCAACATGAGTCTGTCCTTTGAGGGCATTGGCGCCATGCTGCAAATTGACGATGAGTACGCCAAAGTAAGTCGCCTGATACCCGCAGGCCCTGCCGATAAGCAAGGCGAGCTGCGTCCCTCCGACCTGATCATCGGTGTGGGCCAGGACGAGTCAGGGGCAATTGAGGACGTGGTGGGCTGGCGACTCGATGAGATCGTGGATCTGATCCGAGGGCCGCGAGACACCGTCGTTCGCCTCGAGGTCATTCCAGGGAAAGGCAAAACAGATCAGCGACGGGTGGTCCCTATTCGACGGAATGAGGTCAAGCTGGAAGAGCAGGCCGCTCAAAAAGAGATTATTGAGTTCACCGACGAGGCGGACCAAACGCATCGCATCGGCGTGATCGATATCCCCGCTTTTTACATCGATTTTGACGCCTACCGTCGCGGCGATAAAAACTATCGATCGACGACCCGCGACGTCCAAAAACTGATTGATGAGCTGGTTCGCGAGGGGGTTGAGGGCCTGGTCATCGATTTGAGGGACAACGGCGGCGGCTCCTTACAGGAGGCCAATCAATTGACAGGCCTTTTCATCGAGTATGGACCAACGGTGCAGATTCGCTCGGCTGAAAGTCGAGTCTGGCGAGACGGCAAGCGACGTCGCTCAAGTTATTACGAAGGTCCACTGGCAGTCATGATCAATCGTCTCAGCGCCTCGGCATCAGAGATCTTTGCTGGCGCTATTCAGGATTATGGCCGCGGTATCGTGGTGGGTGAACAGTCTTTTGGTAAGGGCACCGTGCAGTCACTGGTGCCCCTCCAGGAAGGGCAGCTGAAAATCACGGAGAGCAAGTTCTATCGCATATCGGGAGGCAGCACGCAGCATCGCGGGGTCATTCCCGACATTGACTACCCTTCCCTGTTTGATCCGAAGGAAATCGGCGAGAGCGCGCTCGATAACGCTCTGGCCTGGGATCAGATCGCTCCGGCGAGGTTTAACCGCTACCACGACTACGGCGCAATACTGCCAATGCTAACGACGTTGCACGAGAAACGCGCCGCAAATGACCCTGACTATCTGTATCTTGAAGATCAGGTCAGTATCGCGCAGGAAGCGCGTTCTATCACCGCGCTGCCGCTTCAGGAGTCCGGTCGGGTAGCGCTGCGCGATAATCAGGAGTCAAAGGCACTGGCGATCGAAAACAAGCGCCGGGTGGCGAAGGGGTTAGCGCCAATTGAGAGCCTCGGTGGCGACCATGAGGACAGCGCGTCTGAAGGATCAGGCCACGCTCAAGGGCCCAAAGCCGAGCAGCCGAGTGAAGAGGTCGCCGACGCTGATAAAGACGAAACCCCAGACGTGTTGCTGGTTGAGACCGGCAGGATTCTCGTTGACGCGATCACCCTGCGACCAGACACCAGTATTGCGGGACGGGAGCCGGCGGGCGCCTCTGCGAACAACCTACAGTGAGCAGCTGCTAGTCCCACCCTGCTGAAGGGCTATGCTGAGATAGCGCCCTGCCCGCCGAGATACGGCCTCAGTGCCTCGGGCAACGCAATGCTGCCATCCGCCTGCTGGCCGTTTTCCATCACCGCCACCAAGGTCCTGCCGACTGCCAAACCAGACCCGTTGAGGGTGTGAACCAACTCGGGCTTGCCTGTCTCGGGGTTGCGCCAGCGCGCCTGCAGACGGCGGGCCTGAAAGTCCCGGAAATTAGAGCAGCTGGATATTTCCCGGTAGGCACTCTGACCCGGCAGCCAGACCTCGAGGTCGTAAGTGAGCGCAGCGCTGAAGCCCAAATCGCCGCCGCAGAGGACCACCTTTCTATACGGCAGTTCGAGCGCTTGCAAAATCGCCTCCGCATGCCCCGTTAGCGCCTCCAATGCCGCATCGGACTGCGCGGGCCTGACCATTTGGACCAGTTCGACTTTTTCGAATTGGTGCTGACGAATCAGGCCTCGCGTGTCACGCCCATAGCTGCCTGCCTCGCTCCGGAAGCACGGCGTATGCGCCACGTAACACAGGCCTGAATCACCCAATTCGTCCGCCGCGTAAATGCGCCCGCGTGCCATGTTGGTGACGGGAACCTCCGCTGTCGGAGCCAGATAAAAGCCCTGTTCACCCTCGAGCCGAAACAGATCTTCTGCAAACTTGGGCAGCTGACCGGTACCGGTAAGCGATGCCTCATTGACAATGTAAGGCACGTAGACTTCTGTGTAGCCATGCGCCTGCGTATGACGCTCAAGCATGAACTGGATCAATGCACGGTGCAGTCTCGCGAGATCCCCTGAAAGCAGTGAGAACCGGGCGCCGGCAATTTGGCTGGCAGCCTCCAGATCCATTTGTGCGAGCGCTTCGCCCAAATCGACGTGATCTTTGGGCGCAAAGGCAAACTCTGGCGGCTCGCCCCAGGCGAGCACCTCGACGTTGTCCTGCTCGGATGTACCGAGCGGTACCCGATCGTCTGGAAGATTGGGCGTCTCCCCTAGCAAGGCATCAATTTCGCTCTGCACCTGTTCGGCGTCGTGGGTTGCGACTTCCAGCTCAGACGCAAGACGCGCAAGACTGTCATCCACTTCCGCTTTTGCTTCGTCGACGCTCAACCCGGAGGACACCAACTCACCAATTTTTTTTGACGCCGCCTTTCGCTCAGCGAGCAATCCTTGTGAGCGCATATCGGCGGCTTTGCGTCGAGCGTCTAGCGCCTCGAACTGCATCAGGTCAAATTGGATGCCGCGCTTCTCAAGCGCCGCAACCACTTGCTCGGGGTTCTGGCGAATGGTTTTGATATCAAGCATGGTCGATTTACTTTACCGAGAGGGCCGCGAGTTTACCGCGAAACGATCCTAGTCTGGTGTGCGAAAATACGCGAATCACCCCACAAGCTTTACCAAGCCCACACCCAGCCCCGCACCAAGGACGCAGGTCACCAAGCTGAGCGCAACATAAAGCAATGCTGTCTGCCAGGCACCCTGCTCAAACAGCTGTAGGGTTTCAAGGGAAAAACTGGAGAACGTCGTAAAGCCTCCCAGCACCCCGGTGATCACAAAGGCACTCCACAGCGCGCTGGCATCGATCCGGGCCAGAGTTGCCCACATCAAGCCGATGGCGAAGGAGCCCAACAGGTTGACCGCAAAAGTCGTTAGCGGGAAAGCGCCCACCGATGGCAGCCAGACAGAGATCCCTGCCCTCCCCATCGATCCGATCGCCCCACCCACAGCGACCACCAGCCAATATCCCGTCGTCATGGTATCTTTTCCTGAGTTGCTTGCGCGTTGAGTGCTCGAAGCTGGTCGAGCTTTTCTTTGATCTTACCTTCGAGGCCCCGGTCAGTGGGCTCATAAAATCGAGCAGCCTCCATCCCGTCAGGAAAGTAATCTGTACCGGCAGAAAAAGCGCCCGATTCGTCATGCGCATACCGATAGCCCTCACCATAGCCTTGCTCACGCAACAGTGCTGTGGGCGCGTTACGCAGATGCAGCGGCACCTCCGCTGATCCTGTGGTTTGCGCGGCCTCTCTCGCGCTATTGAAGGCGCGGTAAACCGCATTGCTTTTTGCGGCACAGGCGAGGTAAACCACCGCCTGCGCAATCGCAAGCTCCCCCTCCGGGCTACCCAGGCGCTCGTGTACCGAGGTGGCATCCAGCGCCATTTGAAGCGCCCTGGGGTCAGCGAGGCCAATATCTTCGGACGCCATACGAATGCAGCGGCGAGCGATGTAGAGCGGATCGCATCCTCCGTCTAGCATACGTGCGAACCAGTAGAGCGCCGCATCCGGATCTGATCCCCGAACGGACTTATGCAACGCGCTGATTTGTTCATAAAAAACATCACCGCCTTTATCAAATCGTCTGACACCGCTCACCAGCAATTCTTGCAGCAGGGCCTCATCGAGCGCCTCTCCTTGCTTTTGGCTGTCGGCCAGATCCGCTGCCAATTCGAGCAAATTGAGCGATTGTCTGACGTCGCCGTCTGCGAGTGAGGCGAGGCCAGCCAGAAAACCCTCCGATGCCTTAATGCCGGGATAACACTGCTGCAAGGTCCGTCTTAATAATGCGGTCAGGGAATCCTCTGAGACCGGTCTTAATCGATACACCCGCAGTCGAGACAGCAGAGCGCTGTTGACCTCAAACGAGGGGTTCTCAGTGGTCGCGCCGATAAAGCAAAGCGTGCCATCCTCGATATGCGGCAAAAATGCGTCTTGCTGGCTTTTATTGAAACGATGTACTTCGTCGACAAAAAGAACGGTCCGACGTCCGCGCGCCGCCGCGTCACGCGCCTGGTCAACGGCGGCTCGAATATCCTTGATACCTGAAAAAACCGCCGATAGTTGAAGAAACAATGCATCGCTGTAAACCGAGACCAATCGGGCAAGCGTGGTCTTGCCCACGCCCGGCGGACCCCAGAGAATGAACGAGTGCAAGGCGCTCGACTCGATAGCGCGACGCAGAGGTTGATCGGCGCCCAACAAATGCGATTGCCCCACTACCTCGTCGAGGGATTGAGGGCGCATTCGAGCGGCGAGCGGCTCGAGATCCTTCAAAGCAGCGCCAAATAAGTCAGGTTCGCTATTCACTTAACGCGCACCTGATTAAAAGGGTGTATCCGGCACGACAAAGTCAGCCGCGGTAGGCAGCCGCTCACGGCCTTCGCTGAGATCGATGCTGAGCACCTGCCCTCCCCGATCTGCCGCCTTGAGCCGCCAGCCGGCGGCCGGCTTATAGGTCAGTTCCAGGCGTTGATAAAGAGCGCCCGAGTCATACGGCGTCAGGATAGCGGTCAGCTCTGACATCTCGATCGAAAAGGCCGCCTCCAACTCGGCGCGGGACGCCAGCAGCCAGTCGAAGGGGCTGCGTTGGTTCTGTGGTATTTCCCGTTCGACGATTACTTCCAGATCCCAGTCCACCTGAGTGAGTTGGCCGTCGCTCGCGATCAACAGCTGCCTGTCTGGGGTTTCAATTTCCCACCGTAAAGAGCGAGGTCGCAAGAGAGCAAATCCGCCCGCAGACCGCTCCAGCACCTGGCCCTCAGCGCTGAGGATTTCCTGAGTGAATCGCCCCGCCATACCCTGTCTCGCTGCGAGCAGATCCAATACGTCGGCCCTTGCTGTCAGCGCCACAATGGCGAGAAACAAACACACGAGGCGCGACAACAACACTTATTCCTCCGGAGGGGGTGGCGCCAGCACCTCTCTCTGCCCGTTACTACCCATTTCCGTGACCACACCGGCGGCTTCCATCGTTTCGATGAGGCGCGCCGCCCGGTTATAACCAATGCGTAACTTTCTCTGCACGGAGGAAATCGATGCGCGACGGCTTCGGCAGACATAGTCAACCGCCTCGTCATACAGCGCGTCCGACTCAGCATCTCCGTCGCCCGACGCCGCAGATTGAATTTCGTTAGCGGTCACAGGTGTTTGACCGCCTTCATCTAGCAGTCCGTCCAGATACTTGGGGTCGCCACGGCGCTTCCAGTCTGCTACCACCCGATGCACCTCATCGTCGGAACAAAAGGCGCCGTGGACTCTTACCGGGACACTGGACCCAGCGGGGAGATACAGCATGTCCCCGTAACCCAAAAGCTGATCTGCACCGCCTTGATCAAGAATCGTACGCGAGTCGACCCGGGAGCTAACCGAAAACGCGATCCGTGACGGGATATTCGCCTTGATCAGACCTGTGATCACATCGACCGAGGGCCGCTGCGTGGCCAGCACTAGATGAATCCCGGCAGCACGGGCTTTCTGCGCAATGCGGGCGATCAATTCTTCGACCTTCTTGCCCACAATCATCATCATGTCAGCGAACTCATCGATCACGACGACGATACTGGGCAGCTTTTCCAGCGTGGGGTGCACCTGTTCTTCTTCTATTAATTCCAGCACCGGATCCGGCTTCCACATCGGATCCAGAATGGGATTGCCCGCTTTCTCCGCGTCCAGCACTTTACGGTTATAGCCCTGCAGATTGCGCACCCCCAGCAGTGACATCACCTTGTAACGCCGCTCCATCTCTGCCACGCACCACCTGAGGCCATTAGCCGCATCTTTCATATCGGTGATCACGGGCGTGAGTAGATGCGGAATACCGTCATAGACCGACAATTCCAGCATTTTAGGATCCACCAGGATCAGCCGTAGATCGGCTGGTGTCGCCTTATACAAAAGGCTCACCAGCATGCAGTTAACGCCCACAGACTTGCCTGAGCCGGTGGTACCCGCCACCAAAACATGAGGCATCTTGCCCAAGTCAGCCACAACCGGAGACCCCGCGATATCGTGGCCTAGGGCAAACGTGAGGGTTGATTTAGACTCCTCGAAGGTCGTGGAAGCCAGCACCTCTTTAAAATTCACGGTTTGCCGGTCCGCATTGGGAATCTCAATACCCACGACGCTCTTACCGGGAATCACCTCAACCACCCGCACAGAAATGACTGCCAATGAACGTGCTAAGTCCTTGGCTAAATTGGAGATTCTGGAAACTTTAACGCCCGCCGCAGGCTGAATTTCGAACCGGGTAACAACCGGTCCCGGATACACGGCTACGACCTCGGCGATCACACCGAAATCTTTTAATTTGAGCTCTAGCAGCCGCGAGAGTGACTCTAGCTCGGCGGAGGAGTATCCCCGCGGACCCGAGTCGGCGATTGCATCCAGCAAATCGAGCGCCGGCACCTCGCCCGAAACAGGAATGTCGAATAACGGCTTTTGCTTTTCTTGCTCCGCCTTAACGCCCAGCACGGGTGCTGCTTTAGGTGGCTTGATTTTAGGTGGCGCACGTTTCTTTTCTTTCGCGACATGCTGTTCAATCTGAACCTTTCGTTCCTCCAGCTGCTTTTCGCGGGCCCGACGATCACGCATCTGATCGAACCACTTCACCCCTTCGCGATATACATAACGGGTACCCTCAAGCACGCGTCGCCCGAGCCAATCGATCACCTTTAACCAGCTAATGTCTGCGAAAACAGTCAGTCCCAACAGGAATAGCGTTACCAGTACTAGTCGCGCCCCGACAGGATTAAAGGCTTGATCAAAACCCGCAGCGATTGCTGCGCCCATGATGCCGCCCGCCCCCTGCGGCAAGCCGGAATCGCCGGCATCATTGAGCGCTCGCAGTGCCGTCGCCGCCACTACAAGCAACATGAGTCCGAGCGCACGAAGCCCAAAGACCTGCCAGTCAATGGGCTCATGGTCATCCTCAGAGAGGAGCAGCGACACGGCGCGATAAGCCAAAAGAAACGGGACTAGGTAGGCGGCTGAGCCGATCAGGGAAAAGAAGATGTCGGCGAGAAACGCGCCGGTAATGCCGCCCAAGTTGTCAATCGCGTCGCCCGTGCCGCTAGCAGACCATCCGGGGTCCGCCTCGCTGTACGTGAGGAGCGCCATCAGGACGAACAGGCAGGCCGCACCAACACCAATAAACAGCACGTCTCGCAATCTGCGTCGGCCGAAGGTCTGCCCTTCGCGCTCTGATTTTGCCGCTGCCGTCTTGCCTCTGCCTGCCACGATCGTGCAACCACTGCTGGAAATCCCTATGCTAGCACAGCCCCCCTAGTGAATTGATTCATATTCACGCGGGAATTCATGGGTTTAAGGTCATTCCACGCTAACGATTAGCGGCCAGAACCAGCCCACACTAGCCTCAAGCCCGCACCTGCGCTAGGCTAGCGCCGCCTGCCTTGACGGCACTTTTTACTGCAGTAACGGAACATTTTCATGAGCATACCTTCTCACCATCGCCTGATGATTCTAGGATCTGGGCCAGCCGGCTATACCGCCGCCGTTTACGCGGCGCGAGCGAATCTCAACCCTGTTGTCATTACCGGGCTCCAGCAAGGCGGTCAATTAACGACCACCACTGAAGTCGAAAATTGGCCGGGGGGGGCCCACGACCTGCAAGGACCTCAACTAATGCAGCAGATGCAAGCGCACGTTGAGCGACTCGAAGCCAGCGTGGTGTTTGATCACATTGAAACCGTCGATCTTTCTCAGCGTCCATTTAGCGTCAAAGGGTCTGCGGAATACACCTGCGATGCGCTGATTATCGCCACGGGAGCCTCAGCCCAATATCTGGGCTTGCCCTCTGAATCCGCATTCATGGGAAAGGGTGTCAGCGCCTGCGCCACCTGTGATGGATTTTTTTACCGCAATCAGGAGGTCGCCGTAGTAGGTGGCGGCAATACGGCCGTCGAGGAGGCCTTATACCTGAGCAATCTTTGCTCCAAAGTCCATCTCATTCATCGGCGCGATAGCTTGCGTGCAGAAAAAATTCTTCAGGACCGGCTCATGCAGCGTGCGGCAGAGGGAAAGGTTGAGCTGCACTGGCACCGCACGTTAGAGGAGGTGCTGGGCGATGAAACCGGTGTCACCGGGATACAGATACAATCGACCGGCGACGCTGCCGACAGTGAGCAGCTTGATCTGTCAGGCGTTTTTATTGCCATCGGACACAAGCCGAATACCGATCTTTTTGCGGAGCAACTCGAGATGGCCGGCGGGTATCTGACAGTCCATTCAGGCACGGCGGGGCAAGCCACTCACACCAGCGTCGACGGCGTTTTTGCAGCGGGCGACGTCGCGGATCACATTTACCGTCAGGCCATTACCTCTGCAGGTTTCGGGTGCATGGCGGCGCTGGATGCGGAAAAGTATTTGGACGGGCTCGACCCGAGCTGAGCTTGTATAACCCCTTCCCGCACACCTCGCAGGCCCTGACAGAGCCCAACGGCTTGCTGGCCACGGGGGGAGACCTACAGCCTGCGACGCTACTGTGCGCCTACTCTCAGGGCATCTTTCCGTGGTTTGAATCCGATGACGAGATTCTATGGTGGTCTCCCGATCCGCGCCTCGTACTCAGATCTGACCAGATCCACATTAGCCGGTCTCTGAAAAAAGTCGCTCGTCGCTGCGGCTGGGACCTCCGGTATGACGCTGCTTTTTCTGATGTTGTGACGCACTGCGCTCGGGTCGATCGGGGCGACGGGGAGCTCGGAACCTGGATCACACGGAACATGTTACGGGCCTATATCGAGCTCCATGAGCTCGGCGTGGCTCACTCCATAGAGGTGCTTGACGGTGAGCGTTTAGTCGGCGGCCTATATGGGTTGCTGCTCGATAAGGTGTTCTTCGGCGAATCCATGTTCTCTCTCGAGCCCAATGCCTCCAAGATCGCTTTCGCTGGCGCTGAGCAGGCTGTGCCGCGATCACGGCGTTGAAATCATTGACTGCCAGGTTTACAACCCTCACCTCGAGTCGCTCGGTGCGCACTTGATGTCACGTCAAGACTTTGAAAATCACCTGAGGGGCGCTATAAAGACCCCTATGTCGAGTATCTTACCCAACCCGCTGTGCCTGTTGCCCTCCGTTCCGCAAGGGCTCGACCGCCGTCTCGGTGGCAAACTAATTCACACCGTGGCGGAGCTCGTATGACCGCATCCTTAAGAGAGATTAAGGTTTACACCACCTTCCCCCATCGCTGCTCGTATCTAGAGGGAGAGGAAGCGACTACGCTGTTCGTTGACCCTCGACAAAAGCTGAGCCCGGAGCTCTATACGCAGCTGTCTCTGCTGGGCTTTAGGCGGAGTGGTGACCATGTCTACAGGCCTCACTGCGCGCGCTGCAATGCCTGCATTGCGTCGCGGGTGCGCGTTAACGACTTCACACCCAACCGGAGCCAGAAAAGAGTTCAGCGCCGCAACGCTGACCTTCGTCTGGAGCGCTCAGAGTCGATTCTTGATGATGAAGCCTACAACCTTTATCGCTACTACATCGAATCACGCCATGCTGACGGCGACATGTACCCCCCGGAGCGAGAGCAGTACGAATCCTTTCTCAACGATGGCCTGGGATGCGCGAATTATTATCGACTCTATCTTGGAGATCGACTGGTGGCCGTCACGGTGGCAGACAAAATGCTCGACGGATTGGCCGCTATTTACACCTTTTTTGATCCGGATCAATCTCACCGAAGCCTCGGTACCGAAGCGATTTTGTTGCAGATTCAAGAAGCTCAGACGGCGGGGCTGCCTTTTGTCTATCTGGGTTACTGGATCGATGGCTGCCGTAAGATGTCTTATAAAGCTCGTTTTACGCCACTTGAGCTATTTGTTGATGGTCAGTGGCAACAGCAAAAAACCGAGCAGACCGCATCCCATGACACCACCGCTGTCGTATCGCTACTCGACCCCGGTAAGGGGACTGGGTAAAGCACCGAGCGCACACGCAGCGCTTTCCCCCACCCTGACTTTCCGATACAGTGCGGCCCACCTAACCTGAGGAGGAAAGGCCTGAATGGCGAAAGAAGATCAGATCGAAATGGAAGGCGAAATTATCGACACGCTTCCGAATACTACGTTTCGGGTCAAGCTCGAAAACGGGCACGTCGTGACGGCTCATATCTCAGGGAAGATGCGCAAAAACTACATTCGCATCCTGACCGGTGACAAGGTACGTGTTGAGCTCACCCCCTACGACCTGACCAAAGGTCGCATTACCTACCGAGAACGTTGAGGCGACCAGACTGCGCTTAGTGCCGTCTCGGCATTGACATCCAAGGCAGCACATCACGGGCGGGACGCCTCGCTAAGCCTCTACAGGCTCGTCAGTCTCAACGAGCGCTTCGATCGATAAGCCACTGCGCTCCTCATTCAGCGTCACAATTGCAGAACCTCCCTTTGCCAAGGCCCCAAATAGCACCAAATCGGCCAGCGGCTTCTTGATATGCTCCTGGATCACTCGCTCCATCGGACGCGCGCCCATCGTCGCGTCATAGCCTTGCTCTACCAGCCAAAGACGGGCTTCTTCGTCTACGTCGATCACCACCTGCCGTTCATCAAGCTGGGACTGCAGCTCTGTGAGGAATTTGTCCGCAACGGTCAGAATGACATCTTCCCCCAGCGGATCAAACGGGACGATTGCATCCAGGCGATTCCGGAACTCCGGCGTAAAGGTTCGGTTGATCGCCTCCAGTGAATCCGTGGAGTGGTCCTGCATCGAAAATCCGATCGAGCGACGACTGACATTCTCGGCGCCCGCATTCGTTGTCATCACCAGAATCACATTCCGGAAGTCCGCTTTACGCCCGTTATTGTCGGTCAAGGTGCCGTGATCCATCACCTGCAGTAACAGATTGAACACTTCCGGGTGCGCTTTCTCTATCTCATCAAGCAGCACGACGCAATGCGGATGCTTGGTCACTGCATCCGTTAAGAGCCCGCCCTGATCAAAGCCGACATATCCGGGTGGCGCGCCGATGAGACGCGACACGGTGTGGCGCTCCATGTACTCCGACATGTCGAAACGAAGCAGTTCGAGCCCCATTTGCAGTGCGAGTTGGCGGGTCAGTTCGGTCTTGCCGACACCCGTGGGCCCGGCAAGCAGGAACGACCCTATGGGCTTCTGTCCGGCGCGGAGCCCGGCTCGTGCCAGCTTGATGGCGCCCACCATCTGCGACACGGCGGCGTCCTGTCCGAACACCGTCATTTTGAGATTCCCCTCAAGTTTGCCGAGCAGCGTCTTGTCATCACTACTGACCGTTTTCGGCGGGATGCGCGCGATCTTGGCAACGACCGCCTCGATATCACTCGGTCCCAGTACTTTCTTTCGTTTACTGGGTGCGCGTAACTGCTGGAAGGCCCCCGCTTCGTCAATCACGTCGATCGCCTTGTCAGGCAGAAATCGATCGGTGATATAGCGCGCCGCCATCTCGGACGCCACGCGAAGCGCCTTGTCGGTGTACCGGAGCTTGTGATGCGCCTCAAAACGTGACTTCAACCCTTTGAGAATCTTGTAAGCGTCCTCCACCGAGGGTTCGAGCACATCGACCTTCTGAAACCGGCGGCTCAACGCCTTGTCCTTGTCGAAAATGCCGCGGTATTCCGCATAGGTGGTAGAGCCCACGCAGCGCATTTTGCCCGAGGCTAACAAAGGCTTCAGGAGGTTACTGGCATCCATCACCCCACCCGAGGCCGCACCAGCGCCGATGATGGTATGGATCTCGTCTATGAAGAGAATCGCGTGATCGTTCTCGCTAAGGTTTGCAAGCAATCCTTTCAAACGTTTTTCAAAATCGCCTCGATACTTGGTTCCCGCAAGCAACGCCCCCAAGTCCAACGAGTAAACAACGGCCTCTTTCAGTGTTTCAGGTACTTCGCCGTCCACAATCATCTTGGCGAGTCCTTCCGCGATGGCGGTTTTACCCACTCCCGACTCGCCTACTAACAGCGGATTGTTCTTGCGTCGACGAGCGAGGATTTGCGCCACTCGCTCTACCTCGGTCAATCTGCCGATCAGCGGGTCAATGTTGCCCGCCTCGGCTTCAGCATTGAGGTTGGTCGCGTACGCATCGAGGGGGCGCTTCTCTGCCGCCTCATGGACTTCTGCCGAATCGCCCATCGAGTCGATGCCGTCGGCGTCCTCTTCACCGTCTTTGCCGATGCCATGAGTAATGAAATTCACGATATCAAGACGGGAGATGTTCTGCGATTTAAGGAAGTAAACCGCTTGTGATTCCTGCTCAGAAAAAATAGCGACCAGCAAATTCGCGCCCGTGACTTCCTGATGCCCGGAGCTTTGGACGTGGAACACGGCTCTCTGAAGCACGCGCTGAAAACCGAGCGTGGGCTGGGTATCGCGTCCGTCGTCGGAGTCAGACAACAAAGGCGTGGTCGAGTCTATGAATTCCGTGAGCTCTCCACGCAGGTCATCGAGATCCACCTGACACGCTTCCAATACTGCGACCGCCGCAGAATCATCCAGTAAGGCGAGCAGCAAATGCTCGACCGTGATGAATTCATGCCGCCGGGATCGCGCCATGCGGAAAGTTTCGTTAAGCGTGTTTTCGAGCTCTTTGCTCAACATTCAGCTAATCCTCGTCGTCGTCGCTGGCGGGTTCTGCCTCACACAGTAGTGGATGTCCACTGTCTCTGGCAGATTGATTTACCTGTGAGGCTTTGGTTTCCGCAATATCCTGCGGATATATTCCACATACGCCTTTACCCTGCGTATGGACCGCTAGCATGACCTGAGTGGCCTTTTCACGGTTCATACCGAAAAACTGTTCCAGTACCTGCACGACAAACTCCATCGGCGTGTAATCGTCGTTCAGCAGGACAACCCTGTATAAGGGGGGACGCTTAAGTTGCGGCTTGGCAGGGGCGACGGCAAGGTCGCCGTCATCTTGATCCGGCTGGTCGTTATTGGGACCACACAAAGGGGAAAAAGCAGTATTGCGACCAATCTGATACATAACGTTAGTATAGTCCAACGGGCACCGTTTGGAGCCTCTCTCCACCAGTTTCTGCAGGTTTTTCATCCGTCTGAACAGGGATAACCTGCGCTGTCATCAGCTTGTGCAAACTCGATGCCACAAAAAAGCCCGCACTAAGCGGGCTTTTGCTGCTGCGCGAACCCTTCCGTCACATATGTGACACCACCGCCTCGCCAAAGGCCGAGCAGGAGACCAGCGTGGCACCCTCCATCAGTCTTTCGAAGTCGTACGTCACGGTCTTCGCCTGAATCGCGCCGTTCATGCCATCGATGATCAGATCAGCCGCCTCATTCCAACCCAAATGCCGCAGCATCATCTCAGCAGACAGGATCAGCGATCCTGGATTGACCTTGTCTTGCCCCGCATACTTTGGGGCAGTGCCATGGGTAGCTTCAAACAGGGCTACCGTGTCTGAAAGATTTGCACCGGGTGCGATACCGATGCCACCAACCTGTGCCGCCAGCGCGTCCGATAAATAATCGCCGTTGAGGTTCAGGGTGGCCACCACGCTGTAATCCCGCGGCCGCGTCAGCACTTGCTGCAGCATGGCGTCGGCAATCACGTCCTTGATCACAATGTCATTGCCCGTTTGCGGGTTTTTGATGCTAACCCAGGGGCCGCCGTCCAACAGGGACCCCCCAAACTCTTGCTGCGCGAGCTCATAACCCCAGTCACGGAAAGCCCCTTCCGTGAACTTCATAATGTTGCCTTTATGGACCAAGGTGACGGAAGGCAAATCCTGATCAATGGCGTACTGAATCGCCTTACGGACAAGCCGCTGAGTCCCCTCGGCAGACACGGGCTTAATGCCAATGCCCACATTGTCAGGGAAGCGGATCTTGGTTGCTCCCATCTCTTTGATAATGAAGTCGACGACTTTTTGCGCCTCGGCGGTGCCGGCCTGGTATTCAATCCCCGCATAAATATCTTCAGAGTTCTCCCTAAAGATCACCATATTGCAGTCGCCCGGCTTTTTGACCGGCGAAGGCACACCCTCGAACCAGCGCACTGGGCGCAGGCAGGTGTAGAGGTCCAGCTCTTGACGCAGTGCGACATTCAATGAGCGAAATCCACCACCGACCGGGGTCGTAAGGGGACCCTTGATCGCAACACCGTAGGTTTTAATGGCATCTAAGGTCTCTTCCGGAAACCAATCGCCATCGTAGAGCTCTGCCGCTTTTTCACCGGTGTAAATTTCCATCCAGGAGATCTTGCGCGTGCCGCCGTAAGCCTTAGCCACCGAGGCGTCCACTACCGAGATCATGACGGGCGAAATATCAACTCCAATGCCGTCCCCCTCGATGTAGGGAATGATCGGGTTATCCGGAACCGCGATGCTGTTGTCGTCGTTGACAACGATCATATCGCCGGCCTCGGGAATGGAAATGTGCTTGTATGACATAGTGGAGATCCCTAGAAAAAAACAATGCCCCCGGCGCGTGGCGGGGTGAACGCGCTATGCCCGCGCCCCTCCTGCGATTGGCGTTAAGTGGCATACAATTGAAGGCCGTATTTTAGCACCAAATCCGGCACACTAGGCGAATGAGTCAGCTGATTTTGTTTAACAAGCCGTTTCGCGTGCTCAGCCAATTTACCGATCGCGAGCGGCCTGACAACGCCCGCGCCACACTCTCAGATTTCGTAACAGCGCCCGCTTATCGGCCCGCTGGTAGGCTCGACTATGACTCAGAAGGACTCCTGCTGCTCACTTGTGATGGCAAGTTGCAGCAACAAATTGCACATCCCAAAAGCGTCCAGTGGAAAACCTACTGGGTGCAAGTTGAAGGTCAAATTAATGTCGAGGCCTGCAGGCAACTGACAAAAGGTGTCGCGCTCAAAGACGGGATGACTCGTCCCGCGAGGGCGAGCCTCCTTACGCCGCCCGATATCTGGGAGCGCCAGCCTCCTATCCGCGTGCGCAAGACCGTGCATGACTCATGGGTGGAGATTTCCATCACAGAGGGCAAAAATCGCCAGATTAGGCGGATGACTGCTGCGGTAGGCTACCCCACCCTGCGGTTGATCCGGGTGAGTATCGGTCCGTGGCACATTGAAACATTGAAGCCCGGAGACCATCGCTACCTTTCCCTATCATGATGCAATATTGACCAGACTCCACGCTGCCCTCATGCTTCGCACCCGTGCTAATTCGAGCCCCCTCCTGACAGTGAACGCGCCAACACAACAAGATCAGACCGTTATCGTCGGCATGTCTGGAGGAGTCGATTCCTCCGTGGCCGCGATGTTGTTGATCGACGCGGGCTATCGTGTCGAGGGCTTGTTCATGAAAAACTGGGAGGAAGACGACGGCACCGAATACTGTACAGCCAAGGAGGATCTGGCCGATGCGCAAGCAGTAGCAGATCAGCTCGGGATCCGGCTCCACAGTGCCAACTTTGCCGCAGAGTATTGGGATGGTGTCTTTGAGCATTTTTTAAAAGAGTACCAGGCCGGTCGCACCCCCAACCCCGATATCTTATGTAACCGGGAGATCAAGTTCCGCGCATTTTTGGATTACGCCACCCAACTTGGAGCCGACATGATCGCCACGGGGCACTACGTGCAAACGGATTCGCTGGGCGGCGCCAGCCGGCTCCTGAAAGGTACTGACGGCAACAAGGACCAAAGCTATTTCCTCCATCAGGTAGACCACAAGGCGCTGGCGAGAACCCTTTTCCCAGTGGGCGCCGCAGACAAAACGTCGGTCCGTCAAAGGGCAGCTGATGCAGGCTTCATCAATGCACGTAAAAAAGATAGCACGGGCATCTGCTTCATTGGGGAGCGGCGCTTTCGGGACTTCCTCCGCCAATATCTTCCCGCCCAACCTGGGCCTATCTTGTCCGTGGAGGGGGAGGATATGGGAGCGCATGAGGGGCTCATGTATCACACGATTGGGCAAAGACAGGGTCTGCGTATTGGCGGACTCGCCAATCACTCCGAAGCCGCCTGGTATGTGGTGGGCAAAGACGTGTCGGGCAACGCACTGATCGTGGCGCAAGGCAATGATCATCCGGCGCTATTCCATCAGCGGCTCAAAGCGACCGATGTGATCTGGATCAGCGGTAAACCCCCGACGCTACCATTAAGGTGCAACGCTAAAATACGCTACCGCCAGGCAGATCAGGGGTGCGTTGTCAGCGCCAAGGATGGCCTACTCGAGGTGACGTTTCAGGAGCCTCAGCGCGCGGTCACACCCGGGCAATCCGTCGTCTTCTATGAGGGTGATGTCTGCCTTGGTGGTGGCGTGATCGAGCGCGCCGCATGAGCCCGCGCTCGCCAGTCGAGCAACGAACACTCGCATTGGCGGGCGTCGCGCAAGCCGCACGCATTGTGGACCTGGCGGCCAAAACGGGTAGCTGGCCGACTCCGTTTGTAGAAGCGTCAATTCACTCTCTATTCTGTTTTGATCCCGACGCGGTAGACACCGTCTTTGGTACCCCACAAGGCATCCGGCTCGGACTCGAGCAGCTATCCGCCTGCCTTGGCCTCTCTCAGGATGAAGCGAGCGCTGATACACTCCGCTACACATTGGCGATTCTGCAGCTCGAACGGCGTTTTGCCCCGCGAGATGATTTACAGGCGATTGTCCACTCCAGACTGAAACATACCGCCTACAAGGCTGAAAATTTTTCAAGTGATATTAAAGGGTTAAGCGCTAATATTTCGTCCATTTATCAGGATACGCTCAGCACGCTTCCCTACCGCATTAAAGTCACTGGAAGCGCCCAACACCTGAACAATCCCCATGTCGCCGACGTGGTCCGCGCCCTACTGATGTGCGGGGTCCGAGCCGCCTTCCTGTGGCGTCAACTCGGCGGCACCCGCCTCAAACTGATGTTCAGTCGGGGTGCAGTAAGAGAGAGCGCAGCCCGCATGGCCAGAGACCTCGGTGTGACCCATTAACGAAACGGGGCACCCCCGCCATGGTAAACTGCTGCCCTCTCCATAGCAGGGACAACCATGAGCCTTACCCCGCTGACCGCCCTCTCGCCACTCGATGGCCGCTACCACGCAAAAGCTGACCCGCTGCGAGGCATTTTTTCCGAATTTGGTCTGATCAAAAGACGTGTGCAAGTTGAAGTCGCCTGGCTCCGGGCGCTCTCACAGTGCGACGGGATTCCCGAAGTGCCGGCATTTAGCAAGGCCGCTTCAAAGGTATTAGATCGCATCACTGACGAATTCGGTGAGGCGGAGGCTGCGCAGATCAAGTCCATCGAGGCGACGACAAACCACGATGTCAAAGCCGTCGAATATTTTCTTAAAGACGCCATCAAAGAGTGCGTCGAGCTGGTCGCAGTCAGCGAGTTCATTCATTTTGGCTGCACCAGCGAGGACATTAACAACCTCTCCCATGCCCTGATGATTCGCGACGGACAGCAAGTGATCGCAGCGAGTTACTCGAAGATTGCGCGTGAGCTCAGCAGTCTCGCTCATCAGCATGCAGCGCAACCGATGCTGTCGCGCACTCATGGCCAGGCCGCCACGCCCACTACGCTCGGCAAGGAATTAGCCAACGTGGTCGTGCGCCTCAATCGACAACGAGACGCTAGCAGCGCCATTCAGCCGCTGGGCAAAATGAATGGCGCCGTGGGGAACTACAACGCACACCTTGTCGCCTACCCCGACGTTGACTGGCCCGCGCTGTCACGCAATCTCGTGGTCTCTTTAGGCCTTGAGTGGAATGCCTACACCACACAAATCGAGCCTCACGATTACATGGCCGAGTACTTCAATGCCATCGCACGAACGAACCAGATCCTCGTCGATTTCTGCCGAGATACCTGGTCGTATATTTCGCTGGGTTATTTCAAGCAGCGAGTGGTTGAGGGAGAAGTGGGCTCTTCCACCATGCCCCATAAAGTCAATCCGATCGATTTTGAAAATGCAGAGGGTAACTTTGGCGTCGCGAATGCCCTGCTCGATCATCTTGCGCATAAACTCCCGGTTAGCCGATGGCAGCGTGACCTTACTGACAGCACTGTGCTGCGAAACATGGGCGTTGCGTTGGGGTACACCCTGTTGGCGCTCACCTCGCTCGAACGCGGCATCGATAAACTCGAGGTCTCAGCGGAACCCATGTCTGCAGACCTCGACGCCTCTTGGGAGGTGCTGGGAGAGGCCGTGCAAACGGTCATGCGACGCTACGGTGTGCCAGAGCCCTATGAAAAGCTCAAAGCGCTCACGCGGGGACAGCAGCTGGATGCCAAGGCCCTGCAATCTTTCATACTCGCACTCGACATTCCCGATGACGCCAAGGAGAGGCTGATGTCCCTAACGCCTGCAAGCTATATTGGTTACGCCACCGAACTGGCCAAAAACGTCAGCGATTAACGCGGCCGCATCAAGGTAACAACGCGATGTTGCTTCCCGTCACAGACGAGCAGTTTCTGGCTGAGTATTGGCAGCAGAAGCCGCTGCTGTGTCCCAACGCATTGCCGCACTTTCGCTCTCCCCTGTCTGCCGAGGAGCTTGCCGGTCTAGCGATGGAAGCCGATGTAGAGAGCCGGCTGGTGTGGCAGGAAACAGGTGCATGGCAGCAACAACAGGGCCCATTCACAGCGGAGCACTTTCAACGCGAGGGGCCTTGGACACTTCTGGTACAAGGGGTCGATAGCTGGGCTCCAGCCGTCTCGGCACTCAGAAATGAATTACCAAAAGTACCCCGGTGGCGCTTTGACGATGTCATGGTGAGCTTTGCGACCGACGGGGCGGGCGTAGGCCCGCATTTTGATCGGTACGATGTGTTCCTGTTGCAGGGAACAGGGCAGCGGGAGTGGCGCATCGGACCGCACTGTAATGACGCGACGCCGCAATTGAATGAGAACGGCCTCAGCCTCTTGCCGCCTTTTGAGTCGGAGGAGATCTACTTGCTGGACGCTGGCGATGTGCTTTACGTGCCCCCGGGCATCGCCCACTGGGGTATCGCTCGCGGTAACGCCATGACTTACTCGCTGGGTTTCCGTGCACCAACGCTCGCCGAATTGACGGCTCGACGGACCGATGCGGTGCTAGACCGTCTTTCCTCAACCAGCCTGCTCGAGGATGGCTTTGCCGGCCTAAACCCCGGGCAGCCCGGTGAAATTACGGCTGAGCATTTGGCGAACGCGCGCGACGCTATTCACAATGCCATGGACGCACTGGACACCAATCGGTGGTTTGGTGAACTGGTGACAGAGCCCCCCGATGCGCTCGAGTTAGGCTCCGAAAGCGCAGAACCTCGGGGCGATTTTGTTCGACTCACAGCCACCACCCGGATCGCCTGGACCGAGCGATCTCGACACATCGATCTGTTTGTCATGGGTGAACACGTCGAGATCCCCCGGGAAGAGCTGGAGTATCTTGTGCCGCTATGCCGCGGCGACTGGCTTGAACGGAAATTGATGCTCAATCAAGCCGACACGCTCTATCAATACCTGCTCCTAAAAGGCGCGCTCACGGACGAGGAAATAGGATGACGCAGGACTAGCCTGATCCTTTCAATCGTGCTCTCTCGACAGGGCTAAAATCGCCTGCGCAGCGCTGAGGGGGGTTTGACTTGCTGAGCGCACTGCGGCCTCAACCTCTGGCATGGCGGCCCTCACCTGGGGATGCTGAGCCAAACTGCTCCGCAACAGTTCGTCGATCAATTGCCGCATCCAAGCCAGATTCTGTGCCGCACGGGCTTCATCGAATGTGCCGCCGGATTGCGCTGCTTCTGCATAATCGACGATAGTCTCCCAAACCGCTTCAATTCCTTGCCCGTGAAGTGCAGAGCAAGTCATCACCTTCGGCTCCCAGAAACCCTCGTGCTTCAGCAATGACATCGCGCCCCGATAATGCTGCTGCGTGGTGCGAGCCAATGCCTCGCTGGCACCATCTGCCTTGTTGACGACAATCGCATCTGCGAGCTCAAGGATGCCTTTCTTGATCCCCTGAAGCTCATCACCCCCTCCCGGGAGCATGAGCAATAAAAAGAAATCAACCATTCCCGCTACTTGATGCTCTGACTGACCCACTCCGACCGTTTCAACCAGGATGACGTCGTAGCCTGCTGCTTCGCAGAGCAAAAGCGACTCACGGGTTTTAAAGGCAACGCCGCCCAGTGCCTTACCCGCTGGGGAGGGCCTGATAAAGGCGGCCTCAGAGCGGGATAAGCGTTCCATCCGGGTCTTATCGCCCAGAATGGAACCGCCGGCCACTGGCGAACTGGGATCCACCGCCAGCACAGCAAGTCGATGCCCCTGTTCAAGGAGGTGCTGACCAAACGTCTCGATAAAAGTGGACTTTCCCACACCCGGCACACCGGTGACACCGACCCTGATGCTGCCTCCAGTATGAGGCAGTAGCGCCTTCAGAAGCGCCTGCGCTGCGTCTCTGTCGGTCTCGCGCTGACTTTCTACAAGGGTAATCGCCTTGGCCAGTGCTCTGCGGTCACCTGACAGGATCGCTTTAGCTGTTGGCGTTGATGGCATCAAGGACTTTACGAGCCGCTTCGGGGATGGGCGTGCCCGGCCCAAAAATTAAGGTCACGCCTTTCTCTTCCAGAAAAGCATAGTCTTGCTGGGGAATCACGCCGCCCGCTATCACGATGACCTCGTCAGCACCCTGCGCGCGCAAAGCCTCAATCAGCTGCGGGACAAGCGTCTTGTGCCCAGCAGCAAGGCTCGATGCCCCCACTACATGCACATCATTCTCTACCGCCTGCCTAGCCACTTCCTCGGGGGTCGCGAACATTGGCGACAAGTCAACATCAAACCCCACGTCCGCAAAGGCCGTCGCCACCACCTTGGCGCCCCGGTCGTGACCGTCCTGCCCCATTTTTGCCACCAGCATTCTCGGCCGCCGGCCATGCTTTTCAACGAAGGCCTCGATATCCATAGAGATGCCCTCCCAATTGGCATCCTCGGCATACGCCGCACCATACACCCCCGAGACGGTCTGCGCATTGGCGACAAACCGACCGTACACGCTTTCCAGTGCGTCAGAGATCTCCCCTACCGTTGCCCGGCAACGCGTCGCTTTGACTGCCAGATCCAGCAAATTGCCCTCGCCCGACGATGCGGCGTCGGTAAGCGCCAGCAAAGCCGCGCTGCACGCTTTGTCGTCCCGAGCAGCGCGTACGTTATCCAACCGTAACAGCTGCGCGTCGCGGACTTGCTCATTGTCGATCTCCAGAATGTCAACCGCGTCCTGCTCATCGATCTGAAACTTGTTCACGCCGACGATGACATCTTCACCTCGATCGATGCGCGCCTGCTTCTTGGCGGCAGCCTCTTCAATGCGCAGCTTGGGCACCCCCGCTCTCGATCGCTTTGGCCATGCCACCCAGCTCATCAATTTCGGCAATCAGCTCCCGCGCTTTGGCCGCCATATCGTGTGTAAGGCTCTCCATCATGTAGGAGCCGCCCCATGGATCGACTACCTGCCCGATCCCGGTCTCCTCCTGAAGCACAAGTTGGGTATTGCGGGCTATCCGCGCCGCAAAATCCGAGGGCAACGCAATCGCTTCGTCGAGCGCGTTGGTGTGCAAAGATTGGGTACCGCCGAACACCGCCGCCATCGCCTCGATGGTAGTGCGAACGATGTTGTTGTAGGGATCCTGCTCCGTTAACGACCAGCCCGAGGTCTGGCAGTGCGTGCGGAGCATGCCGCTCTTCGGATTGGTTGGGCCAAAGGCCTCAACAATCTCAGCCCACAGCAAGCGGGCGGCCCGCATCTTGGCGATTTCCATGTAGAAATTCATCCCGATGCCCCAAAAGAAACTGAGGCGGGGGGCAAAATCGTCGATCTTAAGACCCGCGGCAATCGCAGTTTGAATGTACTCCTTGCCATCAGCGAGGGTATAGGCAAGCTCCAACGCGGTATTCGCGCCCGCCTCCTGCATGTGGTATCCGGAGATCGAGATGGTATTGAACTTGGGTAAATTCGAAGAGCAATAGGCGATGATGTCGCCAATGATGCGCATGCTGGGTGTGGGCGGATAAATATAGGTGTTGCGCACCATAAACTCTTTAAGAATATCGTTTTGGATCGTCCCCGAGAGGGCTGAGGGCGCAACCCCTTGCTCTTCGGCGGCCACGATATACCCGGCCAATACCGGTAGCACCGCGCCATTCATGGTCATGGAGACAGAGACCTGATCGAGGGGAATGCCATCGAACAGGATTTTCATATCTTCAACCGAATCGACGGCGACACCCGCCTTCCCGACGTCGCCCGAGACACGCGGATGATCAGAGTCATACCCACGGTGTGTAGCGAGATCAAAGGCAACTGAAATGCCCTGACCGCCCGCAGCCAGCGATTTGCGGTAGAACGCGTTGGAGGCTTCGGCGGTCGAGAACCCCGCATACTGGCGAATCGTCCATCGCCGACCCGCATACATGGTGGCCTGTGGACCGCGGATATAGGGTGACATTCCTGGCAGCGTATTCGTGTACGGCAACTGCTCGAGATCTTCGGCGGTATAGAGGGTTTTCAGGGGAATGCCTTCCGGGGTGTGCCAGGTAAAGTCGTCCGGCGTCAGCCCCTTGCTCTGCTTCTCAACCAAGGCGCCCCAGGCAGACAGGTTCGCCGCCTCTGGATCATAAACGCTCATGCCGGCGCCTCCGCGGGCTCCGACAGCTCGATAAGCACGCCGTCGCAACTTTTCGGGTGAATAAAAATCACCCGGGAACCATGAGCGCCCGGCGTGGGTCCGTCACCAATAAACTGATAGCCTTTTTCTTTCAGTCTCGCCACGTCAGCATCAATGTCGTCGGTGCGAAAGCAGAGGTGATGGAGCCCTCCCCCGCGCTTTTCAAGGTAAGTCGAAATCGGGCCGCCGCCGTTGAGTGGGTGCACCAGCTCAATATGCGTCTCAGGCACACTGAAAAACGCCGTGGTTGTCTGAGCCGCTTCCACCACCTCATTACCATCGTGACGCAGTCCGAAATCATCCAAAAATCGTGCTACCGCCGCCTCCAGGTCGGGCACAGCAATAGCGATATGGTCCAATGCAGTAATCATGAAAATACGCCCTTAACAAGGTCTGGGATAGTCAGATAAAAAGCTTTACGAGCTCTGTCGTGTGATCTTTCCGGAGTGCAGCGAGGTCGGTATCCGATAGCACCTCAACCTTCTCATCCGGCGTCACTTTAAACAGGGGCTGACCCTTGGCAATGATTACGCCGTCTCCCTCGACCAAAACTTCGTCAACCGTTCCAGCGAAGGGCGCGATAACCTTGTTGAACATTTTCATCACCTCAACAATATAAAGCGGTTCTCCTGCTTCAAAATGCTGGCCAGCTTGCACATAGAGCGGCGCCTCGGGAACCTCACGGCCGTAAAACATACCGCCACTCTCCGCTACGATTTCGTCTGACTTGGCGACCGGCGGGGGCGCAAGCGCTCTACTCATGGCTTTCTGGTGAGCCTCGTCAAGCAGCCTCTCAGGGAAATCGATGCTCATGTCGGGCTGAATCGCCAAATCAAAAAAGCCGGTGAACCGCGCCATCGCGGGGAGCAGCTCGAGAATTTCGGTGCCCGCCTGATAGCCTCGATGCGCAGCTTGAACGGCCAGCCAGTCGGCCTCCGTCATGCCATCAGGAGCGGTGCCAGACAACACCTCACACATCGACGCCCAATCCTCGCAGCTAAAACGCCTCGTCAGCTCCGCGTAGAAATCCTCGGCGTCGGTAAGGATTTTGTGATCATGGTCCCAAATCATATTCGCTGCAGGCAGGGTGTCGTTCCAGTCCAACCGCAAAAAATGGTAGGTATCCGCAAGCACTTCGATGGGGTTTTCTGCCCAGGCGAAATGCCCCGCCTCAAAAAGAAACGCCTGCTGGTTCAGGCTGAGCCAGCCCGAGAGCAGATGCGGCGAAGCCATCAGCTGCTCAATCGGTCGGATCAGTAAGCTCTCTTTTGCCGCCAGCACCTGACGCAACGCGTCGTGCTCCGCGCCGGCAGTATCGAGCCTGGCCGCGCACAGCAAGCGCCATGCGATACCTACATCCACCCGCCCCGACTCCTGCGCGAGTTCGCCGACCGCCGTGAGGTAGGGCACGATGAACTGCGTGGTCGGCCTTGCATTTACCGTGCGCCCGAGAAACCAATTTACCAATCCGTAGTGGAAGGCCAGATTGGTGGCCAGATCCTTGCCGCGTAGCCGACTGGCCCTGAGTACCTCAGCCATGTGCTCGTAGGCGGCCTCTCGCGTGTCACCTACCGTGAGCAACAGTGCGATATTGGAGTCATAGGCACCCGCCAGGGTGTATTCCATAAAGACGTCTGTGTCGGGGTTATGCAGACTGATCCCCTGATCGTCCCGAATTTCACCTTCAATTGGATCAGACCAGAACTCGACAATGCCTCCGGCGCTAGGCTGCAACGCGTCATTTGTGGCATTCAGGCGCGCTTCTAGGGAATCAGGTAGCCGCGCTATCCGCTCGGGCTTGGGAAGACTGGGACCATGAGCAGCGAGCAGCACCATCGCCTCAACCAACGATTCAACGACAAAGCCATCCTCGCTGTCAGCCGGATTGACGAAGCGCATCGCGTAGCACAGCTCTGACACCCGGTGCTCGACCTGAATACGAGTATTCATTTCCATAAAGAAATGCTGGTCGCGATCGACGATGCACTCAAATGTTGAGACTGAATCGAGCCCCACGGCTTCACCGAATCGCGCCGCCTCGGCTTCCATGGCATCCAGCGTTTTTACGTCCTGAGCCAGAACGGCAGCCTCCTGCTCAGCACCCAGCTGGCTGGCGCGGGTCTCAGCCGCCTGCAGTGACTCTCGGGTCACTGACACCTCGAGTAGCTTTTGCTCGTGCATCTGTAATGAGCAGTCACGGCCGCCCAAGGTGATACACCAGTCACCGTTGCCGATGACCTGAATTTCCTGGTGGCGAGTGGTTTCAATATTGAGCTCAACCAGGACATTTTTGTTGTCGCCAACGCCCGTCGTTTTGACCTCGTTGAGGATTTCACGGACCAACTCAGGGGTGCGATCTGATTGACCAAGCGGCACGATCCGTTGGCCCTTGCCGCCGCCGCCGCCGATCGCTTTAAGGCGCACCCGATTTTGCGGGTACTGCTGGCTCATCTGAACAACCGCCTCTGTCAGCGTCTCGCCTAGCTCGTCAATCGTGTAAAGATCTATGCCCTTTCGGTAGCTGGCCGTAAGCACTGCCTCGGCAAGTGGCTCGAGCTCTCCGTCACGCGCTGCATCATCCTCCAGCTCCAAGTCTTGCTGTTCGATCACACCCAGCAGGGCTTTTTGGTCGGGATATTTTTTAAGCAAAGTGAGTGTTGTGCCGTTGTCAATTCCCGGCGTCACTGAAACCCCGGACTTTAGCGCAGTGCGCTTTGCCTCATCCTTCAAGCCGGCTTGCCGCACGGTGCGGGAGCACGGGCCGATAAAATTGAGTCCGGCTTGCTCCATGGAGGCCACCATCTGTTCGTCTTCAGCCATGAAGCCGTAACCCGCAAAGATGGCGTTGTAACCATGCTCATGCGCAATACTTATGATGTCGGCAATACGCTGCTCGCGCTCTTCTTTAGTTGCACCACTGTAATCGGGCACCCTGTGGACCCGCTCGGGATCTGTTAGCACACGAAGTTCGGGCGCCAAGGCGCCGCGATAAACGATCGAATCTTTTTCGGACAGCAGGATTCCATATTGATTGATGCCCATTTCCGCAAAGACATCCATGGCTTCCTTGCGAATCGGGCCTCGGCAAATAATCAACGGCTTCAGATGATCGCAACGAAACTGTTCCGTCCACTCTGATCGGCGCAACTTGCTCCGCCGATCGCCGTGAATCAACGGATTATTGAGATAGTGTTGGGTGCCCAAGTGATCTGCTCTCCCGGCCGTTGATCAGTGGAATTCGCGCTGAACCGCTTGCATCGGTCCCGGCGTGTAGTGTCTTAAACAAAAGGCCATTTGCGTCGCCAGCGTCCGGCGCAGGTCCGACGGCATCACAATCTCCGAGATCGAACCCAAACTGAGAGCCTCCTCCGGGTTCATGATTTCACGTTCGTACCGCTGCGTCAGCAGTGCTTCTTCGGCCTTGATCGCCACATCAACTGCTTCAGCGGCTTCTGACAACGCCTCGGTCTCCGTCAAGCCCTGAGCCACCCTCGCCGCGACCTCCTCCTTCAGCTGTCCGGGCCGTTCCGAACGAATTTTTTTCAATTCATTTTTGTACACAAACTCGACGCCAGCAGGACCCATTACCGCTACCCGCGTGGTCGGAAGCGCTACAACAAAATCAGCCCCCGTTGCGTAGTTATTGTAGGAGGCGTAAGCACCGCCAAAGGCGTTGCGAACCAGCACCAGAAAACGCGGCGTTCTGAGATCGACAATCGCGTCGAGCATTGCCCGGCCGGCCTGCACAATCCCACGGTGCTCCTGCTCTCTCCCGGGCAGGAAGCCGGTCGTGTCCTCAAGAAAAATCACGGGGATGTTATAGAGGTTGCAAAAACGAATGAAGCGGGCGTTTTTATAGGCGGCATCGATATCGATCTGGCCAGAGGCTACCGCCGAATTATTCGCAACAAACCCCACCACGTTGCCGCCCATCCGGCCAAATGCCGTGATGGTATTTCTGGCTCGATCCGCCTGAGTCTCCAAAAAATCACCATGATCGCAAAGTTGCTGAATCAAAATGCTGATGTCGAGGGGCGTATTGAATCCCGTGGGAGAATTGAAGGCTTTCTTGAGCAGAATATCGATATCAACAGTTTGTCGATCAATAGGATCCGAGGTCTCTCTGAAGGGAGCGATGGATGCGTTGGAGTCGGGGAAATAACGCAGCAATTCGCGGACTTTTCTCAGCGCCGCGACCTCGTCTTCCACGACAAAGTCCGTGACGCCGGTCTGGCTGTGCACCCCGGGGCCGCCCAGCTCATCCGGCGTAACGTCCTCTCCCAATACGCTTTTTACCACCCCGGGGCCGGTAAGCCCAAAAAACGTGTTTTTGGGCTGAATCAAAAAACTACCCTGACGAGGCAGATAACTGCCACCGCCAGCATTGAAACCGAACATACACATAATGCTGGGCACGATCCCGCTGATCTTACGCAGTGCGGTAAAGGCATCAGCATACCCATCTAGCCCGCCGACACCCGCTGGAATATAAGCACCTGCCGAATCATTGAGACCCACTAACGGAATGTGTCGCTTAGCCGCCAGCTCAAACAACCGCGCCAGTTTTTTCCCGTTGGTCGCGTCCATCGAACCGGCACGAACGGTAAAATCATGCCCGTATACGGCAACGTCGCGTCCATCCACCGAGATAATAGCGGTGACTAACGATGCCCCGTCGAGGTTGGGGCCCCAGTTCTGATACAAAACGTGCGGCGCCTCGTCGGCAAGCAAACGGATTCGCTCCCATACCGTCATGCGCCCCTTGAGGTGCTGCCGTTGCCGATTCGCAGGCCCCGCCGCGACATAGGGCTTCTCGCGCAACTCTGCGCCTCGCTTGAGCGTTGCCTCGTAGCGCCCCGTGTCAGTTTGCTCAGCCACTGCGTTGCCAAAGGGGTTTTCGAGTGACACGGCCGTCCCCTTCTGAACGCCCTCTTCGGTACCATTAGTCATGAGTGAACTCTCAGATTTGCTACAAAGTCTGCGCCAGCCCCCTCGGGGCAGCTTTGACGACGCATCGCCGCTCTGTGCACAGGCCGTGACATTACTTATCCTTACGCATTGCTGTCAATTTAATCCCTAACGCCTATAGGGGTATGTATGGCTGTATACGGCCAAGTCATTGCTCTCGACTACACCCCCAGCCTAATGGGCTGGGCGGATCATTTCGCCGGGTTATCGGGATTTGTGTATCTGGACAGCGGTTCGAGCCAAACGGATGCAGAAATGGAGATTGTGGCTGCGCTCCCGACGACGAACCATCGATTGCAGAATTATTCGGGAAACCTCGATGAATGGATGACTGCCATTGAGGCCGATATTGAGAAGGGGGTCGTCGGCTACGACACTATCGGCGCATCAGCCACTTTTACCGGCTGTGTGGCCATTGGCGCGCTGGATTACGACTCAGCCGCTGAGCGGCTGACGGGCCAGTTCCGAAACCCCTCGCGCACCATGGCGGGCATTTTTCACTGGCTGCTGGTGACCCACCGGGAAACCGCTACGACAGAGATACTTTTTCATCCTGATTGTCCCGATCCGATTCGCAGGCAGGTTTGCGGTATTGTCGACTCAAAACAGCAGGTGGAACCTCAAGGTTACACGCTATCTACGCGCTTTCGAACTTCGATCAGCAAGCGACAATATCAGACGCATATCGAGCAGATTCAGGACTATATTCTGGCGGGCGATTGCTATCAGGTTAACTATGCACAGCGCTTTGAAACCGAGCTGCAGGGTGATCCCTGGTCTGCATACCGCGCCACAAGAGGGAAGCTCGCGGGCGGATTTTCGGGCTTTGTGCGGACGGCTTCAGACCACGCCATCTTATCGTTGTCCCCCGAACGCTTCCTCCGCATTCAGCAGGGAGTGGTGACCACGCAACCGATTAAGGGCACGGCACCCAGACACGCTGACCCCACCCGCGATGCAGAGCTTGCCGCATCGCTGCTCAGCTCTGAAAAAGACCGGGCCGAGAATGTCATGATCACCGACCTACTGCGCAACGACATTGGACAATTTTGCGAAACGGGAAGCGTTGCGGTGACCGAACTGTGTGGGCTGCATAGTTTCGGCAACGTGCACCACCTCATCAGCACCGTTGAGGGACGCCTGGCTCCTCACGTCAGTGCAGGCCAAATGCTGCTCGCGACGTCACCCGGGGGGTCGATTACGGGCGCACCTAAAAAGCGGGCTGTCGAGATTATTGCTGAGCTGGAGCCCTATCCCAGAGGCGCCTACTGCGGCTCACTCTTCGTCTTGGCCGGGCGCGACTGGCTGCAGAGCAGCATCGCCATTCGGACCCTCGAGGCAACCGGCAGCACGCTGCACTGCTGGGGAGGCGGCGGAATCACAGCAAGCTCGCACTGGCATGCGGAATACCAGGAGACCATCGATAAGGTGGGGCCAATAATGGCGACACTGGAAGGGGCGGATCAATGCTCGGGCAATTCGATCCCTTCATAAAGGGCAATGCGATCGATCAGCTTCGCTCTTGAGAGCGCTTCTTGCACGAGATCGCGGCCAAGATGAGGCGCCAGCTCGTGGATAAAATCATGCATATAACCGCGTAAAAACGTGCCCTTGCGAAAACCAAGGCTAGTCACTGAGCTGGCAAATAAATGTGACACATCGATTTTCACCAGATCCGTGTCCAATGGCAGGTCGTAGGCCATGCCGGCTATTAAACCAATACCCAGACCCAACCGGACATAGGTTTTGATGACGTCGGAGTCAACGGCAGTAAATACCACCCGAGGCGTCAGCCCGCGGTCGCTGAAGGCCTCATCAAGCTTTGAGCGCCCCGTGAAGCCCGTGGTGTAGGTCACGATCGGATATTCTGCGATCGCCTCCAACGAGCAGTGCTCAAGGCTCACCAAGGGGTGCTCCTGTGGCACGACAACACACCGATTCCAACGGTAGCACGGTAGCGTAATCAGACTCGAAAACTGATTAAGCGCTTCCGTTGCGATCACAAAATCAACCTCACCGTCGGCCGCCATTTGAGCCACCTGCGGCGGAGTACCCTGCTTCATGACGAGGGATACATCGGGGTAGCGGGTCATGAAACGCTGGATGACTTGCGGCAACACATATCGCGCTTGCGTATGGGTCGTCGCAATAGAGAGCGTACCCGAAGTTTCATCGGAGAACTCCTGCGCCACCCGTTTAATCGAGTCTGCTTTGCGGAGGATTTCGCTCGCCAGATCCAGAATAACCTCTCCCGCTGGCGTAACATGCGTCAGGTGCTTACCGCTCCGTGCGAAGATTTCGACCCCAAGCTCATCCTCAAGCAAACGTATTTGCTTGCTGATTCCTGGTTGCGACGTAAACAAACTCTGCGCCGTGGCAGACACGTTGAGATCGTGATGCGCGACCTCCCAAATATACCTCAGCTGCTGCAGCTTCACGCTCGAGAGGCCCTCTCCAATAGTCCTATGGGGATAAAACCTTACTCCCCTTTCATTCGCCTGACCACCAAAAAGGAATAAGGTTCAATTTTTTTATAAGCGAAAATTAGTCGCTGTTGGCCACCCCATGAGGTACGTGACCGGTCGGCACGTGATCCGCCGCATCGCGGCAATGGACCTGCTGATCATCAAAAAATACATCCGCGCGGTACGCCTTCAGAAACTCTGTTTTGGTCAGGCCACCCAGAAAAATGGATTCATCGATCCGAACGTCCCACGCTCGCAGGGTTCGGATAACCCGCTCGTGAGCCGGTGCCGAGCGCGCAGTCACGAGTGCGGTCCGAATGGGTGGGTGCTCATCAGGCAATGCATGCTGCAACCGCTGTAACGATGCGAGAAAATTTTTGAACGGACCACCCATTAGCGGCTGCTTGCGCGCCGCATCCTCATTGGCGGCGAAGGCATCTAGGCCCTCTCGCTTATAAATTTGCTCCGCTTCGTCAGAGAAGAGCACCGCATCGCCATCAAAGGCAAACCTCAGCTGATCATCTCCTGTCCCGCCCGTCGCATTAGAGACTAACGTGGCGGCCGCAACACCATGATCCAACGCCACCCGAACATCGCCGCCCTCTGCAGACAGAAACAGCTGGCAGCCAAATGCCTCGATGTAACGCCATGGCGGCTCGCCGCCACAAAAAGCCGCCCGGGTGATACCCAGTTCGTGATGCTCAATGGAATTGAACACGCGCAGGCCTGTGTCGGCACTATTGCGCGACAATAGAATCACCTCGATGCCCAATGAGTCCGGTAATTGCGTGTTGAGCGCAAGCAGTTTTTTTACCATGGGGAAAGCCTGCCCCGGCTCTAGGATCTCCTCTTCTTTCTCGATCTGGTAATCGGAGTAAGCCTCCAACCCGTCCTGCTCGAAAATACGGTGCGCATCATCAAGATTGAACAGCGCGCGTGACGAGATCGCGATCACTAACTTTTGCGCATCGCCCTCACCCACGAAGATCAGGTCGCTTGCGCGCCGGCCGCACGCCGGCTGAAATAGTCGCGGGAAAGCTTGAACACCACAGGCGATAAAAGTAGCAGTGCAATCAGGTTTGGAATGGCCATAAACGCGTTGAGCGTATCAGCGACCAACCAGATCAAGCCAAGATCGGTGCCAGCACCCACGGGAATGGCAAGCACCCAGAGGACCCTAAAAGGCACTATGCCTTTGGTGCCGAATAAGTAGACCACACAGCGTTCACCATAAAACGACCAGCCAATCATCGTCGTCGTGGCAAATAACACCACCCCCAGCGTGACAACCAGCTCACCGCCGGGTAACGCCGACCCGAAGGCTGAGGCCGTCAGGCTCGCCCCTGAAATACCCGAGTCTAGAACGCCGGTTAGCATAATCACGAGCCCGGTCATTGTGCAGACCACCAGGGTATCGATAAACGTTCCCAGCATCGCTACCAACCCCTGCTCCACCGGCTCGTTCGTTTTGGCTGCAGCGTGCGCAATCGGCGCACTCCCCAGGCCCGCTTCGTTAGAAAAAATGCCGCGCGCAACGCCGAAGCGAATCGCTGCCCACACCGTCGCACCGGCAAATCCTCCCGTCGCGGCGGCGCCGCTGAACGCGCTAGAAACAATGGTTCTCAGCGCCTCCGGCACCTCGTCGAAGTGCATCCCAATCACGATCATGCTCATGACAACGTAGGCAATAGCCATTGCCGGGACCACTGCACTGGCCGTGGCAGCGATCCGTTGGATGCCCCCTAGAATCACGGCCCCCACCACCACCATCAAGACGCCACCCGTCAGCACCCAAGGCACGTCAAACTGATCGCTCAGCACTTGCGCCACTGAGTTGGATTGGACCGTATTGGCGAGGCCAAAGCCTGCCATGCTGCCGAAAAGGGCAAAGGCTGCTCCCAGCAGCGCATAGCGAGGCCCCAGGCCATTGCGAATGTAATACATGGGCCCACCGCTGTAGCCCCCTCTGTCGTCCTGCTCGCGATATCGCACCGCAAGCACAGCCTCGGCGTATTTCATTGCCATACCGAACAAAGCGGTGAGCCACATCCAGAACAGTGCACCGGGGCCCCCTAGCGTGATAGCGGTCGCCACGCCCGCGATATTCCCCGTGCCGATGGTCGCGCTGAGCGAGGTCATGAGCGCCCTGAAAGGGGGAATATCTCCCTCACCCTGCCCCTGAAACCCACCCAGCAGCAAGCGGAAAGCAAACCCAAGTCGGCGCCACGTCAGAAATCCCAAGCCCAGCGTGAGGAAAACCCCGGTGCCCAACAACAACACCTGCATCGGGACCCCCCAGGCCCAGGCATTGATTTCAACGATGAAAGCTTCCATTCAGCTATTACCCTTTGCGGCGCAGAGACGTCTGAGCTTATCAGCGCAGTCCGCGCGATGACCAATGCCCGCTCTCTGCAGGAGAGTTTGGGCGCCACAATACGCTATTTCGCTCGAGACAGTGCTCCTTCAGGGGGCTCCAGAGGCTCGACCGGCCGCCGCCAATAGTTGCGGCTCATGAGCGAAGAGGCCGAATACGCCACCGGTGTGAACAAAAATAATGTCTTCCACACCCTCATAGAAGTTATTCTGAATGTCTGTCACGACCCCTTGAAAGGCCTTGCCGGTATAGACAGGGTCTAGCGGGATGCCTTCAAGTCGGGTCAGCTCAGCGATCAGCTCGTAGACTGATGCATCAGCGCGCCCGTATCCGGGGCCCACCGAATGGTCCCTCGTGTGCGAAACCAGTTCCACCCGCGGAAGCTGCGGCCAGCGAGCGAGCGAAGCCTGCCAGTCGGAAGCGACTCGCCGGTTGAACCATTCGGCATCGTCACAAACGGCATATCCAATGACCTGCAACGGCAAATCAAAGATCGCCACGCCGGCCGATAGCCCCGTCTGGGTGCCAGCGGAGCCGGTTGCCAACGCGAGTGCTGCACGCTCAATCCTGTGTTCATCGAGATCCACTCGGAGCTCTTCGGCTGCGGCGATATAACCCCAGACGCCCAAACTGTCGCTACCGCCTGTGGGAATCATCAGTGCGGGCCGACCGGCCGCTTTGAATTCTGACTCCAGACGCGCGTAGATTTTCTTCAGATTTCCTGCCCACTCACCGGCCGGCCAGATCTCATAGCTGGCACCCGCCAGCTGATCAAGCAGAAAGTTGCCAGTGTGCTGTTCCGGCTCGTCGTCAGCGCGCAGCACCAGGTGACAATCGAGCCCTAGCTGAGCTGCCACCAAGGCCGTCGCACGGCAGTGATTACTGTGCACTCCTCCGCAAGTGACCAGCGTTGACAGGCCCTGTTCTAGCGCATGCGCAGCGATAAACTCAAGCTTACGGATTTTGTTACCGGTGAGTGCAGAACCCGTCAGATCGTCCCGCTTCATCCACAGCCGCTTACCCGCACCCCACCTTTCTGAGGCGCGAGGCAACAGCTGAAGCGGCGTCGGGATCCGCGCCAGATTCAGGCGCGGTGGATAGTCAAGCTGACTCGACACCAACTGACTTCAAGGTGCCCTTGGGTAGTACGGAGGTCACATGGACTTTCTGGAACTTTAGCTCCACATTATTGCCCACTGACAACAATAAGTAGTTGTCATCGAGTCCACTGATTTTGCCCAGCATGCCCGAAGAAAGCGCCACTTCGTCGCCCTTCTTGAGCGCCGTCACCATCGCTGCGTGCTCCTTTTGACGTTTGCGTTGCGGACGAATCGTTGTGAAGTACATAAACAACAAAATGCCAACCATCATGAGCGGCAAAAACAGCCCGCCTCCCTGTGGCTGCTGTCCTGCAGTCTGCGCGTAGGCCTGAGGAATCAACATGCTTTGCTCTCCTGTTTGCAAGGCGCCACTCTAAGCCCTGCGCCCGGTTTCAACAATACTTAGGCGAGCGCAACGCGATCGGGCTGCTGTTAGTGAGCGTCGCTAAAGGCGCCATGCCGACGTCAGCATGGCTGTGGCATATCAAAGTCGATGATGAGGGGCGCATGATCTGAAAAACGCTCTTCCCGATAAATCGACTGCCGAAGGCCCGAGCCCGACAAGCCCGGCGTGACGAGCATGTAATCTAGGCGCCATCCGACATTATTTGCCCACGCCTGTCCTCGATTAGACCACCAGGTATACAACTCTGGCTGATCCGTGATTTCCCTGAAAATATCGACCCACCCCAGCTTGTCGTAAATCCTGTCCAGCCACTCCCTCTCGTGAGGCATAAAGCCCGAATTCTTTCGGTTGGGGCGCCAATTTTTCAAATCAATGTTTTGATGACAGGTGTTCCAGTCTGCGCACACGATAAACTGTCTGCGCTTGCGTTTCAGCGCGGCGAGATGCTCATAAAAAGGCTCCATGAAACCGTCTTTGCGTGCCTGGGCGGCTTCAGAGGACGAGCCCGACGGCACGTAGAGCGAAACCACACTGAGGCCTGGAAAATCCACCTGAATATATCGGCCCTCAGTGTCGACAATTTCCCAGTCAAGACGTGTGATCACCTTCTGGGGCTTTTGCTTGCAGAAAATAGCCGTCCCCGAGTAACCGGGCCGGACCGCTTCGTTGTAGTAACAGTGGTAACCCTCCGGATAAAACACGCTGTCGGTGAGCTGCTCCTCTTTCGCCTTGATTTCCTGTATGCACACGACATCAGCATCCTGCTTTGCCAGCCAGGCGAAGAAGCCCTTTCGCGCCGCGGCGCGAATACCATTGGTATTACAGGTGATCACTCGATACATGGCCGGTCTGAGCATCCTTGGGGAAAACGGCGGTCGATGCCGCAGTCAATCAAACATTTCAGACCAAGACAACTGATACCAGACCCGATCGCCCCGTTGGAGAGACGAACAAAGGGCTGGTCTATGAGGCCCCCGAGCATCATAGACAGCTGGATACTTTCGGAGCCGGATCCTATACTTTCTGGAGAACCAAGACCTCGGGGGCGCCTTGCGCATCACCTTCCTCACCAACCGCGACCTCGCCAGTAATTTCGCGCTGAATCTTCTTGTACCGGCCCTTTCCGAAAATCACGAGCTGCAGGTTTTCTGTTCTGACGCGGTGGGACGTAAGCCCGTCGAGCCCACGCTCGCTGAGCTGAATTTTTATGAGCATACGCTGCCCAACGAGCTTCTTTTTCCCTTGATCGACGCACAAGGATCGAAGGGCGAACTGCTCACTTTTAAGGGGCTCAGCGATTACCTGTCCTCCCCCGTGACGAGCCTAAATGAACCCAATGAGACTCGGGGGCTTGCCACACTGGCCGCGAGTGAGCCCGATCTCGCTGTGTCGATTCGGTATGGCTGCATTCTTGATGTGCCGGCCATTTCTCTTCCACTCAAGGGCGTGTTGAATCTTCACTCGGGTAGGCTACCCGCCTATCGGGGTGTCATGGCTACCTTTCGCGCCATGTTGGCCAATGACGAGGAACTCTGCTCGACGCTGCACTGGATCGACGATGCCGGGATCGATACAGGCCGAACCATTAGCGTTCAGGCAACCACACGTCATCCGTCACAGTGCTATCTGGCCAACACCCTCGGGCTATATCCCTCAGGCTGTGAGGCTCTTCTGCGTGCGATCGAGACAATGACGAAAGGCGGGTCACTGCCGCTCGTCCACTCTGATGGTCCCTCTCGCTACTACTCCTTTCCGGATACCCCGACAATCGACACGTTTGAGGCGGCATCATTCAAGTGGGTGGACCCCATGTTCTTCACCGAGTTTATCGGCCGCTATCTAGCCTAGAGACTGACGCAGCCCCTATCGCAGGCTGCCAGAAGGCGCCGCATTCGTTGCATTTTGCGTTAACATCCACTTTATGCCTCGTTACACGCCGCTAGGCAGCTAACAGAAACTGATTTTTATTCTCTAATACTTTGATTTAATTGTTTTATTAGGCGCCACGGCCGCTGCGGCGCATTAATTCGCAAATCGCTTGCTATTTGTCTCATAATGCAACAGTATAGGCGCAAGTCAGGACGACGGGTGAGTTTCGGGTGGCCACGGATGGCCTCAAGACCCAGGCCTGAAGCACACCATACCGGGGCATGGACTGCCCCTTTTTTTTACCCCCCGCTAATACGCATTGACACCCACGCGCACATAGCCGGCGTTGCACCAGCACACGGTTGCGCAGCGTTGCTTGCCGCGGTCAGGCTGTAAAACAAGATAATGGGGTGGCTGACGGGTCTTGAACCCGCTACCTCCGGAGTCACAATCCGGTGCTCTACCTGGTGAGCTACAGCCACCATCAAGAGGCGCGTGAAGACTGATAACGCACCAACCCGAAGGCTCCTCCTCTCACAGCATCGATGAGAAGAGATGGTCGGGGTGGAGGGATTCGAACCCCCGACATCCTGCTCCCAAAGCAGGCGCGCTACCAGACTGCGCTACACCCCGAACACGGAAGCATCGGCTCCCGCGCGGCGCGCAGTTTACCGGCATTGAGAATATTGGGCAATGCGGAACGAAAGTGCTTTCCTCGCTGATCCATCTCTGAAAGAATCGCGCCCGTTTTACGAGGGGTAAACACTATGACCGCGCTTATTCTGGATGGCAAACACGTCGCCCAACTGACCGAGGCAGAGCTCAGCGAACGCGTAACGACTCTGAAAGCTCAATCGAAGGCAGAACACCCGTACTTGCCACGCTGCTGGTAGGAGATGACCCGGCGTCAGCCACCTACGTGAAGATGAAGGGCAATGCCTGTCGTCGGGTAGGCATGGAGTCGCTCGCCATTGAGCTACCCGCCTCCACCAAAACCAATGAGCTACTTCGCGAAATCGAGCAGCTCAATCAGAATCCAGATGTGCACGGTATTTTGCTACAGCATCCCGTGCCCTCACAGATCGATGAGCGCGCCTGTTTCGACATGATTGCGCTGGAGAAAGACGTGGACGGTGTCACCTGCCTCGGCTTTGGCCGAATGGCGATGGGCGAGAGGGCCTACGGCTGCGCCACGCCCCAAGGCATCATGCGGCTTCTGCGACATTACGAAATCGGCCTCGAAGGCCTACACGCGGTAGTCGTGGGTCGGAGTCCGATTCTGGGCAAGCCCATGTCGATGATGCTGCTCGAAGCCAATGCCACCGTCACCATCTGCCACTCACGCACCCGCGATCTGGAAAGCCATGTGCGTCAGGCAGATCTGGTCGTTGGCGCGGTTGGCCGACCGGAATTCATTCGCGCCGACTGGATTAAGGACGGCGCCGTGGTCGTCGACGCGGGATATCACCCCGGCGGCGTCGGTGACATTGAACTAGGACCGCTTGCCGAGCGAGCCACCGCTATTACGCCGGTACCGGGCGGCGTTGGCCCCATGACGATCAATACCCTGATCCAGCAGACGGTAGAATCAGGTGAAAGAGCGCTGAGCTAAAGCCTAGCCCCGGCGGCGCCACTGGGTACCGTCGGGCCCGTCATCCAACAGCACTCCCTGCGCCTCCAGCGTGTCGCGTATCTCATCAGCACGCGCAAAGTCACGACCTGCTCTCGCTTCGAGGCGCTCTTGAATCAGCGCATCAATCTGATCAGCTGAGGGATCCTCGACTCCCATCGATGCGGTAAACCAAACTTCTGGGTCCGCTTGCAGAAGGCCAAGCAGGCCGCCTCCAACAACCAACTCCGCTTTCGCTCTCGCTACCTCACTGGGATCCGTTGCTTTATTGAGCGTCGTCGCGGCCGCATGCAGTGCAGCGATCGCCTCAGGGCGTATTCAGATCATCCAGCAATGCCGCAAATACCGCCGTTTGTTCCACCGGCAGATCGGCGAGTGGCGCATCGACATGGCGCCTCAAAGCGCCATAAAACGCATCTAATGTGCCTCGCGCTCCGCTAAGCAATTCACCTGAAAAATTGAGCGGCGAGCGATAGTGGGCAGAGAGCAGCGCAAAACGCAGCACTTCGCCAGGGTAGCGCTCCTTCAGCTCCCTCACGGTACGAACGTTGCCGAGCGACTTGGACATCTTCTCTCCGTCCATATCGACATAGGCGTTGTGCACCCAGTGGCGCACAAAATCTCCGCCATAGGCGCAGCAGCTCTGGGCTCGCTCGTTCTCATGGTGGGGAAAGATGAGATCGCGGCCTCCGCCGTGAATATCGATCGCCTCCCCCAAATGCGCGCGAATCATCGCAGAGCATTCGAGATGCCATCCTGGCCGCCCCCGACCCCATGGACTGTCCCAGCCGGGCTCACTGCCCGTCGACGGCTTCCACAGCACAAAATCACCGGGGTGACGCTTGTAATCGGCAACCTCCACTCTTGCCCCTGCCAGCATATCGTCGAGCTTGCGGCCGCTTAGCGCCCCGTAGCCTGGCATTGATTCCACGGCAAAAAGCACATGACCATCAGCCGAATAAGCGTGGCCCTCGGCAATCAGCCTCTCGGTCAGCGCAATCATTTCCGCGATGTGCTCGGTTGCCATCGGCTCAATCGTCGGGGTCAGGGCGCCCAGCGCCGCCATATCTTCACGATACTTTCGCCGTAAACTCTTCGCTCACGGTCTCGATACCGCAGCTCCGTTCCAAGGCTGCCTGAATAATTTTGTCGTCGATATCGGTGATGTTGCGCGCATAGACCACGGTCGGGTACTGCGCTCTGAGCAATCGGAAAAGGCAATCGAATACCACCACCGGACGGGCATTACCGATATGGGCGTAGTTATAAACCGTGGGGCCACACACATACATCGTAATGCGCTGCGGATCCGACGGTGTAAACACCTCTTTCGAGCCCGACAGCGTATTAAAAAGGCGAAAATCAGCCATGGGACGCCGACCAAGTCATCTCTTAAACCAATTGTCATATTAAAGACAGGCCGATCAGCAGAGGTGGTCATAACGATCCGCGACAAAATAGCCCTCCCGCTCAAACTGAAACACCTGCTTCGGGCGTCGCGTTCACCAACCCCGGCTCGATCATTGCCGTATCAATGACGATTAGGCTGTGGGGATTCACTGCCGCCATCAGGTCCTGCTCCCGCGCCGGCTCGGGCACGCCAAATAACCTGTCGTAGCGGCGAATGGTGGCGGGAACCGCTTCATCAGCAGACACCCAATGGATGACACCCTTGGGCTTGAGACCGTCTTCTGGATCCGCACCCGGCACTGACGTAACGCACCGCGCAAAAACCTGCGTGACCTCCCCCTCTGCATCCTTGTCGCAACGATCGGCCTCGATCACTAACCCCCCTCGAAGCCGCACGCGCTTCCCCAACACCAAACGCTTGAAGTGCTTGTTGGCTTCTTCGCGGAAATCGTCCTGATCGATGAACAGCTCTGCCCCCATCGACAGCTGCCGACTCCCAAAGTCGAGATCAGCCGGGTGATTGCGCACATCAAGCAGCAGCGTGTCCGGTAGATTTGTGAGCGTCACACGCAGAGGTTTCATCACACACATACGCCGCGGCGCAGACTGGTTCAGATGATCCCTGACTGCACTCTCGAGCATTGCCACATCCGCCGTGCTGTCCGATCGCGAAGTGCCTACTTCCTCGCAGAAATGGCGAATAGCCGCAGCAGGATAGCCTCGCCGCCTCAGCCCTGCGATGGTCGGCAGACGCGGGTCATCCCAGCCGATGACCACCTCTTCATCGACGAGCTGCTTCAATTTGCGCTTACTGGTAATCGTATAGCTGGTATTGAGCCGCGCGAACTCAATCTGCCGCGGAGTGTGGGGCACTGGAAGATGCTCGACAAACCACTCATACAAGGGGCGGTGATCCTCAAACTCCAGCGTGCAAATTGAGTGGGTGATGCCTTCAATGGCATCTTCCTGCCCATGAGCAAAGTCGTAGGTCGGATAAATTGGCCACTCTGTCCCGGTCTGGTGATGCGAGGCGTGTCGAATACGATAAAGGATAGGGTCACGCAAATTCATATTCGCAGCGCCCATATCGATTTTGGCCCGGAGCACTCGCGCACCCTCCGCGAACTCGCCTTGACGCATGCGCGCAAATAAATCGCGGCTCTCATCAACACTGCGTTCTCGAAAAGGACTGTTTCGACCAGGCTCGGTAAGGGTGCCCCGATAATCTCGCGCCTCCTCAGCGGAGAGATCGCACACATAGGCGAGCCGCTGATCGATCAAATACATAGCCCATTCATAGAGCTGATTAAAATACGCAGAGGCATAGCGCACCTCTCCCTGCCACTGATACCCCAGCCAACGGACATCCTCTTGAATCGAGTCAATGAATTCCTGACTCTCTTTCTCGGGATTGGTGTCATCGAAACGAAGATGGCAATGGCCGCCAAACTGCTCCGCCAGTCCAAAATTTACCGAGATCGACTTGGCGTGCCCTAAGTGCAGGTAACCGTTTGGCTCAGGGGGGAACCGCGTCACAAGCGCGCTGACGCGGGCCGATTCTAAATCGGCCTGTATTTGCGTTCGCAAAAAATTACTGCGCGGCTCCACAGACATACTTAACCCTAACAGGTGAACCCTGAAAAAAGAGGCGCGTACTATACCAACTGCACGACGCCCTTGGCAGAGCCGCCTTCGCGATCAGGGTCCAAAATCGGGATCGCAACCCTCCGCCAACTCAGGTACGATGCCGCCACCCGATTTTGACCCCTGAGGTATCCATGTCAGCTGCGCACATCCTGATGAACACCACCGTTGGCCCCATGACACTCGAACTCGATACAGATAAGGCTCCCAAGACCGTCGAGAATTTTCTGTCTTATGTTACTAACGGCCACTATGACGGCACCATATTTCATCGCGTGATCGACAACTTCATGATTCAAGGCGGCGGCTTTACAACGGACATGGAGCAAGAAGAGCACTCAGGCACCCATTGAAAACGAAGCCAACAACGGGCTTAAAAATGCGCGTGGCACGATCGCTATGGCGCGCACACAAGACCCCCATTCCGCGACGGCACAGTTTTTTATCAACGTGTCGGAAAACGATTTCCTGAACCACACTGGCGAAAATATGCAGGGCTGGGGTTACGCGGTATTCGGCAAAGTCACCGAAGGCGAAGAGGTGCTCGACAAGATCCGCGGCGTTCCAGACTGGCAATCAGGCCGGGCATCAGGATGTCCCGCTTGAGCCGATCATCATTGAGAGCGTGACTGTCGTCGGCGAGTAGGGATTCCACTGGTGCACCGACTGTTCATAAGCGATCTGCACCTCAGCGAAGACACCCCTGAGATTGAGGCGGCACTCGCTGCGCTACTGCAACGGGAAGCGGGCTTCGATTCGCTGGTGATCCTCGGCGATTTTTTTGAAGCCTGGGTCGGCGATGATGATGATGCCCCGCTGGCTGACCGCATCAAAACACGCCTGCAAGCGCTAGCCGATGATGGCGTTGCAGTTACTGATTGCCCGAGAGGCAACCGAGACTTCATGCTGGGCGAACAATTTGCCGGCGACATTGGCGGGACGCTGCTGCAAGACGAAACCGTCCTGGAAGTCGCCGGCCAACCGACCTTACTCCTCCACGGCGATACGCTGTGCACGGACGACGTTGACTATCAGCAGTTCCGGACCCTCGTCCACTCAGCTGAGTGGCAGATGCCGAGATGATGAGCAAGCCCCTGCAGGAGCGTCGCGAGCTCGCCAGGCAATTACGATCGATGAGCATTGACGCGGCAAGCAACAAGCCCGAAGACATCATGGACGTTAATGCGCAGGCGGTGGCGACGGCCATGGAGGCTGCCGGGGTGGCGCGCATGATCCACGGCCACACCCATCGCCCGGCGCGCCACGAGACAGATGACAGGGGAACGCGTTGTGCTCGGAGACTGGACAGCGCAGCAGGGATGGCTACTCAGAGAGCGAGAAACGACGCTCACGCTGGAGTCGTTTGCTATCGGCCCATAGCGCTCTGAGACAGGGCCGCTATGGAACCGAAACTCCGTATCGCAACGCCTTGCACTAAATCGGCTTCAAGCAGACGAAAATGATCCAGCCGATCCGCCAAGTGCCGCCTATCGCTACAAGCCCCTCAGCCAATCTCAGGTAGTCACCGAAGTGTCGCGCCTCACTCTTCAGCAGAGACCGATAGAACTCGCCGAGCTCATCGTCAAGCTCGGGGGCGAGTCGCGCGAAACGCTCGCAGGAGCGCGCTTCGATTAAGGCGCCGACAATGAGCGTGTCAATCAGCCGACCGGGCTCCTGACGTCGCACCCCCTTGTGCAGACCCTGAGCGTAGCGCGATGCACTGATAGACCGATAGCAAATGTCGCGACGCGTCATCAGCTTGACCACTTGCTCAAAGTGACGAAGCTCTTCGCGCGCCAAGCGGGACATTTTGTTCAGCAAAACGGTATTCCCCGTATAGCGATGCATCAACGCCAACGCCGTCGCAGCTGCTTTTTTTTCGCAATTCGCGTGGTCTATCAGCAAAATCGCTTGCTGATCCGGCCGCCTCGCCGTGACCACCCAAGCGTCGGGTGTTGCGCAAGGCAAAAATGCCTCGATATCTCTCAATAGCGCGGCAGGCACACTCACCGGGGCGCACCCTGAACCGCCTCGTCAGCAAACAGGTCAGCCGTAGCAATGTAGCGGTCGAAGTGCGCCGTGGAGAGCACCCAAAATTCTTCGTCGATCTGATCTCGCAGGGCCGCCAGTGTGAGCCCCCGACAGCTTGGTAGAACTTCGAATCCATATTGTTCGGGAGCGCCAATTTGATTCGCGCCCGCCTTGAGCAGAGGCGAACAAGTGGCAATACGGGTCGTGATGCGGCTGATGACGGATCTTCTGGACCGATAACTGCCAATCCAGGAGCTTTTGGTCGACGATGCGCAGCTTGTTGCCGACACACATTGCCAGGAAGCGATCAAGGCGGGCATCGATAGCCTGCTTCTGGGCCTGCGAATACCCGTTCCAGTCGATCACCTCGTGGGTGAACCGCTTACAGCCACGACAGACCGCATCGCCGATACCGGTCGAGCAGACACCGATGCAAGGGGTTCGAACAGGATTGAGATTGGACACGTTACCTCCCGGGAGGGCGTCAGTTTAGCAGTTTCTTGATCTCAGGCTCGAGGACGGCGGGTATCGGCGCAATGAATGAGGGATATTCAATTCGGGGCTAACGGGCACAGTGCGGCCGAGCTATAATCCGCGCGCCCTAATTGCGGCTGGAAAAGGAAACCTGTCAATGCTGGAAGCTTACCGCCAACACGTCGCCGAGCGCGCCGCTCACAATATTCCCCCAACGCCGTTGTCTCCAGCGCAGGTGGCCGATCTGCTGGAGCTGCTGAATGACCCACCGGCGGGCGAAGAAGCCTATCTGGTTGAGTTACTGACGGAACGGGTGCCGCCGGGCGTAGACGAAGCGGCGTACGTGAAAGCCGGATTTCTGTCGGCGCTGGCCACAGGGGAGACGCCTTGCGAGCTGATTGACCGGGAACACGCGATTCAGCTTCTGGGCGACATGCACGGCGGGTATAACATCACGACACTGGTCGGACTGCTCGACGACCCGACGCTGGGCGTGAGCGCCGCTCGGGAACTGAAAAAAACACTGCTGGTCTTTGATGCCTTTCACGATGTGGCGGAACGCGCCAAAAACGGATCAGCCAACGCGCAGGCCGTACTGGAAAGCTGGGCTGCGGGTGAGTGGTTTACGGATCGGAGCGAGGTCCCCGAATCACTGAAAATGGTGGTGTTCAAGGTGACGGGGGAGACCAACACCGACGACCTCTCCCCTGCCCCCGACGCCTGGTCTAGGCCCGATATTCCGCTGCATGCGCTGGCCATGTTCAAGATGGCGCGCGACGGGATCACGCCCGACGAACCCGGCACGGTTGGCCCGCTTAAGCACATTGAGTCCATCAAGGAGAAGGGCCTGCCCGTCGCTTTTGTAGGGGACGTAGTAGGCACAGGCTCCTCGAGGAAGTCAGCCACCAATTCCGTGCTTTGGTACTTCGGAGACGATACGCCCGGGGATCCCTAACAAACGGGCGGGAGGCGTGTGCATCGGCGGCAAGGTCGCTCCCGATTTTTTACAACACGATGGAAGATGCGGGAGCGCTGGTGTTTGAGGCGCCGGTGGATGCACTGGGCATGGGCGATGTCATCGAGATCCGGCCTTATGACGGCAAGATCCTCTCCGAGTCAGGCGACATTCTGTCTGAATTCTCGCTGCGCTCAGAGGTGCTGCTTGATGAAGTCCGGGCCGGAGGGACGCATCAACCTGATCGTCGGTCGCGGGCTGACCGCCAAGGCGCGCGAGGCGCTTGGCCTCGGGGAGAGCGACCTGTTCAGAAAACCGGAGCAACCCGAAGAATCGGACAAAGGCTTCTCTTTGGCACAGAAAATGGTGGGGCGGGCCTGCGGGGTTGAGGGCATCCGCCCGGGCACATACTGCGAGCCGCGCATGACCACCGTGGGTTCGCAGGACACGACGGGGCCCATGACGCGGGATGAGCTACAAGACCTCGCCTGCCTCGGCTTCTCTGCTGACCTGACAATGCAGTCCTTTTGCCATACCGCGGCGTACCCGAAACCCGTCGATATCGACACCCAGCACACTTTGCCCGACTTCATCATGACCCGGGGCGGCGTGTCATTAAGGCCGGGAGACGGCATTATCCACAGCTGGCTAAACCGCATGCTCCTGCCCGATACGGTCGGCACGGGCGGCGACTCTCATACCCGCTTTCCGATGGGCATCTCCTTTCCTGCGGGCTCCGGACTGGTCGCCTTCGCGGCCGCCACTGGCGTGATGCCGCTGGACATGCCCGAGTCGGTGCTCGTCCGCTTCAAAGGCGAGCTGCAGCTGGGCGTGACGCTACGCGACCTCGTCCACGCGATTCCCTACTACGCCATCCAGCAAGGCCTGCTGACGGTTGAGAAAAAAGGCAAGAAAAACATATTCTCAGGGCGGATTCTTGAGATCGAGGGTTTAGACTACACTCACCGTCGAGCAAGCCTTTGAGCTGTCGGATGCCTCGGCGGAACGCTCTGCAGCCGGGTGCACCATCAAGCTGGGCGAGGATACGATCGCGGAGTATCTGAGATCGAATATCGTGCTGCTACGCGCCATGATCGCCGAAGGCTACGGGGACGCTCGGACACTGGAGCGTCGGGTGAGAAACATGGAGGCCTGGCTGGCCAAACCCGAGCTACTGGGGGCCGACCCAGATGCCGAGTATGCCGCGGTCATTGAAATCGACCTGGCCGACATCAACCAGCCGATTGTCTGCGCCCCCAATGATCCCGACGACGCTCGTCTGCTCTCGGAGGTACAGGGAGACCAGGTCGACGAGGTGTTTATAGGAAGCTGCATGACCAATATTGGGCATTTCCGAGCGGCGGGAGAGCTGCTGGAGGCGCATGGGGCACCGGTCAGCACCCGGATGTGGATCTGCCCTCCGACTCGAATGGACGAGCATCAGCTGATGGAAGAAGGCTACTACGCCATTTTCGGACGAGCCGGCGCGCGGACCGAGATGCCCGGATGCTCACTGTGCATGGGCAATCAGGCCAGAGTCGCCCCGAAGTCGACGGTACTGTCGACCTCAACGCGGAACTTTCCCAATCGGCTCGGTGAAGGCGCGAACGTCTATCTCACCTCCGCTGAACTCGCCGCGGTGGGGGCACTGCTTGGCAAGCTTCCCACCCCGGAAGAGTATCTGGAGTACGCGAGCAAGATCGACTCGATGGCAGATGACATCTACCGCTATATGAATTTCGATCAGGTGGTCGCTTTCCAAAAGCTGGCGGCCGATGGAAAACGCATCGCTGCAACCATCATCGATCAGGTCGCCTAAGCATCGGACTCAAACATCGGACACTCAGCACGCGCTCTTCTGACGCTCGTCGGGCGCGTTAACCTCCGTTAGGGGCGTTCAACAGCTCGATTGCCATCGAGCGCTAACCCGTTAGCAAAGCCGGCGAGGGCTACTGCGATAAAATCGCAGTGAAACCGCGATCACAATCCGCCTGAATGTCTTCCAGGTCCTCAAGCCCGACGGCGATGCGGATCAGACCCTCGCAAATTCCCGCGGCGTCCCGCTGATCCGCGGATAAGCGCCCGTGCGTCGTGGAAGCAGGATGTACAATCGTTGTTTTCGCGTCACCGAGATTGGCCGTCAAAGACATCAGCTCTGTCGCGTTAATAAAGCGCCACGCCGCCTCTCGCCCTCCTGCAAGTTCAAATGCCAGCACCCCGCCAAAGCCTCGCTGCTGACGTCCCGCCAGCGCATGCCCCGGATGATCTGGCAACCCACAATAGTGCACCGCTTCAACGGGTGCCTGCTCCGTCAACCATTCAGCGAGTCGCTGCGCATTGTCAGAATGGGCCCGCATCCTGAGATCGAGCGTCTCCAGCCCTTTGAGCATCACCCAGGCGTTGAAGGCGCTCATCGTGGGGCCGCACGAACGATTAAAAGCGACTACCGGTGCGATCAACTCTTCTCGCCCTACCAGCGCACCGCCCAACACCCGACCTTGACCATCTAAATACTTGGTTGCGGAATGCGTCACGAGGTCAGCGCCTAGCAGCAACGGCATCTGTAATGCGGGCGAGCAAAAGCAGTTGTCCACCGCCAGAAGCGCATCCAGATCGCGACTGAGCTCGGCCAGCGCAGCGATATCGGCGATGGCGTTCATTGGGTTTGACGGCGTTTCAAGAAACAGTAACCGGGTATTTGCTGTCGCCGCATCCCGCCAGGCGTCGATCTCGGTCAACGATACAAAACTCACGGACACGCCAAATTTTTTGAGGGTATTTTCAAATAACCCCACGGTGGCGCCGAATACATCTCGGGAACACAAAACATGATCCCCGGCTTTCAGGTGTGTCAGGCATAACGCCATGATGGCGGCCATGCCGGAAGCCGTTGCCACGGCCAGCTCTCCCTGCTCGAGTGCCGCGAGGCGCTCCTCAAACCCTCTTACGGTGGGATTGGTATATCGCGAATACACGTTGCCCGTCGTATCGCCAGAGAACTTAGCTGCTGCGTCCTCGGCTGTCTCAAACAGGAAGCTCGAGGACGTAAAGATCGGCTCGGCGTGTTCTGCTTCGGCCGTGCGGCGAATCCCTGCGCGGACCGCACGAGTTCTCGGCCCGGCTTGCTCAAGCCACTTACCGTCATCCTGCGTCATGGCTACGTATCGTTGTGAAGGCCGACAATGGCGCCCTCACTGGCGCCAAGGTAAGGCCCCCGCCCCTTCGCACCGTCAGCGCGAGCTGCCTCAATGGCCTGCAGGTACTGATCATCAATGTTGCCTGTAAGATAGCGGCCGTCAAAAACCGAGGACTCGAACCCGTCCACGTCTGGATTGCCCTCCCGGGAACACTCGATGAGATCATCCAAATCCTGATAGACCAGCCAATCGGCGCCGATTTCTTCACGCACCTCGTCAACGGTTCGGCCATGCGCAATGAGTTCATTGGCGGCAGGCATGTCAATACCATAGACGTTAGGGAATCGCACGGGGGGTGCCGCAGACGCAAAATACACCCGGCGGGCACCCGCTTCGCGCGCCATCTGAATAATTTGATCGCAGGTGGTGCCACGGACGATCGAATCATCGACCAGCAGCACGGTCTTATCCTTAAACTCCAGCGGCACGGGGTTGAGCTTCTGCCGGACTGATTTCCTGCGCTCACTCTGCCCGGGCATGATAAAAGTCCGCCCGATATAGCGGTTCTTCATAAATCCTTCGCGAAATTTAACGCCCAGCTCATAAGCCATAGACTGGCCGGCAACCCGGCTGGTATCGGGGATCGGAATCACCACATCGATATCGTGCTCCGGCCGCTCACGAAGAATCTTTTTGGCGAGCGCCGCACCCTGTCGCATCCGTGTCTTGTAAACCGAGATACTGTCCATCAGTGAATCCGGCCTTGCGAAATAGACATGCTCGAAGATACACGGGGTAAGCTTTGGCGAATCAGCACACTGCTCGCGATGCAATTCACCGCTTTGGGTGACACAAACCGCCTCGCCGGGAAGCACATCACCCAATAATTCGTAACCCAACACATCGAGCGCCACGCTCTCTGACGCCACCATGTACTCCGTGACACCGCCCTTGCCCGCGCGTTGCCCAACGACCAGGGGCCGGATCCCGTTGGGGTCGCGAAACGCGACCAGCCCAAACCCGGATATCAATGCCACGGCTGCATAGCCCCCCTCGCAGCGCTTATGAACCACTCTGATGGCGTCAAAGATATCTCTGGGCGCGGGCCGTAATTTGCCGAGCCGATGAAGCTCGTGAGCAAAAACATTAAGCAACACCTCCGAGTCCGAGTCGGTATTCAAGTGCCGCAAGTCAGACTTAAAAAGCTCGTCTGACAAAAATGCTGAATTAGTCAGATTGCCGTTGTGCGCCAAAGCGATGCCATACGGCGAGTTCACGTAGAACGGTTGGGCGAGCGCAGTGCCCGAGCTCCCCTGAGTCGGATAGCGCGCGTGACCAATACCAAAACGGCCCAGTAACTGCGACATGTGGCTCGACCGAAACACATCGCGAACCAAACCCTCACCCTTGCGCTGCATCAATTTTCCATCGGAGCAGGTCATGATGCCCGCCGCGTCCTGACCGCGATGCTGCAGCATGGTGAGCGCATCATAGATGTCTGCTGCGACATCTCGCTCCGCAACCATCCCTACCAGTCCACACATATCGCCTCTCCAGCCCTACAACATGTCACTTGAATTAATGGTGTCTTTCACCGCCTCTGTCGGTTCGGACTCCATCACACGCTCAAAATTGCCACCGATCCACTCTGCCACCCATTCTGCGGGTTCCATCAACACGGCTGAATCGAGTAAGTCTTCATCGCCGTCTGGCAGCACCGCACGGAGAAGAATACTGAGTGCAGCCACGATGATCATCCCCCGGAGCAAGCCAAAAATACCGCCCAGCAGGCGATTACCAACATTGAAGCCGGGCTGGCGCATTTGCTTCGACAGAAAGGCGGCGATAACGCCAAACATCAGTAATACGGCGATAAAAGTCAGCGCCCATCCAAGCAGGTATCGGGTGGTGGGCTCATCGATTAGGTTGCGCCCCAGGTTAGCGACGGGGTCAGCGAGCAAATTGGCCAACAAAAAAGCGCTAACCCACCCCAGAATGGACAACGCCTCACGCGCGAAACCGCGAACAACACCGTAACCGGAAGATACCACCCAGATCAGCAGAATCAGCCAGTCAAACAGGTTGAAGTCAGCGGCTCCAGACGCAATCTGATTTAGCAGATCTTCCATGTTATTGAACATACCTTAGAATCTTGGAATCCACGCGCAGCGCCTGATCGACTTCTGACTTGATTCGCGCCAACACGTCGCGGTCTGCGTTGGGCCCCACCTGGACGCGAAACAGCTCATCATCAACCCGCACGTAGCGCTTCGAAAACGCCTTATAACCGCGCTCACGGAGGCCGTCGACGATCTCGGTAGCGCGGTCAGCCGAACCCACGGTCGCCACCTGCAACACCCAGAATACCGCGACACCCTGTTCGTCGATCAGCGATGCGTCCGATGGCGGAGCGATTCTGGATGATGGCGCTGCCACCGCATCTGCAGGAGGCAGAGACCGAAGCTCGCGCGCGTCGATTTCGGTCCGCGTACCCAGATCGGCATCCCCCTGAGCAGCGTCTGACGCAGTCGGCGCGTCCGGAAGCGCTTCCGCCACAGACACCTGATAACTTTCGGGCTCAGCGATCGGTGATTGATCAATGACTGGCCTTCCGGCAATTGGCTGCAATACCACTGGGTCTCGGTCCTGGGGGGTGACAAAAATCAAAGGCCAGAAGACAACGCCCAGAGCCACCAGCACCAGCGTTCCAACCAGACGCTGTTTCAGTAACGGATCCACTTACCCCCGCTCCCCGCTATGATATTCCGCCTCCAGCACTGAGAGTGCCTCGCCGACAGAGAAGAAAGAACCAAACACCACAACGCGGTCTCCGGCACGACTTCGCATTTTTATCGAGTCCCAGATATCGCTAAAAGGACCATGATCACCCACGACCGATTCCGGGTGAAGCATACGGGCAAGATCAGCCGTTGGCATTGCTCTGGGCACATGGCTCAGATCAACAAGATTCCACTCATCAAACGCACCAATGCAGGCTGCGAGCATATCACGGATAGGCTTGTCTCCCATGACTCCGAACACCGCAAACGTCCTCCCAGAAACCGGATGGCTGCCCATGAACTGAACTAGCCGAGAGACGGACTCAACGTTGTGAGCGACATCCAGTATCACCTCGACAGGACCCACATCACGACGGCTGAGTCGGCCTGGCACCCTGACCGCAGACAGTTTATCGATAACGGCCTGCGTGAGATCAATTTGCCGCCCGGCCTCCAGCGCCTGTAACGCCGCCGCAATATTTTCCGACAGTAGGCCATCGATATCCGGCATCCGATAGGTCGCTCCAGAGGCGGTGTGCAGCCGGCCCTCCTCAACACGCCAATCCCTTCCAATCAGCCGCGTATCGACGGCACGCTGATGAAGATCCGCGAGTAGCGAGTCCGGCGGGTCGATGTCGGCAACGATGCAGGGCCGGCCCGGACGGGCTACACCCGCCTTCTCGATTGCAATCTGGCTCCGGTCGCTGCCCAACCAATCCGTATGGTCGAGGCCAATGCTGGTGACCACACTGACATCGGCATCAAGAATGTTAACGGCGTCAAGTCGCCCACCGAGCCCAACCTCTAGCACCTGCACGTCGACTGAGCGCTCCCGAAAAAGCCATAGCGCGGCCAAGGTCGCCACCTCAAAGTAACTCAGACTGACCGGACCCCGCGCGCCCTCGATCGCCACAAAGGCATCGATTAAGGCCTGATCATCGACCTGAGCGCCATCAATACAGATGCGCTCGTTAAAACACATTAGATGAGGAGAGGTATAGCAGCCGACCCGCAGGCCGGCGCCTTGAAGTGCGGCGGATAACACCGCGACAACGCTACCCTTACCATTCGTCCCGGCAACGGTAAACGTAGGCGGCGGCGCGCGGAGCAAACCCATGACGCGAGCAACCTCGGCAACGCGATCAAGACCTAACTCTATTTCAACCGGATGCTGAGACTCTAGGCGCGACAGCCACCCCTGCAGCGATAAATCAGGCATGCGGGCGTCAGGCGTCGTCCCTGTCAGCCTCAATGACCTCCCCCTCGAGAACAGGCGCAGGCTGGCCGGGCGCGGCCAAATCAGTCAACTTCGCCAGTACACGAGCAAGGGTATCGCGCATATCATTTCTGTGAACGATCATATCGATGGCACCATGCTCAAGCAGAAATTCGCTGCGCTGAAACCCTTTCGGTAGCTTTTGGCGAATCGTCTGCTCAATAATATTGGGCCCCGCGAACCCGGCGCGAGCATCAGGCTCCGCAATATTGATATCACCCAAAAGCGCCAGCGAGGCGGATACACCACCATAAATGGGATCGGTCAGAACAGAGATGTAGGGCGTGCCCTGCCCCTTTAATCGCTCGATCACCGCTGACGTCTTAGCCATCTGCATCAAGGAGATCAGGGCCTCCTGCATGCGCGCGCCGCCCGATGCAGAGAAACAAATCAGGGGAAGCTGCTCGTCAAGCGCCACCGTCGCCGCGCGACTAAATTTCTCCCCTACCGCATAACCCATCGAGCCACCGTGAAAATCGAACTCAAACGCCACGGCGACCAACTCAACACCCAAAATAGTGCCCCGCATTGCAATCAAAGCGTCCTTCTCTCCGGTACTGCGCTGAGCTGCGGTAAGTCGGTCGCGGTATTTCCGCTTGTCTTTGAACTTGAGATGATCAACGGGCTCTAAATCAGCGAACAACTCCGCCGCGCCCCTGTCGAGGCAGAGCTCTAGTCGACGGCGCGCACCAATACGCATGTGATGATCGCACTTAGGGCAAACCTCGGCGTTACGTTCGAGGTCGGGCTTGTAAAGTATGGCTTCGCACTTAACGCACTTCTTCCACAATCCTTCCGGCACGCTCGTACGATTCGCACTTTCGTCTTTATTGACCCCGGACGGTAGGATTTTATCAATCCAACTCATTGGATTCTCCAACGTGGAAAGCGACAGAGTATACGAGGGTAGTGTTTTGCTAGGAAGGTGAAGAGTCCACACCCGCACGCATACTTTGAAGCAATTGTACCGCCGCGTCGTGTATCTGGATCTCTTGTAAAGGCTCGCCAGAGCGCGCTTTTTTGTCCATTTCGGCAATCAAAGCGCTGCCCACAACCACCGCGTCGGCCGATGCGGCGACGGCACGAGCACTCTCAGCATCCTTAATACCAAAGCCCACAGCAATGGGAAGGTCAGTTTTCTGACGTATCAGCGCGACGCTACGGGAGACCTCTTCAGCATCGAGCTGCCCTGACCCCGTGACGCCCTTAACGGCCACGTAATAAATAAAACCCCGCGCCCGCTCGACAATGGTTTGAATACGGGCCTCTGGCGTGGTGGGAGAAATCAGAAAAATATTGTCCAATCCGACCCCCTGCAGCGCACCATCAATCTCATCGACCTCTTCTGGCGGAAGATCCACGGTGATCAGGGCATCCACCCCAGCCTTGGCGCAAGCCGCCGCGAAACGCTCATAACCGAAGCGCTCAATAGGGTTGGCATAACCCATCATCACGATCGGGGTCTTATCATCTTCCTGCCGAAAAACGCTCACCATGTCGAGTACTCGCTGGAGACTCATTCCCCTGGCGAGCGCCCGCTCATGTCCTTTCTGGATAACCGGCCCCTCGGACATAGGGTCCGAAAACGGCACGCCGACTTCCAGCACATCTGCCCCCGCAGCCACGAGAGCGTGAAGTAACGTGACGGTGCCGTCGGGGCTGGGGTCACCAGCGACCACATAGGGCACCAGGCCCTTTCGACCCCGCGTACGAAGCTCAGCAAAAGTATGGCTCAGACGACTCATTCGGGTCTCAGACCTCGATCCCATCAATAGCGGCCACGGTAAGAATATCCTTGTCTCCGCGGCCAGAGAGATTCACGACGATGTGCTGCTCAGGAGACATAGTGGCTGCGAGTTTCTCAGCGTAAGCCATCGCGTGCGCCGTCTCCAAGGCAGGCATAATGCCCTCGATCCGCGTAAGGCGATGGAATGACGCCAGCGCTTCGTCGTCGTTGGCCGCCACGTACTGCACGCGACCAATATCCTTGAGCCAAGCGTGCTCCGGACCCACACCCGGATAGTCAAGGCCCGCCGACACCGAGTGTGTATCGAGTATCTGGCCATCCTCATTCTGCATCAGATATGTGCGATTCCCGTGCAATACGCCCGGACTTCCCACCGACAGCGGCGCCGCGTGCTGACCGGTCTCAAGCCCCTTACCGCCGGCTTCGACTCCGTACATCGCCACGCTATCGTCCTGCAGGAAGGGGTGGAACAGGCCTATGGCATTTGAACCACCGCCGACGCACGCGACCAAGGCATCTGGCAACCGCCCGACCTGCGCTAAACTTTGTGCCCGCGCCTCCCTGCCGATCACGCTCTGAAAATCGCGAACCAACATGGGGTATGGATGGGGGCCCGCCACCGTGCCAATGATGTAAAACGTATTGTCGACGTGGGTCACCCAGTCCCGCATCGCCTCGTTCAACGCATCCTTGAGCGTACGTGAGCCCGAGGTCACCGAGATCACCTCGGCGCCCAGCAACTTCATCCGATAGACATTCAGCGTCTGTCGCCGGATGTCTTCTTCACCCATAAAAACCTGACACTCAAGCCCCAGACGCGCTGCCACTGTCGCGCTCGCGACTCCGTGCTGACCCGCGCCCGTCTCGGCAATGACTCTTTTCTTGCCCATGTGCTTCGCAAGAAGCGCTTGCCCGATCGTATTGTTCACCTTGTGGGCACCGGTGTGATTCAAGTCTTCGCGCTTCAAAAAAATTCGTGCACCGCCGATATCGTCTGACAACCGCGCCGCCTCATAGAGTGGCGACGGACGACCCACGTAATGAGCCAGATCCAGATCAAATTCTCTCTGGAACGCCGGATCATCTTTGAGATCAAAATACAGTTGCTCAAGGTCAGCCAGCGCCGACATTAAAGTCTCGGCGACAAACTTCCCACCGAAACGGCCAAACCGTCCGTCGGCGTCTGGCACCGATGCATACAAGTCAGGAGTCACTTCACTCGTCATACTCTATTTTCACCCATCGCCCACTTTGCAGCCTCGATAAACGCGCGCATCTTGGCCAGATCCTTTAACCCTGTTTCCTTTTCTACGCCGCTACTCACATCGACTGCAGCGGGACTCACTTGCTCTATCGCCGCCCCGACATTATCGGGAGTTAAGCCCCCCGCCAGAATCGTGCGCTGCGAAAGGGCGCGGTCAATCCAGCTCCAATCAAACCGAGTGCCGGTGCCACCGAACTGTCCATCATGCGAACTATCCAGTAGCAATGCCTCGGCAGACGCATACCGCTCGCTCACCGCCACCAAATCCACATCTGCCGTCATCGCTACCGCCTTGATATAGGGGCGCGCAAACCGATCACAGAATTCCGGGGTCTCCGCGCCGTGAAACTGCAACAGGTCCAAAGGCACGCTCTCGAGCACCGCCTCTACCTGCTCGGCAGTGGGGTCCACAAATAAACCCACCAAAGTGCCCGAGCCGGCTGCCGCACTGCTGATATCCCTTGCCATCCCGATACTGACAGCGCGCGCACTGCCGGGGTGGAATACACACCCTACAGCGTCCGCTCCAAAACCCAGCGCTTGCTCAGCATCGACAGGCCTCGTGATGCCGCAGATCTTGATGCGCACGGTGAGTCCTCGGAAATAAACGCGTATTCTAGCAGTTTAGAGGGCACTAGAGTTGCCCCTCCAGCAGCATCGGCCCCTCTGGCACTGCCGGCAAAGAGAACTCATCAGGATAAGTCACGGCGACGAGATACAGGCCCTCGGGGGGCGCAGTCTCGGCAGCGAGATGACGATCTCTCTGATTGAGCACCTCCTCAAACCAGGTCACCGCGTGGGTCTGAGCGCCCACACTCAACAGGGATCCTGCAATATTTCTCACCATATGATGGAGAAAAGCGTTGGCGGTGATATCCACGATGACGTAATCGCCGCGCCGAATAACAGAACAGCTTGTCACGCAACGGTGTGGCGTAGATGCCTGGCAGGACGCCGCTCGAAAAGCACTAAAGTCCTGCTCTCCGAGTAAAAACACCGCCGCTTCATTCATCAATTCAATGTTAAGCGGCTGGCGATACCATGTAACGAGGTCACCGAGCAGGGCAGGCTTGGTGGGCGTATTGCAGATCACGTACCGATAGCGTCGAGCGGTCGCGCTGTAACGCGCGTGAAACGCCTCACTCACCGCTTGCGCCCAGTGAACTCTGATATCAGGGGGTAAATGTCGGTTCGTGCCCATGACCCAAGCTTTAATGCTCCGGCCAACGGGGTCGTCAAAATGGACGATTTGCGAGAACCCATGGACGCCCGTATCAGTTCGCCCTGCACAGGCCGTCCTGATGCGCACCCCAGCAATCGCCATTAAAGCCTGCTCCAGCGATTCCTGTACCGTTTCCACGTCGAGGTGAGGCTGCGCCTGCCAACCGTGATATCGCCCACCGTGGTATTCGATGCGCGCGGCCACGCGGGTTCCCGCAGCGAGGGGCGTGTCAGAGAACTTCAATGGTTTACGACGTCTCGAGGCGAAGCAATAACTCCCGCGCTTCTGCCTGCTGGGCCAGCCCGCCTTCCTTAATGACCTCCATCAAAACCGGCTGAGCACCCTCGTCATCGCCCATGTCGATGTAGGCTCGAGCGAGATCCAGCTTACTGTCGATAGGGTCCGTTTCTGCGCCATATATGGACGCATCACTCTCCAATCCTTCAGCAGCCTCCTCCCCCGCGTCATCCGGCCCCCTATCAAGCGGCGTCAATGACAGCCCGGATGGGTCGGGCGCGGAGGCGCCCTCCGCTAGCGCCGAGCTTGCCTCGTTATCAAGCGGATTTTCGTCGGGCCGCACCGCACCGACATCCTGCGCGAGCGGCGCCAACGGTTGGTCATCAGTGGGGTCTGCAAAAGGCACCGGCTCTGACGCTAAATCAAACGCCGGATCGGTGGAAAAAGAGAATTCGCTCAATACCGATGCCTGGTCAGCCTCAGACACTGCCTCGTCGGCGCTGGCGGCATTCGCGTCAGCAGCACTCAAGCTTGAGGCTATGCCCGCATCAAGCATGACTTGACGCGCTCGCTCCAACAGCTCGAGATCTTCTCCGGATTCAAGCTGCTTCAGAACCGACGCTGCCTCGGTAAACTGCTCCACTTCAACGTAGCACTCCAGCAGGCTCATATTAATAGCGGGCGAGGACAGGCCCTGATTTAGGGCGAATTCAAGGACCTCAACCGCCTGATCGGTGCGGCCATAAGCAATGTAGATCTCTGCTTCTTCAACGGCCTTGGAGGCCATGATCTGAGGGTCAGTCAGTCGAGACACACTTCCTGCCTCAGCTTGCGTTTCGGGCCTCCTCTCCGGCTGGCCATCGGTGAGGTCCCCGTCGAGCACCTGACGACCTGTGCGCCGCCGTCGCCATATTAGTGACCCCGCCCCAGCCAGAAGCAGTGCTAGTCCGGCCACGACAGGCCAAACGGGTAAAGCCTCCGACGGCGGACTGGTCGCTGAGGGAGTACTGCGTTCGATTGTCACCGCCGCAGGGGCCATCTCCGCCTCTTTTGCGGCCAAAGCGCTGCGCAACTCGGCCAACTCCGTATCCTTCTCAGCGAGTCTCGCTTCTAGACCCTGAACATTGGCTTGTAGCCGATTAACCGTTGCCCTGAGCGCATCAAGCTCTGGATCCGCTACGTCGGGCAAGGCATCTGCCGGCAAGCTATCTTCTGACCCCTCACCCGCAATACTCGGCGCCTCCATAGGCATCGGCGATGCATCGAACTCCGGGGCGTCTTGTAGGGATGTTGGCGCGGCCTCCGTCTCAGGCTCCGTGTCGGCAACCAACCTGAGCCCCTGACCGGCTGGCGCCGTGCCCCGGGACCATTGTTCATGTTGAAGCGCCACCTCGTTAAGCGCGGCGAGAGGCGCGATCTGAATATCTTCCGCACGCGGGATTTGCAGCACATAACCTGATTTCAGACCATTGATGTTGCCGCGCTGAAATGCCGACGGGTTCGCCGCTACAATCTCCAGCATGGTCTGCTCGACCGAAATACCATCGGCTGACGCATCGGCCGCGATCCGCCACAGGGTGTCATTGGGGGTCACCAGATAACGGGCACCGGGTGCGGGTCGCAGCTCAGTAGAAGCCAGATAGCGTCCCGTATCAGCCGTATCTCCGGCGCTGACGGCACTCGATACGACCGCCTCTGACTTAAGATCATTGCCAACCGGCTTCAACGCGGGCACTACAGTCCGCGGAGGCAAGTCAATCAGCACCGTGTACTCTCGCAGCAGACGACCATCAGGCCACCTCGCCTCAATAATAAAGTCGAGGTAGGGCTCGCGTAGCGGTGCATCGGTGGACAGTATGACCCGCTTCCCCGAGGGGTCCGATTGGATCTCAAAACGGATGTCGGTCAGAAAAAAAACGCGCTCCAGACCAAATCGTGAGAAGTCCGTATCAGGTGCCAGTCCCACATGAACGTCATTCTCGTCGAGTAAGTCTGCCTCGAGCAGCGCGACCTCGGCACGGAACGGCTCGTTCAAATAAGAAGACAGTGTGAGCTCTCCAAGCCCAAGGGCCCAGCTATGCCGCGCCGCCGTAGCGGCCATCACACAACTGGCAAACAATACAATATATGTTTTCATGGGCTCGTCGCCTTTACCTTCCTGTGGTCTGGCTTCAATGCGGCCCCTGTCGCCTTTCCCTGGCGTCTGCGTTACTTGAGACCGAATTTCACGACTGTTCCAGGAGATGCTCTGCCAGCAGCAATTCTGCGATCTGCACGCTGTTCAGCGCGGCTCCTTTGCGTACGTTGTCAGCCACCACCCAAAGATTCAACCCTTTTGGATGTGAAATATCTGCGCGGATTCGCCCGACAAACACGGCATCGGCACCGGCAGCCTCCGTGACCGGGGTGGGGTAGCCGCCCGCTTCATGGCTATCCATCACCGTAACGCCATCAGCCGCTTCCAATAGCGCTCTGGCGTCGGCGGCGCTAATGGCCTCGCGAGTCTCGATGTGCACCGCCTCGGCATGACCGAAGAACACCGGCACCCTCACGCAGGTCGGATTCACCCGAATGGTGGGGTCATCAAGAATTTTCTGTGTCTCCCATACCATTTTCATTTCTTCTCGGGTGTAGCCGTTATCCTGAAAGCTATCGATGTGAGGTAATGCATTGAAGGCAATTTGCTTGGGGTAAACATCGGGCTCTGCCCCCTTACCGTTAAGCAAACGCGCTGTCTGACCCGCTAACTCCTCGATGGCTGCTTTTCCGCTGCCGCTCACCGCCTGATAGGTCGCCACATTAATGCGTTCAATGCCGACCGCATCGTAAAGCGGCTTCAGCGCGACTAGCATGCCGATCGTTGAACAATTCGGGTTGGCAATGATGCCGCGCCGCTTAAAATCCGCGATCGCTGCAGGATTGACCTCGGGTATGACCAGCGGAATATCGTCTTCTCGCCTAAAATGAGAGGTATTGTCGATGACGACACAACCCGCCTCTGCCGCAATCGGGGCGTACTTCGCACTAATGTCGCCCCCCGCAGAAAACAGGGCAATCGGCGTAAGGGAAAAATCAAACTCATGTAAATCCTGAACGGTGTGGCGTTTGCCTCTGAATTGCAACGATTTCCCCGCAGATCGACTGGAGGCAAGCGGATAAAGGGTATCGACCGGGAAGTCCCGCGATTCCAGTATCTCGATGATGGCTTCGCCCACTGCGCCGGTCGCACCGACGACTGCCACATTGACTGGCTTCATGACTGATTTCTCCCGTTACTGAGCTGGTGACTGAGCCAAAAGCGCCGCCACAACGGCATCACCCATTGCGCGCGTGCCCAACGCGTCTGCCTGAGCGTCGCCTACTGCAAGGTCACAGGTGCGCAATCCCTGCGCCAGCACCGCAGCAACGCCTCGCTCAATCTGATCCGCCGCTTCAGGCGCGTTTAGCGAGTAACGCAGCAACATGGCGGCCGACAGCATCGTTGCGAGCGGATTAGCTTTGTCCTGACCCGCAATATCGGGCGCCGAGCCGTGCACAGGCTCATAGAGGCCACGAGCCTCCGCGTTGAGCGAGGCAGAAGGCAGCATCCCGATAGACCCTGTCAGCATCGCGGCAATATCAGAGAGAATATCGCCGAACAGATTCCCGGTAACCATCACATCGAACTGCTTTGGCTCGCGCACCAGCTGCATGGCCGCATTATCCACGTACAGATGCGACAGCACGACATCAGGATACTCCGCGCTAAGAGACTCCATCACTTCGCGCCACAACATGGTGACCTCAAGCACGTTGGCCTTATCCACCGAACACAAACGGCCATCTCGTTTACGGGCGGCCTCAAACGCAAGGCGTCCAATACGACGTATTTCTGTCTCGCTGTAGCGATCAGTATTAACCCCCTCGCGCACCCCATCATCAAGGGTGTGTATACCCCGCGGCTCACCAAAATAGATGCCGCCTGTCAGCTCTCGCACGATCAGAATATCCAACCCCGCGACGAGCTCCGCACGCAGACTCGACGCCTCTGCCAGCTCCCGAAACAGCATGGCCGGGCGAAGATTACAAAATAAGTCTAGATCGGAGCGAATGGCCAACAGCCCTCGCTCAGGTCGCTGGGCGGCGGGCAGCGAATCCCATTTCGGTCCACCTACCGCTCCAAGCAAGATAGCGTCGGCCTCGCGCGCTAGGTGTTGGGTAGAAGAGGGGTAAGCGCGGCCCTCTAGATCGATAGCAACGCCACCCAGATTCGCCTCGGTAAAGGCCAGATCAAGCGCGTATCGATCGCCCACTACTTCCAGTACCCGGCGCGCCTCTCGAACCACCTCTGGACCAATCCCGTCACCCGGCAGCAACAGGATGTGACGGGTCACAGTACAATATCCTCAAAGAGCCAGGGAAAACGCGCTTGATGCTGGCGCTCAAATGTCCGAATCGCCTCTGACCGCTCAAGCGTGATGCCGATATCATCCAAACCGCTCAATAAACAGTCCCGGCGAAACGCATCTACCTCGAAAGACCACTGCTCGGCGTTGGGCAGCGTGATCGTACAGGCCTGTAGATCGATACGGAGACTAAACCCCTCCTCGGCATAGAGCGCCACGAACAAGGCATCAACCTGTGCCGTCGAGAGCACAATGGGCAAAAGCCCGTTTTTGAGCGCGTTCGAGCAAAATATATCGGCAAAGCTGGGCGCAATAACCGCCCGAAAACCGTAATCATCCATGGCCCAGGCGGCATGCTCACGACTCGACCCACAGCCGAAATTTTCGCGCGTGAGCAATATCGACGCGCCCTCATAACGGGCGGAGTTCAGCGCGAATTCGGGGTTCAGCGGTCGCTGGCTGTTATCGGCATCTGGCTGACCCTCATCGAGGTAGCGAAGTTCGTCAAACAGATTAGGGCCAAAACCGGACCGCTTAATCGATTTCAAAAACTGCTTCGGGATCATCAGATCGGTATCGACGTTAGCCCGATCCATAGGCGCTACTAAGCCATCATGCTGGGTAAAAGGCTTCATCGGGCGGCACCTCCGGCATCGCTCATGATCTCGCCGACTGCAACAAAGCGCCCGGCGACCGCGGCGGCAGCGGCCATCGCGGGGCTCACCAGGTGCGTTCTGCCGCCACTCCCCTGCCTGCCTTCAAAGTTTCGGTTCGAGGTACTCGCGCAACGCTCGCCGGGCATCAGCCGATCAGCGTTCATAGCTAAGCACATTGAACACCCCGGCTCGCGCCACTCCATGCCCGCCTCAAGGAATATCTGATCGAGCCCCTCAGCCTCTGCCTGGGCTTTTACCAACCCTGAACCCGGGACCACCAGCGCCTTGCGAATGGTGGGTGCGATGCGATGCCCGTCGAGAATGGCCGCCGCACTTCTCAGATCTTCGATACGCGAATTCGTGCAGGAACCGATAAAGACAACGTCTGGCTGGATATCAGAAATGGCCATGCCCTCCTCGAGCCCCATGTAATCGAGCGCTCTCGACAGCCCTACTCGTGCCGTCTCGTCGGGCATATCTGCCAACCGGGGGACATGCCCTTTTATCGAGGCCACCATCTCAGGTGATGTTCCCCAGGTGACGTGAGGTGCGATCAAATCGCCATCGATTACGATACGGCGATCAAAAACAGCACCCTTGTCAGTGCGCAAGGTCCGCCACCAAGCCTCAGCCGCGTCCCATTGGGCTCCCTTTGGCGCAAAGGGCTTCTCCCGGAAATAGTCCAACGTGACCTCATCGACCGCCACCAGCCCGCATCGGGCACCCGCTTCGATCGCCATATTGCAGAGCGTCATGCGACCCTCCATGGTCAAACTCTCGATCGCCGAGCCGGTAAATTCCAGCGCGTAGCCGGTGCCGCCGGCGGTACCGATCTCGCCAATCACGGCCAGAGCAATATCCTTTGCTGTGACGCCTGGGCCGAGCTGCCCCGAGACTTCAACCTGGAAATTCTGCATTTTTCTCTGAATCAGGCACTGGGTCGCCAATACATGTTCGACCTCTGAGGTGCCAATACCATGCGCGAGCGCCCCGGCCGCACCATGGGTTGAAGTATGAGAGTCACCACAAACAATCGTCATGCCTGGCAGCACCGCACCTTGCTCCGGCCCCATCACATGCACAATCCCCTGGCGCTCGTCGTTCAGCGGGATCTCAACCACATCAAACGTGTCACAGTTGTCATCAAGCGTCTGAAGTTGAAGCCTCGAAACGGGATCGGGCAGCGCGGCCAGACCCGCCTCACGCTCACTCTTGAGGGTCGAGACGTTGTGATCCGGTACTGCAAGGTTAGCGCTGCGCCGCCACAATCCGCGGTTCGCGAGGCTAAGCCCCTCGAAAGCCTGCGGTGAGGTGACCTCGTGCAAAAGATGCCGATCGATATAGATCAGCGCTGTGCCGTCGTCTCGCTGCTCAACCAAATGAGCATCCCATAGCTTGTCGTAAAGGGTTTTCGCCATAACCTCTGCTTTCCTGCTGCCCGCTGTCTTATTGAGCGCCGCGCTGCCACTGCCACGTGTCCGCCGCAGTACGAGCCCGCCCAAAAGGGCGCGGAGTATAGCACCGAAGGCGCGTCAGTAGTGGCTCTCCGCCGATTTGCAAGCCGCAATGGTGGCGGGCTAGACAGCGAACATCACAATGGGATCAACGATGCGTTACCCGCCAGCAACAGTGAATCCGTTGATTGCGCGCAAAATCTTCGGGGATCGACGATCGAGTCACATCCGTAACCTGCCACATTTCCATTGCCTGTGGATCAAGCGAGAAGCGACGATGATTGGTTGAAAAATAAAGCACTCCATCAGGGCTGAGTGTTGCCATGGCGAGCTGCAGCAACGGCAGGTGATCTCTCTGTACGTCGAAGTCGTCCTGACCTTTGGAATTAGAAAACGAGGGTGGATCGAGCATAATGAGATCGTACTGACGGGATTCCTGCGCGAGCCAGGTCCGCACATCTGCTCGAACCCCACGATGTTGTCTGTCTGACAACCCGTTTAGCGCCAGATTTGCCTGAAACCAATCGAGATAAGTCGCCGAGGTATCAACGCTGGTGCTGGTAGTGGCACCACCCAACGCCGCGTGCAGGGTAGCCACTCCCGTGTAACTGAATAAGTTGAGAAAGTGACGCCCCTTCGACTCGCTTCCCAACCACGACCTTAACGGTCGGTGATCCAAAAACAGACCCGTATCGAGATAGTCATGCAAATTCACGAGGACCTTGACCGGACCCTCTGTCACCACGACACGCTCCTTTGCATCACCGAGGCGCTGGTATTGATCCCGACCTTTTTGTCGCTGACGCCGCTTTACGGCTAGGTCTTCAGCTGACGCAATCTCAAATACCGCACGCGCCGCCTCTACCACTTCGTCGAGCCGACGGGCCGACTTTTCCGGCGGCACGTCTCTGGGCGCCGCATACTCTGCGACATGCAGTCGTCCTTCGTAGACATCAATCGCCGCTGAATACTCAGGAATGTCTGCATCATAAACCCGGTAGCAGCCGACGCGCTCGCGGTTAAGCCAGGGCTTGAGGCGCCGCAGATTTTTTCGAAGCCGATTCGCGACAACCTGCGCGCCGTCTGACAAAGGCGCTCCAGCCTCTGCCTTGACAGACTCGGCGTCAGCGAACCCCTGAAGCGGACGAAAACGGTTATCTGCGCCCAGATCAAACTGCAGGCAGTGCAAATCTAAGCGCCCGTTATGAAATCGATGTCGCTTATCCGCTCTGAGCCCCACCGCTTTTCCGAGTGATAGATCCGAGGTGAGGATGACGCCTCGCCAACTGTCGAACTGCCGACTCATCAGCTCACCCAGGGTGTTGTAAAGATAGGGTAGCGCGTCAGCATGGCCCATACGTTCGCCCCAGGGCGGGTTAACCACCATCAGACCCGCGGAGAAGTTGCGATGCGTGGGTCGCGTCACGGCGGCCAGATCCTTGCAACGAATGCGCACAATATCCTCAAGGCCCAACCGGCTAATGTTCTCCTGAGACCGTCGCACCGCCTGTATATCGCCATCGTAACCACGAATTTCAATGTCGCTTCGAGATTGCGAATCTGCGCGCTCGCTAGCCGCCGCTTTAATAGCGCGCCACTGGTCCTCGTCGTGACCCAGCCAGCCGGTAAAACCAAACTGCTGCCTGTCTAACCCGGGCGCACGATCCAGTGCCATTAGCGCGCCTTCGAGCAGCAGCGTCGAAGAGCCACACATGGGATCGAGCAAGGCTTCGCCACGCTTGCAGCGCGCCGGCCACTGTGCAGCCCAGAGCGCGGCGGCGGCGATGTTTTCCTTTAAAGGCGCCAGCCCCCCATTGAGTCGGTAGCCGCGCCGATGCAGACTGTCGCCGCTGAGATCAATGCCGACACTCAACGTCCCCTTGTGAAGGCGGGCAGCAACCCGCACGTCGGGTTGACGTAAATCGACCGACGGCCGATTCAGCGCTTTAGTCCGGTACTGGTCAACGATGGCATCCTTGACACGGCGGGCACCAAACTGTGCATTGCGGATGTCTGCGCTGCGGCCCGAAAAATCGACCATCAGAGAACTCTGTGGCGAAATGTGTTCCGCCCAGTCAATTGTCAGCACGAAATCATAAATGCTGTCCGCTGAATCCACCGCACGGGCGTCAAGCTCCAGAATGATTCGGTTTGCCATCCGGCTCCAAAGACAAACCCGGTAGGCGAGACCAAGGCTTCCCTCGAATGAAACACCGGCCGGTCGCTCGACAATTGAGTCCGCACCCAACTCTTCGAGCTCCTGAGCCAGATACACCCCCACTCCAGCCGGGCAGGTCGCGAGAAACCGGTGCGTCACCACTGCTATGACCCCTGCTCGATCATGTAGATATCGCGGAGTAGCCGACGCCACGTTTCGTACTGAGTCTCAAGCGTGCCCTCCAACTTAAAGACCTGATCTTGTGTTCGCATCACCGTAGGCTGACTCTCTCCATCAAAGGCTTCCGCCAGATCGAACAAGGCCTGCTCCTGTATACGGTAGGAGCGGTACGCCGCATATTCTGCCTGCATGCGCGAGAAGTCACTGTCCGCAGCGTTAACCGATCTTGCCGCCGCTCTCTGCTCATACCGCTCCAGCCACTCCATCTGCTCCAAAGTCGCCTCTCGCCACAGCGCGTAGGTGGGCCTCACTCGCCCAGCCAGCTCGGTGAACTGCTCGTCGATCGTGTCACAGAACAGGTACTCCTGATGTCGGACCCGGTCGATTCGCTCTAACATGGGATCATCACCGGCGGGTAATCTCACGAGTTTCCAGCCCTGCTCGCTTCGTTGAATCATTCCCGAGAACATGCCGGGCACCAGCTCCTGTGCGTAGGTAATCGCTGTCGCCTCAATGAGCACCTGTTGCTCCTCAACACTCCGCGCCTGCCACGCCTCCAGCAGCCGGTTACTCAGCGCATTGAATACGCCCTCAAAGCCGCTTGCACCTCGCTCGTCTAGCCCCTGCCGGTACGCCATTTTCTGCTCGAACCAAATGGCCCCCAGCGCATCTTCGACCAGCACGTCAAGCACCAGATCCCGCCCATTCGACTCAAGGATACGCGCGCGAATCGAGACCGGGGTCAGTGCGGAGGCTTCGGGCACTATTCTGACTACGCCCCATTGGTTACTGCGAATGAGAGTCTGTCTGAGGTCGCCGGCAAGCAACTGCGATTCCAGACGTCTCACCGCAGCGCCGGGGGTGCTGTCTTCCGGACTCACGCCGGGATCTAACAGTTCAACGGCAACATCAAGCAATGGCTCTGCGGGCGTTTGAGCCACCATCAATGTTTCAGGGGTTTGCCAGACCATCGCGGGTTCACGCGACGACGCCTCACCTGATTCTCTTGCCGATTGACCCGAACAACTGATCAGCCCAATACACGCCACAAACACCAGCGTACGCTTCAACTCAATCCTACCTTCATGACTCATCGGGCGCTGTCGTACACACTCGACCCCGCGACAGCGTTTGCGTGCAACGAAACCCCCTCGCCGCAGGGTCGAACCGAGAAAAAATGCGCACGATCTCCACATCCCTAGAGACCCCCGGCGCACTCAACGCCGTGCGCTGAGCTATAGAAAGGCCATCGTTAGATCGTGCAAAACGATGCTTAATCGTCAAGCCATCGGGCAATAGCACCGAAAAATTAAGCTGCTGACCATCCCACCAACAGCGCTCTGCACCCAGCTGACTGGGCACTGACTGGGCGCCCTCCAGCGAACAGCTCAGGGCAAAGCTGCTTTCTCTCTCTATACGCACCAACTGTCTGTCCTGAAACACTTCCAGCAGCTCTGATTCCGTCACCAGCTCTGCCATCTTCGCAAGGGCTACTAACCTATCCAAATTCCCCAGTGGTGCACCCTGGTATGTCGCGCCGCGCTCAGCCGCCTCTCGACGCCGGCGCAGTTCACGCTGCACTTCCCGGAACGAGGCATTGAGCTGGGTCTGGACGCTGTCGCTGCGCGCGTAATCTATCTCCCAGTGCCCGGCAAAATCGGAGATGGGCAAGTCGGAGGGAGCAACGTATCCCGGCTCACTAACACACCCAGAGAGCAGACCTATCAGCACCGCATACCCAAGCCAATCGCCCGAGGTGATGAACTGGCACCGATCAGTCATCACCCTCACAACCTTTTCCTTTGATCCGGTGAAAACCCATGGGCCCAAGCACTCCGACACCACACTCAACAGACATCACTCTCTACCGGGCGAGGTCTTTAGCGCTGAGCGCTTCCCCATACATTAAAACCCGCGATCCGCGGCGTGCCGGGCAAATACATCTGGTCACACGACTGCATAGAAAATCCAGCCTCACCGATCCAGCTCAAAATGGGTCGATTGAGATTGCAACCTCCCAGAATACGCCTCCACAGGGGGTTCACACGTGCCTGCCAGCGCGCCACTGAGGGATCTGGCGCCTCGCCATGCTCACAAAACAGCAGCCGGCCTCCAGGCTTGAGCACGCGACGAATCTCCGAGAGCGCCGCGTGCGCGTCAGGAATGGTGCAAAGGCTATAGGTCATCAGCACGCTATCAAACGCAGCGTCTGGCAGCGGCATGTCCTCTGCTGAACCCTCCAGGAACTCAAGTGGCACTCCCAGCTCCTTCGCTCTCGGTTGCGCAAGGTGCCAACTGGTCGTGCAGGGATCGATTCCCAGAACAGAATCTACTTGCGCCGAATCGTAATAGGGCAGGTTATGTCCAGCTCCCACTCCAATCTCCAGAACGCTGCCCGTCGCGAGCGGCACGATCTTCTCTCGCTGTTTCAATATTGGCTTTGTGCCGCAGGCGCAGGTCACTAACCTCGGTACGATCGTATCGCTATAAAAACCCATTTAAGACTTCCTCCACTGCCGGCTGCAGTGTACACCGACGGCTGCGCTCCAGATGCCCGTCAGCACCCCCGTGATGACGGTGTATCAGCTTTCATCTGTCACGCCGCCCTGAGCGGCCCGCGCAGCCGCGGCCTGAACCTCAAGGATTTCTCTTTGCGCCGCTTCCTGTTGCGCCGGGTCCGCCGGTCGTTCGTCAGCCGGATATGCCTCGGGGTCAATACGGCGCATCTCCTGCTCGATCCAGAGGGAGACTTTTTCCATTAGTTCGCCGGCGCTTTCGCCGGGTTGGGGCGCAATAGGTGGTCCAAAAGACACGTCAGCCATGCCTGGTATGAAAGTAAAGCTTTTTCGCGGCCAGCATCGGGCTGACGCAACGGCGATCGGAACAATACTCGCGCCCGTGGCAATCGCGAGTCTCGCCGCGCCCGTCTTATAGACCCCCTGGCCGCCCCGCTCTGACCGCGTGCCCTCAGGAAACATGATGACCCATTTGCCCCGATCCATCAGAGCCTCACCGAGCGAAGCGACCTTCTTCCAAGCATCTCCCCGAGCACCCCGGTCAATATGAATCATATTGAGGCACGCCATCGCCCATCCGAAGAACGGAACATAAAGTAGCTCGCGCTTGAAAACATAGGCTAGAGGACGTGGCATACGACTCGCGAAAAAAAATGTTTCCCAGGTGGATTGGTGCTTCGGGCAGAGAATGATGCGCTGGTTATCCCCCGCGGCAGGAAGATGCTCCTCACCGATCACGGTATATTGGATGCCCCCCACCAATCTAACCGCTTCGACGGCCCCCTGAAGCCAAGGTCTGGCGAGATACCACCAGCGCGCATCCGGTCCGATAAACGGAGCGCAAATGATGATGACAGACGCAAAAGGGATAACGGTAACCGCCATCCAGAAAAAGACCAGCACTGACCGCAGGGAGCGCATCACTCGCCCCCCTTGCCCTGCTTATCTAACTGGCTCTCACACGCAGATCGCACTAAATCCCTGACCCCTGGCCTTTACGCTGAGGCATTAAACCAGAAACAGCCACGTACGGTCAGCCCAACTGTTTTATGTCGGCAGGCTCGTTCCTTATAATGTCGTCCGTGGAGACGATTACGTGAAAAAACCGCCCTCAAAGACAGACCTGCGCGACCGGCTGCAGCGCCAGACCGCGGCTTTTTTATCGTCAGGTGGAAAGGTCGAGGAACTGGCGGTTGGCGAAAGCGCCTATGACCGCAATGAAACCCCGCCACCCGCCCCGCTGTTTGACGCACGTCGCAGCGAGCGAACGCCCCTTAACGATGTGGTTGCAGTGCTCGAAGCTCGACGCGCGGCGAAAAGAGGACGCACAAAGGTGGTGCGGGGTAGAACGCCCAAAAAAAGACGCCAGGTTGTGTATGACGACTTCGGTGAGCCCTTGCGGGTTGTTTGGGTTGAGGAATAATCCGACGCGGCCGTGATCAAACTCTGTTGCGGCAGGCGGTTGAACTAAGCTTTTGTCTGCAGCGTACTGTCAGTACCTACAGTCAGAGAACCCGCCATGATTACCCTCACGGAAGTCATCGAGGTTGAACGGCCCGTCGAAGCTTGCTTTCGCTACGTATCGGATTTTAGAACCACCGTAGAATGGGACGCCACCGCGGTGGCGGCACAAAAGCTTAGCCCGGGGCCCGTCGGCAAAGGCAGTCACTTTTCCGTGGTTTGCAAAGCCGGACCCACGGAGCTCACGCTGGATTACTGCATCACTGAATTCACGCCGTGGCAAAGCGTTGTGCTGGAAGGCACCAGTCGGTTTTTTCACGTCAAGGATGTCATCACGTTTGACCCGCTGAGCCAAGGCCGGACTCGCATCACTTACGTCGCCGAGTTTCGCTTTCGATATGGGCTTGATCTCCTTGCGCGCAACACTGAGGCCGGAATGCAAAAGATGGGTCGCGCCAGTCTCCGTGGCCTTGCAAGAGCATTAGCCGACGGGAACCCCGCTCCCAGCGCCTCTGCAGACACCGAACAAAAAGACAGGAAGCTGGCGACAGCCTTGGCCTGCTTTACTCGCTACGGGCATCGCAGAGGCCGACGGAAATGGCTCCCCATGAGCAGCGACATGGCCGGCAAGCATGTTTTATTAACCGGAGCCAATGCGGGACTTGGATTTGCCACGGCGGTCTCCCTGCTCGAAGCAGGCGCCACGCTCACCGTTGTCATTCGCGATCCCGCCAAGCTTGACACGATGCAACAGGCCTTCGAGGCAGAGACTGGTCGGCGGGCTGATCGCGTCGAGCTGGCCGATTTGAGCCTGCTGGGCGATGTCAACAAGCTGTGTCAAAAACTGCATCAGCAAGGCGCGCCCATCGACGTACTGATCAACAATGCGGGGGCGCTGTTCAATGACTATGCAACAACCTCGGAAGGGCTTGAACGTAGCGTCTCTCTACTCCTGCTATCACCCTGGCGACTCACAGAGCAACTGCTACCACTCCTTCGCCGCTCAACCTCTCCTGCCCGCGTCATCAATGTCGTCTCAGGTGGCATGTATACCCAGAAACTTCGCTGCGATGAATTGATCATGCCCGACAATAATTATGACGGCACCGTCGCCTATGCACGCGCCAAGCGCGCACTGACCGTGCTGACTGAGCTCTGGGCGCAGCAATGGGCAGAGGATAATATCGTTATGAACAGTATGCACCCCGGGTGGGCCGATACGCCGGGCGTCCAGAACGCCCTACCCGGCTTTAGGCGCGTCACTAAAAAAGTACTGCGCACCCCCGACGAAGGCGCCGATACTGTCATATGGCTCGCCCGTGCGACCGAGGCGGACAAACTGACCGGGAAGCTTTTTCTCGATCGCGAACCACGCACGACTCACCTGAGAACTCGCACCAGAGAAGACGAAGGGGAGCGGGCCCGTCTCCTGAAATGGCTGAATGAAACCTATAACGCGCTCGAGATAGAAGCTTGAGCAGAGGAGAGTCAGGCGTTAGTGTCTCGGTCGACGCATTCGGAGCGACACGCCATGGACCACTCGTTAACGCTTTTTGAGCCCCAGTTCAGCCCTGCCTCAGTGCAGGATGCCCTCCGTCGATTGGAGCAAACTCGGTTTCCTAACGCGGAAACGGTGGAGGACTGGCAACAGGGTATCCCGCTCAGTTACTGCCAAGAACTCGTCCGATACTGGCGGGAAGACTATGACTGGCAGCGCGTTCCAAGACAGCTGTCCCAGTACGAGAACCTCTTCACCGAGATCTCCGGTCTCGGCATTCACTGCCTTCACATTCGGAGTCCTCACACACAAGCCCAACCGCTACTGATCACCCACGGATGGCCTGGCTCTGTGCTCGAATTTCTGAACATCATCGAGCCGCTTACGGATCCGACAACGACCGGTGGCGATCCGAGCGACGCCTTTCACCTGGTGATACCCAGTCTGCCCGGATTCGGTTTTTCTGATCAGCCCACCGCCCCAGGTGTGGGCGTCGCCCAGATTGCCGCCATGTGGGATACGCTGATGCAAAGACTGGGCTATGAAAGCTATATCGCTCAAGGCGGTGACTGGGGCTCTCTGGTCACTCACGCGCTGCTGCTTCACCCGGGAACGCACTGCCTCGCCGGACATGTGAATTTACCGCTGGTGCTCCCAGACGAGCAAACCATGAGCTCTGATGACCCCGCAGAGCAGGCCACCCTGTCGGCGGCAATGCACTATCAGGAACACGAATCCGGGTATTCCAAGCAACAAAGCACCCGCCCACAAACACTCGCCTACGGGTTGGCGGATTCTCCGGCTGGGCAGATGGCCTGGATTATCGAAAAATACGCCCAGTGGACTGACTGCATGCAAAACGATGTTCGCCACCCGGAAAATGCGGTGAAACGTGATGTACTGCTCGACATAGCCACGCACTATTGGATGACGAATTCCGCCGGCAGCAGCGCCAGACTTTACTGGGAGAGTTTCACCCAGCCTGATTACCGCCCCATCGAGCAACCCATGGGCGTCTCTTTATTTCCCAAAGAACTGTTCTTGTGCACAGAACGACTCGCCAGCACTCGCTACCAGCAACTGGTCATGTTCAACGACCAACACGCAGCGGGAGGGCACTTCGCCTCTCTCGAGCAGCCCGACGCGCTCGTGACCGACATCAGGCGCTGGCACGCTCAGCTCCTGTCAGGGAAGTGGCTTTAAATGAGTGAAGACGACCATCCCCACAAGGTCGATACACCCGAGGAGACTTACTGGCAGGCACGGCACGAGCTTGCGGCGGCGGCCAGAGCACTTAACGAGACAGTAGTGAGCACTGATATTTCGCTCGACACTGCTGCTGAAATCGCTGAAGCAATGCGACAGCTGACCCAGCGCTTAAAAAAAGAGCCCCAGGTGACAGGGTTGGTCGATATGGCCAGGCGCAAGGACCGTGGCAGTATCGATAATATTATGGGCGAGTTGGTCGCGATGGCCGGGCGCAGCCACCCTAGTGCACCGGCGCTTACCTGGCACGAAGAGCCGAATCGTATTGTCGGCGAGGTCATATTCGGACCCGCATTTGAGGGGCCTCCCGGGCATACCCACGGCGGCTGGGTAGCCGGTATTCTCGATCACCTGATGGGTATGACTCACGTCAAAACGGGTCGTCCGGGCATGACGAGCGGGCTATCAGTCCGCTACCTTAAGCCCACACCCCTAAACACACTGATTCACATCAGTGCCGAGGCCACCGAGATCGACGAGCGGCGAACAGAAGTCACCGCATCGATGCGCGTCGGCGATACGCTAACCGCCACCGCAGAAGCGATTTTTGTGCGCGTCGATGCTGCAAAGTTTGGCTTAGATACCAAGGACCGTCACTAAAATCGGGTATAGACCGTGGCACCGTCAATAACGGTGCGATCCACTTTGATCGCCCGGAGATCCGCTGCCGTCAACGGATTATCTGAGAGCACCACCAGATCAGCTCGCTTGCCAGGCTCTATTGAGCCGATCTCGTTATCCATGAAGACCTGCCACGCCGCATCGACGGTCACGGCGCGAAGCGCCGGCATGCGCTCGATACGCTGCGAAGGCCCAATCACAATTCCGCCCGTGCTCTCCCGCTCTACCTGACTCCACACCGCCTGCAAGGGCAGCATAGGCGTGACGGGAGTATCCAGATGCGAACTGAATCGGATGCCCGCGTCCAAAGCCCAGCGGGCAGGACTCATATTTGCGGCGCGCGCTGGACCCATAAAAATGGCGGCGTGACGATCACCCCAGTAGTAGGTATGGGCCGAGAAAAAACTGGGCGTCACACCCAAGGAAGCCATGCGCTCGATCTGATCTTTGCGGGTCATTTGAGCGTGTATGATCAGGGGCCGTGCCTCCGGCCAAGGATGCGCCTCCATTGCCGCCTCAATGGCATCCAGACCATCATCAATGGAGGCGTCGCCGTTACAGTGAATCGCGACCGGAATGCGTCGCTGATATAGACCGGCTACTTGCCTAAATAGCTCCTCGCGCGCAACCGAAGGATAGCCCCTATAACCCGCATCACCCTTGAACGGCTGGTAGTAAGGCTCCGACAAATACCCGGTGTAGCCCTGAATACTGCCGTCAGCAATAATTTTGACGCGTGGCACGATGACATTGGCCCCCGCAAAATCAGCGAGAGACTTCTCCCCTGTTAACAGCGCCTCACCCACCTCTTCAAATAGCGGGAAGAGTGCCACGCGCTGTGGAAACTGGTTAAGCCGACTCAACAGAGTCAGCAATGTGGCCACCGGGGTCGGCATTCCGCCGGCCGAGGCTGTCGTCACACCGACTGCCAAATACTCCTCTGCCGCCTGGGTCGTCATCCGGAGGCCGTCTATCACGCCAAGATCGAGCGTATGCTCCCACACTGCCCTGGCGGCCGTTTCCTCCAACACGCCATTGGGTCGTCGCCCATCGGCTGAATCGGGATCCCGCACAATGACCCCGCCGACGGGATCTGGCGTTGCCGCGTCGATGCCAAGCATCTTGAGTGCCGCAGTATTTGCTACTGCCAGGTGGCCCGACACATGCACGACGGCTACTGGTCTCTCGACCGAGACCTGATCCAGATCATCTCGAGTGGGATGCCGCCGCTCCAGCAACAGCGTGTCATCGTAACCGTGCCCCACCACCCAGCCGTCGGACCGCGCGGCAGCGAACGCTTTTAAGCGCGAGAGCAATTGGGCCATGTTGGTGACTTCACCGATGGGCGGACTATTTAAATCCGCCGAAAACACCGTCTGCCCGGACCCGGGAAAGTGCCCGTGGGCATCAACAAATCCCGGCATCAACGTTCGGCCGCGCAGATCGACTACCGACGTTTGGTCGTCGGCCGTCGCCAGCAATGCCTCTGAGCCTCCGACCGCATCAATCCGACCGTTGCGAACACTCACCGCCTCGACAATCCGGTCTGAGGCGTCCATCGTCAGCACGGTTCCGTTGACATAAATTTCGTGGAGAGGCGCGGAGGCTGGCCGCGTGACAATCGCAAACAAGACGACAGACCCCAGCCATAAATACCATTGAAATCAATATAGTTACGCGCCAATTCATAAGTAGTCTCTCTTCAATAATCCAGGGCGTTAGTAATGCGGGGGCGCAGGTTCATTATCGGGCTCAGCGACCGCATCCAGACGCGCTCCCTGCTCACTTAAGCTGCTGACGCAGCCGGTCGACCTGTTGCTCCAACTTGAAAATGTGCTGCTGCTGAGCTGCGAGCGCATTGTCCAGAGACGCGCATCGCATCCTCTACGAACGCCAACTGCGCCTCTAATGCTGATGTATCACTCATAGTGGGGCCCCTTCGCTCCGCTTGCCCGGTGCTAGTATAAAGGCCCCGGCATGCCATAGGAGAACCCATTGGCGAAGCACTCTGACTCTAGAGGAGTCTACCGTACTGATGGAGGTCGACTTTGTCCGCAGTGCCAGAGACTGGTGGTAGCGTGCGTCTGCGGGGCCGACAGGCCGGCCGCAACCGGTGACGGGGTGGTTCGCATTCGGCGCGAGACCAAGGGCCGGGGTGGCAAGGCAGTCACCGTGATAGACGGCATTCCAGCAGATCCCGCGCAACTCAAGAGCGTTTGCAAACAACTCAAACAACGCTGCGGCGTCGGAGGCGCGGTGAAAGGGGTCCAATTGGAAATTCAGGGGGACCAGCGGGCAACGTGCCAAACAGCGCTCGAGGATATGGGCTATGTGGTAAAGCAATCAGGCGGCTGAAGCGTTCATTTCAAGCAAGGTTTTCTGCCCGGTTTTTCTCGCCCCATACTCCCGCACGGCGCCCACCGAAAGGGCCTCTCGTAGACTCATTCTCGAGGAATAATGACTCGCGAAAGTCGTGTCAATCTCCTTGACCACTCGGTCTCGCATACGCGCGACGCGCTCGGACCCCGCCCGGTTCATGAAGGGTGTTAGCAGCCAACCACTGACGGACCACACCCATCCATAGCCCCTGGTTAATTCGGTGGGTCCAAGATCGAGCTGCCCGTAAATGTAGGCCTGCTTGGCCTGTTCAGAGCCGTACCGAGACCATGGGCCCGTTTGTGCAGCCGCAATTTCCATCGCGGTTAGAATACGATTGACACCTCGCCCACCGCCAATCGCATCGAAGGCAAGCGTTGCGCCCGTTGCCACCAGCGCCTCGATGAGCTGCTTCATAAAAGAGTCATCCTGACTATTGAGCACCCATTCAGCACCCCTAGACTGCAGCAGCTCCACCTGCTCCGGTGAGCGGACAATATTCACGAGCGGCACGTCATCCGCTTGACACAGCCGCAGAAGCATCTGCCCCAGATTCGACGCTGCGGCCGTATGCACCAACGCCTTCTGCCCCTCCATATCGCGCGTTTCCATAAAACCCAAGGCCGTCATCGGGTTCACGAAGCAGGAGGCCGACTGCTCGGCGGAAATACTGTCAGGAAACGCCAAACACTGTGCAGCAGGCAGGCAGCGATAACCGGTGTACATCTCGCCTCCGAACATACCCACGCGCTGATCCATCAGCGCTGCGGCGGCTTCACTCTGCCCCGCAGCCACGACACGACCGCTACCTTCGTTACCTACCGCCATCCAATGCCCAACTCGCGGCGCCATGGCCCGCATCGCCGCCTGCGGCACATCCAGCATGACCGCCGGCTGACCATCGCGTTCAGTCTCACGAACGCTAGCGAGATCGGCCGCACCAAACATCAATCCCAGATCCGAGGGGTTGATCGGCGCAGCATCGACTGCCACCAGCACCTCATCCGGGCCGGGCTCGGGCACAGCCACTTCAACTAACGCGCACTCGACCGTAGCGTTATCGTGCACACAGGATTGCATTTGCAGGGTTTTCATTGCCATCTCCTTTCCCAAAGAATCACGACGCGAATAACCAGCACGAACCATCTCCTATTCGCCCTGTCAGTACAACGCATCACGCTCTGCCGCTGTTAATAACCGTGCGGGCGCACCCCCTCTCGCTCGGTAGATCAGCGTATAAGCAAGAACGGCTTGCACGTACTCCCGCGTCTCACCAAAAGGTATCGAGTCGACCCATTGATCCAGCGCCATTGTGCCGTCGGACCATCGCGTGACACGACTCGGCCCCGCGTTATAGGCGGCCAGCGTTTTAACCCGATTATCCTCATACCGAGACATCAGATCTGCGTAATACGCCGCACCCAAGCCAATGCTGGTCGACGGCTCGTACAAGGAGCGGGTGCCGCGATACGCGTCTCCTTGTTTTCTCGCCACGCTTTGAGCCGTTGCAGGCATGATTTGCATCAGCCCCCTTGCACCGACTTTCGATCTCGCCAAGGGGTATAAGCCACTCTCCCGGCGGGCGAGGCCGATCAGATCAAAGGCATCGATACCAAGCGCCTGCGAGGCCGCCTGAAAGCGCTCCCAGTAGGTCATGGGGAAGCGCAGGTCGAGCCGGTCCCAGGCCGCCCCCGCATTGGCTGCGTCGGTGGCCAAATCAGGCCAATCCCTCTGCAGTGCGACCTCACCGAGCCGAGCCCGGTCTTCCCGAGGCATTTGATTTAAGGTGTGCCGCCACTGCTCTTTGGCCTGCCTGCGGTCGCCAAGCGCCAGTAGCTCTTGGGTACGCCCCACACCGAGCCGCGTCGCCTGAGCAAACTCCGGCAGCGACGTTGGGGCAGTCGCCTCATTTAACCCATAGGGGACTTCAAGCTTGTCGGCCGCTAAAAAGCCATGGAAGCTCCGATTCTTGGCCAATCCCTGCCAAATAGATTCAGTCCCCGCGAGCCGCAGCGCGTCGCCGCTACGAGCTGACCAATAGCGCCAGCGATCCTGCGCGCGAAGATCCTCGGAAAGCCATGCAAGACCTTGTTGCACTGCCTCCCATTGCCCCCTCGCAATGGCATTTCGCAGCCAGATAACGGTCAACTCATCTTCATGTAGCGCCGCTACCTGCGCGTCCACCCAGTCGGTGGGTGCCGGTGAACGCTGAGCAAACAAACTGTGGCGCACGATGGCGGTCGTTACCAGACGCGAGCGTGACGGCGACAGCGCGTATCCGTCTCTCACACTGATCATCGCCTGATAGGCGCGCGCAGGACTGAGCTGCGCGAGGCGCCCCACTCCGGCCACCAGAATGTCGGCGTGCCGGTCAGTGGCTTGGTGATGATCCCCTTCGACCCGCGACGGCCGCCGGTAGACCGCCGCCAGCTCATCGAGATCACGCTGCAATGGTTCGCTGGCAAAACGCTTCACGTAGCGGATCAGGTGCCCATTTTTGGCATCAAAGGCTTTCAACGCCCTCGACCATACCAGCGCATCGCTCGGTCCACCCGCCGCTATCCAAGCCTCAAATAAAGGATCGCAGGCCCTTTCCTGAGACTGTCCGACATTCCAGAGATCGGCCGCGCCCTCAAAAGCCCGATCCCGCTCTCCTAGCGCCAGCTTTGCACGATAGTAATGACACTGTAGCTCGGACATTGCAGGCAGGTCATCCAGCACCCCGAGAAAGGCCTGCCATCGCTTGTCCTGAGCTTTATGCCGCAGATAAGCAACCAAAAAACGACTCGCTAACGGGGTTCCTGCCGCGCTGGCAATAAAGACCCGCGCCTCCTCGGCCGGCATATCGTGTAGCTGACCCAGCTTGATCGAGAAATCCAGATCCACGCCCAACGGATAATCTATCAATTCGTCACGCATCTCCCGGTAACGATTACCCGCCCCAGAATCGAGCTCCGCAGCCGCTTTTTGATAAAGCGCTCGTTTGTCAGCCCACCCCTCAGCCGGCGGCAACCAGCTGATGTCCGCTACCGCCCCGGCCGACAGTGCCCCGAAAAGCAAGCCCGCCAGACGCATTAAGGTCAATATAAATCTCGGCAAGTACAATGTAGAGGGATCTCATCACGACGCGAAGAATGGTACGGAACTCTCTGCTTTTCAATCATAAACCGTTAGCATCGTCACGATTAGAGCAAAGCGATTAAAGCTATGACCGCTAACGACGTTCGACTTAACCCAATACAGCCATGGAGCCGGTTGCGGCTGTAAAATTGCGCCTGACGTCTTGTCGCGGATCTTGGCTGGGACCGATAACGATAGTCTGACCAGCGCCTTCCCCTCGTTACTAGTGGGGCATGAAACGCGCGATGATGCTGCGGCGGTTGTGCTCGACGGAGATCAGGTCATTCTTTCTACGACCGACTTCTTCATGCCCATTGTGGATGACCCCTATGACTTTGGGCGCATCGCGGCTACCAACGCCATTTCTGACATCTACGCCATGGGTGGCACACCCTTAGTCGCGGTCGCCATTCTCGGATGGCCCGTGGCTGCCTTGAGTCCTGAGATCGCCAACCTTGTCGTAAAGGGCGGGCGGGATGTCTGTCGGCAGCTGGGTTTCCCGCTAGCCGGGGGTCACAGTATCGACGCACCGGAACCCCTATTTGGCTTGGCGGTGACCGGCGCCGTTAAGCGAGCTCACCTTAAGCGCAACGGCAATGCCAAGCCCGGCGATCAGCTGTTGCTCACCAAACCATTGGGGGTCGGCATCCTCACCACTGCCGAGAAACAGGGGAAGCTCCACCGCGATCATTTTGGATTGGCTACCGAAGTCATGTGCCAGGCCAATGATATCGGCGCGGCACTCGCGAAAATCGAAGGCGTGCATGCGCTCACCGATGTCACGGGCTTTGGTTTGGCAGGCCATCTACTCGAGATGTGCGAGGCCGCCGACCTCACGGCGACGCTAGACACCGCGACATTGCCAGAACTGCCCGCCCTCGATTCTTATATCGAAATGGGCTGTGTGCCCGGCGGCACCCAGAGAAACTTTGACGCGTCACATGAGCGTCTGCCGTCTCTTACGTCGAGGCAACAAGCCGTACTGTGTGACCCCCAAACCAGTGGCGGGCTCTTGGTAGCTGTCTCCCCAGATGCCTGTGAAAGCGTTCAGCACCTGCTTTTGGAACAGCATTTGGCGACAAATATTGTGGGCGTACTCCAGAGCACTGACCAGCGCGGCCCGCGCATTACACTGGCGGCATTATGACGGAAATTGACGACCTAAAATCGGTGTTTCTCAGTGGGACGCCACTGATCGACACCCGCTCACCGTCGGAGTTTGCCAAAGGTAGCCTACCGACGGCGGTGAACCTCCCGCTGATGACAGATCAGGAGCGAGAGGCGGTCGGCATCCATTACAAAACGGATGGACAGGAGGCTGCCATACAATTGGGCCACGAGCTAGTGACGGCATCTACAAAGGCACAGCGGGTCGCCAAGTGGAAAGCCTTTTCAGCTGAGCACCCTGAGGGCGCCTTATTTTGCTTTCGCGGAGGATTAAGGTCCGAGATCACACAGCGATGGCTCTGCGAGGTCGGCGTCAACTATCCACGGATCGAGGGCGGCTATAAAGCAATGCGGCGCTGGCTGAGCGACCACACTGACGCATACATCGCGACGCTGCCGCTCTTACTGTTGGGGGGTCAGACGGGCGCCGCCAAGACGCGAGTGCTCAACGAGGGGAATGCAGGCTCACCCATTCCCGGTAGCATTGATCTAGAGGGACTCGCCAATCATCGAGGTTCGGCCTTTGGCCGGCGCGTGACGGCGCAACCGTCTCAAATTAGCTTCGAATTAGCGTTTGGTATTGAAGTCCTCAAGCGCAGCCATGAAGGACATTTAACGCTGGTCCTCGAGGACGAGGGTCGCCTGATTGGACGGTGTGCTTTGCCTCTGTGCCTGCAAACGGCGCGAAAAGAAGCTGATTGGATACAGCTCGACGCAAGCCTCGACGAGCGCGTGCAGCATTCTTACGAAAACTACATTTTGAGTAACCTCAAGGAGCTCGAGAAAACCCGTGGCGACGGAGGCTTTAGGGACTTTGCGGACGGGCTGCTTGAGTCTTTACAGCGCATTCAAAAGCGCCTCGGGGGCAGCCGTTATAAAACGCTCAAAGACACACTCGATGAGGCGTTGCGAGCCCATCAGCAGGGCAATCCGGAACTGCACAAACTGTGGATCAAAGAGCTGTTGACCGAATATTACGACCCCATGTATCAGTACCAAATGACCAAAAGAGTCCGCCCACCGCTGTTCAAGGGGGAAGCAAAAGCCGTGATCGAATATCTATTAGAGAGAATGAATCCAGCTCATCGCACGCAATAGACTGGGGTCATCAGGCGCCGCTCGCCCTTCCACTTTACGATAAACTGTGCCCGGCTCCCTGTAGTTAAACAGGATATAACTACCGCCTCCTAAGCGGTGATTCCAGGTTCGAGTCCTGGCGGGGAGGCCATTGCGGCGCGCACACACCATGGGGCGGTCCGGACAACTGAGCGCGAAGACATGATCAAACTTGTTTACTGCCTGCGCAAGCGCGACGACGTCGACAGTGACGCGTTCTATCGCTATTGGCAGGAAGAACACGGACCGCTTGTGAAGTCAGTCGCTACTGCGATTGGTGCTTGTCGTTACGTCCAGAGCCATACGGTACTGCCCGAACTGAATGCCCTGATGATCGAGAGCCGAGGGCTGCTCGACCCCTACGACGGGATCACCGAGGTCTGGTGGCAGGACTCGACGGCGCTCGAAATAGGCATGTCGTCTCCTGAAGGGATCGACGCACAGACGCGCCTGATAGAGGACGAGGCGCAGTTCATTGATTTCAGCCGATCTCGAATTTTCATGACCGAAGAACACGAGATATTCTGATCGAACGCGCTTGTGCTACTGAAGCCGAGCGCGCCCAACACCGAACTCCACGCGCTCGACGCCGTCGTCGGCGTCATCGCGCCCGTCGATTCCCCTGATGCATCCGAAACACAAGCTAACGGGTATATAGAGAGCTTTAACAAATGCTCGATGAGCCTAACGGCATAAGCTATGACCGATACACTCACGCTTCACCACCTTGAATACTCCCAGTCTTTCCGCGTGCTATGGATGCTCGAGGAGCTGGGCACACCCTTCGACTTGAAGGTGTATTCACGCGACGCCAAAACGATGGCCGCGCCGGACGACTACAAGGCGCTCTCTCCGCTGGGCACTGCGCCAGTGGTCACTGAAGGAGGCTTAGCCCTCGCGGAGAGCAGTGCCATTATGGAATATATCTTGGATGGCATCCCGGACCAGACACTCAGGCCGGCCGTAGGCTCGCCTCACCGAGCACGCTACTTGTTTTGGTGGCACGCCGCCCAAGGCTCCATGATGCCCCTACAGCTCATGGCAACGGTGACAACGATTTCGCAAAAACGACTGCCCTTTTTTATGAGACCTTTCGTCAAACTCTACGTTCAGGGACTCAACAATTTATTCATCCAGCCGCGCCTGAATAGATTGCTCACTTTGGCCGAAGCCGATTTGGCCAGTGCGCCTTGGTTCGGGGGAGAGACACTCACGGCGGCGGATTTCCTGATCGCCTACAATATGATCGTGGGGGCCGAGCGCGGCGTGATCAACGAGACACAACACCCCCGCTGTATCGAGTGGGTTGAGCGCATGAAGGCTTTACCCAGCTTCGCTCGGGCGACCGAGAAAGACGGCCGGGCAAGCATGGCGCTCAGCTATTGAGCGCGACTCCTCGTCAGGCTTGACGCTTTGCAGTCAGCCGAGTCCAGAGAGCGCTCAGTCGCCTGACTGCAAATACGTTGCCAGCGTCTCGTGGAAATGCCGAATACGAAGCTCCTGATAGCTGGCGGTGATTGCCCTCCGCGTTTTGGAAGCCATCAAGCCTTTCTGCACCTCCGGCAAATTATTGGCATCTTGATCAAATAGCGCTCCGAGAAGCCCCAGCGCTTCTGCTTCCGCATATTTTTGATCGTAGTCTAGGCGAATGGTTTGCGCGTCGGGTGGTCTGGGCTGATCGGAGGGATAAGCATCCAATAAATAGATATCCATGATGCAGCCGTCAGCGTTCATGCCGTCTGGTCGATACCGATAGGTGATCTGGCTCTGGAAGCCACCCCACGGGGCAAAGTTGGGGAATACCAGGTACAAAATTGAATCCATCGTCTCGGCATCAGTGACCGTCGCCAGTCTCTCCGGATCCATAAATTCAGCGAACTGTTCTTTGCGCACAGCGCCGATCGCCTGCCGAGAGCTGATAGCATCTGCAGCCAGACCCGTCAGTTCCAATGCCTGCTCGAAACCACCCGGGCCGGTCATGGCCTCGACAGATTCCTGCACGCTGTAGCGATCGGCCTGCCCCGGGTTTGGAATGCCCTGCGCGGTGATCGTTCTGCTCAGATGATCGCCAAATACGTCGTACTGAGAGTTGTCGCCACCCGTAAAAGACAGGATCTGCGGATGAGTCTGTATCGCGTGGTAAGACTCAATGAACGCCTCCATCGCGATTTTCCAGTTGCAGCGGATCTTTTTCTCCACATGCAAAGACACGTAGCGCTCTTCCGGGGTCCAACGCTGAAAATGCTCGCTCAACACCGAGGCGTATTGCTCAAAGGGCTGCGCCTCGGGGTCCAGGTTAACCATCACCCAGCCACCCCAAGTCGTCACCTGCACCTCGGGAAGGGTTAATTCAGCCAGATTGGCTTCATCAAACTCCCAGTCGCAGTAAGCCTCTTTAAAACGGCCATCGAGGTGCCAGCAAAAACCATGATAGGGACAGCGCAACTCACGACTGGTTCCCTTCCCTGATTTAAGCGCTCGCCCCCGATGCAGGCAGGAATTGTGAAAGCCCTTGAGCTCGCCGCTCTCAGTGCGAACCAATAGTATGGAGTAGCGGGTAATGTCATAAACAAAGTAATCCCCCGCCTTCTGCAACACCGTCTCGCGACACGCCATCTGCCAGACTTTTGGCCAAAGATGCTCAACCTCTTTTTCAAACACACCGCGGTCGGTCCACACATCTGTCGCAATCAGGTTATTGGCAATGTCTGGTCGGGTGTCAGATCTCAACGCCTCAGGAATCGACACGGCTTCCTCGTCCAATAAGTCCTGATAGCTAGGAAACACCGGCTTATTCATAGATCACTCCACCTCATAACAACATTGCAATCAGAGTCGACTTATACAGTAGCCTTATCGAAAGAAATATGCAGGTCCATCAGACCGCGCAGCAGCACGTTGGGGTGGTGCTCAAGCGTATTTTTGCCTTCCACCAGTCCCCAATTATCCGTGCGTCGGAGCAGTGTCGTTAGCGCAATTTGCAGCTCAGTTCGCGCTAACTGCGCGCCCAGACAAAAATGGGTTCCCTGACCAAATGCCATATGACTATCAGCATTGTCCCGCTCTACCTGCATGGCGCCACTGCAGGGAAAAATCGACTCGTCACGATTACCGGCGGCAAAACGCACCATGAGGAATGACCCCTCCGGAATGTCGACGCCCCCCACGGCTGCGTCCTCAGTCACTCTCCGCCACATGCCCGCCGTTGGGGTCTCCAGCCGCAGAATTTCCTCCACCGCACCGGGAATCAAGTCTGGATTAGCGCGCAACTTCGCCTGCTCTTCGGGGTTTTGAATCAGCAACACCACGCCTCCCGCGATGGCGTTAGTCGAGGTTTCGTTACCCGCGACGAGAATCTGCTGAACCATGCCCAGGATCTCGGGTTTTGTCAGTAAGCGACCCTCGTCGATCGTATTATTCGCCAGATCAGAAATAATATTGTCTTCGGGCTGCTCTCTTTTCCGATCAATCAGGTCGGCAAAATAGTGCTGGAACTCGACAATATCTCTGGCATTCTCAAGTTGTTGCTGCTCGTTCGCTAATTGCCCCAACCGGGAAGCAGAGGCATCGGACCACTTCTTAAGCAGAGTGAGCTCGGAACGGGGCACTCCCAGCTGATCGGCGATCACATAGATCGGAAGGGGCACACAAAGGCGATTGAGTAAATCAACTTCTCCCTCGTCGATCCACTGGTCAATCAGCTCCTCAGTCATCGTCTCGATAAAGGGGCGCATTCCCTCAATCCGCTTATTCGAAAAAACCTTGTTTACCAGATTGCGGTAAACCCGATGCCGAGGCGGATCCTGAGTGAGCAGCGTCTCCACCATTTCGTAGCCTTGCTCATAAATCGCGCTCACCTCCTTATTCGAGGAGCCCGCGTTAAGTAAGGCGCTGAAATTATTGGAAAACCGCCCAGGATCGCGGATCACCTCCCGGATATCGTTGTAGCGAGTGACCACAAAAACGTTGGTTCCCGGCATCTGCCATACCGGCGCCTCGTCCTGTAGTTGGCGGTAGACGTGAAAAGGACATTCCTGTACTTCAGCGCTAAAGAAATCTAACTCGGCCAAGTCAACACGGCTCATGATAGTGCCTCCTCTAAAATGAGATTCGCGGTGGGTAACGCGCCCTGTGGCAGTGCTCGATCTTTCGCCTCGACAAACGCGGCAAAGTCCCCCACCACCACCTGCCAGACAAAATAACGCTCTGCGCCGTCAATCTCCATAGCGAAGGGCGTAAAACCCATCGGCACATAGGAAAAGGCCGCCTGAGAAGCTGGAAACAGATGCTCGCGCTGGAAGGCCAGCATGTTGTCACGGTGCGCGCAAGGCACCATGTCAAAAAAGGCGATCGCCGGGCTATCGATCTGCAGGCGGCGCAGAAACTCTGCCGGGAAAAGCCCCCCCGTCCAGCGCGCATTAATCTCCGTGACGATGACGTCATCGCCAGAAATAAAGTAGTCGATACCGCAATTAATGCCCTCTAAAGCGACATGACCCTGCTGGCGCGCATAGGCGCCGACCTGAAGCAGCACCTCGCGGTGCGCATCGGGCACAATGAGCTCCGGCGAGAGATAATTACCCACCCACTTGCCGCCCGCAAATAAAATCTTTCGGACGTTACTAATTCTGATGTCATCGGGCGTAATGGTCAGGTCAACGGTCATCTCCTGCCAGTGGTTCACATCTAGTTTTTCCTGCAGGAGTATTTCCACGCCGTCGTCATATTCCGCGACCTGCTCGAGACAGTCCGTCACCGAACCCACAGCAAATACATTTCGTGAGCCCGCCAACCCCAGTAGCTTCACCATCACACCATCTGGAAACGCGGCAAACAACGCATCAGCGGCGCCGGCCCGAATGGCGCCCTTGCTGTAAATCTCGGTCTGAGGCACAGGAATACCTGCTGCCGGGGCGTGCAGCGCAAAGTGTAATTTGGAGTTCACATTGCGGCTGACCCCCAAAGCGTTCACATTCTGGTGGAGCGGCATATTACTGCCGCTGATCATATAGAGATTCGTCAGGTCAGCCTTCGGCATTGCAGCGGCAGCCGCCTCGTAATAGCCATCAAGCGGATGAAACTGCCAATGTTCACTCGGAATAGATTCGAGTCCCATCTGGGTGAACATCTCGCTGTAATGAGTCAACAGGTTGTGCCACGCGGGCTCCGCAAAAGGCGCACCCAGTGCCACGTAATCATTCGCTTTACCCAAACCGGTTAATGCGACTTGAAGCGCACAGGTCAGGATCTGATTTTCTTGATGATCGATCTGCTGCTTGGGAGTCAAGCTATCTAGATCATGGTGAAGGGAGCAATCGTCTCCCGCCATCGCATAAAACACCGATGCTAACTGCTCCGGAACAAAGCTACCGACTTTCACAATCACCTTCCTTCAATGTGTGCGCTTCCCAAGCAGTTTCGCCCTGAACATTGAGCAAAAGGGCCCAGCGAATCAGCGCAACCCCGCCGCCTTGAGTGCCATCGCTTGCAAAATGGCCGGGTCAGCTGCCGCGGCACTCAATTGCGCCGCCAGCGCGACAAATCCATCGCCGTCGACCGTGTCCATCTGCAACCCCGCCGCATGGTTCTCAGCCAGACGAGGCGCCAACTCCTCGCTGAACTGCATCTCAAAGCGAGACAGCAACGGCAACGCTTCCCGCTCCGAGAAGCCTGATTCAAGTGTACCAAGCAATCCGGCAAGCTGATCGGCGACACGAAAACAGGTGTTCATTCCCATACTCCGCGCGGGGTGCATTGCATGACGCGCATCGCCGATCAGCGCAACCGCACCCTCTCCCTCATACGGCTCACTTTGTTGTGAGACGGGAGGGTACACGGCACCAAACTCCAGTGACTCGAATTCAACCTGAGGGCACCATTCTGCCAGCCGTTCTCTCAACGCAGCAGCCGGCTCACTCCGCCAAAAGGGCAACTCCTCTGGCGAAACTGGAAATCCGACTTTCGTATCTCCGCCGGTCCGCGGGATCATCGACACCATCCGTTGCTTCGCGAGATACACGTCCAAGGTTCTCAATTCAGGCACCGGGTGTTGCCGACCGTACAGCACTGCGATGGGGTACTGATAGCGATGCCGACTGAGGCCAATGTCGAGGCGGTGGCGCACCGCCGAGGCGGTGCCATCGGCGCCCACCAAAACGGTGCAGGTCACTACTCCTGACTGCGCCTCACTCTCCCAGGCAATCCGCCAAGCACCCCTGCCACGCTCCAGCGACCATTCCGATACACCGTCGATGTTGATCGCGTCACCTTCGCAGGCCCGAGCTAGCAGTATGTCTCCAATTTGCTCGTGATTTAGAAACAAAAACGAGGACGCGCAACGCTCGTGCTCGGGAACAGGGACCGTAACGATATGCTCTCCTGCGGCATCGAACCAGCGCGTGCCGACGCGCTGCTCGGCGCCCGCCGCCTGAAGCCGATCCAGCACGCCCCATCGCGCCAGCACCGGCTGTAAGTTCGGCTGAATGTGGTCACCTCGCGCAGTGTCTAGCGGCCCCTTGCGGCGATCGAGCAGGGCGACCCGTAATCCGGTGTCTGCCAGCGCCGCCGCCAGCGATGCGCCAGCAATACCGGATCCAATAATGCCTACATCAACCTGTTGAGTCGTCACCGCAAACCCCGCACTCGATTCATTGCTATTGTCAGCGTCTCAGTTTAACAGCGGCCGCATCGACTTATCCGTCGCAATAGGCGGCTTTATATTCTCGAGCGACTCGCACAAGGTCACGTCGACATTTATCAGATTCCCAGCCAATGGCCAGTGGTGTACTGTCACGACACTTGACGACGAAGCATCGCGATATGAATGAGGGTAAGGAGCCGTACCGACGCTGGGCCGTGCTGAGCGGCTTGTTCTTTGTCTACATGGCATCGAACGGCGTTACTCTCCATACACTTCCCCTACTGTACCCCGAACTGATGGAAACGTTCGGGTGGAAAGAGAGCGAAGTCACCCTACCTGCCACCATATTTTTCTTGGTGGGCGCTTTAACCTCCCCGCCGGCTGGCTGGCTTTTGGACCGTTATTCATCGCGGGCCATCATTGCTATCGGCAGTCTGCTACTGAGCCTCGGCCTGATGGCCTACTCCGCCACCGAGTCACTATGGCAACTGGTTGCCGTCTATGCCCTATTGGGACTGGCACTGTCTCTCTGCGGACTGGTTTCGAACATGGTGATGCTCACTAGCTGGTTCGACGCCGGTCGGGGCCGGGCAACGGGCATTCTCCTCATGGCCTCGAGTCTGGGCGGCGCCGTCTTCCCCTTGTTAGTCGGCAATGGCCTGGAACATCTTGGATGGCGGCAAACGGTGCTTTACGCAGGGCTTGGCGTAGGTCTATTGATGCTGGGCAGCGCGTGGCTGCTGCTGCGAGACGGACGTCGCTCTCCACAGCGGGCCGCCTCGCCCCCTGTTGCGACTCATCCATCAGTCACCCTGCTGTCGGCATTGGTTGAACGCCGGTTCTACGCCATCGTTTTTACCACCGGAAGCCTCTGGTTTATCATCATCGCGCTGACGCAGCATCAGTCTATCTTTCTGGCGCGAGATGTCGGCCTGGATCGGTCGCTTTTGCCTTCCGTTTTCAGTCTGTTTTTTGGCTCTTCAGTGATCGGAAAGCTGGCTTTCGGACTGTTATCAGACCGCTTTAATCTACATCGCGTAATGGCGTGCGCCGTGATGCTGCTCGCCGTTTCTCTTGTGCTGCTCAGCCAGATGACCGCCACCGACACGGTACTTCTTTACTCCTATGCCCTGCTCGCGGGCGTGGGATTCAGCGGCGCTTTTACGTGCATCCAAATTCTAGTTGCCGCGCATTACAGCGGCCCCCATTACGGCCGCATTCTTGCTGTCGTGGTTTTGATTGACACACTGTTCGGCGCCTTGGGTACACAAACCATTGCATTAGTACGGGAGTGGCAAGGCCACTATGTTTCGGCCTTCATCGGCATGTCGGTATTGGCCGCTGCCAGCGCCCTGGTTGTGCTGCGACTCTCTTCGCCGCTCAATGAGCAAACCCAGGCCAATCAACCCGGCTGACCTGCGACACGCCTCGTCAGGTATCCGAGATCGACAACACGCATCGCTCATTCGCCAGAAGTTCTGCCACTGCGTAATGGTCAGTGAACGCTGATTTATAGTTCGTCATGAATGACACACCCTCTTCCCGAATGCGGCGTCGCTGAAGGGCACTACAAAAACGGCGCACGTCCTCCTCATTCTCCAGAATCAGCGGAGGCACGTCGGCCGTTGAGCCATCTGCAGACTTGGCGACCATGGTGAAGTAGCAGGTATTAGTATGCTTGCTCGACCCTTCCTGCAGGTTCTCAGTGACCACCTTGATGCCCACCACCAGAGACTTCTTACCCACATAGTTAACGGAGCCCATCAGCGAGACGACCTCGCCGACTTCGACCGGCAGCAGAAACTGCACGTTGTCGACCGATACGGTGACACAATAATTTCCAGCGTGCTTACTCGCACACACGTATGCCAACTTGTCCATCAGTGACATCAGTGTGCCGCCGTGTACCTTACCGCCGAAATTTGCGTAGCTGGGCACCATCAGCTCGGTGATGACGCTTCGCGAATACGCAACGGGATGCCCTTTCATGTCAAAGCCCTCCGGTTTATCAGCTATACGCGACAACTGACTCGGGGGATTAGCCCGATATCTCGCTCAATCTGCAACGGATCTTGGCGCGCCCGGGCGCTCAATGGCAGCCCCACATCGCCGTAGCGCAGCAACCTATTCCCTATCGATACCCTATGGGGGTATACTGCCAATCGCGCTAGATACCCACCCCGGGTATGCATTAGGGAACAACAGGCCATGAGAGACGAAACACAACGCAAAGCCGATGCCAGACTCGCCCGAATTGGTGGCCAGATCAGTGCGGTTCGTAAAATGGTCGCAGAGGATCGTTACTGCATCGACGTCGTGAGACAGGTGCAGGCGGCCCGCTCCGCCCTGAGCAGTCTTGAGGCGCTGATTATCGATGATCACGTTGACACCTGCGTGCAACACGCACTGGAAGATGGCGGAGCAACCGAGCGCAGAGAAAAGGTGACCGAACTGGTCTCAATTCTCACTGGCCGAAAAAAATGATGCGAGGACTGGCCGTGTTGCTGCTCGTGACGAGTGGACTGATTGGCCAACCCACCCTAGCGCGTCCCGTCTCATATGCTGGCGGATGGACCATCATCGAAGAATCAGATCGCCAATCCACCTCTTTGCTGGTGCATTATTCCCCCGCCTCAAATTGGTCGATTGGCCCTCGCGTCGAGGTGAACCGGGATGCAGACTATGCTCTTTATTCGATTCACCCGACCTGGTTAGCGAAGCGCTGGTTTGGTAGCGACTATCAAGGAAATCTGTATCTTCATGCCGGCGCCGGCCTCGCCGCCGGCATCAATCAAAACCCGCTCGAGGATGATTTCGCGATTCATGGAGGCGTGATGGCTGACTGGGAGACCCGTTCGCTCTTCGCGGGCTATCGTTCTCGCTATCTCGACGCCGGTCGCTTTGGAGACCAGTTCTCGCAAGCCGCTCGACTGGGCTTCGCCCCTTACGTCGGGGACACCGGCGATCTTCATACCTGGCTGATGCTAGAGATTGATCATCGCCCAGAGGGAGAAGATACCGTGACCACCACGCCATTAATCAGACTCTTTAAAGGCCCACTCCTGCTTGAGGCGGGCTACAACCTGACTGCCAAGCAGCCCCTGTTCAACTTTACGTATCGTTTTTAACCTAAGGAGACATAGTTATGCGCCTACACATCAATATCGTTTCCATTGCTGTCGTCGCCCTACTGTCAGCCGCCGCGGCGGCGCAGAACACCAGCGTCCAAAGCCAACACTCCGGACACAGCCCTGACAGCGCAGACAGTGATTCGCCACACGCACAGCACGATCACGCAGACGCCGGGCATCATCATGAAGGGCATACCGGCAGCCCAGACGGCGCCGCCCCAGAGGCCACCGATACTATTGCGATGCTCACCGTGACCGACGCCATCGAGACCGCTCTGTCAGGGGGTGGAGAACCGATCGTCGCAGACGTGCTAGGCGTGGTCTGCGACTTCTGCGCACTGGCTATGAATAAGATCTTCGGTAAACGTGATGAAGTCGCAGCAATGTATGTGGACCTCGATACTAAAGCATTGAGTCTGGTGCTAAAGCCGGGCGCATCACTCAGCGATGAGGCCATCGCAGAACTTGCGATGCAGGCTGGCTACCGGGTCGCCGATGTTCGACGAGGCAAAGCGGCACTGGGCGACGTATCGTGAGAGGCGATTGGCGCGATACCATCGCGCCCACGCTGGCGCTGTTTGGCAGTGCCTCTACATTACTGTGCTGCGCTCTCCCTGCCCTGCTGATTTCAGTGGGTGCTGGAGCGGTGATGGCAGGCCTCACATCAGCTATTCCCGGCATCATGTGGCTATCCGGTCACAAAGATGTGTTGTTTGTCCTGTCCGGCCTGCTGATGACACTCAGCAGCCTGCTATGGTGGCAGCAACGCAGCGCACCCTGTCCGGTTGACCCGATTAAGGCAGAGGCATGCCAACGCCTGCGCCGGATCAACGCGTGGCTGCTATCACTGGCCTGGGCGGCTTACCTGTGCGGCCTATTTTTCGCCTACCTTTGGGTAATGCTGTTCTACTGATCCTGCTTCACACGTCGGGTATCACGGAATAGCCATAGTCCCAAAACGGCGGTCGTTAAAGCCAGTACCGAAAAGATCCTCAGCAACCACGTCCCGATGGTGTCGCGGTCGTCGTAGCTCATGATGTGCAGCGACCATAAAAAGTCCCACCACCGCCAAGCCTCGTGGCGCACTGAGACGACTTCACCGGACATGGCGTCTAGATAAGCAACGCGATCAGGATTGGCGGACTCCCAGAGGCGCCATAGCGGCAGCGGCGCACCCCGATACTCGCTGCCGGCGACTTCACGATCGACCCACTCGAAGCGATCCAAGGACATGACAGTCCCCGCGGTCCCGACAGCCAGAGCCTCGTCACCACTCAGTGGCAGCAGCGGGAGCCCCTTATCGTCGCGCCATTCAATTTTGTCGTCGCGATAGATGCCCAGTACCGTCTCATTGGGGCGTCGCTCGGTAATCACGATCTTGCTCGCCGATATCCCAGTCACCTGCAGCAGCGAGAGGTCAAACTGCGTCGACTCGGGCGCCGCTTTAAATTGATGCCCACGCACATAGTCGATATCGATAAACGCGAAATACAGTCCGCTCAGCGTCCACAGGAGCAATTGACAGGAGGTCACCATGGCAACCCAGCGGTGCCAATGCCTCACTCGTCGTTGCCGATGAAGCGGCCCTGCCCTCATCACCTTGCTCTCCTCCGGCCGCATTTCATAATGGCCGCGACGTCACGGGGTAACAGATACGCATAGGGAGCCCCACCGCGTCATACTCCTCACCATGCTGAGGAACACAGGCTCGCCGATCCGCATCGAGAGTGGCCACCACGCCGCATACCAGAGCGTCGATCATATCGTCTCTGGCGCAGTGCGAACGGAGCGATTCGCGTGTCAGCCGTGAGAGTACGTACTCAAGCATGTTTTGCGAGATCTGGCGCTCCAAAAGCGAACGCCTTTGCCGATATCCCGCGTCCGTTTTTTTATTGTTTCCCATTGGAATGCCACCATTCAGGGCACAAAAACAGAGTTCAGGGTGCGTTTCCAACCAGCCCGCATATCGCTCGGGAGAAGATCTGAGCAGCCGCTCTGCTTCCCGAATTTTAGGCAACAGATAAAATGCCTGCTTGCTGATCCCCCTTCCACAATGACGCTTACTCGCCGCATTGATCTCGGCATAGGAGGCCTCAGGCAGTGCGAGCCGCGGCGGCACCGAGAAAACGCTGCTGCGCCTTGCTCCGAGCAGCTGCCGGGCCTCACGGTCACACGCCCTGCTTCCGTCGTCAGATAAACCAATTGGAATATCGATACACACGGTGGCCGTTGGCGCCAACCGCGGCACCACGGACTCCAGGTCAGGCAACAATGTCAGCGACCAGGTCTGCCCATCCCATCCCGCGCACACCCAACCCGCTCGACACCCATCGAGCCCGGCAGCGAGAAAAGGCCTAGCTGACTCTGCAAACATTACCGGATAGCCTTGTGGTCGCCTTATCGCTGTCGCTGACAGCGACGCTTAGTGCGCGCTGCCCGAGAGCTGCTCAGACGTTAGGACCGAAATCGGGTGACGCGCACTGGAAGGTGGGTAAACCCCCGAATAAAGAGGTTACAGGTTCTCTGGGGCTCCCCCGCCAACTCGATCGTCTCAAAGCGCTTGAGCACTTCCTCCCAGAGAATCCGCAATTGCATTTCAGCCAAGCGGTTACCCATGCAGCGGTGAATACCTGCCCCAAAAGAAAGGTGGTTTCGCACACTTGGTCGGTCGATCCAAAAGTCATTTGGCCGCTCAATCACTGATTCATCATAGTTTCCCGACACATACCAGAGAACGACTTTTTCGCCTTTGGCGATGCGCTTTCCAGCGAATTCTACGTCTCGCGTCGCAGTTCGCCGCATGTGCGGCAGGGGGGTCTGGTAGCGGATAATTTCCGAAACCATCGAGGGGATAAGATCCGGATTCTGACGAACCTTCGTCATTTCATCAGGGAACTGATTGAGAAAAACCACCCCTCCAGACATTGAGTTCCGGGTGGTGTCATTGCCGCCCACAATCAGCAGCATGATGTTTCCCATATACGTGAGGGGGTCATCCACCATGTTCTCTGTATTGGGATCCGCTTGAAGCATACGAATCAGATCGAAGGTCTCTTTTCCGTCCCCTTTACGCTCGTGCCAGAGTTCCGTGAAACGCTGCAGGCATGCTGTGATGTGTTCAATAATGACCTCACGGGTCGCACCCTCGCCTCCGGTGAGCCTAACGTCAGAGGTAAACATGTCGGACCACTCCGTGAGGCTGTTTCGCTCGTCCCACGGGTAATCAAACAAGGTCGCCAACATTTTCGTCGTCAAATCTCGGCTGACAAGCTTCACCCAATCAAATGGCTCGTTCTCCGGTAGCGCCTCCAGCACCTCGACCGTCCGCTCGCGGATTAGCGTCTCAAATTCCTGCAAATTTCGGGGCGCGACGACATGATGTACCGCACGCCGCTGATCATCATGCTCAGGCGGGTCCATTGCGATGAACATCCGCAGAATCATGTCGGGCTCGGGATCCAACATAGAAATAGCGGGCGCTGAAGAGAAGGCCTCGGTGTCGCATTCAATCGCGACAATATCCTCGTAACGCGTTACCGACCAAAACGAGCCCGCAGGGCTGTCTGCCTGAAAATGGACGGGGCATTCTTCGCGCAGCCGGGCAAACAATGCGTGCCAATAGTCGTACTGAAACATCCGTGGATCGGAGACATCAAGTTCCTCCAATGACATACCGCTGTAGTTGGGTACGGATGCCCCTATTGGCATATTCATAAAATCAACCTTTTCATGTAGTTATGGCTGCAATGCAACGCTCACTATACGGTTACATCTGAAACTCAGGCAGCCTTACCGTCACGTCGGACATGCCGGCTGAGATAACAATTTGGCAGGCAAGGCGGGAGTTCTCGGCACGATCCGGACGCAGTCCGAGCATCGCAGTCTCCTGCGGATCAGGCGCCGGTAGCTCCCCGGAAACCTCGACAAAACAATGACAGGTGCCGCAGATTGCGCCACCTCCACAATCGGCATCGATGCCCGGGATGTCGTGCTTAAGCGCCGTCTCCATTAGCGAGAGGCCCGCATCGGCATCAACCATCCTCTCGGAACCATCATGCTGTATGTACGTGATCACCGTCATGAACTGTTATATCCCTCTAGTCATTTCTATTACTCAGATCCGCCTTGGCTATATGGCGCATCGCAGCTTCGGGAGGCTATCACCACCGGATTTAACCTGCCACCGCCTGATCCGCCTCAAAGGCCTCGTGGAACGCTGCGAGCATGCTCTGCTCGTGACTCTGGGCCTCAGTAATATCGAGTGGTCGCTCAAGCTTATTCCAATCGATATCGCCGTCGTCAGTCATCGCTTCATATTCCAGAATCCCTAGCTCCTCGAATTTAGGGCGCACCGATTCAGTCAGCAACCCAATTCGTCGAAGGTTGGGCACGACTCGCTGAAAGAGCAGATTTCTAAAGGTCGACATGACAAACCCATCGAGCACCTTGCGTCGGCTCTCCTCGACATCCCAACCGAAATGACGGAACACATCGGTCGCTACCAGTCTCTCTCGGCTGATTGCGCAGGCCTCAAAGGCAAACAACGCTCGCTCCTCACGCTCCTCTTCTGTCAAGGTTTGCACAAACTCCTCGAGATAATTCACCCCAAAAGTCACATGTCGGGCCTCGTCGCGGGTGACCAGATACACAATATCTTTCAACACAGGATCAGGCGTGGTCTCGCGAGTGGTGTTGAAGGCCGACAGCGCCAGCCCCTCAATGACAATCTGCATACCGATAAATTTAAGGTCCCAGCGCGGATCGGTGAGAATCTTGTCGATGATGCTATTTAGATGCGTATTGATGGGGTACATCAGCCCAATTCGCTTCTGGATATATTGATTGAACACCTCAACATGGCGTGCCTCGTCGAATGTCTGTGAGGCGGCGTAGAGTTTCGCGTTGAAGGTAGGCGCGCAGGAACACAGCTGACTGGCTACCAGCAGCGCCCCCTGCTCTCCGTGCAAGAATTGCGACAACGACCAAGCGTTCATATGCAGCCAGAACTCGTCCCGCTCTTTATCCGACAAGGCGAGATAAGGAGGGTAATCGTGCAGATTCATCAGCTCTGCCTGCCGCTCTTCTTCAGGCCAGGGACGGTCCCAGTCGATGTCCATCTGCGGGTCCCAATTTAACTGCTTGCCCAACTCGTAAAGTTTTTTGATGCGGTCGTCCTGCACCGAATAGTCCCAATTGTAGGAACCCGTCAGCGGTGTCTGGAAAATTTGCGCGACATGATCTACGTCGCGGCTCGTCAACACATCTTCGAGATCCGGGTTCGTGGAGGGATAATCCGCGCCGGGGAACTGCTGAATTTTTCGGGGTGTCTCATCACGCCAAGCAATCTTCATGTCGACCTCTCCTTTTTCCTTGAACGCTATCTTCTCGTCCTCGAAGCGACCGCTCAAGGTGCTACCTTGCCAAATAAAGGTCATTTATGGCCAAATAGCGTGATGGAATCGTCTATCCCCAGTCAATATCTCCTCGTCCTTATTGCGCTGGCCGGGGAACAAGGATACTCAATGGCATCGCTCTGCGAGGGAACCGCCCTCAGTCTCGATGCATTGAGCAGTCCTGGGGCGAGGGTGGAAGAGCACGAGGCAGACCGGATCATCGCCAATGCACTCATGGCAACCGGTGACCCAGCATTGGGCCTGGCCGTGGGACAACAATTGAATCTCGGGGCACACGCGGTGATCGGACAGACCTTTATGGCGTGCGCAGATCTCGTGGAGGTGTTGGAGACGCTAGTGCGTTACGGTCCACTATTAACGGGCAGCAATACAGAGCTCTCCCGCTACGAAGATCCCGTCAACGACCGCGCCGGCTTGCTGCTGTCGCTGGACTCCCCTCCGCTGTCGAGAAGATTCTCGCACGAGGCCATTTTTTCCGCCGCCCAAAAAACGATTTCCGACCTTCTGCAAATGCCAACTGCGGACTTGGAGGTACATTTTCCCTATGCGCCCCCACCAGACACAACGCCGCTGATACGTATCTTTGGCGACAAAATTCAATTCAACGCCGATAACGCCATCCTGAGTCTGCCGGGTTCGCTGATGCGACAACCTGTGCCAACGTCAAACCCAACCCTGAGGGCGCTGTATGACGCAGAATGCGCGAGGTTACTTGCAGACCTATCTGACACTGCCAGCTATGCGGAACGAACGCTCGCGGCGCTCAACAAGCTGCAAGGCCAATACCCTCAGCTCGATCAGATGGCTGGGATGCTCAACCTCAGTCCGCGGACCTATCGACGACGCCTGCAACAAGAATCCACCACCTTTCAGGTGCTACTGGATACGATTCGCCGAAAGCACGCGAAACACTATCTCCGGAAAAACGAGCTATCCGTCGACCGAATCGCCTTGTTATTGGGATTCAATGACGCCTCCAACTTTCGCCGTGCGTTTATACAATGGAGCGGAGCGTCGCCCATCCAATGGCGAAAAAATCAGCGCGGCAAAAGCTCGACCTCCGAAAACTAGCGGCCCCTGATTTCAAAACCTCGTCGCGGAAAATGTAGATAAATAGGATGTTCCGTATCGAAGCGCCGCCGAATCACGATGCGCTCATCATTCAACATGATCAATTCGCCGATCGTCTCATCACGCGCATAATCTAACGGCGCGACCGCCACTGTCTCGCCGTAATGATGAGGCATGCTGACTTCCCCCGAAATCTCAACCTGATCGCTCGTAATAGCTTCGGCAATTGAACGGCGTGAGGCGCTAGCTGCGGCCCCGTGTGATAGCTCACCCATGTGAGTGATCCACTCTTGAACCCTCAATGGCCAGTCCGCGGCGCCACCTCGATCGACCGCAAGAGCCATCCATAAAGGGTGGTAGCAACACAGATCAAGATAGCCGGGATGCGAACCAGACAGATAGGGCCGTGCAGAAAGCAATCGGTCAACATGAAAAACATATTCCGCAATGCCCGCAGCAGCCACAGCAGACGCTTTCACTGTCACTGTGGCATCTCGCATCATTCGCGAGCGATCTCGGACAAATCTTGCAATGCCGACCAGGCCTAGCTGCCCCAACAAATATTTTAATACCTTTAGCGGAGGGGCTGCCGCGATCACCGCAAAGAAAATCTCCTCCTCTGCCCAACGACGCAGTGCCTCATCATCAGCATCGAGAGCGCCGACATCGGAATGCGTGCCGGACAAGGCCTCAAAAGCCAATTGTGAGTCGCAATAAAATTGGGCTCCGATTTGAAGCACGGGAATTCGACGATAACCACCGACCAGATCATCCAGCGAGCGCCTCGGAGGTTGAGCCGGGACGACAACTGAAGTCCAGGCCTGATTATTGAGCCCCATCGCCAGGCGTACCTTTTCTGAATAGGGCGACATTGGGTAGTGATAAAGAATGGGGTTCACAGCCACTAATACCGCCCCCCTATCGATGCCCTCAGCCTCATTTGCGCCACGCCAACTAGTGCCGGTAACTTCATTTCACACAATCCATAAAAAAGCCGGCCCAAAGGCCGGCTTTATTGTTGGATGCCACTCCCAAACGTGGCGCCAAAATAATTTACTTCTTCTTGGCTGCCTTTTTCTTAGCTGGAGCCTTTTTCTTTGCTGCTGCCTTCTTCTTAGCAGGAGCCTTCTTCTTCTTAGCTGCTGCCTTCTTCTTGGCAGGGGCCTTCTTCTTTTAGCTGCTGCCTTCTTCTTGGCAGGAGCTTTCTTCTTCTTAGCTGCTGCCTTCTTCTTGGCAGGAGCTTTCTTCTTCTTAGCTGCTGCCTTCTTCTTGGCAGGAGCTTTCTTCTTCTTAGCTGCTGCCTTCTTCTTGGCAGGAGCCTTCTTCTTAGCTGCCGCCTTCTTCTTGGCGGAGCTTCTTCTTAGCTGCCCTTCTTCTTGGCGGAGCTTCTTCTTAGCTGCTACCTTCTTCTTGGCAGGAGCCTTCTTCTTTGCTGCTGCCTTTTTCTTGGCAGGAGCCTTCTTCTTTGCTGCTACTTTTTTCTTAGCAGCGGGTTTCTTTTTTGTTGCTTTCTTCGCAGCGGCCATAAGTCCCTCCTAATGTGCCCAGCCTCATGTGAAAAACTATCAAGCTTTATATTTGATGACAAGCTAAGTCGTGCGAATTACTACCTAACCCAAGACGCTCATTATGTGGCGAGTAATGTCATTTACCGCCCCTACACCATCGAGTTGGTGGTAATCGACCCCCTCCAGTTCGCGATAAAAATTAACCAAGGGTCGCGTTTGGTCATGATACACGCTAAGTCTGTTACGAATTGTTTGCTCCGAGTCATCATCTCTCTGGATGAGCGCCTCGCCGGTTTGGTCGTCTAATCCCGATTGTTTCGGCGGATTGTATTCGACGTGATAAATACGTCCCGAGCCGGGATGAACCCTGCGCCCGCTCAAACGACTGATGATCTCCTCATCCGATATGGCAATCTCGAGCACATGATCAATGCCAATCTGTTCCTCCACCATCGCCTGCGCCTGCGGAATCGTGCGAGGGAACCCGTCGAACAAACATCCATCGACACAGTCGGACTCCTCAAGTCGCTCCTTCACCAGACCGACAATAATGTCATCAGATACCAGCCCACCCGCTTCCATAATGACTTTCGCCTGCTCTCCCAGCGGAGACCCTGCTGCGACCGCCGCTCTCAACATGTCACCAGTGGATATCTGGGGAATCCCAAACTGCTCACAGATGAACTGTGCTTGCGTGCCCTTACCTGCACCCGGGGGGCCAAGGAGAATAATGCGCATAATGGGTAAGTCTCTTATTCAGTGCTTATCGTTACTGCCGGCAATCGTACGCTACACAGGCAGTGACCTGCTCGCAAGTCACATTCAACTCACTCCGAAGCCAAATGCCGCTTTGCGGCTTGCCAACGATCTTCTAATCTGTCCAATGCCTCGTGCTGAAGATCGCTGTTATCTTCTGCTGCAGCCTGCTCCATCACACGAAACCGGCTTTCAAACCGATGATTTGCCTGCCGCACAGCAGACTCTGCGTCTACGCCCAAATGGCGGGCAAGGTTCACCATCGCAAGCAACACATCGCCAACCTCCGCTTCTATAGCGACCCCATCCTCTTCTGAGATTGCTTGTTCCAGCTCTGCCAACTCCTCTTCAACTTTGGCGTGCACACCCGCTCTGTCAGGCCAATCAAAACCGACTCTCGCAGCCCGCTTCTGCAACTTTTGAGCCCGGCTAAGCGCCGGTAGCGCCCGAGGCACGTCGTCCAACACACCACGCTGGTTTTTCTGCTGGCGCTCTTCTCCCTTGATAGCCTCCCAACGCTCCTTGACCTCGACCTCGCTTATCGGCTCGTCAGAATTCCGCGCGAACACATGGGGATGCCTGCGCAGTAATTTTTGGGCGATGCCCTCCACCACGTCGTTAAAATCGAACAGTCGCCGCTCACTCGCCATCTGCGCATAGAAAACCACCTGAAACAACACGTCGCCGAGCTCGTCACAAACCTGAGGAAAATCTCCCGAAGCAATTGCATCGGCTAACTCGTAGGTCTCTTCGATAGTGAAGGGTACGATCGTATGAAAATCCTGACGCAGATCCCAGGGGCAGCCCGAATCGGGATCGCGCAATTGCCGCATGATATCGAGTAGCAGGCCCATGGGGTCAGTGGTCTCCGCTAATGGCAATTCCGTCATAGCGCCTTCTCCTCTCCGACCCGCTCACGAGGGCTTATTGCGCAGCAAACTGCACTGCATGGCTCCTGAGCCCATACTGACTCAGGAAAAAACACCCGTTGAAAGATACCGGTCTCCGCGGTCACAAATGATAGCAACGATCGTTGCGCCTTCAACTTCCGCACTGAGCCGCATCGCCGCTGCTACGGCACCCCCGGACGATACGCCCGCAAAGATCCCTTCATCTTTCGCCAGGCGGCGCATCATCTGCTCTGATTCTGACTGGCTAATATCCATCACGCGATCCACACGTTCGGATTGATAAATGTCGGGTAAGTACGCCGCGGGCCAGCGTCTTATTCCAGGAATTTGGGAACCATCGGTCGGCTGCAAACCGATCACCTGAATGTCCGGGTTTTGCGATTTGAGATACCGAGACACCCCCATGATCGTGCCAGTAGTCCCCATAGAGGAGATGAAGTGAGTTACCCTTCCGCCGGTCTGCTTCCAAATTTCCGGCCCAGTCGACGCATAGTGCCCACCTGGATTGTCAGGATTGGCAAACTGGTTAAGCACAACCCCCTCATTCCGGCTCGCCATTGCCAGCGCAAGATCACGAGCACCCTCCATCCCTTCCTCGGGCGTCACGTTAATGAGTTCCGCGCCATAGGCGCGCATGGACCCCTTGCGTTCTTCGCTTTGGTTGCTAGGCATGATCAGCTTTAGGCGATATCCCTTTACGGCCGCGGCCATGGCCAGTGCAATGCCGGTGTTCCCGCTAGTGGCTTCAATCAGCGTATCGCCAGGCTGTATTGCACCGCGCGACTCGGCCTCGCGGATCATACTCATGGCGGGACGATCCTTTACCGAGCCGGCGGGGTTGTTACCCTCAAGCTTCCCCAGAACAACATTAGAGGTGTCACCCGGAATGCGTTGCAGGCGGACCAGCGGCGTTTGACCCACGACCCCTTCAATAGTGGGATAGTCACCCCCCTCAGTCATGAGAGGCACTCCCGCTGAACCGTGACAGAAAGGCGCTGCATCCTATTTTAGGCTATCCACGTTTATGACCCTCTGCTCGCAGGCACCTTGAGATCCCGGAAAAACTCGCGGGTATGAATGACACGACCACCCGCCAGCTGACCTACTGCGGCTCGGGTGACTCTCTTCAGCGCCATTAGGTCCTCAACTGCTAGCGCGCATTCCCCCTCCCACCACCGTCGAAAAGTCAGTATCTGCTCGCCAGACAATAGGGGCTCATTATGCGCAATCGGTGCATGCGCCTCGACACGAGAAAAGCCACGATCTACCTCAAACCGATAGTAAGCATCCGATCGGATCGATTCCCCCCGCTCATCACTGTCCCAGTCAATCCGGTAGCCCAGCTCAGACAAGAGCACTAGCTCAAAGCGCCGCAAACTCTCCTCTCCGGCGGCGTTAAACAAACTTTCCACTGCCCGCCCATACGCCACAAACAGCGTCGGGAGCGCGTCAAATCTCGGTAGAATGCGAGCCAGCAGTTCATTGAGATAAAGACCGCTCATCATTGCATCACCCCGCAATAAATAACCTGGCGTAGGCGCCTCTGCCATTCGCAGCGTCTTCAGCTCGCCCCGCCCAGCCAGGGTGATCAACAACGGGTGAAAAGGTTGCAACAAGGATGCCAGACTCCCCCCCTGCTTTCGTCGATGAGCACCCCTTACAATCGCACCGCAACGGCCCAAATCTGCACTAAACAATTCCACCAGCATACCGTTATCGCCATAGTTTTTACGAGACAGCACCCACGCTGGTTGGACCTCGCTCACGCTTCACCCCACGGATCTAGACCGAGCGTTTTCAGGGCCCGGGCATCATCTGACCAGCCCGATTTGACCTTCACCCATAATTTGAGCATGACCTTGCTATCAAATGCCCGCTCCATATCCTTTCGTGCCGCCGTACCGATCGACTTCAATCGGCCACCGGCCTCGCCCACGAGTATTTTTTTCTGCCCGTCTCGCTCAACCAGAATCAGTGCATGGATGTGGAGCACCCCCCGCTCATCCTCGTTAAAGGATTCAACTTCAACCGCCGTCGCATAGGGGAGCTCGTCACCCAGCTGCCGAACAATCTTTTCACGAACAAGTTCGGCCGCAAGAAATCGCTGACTGCGGTCGGTGATCTGATCCGCCGGAAACAAATGCGGCCCCTCAGGGACTAGCGAGGAAATGTGCTGAATCAATTCCTGCAGGCCCCGTGCCCGCAAAGCCGACACGGGAAACACTGCGTTAAAGGCGCAGCGGCGTGCCAGATCCTCTGCGAAGGGCAGCAGCGCCTCCTGGGTGTCCATGAGGTCAACCTTATTCATGACCAACACAACGGGATTGTCCTGACGGGAAACCATGTCGAGGACAAATTCATCCTCTTCGGTCCATTTGGTGCGATCACATAAAAACATCACCAGATCGACATCATTCAGCGCCGATGCCGCCGTTTTATTCATCGCTCGGTTAATGGCCTTCGACTGACCAAGATGAATCCCGGGTGTGTCGACATAAATGAGTTGCGTCGCATCCACCGTACTAACAGCCAGCACCTGATGTCGTGTCGTTTGCGGTTTGCGCGACGTAATGCTGAGCTTTTGCCCCAACAAGTGGTTGAGTAAAGTCGACTTACCAACATTGGGGCGACCCACAATGGCGATCATCCCACAGCGCTGCTCAGACATTCAGCCCCCTAATATCTGATCGAGCATCAGCGCGGCCGATGACTGCTCCGCCCGCCGGCGGCTTGAACCTGTCGCCTCGGTAGAACGCTGTTGATCCGCCAGAAGACACTGCACTCGGAAAGATTGTGCATGATCACTACCGGTTACTTCGACCACACTGTACTCCGGCAACGCTTCAGAACGCGCCTGACACCATTCCTGTAGGCGCGTCTTAGCATCGACCGTCGCATCGGGCGTCGCTGCAGCGATCGCCGGCTCGAGCCAAGCGCCCACCACGTCTCGAGCCTGCGGCAGAGAGCCATCCAACATTGCGGCTCCCGCCAATGCCTCAAAGGTATCCGCAAGAATAGAATCTCGCAGTCGGCCGCCGCTCTTTCGCTCACTCTCACCAAGAATCAGGCAACTCGATAAGTCGAGCTCCTTGGCCAGGCTCGCCAGGGACTTCCCGCTGACCACCGAAGCCCGGAGCCGGCTCAGAACCCCCTCATCTTCTCCGGGGAAGCGGTCATAGAAAGCCGCAGCAGTCACCAACCCGATGAGCGCATCGCCCAGGAACTCAAGTCTCTCGTTGTGATCTCTGTGCGCGCTGCGATGCGTTAACGCCCTCACAAGTAAATCGGGCTGCGAAAATTGGTAACCCAACCGATGCTGCAATGCATCGAGTAGCAGCTGACTAGGCTGACTCAAGTGCGACCCGCTTTCGTGGTCTCGACCACCAGATCGTCGAATTTCATCACACCATCGAGGATCCAGAAGAGTGGGAATCGCTTTTCGTAGCGCGCGTCGATCACGATCACACCTCGCTCCCGATACACCTTGATGTTATCGACGCTGATGTCATAAACCTGATTCGTATTGAGCAATTTTGCGAGCCGCATCTTTAAGTCGGTCGTCGTCTCACCACGCGGATCATGCTCCTGCGCCGCCCGTGTAATGACATCCTTGACCGTTAGATACTCGACATAACCGGGCACTACGCGCAAAGCGATGACCAGCAGCGCACCAAGGAGTAATAAATTGAGCGATACCGCCCAGAGATTAAAGCCCTGAAAGCTTTGCCGCTTGTGCACTAGAGGCCTGACCCGTTTGTCGCTATTCATGACCTACCCTCCTGGCTGGTCAGTCGATGGCGCCCGCTCGCCCGAAGGATGGCACGCTGAGAAACGCTTCCCAGTGCATCCATATGGCGACGGCTTTGCCAACAATATCCCGCTCGGGGACCTGCCCCCAAACGCGGCTGTCACTGCTGTTATCGCGATTATCACCCATCATGAAATAATGGCCAGGCTGGACGACGACGGAAAAATTCCTTGGCCCACGACGGTTATCGAGTTGCATCAAGTGCCCGTCTGTCTCTGGCAACGATTCGCGGCCCATTTTGACGCTGTATCGACCGCTGGGAAATTCTGCCAACCATTCCTGAGGCACGGGCTCGCCATTCACCACTAGCTGTTTATTGCGGTACGCGATGCGATCTCCGGGCTTACCGATCACCCGCTTGATGTAGTAAGTGTCATTTTGATGCGGAGGGAAAAACACCATCACATCCCCTCGCTCCGGCTCACCGATGTCGAACACTTTGGTCCGCGTTACCGGCAGTCGCAGGCCATATGAAAATTTGTTCACCAGAATGTAATCGCCCACCTCGAGGGTCGGCACCATAGAAGATGAGGGAATCTGAAAAGGCTCATACAGAAATGAACGCAGCACCAGCACGACCGCCAACACCGGAAAAAAAGACTTCGCGTACTCCACCACCGCCGGCTCCCCTGCCTCACGATCGCAGGCCTCCGCAAAAGCACCGGCCGCCTTCGAACCCAGCTGCTCATGGCCTGGGAACTGGTCCGCCAGCTGGTCACGGCGCGCCCTCCTCCCCTTAGCCAGCAACAAGCCATCCAGCGCCCAGATAGCCCCACTGCCCAGCACAACAATGACCAGAATCAGCGGGAAATCAATGTTCATAGCCTATCGCTCTCTTATTCAACCGGTATGTTTTTGAGGGTGTCGTTTCGAGGATGCCCATTGTCACGATGAATACGATTGATCATACACTGGCGAACCATCTGACCCGTCAACCGTCTACCTGCAATACCGCCAAAAAGGCAGATTGGGGTATCTCCACATTCCCCACCTGCTTCATTCTCTTTTTTCCTGCCTTCTGCTTTTCCAAAAGCTTCTTTTTACGTGTCACATCTCCGCCATAGCATTTAGCGGTGACGTTCTTGCGCAGCGCCTTGACTGTCTGTCTCGCCACAATTTTCCCACCCACTGCCGCCTGAATCGCAACGTCGAACATTTGTCGCGGAATGAGTTCCTTCATCTTTTCCGTCAGCACTCGCCCGCGCGACTGCACATGGTCTCGATGCACAATGATGGCCAACGCGTCAACCCGATCGCCATTAATCAATACATCGAGGCGCGATAGGCTTGCCGCCTCAAACCGCTCAAACCCGTAATCCAACGACGCGTAACCACGACTGACTGACTTGAGCCGATCGAAAAAATCGAGCACTACCTCTGCCATGGGAATATCGTAAATCAGCTGAACTTGCTGACCTAAAAATTGCAGATCAACCTGAACGCCTCGCTTTTCAACACACAGCGTGATCGCTGCACCGAGGTACTCTTGAGGAGTGAGAATGGTGCACCGCGCGATGGGCTCGCGCATGATCTCAATGTCACCGACGTCCGGCAACTTGGAGGGGTTGTCGACAAAAACCGTTTCCTGACTTTTGGTCACGATCTCGTAAATGACCGTCGGTGCGGTCGTAATGAGATCGAGGTTGTACTCCCGCTCCAGACGCTCCTGAATAATCTCCATGTGCAGCATCCCCAGGAAGCCGCACCGAAACCCAAACCCGAGCGCATCCGAAGACTCAGGCTCATAGAAAAGCGAGGCGTCATTTAAGGTTAGCTTGCCCAGCGCATCCCTGAAGTCCTCATAATCATCGGAATTGACGGTAAAGATACCCGCGTAAACCTGCGGTTTCACACTCTGAAAACCAGGCAGCGCGCTTGTCTCTTGATGGGACGCAGAGATCAGCGTGTCCCCAACGGGCGCGCCTTTAATATCCTTAATACCGGCCACGACAAAGCCCACTTCCCCCGCCATCAGGCTGCCGGTCTCGGTCCTGCGCGGCGTGAAGACTCCGATCATGTCAGCCTGATGCTGCTTTCCGGTCGAGCTGATCACAAACTTCTCTCGCTTAGCGATCCGACCCTGCTTTACTCTCACAAGCGAGACGACGCCCAGATAGTTGTCAAACCAAGAATCAATAATAAGAGCCTGAAGCGGTGCATCACGATCACCGGCGGGCGCGGGAATGTGCTCTACGAGATACTCCAGAACCTCCTCAATACCCATGCCGGTTTTGGCGCTGGCCGGAACCGCCCCGGTCGCATCAATACCGATAATTTCTTCGATTTCCTGCTGGACCCGCTCGGGGTCTGCCTGCGGCAGATCCATTTTATTCAGCACCGGCAATACCTCGAGTCCTTGCTCGATTGCCGTATAACAATTTGCCACGGACTGCGCCTCGACACCCTGCCCAGCATCCACCACCAGTAGCGCTCCCTCACAGGCCGCAAGGGAGCGTGATACCTCATAAGAAAAATCGACGTGGCCCGGCGTATCAATGAAGTTCAGCTGATAGATCGCGCCGTCTTGAGCCTGGTAGTCCAGAGTAACGCTTTGGGCTTTGATGGTAATGCCCCGCTCGCGCTCGATATCCATGGAGTCGAGCACCTGCTCAGCCATTTCCCGCTCGGAAAGCCCGCCACAATGCTGAATGAATCGATCCGCAAGCGTGGACTTGCCGTGGTCAATGTGAGCAATGATGGAAAAGTTTCGTATATGACTGAGCTCAGCCACAGATAAATTGCCTCAAAGGGATGCGGGCTGCCGGAAACACAACCCGTTATCGATACGTTAATTTTAGCACGCCCTGAGGCGGCTCATCAGTCTGCTTCAGGTATACGAATACCAATAAATAAGGGGCTTTGGCCCCGAATGAGACGTGCCGGAACAGACCGGCCCGGGGCCAACTCATCAGTGGCACTCTCGAGATCTTCCACACGGCTAATCGGCCAGCTCCCCAGACGGGTCAAGATATCACCGGGCCTGACGCCTGCCTCCTCGGCCGGCGAATTGAGCGCAACCTCTCTGATCACCACACCGCCCGATAGCCCCAGCTCCGAGAGCATGGCCGGCTCCGCTTCAGCGATACGCATCCCCAGTAAAGTGATGCTGCCGTCAGCTGCGGCGCCGGCCTCAACCCGCGCCACTTCATCTGCGGCCAGCCCGCCCACCTCGACGTCAATCGCTTGCTCCTCGCCTTCGCGGACAATTAACGCTTCGACCCGTGTACCGGGAGCAATCAACCCCACTACATGAGGCAAATCTGCCGAGGTCTCGATCGGCTCACCGTCAAACACCGTAATCACGTCACCAGACTGCAAACCGGCCCGCTCAGCGGGTGAGTCCCGCCCGACCTGTGCGATGAGCGCTCCTCTGGGACGGTCAAGTCCAAACGATTCAGCCAAATTACGATCCACGTCCTGAATACTGACGCCGAGCCAGCCACGCTCGACGATGCCCTTTTCCCTGATCTGAGTGATGACATTGCGAACCACTGACACGGGGATGGCGAACGACAGCCCGATAGAGCCTCCCGACCGCGTAAAGATCTGGGAATTCACGCCAATCACTTCACCATCAAGGTTAAATAACGGCCCTCCAGAGTTCCCCGGATTAATGGCCACATCAGTCTGGATAAAGGGCACATAGTTGTCCCCCGTTTCGGTTGGCAAACTCCTGCCCAGCGCGCTGACGATACCCGCTGTGACAGAAAAATCGAGACTGAAGGGTGACCCGATCGCGAGCACCCACTGCCCCACCTTGACGTCATCTTCATCGGCCAATTGCAGAAAGGGCAGGCGACTGGCGTCCACTTTAAGCACCGCCAAATCGGACCGCGGGTCTGTGCCAACCACCTCTGCATCAAACTCCTGCCGGTCTGGCAAGCGAACCACCACCTGTCTGGCATTCTCCACGACATGATTATTGGTCACGACATAGCCGTCGCTGGAGAAAATGAAACCGGAACCCATACCTGCGCGTTCACGTGGTACAGGGGGGCCGCCACGAAAGTCAAAAAACCGTCGTAATGCCTCAGGTAACTCCTCAATCTGTTCCTGATACCGGGGATTCTCAGACTCATATTCAACCAGAATCTTCACCACTGCCGGCGATGCTGAGTCAACGATTTCGGTGAAATCAGGCAGGCTGGCCAAGCCCCTCTGCGCCATCGCAGACAGTGCCAATACCAATATCAGAAAGCGAACCATCATCGCCGTACTCCGCGTCATATTCAGGGAAGTGAGCTCAGCTCTTTACGAGCAGCCCATCTCGTTGGCTGCCCTGCTTTGAGGCCAACCTGGGCTCAGCGAGGCCGGGCAATACGCCCCCTGACCTCACGCTGACGGCCCGAAGGATAGCAAAACCTCCCAAGAGACCGGCAGCAAAAGCCAAAGCAGACCAGAGGTCCCCCCAATTCGCAGCGAGCATCGCGATCACAGTACCTGTGAGCAAAGGCGCACCATAGATCAGCAAGGTACCGCCAAGCAGGGTTGACTCAGGGACCTGAATCACCACTTCATCGCCCACCTCGCAACTCGTCGCGGCCAACGCGTCCCCCGACTTGGCTCTAACGCGCCCCTTACCGCTTTGCAGCAAGGCGGAGAGGGCTCCTTGACCACAGCCGGCGCGCGCAGCGCATTTGCCGCAGGCCGCACTCCGGTCCGCTTCCACCCATACCGCGTCGTGCTCCACCGCGACAACGCGCCCCGTCTCCGTCAGCCATCCCATTACGAATCCTCGAGGGGCGGACGCACCGCATCGGCCAACAACCGCGCGGTGACGAACGGCACCTCTCCCAGCACGCTAATGAGAAGCCCCCCGCTGGCAGACCGGACTCCCCGGGTATAAGTCAAAGTCGCTCCCTCAATGATCGCACCCTCACCGACTGGCGCGCCGGCTGGCAACGGTTCGACAAAAACGGAGGCTGTCGCCAGTCCGTCACTGACCACAAAAATACCTCGATCGGGGTTTTCAGAGACTAAAAAGTAGCCGGGCACAATATTGCGACCCCGATTGTATTCTGCCTCAACGACGTTCCCGACAGACGTGTCTGGAATATCTGATCCGTACTCGATTGCCGCATACTCGTAACGTTCTAGCATTTGCCCATCGAGATCCAGCGTAACCATTGCCAGCGGAAGGCCCGTTGCCTCGTCCACATCCACGAGATGCGTCAGGCGTAGCGTATCGCGGGGCCGCAACGTGAGGCGCTGGGTCGAGCGGCCCGCAATAATGCGTCCCGACTCCAGACTAGAGACGTAAACCTCCACCACATTACAAATTCTCTTCGACGAACCACTCGGTATCGGCCAAAATTCGGGCCTAGGGTTGGCCTCGGCATTCATCCGACGCAACTCTCCCCGACTTGCCTCAGCAGTCGATGCCACCGTCATAAACTGCCGGGATCCCGCTCGCTCGTAAAGCACTGTGCCCTCAAAAGAGACGTCAGATGCGGCTTGCATCATTGCCGCCAGGGCCTTTTCCGGCGGCGCACTGAGGACGCACTGCTCATCAGCTTGCGCTAACACCTGAGGAGACAACGCAACGAGCACCCAAGCGACCAAAGCGGCCCGCAGGCTACGCCCGCAAGGGTTACTCTGAATCAGGCGCTTCGAGCTTGAGTTCCGGAACGCGAACATAGGATATATAAGGCGCTGGGTGACTTTGCGCGGCCGACGCTGCGTGACGGCCGTTCAGGCGATGATACCGGTCCCGAGCCAGCCGTTCGTAAACCGCAGCAATGCTCTGACCCGCGCTCTGGGCCCCCGAGGCCTGACGGCTGGAGACCGGGAGCGATTGAGCGCCCAAACTGGCTTGCACTGGCTGCGCGCCAAATACTGGCACGACCGCCCCGCCCAGCTCACTGACCACCGGAGCGGGAGTGACCCCCGAGGACGGCATTAACAACTGCTGCCCGCCCATTACCACCGCCAGCGTCACTGACGCCGCGACCGCCATACTCCAGATTGGATTTCGACTGACAGACCGCTTGGCATCGAGCACTTCGCGCACTCGAGTCGATACGTCGACATCAGGCAGGTGACGACGCTGGCCCTGCAAGAGCTCGCGTACCTGCTGCTGCCGCCGCCATCGATCTCGCAGGGACGGATCACTGGAGATCGAATCGAGCACCCGACGCAGTTCAAGTTCTTGCGTCTCGCCATCCATCAGCGCTGAAAGCGCCTCTCTATCTCTGTCTTCGGCTGTCATCTAAACCCCGACTCTCCGTTCATCTGCTCTCTCACCCGTGCGTCAATCGCCTCACGCGCTCGAAAAATTCTTGACCTCACCGTGCCTACAGGGCACTCCAGCACATCCGCAATGTCATCGTAGCTCAGACCGTCAAGCTCTCTGAGTGTTAGGGCGGACCTCAACTCATCTGGCAGCGCTTGTAACGCTACTTCCACCACTCCGGCCAGCTCGTCTCCCATCGCAACCGCCTCGGGCGAACTACTCTCCGCAAGCAGCCATCCATCGTCAAAGCCCTCGGCGTCTTCGATGGTCGCATCAGCCCTCGGCCGGCGCCCTTTGGCGACCAAATAATTTTTAGCCGCATTTGCCGCTATACGGTACAGCCACGTGTAGAACGCACTGTCACCACGAAACTGCTCCAACGCCCGAAAGGCTTTGATGAACGCTTCCTGAGTGACGTCCTCCGCCTCTCCCGGGTCCGACACATACCGGCTAACCAGCGCTGCAATCCTTCCCTGGTATTTCAATACCAGCAGGTCAAACGCTCTCAGGTCGCCGCGCTGCGCCCTCTGAACCAGTTGCTTATCTGTGTCAGAGGCTGTCACAACCGCGCCTTTGTTTTACCCGACATACCGGGATGCCCACTCTACCGGGCACCCATTGGCCTGTATGAACACAGCGCAGGCAAAAAGTTCCCGATACATTACACTTATCTCCCCATTACTATACCGCACCCGCACCGAAGCAACGGCCGATGAAATATGCCTACTATTTCCCGATTTGACGTGCTCATTATCGGCAGCGGTGCCGCTGGGATGAGCCTTGCTCTGCAATTGCCGCCGCAATTGAAGGTGGCCGTCCTGTCGAAAACCCAACTCGGCTCGGGTTCAACGCTTTGGGCCCAAGGGGGCATGGCGGCGGTGCTGCATGATCGAGACTCGGTGCAGGCGCACGTAACAGATACCCTAGCCGCTGGCGCCGGCCTTTGTCATGAACCCGCAGTGCAGTTTACGGTCGGCCGGAGTCGACAAATTGTCGATTGGTTGGTGTCTCAAGGCATGCACTTCGATCTTCGCGAGGACCAGCAAGACGCCGAGTTCCGCGAGTTTCATCTGACGACTGAGGGCGGGCATAGCCACCGTCGAGTCATCCACGCGGCGGACCAAACCGGACGCGCGTTGTCGGAGGTGTTGGCCAGCCGCGTGGCGGAGGCCTCCAACATCACTTTGCTAACAGACCGCTGTCTGGTCGACGTCATCAAAACTGGCCCGAGAGTCTGTGGCGCGTACCTGTTGAGCACGGAGCACAATCGGGTCGACACCGTGAGTGCAGATGCGGTGGTGCTGGCGACAGGGGGTGCCAGCAAGGCCTACCGATATACGACCAACCCCGACGGCGCTAGCGGAGACGGTATCGCGGTGGCGTGGCGCGCGGGCTGCAGGGTTGCCAACCTCGAATTTAATCAATTTCACCCCACCTGCCTTTATCACCCCGATAGCAAATCATTTTTGATGACCGAAGCGCTGCGGGGTGAGGGGGCGACCCTACACTTGCCCGACGGTGAGCGCTTCATGTCCCGCTTCGACGACCGCGAGGAACTGGCGCCCCGAGACATCGTCGCGCGAGCGATCGATTACGAAATGAAGCGTCTCGGTGCCGACTGTGTCTACCTCGATATCAGCAAGCGATCACCAGCGTTCATCACCCACCACTTTCCGCAGGCCTACAAGCGCTGCCTGGCACTGGGCATGGATATCACTCGTGATCGCATCCCTGTTGTCCCCGCCGCCCATTACACCTGCGGTGGCGTGGTAGTGGATCAATATGGTGCCAGTGATGTGCCCGGACTTTACGTGGTCGGAGAATCGGCCTGCACCGGCCTGCACGGAGCCAACCGAATGGCCAGTAATTCATTACTGGAATGTTTCGTTTATGCGCAGTCGGCGGCGGAGCACATTGCCGACTCCATCAGCGCCCGAAGCACCACACCCGAGGCCTGGGACGACAGCCGCGTCAGAGACTCTGACGAGGAAGTCGTGATTCAGCACAACTGGCAGGAGCTGCGCCGATTGATGTGGGACTATGTGGGCATCGTGCGCACGTCCAGACGACTGCACAATGCCGCTGAGCGGATTGCTCTGCTGGATAGAGAGGTCGCTGGCTATTACGGACGCTTTCAGATTACTCGTCCGCTGCTTGAGATGCGCAACCTGACAAGGATTGCGCAACTCATGGTTCAGTGCGCCGCGGGAAGAAAAGAAAGCCGGGGCTTGCATTACAACTCAGATTTTCCTGACACAGCGGCGGCGGCCCGTGACTCTATTCTGATCCCGTCTCATTTTGATCCCGCGTCGGCGCTGAGCGGACCCACCGACACTCTGCCCGCGTATTCCGACTGAGCGTCGCTATGCTGGGATGCGGTGGAAGCGCCTGATGCTACTTACGATGTCGAGAAATCGAACATCGGTGATGTCCGCCCGCCCCATGATCCACTCCAGAAGATCCTGATCATCCTGAACGAGTAGTTCGCGATAATCAGCCCTTAGATCGTCACTTAAATCACTGAAGGCCTCCGCTACAAATGGGGATAGCAATAGATCGAGCTCCAGCAGCCCGCGACGGCTGGCCCACTTTGCCCTATTCCACTCTTCTCGTTGATCCATCGAACACCCGCGGCCTTGCCCACTAAACGTTGTAGTATAGGCCTTTCTCATTTCGCAGCGCCTACCGTGACCCATTCGACCCTTTCCCAATCTGGTACCTCCGCCGATCAGGCCGATACCATCATGCGGCTGCAAGGCAAAGCGGCCGGCGACTTTCTCCATGGGCAAACGACGGCCGATTTCAACGCCTGCGTCCCCGGAGACATCCGCTACGCGGCATTTTGCAATCCCAAAGGGCGCGTATTAGCCGACATTTTGGCCGTCGTGGTCAGTGATGCAGAAATCCTGCTCAGGGGAAGGGAACCTGTCATGCATAAACTGGCGGAGCATCTCACGCCCTACCTCGCCTTTTCCCGATGCACGCTGTCACCCACTCACTGGCTCGTCGAGGGCTCGCCGGGCACACAAGCCGAGTCCCAAGCAGCGCTGGAATACGACGCGGAAAATCTAACGGCTGTGACGATTCCCGTCGAAGGCGGATACCTCGAACAATGGCGACCACCCGGCGCTAACGAAGATCTCGAGCCCACCACTCAAAGGTGCGCTGCATTACTGGGCAACCGAGCGAGAATTGAACGGCAAACCGTGGGCCACTACCTACCTCAAGATCTTAATTACGACCTTAACGGGACAGTCAGCTTCAGCAAGGGGTGCTATACCGGCCAGGAAATTATCGCTCGACTGCACTATCGGGGCACGCCGAAACGCCGACTACATCGCGCGCAAGTCGCCGCTTCCGTGGTATCGGGCGACGCGCTGATCGACGCGGATAACCGGCCCGTCGGCAGCATCGTCAACCATTGCCAGCACAACGGCAACACCGAATTGCTCATCGAACTCGTCCCCGCAGCAGCGGCAGGCAGGGTTACCCTGCGAGCAGGAGGGGAAGCGCTAACCCATATTTCGCCCTGTCACGACGACAAGGACCAATCTACCGGCTCACGTTGATTGGAGATTAGGAAAGCGTTGGCCTGACTAAAGTGTCGACAACCTAAAAAACCGCGATGGGCTGAAAGCGGCGAAGGGTGTGGCGCAGTCAAAACACAGTGACGATCACGGTCAATGCCCGCCCCTTTGCGCTGCGCTTGGGCGCCCCACAACATAAATACCAGCGGTGCGTGGCTCATGTTCAGTCGAGCAATCACCGCATCGGTGAACTGCTCCCAGCCCTTACCCTGATGAGACCCTGCGAGGCCTCGCTCAACCGACAGCACGCTATTGAGCAGCAGCACACCCCGCTCAGCCCACACAGACAGGTCACCCTGTGTTGGCGGGACCAGCCCCTCATCCTCATGCAGCTCCCGGAATATATTCTGCAACGATGGCGGGATCCGCTGCCCCCCTTTGACGGAAAAACTGAGGCCGTGAGCCTGCCCCGGACCGTGATAGGGATCCTGACCCAAAATAATCACTTTGACCGCAGACGGAGGGGTGGCCTCAAGGGCAGCAAAGAAATCGGCACCCGGAGGATAAACAACTTTGCCCGCCGCTTTCTCGGCGCGTAAAAATTCCCCCAATTGGATCATGTACTCTTGCTCGAATTCGCGCTCAAGCAGTGCCAGCCACTCCTGCCTTAATCGTACCGCGACGGTCATACGCTCATCATCCAGCCCCTAGCGCTTACGAATGCGCGCCAACCCCTGACCCGACACCAATAGCACGCCGACCCAAACCAACGTAAAAGAGATCACGGTGACCGTATCAATGGACTCGCCCAGCACCGTTTGCGCCACCAAGAGCTGAAGCGACGGTCCCAGGTAAGAGATTAAGCCAACGATATTCAGCGGTAACAGCCGTGACGCAGCAATATAGGTCAGCAACGGCGTCGCGGTGTAGATGCCCGCGAGCAACAGGAATACATCGACCTTCAGGCCGTGCTGACCCATCCCGGCACCGCCTGTCATCCACAACCACGCTAAGGCAAAGGGTGCCATACAGAGCGTTTCGATAAACAATCCCTGCATGGTATCGGCTTCAATCTTTTTACGAATCGCGGCGTACAGGGAGAAGCTAGCCGCCACCACCAGGCTGATCCACGGAAGGCTGCCGTAGGATATGAGCTGGAGCGCCACCGCAAATACCGCTAATACAATGGCGACTCGCTGAGCCGGACCCAGCGTCTCATGGAATACCACCTTGCCGACCATGATGGTGAGAAGCGGCACCATGAAATAGCCCAGACTCGCCTCCGTCGCACGCCCGGAGAAAACCGCATAAACGAACACACCCCAGTTGAGGCTCAGGAGAATAGTAGCCGCAGCGCTCCAGAGCAGTGTTGTCGGTACCCGCACCAAAGCCCACGTTGCACGGAATCGCCCCACCCACAGCAAAACCAGTGCTGCCACTGGCAAACTCCAGATTGCGCGGTGGGCTACGACATCCGCCGGACTGACGGGCGCTGTCTCGACCCAGTACAAGGCGGACACGCCCCAAATAATATTGGCGAAAACCCCGAGTGCCAATCCGGTTCGCAGCTGCTGTGCTGTGTACTGCAAATTTTTCACTCCTCTGAGGCAGGTCGTGGTGAACCATCGTCTGACTGACCTCAGCGCGAGACTACACTAAGCAAGCGCGGAAAATGGCCTTCTAATACGATGTGCTTTTCAGAGTGACACCGAGAGTGATACTTTGCCCGATCAATCGGATGCACCGGCTTTGCTATGTGTCGTCGCGGCAATCACTCTTTGGCCAGAGCGATACTCTGTATCGGGCTACTGCTGGCCCCCACGGTCGCGCCAGCCGGCGATCCGCGAACGCCTCTCGGGCCACATACCGCCCACTGGCAGTTAGCCATCGGTCAACTGGAAGTCCCTGTCAAACGCATAGAGGATGGCCGACTACGGCACTTTACGGAACACTGCTCGGCGGTGGCGATCACTCCCGGCCCGCTGCCTATTTTTGTCAGTGCATGGCACTGCTTTGACGGTTATCGATCGACCCTTGACCCGCTGCAACTCGTCTTGCCCCGAGAAGAGGAGCCCTTGATGCTGACACTCATCGCGAGCGGCGGCTCCATGCTGGAGGATTGGGCCCTGCTGCGCGCGCAGCGTCCGACTTTCACCGCGGGCTGGATTCCCATCTCGCTTAACGGGCCTCGATCCGGTTCGCGAGTTATCGCGGCGGGCTTCGCGCCCACCGAGCACCTCCATGGCTCAATGACCCACAGACAGCTGTTAGCCGATACGACCTGCCTCGTGACCGACTCAGAATCCCGCCCGGCAGCGTCAAACTGTGTTGCCAGACAAGGCGCGTCTGGCGGCGCGATTCTTACTCAGACCGCCAGCGGAAGCGCACGGCTACTCGGCATCATTTCAGCTGGGGATGGAAACACGGTGAGCTTTTTTTACCCCACTCAGTCACTGCTTGAGCGAGTGCGACGACTGCGTTGACGCTCAGGGGGTGGGCTACCGATGTGCTCCTCGCCGCGATCCGCCGACAATTCAACCTGTCTCTGCCGCTCCGCAAAACGGGCCAGCTTGTCGGGCGTCAGATCCCCGTAGCATCGGGGGCAAGACACGCCCTTCTCGTAGTGCGCCGAGGTCTTATCCTGTTCCGTGATCGGATGTCGGCAGGCATAACACTGATCAAAACTCCCCTTCTCAAGGTTGTGATCGATAGCCACGCGCGAGTCAAAAACAAAGCACTCTCCCTCCCAGCGGGATTCGGTTTGCGGCATCTCTTCGAGATATTTGAGAATCCCACCCTTGAGATGCCAGACCTCATCAAACCCCTGTGAGACAAGGTAAGAGGTCGACTTCTCGCAGCGGATGCCTCCCGTACAAAACATCGCCACCTTGGTATGTTTTTCGGGCTTCAGATGATGCCGAACCCAGCCCGGAAAATCTCGAAAGCTCTGCGTACCCGGGTTCACCGCTCCCTTGAAACTGCCAATAGCCACTTCGTAATCGTTCCGGGTATCGATTACCAGACACTCAGGATCATCAATCAGTGCATTCCATTGCAGCGGCGTTGCATAGCGTCCCACGCAGGCCGTCGGATCGATGTCCTCCACCCCCATCGTGACGATCTCTTTCTTCAACTTCACTTTCATACGATGAAAAGGCGCCGCAGCGTGCCGCGATTCCTTCCAGTCGAGATCGGCAAGACGCGGGTCGCGGCGCAACCAGCGAATCACCGAATCGATTCCGGTTCGGCTACCTGCAATCGTGCCATTAATGCCTTCCCGTGCGAGCAGCAAAGTTCCTTTCACCCCCGCCTGCCGGCAAACCTCCAGCAAAGGCGCCTTCAGATTGGCATAATCATCCAGCGAGACAAAACGGTATAGCGCCGCCACGACCCGGTCTGCATGCGCCTCTGCTCGCGTCATTTCCCGGTACCGCCCCGACAGTCGGGCGAGTCGGGTGCCCCATCAACCTGCATCCACTCTTCAGGTGTATAGGTGTGAAGCGCCAAGGCGTGTACCGGCCCTGCAAGCCATTCGGCCAGCACGGCATACACTGATTGGTGTCGCTTGACACTGCGCTGCCCGGTAAACATCTCGCTCACCAGCGTCACCTTAAAATGCGTCTCGGAATCAGACTGGCACATTATGCCGATGGCTCTCGTTTTCAACCGACAGCTTCGCTGGCCGAAACGTCGCTTCCAGTGCTGTTGTCATCTCACTTTGTATTGTCATCTCACCAGTCCCGATCTCAAGCGTGCTATTTTACGTTGAAATAGCCCAGACATCTCCTGGATACACACCTGCAAATGGATCAACCTCTGCACACCACCGAACCGCTTTCAGCAGTCCCATTGTGGCGACACTTATTGGCGATGCTCTACGACTCGCTTCTTATTATTCCGCTTTTCATGGCCGCCGCGGCGCTATGGATAGCGGTCTTTGGCCCCACCGAAAACCTCGACGAACCCGCGGTGCCGGCAGTTCTACAATGGTGCAGCTGGGCACTAATCCTGCTCCTTTTTTTCGGCATCTTCTGGCGCCGCGCAGGGCAAACACTCGGGATGCAGGCCTGGCGTATCAAGCTGGTGAGCGCATCGGGGGAGCCGCTCACATGGCAACAAGTGGCAGTACGCCTATCGGGGGCACTACTCTCGGCAGTATTTTTCGCTGGCGGCTACCTATGGCGCTTCGTGCCTCCTCACCATCGCTACTGGCACGATCGCCTGTCACAAACCCGTTTAGTATTGGTGCCAAAGTCCGGTTAGAGGGGCTCGCATTACACCGAGATTTCTCATGCGCGGCGCCACAGAAGCCACGCACCACCCAACCAACACATTGCGATGGGGAGCAGCGCCGCCATCATCGGGTCATAACCAAAAATCAGGCTCGCCGGGCCAAAAAAGTCCTGACTGATCCGGAACACCACTCCCACAATGACACCCACAAAGATTCTGGCTCCCATCGTGCCTTCGCGCAGCGGCCCAAAAATAAAGGACATTGCGACCAGCACTAAACCCAGTGTCGCTAGCGGCTGTAACAACTTTCGCCAAAAGGCGAGCTCAATGTCGACAAACACCATGCCCTGTTGCTTGAGATATTGCGCATAAGGCCAGAGCTGCAGCACCGGCAGGGTTTCGGGCTCCACCACGTCAAGAGTTAGCAGCTGCGGCGTGATGGCCGTATCCCAACGCCAGAGTGTTTTCTCTTCGACGTGGGTCGCACCTGACTCGAGCCGGGTCAACTTCACCTGCTCCAGCATCCAGTGATCTCCGGCATGGGTCGCTCGCTCTGCCATCAATGTGCTTTGCAGTCGCCGGCCATCATCGAAGCTCAGTAAGGTCACGCCATACGCTATGCCCCCGCGCTGCACTGCATCGACATGGACGAAGGTGTTTCCGTCCCGGTTCCAAGCGCCGAATCGGCCTGCTACGGCCGATTCAGACCGCTGCGCCAATGCGCGATGACTCATCGCCAACTGCTCGGTATGTGGGGCAATAAACTCGCCAACGGAAAAACCCAAAGCCGCCACCAAGAGCGCCGGCTTCAACACCATGATCGACAGGCTAAACATGGATACACCCGCGGCGCGCATCACGACCAACTCGCTCGACGCCGCCAGTCGTCCCAGACCAATCAGGGCGCCAATCAGCGCGGCGAAAGGAACGAACTCGTGAACCCGCCTGGGAACCGTATAGCCCACGTAGATCAACACATCCACAAAACTGTAGCCGTCCCTCATATCGTCGGCTTCATCTACGACCGAGGTCAGCGCGTCGAGGCCCACCAGCAAAAGCAGGACGCCCAGCGTCGCCCAGAATACTGATCGACCGATATAGAGATCGAACTTATGCACGGGATGCCGCCTTCCACCGCTTCATGATTCGCTCCCACTGCAGTAGCGTCAGTGCCAGCACACCGAAGGCGATATGCACCGCCATCATCACAGTCGGACCTTGCCCTCCTTCAATCGCACTTCGCCCCTGAGTCAAACAGAGAAAGTAGAGCAGCAATACCACCATTGCCGGGCCGACTTTCGCATACCGCCCTCTGCGCGCATCGGTCCGACTCAGAGCCAGCGCAATCACTGCGACGGCTGGAACCATCATCGGTAACGACAACCGCCACCACAGCGCCCCCCGCAGCCGAGGTTCATCGCTATGCCATAGCTCAGCGGTGGTCAAGGACTCCACCTTACCGGTGCGACGAAGACTATTCTTGGGCTCGGGTATCAGCTCTCCGTAAAGGTTAAACGTGATTTCTTCCAGCGCTCGCTCACCCGGCTCTGCGCGATAACGGCTACCGCCTCTCAGTTCCAGGTAACGCCGTCCGCTCGCCTCTTCGAAAACAATTTCACCCTCCTCGGCAAAGGTCGCAGTGTAGAAATCGTCCATTGAACCCGGCTCGCGCTCGAAACACGAAGATGTTGTGCATTAAGCCATCGTCGTCAATGCGCTCCGCGTAAGTCACGTAATCGCCCCGCCGCTGCTTTCTAAAGCGCCCTTCATTGAGCATGTGAAGGCCCTCCGCCGAACGGGGATTATCGAGCAGCACCTGCGCTCTGGCTGATCCTTCCGGCGCGACCATCAGCGACAATGTCGCCACGACCACCATGACCACTGCGGCAGGGACCATGACATAGAGGGCCAGCTTGCCCGGACCCACACCGCAGGCCCGCAGTACAACCATTTCACTCTCCGCGTAGAGCCGACCCAGACTTAACAAAATGCCAATAAATAGCCCCAGCGGCAGAATCATTTCGAAGAAGCCGGGCAGTTTGAATAACATAATGGGTAATAAGACATCGCCGGTGAGTGACCCGACCGCCGCCTCGGCGAGGTAGCGAATAAAGCGACCCGCAAATACAACGAGGAACAGCACGAAACTGACCGCAGCGGCATGCAGTAAAATATCTCGAGTGAGGTATCGAAGGATCCGCATGGCGTCAAATAGTCCGCGACAGTCTCGCAAAGGGTTATTTCGTTAACGGCCACGTCATCATACACTAGCGCCCTTCTTATCGACTGAACCTATTTCGGAACCCTCTATGGCATTACTTAGCATTACCGCGAAGACCGCAGACTCCCCAAGCGAGATCAAAACTCAGGCGCTGGTGGTACTCATGCCCGAGCGGAAAACGCTCTCACCCTACCTAAAGGCGCTGGACACCCTTCTCGGAGGCACGGTGTCCCGATCAATAAAGCAAGGTGACTTTTCCGGGTCAGGCGGCAGCCACATGTGGCTGCCCGGCGCAGGGGGAATACAGCGAGTGCTGCTGGTGGGGTGCGGTGATCCTGCGAAGCAAACGATTGCGCTGGCAAAAAAAGTGGGGGAGTCGATTGCGCGAACCATCGTGAACAGTCCGGCTGCCGATGCGATGATTGTGATGGAAGGCTTGACCACGAAGCTGAGCATGCCGGCGCTACTGATGGAGCAAATGAGTCTTCAGCTAACCCTGGCGCACTATCAATACAGTGAAACGCTCAACAAACGGCGCAAGCCGCCACGAACCCTAAAGCGGGTCGCCATCGCGGCGGGAACGCTCTGCACCACCGCCGATGCGCGACGCGCTATTCGAGCGGGTACTGCCACCGGACAGGGCGCGAACCTGACACGAGAGCTGGTGAATCTGCCGGGCAATCTCTGCACCCCAAATATTTGGCCAGCGAGGCAAGGCGTCTCGCACGATCAGATAAAAAGCTCAGCGTGTCAGTACTGGACGAGCGCAAGATGGCTGAGCTCGGCATGCACTCCCTGCTCTCTGTTGGCAACGGCTCCGAGCAACCTTCGCAACTCATTGTGATCAAATATCAGGGTGCAGCCGCCAAAGCGCGCCCGTACTGCCTGGTGGGCAAAGGCATTACCTTCGATACCGGGGGCATCAGCCTAAAGCCCGGTGGGAAAATGGATGAAATGAAGTTTGATATGGGCGGAGCCGGCTCGGTCTTTGGTGCCCTGCAGGCCGCCTCGCTCATGAAATTACCGATTAATATCGTTGGCGTCATCGCAGCAGCCGAGAACATGCCCAGCGGACGGGCCACCAAACCGGGCGACGTCGTGACCAGCATGTCAGGCAAAACGATTGAAGTGTTAAACACCGATGCAGAGGGGCGCCTTGTGCTGTGCGACGCTTTGACCTATGTCGAACGCTTTTCGCCCGTCGAGGTCATCGATATCGCAACCCTAACCGGCGCCATCATCGTTGCGCTCGGACAGGAGGCAACGGGCGTGTTCTCCAACGATGACGACCTCGCGACCCGTCTACTCGCCGCCGGCGACCGGAGTCACGATCGAGGCTGGCGCTTCCCGATCTGGGAGGAATATCATCGCCAGCTTGACAGTCCCTTTGCCGACCTTGCCAATATCGGAACGGGCGGCGCCGGCAGTATCACTGCAGCCTGCTTTCTCTCTCAGTTTGCCCAGGACTATAAGTGGGCTCACCTCGATATTGCGGGCACGGCATTCAAGAGCGCTCCGAAAGGGGCCACCGGCAGGCCGGTGCCGCTGCTGGTTCAGTACCTGCGCGATCGCGCAGGCGTCTTATGACCCAAATCGATTTTTATCTGCTGCCACACGATGGCAGTTTGACTGTCCAGGTGGCGGTAGGTCGTATCGCCGAAAAAGCCTTGTCCCGAGGCCACCAAATCTTTGTTCAAGTTCAAGACGAACAGCAAGGCCGATTACTGCAGGAAAGTCTTTGGACTTTTCGCGCCACCAGCTTCCTGCCGCATGCCATCATGGGATCTGAGGACGGGGAACCGCTTGTGATTGGCTGGGAGGAACCGCCGGCAGAGCAGCAAGACGTGCTCATTAACACCGCTGGCGCGGTGCCCGGTCATTTTGCGCGTTTTGGACGATTAGCCGAGATCGTTGATACTGATGACGCTACACTGGCGGCGTCTCGCGATGCCTGGCGTTTTTATCGGGACCGAGGCTACCCCCTCGCCAAACACGATCTTTAATAGATCACGACACGTACCCAAGAGCAGCCACGACCGTGACAATGGATAAAAACTTCTCGCCCGCCGATATCGAGACGCGCTGGTATGAGCGCTGGGAGTCGAAAGGCTACTTCGCGCCGTCAGGAGAGGGACCCGCTTACTGCATCCCCATTCCTCCCCCCAATGTCACGGGCACTTTGCATATGGGGCACGGTTTCCAGCAGGCGATTATGGATGCTCTTATTCGCTACCAGCGGATGCGAGGTCAGAACACGCTGTGGCAGGTGGGTACCGATCACGCCGGAATCGCCACTCAAATGGTGGTCGAGCGACAGCTTGAGGCAGAGGGCACGTCGCGAGCAGCGCTGGGTAGAGAAGCCTTCATTGATCGCGTGTGGGATTGGAAGGCGGAATCCGGCGGCGCCATTACCCAGCAGCTACGACGTCTCGGCACTTCGCCGGACTGGACCCGAGAACGGTTTACGATGGACCCCGGCTTATCGAAAGCCGTACAGCAGGTCTTTATCTCGTTGCACGAACAGGGCTTGATTTACCGAGGGTATCGGTTGGTCAACTGGGACCCTCAATTCCTGACAGCGATATCGGATCTTGAGGTCGTGCAGGAGGAGGAAGCGGGCTCACTCTGGCACCTGCGTTACCCGCTGAGCAACGGCGAGGGGCACCTCGTAGTGGCGACAACGCGACCCGAAACCATGCTGGGAGACACGGCGGTAGCCGTACATCCGGAGGACGAGCGCTATCGACATCTCATTGGGCAAACGATTGAACTGCCGCTGACAGATCGTGTCATCCCCATCATTGCTGATGATTACGTCGACCCGGAGTTCGGCTCAGGCTGCGTCAAAATCACCCCTGCCCATGACTTTAACGACTACGCCATGGGCGAGCGTCATAAGCTGCCCAAGATCAATGTGCTTACCGCCGAGGCCAAAATCAACGATGAAGCGCCGCAGCGTTTTCGCGGCATGGATCGATATGACGCAAGAGCGCTGATTATCAACGAGCTTGAACAGCTAGGACTGCTGGAAAAAATTGAAGCACATACCCTGAAGGTGCCGCGAGGTGACCGCTCGGGTGCCGTGATTGAGCCCTGGCTAACGCCGCAATGGTATGTCGATGCTAAAAAGCTTGCTGGACCGGCGATCACGGCAGTGGAGACCGGGGCGATACAGTTTGTGCCTAAACAGTGGGAGAACACCTACTTCGCCTGGATGAGAGACATTCAGGATTGGTGCATCAGCCGTCAGCTTTGGTGGGGGCACCGTATCCCGGCATGGTACGACAAGGCGGGTAACGTTTACGTTGGTGAATCGGAAACACAGGTTCGCAAGGCAAACGACATCCCGGACTCAATATCGCTGCGACAAGATAACGATGTACTGGATACGTGGTTCTCCTCCGCCCTATGGACGTTTTCTACTCTGGGCTGGCCTGAAAAACATCCGGACCTTGAAACCTTTCATCCTGCGTCAGTGCTCGTCACGGGCTTTGACATTATCTTCTTCTGGGTAGCCCGCATGATCATGATGTCCATGAAGTTCATGGACGAGGTCCCATTTCATACGGTTTACGTTCACGGACTGGTGCGTGACGGTGAAGGCCAAAAAATGTCGAAATCGAAGGGGAACGTGCTGGACCCAATCGACTTGATTGACGGCATCGAACTTGAAACGCTCATAGCGAAACGTACCAGCAACCTGATGCAGCCGCAGCTCGCGGCCAAAATCGAGAAGGCTACTCGTAAACAGTTCCCGGACGGCATTACCGGGTATGGCACCGACGCACTGCGTTACACCTTTTACTCGCTTGCCTCCACCGGTCGGGATATCAAATTTGATATTGGTCGCATGGAGGGCTACCGGAATTTCTGCAATAAGATCTGGAATGCATCACGGTATGTCTTGAGCCATGCCGAGGGCCACGATCTCGGCGAAGGCAATGCACCGCTATCGCTTGCAGATCGCTGGATCCGCAGTCGGCTCGAAGTCACGCTGCACGCCGTCGAAGCCGCCTATGACAGCTACCGTTTTGATCTGGCGTCACAGGCGCTATATGACTTCGTCTGGAATGAATTTTGCGACTGGTACCTCGAGCTGTCTAAGCCTGTGTTATGGGATGAGACTGCGGCGGAAGCAGACCAACTCGCGACACGCAGAACCTTGATTGTGGTGTTGGAGCAAGTCGTTGCGAATGCTGCATCCCTTCATGCCTTTCCTGACTGAAGAAATATGGCAAACCGTCAGCCCACTGGTTGGCCGGCATGGGGACAGCATTATGCTCGCGCCCTGGCCTGCTCGCGAGCCAGCACGCCTCGATGAAGAGTCTGAAAATGAAATCGAATGGCTGAAACAAATCATCGTGGGTATCCGAACCATCCGATCCGAGTCTAATATTTCACCCGCCACCGAGTTACCGGTGTTTGTCGGTAACGCCACTGATTTGGATCGCGAGCGCTTCAAACGTAACGAAGCCTATCTGGGAGACTGGCTAAAGTCAGCGCCATCACAATCCTGGCGGGTGACGAAGATCCACCCGTTAGCCTGATGGCACTGTGCGGCGACCTTGAAATTAGGGTTCCGATGGCGGGCGTCATCGATATCGAGGCCGAGCTTGCGCGTCTCGACAAGGAGATAACGCGGCAGAAGCAGGACATAGCGAAGCTCGATGGCAAACTGGACAACCCCGCCTTTACCGAGCGCGCCCCGGCAGACATCGTTGCTGCCGAACGCCAAAAAAGAGAGCAAGCAGAAACGGCACTGGCCACCCTGACTCTCCAACGCGCTCAAATTGAGGAGTTGCGTTCTGAGTGAAGCCCTGATAAGACTACATCGATAATAATTCGAGCGTGGTGGAGTCAGCCATGTCAGATCGCCAGACAGGAACCGTAAAGTGGTTCAACAATGCCAAGGGCTTTGGTTTCATTACGATGGCCGACAGGCCCGACGATATTTTCGTCCACTTCAGGGCAATTCAAGGTGATGGATATCGCAGCCTGAATGAGGGAGAGGAAGTCGAGTTCAGCTTGGTAGAGGGCCCAAAAGGCCTGCAGGCGGAAGAAGTCACTAAACGCTGATACCCTCAGCATGGCAGGTTTGCTAAGCTCGCGCTCCCACTGAATGCGTGATGTCTTATGCCCTCGTCAAAGTCCTCGTCAAAGCCCTCGAAGAACACTTCCAAGCAGTCGAACAGTAAAGCCTCGAAGAAGCACTCGGACAGTCAGCTGCGCCGCTTTCGTGGCGTCGTCATGCCCTATGCCGGTCATAGCAGTATCCGCGCCGTTAAACGGGCCGGGCACGAGCCGAGCATTCACGGAACGAAGCTCTGGAAATCGAGTTGCCTGATCATTGATTATCTGAAGAAGAACCCACCCAAACGGCGTAAACGAGTGCTTGACGCAGGTTGTGGCTGGGGTATTACCGGCATCTGGTGCGCCAAGCACTGGGATTCAAAAGTCATCTCGATGGATGCAGATGCCGCGGTTTTTCCCTACCTCGATGCCGTTGCGGAACTCAATGGCGTCGCGACGAAAAGCTGGGTACAACGCTTTGAAAAGGTGCGCAAGAAAGATCTAGAGAAGGTCGATATTCTCTTTGGTGGCGATATCTGCTTCTGGGACGAACTGGTCAAGCCGGTAGGAAAAATGATCGATCGAGCCATCGATGCGGGAGTCGGGACCATCGTGATTGGTGACCCGGAGCGACCCACGTTCCACGAAATGGCCGAGCGGACTATCGCAAAACATGGCGGCGAGGTACTCGACTGGCGCTTGACCGGTGCGGTCAAGGCAACTGGCGCGTTACTGGTGATTCACAACGACTGATCAATCGAAAAAGACGAGATCCAGCTCCAAGGTACTGCTCACTATCTCGGCACAGGAGACAAAAGCGGGCCTGAACACCATATTACGCATTGCACGCCTGACCGCGCTCGGCGGGCTGGCTCCGCCGGCGGCATGAGGTAAGAAAAACGCCAAATCGGTCGGGCGACCCCGTTCAGTCACGCTCAGATTCACGACCATAGGCACCGGTGGCGCTTGGAACGCCGGCTCGAAAGCCAGCGGAGGGTACTCTGGTAAGGGGCTCGCCCTCTCAAACCGCTCAGGCGCCAACTGACAAGCCCGGCGATACAACACAGTTGCCGCGTCGCGCTTGCGATAAAACCAGTGCCAATCGGCCAACGCCGACAGCGCATCGTGACTGTCAGGGGACAACGTGACCAGTCGCTGGAAGCTCTCTTCGCCCTTACCAAATAATCTCCTCTGCAGCGCATCCAGTCGCGGCTCGCGGTCGAGCGACTGCCAGTCGGGATCCGAAAAGGTACGCTCAAAACGCGGATCATCAACAAACACCTCAAGCTTGTATTCAAGCAAGTAGTAAAACCGACCAAGGCTAAAGGTGAACGGCTGGCACCATCGGACGTTCACTGCCGGGTCCGCGCACACCGCCTCGGCCATCGATTCGAACCGCTCATGCAGCCTCAAAAGCTCCCGACTGCGCCCGTCCCAGGACACGCCCATCAGGGCATCCAATGACGCTTCGAAAAACTCGATGGCCGCCTGAAGCTCGCCCTCCTCAAACGGTGGCAACCCTGACCCCAGCAGCCGAAATTGATAGGCCGCTCGAGCTTCAAAGGCCTCCCTGTCTCCCGATAAAAGGTAGAGGTCCAATAAGCCCCGAAGAATGGGCAGCTGCTGATCGCCATAGAGCCCGTTGTTAACTCTGGCATTGTGCAAGGCTCTGTCATACCACCCTGTGGCTAACGCAAACTCCCCCGCCTCGGATGCAAGATGAGCCACCTGCATCATCTGAGCCGCCAAATCTGGATGATAAGGTCCTAGCGTCTGCTCCATCTCCAGCAACTTTGCCTCTGCCTCGTCCACAGTCGCTAACTGAGACACGTCGGTGGCCCCTGCTGTATCAGGCGAGGTCACCGTGTCGCGGAACTGAACGGGGATGCCAAATGGCACCGGCGTGCTCGCCTGAGCACAGCATGCGAAGCAATAGACAACAAAAAACAGCAGCTTCAAGAGATACCCGCCGGGCAACGCGTAGAGAAGATCTACGAATATAACGCAAAAAAAAAGCCCGCCTCGGAGAGGCGGGCAGAGGCTGTATCGGACTCTGGGTTGGATTAGGCCTAAAAGGGGTAGACCCAATCACCTGCATTCAGAACCTGACGTAATGGTGCATGAGAGGTATCATTACTGCTAATGTATTTTTTTAATTGGACACAGTCCTCTGCGTTATAGGACCGCCTCGTGAATCTAAATCGACTCGCACGAATTGACCTTAACCTACTGGTGGCACTGCATATTTTGCTTGAAGAAGGCAGCGTATCAAGAGCCGCCGATAGGCTCTCGATTACCCAGCCAGCAATGTCCAAGACACTCGGTAGACTCCGTGACACCTTTGACGACCCCTTGTTTGTCCGCAGTAAGCGCGGCATACAACCTACGCCAAGGGCATTGAGCCTGGCTGGAGAACTGAAAAGCATACTGGGACAGGTAGACGGACTGCTGGATGCCGGGGAGTTTACGCCGGCGGCCTATCGGGGAGAAATATCGCTCGCAATTTCCGAGTATGTTGGCTTCACCTTACTCCCTCCCCTATCAGCCCGACTGCAGTCCCACGCACCTCGGCTGCGGCTGCGGACCATTACTCGAGCCGAGAGACAGCTAGACCAGCTTGCGAACGGCGAGCTGGATTTTGCGATTCAGATCCAACGCGAAGAATACCCGCCCGAATATTCAGTCTCCCCCCTGGCCGACTCGCCGCTCGCCATCTTTGTGCGGCAGGATCACCCTCTCGTCGCCCAGACACTGACCCGCACCCTCATTAGAGAATATCCACAAGTAGCGCTGTATGTCGCGGATCGAGAGGAGCTGATCGGCGGACAGGTGCTGGCACGCGGACTCTTCGAAAGCGACAGGGGCATTCTCGAAACGTCACACCTTTTGACCGCCTTTGAAATCCTCAGAGAAACCGATTACCTGTTGATTTGCCCTGCCTATCTGGCGCGCAACGAAGGGGCGACCCGCGACATTGTTGCCCTGACGTTGCCACTCGACATGACCTTTAGCGTGCAGTACTCACTGATCGCCCACCGGAGAACGGAGCACTCACCGATACATCAGTGGTTGTGGCAGGAAATTATCGATACCGTGCAATCCATGCGATTCCGAATAGTCCACCGCGGATAAACGTCACCGCGCTGACTCCCCGAGCGGCATTTGTGCCATACTTCGCGCCCCAGCGTTGTCACGTTCCCATGAACCAGAAAAGCCGCCGCCCGATTCCCCGCTTCAACACGCCGATCGTTGAGACGCACTGCCATCTGGATTATCTAGAGCAGGACGATCTCGCCTCGGTGTTAGCGGCGGCAGAAGCCGTTGGAGTTGAACGCATCATCACTATTGCGGTGTCTACTGACAATCTTGACGTCGTGCGAGAGATCGCCGCGGGTCATTCACAGATCTGGTGCACACAGGGCATTCATCCTCACGAAGCGGACAGCTGGAGCGCTGCTGTCGCCGAGAGGTTAAAAGAAGGCGCAGGTGATGAGCGCGTTGTTGCCATCGGTGAGATCGGGCTTGACTACTATTATCAGCATGCCGATCAGCGCGCTCAGGCCGAAGCGTTTGACGCACAGCTCAGTGTGGCCACCGAACTCGCGCTTCCCGTGGTGATCCACACACGAGAGGCAGATGATGACACCCGCGCTATTTTGGCCAACCACCGCGACACGCTGCGCGGTAACGGTGTGATTCACAGCTTTACCAGCTCCATTTCTCTTGCCGAATACTGTTTAGAAGAAGGCTTTCTACTGGGATTCAACGGCATCACGACTTTTCGCAATGCCGATAACGTTAGGGCAGTCGTCGAGGCCACGCCCATTGAACAAATTCTGCTCGAAACCGACGCCCCCTATCTCACGCCAGTACCCTATAGAGGGCGACCGAATGCACCCTGCTATCTGCCATTTATTGCCGAGACCCTCGCGGAGATCAAAATGCTGCCAGTGGAAGCGCTGCTCGGGCAAGTCCGCGATAACAGTTACCGACTGTTTTTTTAAGCGATGACGGACCTCTTTTTACCTGGCCAAAGATGGGTCAGCCACGCCGATAGCACATTGGGGCTGGGGATCGTGACTCAGGTAGATGAACGGCGGGTCACGCTGCACTTTCCGGCGGTAGAGGAAGAGCGGGTATACGCAACGGATCGCGCACCGCTTACGCGCCTGCAGTTAAAACCTGGCGATCAACTGACCACATTGAACGGTGACATGCTGACGGTGATCGCCGCGCAAGAAAGCGATGGCGTTACCACCTACGAGGCAGAAGACGCAGAAGGCGAAGTCTACCCCGTGGTGGAAAGTGAGCTCGACGCTCATATAGAGCTCAGCACGCCGATAGAGCGGCTGCTGAACAACCAGCTTGGCAAGCCGCGCGACTTCGGGCTTCGCCATACGACCCTGGAGCATACGGCCTCCGGCGAAGGCTTTGGCCTCCGAGGACTGCTTGGACCGCGCACCGCCCTACTCTCTCATCAACTTTACGTGGCCGCCAGTGTAGGCGGTCGTTTTGCGCCACGCGTGCTGCTGGCCGACGAAGTGGGGCTCGGCAAGACGATTGAAGCCGGGCTTATTCTGAATCAACAATTGCATCGACAGCGAGCACACAAGGTGCTGATTTTGGTGCCTGAGACGCTGACACACCAATGGCTGGTCGAGATGCAAAGAAGATTTCATCTTGCTTTCTCGCTGTTGCATGCTGGCCGACTCGAAGACGGCGATGCCGAAACCGAATTTGCTGAGAACCCTCTCATCATTGCCCCCGTGAGCTTGCTTGAAACTGATCCGCTGCTGCAGGAAGTCGTCTGCGGCATCCAGTGGGACATGGTGGTCATTGATGAAGCTCACCACTTGACCGGCATTGGCCAACCGCGAACGGGATTTGGGCAGTTCATCCACGACCTCGCGGCCCAAACGCGGGGGCTGCTGCTGCTAACCGCCACCCCCGAACAAGCCGGCTTGCGCAGTCACTTTGATCGCCTGCAGTTGATTGACCCCGCCCGCTTTAGCGACTTCGACACATTTCAGACGGAGCACACCCAGTTTGCGCAATGGCGGCATGTGATTGAGCAACTCGAGCAGGGACAGCCCGTTACGCTGCCACCAGGCATCGACGCCACCGCCGCGATCGAAGTGCAAATTCAACAGATGCTCGATCGATATGGCACCGGTCGAATTCTCTACCGCAATACAAGACGCGGCATCCCGGGCTTCCCCCAACGCCACCACCAACACTACAGCTTGAATGCGCCTGAGCTCTATCATGAGGACTCCGCGCGCTTGCACCCCGAACTCTTGCACCCCGAAGCACTCTGGATTGAACAAGATCCGAGAGTCCAATGGCTCCAGAATGAGTTAAAACAGCTCCGACCCAGTAAGGCACTGGTGATCTGCGCCCACAAATCCACCGCGATTGCGTTGGAACATTTCCTGCATCTAAAGGGGGGTGTGCGCTGCGCGGCCTTTCATGAGGATCTCAGCCTGATAGAGCGGGATCGCGCCGCCGCCTACTTTGCGGAGGAGACCGGCGGAGCGCAGGCGTTAATCTGCTCGGAAATCGGCAGTGAGGGTCGAAACTTTCAGTTTGCGCAGCACCTCATCTGTTTCGATTTGCCGACCCACCCCGATCTGCTCGAGCAGCGCATCGGTCGACTCGATCGCATTGGCCAAGGCAACGATATTCATATACACGTGCCCTGCCTAGCGGGCACCGCACAGGAGGCGCTGTATCGGTGGCTCGATGAGGGCTTGAACGCGTTTAATGCCACCTGCTCTGTCGGGCATCAGTTGTTCACGGAGTTCCATGAACAGCTTGCCGAGGTGCTGTCAGGCAAAGGAGCACTTCGCCCTTTGCTCGACAGCACGCGCGAGCGTCGTGAAAGCCTCCTGAGCGAAAGCGACACAGGGCGTGATCGGCTGCTGGAGCGTCACTCGCATGACGCTACAGTGGGCGCTGATATTATTACGTCACTGGAAGCTCGAGAGACGGCGGATACGCTTCACGAGTTTACCGAGCTGTTGTTTGATCGCATGGGTATCGAGCTCGATTACCTGGATGAACAGCTATCACTTGTCAGACCCACTGAAAACCTCGCTACTGGACAACTTCCCGGGCTGGACGAAGCCGGGATCACCGCCACTTATCATCGACCTACCGCGCTGAAGCGTGACGACGTCACCTTTCTGACTTGGGAGCATCCCATTGTGATGGAGTCGATGGCAGCCCTAATCGGCAGCGACATTGGCAAGGCCAGCATTGGGACATTCAAGCATCGTGGCGTGCCTGCGGGAACACTGCTGCTCGAGTCACTGCACCGAGTGGAATGTCTGGCACCACGGTACCTCGAGGCAGGAAAGTTTCTTGATCAGCAGCCACTCCGCATGCTCCTCACACAGGCTGGAAAAGAAGTGGGCGACAAACTGTCATCTAGATTCTTAGCGGAGGCCCTGCAAAAAGTACCCAGCGCCACCAGCGCAGCGGCGCTGAACAAATTGCGCCCTGTTTTGGAAAAGCTGTTGCCCGCGCTTGAGCGGCGTGCACAGGAAACCATCGAGAACCGCAGTAAAGAAGCCATGAGGCTTGCGCTGGCGCATTACGATAATGAATTAAGCCGGCTCCGTTACCTTCAGTCCGTCAACCCCTCAGTCAGAGAAGAAGAGCTGTCTGCGTTAAGCGAGCAACGCGAGGCGTGCAGCGCGGCGCTTGCTCAAACGCAGGCCGTGCTAGAGGGCCTCAGGGTCTGTATTGCGGTGTAACGGACTTAGGGGCGATACCAAATCGGCGAGGTATAGGCGCGCTCCTGAATCGTATCGGGCCGGCGAGTATCTAGGGCGTTATCCCCCAGCGCCAGCTTATCGAGCAAGGAATGGCGCGCTGTCGGGATTTGCAGCACACGAGCGTAGTAAAACGCAGACTGATTTCGCTTGAACTCAGGATCCTGCCACACCACCCGCAAGCTGGGTTCCCCGATGCTATTGCTCGTCATACCGGTCGCCATATCGACGCTCGAGCCCACGGGGGCGATTGAACCGTCCGCTCGCTGACGCTCGGAACCCGCCCAGGCTACGTCAAACACACGTTCCTCAGGCTCGCCGGAAGCGTTTACCCAACCCTTCACGATCTGCACGCGATCAAGATACGCCCCATTGGGATCCGACTGGGCCTCGACGACAAGCATAAACCGATCATCAGCCGCTGCGCCCACAATCTCCCCACCCATCGGGACTGCCTGAGCGTCAATATTCTCCGGGAATGTTGGCACTTCCAGCGCCGTTAACGGCAGGTTAAGCCCGCCATAGGTTCTCACCGCTATCCGCGGCCCGGTGGTCGCATACACCTCGCGGCGACGCATGGCTGCGATAATGGCCTCTCGGGTGTTCTCGGTGGCCCACACAGCGGCAAGTCCGGAAGCGCTCATCCCCCAGCCGAAGGTACCCCTCGCGTCGTCGGACCACCCACCCGATTTTCGCGAAGGGATGGAATCAGTCGCCATTTTGCCGTGAAAATTATCCTCTTCCGCCGAGGGGAGCGCCGTGTGTGCATCGGTCGAGCCGATCACGCCAAATTGATAGGGATTGACGCCTATTGTGTCTTGCAACGCCAACCCCGTTTTCAGTGCGCTGCGAATATAATCCCCCGCCTGCGGAATATAATCCGTCCACTCGCGCTGGATGTAATAAGGATAGGTTTCAAAATCAGCAAAGGCATCGTCGGGCGACAACACCGGGTGCGTCTCCGAGTCCCCCTTGATCTGCGTAATCTCCACTACCGGCTCCCAGTAGCGCCGGGTTTCAGCATAGCTCTGATTCATCGCCTCACCGCGAATGTCACGCACATCAAACATCGAGCCCTTTGAGATATTGGAATTATGGGGAATCGCAATAAAGTTGCCGCCTGTGGCTTCACTCGTGTCCTCAAGCCAGGCCCACAAATCACTGGGAAAAGAGCTGTCATCGAATCCAAACGGCGCAAAGGTCTGAGCCTGTTCGGCATCGATGTCCGCCATCACAATACGGTGAAGGTTGGCGCCCCCCGGTATGAGCGAGTATTCCCAACCAATCAACGCCGTGAACGCCCCCGGCTGGTTGTGTTCATCCGCCGAGTCGGTAATCAGCTTCCAGGTATCAATTTCTACCGTAGGCTGCCTCGGGATCAGACCGCTGGTTCGGTCTTCCTCCCAACCATCCATCGCGGTGACGGCATTCTCCGATGGTTTGGGCAAGATAGAGGTAAAGAGCTCTCGACCCGAGTCACCATCTACTGCATCCCGCAATAAATACTGAACAATGCGAGTCCAGATCCGCTCCTTCCACGTGAGCCCCTCAGTGATCATTGGATTGAGGTAGAGACTGCGAATCACACCGAGATACTCAGCGTGGTCAGAGACCACCAAAAAATCGAGGGGCGTACCGATTTGGACCCTCGCCTTGTGCCCTGGATGCACTACCGGTTCGCCCTTGGCATAACGGTAAGCGGTGTCGGGCGTCGCGGTCAGATTGCCATTGGTAAACGCATCGGACGAGTAGGTAGAGTGAAGGTGGGTATCACCCCAGAGAAGCTGCCTCTCCTCGGAAAGCGCGACCGCAGAGCACCCAAGGCACAGCAAGGCAACATGCGCTGCTCGCCAGAAAACATGCCGGGTTTGCCAGATCGAACTTTCCTGATGATGATTTGCACCCATGTCTTTTCTCCCGCCTATTTCCCCTGCCAGTTCGGCTGGCGCTTCTCGAAAAACGCCTTGATCGCCTCCTTGGCATCGTCACTACCAATACACAATGGCTGCAAGGCCGCTTCTTTGGAAATCGCGTCAGAAAGATTATGGGTTGCTGCAAAAGCGAGCGCTTCCTTGGCGTAACGCAACGCCATGGGTGACCGACCGGCCAGTTCCTGAGCGAAGGACATGGCGTGTCCCGCGAAGTCGTCGTCGGGTAGCATCCGATTGGCCAATCCCCACTCTACCGCCTTTTCGGCGCCCAGCTTCTCCCCAAAAGCCATCAACTCATAGGCGCGTTTGGCACCCACAAGACTGGGCAGCAACCAAGTCGCGCCACCATCGGGCACCAAGCCAATGCCCACAAAAGGCTGGAACAGGTAGCTGCTTTCAGCCATCACCATGAGATCGCAGGCCATCGCGTACGAGTAGGAAATCCCTGCGCAGGGACCGTTGACGGCAGCAATCCAGGGCTTGCGAGCATGATGGATCGCCAGCACCCCGGGCTTGTATTCCGCATTTAATACGTCCTCTACGCCCTCGGCACCATTTGTTGCCGGTTCAGAGGTATCAGACAGATCTGCACCCGCCCCGAAGGCTCTGCCGGCGCCCGTGAGCACGACAACCCACACATCGCTGTCTGCATTAACCTCTTGTGCCGCGCGCAAAAATTCACGTCGCAGCGTGCCGTTAAAACTGTTCAGCTTCTCCGGTCGATTAAATGAAACGCGAGCAACCCGCCCCTCACGCTCTATCAAAACTGTTTCGTAATCACTCATTGCCCTCTCCCTACTACTTTATTCGCCTACTGTTGCAGCCGCACCAGACCCCAACATTGCCTGTATATCCGCCTCAGCAATTCCCGCAGCCTGCAGCACGGATATCGTGTCCGCCCCCAGAGATCGCGTTGCATGACGAATCTCGGAAGGCGTGCGGTCAAAACGCGGCGCGGGTGAGGGATGCGTCATACCCTCTACCGAAGTGTAGACCGAACGTTCCGTGTTAGCCGCATACTCGGCCGCTTCAACCATGGTCAGCACCGGCGCAAAACACGCATCACTGCCTGCCATGACAGCATCCCATTCGTCCCGGGTCTTGGTCTTGAGCACGGCCGCCATTTTTTCTTTTAGGTCCGGCCACTGAGCAACATCGTGCTGGGCCTCAAACTGAGGATCAGTGATCTCAGCTCGGGCTAATAATTCGGCATAAAACTGGGGCTCGATAGCGCCAATCGCCACGTACTTGCCGTCCGCACACTCATAAGTGTCATAAAAGTGCGCGGCGCCATCGAGCAGGTTCGCCTCTCGCTCCTCGGCATTCCACGCTCCCAGCTGCTGAAACCCCTGCATCATCCACATTAGCTGCGCTGTGCCATCGACCATGGCGACGTCGACCACCTGCCCTTTTCCTGACCGCGCGGCTTCGAGGAGCCCGCCCATAATGCCCGTCACCAACAACATTCCCCCGCCGCCGAAATCACCCACCAAATTCAAGGGCACGACGGGGCGCTCACCGCGACGCCCTATCGCATGCAGCGCGCCAGTAATGGCAATGTAATTCAGGTCGTGGCCAGCAGCCTGCGCGAGTGGCCCCGTCTGCCCCCACCCCGTCATTCGCGCAAAGATCAGTTTGGGGTTCCGGGCATGACAGACCTCCGGGCCAAAGCCCAGCTTTTCGCAAACACCTGGCCGATAGGGGTCGATCAACGCATCCGCTTTTTCAATAAGCGCCATAAGCGCCTCTCGACCGGCTTCCTGCTTGAGATTCAAAACCACTGACTTTTTGTTCCGTCCACTGATGGGCTCAGCCAACTTGGGATCTGCTGCACCCGGACGCTCTATTCGAATGACCTCTGCGCCCATATCGGCGAGAACCATGCCTCCCATGGGCGCGGGCCCGATCCCAGCCAATTCAATAATCGTATATCCAGTTAACGATCCCATCGGCGCCAGTTCCTCAGAAATTACGTTGATTGAAAGGATCGTAATGATCGCCCAGACAATGTCGACCAATGATGAGCTTCATAATCTCTGAGCTCCCGGCATAGATCGTGGCAATCTTGGCGTCGGCAGATTGTCGACTGATCGGATACTCATCCATGAATCCTGCCCCGCCATGAAGCTGAAGGCCTTCGTCCGCCACACGCTGCTGCAGCTCTGAAGTCTTCAGCTTGGCGGCTGCCGCATCCTCCGCCGAGAGCGTCCCTGCGTTGAAAGCCACGGCGGCCTGATCGACAAAACACTGCGTAATATCGAGCTCTGCGCGCAGCTCAGCCATTTTAAATTGCGTGTTCTGCATAGCGGACAGGGGCTTACCGAACACTTCTCGCTCTCGCACAAAGTCAGACGTGAGATCCCACGACAGCTGCGCCGCCGCAAGATAGCCCATGGCGCCAAGCAGACGTTCTTCGGCCAAACCCTCCATCAAATAATAGAAACCCTTGTGCGCCTCGCCGAGCACATTCGTTTTCGGGACCTTCACATCGTTAAAGAACAGCTCAGCGGTATCCTGGGCTTTTAAACCCAGTTTTTTAAGATTCCGCCCTCTTTCAAAGCCATCCCATTCCGCTTCCACCAGAAACAGGGTCATGGCGTGAGGGTTATTCTGGGGGTCCGTCTTGGCAGCGACCACCACTAGATCACAGTTAATGCCATTGGAAATATAGGTCTTCTGCCCGCTCAAAATCCAATGGTCGTCTTGCTCCACCGCCTGCGTACGCATCCCTGCCAAATTGCTACCCGCATCGGGCTCGGTCATGGCCACCGCGAGGATGACGTCACCGGAGACGGCCCCGGGTATATAGCGCTGGACCTGGTCCTCTGTCCCGAAACGGGTGATATAAGGCGCCACAATGCGACTATGCAGGGAGCCAAACCAATCGCTGCAGCGCGCATACGCCAACTCTTCAATGATCACTTGCTCCCACCGAATGTCGTAATCGTCCATGCCGCCGTAGACGCTCCTCCGGCCACACCATGAGGAAACCCTGCTCACCGGCCTTTTTGAAGATGTCGCGGTCCACGACGCCCTGCTCACGGAACCGCTCCATGTGTGGCACGACCTCCTCAGACAGAAAACGCCGATAGGCCTCCCTGAACATGACTTGCTCTTCCGTAAACTGCCTGGTGAGCATGCTCGCCCTCCTATACTTTTTCGTTACGGTAATACTGTCCGCGTCGACCGCGGCGCTACTGGGACCCTGAGACGAGGCTGTGACCGGCACTCAAACGCCTCAAGCTATTCAGGGACGCCGCCACGAGCGCGCCCCGACACAACAGTAGCCAGGCCAGGCGGGTCTGACATCCCCACATCGTGGGACACGAACCACGCTCAATCTCAATCCGAAGATGCCGGATCCAAGACCTCTCGTAACTCTCTCTTTAAGAACTTGCCATTCGCATTGCGTGGCAAAGGCTCCGACAAAAACCAGACGTAGCGCGGCACCTTGAATGCAGCCAGCCTCGAGCCCATGTGCTCGCGCAAACCAGGCGCATCCAGCATGGCATCGGGCTTAAGATGCACTGCAACCCCGACCTCCTCGCCCAATCGATCATCGGGCACCGCGAAAGCGACTGTCTCGAGCACCGCGGGATGAGTGTAGAGTGCGCCCTCAACCTCTGCGCAAGTAGATGTTCTCACCACCCCGCAGGATCATATCCTTGGCTCGATCGACCAGAGTAGAGGAAACCATCCTCATCGAAGAATCCAATGTCTCCCGTGTGCAGCCAACCCTCGACAATCGTCTCGGCGGTAGCTTCAGGACGATTCAGGTAACCCTTGATCACGGGAGCACCTTTTACCAGCAACTCGCCGGCCTCGCCGGCAGGAAGTGTCTCTCCAGCGGCATTAATAATTTTGCCCTCCAACGTAGGGACCAACGGCCCACAGCTCTGGGGGCGCTGCAAAAACAGATCACCCGTAGTGTAAGTACTGATGCCACACACCTCGGTCATCCCGTAACCCTGCGCCGGCTTCGCCCGCTTTGTGGTCTCTACGACCTTGTCCGGCAAATCGGGATGCATTGCCGCACCCCCTCCACCCAATGAGTTGAGGCTCGATGTGTCGTACTCTGAAAAATCGGGGTGCGCAAGAAGCTCTCGCGTCATCATCGGCACCGCACTCAGCGTATTCACCTGCTCACGCTCGATGAGCCTGAGGGCTTCAGCAGTGTCCCACTTGTACATCAGGATTAACTTGCCGCCACTAATGGTCGCGCCGTGCATGACACAGTTGTTAGCGGTCACGTGAAACAATGGTGTCGCCACCAATGAAGTGGCCGGCGGAGCAGATACTGGCGCTTCAAGCGTCTCACCCCGATTCATCGCTTGAGTGGTGCCAAAAATCTGCCCCATGGCGGCCACATTCATAATGTTATGAACACACCCCCGGTGAGTGAGCTGAGCGCCCTTGGGGCGGCCCGTGGTACCCGAGGTGTAAAAAATACAGGCGTCATCATTCGGGTCGATGGGGGGCATCGGTAGCTCTGCGGCGCCAGTGACCGTATCGGACCATTGCGAGCCGGAACGGCCGGCGCTGCGTCGCGGACTGCCACGACACTCAGATCGGGGAAGTCGCCCGCAATCTGCGCAAAAATGGCGAGCCTCTGGTCATCGGCGATCAACAATTTGGGCTCAGAGTCATTGAGCGCGTAGGCCATCTCATCGGCTACCCACCAGGCATTCATCCCCACTACTGCGCCACCGACGGCAATCACGCCCCAATAGGCAAAAATCCATTCTGGATAGTTGCGCAACGCAATGGCGACGCGATCACCGGAACCAATATTTTGCGTCTGCAGCCAGGCAGCGAAATTCGCCACGATCTGACCTGCCTCGGCAAAGGTCCATCGCTCGTCACCGTAAACGATATATTCCTGATCTCCATACCCCTGTCCCAGCATCCATAGGTCACGCATAGACCCGGGGGCATGCTTGTAGGCTTTGAGGGTGTGGCCATCCTGCTCAATCGTGGTGAGCTCCAGGAAAGCGTCTGGCGCCGTCACCATCTCTACCGCCCGCCGGTAGTGATCGATAACCTGATTGTTCATTCTGAAATGCCCCGTTATTTTTGTTGATTCACTGATCGAGCGTTGTATTGCAAAGCGCCCGCAAGATACCCTAACCCGAACTGAACGACCAGCTACCACGCCGCGCCTATTGGCAGGTATCATGCCAATACTTAGGCGCGGGTGCCAGCCGCGACGCCAACCCAGAACTCCTGCACCAGAGGATTGCCATGAGCACACAGGAACTTGAACTCACCCGCCTCGAACCCTGGTTCCGCGAGCATGTGCCGATACGAAAGGATCGCTTGCCGTGGAAAAGTTTGCGGGCGGGCAATCTAATCCGACCTTTAAACTCACGCGGGAGATCGCCACTACGTGCTCCGGCGCAAGCCACCGGGTGAGCTACTGGCGTCTGCGCACGCCGTTGATCGCGAGTACCGCGTGCTGGACGCGCTGCGCAAGACACGAGGTGCCGGTTCCCCAGGCAGTGGCGCTGTGTGAAGACGACGATGTCATCGGCTCAATGTTTTATGTCATGGAGCATTTGGAAGGCCGCATCTTCTGGGACCCTGCGGTACCAGAAGTCGACAACGCCGAGCGAACCGCTATCTATGATGAGATGAATCGCGTCCTCGCAGCCCTGCACTCGGTCGACATTCATGAGGTGGGCCTGAGCGACTACGGCAAACCCGGAAATTATTATGCCCGCCAGATTGGCCGTTGGACAAAGCAATATCGTGCTTCGGAAACGGAGAACGTGCCAGATATGGAGGCACTTATTGAATGGCTCCCAGATCACATACCAGCAGGGGAAGAGACGGTGTCGCTAGTGCATGGCGATTATCGACTCGACAACATGATTTTTCACCCCACGGAGCCGCGCATCATCGGCATCCTCGATTGGGAGCTGTCCACTCTAGGCGACCCGCTTGCTGACCTCGCCTATCAGCTCATGGCTTGGCAGTTCCCGCGAGCGGGCGGCATCGCGGGTCTGGAGGGACTGGATCGAGCCACATTGGGCTTACCCTCTGACGAGGATTACATTGCGGCCTACTGTCGACGCACCGGTCGCTCCGGCATTGATCACTGGCCCTTTTATATGGCGTTCTGCTTTTTTCGCATCGCCGCCATCCTGCAGGGCATCAAAAAGCGCGCCCAAATTGGCACCGCGTCGAGTGCGGAGGCGGATAGTCGGGCCATTATGGTCGGGCCGCTGGCCGCTCTGGGAGCCGCCTGCATTCCCCTAAGGAGGATCACTAAGAGGCGTCAGGCGACTTTGATTTTGGTCGCCACCCCGGCGGCTCTGGTCATTCGGCGTGGAGATTGAGCGCCTGGGGCAGGGTCTGATTTACCAGCCTTAGACGCCCTATCGGCCTTCATCGCTTTCTTTTGCGACGCCGTGGGCGGAGGCCGGCGACGCGAGCTCTTTGGCCGCCGGTAGGTCCCGGGCGCCGGGCGCAGGTCGCCATGCTCAAAACGGTGGAGGATTTCCTCCAGCGTCCTAGAAATTTGGGTACAGCGCCTAACAGACTCGACCCGGCTGTAGGTGGCCCTCTCGCCCTCCCTCACGAGCAATCGCAGCTCCTGTTCGCTGGGCTGGCTAATCAGATTGAGCGGGTTCTGAAAGCGAAACTTTGGAACAATATTGATATCGCCCGAATATTCTTGATCAAGTAACGCATGAACTCCGTGCATCATCATGTTGAATTTCGGCCAATGTTCGCCATATTTCTTGGCGACCCCACGATAGAAATTCAGCATCTCCCGGCCAATACCCATTCCCAGCGAAGTGGCCGCTTGCCGCAGCGGCCTTACTTTGTCGTCACGAGGAAGGAAAGCTCTCGCAATCGGGTTCACCATACTCACAATGTAATGATTGGTCGAAAAAAGCCGCGACAGGCGCTTGGCCGGCAGGTCGTCTGCGACAGAGCCATCCACCCAGCGTCGCGCAGGCAGGTAGGGCTGCCGCTCGCCTTTTTCATTCTTGGCTTGCAGCATTACGGCCGGGAATACACCGGGAATGGCACAAGAGGCCATCGCAGCAGAACGTAAGTAAACGTTGGGAGAAGACACGGCATTGAGGAGCCTGGAGCGCTGATGTGGCTCGGCAGGCGCCACCGTGATACTGACCTGACGACCGGTCTTGGCATACGCCTCGCCAAAAGTCAGATCGGGGATCGTCGATTCAATCAGCTTTTCAGTGTCTTCAGCGGTGAACCGGCTTCCCGCTCCCGACAACCATTGTCGAACCAGACCCTTGGTATCCGCTCCGCCAGATTCCATCAAGGCAATGAGGTCAAGCTGCATCATTTCTTCATCGGTGTAGGCTGCGAGTGCCGCCGCCACAATGGAGCCCGCGCTGGACCCCGATACCACCCGGGGCAGCAGGCCGTGACGCAGTAACTCGGTGACCACCCCGACATGTACAAAGCCCAGTACACCGCCGCCACTCAACATCAGCGCTGAGCGGCCGTAACACACGTTACTGCGATAAAAGAAATCGAGCTTCTGCTGAGTGGGGATTACGTCGTCGGGCAACTCGGCCAGGAGCCGAAGCGCTTCGTCTATTTCTTGTATGTATTGTTCAACGAGTACCTTGGTGCCGGATTTGGCCTGCCGGTAGAGAACGCTGTTACCCATCCCCCCCATATTGCCGTGGATCCCTTCGTTGAGGGCGTAGAGGAGACCCGTCCAGTCTTTTTGCCTACGAAACTTGCGCAGTCGATCCAATCGGTAGCGAATTTGCGCATGATCATACAGCTCGGAAAGCTCTTCCTGACGCCACTCCGCCTTTCCGGTCAGCGCATCGTGAGCGCCCGCGGCAGTCAGCCACTCTTCGTAGCACTGCGCCGCATCCATTTCCTGCTCGAGCTGCCGCAACTCAGACTTGACCGCCAACTACCACTCCTTCGCTACCCGTCTTTTGTTTGTCGACCCCAAGCTCGAAGCATAGAGCCTCTGCGGGAAACGAACCAGCTTGACAGACGAAAAACTCACACCGCGTCGCGATAAGCGTCCTGCAAATGTCGCTTGTAAAGCTTGCCGTTATCCATTCGCGGTAGCGCCTCCATAAAATCGAGTTTTCTCGGCACCTTGACACCGGACAGACGCTCCCGCAGCCAGTCAATCAGCGCCATTCGAGTCTCCTCGGTGGCCTCTGCCCAGTTGAGGGGCTGCACCACCGCCACGATCTCTTCACCAAATTCGGGGTGAGGTATGCCAAACACCGCCACATCCGCCACCTTGTCGTGGGTGATCAAAAGCCCTTCGATTTCGGCGGGGTAGACATTGACCCCTCCGGTGATAATGGTGAAGTTCTTGCGGTCGGTCAGGTAGAGAAAACCCTCGTCATCAAGGTAACCCACATCACCCATCGTGCTCCAACCCTGCGCATTAAAGGCGTCTTTCGTTTTCTCTGGCTCGTCAAAGTACTCAAAGGGCCGGCTGTTCGCGAAGTAGACGTCGCCCACCTCGCCGGGACCGAGTACTTCACCCGTCTCGCTCACGATTCTAGGCTCGCCAATTAATGCCTGCCCCACTGAACCTTTATGCGTTAGCCAGCTGGCCGAATCGATGATGGTGAATCCGTTGCCCTCGCTACCAGAGTAATACTCCACGATCACGGGGCCCCACCATTCAATCATGGCCTCCTTCACATCTATCGGACAGGGGGCAGCTGCGTGAATCGCACACTTCATAGTGCTCAGGTCAAAACGCGTTCGCGCGCCTTCTGGCAGTTTCAGCATTCGCACAAACATGATGGGCACCCACTGACTATGGGTCACCTGATACTGCTCTATCAAAGCCAGCGACTGTTCCGGATCAAAATGCTCCATGATCACTGACGTGCCGCCTAGGCCGAGCACCATCAAATTGTAATGGAGCGGCGCCGCGTGGTAGAGCGGAGCCGGCGACAAATAAATCGTCTCGACATTAAAACCGAAGAATGCCCCGACGCTGCCCGACATGGGATGATCCGTTTGGATATCCTCGGCATGAGGCGCCCAGTAAACGCCCTTTGGCTTACCCGTAGTGCCCGAGGAATACAGCATTGGAGCGCCCAAAAATTCATCCTCGATGGGCGTTTCCGGAAGGCTCGCCAGCTGCTCATCCAACGATTCGAATCCCGCAATGTCACCGCCTACCGACAGACAGCGCTCCAATCCCTCGGTCGCAGAGACGGCGTCGACGGCAACCTCCGCAAGGCTGGCTGAGGCGATAAATAATTTCGCTTTACAGTTCGTGATGATGTACGCCGTTTCATCCTGCTTCAGATGCGTGCTGATGGGCGTAAAGATGACTCCAGTTCGGTTTGCCGCCTGCGCAACCTGCAAGAACTCAACACAGTTTTTCATCATCATGGCAATGTGATCACCGCGCCTGACCCCCGACAATCTCAACAAATGGGCAATCTGATTCGATCTGCGATCTAACTGAGCTATAGGTCACAACCTCGCCCGAATTAGCCATAATGTAGGCGGGTCGATCCGGGGTTTCAGCAGCATAGGCAGAAAAATGCGGCATGGCGTCTCTCTCTTTTGAGCGTATGATTCGAGGTCACTATACAAGCTCATGACCAAGATGGTAGCGGCGAATAAGAAGACGACAGGCGCAGAGATCAGGGCCCTTTGCCGGTCATCCGATTTCAATCACCAAACCTCCGGGTTAGCCCCAGGCTTCGTGCAATGCAACGTGGTCATTCTGCCTGCAGATACCGCAACGCATTTCGAGACCTTTTGCAGACTGAACCCACGGCCCTGCCCGCTGCTGGCCTCAAGTGACCAGCCCGGCGCCTATCAGCTACCCGCGCTGGGCAACGATATCGACATCCGAACCGACTTACCCCAGTACCGGGTGTGGAAAAACGGGCAAGTGGTCGAGCAGCGCAATGACATTACGCAACTCTGGCAGGACGACTGGGTCGCTTTCGCTTTGGGCTGCTCCTTCTCGTTCGAAGAGGCATTGATCGACGGCCGGGATCGAAATCAGAAACATTAGTGAGGAAGTGAATGTGCCCATGTACCGCACGCATATTGACTGCAGCCCCGCAGGACCGTTCGAGGGCAAAATGGTCGTGAGTATGCGTCCGATGCCCGCGGCAGCGGCCATTGAAGCCATTCAGATCTGCTCCCGATACCCCTCAGTCCATGGCGCGCCGATTCACCTTGGTAATCCGGGCTTGATTGGAATTGGCGATCTTGGGCAACCTGATTTTGGTGATCCCGTTAGCCTACGTGAGGACGACATTCCGCTCTTCTGGGCCTGCGGCGTGACGCCACAAGTGGCGCTAGAAGCTGCGAGACTGCCTCTGGCCATTACTCACGAGCCGGGACATATGCTGGTCACAGATCTTAAGAATGCAGAACTGGTGAATAACTCATGACAAAACCGCTAACCCTCAACTGCGACATGGGAGAGAGCTTTGGTCCCTGGGAGATGGGGGATGACAAAACGCATCATGCCCCTGATTGATGCCGCCAATATCGCCTGCGGCGGACATGCGGGTGACCCCAGCACCATGCGCCGGTGTATTGATCTGGCCAGACGCCACAAGACCGAGATCGGGGCCCATGTCTCCTACCCTGACAAGCAGGGCTTTGGTCGTCGCGCAATGGACATCCGCGGACAAGAGCTCATTGATCTTGTTCAGTATCAAATTGGCGCCCTCGATGGCATTGCACGCGCCAACAGTACCCGCGTTACCTACGTCAAGCCCCATGGTGCGCTCTATCACGCCGTGCTTGCTGACCCCTCTTTACTCAACGACATCATGAGGGCGGTTGCCAGCTGGCATTCCGATTTGGAATTGGTGGTGCTGGCAACGCCCAGAGACCGCAAGACCGTGCAACTCGCGGTAGAGCATGGCCTCACTCTGCGCTACGAGGCCTTCGCAGACCGCGGCTACACTAGCCGCGGTCTGCTTCTGGGGCGAGACAAGCCAGGCGCTCTGTTGAGCCCGGATGCAGCGGCACTGCAAGCGGTCGCCATCTCTCAAAACAAACTGAGGACACCGCGAGGAAAGCGCATCCCTGTAGACGCCGACACATTGTGCGTTCACAGCGATACGCCCGGTGCGGTCAAAATGATCCGCGGCATACGTCAGGCGCTGGACAACCTTTAAATGACATTTGAGGTCGGCCCAGCGGGTGAATCGGCGATGCGCCTGATCTTCTCAGAGCCGCCGCAACCGGCGCTGACCCGCAGACTCCTGTCGATACAGGACGCCGCACAACACCACTTCGGTGAGACGCTGACCGACAGCGTTATCGGCTATACCACCCTCACCCTCTTTTTCACGCCCTTTAAATTCGAACGCGACCGCGCTGAGGCATGGCTGCTCGAGCAGGCCGACAATCCCCTGCCGGAGACATCCGAACCCGACGAACGCACCGAGCAGCCGGTTGTACTCCCGGTGTTCTATCACCCAAGCGTCGCGCCAGATCTCGAGTGGCTTGCGGACGACACGGGCCTGAGTGTTGACGACGTTATTCGACTTCACTGCGAGCAGACCTATTTCGCCTATGCCACGGGCTTCGCCCCCGGATTTTGCTATCTGGGTAACGTCGACTCGCGCTTGGAGACACCTCGACTCAGTACCCCCCGCCCTGAAGTCTCGGCCGGCACTGTGGCGATTGCGGACTCACAGACCGCTATTTACCCCTGCGACTCCCCCGGAGGATGGCGACTTATTGGTGCGTGCCCGGAACGACTATTCACTCTCGAATCGACACCCCCCTCGAGGCTGAGCGTCGGTGACTTTGTCAGATTTGAACCCATCAGCGAAGCAGATTTCCACTCGATGAGCCGCCCCTCATGAACACGCTGCAGATCCAGCGAGCGGGAATCGCCTCCAGCGTTCAAGACAGCGGCCGGTTCGGCATGCTGCAGATGGGTATTCCACCTGCGGGTGCGATGGATTGGTGCGCGCTGATCAGTGGCCAGCGCCAGCTCGGGCACCTTCAGGACGAAGCTGCCATCGAGGTAGCGTACGGCGATTTCGTTGCGTCCCCCAGCGGATGACTGCCACATCGTGGTTACCGGCGCACCGGTTAGCCTCAGCATCGACCACAGCCGGTCAACCCTACCAGCGTCCACACTGTTGCGGGAGGACAGACGCTTAGACATCAAAGCGGCGGCAGAGGGCGTTTACAGCTACCTACACATATCGGGCGGGATAGCGATCACCCCACAATTTGCGAGCCGCAGCACCTCGCCAAGAGAGGGAGTCGGCGGCCTGAACGGGGGCTATCTGAAGAATGGTGATGTGCTGCCCATTGGCGACTTCCGAGCAGCGGAGGCCGAGCGGATCCTCAACTCATCACCGTGCGAACCCGGGAAACACTATGGCTCAGGTTCGTGCCGGGATTTCAGTACGCGGCACTCTCCGAGACCGCGATCAAATCTCTCCTGCAATCCGATTATGTCGTCACCCCAAAAGCCAACCGGATGGGTGTCACGCTAACGGGGGCCACATTGAGACGGGAATTCACACCCTCCTGTCTGAGGCCACTTGCCACGGGGCCATCCAGATTCCACCCGATGGCAAGCCCATTATCCTCCTCAACGACCGACAAACTGTAGGCGGCTACCCTAAGCCGGGCGCCGTCATTCGCAGTGATTGCCTACGACTGGCTCAGGCGCGGCCCGGGCAGAAAGTGCGCTTTGCGGTGTGCAGCCCCGAGGAGGCCGACCGAATTCAATGGCTGGAGCAGCACTACTTGGAGACACGATTGCGGTGACCCAGCCTGATCTTCTCGCCGTCTCGGAGGCTATCGAAGCACTGCTAGCGACCAACAATCATCGCGGCATGGATCGCGTGCGAGCCAGCTTGACGCCGGGCTATCTGCTGCGCGCCGCGCAGACAATCCGAGCTTGCTCGGGGCGAGTGTATATTCTGACCGGATTCCCGGTGGCGCAAACCTTTGAAACCGACGGGCCCGCTGGAGCGATGGCGCTCTATCGGCTCTGTCAAAGACTCGGCAAAGACCCTGTCATTCTATCCGAGGCCGCCGTAACGGCGAAGCGCTCTCCGAGCAGTGCTGTTGTCATGCGCTGTCGCCGGGAACGCAAGAACAAGCTCAAAAAGCCGCGGCGGCAGCTGTATAAAAAGGATCCCCCAGCACTGGTGATCAGCATCGAGTGCCCGGGCGCCGCCGCAGGACGGCCACTATTACAATATGGCCGGTGAAGATATTTCTGCGCGATGCGTCAGGGTTGAGCCCTACCTTGATCAGGCCAACTGCCCTACCATAGCCATTGGTGACGGCGGCAATGAAGTCGGTATGGGAAACGCACTGGAAAGCCTGTCAGAACTCGATATACGTCCAGCGAGCAGCACCTGCAGCGAATTAATCGTAGCGGACGTGTCTAACTGGGCGGCCTACGCGCTTTGCGCACTGACAGACTGGCTGGATAACAGAACAATGAGCCCAATAGTCGATATTCAGTCTGATCTGGAACACCTGGTGCGCAACGGCGCCGTCGATGGCGTGACGGGAGCGTCCACCGCCACAGAAGATGGCTTTCCCGAACACGCGGCAGAGAGCGTCATGCAGGCCGTCCACGCCATTTTATTGCAGGGGAACCGCGGTGACCACGGCTTATGTCAACGGGATATTCACCCCTTTGTCTGAGGCGCGTATATCGCCGATGGACCGAGGCTTTTTATTTGGCGACGGCGTGTACGAGGTCATTCCTTGTTATGGCGGCCAACCAGTGGCCATGCCGTACCACCTTGAGCGACTGCATGACTCCCTAAAGGGCATAGCGCTGTCTCCGTCTCATTCCGACGCGCAGCTGCATGCGCTCATTGACGAGCTCATCCACCGAAATGGTGGCGGGGATCTGGGAATCTATCTGCAAATCACGAGAGGCGTTGTCGAAAGGCGTCAGCACGCCTTCCCTGACAAATGTGAACCCACTGTGTTCGCCTACACTTTTCCTATCTCGCCTCCGTCTGACGGGTCTATCGAGAGCGCCACCTGCTTCACCACCGTGACGCGACCAGACCAACGCTGGGGCCGCTGTCACATCAAGTCGACAGCCCTCTTGGGCAATGTGCTCCACATGATGGAAGCCGTTGAGGAGAACGCGGAGGAGGTACTGCTATTCAATGATCACAATCAGCTCACCGAAGCGGCAGCCTGCAACGTGTTTGTTGTGTCGGACGATATCATCCTGACGCCCGAACTGGACCATCAAAAATTGCCGGGGGTGACTCGGCGTCAGTGCCTTGAGCTATTGGCGGCACATTCAGACTGGGCGGTAGAGGTCCGCCCCGTTAGTCTCGAAGAAGTACTCAGTGCACAGGAAATCTGGCTGAGCTCTTCTACCAAAGAGTTGTCTCCCGTTGTCCGCGTTAACGGCCAGCCCGTGAATGATGGCAAGCCCGGTCCTCGCTGGTCAGCGGCACAGCAATTATTCCACCAGCATCGTTTCAGCAGACCCTGATGTCACGCGCCACGACGATTCACATCGATCTCACCGTCATCAGTGACAATATTGCCGCGCTGCGCGCTCCCCTAGTGGATCAAAAGTTCATTGCAGTCGTGAAAGCGAACGCCTACGGCCATGGCGCTGTGCCCGTCGCACAGCACATCGAGGCATTGGTCGACGCCTTAGCCGTTGCCTATACCGAGGAGGCGGTCATATTGCGCGAGGCGGGGATCAAGGCGCCCATTCTTATTCTGGAGGGCCCGCATGCCGCCAGTGATCTTGCGCTAGCCGTGAAGCTCGATTTGTGGCCCGTACTGCACCAGGAGGAGCAACTGCAATGGTGTAAGGTACACGCCGCAGAGTTACCCCACGTCTGGATGAAGCTGGACACCGGCATGCACAGGCTGGGCTTTGCTTCCGATCAAGTCGGCCCTGCCCGACGCAAACTTCAGGAAATGGGCATCACGAGCGTGACTGCCATGTCGCATCTGGCGTCTGCCGAAGACCCCGACAGCGCATTGACGCAAACCCAATTAGCCAGACTGGACTCATCACACAGGCCCCTGGGATGCCCCCACCAGCCTCCATAACTCTGCGGCGACCCGCTCTGCCCTGCCCGGCACGCAGTGACTGGGTCCGCGTGGGCTATTCGCTCTACGGCGGACAAATACAGGGGCTCGCGCCCGACCCAAAGATCAAGGCGGCCATGCAGCTGCGCAGTTCGGTGCTCGCCGTCCGGCAAGTAAAAAGCGGTGAATCCGTCGGATACGGCGGACGATGGATTGCCCAGCGCGACAGCCTGATTGCAACCCTGCCAATTGGCTACGGCGACGGTTACCCCTGGGCGGCCGCGGATGGCACTCCCTATCAGCATCAATGGGCAGATTGCGCCCCTCGCAGGACGAGTCTCTATGGATATGACCACCGTGGACGTCACGGATTGCGTCGGCGTGACGACGGGCGCACCCGCCGTATTGTGGGGAGATCAGCCCCAAATTGATGAGGTGGCGAATCACTGCGGGACCATTGGCTACGAACTCATGACCCGCCTTACCGCCAGAGCACCCCGGCGCTACCATTCATGAACCTCAAAAGCGTTGCAGTCACTCACGCCTTTACTCGGCCACGAGCGGCGGCCTACTCCACTCATGGCGCATAACAAAAATGGATCCGATACGCTGCTTAGCTGCCATTGACCTCGGCAGCAACTCTTTTCATCTGATGATCGCCAAATCCGATTTCGGCGAGTTGAGGCCGAGTTCATGCACTGGCCGAAAAAGTGCAGCTGGGGGAGACATCTCGTTCCGCGAATGCTCACGGCCGGGGCGATCAAACGCGGATTGACTTGCCTTGAGCGGTTCAAGCAGCTCATTGACAGTACTGCTCCAGCAAAGATCAGGGTCGTTGGCACCAATGCGCTGCGCCGTGCGAAAAATCGCCAGGACTTCATCGAACCCGCCGAGCAGATTCTGGGGTGCCTATCGATGTGATTTACGGGAGAGAAGAAGCGCGCTTGATCTATCTGGGCGTCGCGCACACCCTCTCTGACGACGAAGATACGCGTTTGGTGGTGGATATCGGTGGAGGTAGCACTGAATTTATCCTGGGCGAGCGCTTTGAGCCAATGCGGCTCGAGAGCTTACAAATGGGCTGCGTTTCTTACGGCGAGGCATTTTTCCCCGACGGACAACTCAACAAAGAGCGATTTGACGCCGCCTATCATCGCGCCCGAATCGAGGTCTCGCACATCCGCCGCAACTACCACAGAGAATTTTGGCAAGAGGCAGTGGGTTCGTCCGGCACCTTGCGCGCGATCGAGAGGTCTCATCGTGACCGCGGGCTGGCGAGAAGACGGCATTGATCGCGATTCGCTCACAAAACTGCGAAAAAAACTTCTCGGGTTTCGCCACATTGACGAGATTGACCTCGCCGGTCTTAGCGAGACGCGCAAGGGCGTTGTGACGGCTGGCCTGGCCATCACCATGGGCATTTTTGACGGGCTGCAAATCTCCCTAATGCGGACATCCATGGGGGCGTTGCGTGAGGGGGTCATCTATGACCTGATCGGAAGATTCAGCCACGAGGACGTCCGCAACCGCACGATTTCAGCCATGCAACAGCGCTACTCTGCCGACCAAACCATTGCAGATCTCGTCACACACAGGGTCGCTCTGCTGGCCGAGGCGACACGAGATATCTGGCAGCTTGATAGCCACGATATTGAGCTACTCGAATGGGCAGGCGCGCTCCACGAGATCGGAGTCGCGGTGTCCCAGAAGAGCTACTCGCAGCACTCGGCGTACTTGGTACTCAATACGGACCTGCCCGGCTTCGCACAGCAGGATCAGGAAGTCATGGCAGCCCTGATAGCAGGGCTGAAAGGTAAGCCTCGTCTAGAATTGCTGGAGCCGGTCGCCAAAAAGAAACGCCGTACCGTAGCCCGAATGATGGTGTTGCTCCGCCTTGCAGTCATCTTGAAGCATGTAGAGGCGCTGGAAGCCTACCCGATCTAAGCGTGTCGGCTGACGAGGAAACCATCACCCTCGCCTTCCCCGAGCGCTGGGGAACGGACCACCCCCTAACGATCTGGGAACTTCAGCAAAGCGCACCGGCGATGGAAAAGCTGGGTATTTCGGTGGTGCTCAACGCGAGCTGAGCACCCACTCTTCACATGTCGTAGCCGCGTTCATCGTGCAAAACGATATCCAGCCCGGCGGTCTCGTCTTCCTGATCGACGCGCAGAGAGACCATGACGTTCACCACACGAAGCAAGATCCAAGTCACCACAGCGGTATAGGCGAATGTCGCCCCGATGCCCGTGAGCTGAATGCCCAGCTGCCCCGCGATGCCTTCAACGCCATCTGAAAAACCGTTGCCGCTGAATAACCCCAGTGAGGGGGAACAGAAAATCCCGGCCATGATCAGTCCAAGCATGCCGCCTACCCCATGAACCGGAAAGACATCCAGACTGTCATCCACGCCGAGTCGATTTTTGAGGGTGATGGTCGCGAAATAGCACACTACCCCGGCCGAAAGGCCGATCACGACTGCGCCCGCAGGACCCACCGACCCTGAGGCAGGCGTAATGGTACCGAGCCCGGCAACCATGCCGGTCACAATCCCAAGCACCGAGGGCTTACCATGACGAAGCCACTCCATGGTCATCCAGGCCAATGAGCCGCATGCGGCCGAAAGATGCGTCACCAGCATGGCCATGGCCGCACTATTATCCGCCGCAACGGCTGACCCGGCATTAAAACCGAACCACCCCACCCAGAGCATACCCGCCCCCGTGACCGTCATCGTCAGATTGTGTGGGGGCATGGCCGTTTGCCCAAAGCCCTTTCGGCTCCCCAAGGACATTGCTGCAATCAGCGCAGCAACCCCTGCCGTGATATGAACGACAGCGCCGCCGGCAAAATCCTGAAGGCCCATTTCACCCAGCCAACCCCCGCCCCATACCCAGTGACAGATGGGGGCATATACCAGAATCAGCCATAGTGAGCTGAAGATGAGCATTGCAGAGAACCGCATACGCTCGGCAAAACCACCCACGATCAAAGCGGGCGTAATCACCGCAAAGGTGAGCTGAAACATGACAAATAGCGTCTCAGGGATCGATCCACTCATGCTGTCCATCGATACTTTCGCGAGAAACAGGTTGCCTAGATCCCCAATCCACGGACCTTGCTCTACCCCTGCCGAGCCGAAAGCGAGCGTGTAACCCACGACGAACCACAGCACCGACATGAGCGCCGTCAGTGCGAAACACTGCATCAATACGGACAGCGCATTCTTAACCCTCACCAGCCCCGCATAGAACAGGGATAGCCCGGGAATCGTCATGAACAGGACGAGGGCAGTCGAGGTCAGCATCCATGCCGTATCAGCACCTGAAAGATCGTCCGCCATAGCGGGAGCACTCAAGAGGACCGGCCCCATCAGGGCGAAAAGCACTCGGCTAGCATATGCGGACATAAATCGTATTCCTTGAGGAGCTGATAGATGTGCAGAAGTGTGCCACAGGCAGACGCCTTAGCCCAAGTGCCGGGTCCCAGCTGGATTGAGAATGTCATCATTGGGGACTATCCTCCACGCTTCTATCGCCTGCAGCAGCACCGCTATGAATCGATCGACACGACTGATTATTGCACTGATCTTTTTTTTAACGCCCGGCGCGCTTCAGGCGGACAACAGAAATGTCATTCTCATTATTGGTGATGGCTTTGATGACCAGCATGTCACGATGGGACGCAACTATCTGGCGGGCATGAGCGGCAAGCTGGGCGTCGATAGGCTGCCCTTTCGCGCGTCAGTTCAGGTAGAAACGCTATCCGCCTCAGGCGACCCCCCTCTACGTGGCCGACTCGGCCAATACCGCCACCTCACTGGCTACCGGCGGCATCACCCATATTGGCAGGATCGCCACCGACATTGACGATGAGGACCTTCCTACCATCGCCGAACGAGCGCTCCAAAAGCAATTTCGGGTCGGGCTGGTCACCACGTCTTCACTGACAGATGCGACACCCGCGTCGTTTCTTGCACATGTTTCCGCCCGGAGCTGCGAAGGCCCAGAGGAAGTTTTGGGCAGCACCTATTACGGCATTCCCCAGCCAGCGTGCCTAAGCGACGCGCGGGACAACGGTGGTCCCGGCTCCATCATTGAACAGTTACTCGACAGCGGCGCGCAGGTTTTGCTCGGCGGCGGCACCAAGTTTCTGAAACAAACCACCATCGACGGGGAGTCAGTTCGCGAATATGGCCCTTAGTCGCGGATATCAAGTCCTGGACCGCGACACGAATCTGGACAGCGTCGCGAGCGAGAAACCGCTTATCGGCACGTTTGATGAGGAGACGCTCGAAGTCAGGTGGCGCGGCACCGACGCCAGGGTCGGTGAGCCGACCGAGACCAGCTGGCTGCACCGCCTGTCCGATTATCTCGGCGATGCGCAAGAGCCCGAACCCATGCACTGCGAGACGAACCCAGACTATGCGGGCACTCCCTCCCTCGCCAGTATGACCCGCCTAGCGCTGCGTCACCTTTCCGCTGATAACGAGCGAGGGTTCTTTCTCATGATTGAATCAGCGTCGATTGATAAGGAATCCCATAAGCGCAACCCCTGCGGCTCGATAGGAGAGATTGAACAGCTCGAAGAGGCCCTCTCGCTTTCCTTAGATTTTGCCACCGCACAGGGCAATACGGCGGTTATTGTCACCGCAGATCACGCACAAGCCGCGCAGATACTGCCCGAGCCCAGTCTTTACTCGCACTACCCTATTCCGATTTATTCACCGGGCCTAACGGCCAGAGTGATCACCCCCGAGGGCGGAATAATGCGCATTAACTACGCAACGAATAATGGCTTTAGTGAGGAGCACACGGGGGCGAACGTTCCGCTGTTTGCAAACGAAGTCGGCGGGCTTTGGCTCAAACCTTTTCTTCGCCAGCGCGAAGTCCACGATGCCATGAGCGCCTTCCTGTTTGAGGAACCCGCGGTGGGCGAGATAACCACCCCAGCGCTCGAGTAGGCGCGAGACCCACCGGGTCGATCTCGACCGCACGCTTAGAGATTGACCCAGGTATTGAGGGCACGCAGTCGAAACGTAATACCACTGACCCTTAAAACGACGCTGTCGGGCAAGATTTCGTTGACTGTAACCGGGCCCGCACGCTGACCGACCCTCAGACGGCTCCGATTAAGCTCGACTGTCGAGGATCCGTTCTCCTGAAAATCATGCTCGGTATAAACAATGGTGGGCACTTGATCCTTTTGTTGCTGAGAGAGGTTCTCCAATAACACGGCAGAATGCGGGATGAGCGAGGTCTCACCCAGCTCCCTCGCCGCACGCTCCATCGCTGCTGCCAAATCAATGGGCGGCGCGATAGAGGAGGCATTCGCTCCCGCCGCTTCAACCTCTCGCGCCTCGTTCTGATCGCGCCAACTACTGTCAGACACCGAGGCCGCCTGGTCTGGCGAAGGATTTGACGCCGCATCAGCCCACATCTGTTGATGCAGCGCTGCGATCTGCACATCCTTTTTTCTCGGTCGCGAATCGGTCGTCTCAGGACGATTAGCCGCCAGTTCACTCATTTCCACCGAAGCCCGCCTTGCACCCTCGGTGGTCGCGATCACAGCCTCAGCCGTCCCCTCTGTTGGCTCAGAGGCAGCAGGACCGGCGAGCTGCACGCCCGACAGGCTGGGCGTATGCGGGAGATCTACCGTCGCCGCTTTATCGACACCTGCGCCACGACCCAGCCATCCTGCGATGCCTCCTGCCACCAGACACACCACTAACAGTAACCACCTCCATCGGCGATCAGCGGGATGCCGTTGCCGGCCGAGGTCCGTCGGCACCTGAGCAGCGGGGGTGTCACTTTGCTCGGAGCGACGCAATGCATCGAGAATCAGCGACATGCTGAAACTCCAGAAAACGCCTGTGCACGGCTGGCCGACTCCGCGAGCGTTAAACTCTCGCCAAGCTGTTCGTGCAGTGCCTGCAAGGTCCGGACCCCGATAACGCCATCTACCTCCAACCCAACCGACGACTGGAACTGGCGAACGCGCTCGGCCAGCGCGGGGGTGAATACATTTAAAGGGGGGGGTGGCAATCCGTCGAGACGCGAAAAATCGTTGACCACCTGCCTCACTACCACGCCCTGATCACCCTGAATCAGGGGCCTCGTCCATCCCTCAGGGCTCCGCCACAAGTAATGAAAACCGCCACGCCAGTGCGATGCCAGCGTCTGAAGCGAGACGTCGCAAATCGAGTCGCCGGTGAATAACCGGCCAGAACCGTCTTCAATAGCGATCAACACTGACGCGCCTGCGAATCCGTTTTCACGCCGCAGATTCAACACCACGGGTCGATTGGTCTCCACCACCGCATCCCACACATCGGCGTCGCTGCGCTCGCAGCGCAATCCTTTTTCGGTAGCGCGTTCACACAAGTCGCCCTCAAGGCGCTCACCCGTCCATAACGACCATAACGCGGCATCGGCGATATCAGGACCGAGGCTCCAGGCATCTAAGCCGTCATCAGACACGAGCGTGTCGGCGGGCGGGTCTTCATACCTCGCAGGCGGAGCCTGCGAGTGCGGCTGGGCAGCTGAAGAAGCGCGCGGCAGCTCGGCCTCGGCCCCCAACGGCCACCTGTCTAGCAGAACGACAATAGCCACCGCACTTAAGATGAGGCCCGCCAGGCCCCCTCGACGCCACCAAGCGGCCCAACTGCCCCCGTTTGCGTTGCGCGCCCAGGTAAAGCTCGACCCCAACGTTTCTCTTGCAGCCTCGCGAACCAGATTTCTCGAGACCGTCGACTCGCTGCGGCCATACGCACCCATCAAAGCGCGGTCGCACACAACATTGATCAACCGCGGCACCCCGCCACTCAGCTGATAGATCTCTCTCAAGGCCGACTCATTAAAAAGCGTCCTGCCATCGCTCAGACCCGCAACCTGTAGACGATGGCGAACATAGGACCGTGTTTCCGACCCGTCAAGCGGGGTCAGATCAAAGCGCGCCGTAATGCGCTGATTCAATTGCCTAAGCTCCGGGCGAGCCAGCACGACCGCCAGCTCGGGCTGTCCGGTCAAAATAATCTGCAGCAGCTTCTTTTCGTCGGTCTCGAGGTTGGTAAGCAGTCGAATCTGCTCCAGCACCTCTACACCGAGGTGCTGCGCCTCGTCGATCATCAACACTGTGCGCCGGTCGGCGCGATGATTACTCAGCAAAAACTGGTGCAGGGCATCGGTGAGCACCTTCAGGCTAACCGAGCCCCGGGGGTAATCGATATTAAATTCATCGCACACCGTGGCCAGCAGCTCAACGGCGCTCAAGGCGGGGTTGAGAACGATGGCGATGTCGGTGCTATCCGGCAATTGTTCAAGCAAACAGCGATTCAGCGTGGTCTTCCCGGTACCCACTTCTCCCGTAAGCAAGATAAATCCACCCCCGCTGCCTACCCCGTACAACAGATGTGCGAGTGCATCACGGTGGCGGGCACTCATAAAAAGATAGCGGGGATTTACCGCGATGGAGAAGGGTTGTTCAACGAGTCCGAAGTACTGCTGGTACATGGTTTTAGCCAAGCTCGACGTGATGACGTTGCAACCCCATGTTCTGGCATATACCATGCCATAACTCGCGGGTGCACCTTCATTATGCGCGCTGAAGAAAGCGCTGCACAGGCCATTGATCAGCTGAATACCACCCTTATGCCTCACTGACTTGCTTCGCCGCGCCCCGAGCGATAGCGTCGTCACCCTAATTGACTACCGCCTCACCAGGAGAATGTTGTTATGGCTCTGCCACCCAGTTTACAAAATGCGCTCAGATTACCCGTTGTCGGAGCACCCCTCTTTATTATCTCCAATCCGGATCTCGTCATCGCACAGTGTAAGGCGGGAGTGGTCGGCTCCTTCCCTGCGCTGAATGCGCGACCCGAGCCTGTATTAGAGGAATGGCTGGAGCGCATCACCTCCGAGTTGGCCGACTACGACGCCGCCCATCCCGACGCACCCTCTGCCCCTTTCGCCGTTAACCAGATTGTTCATGGGTCGAATGCGCGCTTGAAGCACGACATGGACATGTGCGTGAAATTCAAGGCACCCATCGTCATCACCTCACTCGGTGCTAAAGAGTGGGTCAATGAAATGGTGCACAGCTACGGCGGTATTGTGCTTCACGACGTGATTAACAATCGATTTGCAAAAAAAGCCATCGAAAAAGGCGCTGACGGCCTGATCGCCGTGGCCGCGGGTGCCGGCGGGCATGCCGGAACGACCTCGCCAATCGCGCTCATACAGGAAATTCGGGAGTGGTTTGATGGACCCCTTCTGCTATCTGGGTCGATAGCGACGGGAGATGCGGTGCTTGCGGCGCAGGCCATGGGGGCGGACCTTGGATACATTGGATCTGCTTTCATCGCAACCGAAGAGGCCGACGCAGACCAGGCTTACAAGCAGGCGATTGTCGATTTCGGCGCAGATGACATCGTGTATAGCAGTCTTTTCACGGGCGTCCACGGCAACTACTTGAAGCCCTCCATCGAAGCGGCGGGACTCGATCCCAACAATCTCCCCGAGAGCGACCCAACCAAAATGGACTTCGGTTCTGGCGGCAACACAGACGCAAAAGCTTGGAAAAATATCTGGGGCTGCGGCCAGGGAATTGGCGCGGTCAAAACACTCGGCAGCACAGCAGATTATGTGAGCGAAACTCACGGCAGAATATGAGCAAGCCAAGGCACGGATCAACGGATTATGAGCGACAAGAATAGAATTCCGCGCAGCGACGAGGACGACTTTAGTCTGGAAATTGTCGAGCAACGGCAGCGCTTCATCGAGGAGCAGACCGGAGCCAAGCTCGACCATACCAAGCAGTTTTCCTTTGATCCCCGCGAGATGGAGAGCAACATCGAAAACTTCTGGGGTGTCGCACAGATCCCCATTGGGGTAGCCGGCCCGCTGCTAGTCAATGGCGAGCATGCCCAGGGCGAATTTTACGTGCCCATGGCCACGGTCGAGGGCACGATGCTGGCCTCCTACAATCGCGGCATGAAGGTGATTCGGGAGGCGGGCGGCGTTCTGACAACCGTATCTGAGGAGTCCATGCAACGCTCCCCTGTTTTTATTTTCCGCAACGCCCGGCAGGCGCGTGATTTTCAGCTGTGGCTGAAAGACAATTTTGAGGCCATCAAAGCCAAAGCGGAAACGTCGACCTCTGTGGGCAAGCTGCATGACATTGAAAGCTACCACGTGCACAGCATGGTGTTTACCCGATTCGACTACTCGACCGGGGATGCCGCTGGCCAAAACATGGTGAGCCGCGCCACATTCATCGCCAGCGAATGGATTCATGAACAGCGACCCGAGATGCTGCACTACATGCTGTCGGGCAATTTCGATACGGAAAAGAAAACTTCCTCGGTCAACCTGTTAAAAACCAGAGGAAAACGAGTGACTGCTGAGATCACGGTACCCCGTGAAATCCTCATGAAGCACCTCCGGGTAGCGCCGGAGCAAATCGCTTACGGGCAGCAAATATCAACGCTCTCTGCCATCCTGACTAACTCCTCGAACAACGCAAACCATCCTGCCAATGGCCTCGCGGCGCTCTATCTCGCCACCGGGCAAGATGTGGCCAACATCGGCGAGTCTAATCAGTGCACCACTTATCAGCGTGCCACCAGCAAGGGCGACTTTTACTTCTCGATTACGCTACCTGCACTGATCATGGCGACCTACGGTGGCGGCACGGCCCTGCCGACGCAACGCGAGTGCTTGCGCATGATGGGATGCGAAGGCAAAGGCAAAGCCCTCAAACTCTGCGAAATAGCCGCTGCACTCGTGGTGGCCGGGGAACTATCACTCTCGGGTGCAGCTCGCGTCGATAAAAAGACGCGCACCAACGAATGGGTCGATGCCCATGAACGCTTGGGCCGGAACCGCTAGGCGGGGAGATAAAGGCATGCACGTAATGGCCACATCATGACTCGACTGCTCACCGCAGCGCTGCTGCTGGGCAGTCTCCTTTTGAGCTCGCTCGCTTCAGCAGAACGTGGTTCCCACATCACACTCGACGAGCCGCTGCCGCAGCCCGAGTGGGCGCTGCCCGTCATTGCCAATGGCGAGGGCACACTCACTGATGCCAGTAATCTCGGACGCGTGACCTACGTGGATTTCTGGGCGAGCTGGTGTGGGCCCTGCCGGCTATCGCTGCCGGCACTCAATCGATTGAGCCAGGAGTTTGATCCCAAGGATTTTGCGGTCGTAGCGATCAGCGTCGATTATGTCGATGAGGATGCGCTCGATTTTCTGGCTCGATATCCGGTCGACTACCCGGTCGCCATTGATAAAACTGGCGATTCAGGGCGCGCTTTCGCCGTTGCCGGCATGCCTTCGGGATACCTTATTGGGCGAGACGGACTGATCCGCGAGGTGCACGTCGGCTTCCGCAAAGGCGATGAGCAAGTCTTAAGAGAGCGAATTCAGGCGCTCCTAAGCGAGTGATGGCAACCGTTACGCCAAGGTGACATCCATTGCATGGCGCGCACCGTAAACTGACCATGCATGAGCCTGATGTTCTTTATTACGACGGAAGTTGCCCGCTGTGCCAGCGGGAGATGTCGCACCTCGCCCGGCTGAAGTCCGATCGACTTGAGCTGCGAGATATTCACGACCTCCCCTCCAGCGACGACCTCCCTGACAAAGCCGCCTTATTGCAGTCTTTACATCTGCGGCGCGATGGCAACTGGGTCACCGGGCTCGATGCCAACATTGCGGCATGGCAATACACTCGTATCGGCTTACTCTGGCGCTGGCTCTCCTGGCCAGTGATCAAACCCATTGCTTCGTGGTGTTATCAGCAAGTGGGCTGTCAGGCGCTACGCCAAGCGCTACCCCTCGACTAGCGGGCCCGATCCCCAGGCATGAGCGTCAGCACGAGTGACGTCCCGAGGAACTGGCTGACATGCCGGGGCGCAGAGCGCGCGCTGCTGATCAACAGCCTGCCCGGCTACAAGACCGGCATGTTGGTAGGGACTTGCGACGCAGATGATCAGACTAACCTCGCCATCATCAGCTCACACGTTCATCTGGGCTCTAACCCGCCATTACTCGCCATGATCCTGCGGCCCAATACAGGTCGAAGTGAGCGTCATACGCTGGGCAACATATTAGACACCCGATGCTGGACGCTGAATGGATTTACGCTGGATCACGCTGCGCGAGCGCACCAGACCTCGGCACCGTACCCCAAGACCCAATCTGAATTCGACGCCTGTGGATTTGAGGAGGAGCGGCTGCCGGCCTTTGTCGCGCCCTTTGTCAAAGACGCCCCCCTGCAAATCGGCTGCGCGCTGCGCGAACATCATCCCCTCGCGATCAACGGGACGCACATGGTGATCGGTGAGGTGCAGCGACTTCATTATCCCGAGGCGGCACGTCGCAGCGACGGCGCACTCGCCCTAGACGCGATGGGCCTTGTTGCCATTGCCGGTCTGGACACCTACACGCAGCCCGATAAAGGTCTGCGCTTCTTGCCGGCCGATACGGAGTCTGCGCCGGCGGCATTATGAGTCTCGTTTTAAGCCCGCTCATCGGCTAGTCTATTGTGCTGATATGTCAACGCATTCCGCAGCGACCGGGATTTCGCAGACCGCTTCGCCGCAGTAAACCGTCATAGATCAAGGAAGATACAACGAATGAATTCACTCAAAACGCTGATATCGGTCGGCACTGTCGTCCTGATGCTCACTGCCTCATCAACGGCACTGTCTAATGCGGTGCCGGAGCGTGGTGAAATCGCCACCGAGTTCAAATGGGATCTTACGGATATGTACGCGGACGCCGAGGCGTGGGAGATAGATCGAGCGCGATTTATTGAATTACTGCCGGCGCTGAGTGCGCACCGGGGCACGCTGGGGCAAAGTGGACTTTCGCTGCTGAACGCGATCGAAAGCATTCAAGCCGTTGAGGCCGTCATCGCGAATCTCTATGTGTATGCGGGCTTAAAAAGCTACGAGGATACCCGGATCTCGGAAAATGGCGCCCGCTTCTCAGAGGCTCAGGGGCTCTACGCCCGCTATCAAGAGGCGCTGTCTTACTTTACCCCCGAATTATTGGCGATTCCGGAGGCGACGCTGTCTGAATTTATCGACGCCACGCCCGGCCTGCCAATCTACGCGCACTACCTTGATGAGACTGCCCGCATGCGGCCCTACACGCTGTCGGAAGCAGAGGAGAAGCTGCTGGCGATGGCGTCCGACCCGCTGGATAAATTTGATAGCGTTTTTACCGCGATTGACAGTTCTGACCTGAGCTTTGGCACACTGATCGATGAAGACGGCGATGAAGTGGAGTTGACGAATTCGCGCTACGGCGCTTTTTTGCATTCCACCGACCGGCGCGTTCGCGAGGACGCCTGGAAAGGACTTTTCTCCGGGTATCAAACGCTCAATCACACGCTGGCCGCGAACTACGAAGGGCATGTAAAGAGTCGGGTCTTTTTTGCGCGGGCACGGGGCTTCGACTCGCGCTTAGACCAAGCCACCTATACCAACGCCATTCCGATAGAGGTCTTCAATAACCTCATCAAGACAGCCAGAGAAGGCAGCGCACCCTTACAGCGCTATCTCAAACTCCGAGAACAGACTCTGGGTGTAGAACGGCTACAAATATGGGACATGTATGCCCCTATTGTGCCGCCCACACTCAGTGACATCTCTTTCGAAGAAGCAAAGCAGATCGTTGCCGACGCACTACTGCCTTTAGGGCAAGAGTATCTGGACGTTTACTGGAAAGGTTTTGATGAGGGCTGGGTGGATGCGATGGCCAATCGGGGTAAGCGCGGTGGCGCCTACAGCTGGGGAACCTACACCTCCAAGCCCTACCTTTCGATGAATTACGAGGGCACGTTGAATAATGTCTCAACCCTCGCGCACGAATACGGGCACTCTATTCACAGTTACTTAACAAGGAATACGCAGCCCCAAGTCTACGGCGATTACCGCACATTCATCGCCGAAATCGCATCAATGACCAACGAGGCAATCCTGATGCAGAAGATGCTGTCCGAGGCCGAATCGGCCGCCGAACGCGCTTACCTGCTGAGCTCATACCTTGATGAATTTCGTGGCGGCTTTTACCGGCAGGCCTCTTTTGCTGATTTCGAAGCGAGAGCCCACGCAAAAGTTGAAGCGGGCGAGGCACTGACTGCCGACGCACTCAATACCATCTACGCCGAGGTATTTGCCGACTACTATGGAGACGCCGTGCACGCTGATGAACTCAACCAGATTGAGTGGAGCCGCATACCGCATTTTCTGCGCAGCGATAATTTCTATGTCTACCAGTATTCAACGTCCTTCGTTGCCGCCACCGCGTTGGCCAAACAGATTCTTGAAGAGGGCGAACCCGCTCGAGAACGCTATCTGACCATGCTGAAGTCAGGATCCAACGACTATCCCATCGAACTGCTTAAAAAGGCTGGGATCGATATGACATCTCCTGCACCGATCAAGGCGACCATCGAAGTATTTGACGACCTGGTTGATCAGCTGGAGCAGGCGCTCAGCGATATGGATGCCCTCGCCGCTACGCAGGCAGCGGACTAACGCGGCGTGGACCGACCGCCGGGAGCCGACCGCTGTCGAGAAAAGCAGCCTTCTCTCACCCGAGACAATAGCCCGCTGACGGCTTCGGTATTACGCACAGACTCCTCTAGATGGGCGGTTTTTCCCGCCTAAATGTCTTAGTATCCACCGGTGTGAGCCCATTAGCTTTCAGGGCGAAAGAGGCAATGTGATGGCAGTGAGAACAACCTCCAGGTTTCGGCAGACAGGCGCTCTGGCAGCCTCTCAGGTCGCACTGATCGGCGTTCTTGTCATCATTCTGGCGGGCGGCGTAGTGTTGCTCAGCGGCATCTGGCCCGCGGAAGAAGCGGTACCGGATCCCACCCCCGTCGTGACAGCCCCGGAACCAAAACTACCCATGCCGGAGCCCGAGCCTCCCGTCCCTCCAGCATCGCCAGCAGAACCTGTGATCCTGGAGCCCGTCGCTGAGCCACTTCCTCGGCTAGAAGAAAGCGATGACGCCGTTCGCGACGCGATAGGCTCGATACCACTGGGCAACGCAGGCCAGCAGTACCTAATGCCGGGGAACATTATTGAACGCAGTGCGAGCCTTATTTATCTGATGGCGCAAGGCGATGTGCCCTATAAGCTGCTGCCTGTCGCCCGACCCAAAGGCGCCTTTCCGATCAGCGATGACGGCGCCCAGGTTATCGTGGACCCAGCGGGCTTTTCGCGGTACGACGCGATGGGGAAATGGGTGCAGAGCCTGGATATCGACGCATTACTCGTTGCACTGGACTGGTTTTTACCGCTGTTCCGAGAGGCCTGGTCATACTATGGTGAAGATGAAGACGCCTTCGATCCTGCAGTGCTGGCGACCCTTGATGTGATTATCAATACGCCGCAAATCGACTTGAGTGAGGCAAGGCTCATCCGCAAAGAAGCGATCTGGGTTTACGAAGACCCTGCCATCGAGGCCCTGGCACCTGTTCAGAAACAATTACTGCGAATGGGGCCGGAGAACGCCGCCATCATCAGAGCGAAGGGAGAAGAAGCCCGCGCGCTGTGGCTACAAAAAATGACCGACGGCGACTAGCCGCCTACCTTCGTTGTACTGCACCGCCAGCGAGGTCGAACTTCGCCTCCCCTTGCGCTCAGTCTTCCTGCCGGCCCTCTCCTTTATCGTCGGCGTTTATTAAGCGCTGAATGATCTCAGCGTCGAAGCCACGATGCTGAAGGAATCGCATTCGGCGCCCTCGTTCTCGTTGTCTTGAGTCGAAATCGCCAACGATGGCCTGCCCACGATATTTTTTCTGGTACACCGCCGCCGCCTCCGCCGCCCAGTCGACCGGCACATCAAATGCCTCGTCCATGGATGAGCTGAGAAATTGATCTACTTGCTGTTGACGCAGATCGTTACGGATCCGGTTCGGGCCATAACCTCTGCCCGCGAGCTGCCTGACCCTTGAGACCGCAAAACGTTCGTCGCTAAGCAGACCCTCAGCGGTCAGCTGCTCGATGACGCTTCTCAGTAACTCAACATCATAGTGCCGCTTATGAAACCGCCTTGACAACTTTGCCTCTAGCTCTTGCGAACCGTGCTCTCTGCGGGCTAACAAATCCATCGCTGCGAGCCGGAGCTCGGCAGCGGTTACGGAACGATCGTCGTCTGGCAGGCCAACCAAAAGCTGCGATAACGCCGTCAGGAAGACTCTGCCACGCTGCCGATCGCTGGCACATCCCCAGGCTCAGCGGACTCCTCTTCCGCCTCAGACTCGGCATCCACTGCGGCAAGCGGGACGCCCATCATCTGATGCCGGATCTGGTCTTCAATCTCCTTGGCGATCGATGCGTTCTCCTCGAGAAACTTGGAAGCATTGGCTTTGCCCTGACCGATCTTGTCGCCCTTGTAGGCATACCAGGCGCCAGACTTATCGATCAGGTTCAGCTTGACACCCCAATCAATCACCTCGCCCATGTGATAGATACCCACGCCATACATGATCTGGAATTCTGCCTGCTTAAAGGGTGGCGAGACTTTGTTCTTCACGACCTTGACTCGGGTTTCATTCCCCACGACTTCATCGCCCTCCTTCACCGCACCAATTCGCCGGATATCGAGTCGAACCGATGAGTAAAACTTCAGCGCGTTGCCGCCCGTCGTGGTCTCGGGGCTGCCGAACATCACACCGATCTTCATACGGATCTGGTTGATGAAAATCACAAGACAATTCGTTTGTTTAATGGCACCCGTGAGCTTACGCATAGCCTGACTTAACAATCGCGCCTGAAGGCCTACGTGGGAATCACCCATCTCGCCTTCGATTTCTGCTTTGGGTACCAGCGCGGCAACCGAGTCCACCACCAGTACATCGACCGCCCCGGAGCGAACCAACATCTCCGCCACCTCGAGTGCTTGCTCACCCGTATCAGGCTGCGAGACGATCAGGTCATCTACCTGAACGCCCAATTTTTCAGCGTATTGAGGGTCCAAGGCGTGCTCAGCGTCAATGAACGCGGCCGTGCCGCCGGCCTTCTGCGCCTCTGCAATCACTTGCAGGGTTAACGTGGTCTTGCCCGACGATTCCGGGCCGTAGATTTCCGCAATCCTGCCCTTGGGTAATCCACCGATACCCAAGGCAATATCGAGCCCGAGTGAGCCGGTAGAGATTGAGGGTAACGCGACGCGCTCCTGGTCACCCATAAGCATGACCGTACCCTTGCCAAACTGGCGCTCAATTTGTGACAGTGCCGCATCCAGTGCTTTTTGCTTGTTCGGATCCATGTCTTGCTCCTCTCTTGCTCTGCTGATGTGCCGTTCAGGCTGTGCCCCGAAGAATCATGCTTTATCGCGCTAAACACCGTTTGCCCTAGGTTTTGCGCCCGAATTACCCGCTTTCAAAAGTACTGTATATATATTCAGCTTTTTTGCCAGCGATTGCAATCCAGTTTAGCGATCAATTTCAGTAAAAATAGTGTCGCACCACGCAACATGTCGCCCAAAGCGACAGTACAGACAGTGCGCATGCACCAAGGTTAGAGGAACGCATCTCCGCCATTGGGGCTTAAACACTGGCCTCTAAAGTGCCCAGCGGCGTCACTCGCGAGAAAAAGGTACGCACCCACGATGTCCTCGACCTCTGCTATCCGACCTGCGGGGATGTTTTGGCGAATGCCCTCAAGAATGTCAGCTGGCACATCCTCCAGAATCGGCGTCATGGTCGCCCCGGGCGCCACGCAGTTGGCGGTGATGGGTCTGTCCCCAATCTCCAGTGCGAGGCTACGTGTGAAAGACAGAATCGCGCCCTTAGCGGCGGTGTAGTGGGAGAACCCCGGCGCGCCGATATAAGCAAGCTGTGAAGCGGTGTTGATAATGCGGCCGCTATTTTGCGCATACATCATCTTCAATGCAGAACGCGTGCAGAGAAAGGTACCCCGCAGGTGCACGCCCATTAACCGGTCAAAGTCATCCACCTCCAGCGCCTCGATCGGACTGGAGTGGGCGATCCCCGCGTTATTCACGAGAGATATCCAATGGCTCTGACTCCAGCGACGGAAAACATCGCCAACACATCAGACTCACTGCTCACATCGGCCTGTATCGACTGAGCCGCGCCGCCCGCCTCGACAATGCCCGTGACCACCGCCTCAGCGGCTTCTAGCGTGGCCTCACACCGGGTGGTTGACCCAAACCATCGCGCCGTTGGCAGCCAATGCCTTTGCCACAGTCGCACCAATGCCCGAGCTTGCCCCAGTCACCAGCGCGCGCTTACAGGAGAGATCTACCCTTACATCACACTCTGTCATTCACACCTCCACATCCTTTTCATTCCACTGTCACCTTCTGCGGGCGTATCTGGCGACAGGAGCTAATACACTGCCCCTTTGGCCGGCAGGTTTAAAACAGTATGGCACGCATTGCTCAACAACTAATATTGACTGTGACGCTGGCAGCGGCGGCCTCTTCTCTGGGCCAGACTCTGCCCCTCACCGACGCCAAATGCGTGCCTGAATTCAATGGCGGCAACCATTGCACCTCCAACTCTCTCTCATTTAAAGCAGTGTCCATCGAACCAGATAGATCACACTGCGACGAGGGCGATCTGATGAATCTCCGGATCGGCCTCACGGTTGGCTCCGGGCGCAGCCGTAACGCCGCGCAGCGCTATAACCTGGGCATATGGATCGGAGAAAACGGGGAACCAGCTATCGGCGGCAGCCTATGTACTTTTACCGGGCTTCAACCGGTCACCGAGAACACTAACGCGCTGAATCTCAGTTCAGGCTCGGGCCCCTATCGCAAGATCAACAACGATAGCTGCGGCGACATTCTGGATAGCGAGCTGACCTACTATGAATTTCAGGCCGAGGATGTGCTCTGTCGCGACGCCAACGGCAATGGCAAGCTCGATATTCCGATCGCCATTGGTTGGCATAACAATGCCAATAAGGATTTGTGCACCGGCCCCATCGATGAGGAAAGCTATTTTCCACGCCAGTCGTCCGCCTGCAGGGAGGTCAATGATTACGACATCGACACCATCATAGTGGAGCCCCCCGCAGAGGTGGAGCTCAAAAAAATCGCGATACCGGATATTGCTCGCGCTTCGGGTACGTCTATCACCTTCAAAGTTGAGCTTTTCAACGAGTCAGACCGCACAGATGTCCTGACACTCAACAGCTTGGTCGATGACCAGTTTGGTGACTTGAATAGCAAGGGCACGTGCGCCACAGGCGGCACCATTGCCTCCAACGCCAGCTATCGATGCGAGTTTGAGGAGACTTTAAGCGGCGCGGCGGGGAGTACTCACACCAACGCCATCATCGCCTCTCTGACCGACAGTGTAGGGCGCACCCTCCAGGATGCGGCCTCGGCGACGGTGCAATTTATCGATGATGCTGATGCCGCAGTCCCGGATATCCGGGTCTTAAAAGTCGCCACACCACATTCGATCAAAGAACCTGGGGGTGAGATCAATTATCTCATCGAAGTCTGGAACGGCGGCGAAACGTCGCTGACCCTCACAGAACTGCTAGACAGTCAAAAAGGTGGCTCGCTCGACGGCGTGGGAAACTGCGCGTTACCGCAAACCATTCCCACCTCGGGACTCTATACCTGCAGCTACACGCACGGGGTGGATGGGCGCGCGCCCAGCGCCTTCGACAACACCGTCACGGCTACCGCACAGGCACCTGAACCTGACGGTATCGAGGTGACGGACACGGCCACCGCGACGGTGACGCTGCTCGAAACGCCAGCCGTGCTCACGCTAAAAAAATTAGCGAGACAGCTGGTGATCAGAGACCGAACGGCGGTGACCTATGAGGTGGTCCTTGAGAACCACTCTCCCCTGAAGGACCTTACGATCACCTCGCTGGTCGACAACTATCATGGCGATCTGACGCGCTTGAACCTCAGGTGCAATGGCGTACCGATCGCGGGAAATCTCGCGCTGCAATTGCCGGCGGCAGGCTCGGTCACTGAGTGCATTTTTGTTGCCACAGTGCCTGAGGCAAGTGAGTCAGTCCCCACCGAAATCAGCTTTTTCCCGGATACCGTCACAGCGTCAGGCTTTGCTGACGGCGGACAGCCCGTATCCGCCTTCGCGACGGCAGAGGTGCAGTTTTATCCACCTGGCACCGCTGCGCCTCTAGTGATCGAAGTTAACAAAATCGCAACGCCGGATCGTGTACCCACAAGTGGTGCCACGGTGGCATTCACCGTTGAAGTGATCAATGCATCGGCCTCGGAGGCGATTGCCCTCACAGAGTTGATCGACGATATTCATGGCGATCTGAGCGGCCGCGGCACCTGTCCGGCGGTATCGACTGCCAGCCCGCTGCAACTCAGCGCCGGGCAAGTCCTGAGGTGCACCTTCTCCGAGACCGTCAGCGGGACGCTGGGGAGCGCCGAAACCGACACCATCACCGCTGCGGGCGCGGGCGTTGAAACCGCCGAGCCGGTATTTGGCTTCGATACTGCGCGGGTCAATCTGGTTGGGAATCCGCTGGCAATATCGATTGAAAAAACACCGAACAAGCGACTCACCTACCCCGGTGATTTGGTCGACTTCACGCTGGTCTTACGCAATGACAATAGCTATGAAGTGACCGCCACCGAACTTCAAGATTCCGTTTTTGGCGATCTCAATGGTCAAGGCTCGTGTGCTACCCCCGTAGCGTTAATGGCAAACTCTGACCACACCTGCGTCTTTTCAGGACGGGTGCAAAGCAATCTATTCTTCGGAGCACACGTCAACGTGGTGACGGTCACGACCGAAACAACCGGACAAAATGTCTCCAGTAGACGGAACGTGCAGGCCACTGATCGCGCTCTGGTCCTGCTGCTTTTACCTGACTCCGCGCTACCTGTTCCAACCCTCCCCCACAGCCTGCTGCTCGCCCTCTGTGCACTGGGGATATGGTGGCTGGGCCGGCGACGCTTCTAAAGCGTCGCGCCGAGGGGCACTACCAGGTGACGCCACCGGCCAGCGTGCCGGCCGCCAGCACCAGACGAGACCACTCAACCGTTTCCCATATCCCACATCGTGAATAAGGGTCGCCATCCAGCCACGCCTTTGGCTTGCTCGAGGTCATCTGTGCGATAAGCCAGCATGCTCCCGACGATACGCTCGCCTGCGAGGGTCCTTGAGCGGGCCCGCCAAGGCAATGTGGTCCACGATGGCCTCGATATGCGGCAAGGTGCCCGGCCATGTGCTCCTGCCGCAGAGCCCTCTACGTCGTCGCCGTCGCGGTCGGCGCATTTGACCAGCCAGAGATTTTCCCGGCCCATATCATCTCCTCCTGTTAATGAGTTGACGTGACGGAGCGCCAAGACGCCACCATAACCAGCTTTTGGCCCCCGAGCCAGAGGCAAGAGCGCGACAGATCGGCCCCTGAAATGTCCGTACCAATCTCTCGCTCCAAGCGTTTATTATTTTCACTAGAACAAGAAGAGGAGAGGCCGCAATGATCTGGGATATGGGAAAACGCTCCGGCGCAGGGGCTCGTCATTTTGTCGCCTGGCAATATTGGTAGGCCTGCCAGGCTAAGCAGGAAGCCGAATCTTCCGCAGCAGATATGCTCGGCAGAGTCCGAGCCCGCCACGCTGGGTTCAATGGACGAGCAGTACGCCTGGGTGGGTGACCTAGGCGACCGCGACGCGCTCCCCGGGAAGCCTCTTTACATTGAACACTGTGCAGGTTGTCACGAGGCACAGGTTTACAAAGCACCCCACACCACCTGGCTGGAACTCATGTCGCCGCAGGTGCTCTATCGCTCCATCACCGAAGGCATCATGCAATCTCAGGCTGCGCATCTCTCCGACGGAGACAAACAGCACATCGTCGAGTACATCACGCAGATGCGGCTGGGTGATCCCGATGCGGCACCCGATGTCGCCTGGTGTGAAGGACCCGCTGCCGAGTTCACCGCGCTAAATGAAACACACCTCACTGGCTGGGGCTACGATACCCGACGCTATGTCAGCCCGGAAGCAGCGGGCTTTGACCGGAGCGAGATCCGCAATCTCGAGCTCAAGTGGAGTTTCGGCTTCCCCGCCTCCACCCGCGCCCGCTCCCAACCCACCATAGCGATGGGGGCGGTCTTCGTGGGCAGCCAGGACGGCACGGTTTACGCCTTTGATCTCGATACCGGTTGTGTTCGCTGGCAGTTTGCAGCAAGAGCAGAGGTGCGCACCGGGATCACCTTGGGCAAACGCGGTCCGGAGGGCATCCCCACCGCCTATTTCGGTGACATCATTGCCAACCTTTACGCGCTGGACGCCACAACCGGCGAACTCGTCTGGCAGACCAGCCCCGATGACCATCACAGCGCCACGTTAACGGGCACCCCCGCCTTTGCCAACGGCAACCTTTACGTCCCTGTCTCATCGCTAGAGGTGGTCACAGCGGCCAATCCGGAATATGCCTGTTGCACGTTTCGAGGACACGTTATGGCGGTCAATGGCGAGGATGGCGCGGTCTTGTGGGACAGCTACGCGATTCCCGATGCACCCATCTCAACAGAGAATACCAAAGCAGGGACCAAAATCTTTGGCCCTTCGGGGGCGCCCGTGTGGACCAGCCCGACAATCGATGCTGAACGAAATCTACTGATTTTCGGTACGGGCGAGAATTATTCCTCCCCAGCAGATAAGAATAGTGACGCCGTTATCGCTGTTCGTCTCGACACGGGCGAGCGCATTTGGTCGCGACAGACCTTCCCTGACGACGCCTGGAATGTCGCCTGCATGATGGTCGACAACCCCAATTGCCCTGAGGAAGACGGACCTGACTACGATCAGGCCTCAAGCCCGCTGCTAGTGGATATCGATGCCGACACGACACTCGTCGTTGCAGGCCAAAAAGATGGCCGGGTATTCGCGCTCGACTGGGAGACGGGGCAGAACAAGCTGTGGGAGGTCAAGTTGGGGCGCGGCAGTATTCAAGGCGGCGTGCACTTCGGCATGGCTGCCAGCGGCTCAACCGTGTTTGTGCCAATCAACGACATGAATGACACCCGCAACGGAGAATGGCTCGACCCCGCCACCGCGCGCCCCGGCTTGTCTGCGGTAGACGCCAACACCGGAAACGTTCTTTGGAGTCGTGTGCAGGAAAACGTTTGCGGAGAGGGCCGACCGTTCTGTGACCCCGGAATCTCTGCGGCCATCACGGCAACGGATGGCGCCGTTATTGCCGGACACCTCGATGGCATTATTCGAATCTATGACAGCCAAAGCGGGGACATTATCTGGTCCTATAACACGACTACACCCGTCACGGGCACCAATGGGGTAACGGCTAAGGGTGGCGGCATGAGCGGCTCCGGCCCCGCTATTGCCGCAGGACATATGGTGATCAACTCAGGGTACGGTCTCTATAATCACGAGGCCGGCAATGCCCTCTTGGTATTCGCCCCCCGAAGTGAGGGCGCCATGAGCGAGGGCCAGCCGGACTAGCGCTCGTAGTCCAGCGCGAGCACGTCACAGTGCTCGCGCAACACCGCCCCGACAGCCTGATGATCAGGGTGCCCAAGGTACCCTGATAAATCATCAGCACTCTCCAGCGTCACCAAAACACCGTGGGTCGCGCCATTGGCCCGGTCGGTGATGTTGCATCCGGCTGAAATTGCCATCACCCCCGGCACGTGGGTCAGCGCCCGAATCGACGCAAGAATCTCTTCCATTTTGGCATCGCCCACCCCCGCTTTAGGTGTGAGCCAAACCATATGCTCTAGTGCCATGCTGCCCTCAGACCAGATTGAACCCTTGACTCGACAACGGGAATCGACGGACACGCCGCCCCGTTGCATTAAATAGCGCATTGACGACGGCCGGCCCAATAGGTGTGGTTGCCTGCTCGCCGATCCCGGTGGGCGGCTCATCGCTGGGCAAAATATGCACCTCAACTTTTGGCATCTGTGGTAACCGCATGACGGGGTAATCATGGAAGTTACTCTGCTGGACTTCACCGTTCACAATGTCGATGTTGCCGAAGGCCACGCCACCCAGCCCGTAAGCAAGGCCGCCTTCTACCTGCCCCTCGATACCAAGCGGATTCACCGCGAACCCACAGTCCACCACGCATACGACACGATCCACGGTGAAATCACCGTTCTCTGCAACCGTCACTTCTACTGCTTGGGCAACCGGTGAAATGTTGTAGATCCGTGATGCCACGCCGCGCCCGCGCCCCGGTGCCAGCGGCTTGTCCCAATCGCATTTTTCCTTGAGCACGCTTAACACGCGATTCATGCGCGCGTGGTCCTTGGTCAGACGTAACCGCAGCGCCATCGGATCGATACCGCCCTTGTCTGCCAACTCATCCAGAAAGCATTCGTAGGCAATGCCCGTGTGGGTGTGGCCAACCGAGCGCCACTCCTGAGGCACGATCCCTAACCTTGGCGCGTTGTGGCTTTCCACACGATGGTTCGGAATTTGGTAAGAGGTCCCGTAGGGGAACACGCCAAACGGCTCCTGCAAGCAACCATCCAACGAATAGATATCCATCCCTCGCACCATATAGCCAGGGTCGTGCTTGCTGCCCTGCATCAGCGACTGGCCTACCGCCACCTGATGCCACGCCTCCGGCATACCGGATTCGTCCACGCTACCGCGAAGCTTGTGCACAAATAGCGGCCGATAATGACCACTCCGAATATCTTCTTCCCGCGACCAGATAATCTGTACCGGAACCGACTCGCCCATCGCCGCCTCCACCGCTTCAACGGTGTAGTCCGCCGTTTTACTCGAGCGGCGACCGAAGCTACCCCCCATGAGAGGTCTATGAATGGTGACATTCTGCTGCGGGATACCCAGAAAACGTGAAATCACCTCCTGATCGTTAGATTGATACTGCGTGCCGCTCCAGACCGTGCAAGTATCACCCTCAACCCGCGCAATACAGTTCATGGGCTCCAGCGTGGCATGAGCCAGCAACGGCATCTCGTAGGTGGCCTCAACCACTCTCTTGCTCGCCTCCGCTGCGTCGAGTGCACCAATCGCATCGCCAATATCCTCAGCCAACAGGCCAGGGGTGTCCGCCAGGGCGCGATAATCCGCATAGAACTGCTCACTCGACACGCCGTCATTCGTGCCCCGATCCCAATTAATCTTGAGCTTGGCGCGCGCCTTTTGCGCCCGCCAATAGCTGTCTGCCAATACCACCACGCCGGCTCTGATCGCTTTGGCTTTCACCACACCCGGCATGGTCAGCGCATCAGTGGCGTCAAAATCAACCACCGATCCACCGTGAACCGGCGGCCGCGCGATCGCGCCATAGAGCATCCCGGGGAGTTTGATATCAATCCCGAATTGAGCAGTACCATCTACCTTGCCAGCACCCTCATAGCGCCGAGCAGGCTTACCTAAAATCGCGAACTCACTAGGATCCTTGAGTGTCACCGTCTCAGGGGGCTGGATATCGAGTCGATGAATGGTTTCCAATAACTCACCGTAGGTGCTACTGCGGCCGCTACCGGCATGCGTCACCTGCCCGCCATGAGTCCCAAGCTCGTCGGTGGGAACCTGCCAGTCCCTAGATGCCGCCTCTAGCAACATGGCCCGCGCTTTAGCACCCGCCGTCCGCATCGGCATAAAGGTGCTACCGGTGGTCACGGATCCCGCTGTCAGGTACTCGCGGAACAACGGCGAGTAGTACTCGGGCGTCGTTGGCGCGGCCTCGAGCGCGATACTGCGATAATCGACGTCGAGCTCCTCCGCCAGCATCATGCTCATCACCGTATAAGCCCCGTTGCCAAATTCCGAGTTATTGGCAAGCAGGGTAATGACGTTGTTTGGGTCAATGCGAACAAAGCTGTTCATCATGGAGCCCGCACCGGCCGCGTGAGCCTTTCGAGAAAAAGTGACGGGACATTGGGCAGCAAACAAGAACGCACCGCCCGCCTGAACAAACCGTCTGCGGTTCAGTCCGCCTGAGCTCCTGTTCTCACTCATGCGCTCTGCTCCTCTGTCATCCACCGGGCCGCCAAATGTACGGCTGTGCGTATCCGCGGATACGTGCCGCACCGGCAAATATTGCCCGCCATGGCGGTATCGATTTCTGCATCGGTCGGGTTGGGATTTTCCGACAGGAGCGCCGAAGCGGCCATAATCTGACCGGACTGACAGTAACCGCATTGCGCCACGTCCGTTTCCAACCAGGCCCGCTGTACGGTCGACAGACCCTTCTCGTCCGCCTGCCCTTCAATCGTTTGAATCTGCTTGCCCGCCACGGCAGAGACCGGCGTGACACAGGAGCGAATCGCACGACCCTCCAGATGCACCGTGCAGGCGCCGCACTGGGCGATGCCACACCCGAACTTCGTGCCAACCATATTCAGCTCGTCCCGCAGCACCCACAGGAGCGGCGTATCTGAGTCACTATTGATCTGAAGCTCGCTTCCGTTGACCGTCAGCTTCATGCCTTCTCCCCCGAACTTGAACCGATACCGATAATATGACATCGCCAAGGCGATTGATAAAGCGGTGCGTAGGGCGCCTTGATATAGGCGCCCCCTCGATGAACCGGCTCACGACCAGCGTTCTGCTCAGTCACAAAGCGCGAGGCACACAGCGCAAAGTGTGTACACTTTGATTCACGATGTATACACTATCGCTGTAGGCACCCACTTTAATCGTTAGCGCCCTTCGCTATCAGGGAGTATCAGCATGGAAGTCCATCGCGTTAGCACTTACCACGATGTCGAGCATGCCCTGCGCATCACTGACCTGAAGCAGTCCCTCTATGATGAGGGCAAGATCCTCATGGACAAGGTACTCGTGACGCTGCACGGGGACGAACACCGCCAGCGACGCTCGATCGAAAGCCAACTATTCCGGAAAAACTTCTTCAGAGTCTATGAAAATGAGGTCTTTCCCGACCTGCTCAGCGAGACTCTGGACCAGTTCCTCACCGACTCGTCACTCGATCTCAAAGAGCTCGGCTACCGCATCATGGTGCATCTCTCACTGTCTTTCGCCGGAATTGACCGAATAGACGGCACCGTAGAAGAAGCCGACGCCCAGCATCGATTGCTCATCCAGCTCGGGCAAGCCGCCACCATCGGACAATTTAAGGGCGACCGTGAACCGATCTTTCAGGAGATCCGAGAGGCCATCGACGAATTTCGCGAACGCTTTTTCCTGCCGTCACGCGCTCGCCGTCTGGCTACTGCTCGAGGATTACCGGGCGGGCAATATCAGTGAAGAGGCACTCCCGCGAGACATCCTGACGATCTTGTTAATGCATGACGCCGAGTTATCCATGCCCGACGAATTAATGGTGCGGGAAGTCGCCTTCTTTTACCTCGCAGCGTCACACACCTCGGTTCACACCCTGGTACACGCCACCCATGAGCTATTCAATTGGTGTGCTAATGAAAACAAGACACCCGAAGAAATCGTCGCGAACCCGCACCAACTGCAACGGTTCGTTTTGGAGAGCATGCGCCTCCACCCCTCTAGCCCCGAGGCCTGGAGGCGAGCTGAGGCCGACGTCACTCTGGCAGACGGGCGGCTCATACCAAAAGGCGACAAGGTGGTCGTCGAACTGCAGACCGCAAACCGGGATGCCACCGTATTTGGCGATGATGCGACCGAATTTAATCCGCAACGAACCATTCAGGGGCGCATCAGCCCTGCCGGGATGTCTTTTGGTGGCGGCATGCACGTCTGCCTTGGCATGAACCTGGTAGCCGGTACGGTACTGCGAGATGGCGAGGCCCCCAATCCGGAGAACCATCAATTCGGCACCGTCACCTTGATCATCAAAGAGCTGATCGAACGCGGAATGCTCCCCAACCCCGATCAGCTGCCGCAGAAAATCGAGGCGTCGGAGCGGGATGTGTGGGCGACCTATCCGGTTCTATTCTGACTCCATGAAGGCACTCGCAAAGGTTACCGGCTATCAGCATGCACATGCTGCGCTGTGCGATCGGCGCCTGGTGCAGTCGATGTACGGCGAATGTGACGTCCTCATGGAGCGCGTGCTACTGACCCTGCACGGAGAGTCCCATACCTGTCGCAGAGCCATCGAGTGGAAATTGTTCCGCCGAGACTTTGCGCGCTACTACGAACGTGAGGTGTATCCCGCCACGCTGGCACAAACGCTGGGGTCCTACCTCGACCAAGGACGTCTCGATCTGCCCGAATTTGGCTTTCGAGTGAACATCAATCTGAGCGCGGATATCGCGGGGATAGATCGCCCCGAAGGCTCCGAGAGTGAAACCGATATGCTGGTCGCCTTCACCCGGAAATTCAGTGAGGGCGCGACGCTGTTTCATTCCACTCGAGACAAAGCAGTCGTTCGCGACGAGGTTGCCGAGGCCCTCGCACAATTTAACGCGCGATTTGTCGCGCCATCAAAACGGCGGCGCGAGGCTATCCTGGAACAAATCAGCCGGGGCGATCTGCCCGAAGAACAGGCGCCGCGAGACATCCTGACCGTGCTGCTGGCCAATCGTGACGATCAGGACCTCAATGACGACATGATCCTGCGCGAAGTGGCATTTTTTATGCAGGCCGGAGCGCACAGCTCAGCCAATGCGCTGACCCACACTTTCCATGAACTGGCGCAATGGTCAGAGGCACACCCGGAAGACCGCATTCGACTTAAAACCGATGACGGTTTTTTGCAGCGTTGCGTACACGAGAGCCTGCGACTTCATCCGGCAAGCCCCGTTGCCTGGCGCGAGGCCAGTGAATCATTTTCGCTTCCTGACGGCACGCCCGTCGCCGCCGGTGACAGCGTGTTGATTGACCTGATGTCAGCAAACCTCGAGACATCGCTATTCGGTGAGGATGCCGCATCATTTAATCCGAATCGCGAAGTGGCAAATCGCATACCGACGTTTGGCCTCACCTTTGGCATCGGGATTCACACCTGCTTCGGGCGCGATATCGCGGGTGGGCTTGGCACCGCCAAAACAGAGGATCAGCCGCCTCACTTAGGCACGCTAACCAACCTGCTGAAAAGCCTCCTGAGGCATGACGCGCGTCCTGATCCCGCTCGCCCTCCTGTGGCGGATACCGCGACGGAGCGCCCCAACTGGGGCAGCTACCCGCTTCTTATTGGTGCGCCGCCCTTGGCGAAGACGGCTGGAGTGACGGGATGAGCGAACGCGACCCCACGCAGGCAGACGCCGTTCGCCTCGCGATTGAGAGCGATATTTTCAACGGTCGATTAGCGCCGGGAGCTCCTCTTGAAGAAGGCCGCCTTGCGACCCGCTTTGGTGTTTCCCGCACCCCTGTAAGAGAAGCCATTACACAGCTCGTCCAAGCAGGCATTGTCTCCAAGAGCGCGCACAAGCGGGCCGTTGTCGCCAACCTCGATCCGGGCACACTTCTCGAGCTGTTTGAGGCACTGTCTGAACTCGAAGGCGCAGCCGCGTTTTTAAGCACATCACGAATGGCACCGGGTGAAAAGACAGAGCTCATGGCCATTCACGAGGCCGCGGCCGAAAACTTAAGGACTCAGGGTGATCCCAATGCATACGCCGAACTGGGCAGCGCCTTCCACCAAATCATTGTGCGAGGCTGCCGCAACAAAGTGTTGATCGACACCGCCGAATCGCTGGCGCTCAGGGTACTCCCCTATCGACGTTTTCAGGTTGTTGCCGCAGGAAGGCTGGAGAGAAACCAGTCGGACCACGACAGCATTATTTCCGCTATCTTTGCTGGGGACGCCAGGGCCGCCCGCGAGCGCATCCAGCGCCACACACTGGAGCAAGGGGATGCGTTGATGCGTTTCATCGCACTCCATAAAACCTCGCACGAAGACTTCATCCGACCACGCTCACTGAGGAGCAAAGGCTATGAGCCAAACACACACCTTGATCCGTAATGGGCTCATTATCGACGGAACCGGCGCCGACCCGTTTGCCGGCGACGTACTGATCTGTGACCAGCGAATTGTCGCCGTGGGTCCTGAGGCGGCTGCCAGCTGCCCGGCCGATGCCGTCGCGCAAGATATCGATGCCACCGGATGTCGAGTGCTGCCAGGACTCATAGACAGTCACTGCCACATTAGCTTTGACCACCCCAACAGCAACGACGAGCTCTTTTTCCATCGGCGCTATGGACTCGCGGCGCTGGTCGCCGGGGTCAACGCGCAAAAAGTGCTGCGCGCCGGATTCACCAGCTTTTTTGACGCCGACTGCGTGTTCGATGTCGGGGTCGATCTTCGAGATGCCATCGAAGGCGGCGTCATTGAAGGGCCCCGAATGACCACCGGGGGTAATGTACTCATCAACTGCGTGGGCGGCACTGCAACGCGGCTACTCCCTGACGAGGGCACTCGCGGCTACGCCCGGATCGTCCACACGCCAGACGAGATCGTTCGAGAGATTCACAAGCAGATTAAAACGGGCGTAGATTGGATCAAGGTGCATGTCAGCGGGCTACCCATTCGACCGGGTAAAGAAGGCGGTGAAATCTCGACCTGGACCCTAGATGAACTCAAGCTGGTCTGTGACACCGCACATCAATTCGGCATTCCCGTTGTAGGGCATTGCCGCAACGCTGCCAGCACACGAGACGCCGCGCTGGCGGGTTTCGACATGATCCTGCACGCCACCTACATGGACGACGAAGCGCTGAAAGCCGTCGTCGACCGCAAAGTGCCTTTGGTGCCCACCTTCACTTTTCAAGCTAACTTGGCGGACTTTGGCGCCGCAATCGGCTCAGATGAGAGTCTTCGGGAGGTCTTTCGCGCCGAAATTACCGAGAGCGCGGGGACGCTGCGCGCGGCCTTTGATGCCGGCGTGCCGCTCCTCACCGGCAGCGAGAGCGGCTTCAGTCTGACGCCCTACGGCGACTGGCACTACCGAGAGCTACAGGTTTTTGTCGAAGATCTAGGCATGACACCCTTACAAGCGATCAACAGCGCCACCGAGCAAGGCGCCCGGGCACTCAAGCTGGAAGGCGAGCTGGGCTGCATCAAACCCGATTATCTTGCCGACATCCTGGTTTTCGATGGCGAGCCAGAGACTCACATTACCCAGCTCGGAGACGCCGACCGGTTCCGCCACATCATAAAAGACGGCCGGCTGGTCGACACGAGCACCCCCCTGCCCAAGGAGTGGCAATTGCCCGGCTGGCGGGTGAGCGAGTATTCGGAGCGCATTCTGACCAAGGAATTGGTGCAGTCCATGGGACTCAATACTTAACTCATGAATTAACGACTCAGCAAAACGAGTTGCGGCGCGGCCGCCCGGCAGTATCGGCATGGGCCAGTTAAAAAAACAGTCACCTCTGTCATCAGCAAGCATTAGCAGTGAGGTCAACATGAGAACGGCAGTGATTACAGGCGGTGCGGCCGGATTGGGCGCCGACGTCGCGCGTCGCCTGAGCGAATCTGGGTATCGCGTCGGTATCTTCGACTTGGGTGCCGACCGCGTGGCGCAAACCGCGTCCGAGCTCGACAACGCCGTGGGCATCGAAGCCGATGTTACCTCCCCCGAGCAGATTGCAGCCGCTTTCGAGGCCTTTGGCGAGACGCCCGATCTTCTTGTTAACAATGCGGGAATCGTGCGCTTTGGCGCCATGGAAGCGCAGTCAGCTCGAAGACTACATCGACGTGGTCAACGTCAATCTGCTGGGGAGTTGCTTCTGTGCGCGCGAGATCGCGCCCGCCATGATGGAAGAGAGGCTCGGGCCATATCATCAACTTTACGTCTATCAACGGCATTCACCCCGCCCCGGGGGTCGGACTATACGGCCCTACAAAGGCAGCCATGGCCAACATGACGCAAGCCATGGCCATCGAATGGGGTCCAAAAGGGATTCGCGTGAATGCCATCGCTCCCGGCATGATCGATGCAGGCATGTCGAAACCGATTTTTGAAAACCCCAAAGTACGGGCAGTGAGGGGTGGCGGCGTGCCACTGCGCGCTTTGGGCGAAGCAGCCGACATAACGGAAGCCGTACTTTTTCTCGACTCCGAAGGCGCGAAATACATCTCCGGTCACGAACTGGTGGTGGATGGCGGGGTGTCCACCAGCGTCATGGCCCACCTCCCCCGAGAATGAAGTCTACTCGTCAAAATCTGATTCTCGTGGGAGGCATCTTCCACGACTTTCAGGCGTCAGCCGAAGCCCTTGCGATGATATTGGCACCGCTCGGTATTGAGTCTCGCATCGAAGCCGACCTCGATGCCGGCATCGCCAGCCTCGCTGACAATCCGGTCGATCTTTTGACCGTCAACGCGCTGCGCTGGGAGATGATTGGCGAGAAATATGACCCCTATCGCGAGGCAGAGGCTTACTCGCCTCCGCACAAAACTCGACTGGCCATTGAGGCGCATCTTCAGACGGGCGGCGCGTTACTAGGCCTGCATACCGCGAGCATTTGCTTCTCGGACTGGCCGGAATGGGGGTCGCTGTTGGGCGGCCACTGGGTGTGGGGTACTAGCTTCCACCCGCAACCCGAGACCGTGAATGTGGTACCGGATCAAGATAACGTTCTGGGGGATCTGCCCCCTTTTGCCGTGCATGATGAACTCTACACGGATTTATTCCTTGAACCAGGCGCTCAGGTGCTGGCCCATGGTCATAGCGCTGCCATGCCAACTCCGCAGCCCATCGTGTGGTCGCAAACGGTCGGCGCTGGCCGGGTGATCTACGACGCGCTGGGCCACGACAGCGAATCTCTCCAGCACCCCTCTCATGCTCAGCTGCTTCGAGAAACAGTGAAATGGGCGCTTGCTGAGGGCGACCCGCAATGAAGTCACTTCAGGACATGTCGATACTGGTCACCGGCGGTGGCTCGGGGATTGGATTGGGAACCGCGCGTTACTGCATTGAGCGAGGCGCCAAGGTCACCATCTGCGGTCGACGGGAAGACAAGATCAAAGCGGCGGCATCCGAACTGGGTGACGCGTGTCACGGCGTCGCGGCGGATATCACCGTCGCGGCTGATCGACAAAAATTACTGGGGGCAACCATCGATCATGGTGGCCAACTTGATGCGCTCGTGAATAACGCGGGCAACATGTATCGGGGGGCTATCACTGAGCTGGATGAAAACGCCTTACAGGAGGTGTTTCACACCAATGTGATCGCGGCCATGATGCTGACAGGCCTCTGCGCGCCGCATCTGGCGCAACGACAGGGCGCCGTCGTTTTCGTCGGATCCATTCACACCCGCCGCGCATTTCCCGGTGCCTCACCCTACGCCGCCACCAAAGCGGCCGTGCAGGGTCTGACACGCGTGCTGGCCGCCGAGACTGGGCGAGCAAAAGATTCGCGTCAACTGCCTGCTACCCGGCGCGGTGTTCACGGAAATCAACCAGCGTGCCGGCCTCATGGACGACGAAACAGCGTTGCAAAGACTGGAGGGAATGTCAGACTTGCACGCCTTGGGCCGCATCGGCACCACAGAAGAAATTGCAGAGGCCATGGCTTACCTGATCTGCGCCGAGTGGGTCACGGGAGCCATGATTGATATCGATGGAGGCTTGGGCCTGGGTATCACAGCAGACCCGGCCATCAACAAACAACAGGAGAGCAGCCAACATGAGTGAACCCATCAGCGTGCATGTCACCACCCGTGAGGGGGAACGGCGAACCGTCACGCAGGGCGCAGGACACCAGACACTGATGCAGGTGCTCTATGAAGAGGATATTGGTGTCGAGGCCATCTGCGGCGGCTGCACCTCCTGCGCCACCTGCCATGTGCTGATAGAGCCCGAGTGGATGGGCAAATTGCCCGAGCGGGATCAAGCCGAACTGATGTTGCTTCAGTATGCCGAGTACTATGACCCCGACCGCTCGCGCCTTAGCTGCCAGCTCGACTTAACCTCAGAGCTTGACGGCATGCCTCTCACCATTGCGCCAGAAGAGTGAACCTCAGCTTGTGGCGGCGGTAGCAGTGATTTCCGGAGTCTTGTCATGACTGATCGTGCGGCGCTCTCAAACGCTCAATCAATCGATATCCATGCCCATGCTGTGCTCGCGGGATCGATGGGCGCGGCGGGGCAACACGGGCCAGAGATCGGCTACACCGAATCGGGAGCGCCCTGGTTCCGGGTGGGAGATTATCGTCTCGATGGCGTTCGCTATGAAGGAAGCCCCTTTATGGAAGCCGAAGTCCGGCTAGCCAACATGGACGCTGCCGACATCGACTTTCAGGTGCTCTCCCCGAATCCCCTGACCTATTTCCATCACATCGAGCCCAGCGACGCCGTGAGATTTTGCGAGCAACATAACAATGCACTGGCCGAGATCGTGCTTGCGCACCCCACGCGACTGGCCGGCTTCGCCGCATTACCCATGCAGGATGTTGAGGCAGCTTGCGCGGAACTCGAGCGCGCCATTACAGAGCTCGACTTGCTGGGCGCTTACGTTGGCACCGATATTGGTCGCCCATTGAACGACCCAGCACTGGACCGATTTTACGAGAAGGTCGTGCAAATGAATGTACCGCTGATGATTCACCCCGCTCCCGCAGGTATCGATGGGCCTGCTGGCGATCCGAATTTAAAACAATTTGATCTTGATCTACTGACCGGGTTCGCGGCGCAGGAATCGATCGCTGTCGCGACGCTCATCTTTGGCGGCGTGCTGCACCGGCACCCCCATATCGATATCTGCCTCAGTCATGCCGGGGGTACCATGACATCGCTGATTGGTCGTTTTAACCGCGCCTGCACCAAACGGCCTTGGGTGCCCGAACATCTCCAGTACGACGGCGCGTTTGAAGAGTCGTTGCAGCAGCTTTGGTTCGACACCCATGTTCACGATCCGCGGGTATTGAACTGGGTCATCGACATCATGGGCACTGAAAAGCTGTTACTGGGCACCAATTTTGCAGGCTGGGATCAGCACGCCATGACCCAGGACATCGAGCCTGATTTAGCGGCGAACATGGCCGCTAACGCCAAAAGACTGCTGCGGGTAAGCCTCCTGAATGAGATATCAAACCGAGCGAGAGCTCGCCCAGCGCTGGCCGCTTATCATGGCAACCTGCATGGGCATCATCAGCAGCTCTTTTGTGCTGCCCTACTACTCCATTGGCGCGCTGCTCACACCGGTCACCGAGGAATTTGGATGGAGTCGGGCCCAATTTCAAGCCGCGATTCTCTTTAGCTCCGGATTGGGTGCGCTAGACCTCTCCGATCATCGGCTGGTTAAACGACAAGTATGGCCCGCGACGCGTCGCCCTGCCCTCTATGATAGGTCTGTCGATCGGCCTGCTGACCGCCTCACAGATCGAGGGGGAGCTGTGGATGCTCTTTCTCGCCTACGGGATGATGGCGTTGCTGGGTGCCGGGACGATCCCCGTTACCTGGACCCGCGCGATCGCAACCAGTTTTTTTAAACGCCGCGGCCTCGCGCTAGGGACTTGCCCTAACCGGAACCGGCATTTGTGCCTCTATTGCGCCGCACTACACGGTGTGGCTCACCGATCATTACGGCTGGCGCGGGGCCTACGTGGGCCTCGCTTTAGTGCCCTTGGTACTGGCCTGGCCCATGCTGTACTTTCTGTTTAAACCGCTCGATACACACTCCGACGCAGAACTCGAGGAGCCCGACACCAAAGCAGCGCTGGAGAGCGGGCTGACGCTGGGCGAGGCCGTGAGGGGTTACCGGTTCTGGATACTCTTATTGTCCATTCTTTTTGCCTATCAAGGCTTCTCTGGCATTGGCCCTAACCTTCTGCCCTCGCTGACCGACGACGGATTCAGTCGGGACCAGGCAGCGTCTGTTCAGAGTGTTTTCGGCATATCAATCATTGTGGGGCGGGTGGTCGTCGGCTATCTCGTCGACCGTTTTTGGGCGCCGGGGGTCGCGGCATTTTGCCTCGCCATCCCAGCCGCGGGTGCGGCCATGCTTCACGGATCGCAAACTTTCGAAACGGCTGCGCTGGCGGCTTTTTTAATCGGCTTTGCGGCGGGAGCCGAACTGGATCTCATGGCCTTTCTCGCAGCGCGCTACTTTGGCCTCGCCCACTACGCCAAGATTTATTCCATTCTTTACGCCACATTAGCGGTGTGCTCGGGCACCGCACCCATGATTTTTGCATCGGTCTACGACGCCACAGGCAGTTACGACTTGGGCTATAGCGTGGCGTCAGCGCTGTTCTTGGTATCGGTGGTGTTGATACTCATGCTCGGGCGTTACCCCAAGGAATTCGCCGCCGGACATTAACCGCTCGCAACGCAATGACCTGAGCGGCGCTCCCGCCCTAGCCACGCTGTGTGGAGGGAGGCGGGGCGCTCATGAATCCATCACTGACCGATGGGTGCCCAGGCCAACAGACTGCTGTCGTTGGTAAAGGTATTGGGCACCAGCTTGATGCCCCCTGCCTCGGCCAGTGCCACGTAGTCCATCCAACTGACGACCGCCGCGACCGGGGTACCCACGCCACTATCAAAGAATAGAGCCCCATAGACGTTGGCCGTGTAGATAAGATCCTCGTCAGTCACGCGCTGCGTGGCATCATGGCGTGCCCCTGCCGGTTCGTAAAACCAGGTACCGGGCCCATACCCCTCGGGCGGACCAGCGCGCACGCCCAAAGCGCCCTCTAGCACCAGGAAGTCTGCACCCCCGATGTGGTTATGGGGGGCAGCCACACCGTTGTGACGCACCATCAAGGAGATAAAGCCGGTTTCCTGGCTGACGCGCAGCACTTTGAGCCCGATGTCCGGTAAATCCGGATTGATAACCCACGGCACTGAACGACAATCAATAAAGTGTGGGTGCTGGAAAGCAGGCGCAGCAGTGTCCGTCACGCCGGCAACGAGATGACCCGAGTTCACCCCTGCAATGGCAAGCGGCGTGCCCTCTCCCGTGTAGGGTTCGCGCTCGACCATACATTCGGCCAACGTATTGGGCACCATGCTGATGCCGGCCGCTAAAGCCATCTGCCGGATATCGGCGCTGGTGATCAACCTCCGCACCTGATTGTCAGGCGTCAGCAGTGCAAAAGCCCCGTAGCAGTTCACCAATAACTCGGCGTCCTCAACCGCGGTAAGGCGCTCCATACACGTGTTGGCAGATAGATAACCCCAAACACCCGGCTCTAAGCGGCTCTCACCGCTTTCATCGGCGTAATCCAGCGCACCCGAGAGAACGAGCAGATCCATGCCAGACAGCGACAACAAACGCTCCACCGTCTCACCTTTCTCTAGCCGCACGATCAGGCTGAACATGCCGCTTTCCATACTGGCGCGTAACGGTTTCAATGAAAACCCGGCGACGCCAGCCAAAGGCAGCCAGGGCAGCAGGTTGGTATCAACCCCGCCCTCAGCGCCATCTGGGTCAAAGTCTGGGATTAAATGCCAAAGATCCTTCGCTCATAGCCGATACTCCTCATTAATATACTGGTCTACGCTAACGGATTCTTCGCACAAGCAAAAGATGTCAGAGCCAGTTGCACCACCGTTTTCCTTAAAAACAAGACGCGTTTGCACACTCAGCACAGACGACGCTTGTCAGGCGAGCCGCCGCGGCTTAGGTTAGGGCTCCCGCAATCTATCAGGCCCGCACCATGAACAATCCTAACAACGAGACTCAAGGCTTTGTCCTGAATCAGACTATGCTGCGCATCAGAGATCCGCGTATCTCGCTGGATTTTTATCAACAAGTGCTGGGAATGACCCTCTACCAGCGTGTCGACTTTTCCGAGATGTCCTTCTCCCTGTATTTTCTGGGCTACCCTTCCAATCATCCAGATCAAGCACTCCCCACTGACCCTGCCGAGCGGTCCCGCTTCACTTTTCAGCAGAGCGCGCTAATGGAACTCACCCACAACTGGGGAACAGAGTCTGACGACACTTTCGCGGGCTACCACGACGGCAACGCTGATCCGCGCGGCTTCGGCCACATTGGCATTACGGTGCCCGACGTCGACGCGGCTTGCGAGCGCTTTGAGCAACTGGGCGTAGAATTTGTCAAAAGGCCGAATGACGGCTCAATGAAAGGCCTCGCCTTTATTAAAGACCCGGACGGATACTGGATCGAAATTTTAAACGCCGACGCTATCACCGCCCTAATCGGGGATCACGGCGCCCTCAGCCACTAGCGGACTGGAGCTAGGCCGATCGCGCGCGCGTTTTGGCGGGTCTGGGTCGGTGATTCGTTGAACAAGGCTCGGTAGCGCTTGCTAAAATGGGAGACATTGGCAAACCCCCAGGCGTAGGCAATCTGACTGACATGTAAGTGCGCCCGGTCGGGATCGAGCAGATCTACGCGGCAGTGCTCCAATCTTCGAAAGATGATGAACTCATTGAGAGTCAGCGGCTCACTGCGAAACAGCCAATGTAAGTAGCGTTTAGAAGTGCGGTGCACCTCGGCGATCTGGCCAATACTCAATAGCGGATCTGCTAAATGCTGCTCCACATAACGCTTAATGTCGCGGCACTGCCGATCGCTCAGACTTTTGTCGGGTAGCGCCTCGATTCGCCCCGCTCCCACAACAAACGCGTTCACTGCATCGAGGATCGTCTCTGCCTCCACATCGGCACTATCAAAATCGCGATCTGCGACGGCCCTGATGAGGCTATTGAGCAGAAAACGGCTTCCAGACGACAGGTTAAATTTGCGCGGAATCTGGTCGAGCGTGTTAAGCACATTATGGCTAAGCAATCTTGCCGGCATTGCCAAGGCAACTTTATGTAATGACTCATAGACTTCGAACTTCGTGGCCTTTGAGCTGTCCCAGACAAAGGTATCGCCAGCGGCTAGCGAATAACGCTCCCCCCCAAACTCAATATTCTCCCCTCCCTCTAGGTAAGTGAGGAAAATCACCGACGGCTCATCGATGCGATTAGCATGTGCGGCGGTGCGGTAACCAGTGCACGGATCACATCGGCTCTCAATCACATTAATATCGCCAATGACCTTATGCCGCAGCGATGCACTGAAAGCGCCTGCAGGGGTCGCTCCCGGACACCAGTCAGAGCCCTGAGCCTCCTTGAGTTTATGGACCCAGCCCTCGTAGGCATCGACGCCGCTTGAAGAACCAGACTCCCAAGATTCCCGCACGAAAGAGTTCATTTGTTCATTGTACTCGCTTCTATTCACCCTACCTTACCAAGCCTCTAATCAGCGTCAAGCGGGCGTTTGGCGCTAAAACTGGGGCATGCCCCCTTTCACCGACAGACAACGCCATTAGCTCTCTGGACACAGGCGCCTTTACGCCTTATACCTATACTAAGAGCCCAATAAACGACTCTCCACATAACGATAAATACAACATCAATGTAAAGGTGCCCTATGATCAGTCACTCATCTCATCGCCTACACCCCCTTTCCGTCGCCTGCATGGTGCTAGCTGGAACACTGGGCCCCCACGCCACGTCGCTCGCTACCGCACAGGAAGTCCGACTTGAAGAGGTCGTCGTAACCGCTAGAAAAAGAACAGAAAATTTGATGGATATTCCTGACTCGATCACGGCAATTTCAGGATTGGCGATTGAACGGCAGAATATCAAGGGGCTGAACAAAATTGGCCTAGCGGTGCCGAATCTCAATTTGTCGATGCGCACGGATGGCTACCCCAACGTGTCTATCCGGGGGATGGGCGCCTTTGGTATGACACAGGGCGTTGGCTTCTATTTGGATGACGTACAGCTCTTTAGCGATGCCTCCTCACGTTTCGGTGACCTCGCCCGTATCGAAGTCCTCAAGGGCCCTCAGGGTGTGCTCTACGGCGGCAGTAACATTGGCGGCGCTATAAAGTACGTCAGCAAAATGCCATCCACTGAGGCGGTATCGGGTCGCTTGAAAGGGATCGCAGGAGGCCAGAGTCTGATTGATGTTGAGGGGGATATTAATATTCCATTGTCTGACCGTTGGGCGTTAAGGGCATTCGCGTTCACGAGGGAAGACGACGGCTTTATGAGGAACCCCGGGTCGCCTTCGCCAGTATTCGGCGTGGACTATAACCAGCCGGAGGACGTTACCGCTTCGGAGGAGTCCGGCGGACGAATCGTGCTGGCGGGCGAGATCAGCGACACTTTCAGCCTGAACGCTTCGATGCGCTACAACGAATACGATGGGGCTGTGAATAACTGGGCGCGGGAAATGGGTACGCCGCAAAGCATGGAATACCCCTACACACTCGATACCAGCCAGAACCCGCGGCATGAGCGAGAAACTTTTGGCGCGCGACTCGAACTGAACCTCGATCTCGGTAACGTCGAATTCAAGAGCATTACCTCTTATACCGATACCGAAAGTGAGCGGCTCACCGACGTCGATCTGACTCAACTCTGGTTCTTTAATACCTTTCGACCAGAAACTATGGAGGTCATGACGCAGGAATTTCGCTTCTCCTCTACTGGCGACGGCCCGCTGCAGTGGGTTGCAGGCGTCTACGCCATGGACTTCGAAGAGACCATGAACTCGACTCTTGATTTTGGCTGGATCATTCTCGACGGAGATGATCCCACCACAGGCGTGAAAGTTCCCTTTGAGACACGTCAGGAGGACAAAAGCAATCTAGCAGCCTTCGGTAACGTGACCTACGAGATAGGCAAATGGGAGTGGGGACTTGGACTTCGCGTTGATCGCTGGGAATCAGAAGAGGAAGCGGTCGATATTGGTCACTCGGCCTCCAAAGACGATGTCGAAGTGCTGCCCCGACTGTCAATCAGTCGCGATGTCGGTGACGCCGCGATGATCTACGCAACCGCTGCACAAGGATTCGAGCCCGGCGGCTGGAATGGCATCGCAGACGGCTCACCGCCTATTTTCGGACCCAATGGAGAGAAAACGCTGCTCGGCTTTGATAAAGAAGAAGCCATCCAGTATGAATTTGGCTGGAAGGGAGAGCTTGCAGACGGCCGCTTATCCGCTACCGCGGCGCTGTTTTACATCACCTACGAGTCGCGTCAATTTGAATTCATCGCTCCCAACCCCAGCGGCGACGGCACGCTGATCGACGGCATTACTAATGTCGGAGACTCCACCCAAAAAGGCGTAGAGTTGAGCTTCGCCTGGCAGGCGAGCGAGTACCTCCGGTTGACCGGCGCGTACGGCTATATCAGCGCCGAATGGGACAACGGCACGATCTTGGCTGACGGCAGTGCGGATCTGAGTGGCGACACACCACCCAATATTGTTGAGAACAGCGCGGCACTCACTGCCAACTTTAGAATGCCGGCCATGGGTGGATTCGACTTCATCACTGACATTCAGTTGAGCCACAATGGAGAGATGCAGGGAGGCAAGCCTTGGGATAACGTCAAAAACCCGAGACTTCACAGTGGTCGACCTGCAAATCGGGCTGGTTTCCGATCAGTGGGAGCTGACACTGAATGTCGAAAATCTATTTGACCAGGAGTACTACACCGATCTCGAGCCGTTCCCGAACTTTGGTTTTGGGGGTTTAATTGGCACTGAGCCGGCCAATATCATCATTGGTACCCACGGTCAGCCGCAGCTGATTAGCGGCAGCGTGACCTATCGTTTCTGATAAAATGAAGGAGAGACTTTTACAAGAAACGAATTATGTCTGACGCGCATGACTTAGCTGCTCGAGCACTGAAGCACTTCAACGAGGGCACCACGGACCGGGCGCCCTCCCAGATGCGTATTCCGGTGAGTGCCTATACAGATGAGGCGCAGTTTCAGGCAGAGCGTCAGGCGGTCTTTTTTGAGTCCCCTATCGCGGTTGCACTGTCTCTGGAAATTCCAAATCCGGGCGACTTTCTCACGCAAACCATCATGGGCAAGCCACTGCTCCTCACGCGGGACAAGGAAGGCGTGCTGCACTGCTTCATCAACGTGTGCCGACATCGTGGAGCCAAGGTCTGCGCTGCCGAGAAGAGGCCACCAATCTCGATTCAGCTGTCCTTATCATGCGTGGACGTATAGCAATAAAGGCGAATTGATCGGCGTTTACGGCGAAGACAGTTTTGGCGATGTCGATCGGGCCAGCATGGGGCTGGCGGAACTGCCGTGTGACGAGCGCTCGGGTGTCATTTTTGCCTGCCTGACGCCCGGGACGCCACTCGATCTGGATAGCTGGCTAGGAGAGTTCGCTGGCAAGCTGGCCGACCAGAACCTCGAACAGTGGCACCTTTATACAGAACGCTTCCTGTCTGGCGCGGGCTGGAAAGCCACACTGGATGGTTACCTGGAGGTTTACCACCATGACAGCGTGCACGGCAAAACGGTGGGGCCCTATACGGTGGGAAACCTTTTGGTGCACGATACCTGGGGCGCCCACCAACGGATGGTCATTGCCAGAAAAGACATCACTGAGCTTAACGACATAGCACCCGAGAACTGGGAAACCCCCGAGTCTTACATCCGCGTTGTACATTCGGTCTTCCCCAATCTCTCCATTTCCGCGATCCTGGGCGGACAATGTCTGATCGGATTTGTCTACCCCGGCGAGACCAGCACTACCACGTCACCCGCCAGCTCATTTTGAGCGCCGAGGCGCCCGCAACTGAAGAAGAAACGGCGACGATAGAAGAGCTTTAGCCAAATGACGCTGCAAGCGGTCAGGGATGAAGACTACGCGCTTGTGGCTACCGTACAGGGCGCGCTGCACGCAGGCGCCAACGACAGCTTCCTGATCGGTAGAAATGAGCCGGCGGTTCAGCATTATCATCGTTCTATTGCCACTATCTGCGGGAACTAACCCCCCTTCTCGCTATTGACTGCCAGCCAGTAATGTATCGATCCGGAACGGCTGGGTCGGGCGAGTAGCGGATCGTCACTCTGCCTGGAAACATCGAATCACTACTATCGCAAGGTAATCGCCACAGTCGGCAGCAACTAAACATTGTGGGCGACCAGACCGGCCGCTATGCTCAGACCGCATGCTACTCGGGAGGCAGACACTTGGGCATCATCGACTATCACAGCCCGCTCAATATTCTGATTTCCGTCAAAGGCCACCCCTACGAGCGGGACGCTTTCGCGGCGGTCTTTGAGTCCCTTGAAGGGCATTCGCCATACCTTTGTCGAACAACCCGCAAGTCAGGCATTCATGAATCCTGAGGCAGCAGCGCCCTATGACGCACTGGTGTTTTATGACATGCCCGGCATTGACTTCAGCACCCAACCGCCAGGATTCGTGGCGCCACCCGAAGATCTAAAAAAGGGCTTTATGGACCTGCTGTCGGAGGGCAAAGGCATGGTGTTTCTGCACCACGCGATCGCGGGCTGGCCCCTCTGGCCCGAATACGGTGAAGTGATTGGGGGGAGATTTTTTTATCACCGTCGGACTGTCGAGGAGCGCCCGTGCTCGACTCGGGGTATCGGCATGATGTGGCGCACTCCGTTCGTGTCTTGGACGCCGAACACCCGATCACAGCGGGCCTCGGCGATACGCTCGACCTGACGGACGAGCTGTATTTATACGAGGTGTTTGAGGACGATGTCACGCCCCTCTTAGAGAGTGACTACACATTTGACCGCGAGCATTTTTATTCGGCTCATCATGCCGTGACTGGAAAGATGTTCTGCAATGACGACTGGCCGCACCCAAATGGATCTGGCCTTGTGGGATGGAGCAAGGTGTGTCGCCAGAGCCGCATTGCCTATTTGCAGCCTGGAGACGGCCCGGCCACTTTTGCTTCTGAGGAGTACCGGCGCCTGCTAGAAAATGCGATTCGCTGGGCAGCCAATCAAAGCACTTAAGTGTCAGAGGACCGCTCATGGGAGTATTCGGGCTACCTGCCACGCTAGCCTCGCATCCTTTGCTACGGCGCACCCGTCGGCAAAATCGCTATCTGTTCGATGATCATTTCACCCTGTGAGCCCGTCTCCAGCACCAGGCGAATTTGCTCTGGCTGGGCATCAGCCGACCACAATAGGGGCACCACCCAGCCTGCGTCACTCCGCTCCAGTTCTGCCACAGGCACCGGCGCTGTTGCGACCTGCCAGCCACGCTCTCTCTTATTTGAATCTATAAACTCGACACCTATTGACCGTAGCCGACCTCCTCCCCTGGTGCCCAAAACGAGCGTCGTATGCACCGCTGCCTCAGTCGCCAGTCCTGGCGGGCTGGTCAATCGTAATTGGGCTTTGGGATGGCGCCATCTGAGCGCTCCCTTGTCCGCCCACAAGAGGGTTTGCTTGTCAGTTTTGTACCAGCCGTCGGTACTGGTATGGCCCTCATTACCAAAGGGCCAGTAGAGTGCCTTTCTGGGCAAAAAGGCATACTCAGCAAAAAAGTCCCTGGTAGCGGCCTCCAACGGCGTATTGAGATAAGCGGTATGGGCGTGGAAGCCCGGCTCACCAACAAAGCTCACCATTGCTGCCGTTCCAAGCCATGGGAGACAGTACGCGCGCGTGAAAATTGAAGAGCTCACGGAGTGATGTATAAGCCTCGCCATAACCGGGCAACTGCCCTGGCGGATCCCGGAAGTCGGCGGTATTGTGCTCAACAATGCCCCAGTCGGGATCCGTGTCGTAAAACACCTTGAACAGACTTCTTCCACTCTCGGTTGCGATATTGTTCATGGCACTCTGCCCGTAAATAATCGCGCCCAGATGACCCGGATCAGGCCTCGCCCCCTCGACTGTCATGCCGGCTGAATCATAATTTTTGAGCGAGCTGTCGAGTCTTTCGGAAAAAGGCATTGCCGCTTTGCGGGGCGCCATAAACCCCTGCGAAGAATAGATTTTATCCGGGTCAATGCCGACCTCGACGAGCCAGCGGCTGAGATCGTCGTAGTGCAAGTCGACCAGGTGCCGGCGAAATCGCTCCCACAAATGCATCCATGGCTCACTCTCCCCCGGGAGGAACTGTCTTGGCATATCGCGTGGCGGCGCCACCTCAGCCCACTGGGAGTAAGATTTTTGGGCGATCTCACTGACCTCGGCCAAGGTCAGCGTTTGCTCACGATAGCTGGCCAGTATCGCACCATCGCCATAGAGGCCGTTGCCGCCCAGCCAGTCTCTGAACTGGCGCAGGGTATCCGGGTTAAAATCATGCCAGCTACCTTTAACAAAGGGACTGAGGTAGACATCCGCGTCAAGATTAATGCCGGCAAATAAAGACGGGATGCTCTGCGGCGAACTCAGCCAATCGCTCTGCCTGCGGCCTGCAAGTTACGTTTTTTATACATCCGGACGGTGTCGTTGTAGGCGTTCAACGTAAGAACGCGCGACAGCTCAGGAGATTTCAGAGAACCTGGCAAGCCTGAAACAAGATCATCGGGATAGACCTTATCGTGCTGATCCCACTGACAGTTTCTGGGGTCCAGTTCGAGATAATCGGTCAGATCGTAGTCGGGCAACCCACCATTGGCGTCCCCCCAAACACCGCCATTCAAGGTAAACAGGATGGGTAGACTTTTGCTTCACCGACAGCTCGATTAAACCCTCCAGCCAGTCGTCAACCAAAAGCAAACCGGAGTCGAGAGGCACGCGCCCCAGATCTGGATCGAACTGCCAGTCGCCGGCGCGTCCGCGGGTAGACCGCATGTACAAAATGGGCACGCGCAAGCCAATGCGAAAGGTATCGCTACGGTAATTCGCATAGGCGTCAGAGAAACCCTGATCCCCTCGGGCTGAGATACCGCTTGTGCCCAGCGCAAACCAGAAAGGGTCCGCCCGCCATGCCGGATAATGCTCAAGCCACGGCTGCCATAAAGTCGACAGTTTCACGGGGCGGTAACGAATGGCTTTCATCTCGATCCGCTCACCCGACTGACGATACGCCACGAGCTGCAGGGACTGATCTGACCCCATCGAGACAGGCAATTCCAACCGCGCATGAAAGCCAGACAGCGTCGCTCGTGGCTCGCCTAAATAGGTAGCGACATCACCCCGCTCCAGACCAAAGTCCAGCGGGTGGCTCCATGCACCAGACTCCAAGCGCCACCCGCACAACGGGATCCTCGGCGCCACCCCAGATCCAGCCGCCCACCTCTATGTCAGGCTCCTGCCAGGTATTGACCTGAGGGGAATCGACGTAAAAGTCTTCGGCCGCACTCACGTGGTGAGAAAAAACCAGACTGAAGCCAATCGCAACGAGAATGACCGCTCTACTCATACGCTGGCTGCATGCTCCGCGCTGCCCTTCGACGCTCTATTACCCTGCGCGTGAAGTCGCGCAAAAACCAACCTCAGATAGTAACCGGAAGCGGCTTATTAATCGGCTGCGTCAGTGTTTCGGGTGCGACAGCAAACCCGATGATCGCGCTGTATCCGGATGTTTTTTCCCGGTGAACAACCCCCGGTGTGCCGACAATTTTTGCGCCACGGCCGCAGGTGACAGACCCTTCCTCACCCTCAACAGACACCGTGAGCTCCCCCGCGGTGACATACAGCACTGAGTCAAAGTCATGCCAATGCAACTCGTTCTCTTCAGCAGGAAAATCCAGTGCCATCGGGTGGTAGCCCATCGCTTCGATTTCTGCGTAAGCCTGCGCCTCGTCCTCAAAAGAAAGAATATTGTTCATAGCGGCCTCCTCATGCGTCGCGTCACCCTACTCTATCGGTATCAGTCGCGCTTGCACAGATGACGAAATAATCAGCGGGGTCGTCATATGGCCAGTATCGCAATATTCCATTGGGCTGCCATGCTGGACCTTGAACCTTAGATTTGGGTGTGTGATCGCCCAGAGGCTTGATATGGTTGACGCATGCCAACCCTGACTGACCTCTCTGCGATCGAACTGTCTGATGCCATTCAAACGGGCTCTGCGAGCTGCGTGGAGGTCATGAAGGCATTCCTCGAGCGCATTGACGCAGAGAACGCTGGCCTCAATGCACTCATCAATCTCACAGACCCCGAGCGTTGCCTCGATCTCGCGAGGCAAAGTGATGGGTCCCTGCGTGCAGGAAAATACCGGGGCTGGTTGCACGGCCTCCCGATAGCCATCAAGGATTTGTCTAACGCTCAGGGATTTCCCACCACCAGCGGCTCCACGCTGTTTGAACACTACATGCCCTCACGCGACGACCCTCATGTGCAGCGTATGCGAGCGGCAGGTGGCATCGTGATCGGCAAAACGAACGTCCCCGAGTGGGGACTGGGCGGCCATACCGAAAACAGCGTGTTCGGCCTGACCGGCAATGCCCGCGATCAGGCATTGAGCGCCGGAGGCAGTAGCGGTGGTGCAGCAACCGCAGTAGCAAGCCGCATGCTGCCACTCGCAGATGGCAGTGACATGATGGGGTCGCTGCGCACCCCTGCGGCCTTTCAGAGCCTCGTTGGATTTAGGCCCACGCCCGCCGCGGTGCCGGTGCCCACAGACATGGATCCGATGGCACTGGGGTTGGTCAGTATTGGACCCATGGCAAGGACCGTCGCCGAGGCTACTGCGCTATTTTTAACGCTCTCAGGACAAGCCCGGCTTTTGCCTTCCGATTCAGCGCCGGCATCCTCTTTAGCGACGATCCGGATCGGATGGCTAGGTGATGCAGGCGGCTACTGGCCTGCTGAGGAAGGAATATTGACTGACTGCGAGAGCGGGTTATCGCGGCTTGCTTCCGCTGGGGCATCTGTCGATCTCTGCAACACGCTCCCGGCAATGGAGGCGCTCTGGCAGTGCTGGATGACGCTCAGGCACCATGCGCTGTCTCCTGGAAAGGCGCTCTATGAAAATCCTGAAAAACGACCCCTGATGGGAACAAACTGGCAGTGGGAAATTTCACAGGGATTGTCACTGACTCAGTCAGCGATCGCTGACGCCAGAGCGAAGCAGGCGGACTGGCACAAGACACTGTCGAGGCTCTTTAAGCGGTATGACGTGATCGCCGCGCCGGCTTGTCAGGTTTACCCGTTTGCGGCAGAGCGCGGGCCTCCAACGCAGATAGGCAACAAGGCGCTCGACACCTACCACCAATGGCTGGAGGTCAGCCTAGTGGCCTCCCTCGGCAACCTGCCGGTCATCAGCCTGCCCCTTCCCGCCTCCACACCACAGCGAGCGACGGGCATCCAATTCATGATGCCCCCCGGGCGCGACCACGACCTGCTTACCTTTGCAGCAAACGCTGAGCTGTGTCTGAACGAGTAGACAGGGTTTATTCGTCATCCTTATGCTTACCGTAATCTTTCAGCACACGACGCCAGATCCACATACCTGAGCCGACCAATACCGCCCCATAGGCGATCGCCAGAATTAACTCTCCACTCATCCCATTGCCTCGCGAAGCATACCGGCGCCAGACGCAACGGCTTGCCCATAAGGCAAGGCGTAGAACACGGTCATTAAGGCTGCGATAACCAACCCCATCGCCACCATCACCTTGGGCCAAACCAAAGTCTGACGAACCACGTCTGCATTCCTCTCTGTGACGGCATGACATGTAAAGCGATACGGTAATCGCTCTCGGCCTGACTGACGCTACCCCGTCGCGACACAAAGCTGACTGCAAGGTAGCTGCAGATTACACCCACCAGAATGGGATCCGCGATCACAGGCCATTTGACCACGCCCCCTATTGCGAGCGCATTCATACCCACATTGACGCCAAAGCCCGTCGCCATCCCCCAAAAAGCACCCGACTCAGTAATGCGGCTACTCCAGATACTCTGGAAGGCCACCACACCCCAAGACGATGCAAATAGGGGTCCCGCAAAGTGGGTCAGCCAATAAATATTCCGCGGCAAGAGCAGCGCCAGTCCGATCACAGACAATCCTACAAAAAGCATCGCCAAGCGGGCCGAACGAAGCTGCGCCGCACTGTGCGGGTGCTCTCCGGAAACACTATCGCCCTGCTCTGATCCACTCCCAAAAATATCGTGGCTCACGCTAAAGCCGACTAACGATAAAAACGTGGATGCTGAAGACAGGCCGGCGGCCAGCACACCACAGATCAAAACTGCCCCCAATACCGTCGGTAGCAGATTCATGGCCACCCAGATCATGGTGCTCTCGGCCGGCGAGATATTGGGGTTAATCAGATTGACAGTGGCCGCCGCAAAGTTGGTCACCAGGTATAGCAGTAACATCGCGATCAGTGCGCCGCAAGCCGAACGAATCACCACATGCTCACTGCGCGCCATTAAATAACGGCTCGTTTGCCACGGACTCACCGCCACGACAATGCCCCATGCCAGTCCGAGAATGGTAGCCCAGAGCAATCCATCAAAAGGCGTTTGCCAATGTACGTCGGGGCCAACCCGCCCATGCCAGGCGATGATGCCGGGCTTGTCTGCATAGGTCGCGAGTGATTCGATTGCAGTGAACCAGCCACCTGCCGCACTCACAATAAAGAACGACGTGACAACGATAATTCCCGAGAAGAGCACAAACATCACGGTATCCGTCAGGATGACCCCACGAGACCCGGAGTACAGGGTGAATAAGGTATAGCTCACCCACACCAAAATGATGGCCGCCACTTCACTAAAACCGGTGACCTCGGTAATGATGAGCGCCATACCCCATGTGACTGCCAGCAAATAAGCCGACAAGCCCACCACGATTGAAACACCTGCAAACATCTGAATGCGACGGCTGGCGAACCTAGCCCTGAAAAAAGCCGGTACTGTGAGCGCCCTGCTCCTGCGGAGGTATCTGCCAAAAAACACGGCACCAATGATGTAGCCCACGCAGTTGAAACAGGTCATGATAATGACCAGCGGTGCGTGTCCCTGATAGGACATACCCGCCTCTCCCATAAAGGCATTAGTGCTCATAAAGCTGGCGACAAGCGTGCCCAAAATGAGCACCGTCGGCGCATTGCGTCCCGCGACAAAAAAGTCTTCGAGGTGTCGGACACGTCTTCCTGCATACCAGCCAATCGCCAGATAGCACGCGAGACTGGCCACAATACCCAGTTGGAAACTATTCACCGCTCACCCGCAGTGGACACGAGCCGAGCTCGACTGGCCCCTCATAGGACGCCCGGGGATGACAACACGATCCGATCATCGGCCTTTCGTAATCGCCTCGATGACTAAGCGTTCTATCGTCTCGACATCAGCTTCCCGCGGATTTGTCGCCGCCGCCGCATCCTGATGCGCTTTTTCAGCAATACTCCGAGCTGCCGCAACAGGCACCCCGATGTCGGACAACGATCGGGGAATGTCGAGCCGGTCCAGCATCTGACAGATTGCCGCGTCAAAAGACGCAAAATCGGCACTCTCGAGACCAAGTGCCCGCGACAGGGCGGGCAGCTTGTGGCTGATAGCCGGCGCATTGAAGCGAAGCACCGCGGGTAACGCGATGGCATTGGTTAGGCCATGGTGCGTGTCGAACTCTGCCCCCACCATGTGACTAATGGCGTGAACCAGGCCCAGTCCTTTCAAAAACGACACCCCGGCCAGGCATGCGCCGATCTGCATGCCACCGCGCGCCGTCATGCTGCCCGGCTCTTCCACCGCGCAGGGAAGCCACTGACCAATCAGCGCCAGCGCCTCCAGCGCGATGCCGTCACACATCGGGTGGTAGTCGGGTACGCAATAAGCCTCAATCGCATGCACCATGGCGTCAATGCCTGTCCAGGCAGTGAGCGTCGCCGGCAAACCTACCGTGATCTCCGGGTCCAGCAAAGTGAGTGAAGGCTTCAGATCCGCGTGCCACACGCACAGCTTCATCCCTCTCTCGGTGTGCGTGATCATTGCCGTGCTCTCGGTTTCCGCACCCGTGCCCGCTGTCGTAGGGATACAGATCAACTTGGGAAATTCGTGACCGACGGGCAATACCGGACTCTCCCGATCAAAATCAAACTCCCAAATATCGCAATCGTTGTTGGCGGTCAGAGCGGTCGCCTTACCCGCATCCATGCCACTCCCCCCGCCGATAGCGATGACAGCATCGTGCCCGCCCTGACGATACATTTGCCGCGCCGACGTAATGTTGGTGTCCTTCGGATTCGGCGCAACATCGGCAAAAATATCACTGTCGATACCCCTCGCCTTCAGTGCACCCTGCAACGCACCCATAAACGGTAGTTGAGCGGACCCCCGGTCCGTCACGATAAGCGGGTTGGTCAGCCCCATTTCCATGGCCCCGCGGCCCAATTCAGCCAACCGGCCGGGGCCATAAGCAATTGGTACCGGGAAAGACCAGTCACAGTGAGAAAGCAAATTTTCTGAATTTTTATCAATCACTTAGAAAGTTATCCTCATAATCTTAACAACACCCTATCAAGGCCAGAATACCGCTATAAAAAAAATGGCTCCCATCCCTTAAAAAGAGGTGCATCAGCGTGCTTCTTTGCTTATATTCGCGCCGTAAACCACGTGCAACGCATTACTCTAGCACGCCTTAATCGCTTCGCCCTGCATGACAAAAACAGGTACTTACATGACCCCATAACTGCGACTCCAGCCATCCGGTCAGAGAACCGCATCTGTTAGATAAGAGAGCTCAGCCCATGAATGCACCCGTCCTTTCCCTCTCAAGACGCCTTCGTAAATCTCCCTTCGAAGCCCGTTCGCATACCGGCGCCAAAGCCACATCGGTTTACAACCATGTCGTACTGCCCACGGCCTACGTGTCGCTGGAAGATGACTACTGGCACCTGAGAGAACACGTTCAAATCTGGGACGTCGCCTGCCAGGTGCAGGTCGAAGTCAAAGGTCGTGACGCGCTAAAGCTGGTGGAGTTCCTCACACCTCGCGACCTGTCGGCCATCGTGCCCGGCCAGTGCGTCTATGCGCCCCTTCTGGACGAACGCGCGGGCATTGTTAACGACCCCATCATTCTCTGCCTGGCGCCGGATCATTTCTGGCTGTCCATCTCTGACTCCGACGTGTTGCTTTGGGTGAAGGGCCTTGCCTTGGGCGCGGGCTTCAACGTGACGGTATCGGATCCCGACGTCTTCCCTCTCTCACTGCAGGGCCCCAAATCAGAAGCCCTGCTCAGTCGGTTGATCGAAGAGCCCGTCGGCGATATCCGCTTCTTCCGTTTTATCGAAACACAGATAGCCGGCATACCTCTTGTCGTTGCCAGAACGGGCTGGAGTGGTCAGGGGGGCTTTGAGCTGTATCTCAACGAGCCCTCTGAAGGAGAGCGACTGTGGGACACCATTGCAGCCGCCGGAGCAGACCTCAACCTACGACCGGGCTGCCCCAATTTAATCGACCGTATCGAGACCGGCCTGCTATCGCATGGCAATGATATGACGCTGGACAATAATCCAATCGAAGCCGGACTGGATCGTTTCTTCAAAATGGGTAAGTCCGCCGATTACCTGGGCAGAGAGGCTCTGGAAAAAATCGCACAGGACGGCCCGACGCAGCAAATGGTGAATTTGGTCGTATCGGGAGAGTCGCTGGCCAACCCCCGGGTTACCTACCCGATGTCTGTAGCTGACGGCGCCGGGGCAGGTTACGTAACAAGCATGGCGTATTCCCCCCGGCTGGGACACAACGTGGGGTTGGGCTACGTGCCCGCAGGGAGTGCAGTGGTGGGTAATAGCGTCACCATCGAGGTATCCGGGGAGCCGGTGTCGGGGCAGATCGCCGACAAAAGCTGGCAAACCACCGCACACTGACATGATCGGGGCTTTGCCGCCCCAACCCCACCATTACAACCCGTGCACCATTTTGGTCTCGAGCAGATCCTCGAGACCCATCTCTCCGCCCTCGCGGCCATTGCCCGAGGCTTTATAGCCACCAAAGGGGGAGCCGTACTCATAGGCACCACCGTTAATGTGTACGGCGCCCGCGCGCAGCGTGCGCGACAGCCTTGCCGCCCGATCCGGGCTACCGGTTTGCACATAAGCCGCGAGGCCATATGGGGTATCGTTGGCTATCGCCACCGCCTCTTCTTCAGTATCGAACGGAATAATGGTCAATACGGGGCCAAAGATTTCCTCTCGGGCGATGCGCATGGCGTTATTCACGTCAGCAAAAATAGTTGGCCGCACATACCAGCCGGCATCAAAGCCCTCGGGACGACCCAAGCCACCCGCAATCAGATTGGCGCCCTCATCGATGCCTACCTGAATCATGTTTTGTACCCGGTCAAACTGGATCTGATCAAACAGCGGACCAATGTGCTCTCCCTCCTGCTCGGGATCACCGACCTCCGTCGTTGCCGCAGCGCGCCGAGCAATCTCAACGGCTTCGTCATAGCACGCGCGCTCCACCAGCAAGCGAGTCGGCGCATCGCAGGATTGTCCGGTGTTAAACATGCACTCGGCAACCGACTGGGTCACCCGCGCTTCGAGATCACAGTCTGCAAAGACTAAATTGGGCGACTTACCCCCAAGCTCGAGCGTGACGCGCTTCACCGACTCTGCGGCGTCGCGAGTCACGGCGGTCCCCGCGCGGGTAGAGCCGGTAAAAGACATCATCTGAACGCCGGGGTGCCGGGATAAGGCGGAACCCACCACCGGCCCGACACCATTCACCAGATTAAAGACACCGGCAGGAACGCCCGCTTCATGCAAGATCTCTGCGTACAGCATGGCAGAAATCGGGGTGTGCTCACTGGGCTTAAGGACGCAGGTACAGCCTGTAGCGATGACCGGCAATACCTTGAGCACCACCTGGTTGATGGGCCAATTCCAGGGAGTGATTAGACCGCAAACGCCGATCGGCTCCCTGAGCAGTACCTCACCATTATCGAATCGCTGGTGCTCCTCAAGCTTCTCCAGCGCCCCAATAAAGCCGTCGAGGTGCCCAATTGCCGCATCTGCCTGTGCCTCTCTCGCCATGGTAATCGGCGCGCCCATTTCGAGACGCATCGCCTGCGCGAGCTCCTCAAACCGCCGCTCGCTCACTTCACGGATTCGTCTCAGCAGGTCGAGACGCGCTGACTTTTCAGATTGGCCGTAATGCTCGAAAGCGGCTGATGCCGTGGCTACCGCTCGATCGACATCGGCCTCGTTGCCTAAGGCGACCTCACCGATCTGCTGCGCCGACGCCGGGTTCAATACTGGCATAGTCTCGTCCGATACGGGCTCGACCCACGCTCCATCGATGTAAAACTTCAGCAAGTTATCCATAGCGCTTCTACCTCTTCCATTATGACTCACGCCCGCAACCATTTTGGCAGTATCTCGGCTGCCACGGTAACGCGCTCACCCACAGACACCACACCGGGCACCTCTACCACACCCACTAAACCCCGACAAAATTTAGCCGCCTCGATAAAGTCGGTGTCCGCCAACGTCCCCCCTGTGCTGGCCCTATGGCTCTCCGCTATGTAATGGGACATTCTGCTGCACGGCGGGTTGTACTCCTCCACCATCAACACCACACCCCCCTCAAACGTGAGGATCGTGCCTCTGGGTAAGCGAGAAAACGCCGGCACACCGGCAATACTCAAGTTCACTGCTACATCGCCCGCAGTCAATGGCGCGCCGAGACTCAGCGTTTCGGAGACACGATGCAGATCTTCCTGGGCCACCGCTGACCACTGCCGCTCATTGCGGCGCTCCGTGCCGCCGGGCTGCTTATCGGTGAGATCCCAAGCCTTGCGGCTCAGGCCGCGGTGTCGGTCACCGACAATGCCATCGAACGCGAATTCCAGTTCGGTCTGCGCCGCTTTACTCAGCTCGCCCGGAGCACCCAGAAAGGCACTGACCACTCTACCCTGCATTGACGTCATCGCATGACCGCTTTATCTACGAGGCCTGCCATTTTGACATGACAACGAAGTCGAGGGCATCTGAAGATTGCGGCTAAACCCCACGTTCACCGCACACCGGTTATTCACGCGTCTCGATGTCCGTATACTCAGAGCATGGATACCGCATCGGGCCCTATAAGCCAGCTCATTGCCCCCGCCATCGCCACCGTCGCAGAGCACATACCCCGCGATCTGACCTGGCCGATACTGCTGCTCACAGTGATCCTGGCGACCGGCATATGGCTTGTCCGTGGAGGGATGGGGGCCAAGTCCGCTGCCGGTCAGGTTCGCCGAATGCCGCTTGGCGAGTTTTTGCTGCCCCGTGATATCTACACCCATGTCTCGGCAAAGGTCGACGTCGGGCTTTACGTCTTTGAGCGCGTTTTGCGTCCGCTCTGGGTCACCAGCTTCCTCGTCGGCATTGCGCCCGGAACAGAGGCAATGGTGATCAGCGCGCTTGAGGCGCTAATCGGACGCGGCCCGACATTACAGAGCAACTTTGCATGGATGCTACTTTATAGCCTAGTGACGTTGCTCATTTATGACCTGGTGTTTTTTCTGATCCACTATTCGGAGCATAAAATCCCCACACTGTGGGCAATTCACAAAGTGCATCACTCTGCCGAAGTGCTGACGCCCCTGACCCGCTACCGCGAGCACTTTCTCGAGGGGCCCCTTTATGCGGCAGGTGCGGCGGTCTCTTTCGGTGCCGCGGGAGGCATCTTTGGCTGGCTATTTGACAGCAATATCTCTCAAGCAACGCTATTTAACCTGGGCTTCTTTGCGCTGCTCTTAGGGTTTAACGGGTCATTTCGACACTACCATGTGGCCTTTCATTATCCCCATTGGCTGTCGAAATGGCTCCACAGCCCCGTCATGCACCACACGCACCACAGCTATCTTGGAAAACATCGGGACACCAATCTGGCGGCAGTAACGAGTCTTTGGGATCGCCTGTTTGGCACGTTGTATATTCCTGAAAAAGACGAATACACGCCCTGGGGTTTAGGGCCGGGGAATCAAGAACAGTATCGCTCCTTTTGGCAAAACATATCGGCGCCATTCCGAGACTGGAACAGTATGATCAAAACAAAGCGCAGCGCTTCACCGGCGAGCTCTCATGAATAAGTTTTTTGCTGCACTCATGACCCTCATCGTTATTGTCACTATCGCTGTGGTATTTGGCCTCGGCGTCATGTCACTCGGCGGGATGTCATCTGGCGACTCAGCGGGCGGCCGTGAGGAGGTTCCCAAAGATGCGCTGACTTACGGCACAGATTACATTGACTGGCAGTACCTGCACTCAGACCACACCACACAGTGGCGCCGTCAACTATCAGACACGGGGCAGCCCTATATTCGCCTACGACAGGTTCTCACTCCGGACCTGCAAATCCACGCTTACGAGCTTGATGGTGAGGTCATCGCATGGGTCTATCATCGATCTCGCTGCCAGCCGGGTGCCACACAAGCACTCCCTACCGCCAACGCTGAAACCAATGCCAAGACACTGCTCTGTGTCGGGGACCGCGCCGGGCAGACCTGGCTCAGGGGCCAATCAAACCTGCGAAGCCCCGCCCTGTGGCAGGAGCATTTCGACACTTTTAGCGTCGATATCGACCTCGCCCAATGGGACTGGACGGCGGCGAGACAACTGAACGCAAGCAACCTTGCGACCCAATGACCCTTCATGGAAGTCACACTTCTGCGATGAAACAGGGCGCCTGAACGGGGGCTATACCGCATGAATTTATTGCTTGCCGGAGGTACCGGTTTAGTGGGCAACGAACTGCTGACAATTTGCTCGGCGCAAACTCATCATGTGACCAGCGTGGGCAGGCGCCCCACTGGCAGAGCGTCGCGTGAAATCGTAGCGGGTTTTTCAAAGCTCCCTCTTCTTCCTGGCGCAGACGCCGCAGTGTGCACGTTGGGCACGACGATCCGTCAGGCGGGATCTCGGGAGGCCTTTCGAGAAGTCGACTATGCTGCTGTTCTGAGCTTTGCAGCGGCGGCGAGGGCTGCAGACATCAGACACTTCCTGGTCGTCACCGCCGTGGGCGCCCAGCCTGACGCATCGGTGTTCTACTCCCGGGTAAAGGGCGAGCTCGAGCGAGACCTTCAAAAAATGGACTTTTCACGACTGGATATTCTCCGGCCGGGGCTGCTAATCGGACCGCGGAAGGGTGGCCGCCCGGTAGAGGCCTTTTTACAACGTATTGCACCGATTGCCGATCGGATCATGCTTGGCGCCTGGCGTCGATACCGCAGCATTGAGGCCAGAGCGCTCGCGCACTGCCTGCTGGCTCTGGCATCGCAACAGACGCCGGGAGTCTTTATCCACCACTACGACGAAATGAGCGCACTGCTCAGCGGTATGGATTACCATTGAACTGGTTGGACCGATTTTTCAGAAACCGTCATACTCGCGCCCGCTTCAACACCCGCATCGCCCAAATGGAGTCCCGATGAAAGCGTTTTTCACCTCAGCATTAATGCTCACAATTCTCGCAGCTTGCCAGCCACAAGCGCCCGCGCCCGATATCCTCGGACCCGTGCCGGAACTCATGCACGGCCTCATGCAGGGCTACCTGCATGGCGATACACCGCTGGATAGCAAGCAATTCGTCCCGCCGCCTCCAGCTGAGGGCTCTGCAAGGCAGCAGGCAGATGTTGCGGCCAGTGAGGCGCTTCGGTATTTGGAAGGCTCCGCTCGCTGGGATATCGCCGCAAAAGATGCCCATCTCTCCTTTCCCTCTGCTGCGTCGATCTTCAGTTGCGCGCTGGGAAGCAATGTCAGTGAGGCCCAAACACCTGCCCTGTACCGGTTACTGCAGCGCTCGCTGACGGATCTGGGCCTTGCCACCTACCCAGCAAAGACCGCTTACCAGCGGCTAAGGCCGTTCCTGATCAATGACGAGGCCATTTGCTCACCCGAGGACCGGGAAATGCTCGAGACAGATGGCTCTTATCCCAGTGGGCACAGTGCGATCGGATGGGGGTGGGCCTTAATGCTGTCGCAACTCGCTCCGGAAAAAGCCGAGGCGGTCCTGGCCCGGGGCCGGGACTATGCTCGAAGCCGGATGGTTTGCAATGTACATTGGATGAGCGACACGGAAGCGGGTATGTCAGTCGGCGCTGCCGCCTTTGCCAGGCTTCAAAATAACGCACTGTTTCAAGCGACGATGAGTGCCGCAAGATCGGAGCTGGCTTCAGACGACCTCTCAGCGCCAGACGCACAAATCTGCGAAGAAGAGGCGAGAGCGCTGGCGATGTCTGACTGAGAAGGCGCTCAGCGCTTCTCGATAGACTCTGATTTGCCAATGACCTGCATCGACCTTGCTTGCGAGCGATACGAAAACCTCACTCATTCCGTGGAGCAACCCTGCCCTACTGCCATGACCGCTAGCAGGGCGCGGGATTTTCTGGGGAGCCAGGACTCATTTGACGATGCCTAACCGATACGGGACAACACCCACCGGCCCCGGAGAATACCGAGAGGCTGATATAGGACTCGCGCGGCCAAAAGACGCGGCCACGCTGATTGTCGTGCGCGGAGGTACCGAGCCCACTATCTTGATGGGCAAGCGCGCGGCCACGCACCGGTTTATGCCCAATAAATTTGTATTCCCCGGTGGACGGCTGGACCTTATCGACCAACGCTTGCAGGTGCCCGGGAACCTCAGCGCTGCAGTGATGGAGCGACTGCGCAAGGCCACGCGGAAAGAGGTCACCGACCGAAAACTTCGCGGGTTGGCGCTGGCTGCTATCAGGGAAACCTTTGAGGAAACAGGGCTCGTGGTGGGTCGGCAGGCCTCGCAACACATCAAGACACGACATCCGGTTTGGCAAAGTTATCTCGAGCACGGCGTGGAACCCCCGCTGGAGCAAATGGACTTCATCGCCCGCGCGATCACGCCGCCCTATCGGACGCGTCGCTTCGACACCCGCTTTTTTCTGATCCACGATCAGTTCATCCACAATGATCCCGAGCAGGTCATGGAGACCAGCGGTGAGCTCAATGAAATTCACTGGCTGACGCTGGAAAAAGCTCGCCTCCTGGATCTACCCGCCATCACTCGCTGGGTTATCGATATGGTTGAAGCACGTATCCAGTTAGCACCATCGCGGCAACGACAACAGCCCGCCTCCTTCGTTCGTTTCTCACAAGGCAGCCCGATATCCGAGGCGCTTTAAACGATTACGCTATGCCGGTCGGTTGATTGGTACACTCGCCCTCCGCGAGCAGGAAATTTTGTATGCAAACCACAGCCAGTGACTCCGCGGCCGGACACCTAACGGGGTACGGCTCTCCCTCCTATCGTCACTACGTGCTGATCCTGCTGATGCTGGTGTACACGCTCAACTTTATCGACCGCACGCTGATCGCAGTGGTCGCTCAGCCCATCATCGAGTCATTTCAGCTTACCGACGCGCAGTGGGGGTTACTCTACGGACCACCCTTCGCGATTTTTTACGCCGTAATGGGCTTGCCGATTGCACTGTGGGCAGACCGTTCGAATCGCGTGCACATCATCGCCCTCTGTATTGTGCTGTGGTCAATCATGACCGCGCTGTGCGGCGTTGCTATCGGATTTTTCACCCTTTTACTGTTCAGAATCGGAGTGGCGATTGGCGAAGCAGGCTGCACCCCTCCCGCCAACTCCCTCATTGGGGACTACTTTATTGCCCGAAAGCGCGCCACAGCGCTCGGGGTTTACTCGATGGGAGTGACGCTCGGTAGTGTGCTGGCGAATATGTTCGGCGGTCCGATTGCAGAAATGCAAGGGAGCGACGTAGGTAGCTGGTTAACCGGCATCGGGCTAGGCTGGTTATTCGGCGGGCTGGATTGGGCGAACATTGAAGGCTGGCGGGTCGCTTTTGTTGTCGTGGGCCTGCCTGGCGCACTGGTCGCCTGGCTCGTATGGGCGAGTATCAAGGAGCCTCCAAGAGGCTACTCTGACCCCCCTGGTCAGAACGCCGACACTGCTCCAGGCTGGAGCGAAACCTTTGGCGAGCTACGCCAAAAACCCTCGTTCTGGTGGATGTCAATTGGCGCATCGCTTGTCGCCTTTGTCGGTTATGGCCTGATCTCCTTTCAGGCCCCTTTCCTGCAACGCGAGCACGGTTTGAGCGTGCGTGATGCGGCGTTACAGTTTGGCGCACCGCTGTCTCTGCTTGCTGCGGTGGGCACTTTTCTGGGTGGCTACATTACCGAGCGCCTGACCGAGCGATCTCCCACCGCGATGGCCTGGGTCCCCGCCGTCGGGGTCGCCCTGGCCGTGCCGGCTTATGCAGCGGCCTTTTTCTCGGAAGATCTCGATGTGGTCTTTGTGCTCTGGGGTATCGGCGCCGTTTTTCACTACAGCTATCTGGGTGCGCAATACAACATCGGGCAAGGTGTCGTGAGCAACCGCTCTCGCGCCACGGCAATCGCCGTACTTTTAATACTGGTGTCGCTCATCGGTAATGGCATTGGCCCTTACTTTGTGGGTTTTATGAGCGACTTCTTTATGCAGCGCGAGCTATTCATACTCGATGCGGCCACGCTACTTTCTCCGGAAGCGTGCAAGGCGGGCGACATGGTTCGCTCTGCGACAGACGAGGCGCTATGCCGAAACGCCAATTCCACTGGCCTGAAGTTTGCAATGGCTGTCACCGCCAGCATTTTCCTCTTGGCATCGGTCTGTTTTTTACTTTGCGGCAGGACCCTGAAAGCCGATTTTGTTGCGGAGTTGGGCAGCGAGCGAAGCTGATTGAGCGCTAATGCGACCCCCTATGCCCAAAGAGCAATGCTCAGACCTACGGACCGGGATCGCGTCTAACAACTAAGGTGGTATTCCCCAACTCAGGCGAGAAAGGACCTGCGGTATCTGTCCGAACGAGAGATTAGAGGACAAGAAGGCCCACTTTTTTCTGCGTTTGAGTTACTCTTACCAGCAGGACCTCGCCGCGAGGATGTCCGCCCCGATTTGGCTCGCCACAGGCGCCAATTCGGTGCATTTACGAGGCTGAAGCACCGAGCGTTCTCAAACCCTGTAGACATAAGCATCGTATAGCGTTGCGGCGTCGTGGTATTTACAAATGTGGCATACAGATTGCGTTCTATTTCTTGTATACCCAGACCAAACTTAAGGAGCCTTAGGTGAAAAATCGTCGTTTGCTGAGCCTGATCATGAGTCCATCTGTTGTCCTTGCCTCCGGCGTGAGCTGGGCCCAGCAAGCTCCAGTATTCGAGGAGGTACTGGTCACTGCAGAAAAGCGAACCGAAAGCCTGCAAAACCTATCCCAAGCCGTGACGGCGCTGAGCGCGGATGACCTTGAAAGCCGGCAGTTGAATTCGTTTGTCGATCTGAGTGCGATTGCACCCGGCGTGAACGTCGCGAAAAACGAGGGTTTCAAAACCGTCATTACGATTCGAGGCATCGGCAACGAGGCCAATCAGAACGCGATAGCCAACCCCTCCGTGTCTTACCACCTTGACGGCGTGTACGTGGCCTCTCCCTTTGCATTGCAAACGGATTTTCTCGATCTGGAACGCATCGAGGTCCTCAGAGGACCTCAAGGCACCTTGTTCGGCCAGAACTCCACCGGCGGCGGCATCAATGTCATTACCAAAGCACCCACCTTTGACGAATTTTACGGCACCGCTGATCTGACCGCGGGTGAATACAGCCTGATCAAAGCGCGAGCGGCGATGAACATCCCGTTCTCCGACTCGTTGGCAGCGCGGGTGTCTGTGATGAGTCACAAGCACGATGGCTATACCGACAACGTCGGCAATGGTCAGGATCTAGACGATGCCGACAGCATTTCGGCTCGGGCCAAGCTGCTGTTTCAGCCTAGCGACCGATTTTCTGCCACCCTCACCGCGCAAATTTTCGACGAAGAAGTCAACGGGCAGGCACAGAAAGGGATCTACGACCCGACACCCGGCGCCCGCAAGCTCGCGCAAGACTCGCTGTCGAGCTACGAGCTGGAATCACAGCTCTATAGCATGACGCTCGAGTGGGACTTGGGCGCGGTAACGCTCAAATCACTGACCAGCTACCAAAATGATGACATTGCCATCGCGCGAGACAACGATCGCCATGACTATCGGACCCTGCCGCCTTTCTTCCTGCTGCAGAGCTACTTCGACCCTGAAACCAACGAGCAAAAAACCACTACCCAGGAATTCAACCTGATCTCGAACGAACCCGCTTTCGGCAGGCTCGACTGGGTCGCAGGCGTTTTTTATCTCGACACCGAGGTCGATATCAGCATTCTCGAGCGCCTCGACTTTGGCTTCGATGGAGAATTTGATCCCTTCACCCTCGATGACATCTATGCCTACGGGGGCGACGTCGGCTTCATCTCAGACTCCAAGCCTGAGCGAGAGTCCATCTCGGTTTACGGGCAAGGTACTTGGTCTTTCACTGACCGGGTGCGCATGATTGCCGGCCTGCGTTATACCGAAGATGAAGTGTACAGCGCGGTCACCAACTTTTACGGCCGCGAAGGAACAGAAATTCTCGAGATTGAAAGCGAAAAGGTCACCGGGCGACTCGCGCTCGAAGTGGATCTCGGCGACGCCACCATGGCCTACGCGTCCTATACTCGCGGCTTCAAACCGGGGGATCGAACCTCACCTTTGGCCGTGAAGCCGTGGTCTCGCCGATTGTCGTGCTCCCGGTCTTTGAAGAAGAGACGATCGACGCTATGAAGTGGGCCTGAAAACCGATCTGGCGGATGGCAGAGTCAGACTCAATGGCGCCGCTTTCTTTTACACCTACGACAATCTTCAGTATCAGGCCACCGATCCAGAGGTCTTTCAGGGCGGTGTCGGCAATATCCCGGAGTCTGAGATTATGGGCGCAGAGCTTGAGCTCGGCGCTTTCCTGAGCGACTCGCTGATCTTCGATGCGCGCATCGCGTGGCTGGATACCGAGATCACGGCAAGCCATCTGGCACTCGATAACGTCGAGTCTGAAGGCGCCACCAACGCGCTGCTCGCTCAAGGTATCAGCCTCTTCAGCCCCGAAGTCGAAATCGCTCGAGCGGGACAAATCGCCGACGTGAAGGGCAACGAACTTGCTAAAACACCCGGTTTTACCGCCAACCTCGCGCTCACCTATAACCGGCCTATGGGAGGCTGGGGTGACTTTGAAGGAACCCTGAGTTACACCCATCGCGGCGACTTTCGGCATCGTATCTTCAACAATCCGACGACCGATGAAGTCGACGGCTACGACACCATCGACGTGGTCTTGCGCTTCTCACCTGCCAACGCCAACTGGCGCGTCGAGCTTATTGGTAAAAACCTCACTGACGAAGACGGCATCAACGCACGCTTTACCGACGTATTTGGCGTCGGGGCAACGGGTGATCAGTTCATCCCACCCCGTCAGCTGATGGCCAGAGTGGGCATTGACTTCTAAGGCATCGACTTCTAAGCAGCCGAACGCGACCATACTTTCCGACAAGAGGGCCTCGTTGTGGAGCGGCTTTTCAAACTTTCCCAGTCTGAAACAACGGTTGGCATAGAACTCAGTGCGGGCCTAACCACCTTTATGGCGATGGCCTACATCGCCTTTGTCAATCCGCAAATGATGGCCTCGGCAGGCATGGACCAAGGCGCCGCGTTTGTCGCAACCTGTATCGCTGCCGCGCTGGCCTGCTTCTTTATGGGCCTCTATGCCAACTGGCCAGTGGGCCTAGCGCCGGGCATGGGGCTCAACGCGTTCTTTACCTACACGATCGTCGGCGACATGGGCTACCCATGGCAAACAGCATTGGGAGCGGTCTTCATTGCGGGCTTGCTGTTTGTGCTGCTCACCGTCACACGACTCAGAGAGTGGATGCTGGTCAGCATTCCCTGGAATCTGAGGATCGCCATGGGGGCTGGCATTGGTCTCTTTCGTGGGTATGATCGGACTGAAAAACGGCGGGCTGATTGTCGATCATCCGGCCACTTTGCTCGCTCTGGGTAATTTTCAGGTGACGGAAACACTGCTGGCTGCGCTCGGGTTTCTGATCATTACCGGACTGGCTACCCGCCAATTTCCCGGCGCCATTCTGCTGGGCATTTTGAGCGTAACGGGCATTGGTCTCGCTGTAGGTGCCGTGCAGTATCAGGGCGTTATCTCTGCCCCGCCCTCTATCTCGCCCGGTACTGGGTCAGCTCGATATTGCAGCGGCGTTCGATGTCGCCATGATCAGCGCGATCGCCTCCATTCTGTTCGTGAACTTATTCGATACCGCAGGCACCCTCGTAGGCGTGGCGACGCAGGCCGGCCTCACTAACTCACAGGGCGACATCAAAAATCTTGACCGCGCGTTGCACGCTGACAGTACCAGCAGTGTAGCGGGTGCTTTTGTCGGGTGCGCCCCCGTCACGTCCTATGTTGAGAGCGCTGCAGGCGTGGCTGCGGGCGGAAAAACCGGGCTAACCGCCTGCGCCGTCGGCGCCCTGTTTTTGGCGATGATCTTTTTCGCACCACTGGCCGGCATGATTCCCCCTTTTGCCACGGCAGGCGCCCTGCTCTACGTTGCCCTGCTGATGATGTCGGGCATGCAGCACCTCAGCTGGTCAGACCCCACCGAGTTACTGCCGGCGCTGCTGACGATCATTATGGTGCCACTGTCTTTTTCGATCGCGAATGGCATCGCAGCCGGCTTTCTGAGCTACGTGATACTGAAAGTGATCGCGGGAAAATCCTCGGATGTCAGCGCGGCCGCCTGGGTGATGGCCGCTCATTTTTACAGCGCGGTTTGCTTTCGTCTGACGAGGACTCGGGTGATTCAGGAACGCGAGCGACTCGCTCACCGCCGCTGCAACCGTTCGTGGTTGTCGGTCAAGCTAGGTCGATACGATCCTTGATGATGTCGTAGAGCGCGGGCCTGTGCTCCCTGATCTCTTCGACAGAGAGACCCTCGAGCGAGTGGGGATACATCAGCCAGGCATCGGTTTCTTCAAGAAAATACTCGGGGACCCGCTCTACCTCGCGCCGGGTCGGCTTGTAATAGGGTACGGCCACGCGAATATCAGACGGCGTGTTCAACCGTGCAAGATCCTCGAGCCGCTCAATGACCGCATCGACTGTGCGCCCAGTATCAAAGACGTCATCCACGATAAGCAGCCGATCCTCTGCGGTGACGTTTTTGATCAGATAATTTAAGCCGTGAACACGAATGCCTCCCAATCGCTGGTCGATACCGGCATCGTACGACGAAGTGCGAATCGCTATGTGGTCGGTCTCGACCCCGCAGTAAGCCAAAAACTCCTGTACGGCAATACCAATTGGCACGCCGCCGCGCCAGATTGCGATGATCATAGTGGGCTCGAACCCACTCGAAAATACCCGCTCGGCAAGGCGGAAGGAATCAACCAGCAGCTGGTCGGCTGAAAGGTACTGTTTGTCGCTCATCGATCGAGATTCTCACCGCAGAGAGGGTATAGTCACCCCTGCAGACAACCAGATGGCAACAACAAGACGTTAACGTGAAAAAGCAATTTATTGAAGAGGAACAGTTGCTCGAAGAGGCTTTTAAGCTGGCCGTCACGATCTTCGACAGCGGCTTTAGACCGGACTTTATTGTGGGCATCTGGCGAGGCGGATCCACGGTGGGTATTTACGTGCAGGAATGCTTGCAGTATCTGGGCGTCAAAACAGACCATATCTCGATCAGAACCTCGTATCGCGGCCAGCCCAGTTATGGCGAGCTTGTCGACAACCCCGACAGCATTAGGGTGCACGGCCTGCAGTACCTATTCGAGAACCTGAACCGCGGTGACAAACTGCTCATCGTCGATGACGTCTTCAGCTCGGGCTACAACGTGGAAGCCGTTATCCGGCGATTAGAAAAAAAGTGCCGCCGCAATATGCCCGAGGAAGTTCGGGTGGCCGTGCCCTACTTCAAGCCCGGAAAAAATCTGAGCGGCAGAAGACCCGATTATTTTTTACATACCACCGAGGACTGGTTGGTGTTGCCCTACGAGTTGCAGGGTTTATCAATAGACGACATTATCGAACACAAACCTAAGGTCGCGCCCATTCTGAGCAATGTAATGAAATACCCCTGAACAGATGGGGAGGGCGAAATCAGCCGCTTGGCTAAAACGAGAGAAGGAACCAAATCATGGCAGAGTGTGGATGCGGACGAAGCCCGACGGGGCAATGTATTGGCTGGCACAACCTCTCCGAGGAAGAGTACCAACAAAAACTGAAAGAACTTGAAGAGAAGGCGGCTGAGGACAACAGCGCTGACTAAGTATCACGAGCGCGGTGCAATGTGCTCGGTCCTAGCCCGCCCCCGTCCTCCACCTGATCCGGAATTCAGTCTATGAAGATCTCAAGCTTTTACCCCTCAGCGCTGATCTTATTAGCCATCTCGTGCCTGCAAGCGCCCACGCTCCTGGCGCATCAGCATGCAACCCCTCTCGATAGAGAGGCATTGCTGCAGGGCTTTGGCTGGGATGTCGACGCGGCAGAGATTACAACCGAACAAGTCGCCGACGGGCTCTACGTGTTATTCGGCTTGGGCGGCAATATTGCTGTGTCAGTGGGAGCTGACGGCGTGCTCATTGTCGATGATCAACTGCCGGAGCTTGCGGATCGGATCAAGGCTGCAATTAAGGGCGTGGGTGGCGGCGACATCGACTACATCGTTAACACCCATTGGCACTTTGATCATGCCGACGGGAACCTCGCACTGGGCCCTGAGGGCGCCACCATCGTCGCTCACAGCAATGCGCGAAGCGACATGGCCGAAGGCGGCATGATCGATATGGTGATCGCACGATATCAGCAGCCACCCTACCCCGCTGACGCACTACCTGAATTAACCTTCAAATACGACATGGCACTCCATTTTAACGGCGGCGAGATAGAACTGATGCACTTCTCACCGGCGCACACCAATGGTGATGTGGCTGTGTTCTTTCGCCAGCAGAATGCGGTTCATATGGGCGACGTGTTTAACAATTCCGGCTACCCGTTTGTTGATATCGGGAGCGGCGGTGACGTCGATGGCATGATCCGCTTTTGTGAGCAGACCCTAGAAGCCATCGATGAAGATACGATCGTGATCCCGGGACATGGCCCGGTCACAAATTACGAGACGCTGGCGAGCTACGTCAGCATGGTGCGGACCGTCCGAGATCGCGTTCAGACTATGATCGACGCGGGCATGAGCTTGGAAGAAGTCTCTGCGGCCAAACCGACCGCCGATTTCGATGCTGCTCACGGGCCCGAGGCCGCCTCACTGGGGTTTGTAAACCGGGTGTATACCGATCTAGCCGGTAAACAATAGGCAATAATAAAAGTCCTGCACGAGGCAAGACCCGGTCATGACCGAGATGTGGTGGGTACGAAGATGCTGAAGGCGCGGCTCATATTCACACTTTCGTGGAGCGCGTTTGCCTGGGCTAACTTTGTTGTCGGTGCTCTCATTATCGGCGGCCTGACACGCGGCTGGCAGGCACAGATGCCCACCAACAGGGCCGAATGGCTGCTTGTCTGCGCCTCCCCCCTGATTTGGTTTCTGCTCTACATGCTGACGGGGCGCGCCAGAATCCTGCCTTGGAAGAGATAAGGTGAGGACCTATACCGCGTAATGGAGGCTCGGGTCGGAATCGAACCGGCGTTGACGGATTTGCAATCCGCTGCATAACCACTCTGCCACCGAGCCGTGGGGCATTGCATTGACGAGGGACCTCGCCAAGGCGCGGATTATACACACCCACCGTCAAAATCGGAAAATCATGTCGCACGATTGTGGGGATGATTTCGAGCGAAGAGCCGTTATGATGGCGCACCTAAAACATAATAAGAGTAGATATATGCCTCGCCTTACTGACCTCGCAGCTGGAATTGCCGCCGCTATCGCCGTTTCTTCTTCTGCCGCTCACGCCGAGACGGCCGCTTATTCCACAGGTATCGACACGGATTACCCAAAGCAGGTTTTCTTTGGTGACCTGCACCTGCACTCGAACATCTCGGCCGATGCGCAATCGATGGGCAACTTGCTGCTCACCAGCGCCGATGCCTATCGCTTCGCCCGTGGCGAAAAAGTTGTTGCGTCCAATGGCCTCCCCGCAAAATTGAAGCGTCCCCTCGACTTTTTGGCGGTGACAGATCACGCCGAGTTCATGGGCATTTACCGTATGTTTAATCTGCAAGATCCCAGATTAATGTCCACTCCACTAGGACAGGCCTGGAGAGACAAATACGGGAGCAGTATTAGTCAGGAAGCCTTGGAGCAAGGCCCGATCGATGAAGGAGCAGGCAACCCCATTTTGGAGTTCGTGGTCAGTATTAACGATCCGAACCCCGAGCGAGACGGCTACCCGAGTGCCATAAAAACTGCAATTTGGACCGATGTGGCGCGCACGGCAGACGAGTTCAACAGCCCGGGCGTGTTCACAGCATTTTCAGCCTACGAATGGACGGCCATGTATGAGGGCAATAATCTCCATCGCTGCGTGATCCTCAAAGATAACGCCGACGTGGTGACCGACTGGCTGCCCTACTCTGCCCAGTCCTCGAGTAACCCCGAGCATCTCTGGGCCGCACTGAATGAATACGAAAAGCTGACCGGGGGCGAGGCGCTGTCGATTCCGCACAACGGCAACCTCAGTAACGGGCTCATGTGGGACACCGTGAACTATGACGGCGACGCGATCGACAGCGACTATGCCGAAGCGCGCATGCGATGGGAGCCTATTGCGGAGGTCACTCAATTAAAGGGCGACAGCGAAACGCATCCGAGTCTGTCTCCTGATGACCCGTTTGCTGACTTCGAACGCTGGGACGAGTTCAACATCTCTAACACCGTAAAAACCACACCCGACATGTACCCTGGTTCGTACGCGCGCTCGGCGTTGCGACGCGGCTTGTCGCTCGAGCGCAGCACCGGCGCTAATCCTTACGCATTTGGCATGATCGGCAGCACGGATGATCACACCTCGCTCGCCACCGCAGAAGAAGACAACTTCTTTGGCAAGTTCGCCAACTCAGAACCAGGTATTCGCACGCCCGATTCCCGCATGGCAGGACTTAACGCTGACTGGGAGCTCGGCGCCTCAGGCCTTGCGGCGGTATGGGCACCTCAGAACACGCGGGAAGACCTGTTTGCCAGCATGAAACGACGCGAGGTGTACGCCACCACCGGGTCACGCATTGTTATGCGGTTCTTCGGCGGCTGGGACTACGCACCCAACAGCGTGCACAGCCCCTATTTCGAAACGATTGGCTATCGCGATGGCGTACCCATGGGCGGCGAGCTCTCCCCACAAGGCGAAGACGCGCCGACCTTCATGGTCCAGGCCATGAAAGACCCGGACGCGGCCAATCTGGATCAGGTACAGATCATCAAAGGCTGGATCGACGAGCAGGGCCAGACCCACGAGAAAATTTATTATGTGGCGCTCTCGGATGATCGCAGCATCGACCCGGCAACGGGTCAACCCGAACCCGTGGGCAGCTACCGTCGACTTAGAGACGGTCAGCTTCTCGAATACCATCGGTGCCGTGCAGCTCAGTGCGCAGTGGACAGATCCAGACTTTGACACTGAGCAAGCGGCCTTTTATTACGCACGAGCGATCGAGATCCCTCGTCCGCGGTGGAGTGAGTACGACCGGAAATACTTCGGCCTAGACTTCAAGGATGCACCCCGCACAGTGCAAGATCGCGCCTATTCGTCCCCGATCTGGTACCGGCCATAACCACTGCGTTGACGTCAGCCAATGCGCCACACAGATAGGGCAAATTTACGCGTTAAGGCTACCGATCGCTGGTAATCGATGACACAATAGAGAAAGAATCAGACTTAACAAAAATCATCACTTGGGGGGCGCGGTCAATGACCGGGCAGAGTGAGCGAATTGAAACCAACTGATCTCCGAGACCCGGAATATTTCCACAAGGTCGTCGATTGCCAATACGCGTGTCCCGCGCACACACCTGTCCCTGAATATATTCGACTGATTGCCCAAGAGCGTTACGACGACGCCTACATGGTCAACTGGGAGTCGAACGTGTTTCCGGGCATTCTGGGACGCACCTGCGATCGCCCGTGCGAGCCGGCGTGCCGGCGAGGGAGAGTAGAAGAGGAACCCGTCGCCATTTGTCGTCTCAAGCGCGTCGCGGCCGACAACAAAGACTCGATCATCGATCGTCTGCCAAAGATTCCGCAACGGAAAAACGGTAAGAAAATTGCGCTGATTGGCGGAGGACCCGCATCACTCACCGTTGCACGAGATCTTGCGCCACTGGGCTATCAACTCGACCTTTATGATGATCAGCCCGCGGGCGGCGGCTTTATGCGCAGTCAGATCCCCTCCTTCCGGCTGCCACCGACCGTGCTCGATGAGGAGGTCGACTATATCCTCGACATGGGCGTCCACACCCACTTTAAAACGTACGTCGACAGCCTGAAGTCGGTATTGGACAAAGGCTATGACGCGGTCTTTGTCGGCACCGGAGCGCCGCGCGGCAGTAACCTCGATATCCCAGGCCGGGAGGAATCGAGCAAACATATTCATGTCGGTATCGAGTGGCTGGGCTCAGTCGCCTTCGAGCACATTCATAAGATCGGCAAACGCGTGCTGGTTTTGGGTGGCGGTAACACCGCCATGGACTGCTGCCGCACAGCGCGGCGGTTGGGCGGCGAAGACGTGAAAGTCGTGGTGCGCTCCGAGTTCGCGAAAATGAAAGCCTCTCCCTGGGAAATCGAAGATGCGCAGGCCGAGGACATCCCGATTATTAACAACCACGTGCCCAAGGAATTTGTCCATGAAAACGGCAAGCTCCTGGGCATGAAGTTCGATCAGGTTGAGGTCGTCTACGACGCGTCGGGCAAGCGCACCTTGGTGCCTACGGGCGAGGAGATCTTCTTCGAAGCCGACGAAGTCCTCATCGCCATTGGCCAGGATAATGCCTTCCCGTGGGTCGAGCGCAACCTGGGCATTGAATTTGGCAAGTGGGATATGCCGCAGGTTGACGAGAGCACCTTTCAGTCGACCAATCCCAAAGTATTTTTTGGCGGCGACGCCGCGTTCGGTCCAGAGAACATCATCACTGCGGTCGCGCATGGTCATCAGGCCGCGGTCTCGATTGACCTTTTTCTCTCGGGTAAATCTGTTCGACAGCGCCCGGCACCCGGGGTCAATCTCATCAGCCAAAAAATGGGTGTTCACGAGTGGAGCTACGACAATCTGGTCACCATTGACCTGCGTCAGAAAGTCCCCCACGTGGACAAGGTGGTCGCGCTAAAAGATCGAAAAGTCGAGGTCGAACTCGGCTTTGATATCGACACGGCTTACCGGGAAGCCGAACGATGCCTGAACTGTGATGTGCAAACGGTATTTGACGGCGCAAAGTGTATTGAGTGCGATGGCTGCACCGATATCTGTCCCACTGACTGCATTAATTTCATCGACAACTCAGAAGAACCCGTAATGCGGCGATCACTTCGCGCCCCTGCGAACATCGAGACGCAGGATCTGTACGTGTCAGAGCGCTTGGTGCAAACCGACCGCGTGATGGTCAAAGACGAGAATGTTTGCCTGCACTGCGGCCTGTGTGCCGAGCGCTGCCCCACCGGCGCCTGGGACATGCAGCGCTTCCTCTACTCGGTGACCAAGGCAGGTTAGTCATGCAACCTAAGCAAGCGATTAACGACTTCGTCATCAAGTTCGCCAACGTGAACGGGACCGGCTCAGCGAGTGCCAACGGCATGTTTGCCAAGGCAATCTTTCGCATGGGTATACCGGTGAGCCCACGCAACATCTTCCCGTCCAATATTCAGGGACTGCCCACCTGGTACGAGGTCAGAATCAGCCAGGACGGATACCTGGGCCGCCGCGGCGGCATCGATATCATGGTCAGCGTCAACCCGCAGAGCTTCGCCAAGGATGTCTCTGAGGTCGATCCCGGTGGCTATATGGTCTATGACTCCACCAAGCCGCTCGATCTCCGGCACGTCAGACGCGATATTCATTATCTTGGCATTCCCCTCACAGAGATGTGTTTGCGCGAGTACACAGACTCACGGCAGCGGCAGCTGTTTAAAAACGTGATCTACGTGGGCGCGCTGGCGGCCCTCTTGAACATCGATTTCTCGATCCTCAAGGATCTTGTCAGCGAGCAGTTCAAGGGCAAAGAAAAGCTCATCACCCCCAATATTCAGGCGCTGGAAATGGGTCATCAGTATGCGTCTACCCACTTTGAATGCCCGCTTGGGGTTCACTTGAAAGCGGGAGAACAGAACCCGAAGCACATCGAAGAGTTCGATCACATTCTAATGGACGGCAACACCGCCACCGCTTTGGGCGCCGTTTATGCCGGTGCCACCGTAGCCGCCTGGTACCCCATTACCCCCTCCACTTCGGTAGTGGACGCTTTTGAAAAATACTGCCGCCGGTTGCGAATCGATCCGGGTACGGGCAAGAAGAACTACGCCATCGTTCAGGCTGAAGATGAGCTGTCGGCAATGGGCATGGTAATTGGCGCCAACTGGAACGGCGCGCGAGCCTTCACGGCGACCAGCGGCCCGGGCGTCTCGCTGATGAGCGAATTTCTGGGCCTTGCTTACTTTGCCGAGGTGCCTGCGGTGCTCGTCGACGTGCAACGAGCGGGCCCCTCCACGGGCATGCCAACGCGCACTCAACAGTCGGATATTTTCGCAGCCGCCTATGCATCGCACGGAGATACCAAGCACGTTCTGTTTTTCCCGGCGACCCCGGCTGAGTGCTTCAGCATGACCGTCGAAGCATTTGATCTGGCTGAGCGGTTGCAGACCCCCATTATTATCATGAGCGACCTCGACCTCGGCATGAACGAGTGGATGTCCCCCCCGCTCGAATTCGATGACAGCTATCGCTACGACCGCGGCAAAGTGCTGAACGGCGAGGAACTGGAAGCGATGACCGAGCGATTCGGACGCTACCTGGACGTCGACGGCGATGGCATCCCCTATCGCACCTATCCCGGCGCGCACCCCACCAAGGGAGCCTACTTCACCCGAGGCAGCTCAAGAGACGAGTATGCGGCGTATACCGAAGATGGCGATGTCTATGTGCGCAACATGGATCGGCTACTCAAAAAGTTCGAGACCGCCAAATCGCTGGTGCCCGAAGCCAAAGTCAAGCCGGCTGCGGAACCCACCCAGGACGCCCTGCTGTTCTTTGGCACAACGGCCTCTCCCGCTTATGAAGCGCTGGAAACACTCGAAAAAGAAGGCATTCACCTCGACACCCTGAGGCTGCGATCCTTTCCCTTCACACAGGAGGTCGAGGACTTTATCGAAGAACATGATCGTATTTTTGTAATCGAGCAAAATCGTGACGGCCAGATGCGCAGGCTGTTACTCAATGAAACCAACGTCGAAGCTAACGCGAAGTTGATCTCCGTTGTGGAGTATGACGGCCTACCGGTGACGGCCCGCAAAATCGCCAGCGTCATTCGAGGGGCGATGGGCATTAACAACGTCACGCCGCTTGTACCTCAGGAAAAGGAGCTCGCCTGATGACTTATGCCAAACCTGCCTTCCGTCACCCCGACGCACGCACCAACGACGTTGGCTGCACGAGGCGTGACTACGAGGGCGGCCTGTCTACCCTGTGTGCCGGCTGCGGTCATGACTCCATCAGCGCCGCGATTATCGACGCCTGTTTCGAACTGTCCATTGAGCCTCATCGGGTAGCCAAACTCTCGGGTATTGGCTGCTCTTCCAAGACCCCCGCTTACTTTTTGAGCGGTTCGCATAGCTTCAACAGCGTGCACGGTCGCATGCCTTCAGTCGCGACAGGCGCCAACGTCGCCAATCGAGACCTGATCTACATCGGCGTCTCAGGTGACGGTGATACCGCCTCTATTGGTATGGGGCAATTTGCCCACGTGATGCGGCGCAACCTCAACATGACCTACATTGTTGAAAATAACGGTTGCTACGGCCTCACCAAGGGGCAGGACTCGGCCACCATGGATACCGATTCGGTCAGCAAGAAAGGCGACATCAACCCCTATATGCCCATCGATCTGGTGCGCGTGGGCATTGAAGTCGGTGCGACCTTTGTAGGCCGGAGTTTTTCGGGCGACAAAGAGCAGTTGGTGCCGCTGATCAAAGCGGCCATCAGTCATCGAGGCTTTGCCCTGCTCGACATTATTTCTCCCTGCGTGACCTTCAACAACCACCAAGGATCGACCAAGAGCTACGCGAGCTTCAGAGAACATAACGAAGCCATGCCCGTAGACTTTGTCCCTCGCCGCGAGGCAATTACCACAAGCTACGACGCAGGGGTCGTTCATGAGGTTTGCATGCACGATGGCTCCGTGCTGCGTTTGCAGAAAGTGAACGAGGAGTACGACATCGAGGACCCACAGTCGGCCCTGCAGGCGATCGCACATCATGCGAAGCAAGAGCGAATCCTAACGGGGCTCCTGTATATCAATCGCAATAGCGAAGAGCTACACGACGTTCTGCAAACCGCTACCAAGCCGCTGAACACTATGAGTCAACGAGAACTGTGCCCGGGCTCAAGGTTCCTAGACAGCATTAACGCAGGTTTGCGCTGACTGATTAACAGCGGTTCCGACTAAGCCGCATTCATCCACCCCTATCACGCACTCGGCGGCAGCCGACCGGTCACCTGTCAGCGACTGAACGCTGATAACCAAACCGTTCTTTATCCGCAGATCTCTCTCGCCACTGGGCCTCTTCGCAACGCTCAGCATGCTCGACGCGAATCAGCACAACATCGACTCCTGACTCAACTGCCATCGGCAGTTGGTCCGGCAACAAATCGCCAACCACTTGGACTGTGCCGGTAAAACCCTGAAGCCTAAGCTGGCGCGCGACGCTAAAGCCGCGCCCGTCTGCGAAGCCATCGACCTTCAACCACACAGTCGGTTGATCGAGTAATTCACTTAACTGATCCTGCGACGCCACATCACCGACCGGTAGCGCATTAGCCGCAGCATGATCGTCAGTGACAGCAGAAAAACGACCGTCACGATCGATGCTGACCCACGCACTCATCCCCCAGTCGCCACGATCAGATCTGCTGGACGATGGAGCCCGCACTCGAGCTTCTCGTGTTGTCGCCACCTGCCAGCGCGCATATCTTCTCCAGACTTCACAGGGGTCGTACACGGTGAGCACCCGACAGACAGATAACCGGCGGACGCCAACGGATGGGCTGGCATCTTATGTTGGGTTTGATACGTCAACAGATCAGGAGTACCCCAGTCGGCCAACGGATTAAATTTCCACTTGCCGCGGGCGCGGTCCCACTCCACCCGGTCAATCTTCGATCGCTCTCGGCTCTGGTAACGTTTTTGCCCGGAAACCCACCCGTCATAGTCCCGCAGCGCATGATCGAGCACCTTTACTTTACGAAGCTCGCAGCAGGCATCAGGATCGTCCAGATGTAAGCGTCGAGCAGAATCTGAGCGCTTCTCTGACAAAGGGTCCAATCCCACGGTTCTCACGGACTGAAGGCCCAAGTGATGAGTCAGCTCATCCCGATAGGCCAGCGTTTCCTCAAAATGGAATCCTGTGTCGATAAAAATGACTGCCGCTTCGGGCGCTATGTTTGCAATGAGATGGAGCAATACGGCGCTCTCACTGCCAAAGCTCGTGACCACCCCGACGTCACCAAAGGGTTTGTGTGGCGCGAACACCTGAGAGAGGAAGTCACGGGTGTCGAGACCCGCCAGCGCGTGGTACTGCCGATTAAAGTCGCCAGGAAGGCGATGGTTTTTCACTGGATCAGGCTGCATCAGCCACCTCATACAAAGCGGATTGAAAAGGCGTCGTTCCCAGACGACTTACGGTTTCACTAAACACCTCATCCGATCCAAGGCGCAGTGCGAGATAAGCCTCAAACAAACGGTCCAAGGCCAAAACGAGTTCTGGCTCGGTGAAACCGGGGCCCATCTTTTCACCCAGTGCCGCATCCATACCTGCGCGTCCACCCAACGTGATCTGATAGTTTTCTACACCCGCTTTATCCAACCCCAGAATACCGATGTCGCCAACGTGATGATGACCACAGGCATTGATGCAGCCTGAAATTTTGATCTTAAGCGGCCCTAATTCTCGCTCTAAATGCTGGTACCGCCTCGCAATCTGCTGCCCGATGGGAATGGATCTTGCGGTCGCCAAAGCGCAGTAATCCATGCCTGGACAGGCGATTAGGTCAGAAAGCAGGCCAATATTGGCGGTTGCGAGGCCCTCTCGCTTCAATCGATCGAAAACGAACATCAGGTCTGACTGTGCCACGTGTGGTAGCACGATGTTCTGCTCATGACTGACCCGTAGCTCCGCAAAGCCGATCTGCTCCGCCAAATCCGCGAGCGCTCGCATCTGCTGCAGCGCTAGCGTCCCCAGGGGCCTGGCCGTGGGCCTTTAAACTGACCGTGACCGAGGCGTAACCCTCTTGCTTGTGCGGCGTCACATTCTGGGCGACCCAGGCTTTAAAATCAGGCTGGTTATTCACCGCGTCCCAGTATGAGGCGACATCGCGCGAGGGGAGTAAAGGTAAGGCAAAGTCAGACCTCAAGCGATCGAGGCGACCGATAAGACGCTGATCAAATGCTTTTATAATATGTGGCAGTATTGTTTCAACTGCTGTATATATTCAGTTTTACCGATATTGTGCAACAGAATTTTGATTCGTGCCTTGTATTTGTTGTCGCGCCGCCCAGCGAGATTGTAAACCGTGAGGATGGCCTCGAGATGAGGCAATAACTCGGCGACCGAGACACCCTCAAAGAGCAGCGTCCCCACTACCGGAGTCCTACCCAGACCGCCGCCAACATAAATATCGAAGACCGGGGCGGAATCGCCCGACACCAGTCTCAGTCCAATATCGTGGGCTTTAACCAGCGCTCGATCCTCTTGCCCAGCGCTAATCGCAATCTTGAATTTTCGTGGCAGGAACTGAAACTCGGGATGATCAGTCGACCATTGGCGGATCCACTCCGCGTAGGGCCGAGGGTCATCGACCTCATCCAACGCCGCACCAGCGAACTGATCCGTAGTGACGTTACGGATGGTGTTACCGCTGGTTTGAATCGCATGCATATCCAGTGCCGCAAGCGCCTCCAGGATATCGGGCGTGTCCACCAGCTTCGGCCAGTTGAACTGAATATTTTGACGGGTGGTGAAGTGCCCGTAGCCTTGTCCCAGCGCTCAGAAATGTGTGCCAGCCCGCGCATTTGCGCAGCAGAGAGCGTGCCGTAGGGTATGGCGACGCGCAGCATGTAGGCGTGTAACTGCAAATACACGCCATTCATTAGCCGCAGGGGCTTGAACTCATCCTCGGTTAACGCGCCCGTGAGCCGTCGGGATACCTGATCACGATACTGCGCGACCCGCTCCTGCAAGAAGGCCTTATCGAACTCACTGTACTGATACATCGGCCTCTCCCGTTAACGAGGGAAAAACATACTCACCCGGACCCTTTGCGCGGATGGCTTCTCGGTAATGGCGAGCGACCGTTTGTGTCGCCTGTAGCGCCACCCCCACCAGCTCAATCCCTATCACCTGCGCGGGGTCGTTCACTTTCACCGCCACCGCACTGGCCTCCTCCAGGCTCTGGAATAGATGGGCGGATGCGAGTGCTTCTACCCATGCGTGATTTTCGTCTAGGTACAAGACATGCCCTGCCAACAGGCAATTGGCGCTCACCACAACAGGCGCTTCAAGCCGAACCAACTGCTGCGCCCCCAGACTGATGCTTCACAGCTACGTCGCTGAAGCCTTGCTTCGCCAGGGTGTCGGCAATGCCGACCAAGATGATCAACGGACCATTGAAACTCTGCCGGTCTAACTGCTCAGCGAACTGACCGAGGTCACTAACAAAGGCGCGCTGAGTGGGCAGCGAGACGCTCTCAATACAGGTTACAGGTAGGTGTCGATCCGCGCCGTGCATGAGCAGCCGGCCCTGCAGAAAAGTCGCGGTTTTACGCCCCATATAGACCGCCAGAGACTGCCCAGAGCGCACCAACTGTTGCCACTCGTGCTCAGCAAAGCCCTCAGCGTCGTGCGCGGTCAAAAAGGTGGTGCTGGAGTTCCTGTGCCGTCGAGTGAGAGATACCTGCAGCGTGGCTGCGGCTGCGGAAGCAGCCGTAATCCCGGGGACCACTTCGGTGGTTATTCCGGCGTTAGCCGCTGCCTCTAACTCCTCATCCAGCCTGCCAAACAAGCTGGGATCACCGCCCTTCAAGCGAACAACCAGGTAACCCGCGGTCGCTTCACGGACCAATTGGGCATTGATCTCTTGCTGGCTCACCGCCGGCCCAAATCCCTTCTTACCTACGCTAATAAATTTAGCTTCCCTGCGAGCCAGCTCCAGCACCTCACTGCCTACCAATCGGTCATACACCACCACATCAGCCTCGTGGATCAAGCGTCGCGCCTTCATTGTGAGCAATTCAGGGTCACCGGGGCCCGCCCCGACAAACGCGATTCGGCCTTGAGGGGGCGCGAACTGTTTATGCTGTGTAAGCAGTGACTGAAGGCTCAGCTCGAGCTCTCGCTCCGAAGCTTTGCCATGAGGCAGCTCCAACTTGAAGAAAGCCTTCCAGAACTGCCGGCGGGATCGACCGGGAATGAGCGTCTCGCTCACTCGCACTCGGAAAGATTGCGCAGCGCGCGCAAGACGACCCAGATGCAGGGGCAGCATGGCCTCGACATCCGCTTTGATCTGCCTCGCCAAGACAGGCGCCGTCCCTTCGGTACCAATCGCAACCACAACCGGGTCACGATCTACTATGGCGGGGGTGATGAAATCGCACTCATCGGGCTCATCCAGCACATTGACCCAAGCGCCCGCCTGTCTCGCCCATTCTGCAAGCTGCCTGTTAGCCGCTTCGTTTTCAGAAGCCGCGTAGACCAACCTCACGCCCCTGAGATCAGCCGGTCCGCAGGGTCGTGCGTGTAGCGTCAGTCGCCGCTGATCCGCCCACTCACGCATCGCCTCCGTGGGCGCCTCACTGAATAAGGTCACCGCAGCGGCGGTTTTAAGCACCGCACGGCATTTTGCCTCTGCCAGCTGACCCTCGCCCGCCACAACAATGCGGTGGCCTGTGGTGGCAACGAATATCGGTAGGTAGTCCATAGGCTGAGCACTTTACTCACCTTGGACCAAAACAAATAATATTCTTATATTCTGTTTATATAACCATTTATGAGGAATTTTATTCTAATATTAGAGCTTTAATTAGGTTATATTTTTATTTTTAGCGCTATTGAGTTGACGAGCATGGATTTCATCGACAAAACACTGATCAGCCTGCTCCAACGCGACAGCACGCTGTCACTGGATGAACTCGCGAAGCGCACTGGCTCCACCAAAACGCCCATCTGGAACCGCATCAAAAAACTCAAGCAGCGCGGCATCATTCGTCAGGAGGTTACGCTTTGTGACCCCGAGGCTCTGGGGCTGAGCGCCTGCTTTTTTATTCTGGTTCAAACCAGCGAACACGACTCACAGTGGCAGCAGCGATTCTTGGATGCCGTGCGTTCGCGTCCCGAAGTGATGGAAGCGCACCGGCTGGCGGGTGAAGTCGATTACCTTCTGAAAGTGCGTGTCGCTGACGCCAAGGCCTACGACACGTTCTATCAAAGCCTGATTGCAGAAGTGAAAATATTCAAAGTGACCGCCCTGCTCTCTATGGAGGAAATCAAATACTCCACTGAACTTGCCGTACCCTGACAAGGTGGTGCGAACATCACTTTACAGCTACCACCCACGGTTTACGTGGTTTTCATTACACCTCTCGTCCGCACAGCATCTCGCTACACGCTCAGGTTTTTTTTTCAGCGACCTGCCGCTGAAAAACCCTGTAATCCCAATGAGTTAAAAGTACAGAACGTCGCCGCACTGTAGATTCAAGTTTACGATTGAGGTGGACTACGCAGTGCAAGGCGCAATCAACCGATAGGAAGATTCGGGGCCGCAATCGGTTAGCTAAACACCAACAGACCCCCTCGCTGTCCAGCAACGCGTCAATTATCTGTTCCTTAGGTTTTCAATATTCCAATTCAAGGTATGGGCTTGGAAAACTCAACAATATCCACTGACTTCGACTATGACTTATTTGTGATCGGCGCAGGTTCAGGTGGCGTGCGTGCAGCCAGAATGGCTGCCGGCATGGGTGCCAGAGTGGCTATCGCGGAAGATCGTTATATGGGCGGCACCTGCGTCAACGTAGGCTGTGTTCCAAAAAAGCTCTATGTGTACGCCAGTGAGTTTGGTAAGTCTTTCAAGGACTCTGAGGGTTTTGGCTGGACGGTCGGAGAGGCCAGCTTCAACTGGTCTATTTTGAGGGACAACAAAAAAGAAGAAATTTTGCGCCTCAATAACATTTATGAGCGACTCCTTGAGGCTCCCGGGGCAGAAATTATTCATGGCCGCGCCCGTGTTCTGAGCCCTCAACACGTAGAGGTGAATGGCTCTCGGTTCAGTACAGAGCGCATTCTCATCGCGACCGGCACGTGGCCGTACGTGCCTGAATTTCCGGGCAGTGAGTTCATGCTCACCTCGAATGAAATTTTTGATCTCGAACAGTTCCCCGAGCGCCTCTTAATTATTGGTGGCGGCTACATCGCAACCGAGTTTGCAGGCGTCTTCAATGGACTGGGTAGTGAGGTGACGCAACTCTACCGAGGTGAGTTGTTCATGCGTGGGTTCGACGACGATATAAGAGGTTTCTTGGCCGATGAGATTCGAAAGTCTGGGGTCGATCTGCGTTTTGGCAGTCAAGTCCGTGCAATACATTCCGCGGGTGATGCGTTCCGAGTGGAGCTTGATGGAGGCGGTGAAGTTGATGCAGATGCGATTTTATGTGCTACGGGGCGACGTCCACATGTTGCTGATCTGAACATTGAGTGCACTAAGGTAAAATTCAGTGAAGAAGGTTTTATTCGAGTCAACGAGCACTTCCAAACTGACGAACCATCGATCTACGCGCTGGGCGATCTGATAGGGGGGGCGCAGCTAACACCCGTAGCTCTGGCGCAAGGCATGGCTTTTGCTAAGGCACAGTTCAGCCAGCAGCAAGCGAGCGTGGACTATGAATATATTCCCAGCGCCGTATTCAGCCAACCCAATATAGGAACAGTAGGGTTCACAGAAAATGAAGCGCGAGAACGGTTTGGTGCGGTGACAATTTACCGTTCTGAATTTAAGCCCATGAAGCACACGCTTAGCGGCCGCGAGGAGCGGTCCCTGATGAAGCTCATCGTGGAGGATACGAATAAGCGGGTGGTAGGAGTGCACATGGTTGGGCCGGACGCGGGTGAAATCGTACAGGGTATGGCAATCGCGCTCCGCTGTGGCGCAACGAAAAATGATTTCGACCGAACCGTTGGCGTTCACCCCACCAGCGCTGAGGAGTTTGTCACCATGCGTGAGTCGGTAAAAAATTAATACCGACCGTGTATTTGTGCCCACCCTCACCCACGACCACTGCGCTAACGCTGAAAAAATTTGGAATCATCATGAATTAACAAAGCCATCCGCGGCCCTGCTCACCCTCAACGTGTAAATTGACATAGCTCTTGTGGCGAGCATTTCGAGGGAGCTGAGTGTGATCGAGTCCGTTCTGCGCGAGGCTCCCTCAAATTTTTACACCGCCTTTTCTTGCTAGTGCAAATTTTCGCTGCGAACCAAACCAACGGTGTGGCTGGCGAATATTGCCGCAATTGGCCGCTAGAACTTAATGTGACAGGAATCCCCTGATGATTAACTCATGATCCGAGCTGAAGAATCTTCGTTTCAGCAGTGGCTCCGAGTCGCCAGCAGCAGGCCCGTCATTCGCCGAAGCGCAAAAGTGTCGATGATCGTCGGTACAATCCTGACCGGGATCAATCAAGGCAATCTCATACTCGTTGGATCTCTCTCGCCGGACCTCTTCTGGAAGGTGCCGCTTACTTATTGCGTACCATTCGCTGTATCCACCTATGCCGCAGTAGACGCGATCATTACCAGAGGACTTGACTAGGCCTGAGAGCTGGAAGAAACCTGAAAAAACAACGGCGAGTAGGATCAATCGTACGAATTCGTCGTGTAAACGCTAATCGCGCGCGCAATAGAGGCCTAAAACGAAATGGCTTATTCGTCAGGAGCGCTAACAACCATGGCTGCAGCACTTTCTCGCAATTGTTTGGCACTGCTGAGGTAGTAGTTTCTGGCCGTCGTGGTGAGTACCACTTCCGCCAGTTTTGTCATAGCGTCCGCTTTGCGTAGCTTTGCATCTGTCGATCCAGGCTCAAGAGCGAGGATATAGTCGGAGAGTTTCAGCACCCACTGGTAGTCACCCTCCTCCATGGCTGCTTCCGACTGAGCACGCAATTGTGATATTCCACCTGCCATTTTAGCGAGGCGGGTTGCTTCTTCCTTGTCAGTTAACGGGAAGAGATTAGTCGCATTGCCATCAAACCACCCCAGATACCCAGCAAAAATTGACCTGACGGCCCATTCTGGGTTGCCGTAATGCGGTCGGAGATAGTCCAGCTTCAGGTACTTTTCAGGCAACTGGACGTATTCAATGAGCTGGTTCGGCGTCAATCCTTTGTTGATTCCCTCAACCGTCTTATCGAACACAAACTGAATCGCATCGCGGTAGTTGGTGAGCATTTCGGCCGCTACTTCTGACCCCACAATCGGTCGCGTGTGACCAGGTACTAGGACTTCAGGCTGCTCATTGAGCATAGCGTCAACTGTCATCGCCCATGTTCTGACATCGCGATACGCTGAACCCCGAATCGGAGAAAGGTTGGGCCATGACTTGTAGAAATTGTCCCCCGCGAAGAGCACCGCCTCTTTGGGGAACCAAATGTAAAGCGCATCGCTGGTCTCCCCATCAGCCACCACCAGGTCGAGATCTACCCCGGCGAACGACACGCGAGTGCGATCGTCGGTCGTAAAGTGCGTCGGCTTGGCCTCGTGAGCGGATTCAAAAACCGCACCCCCACGTTTTGGCCAATAAGCCTTGGCAATTCCATTATTGATGCGCTGCTCAGGTTTCAGCATAAAGCCCGCCTGCATCGCCCCCCGCTTTCGCTGTCGGTTTATCCCCGCCTCGCGCAAGGTATTGGCTTCATCCTGAAGCCCCTCCCGAGCCCAGACTTGCACATCTCCAGAATCGACAAACGCGGCGAGACCACCCAAGTGGTCAGGATGGCCATGAGTGATTACGACGCCGACAACTGGCTTCTCGCTGATCTTCCGAAAGTCCTCCCGGATTTCGGCGCCGCTAACAGTGTCGATGCCAGTGTCTATGATGACCAGACCATCCTCACCCACGATCATGCTTACCGCTGAGACTGCATAACCCACCGCTACATAGACGCTGTCGGATACTTTGATGATGTCCTTCTCAAACTCTGCATTTCTAAGTTTGAGTTCCCGCGTGGCCTCAGTGTCGGCAAAAGCAAAGCCGCCACTGAGAATTAACGCCACTGTCATCAAGCTACGCAGATACAAGGACACGCTACACATTCACCAATTCACTGTTTAAAAAAACGGGGAACAACAATCGAAACCCACCAATATCTTTATCTAGAAATTGAAGCGACCCTGAATCGCGACTTGCCGGCCGGGAGCCATGAACACCAATGTCGGTATTGCCGGCGTTACTCCTCGCTCCGGCAATAGATTCATCATACGGCCGTGATTCGCACCAGTGCCCACGTTCTCATCATTGAGGTTTGTGCCGATTAAAGAAACACGCCACTTACCGTCGGCACTCGCCAGGAACAAACTGGCGTTGAACTTACCATAGGCCTCCTGCACATCAGCGGTAGGGTGATTTGTGGTCCCTATAAACTGATCATCCCGCCAGTTATAGGCAGCCCGCCAGCCCCACTCCATGTTCGCCGCAAAGGAGTATGCGCCATCAACCGAAAAGATGTACTGCCACTCTGGGGCGTATGACACGCTTTGGCCGGTAAGGCTCTGCTGTCCGCCAACACAGCCCATTTCTGGAGTCTGTCCTGGGTAGCAGTTAGCGCCCTCGTAAGAATCATACGTAGCATCGGTGTAGGCAAATGAAGCCGAGATTCGGTGCGAAGCGTCTGGCAGCCAGATGAAATCGCCCTCAACGCCTTCAGACGTGGTTTGACCTGCGTTAACGATATTTTGCGCGGTGATGACTGGATCAAATGCGGCGACTTGCAGGCCCTGCACTTCAGTAGACCAGGCGGACCAATTAACCTGCAGCGTGCTCGCCAACAGGGTGTGCTTGCCGCCCGCCTCAAAGCTCTCGGCAGTTTCTCCGTCAAATTCGATCTCTGCGGCCGTTAGTGCGCCACCACCCACCGGCCACAATTGATAACCGCCGCCCTTGAATCCCTCTGAGTAGCTGACGTACAACATGTGCTCGTCGCTAGGTTGCCAGGTCAGCACAGCATTAGGAGAGAAGTCGTCCTCGCTTCGGGAAAAACTACCGCCATTGGATCCCGACACCAACGGGCCGTAACAGCCCACTGTTCGGCCATTCAAATCTCTTCGGGGCCCACCAAGTGAGGGAAGCGATGTGCAGCCACCACCCCCGGCGAAATCGGTACCGGGCAGAGGTGTTCCACCACCCATTTGGTGCCCAACAAAACCGCTCGAGCCGTCACCAAGGTCCGAAACCCATTTTCTCCCGTTAGCTTCCTTGTCTTCCGTTGTAAAACGGCCGCCAATGCCGAGGGTTAATGTGTCGCCAAGACTAAAATCAATCTGACCGAACACCGAGATCGTCTCCGCATCTTGAGTAGAATCAAAGTTGCGCATCAGACCTCCGTATGTAGGCGAGGAAGCATCGGAGCAATTAACAGGGCCGCCGCAAAACAGTAATGAGTGAGCGGCATCGACTGTATTGTCGTTGTAATAGACCCCTGCAATCAGATCAACGGACTCCGATAGTGAGCCGAGCAACCGAACCTCCTGGCTAAATTGCTCAAACTCATCTTGAATCTGGGCCAATGTGGCATCGATAGTTTGATCGAAATTCGATTCCGAAAGATCGTTGCCTTCATAAGAGGTGAAATTGGTCAACGATGAAAGTGTCCAGCCGTCATTGAGCTGCCAGTTAAATGTCAGCCCGACCATGGAATAGTCGGTCTCCGTGACAAAATCGTCTTCCCGATTTTCACCCGCCCAGAATGCTGCCTCATACTTCACGTTATTGTATGAGCAGTCGTCAATCGGATGAGCCACGTTACAGTTACCACCTGCTTCTCGCGGGCGTGCACCCCTGTCGATCTCGCCATACTGATACAGAAGGGTCGCATCAACACGCTCGGTGATATCCCACTCTACTATGCCTCGTATCGTAAAGTTGTCTCTAGCGCCCGAGACATCAGACCCAGTAAGCCCATGCTCCATATAGCCGTCTTTGTCTTCGAGCCTGGCAGCGATTCTGCTCCTAACATTGTTGCCAAGAGGCAGATCGACTGCGCCTTCTACAGCAAAACCCTCCCCAGCTTCAAAGTCATAAGAAGTGGCCAAATAACCGCCAAATTCATCCCCAGGTTTACGCGTCGTAATGTTGATCGCCCCGGCCGTATTATTTTTCCCGATCAGGGTATTTTGGGGGCCTTTCAAGACTTCAACTCGCTCCAGATCCAGAAACATTGTCTGACCGAATCGACTACGTCCAAAATAATATCCATCTATATTGAAACCAACCGCTTGCTCAAATCCGATATTGTTACCGTTAGTACTGACACCTCGAATGGCGAAACGGTCAGATGAATTAAAGGCCTCACCAAATGATAGATTTGGTATTTCGTCAGCAAGCCCCAAAAGGTCTGACAGATTCGACTCCTGAAGAAAATCGCCTGACACCGCGCTGATCGAAATAGGCACGTCAGACAAACTTTCCTCTTTTTTACGCGCTGTAACGGTCACTTCCTCAAGCACTGCCGTGCCTGTTGCTTGCGCAACACTGACTGAGGGAGTGACCACTAATCCCGACGTTAAAAAAACCGCTCCGATAGCGATTGATGTTCTGGACAACACTGAGTGTTTGCTCGCTTCCATATCTCCGACTCCTTTTATACTTATACTGTATGCCTTTAGTTTTCGCCGAAAAGTTGTGCCCGCCTGATCCCCTACCGTGGAACATTCCAATCAGTAGAGAACGGATTGAGGTCTCGCTTCTAAAGGTTTAGCCAAGTCTCAGGACGACTCTAATTGTTAGGCATATTGTTGATAATATCCTTCCACGAGCCCTCACTATTCTCGAATCGTGAACGTTCTATTTCAGACAAGAGCGCATAATTTCAACGCTGACATGCTGCTTGGACGACGGTTTACAACCGATTGGGGGAGCCAATGAAGCAGATTGGACGGGTTTTAAGCGTGCTGGCGGGTCACAGATACAAGCCCCGGCGCGCCATTATCTTGGGTGCTGAACCACCGGAGTACAAACTTTATAACCGCCTACAGAGCGAGGGCGAATACGACGTGCTGTTCTTCATTGACGAGGAACCATGGAGTCACCGCAGCCAGCTCGGACATGCGCAGCTCCGCTACCCTTCAGAGCTTCCGGCTTTATGTGAGAATCACCAGATCGACGCAATCTTTTACTGCGATGACTCAAGAGTTGAGACGCTGCCCGAACTGCGGTGCAAAGTAGTTAAAACAGAAGCCTGACGCGGAGAAGAGCGTCAAATTCTTTTTCACAGAGCCTGCGCTACATGGGCGCTCCGTCCATTCGAGGCTATCTGCGGTCATGCTAGTCACCCGTCGTGCCAACGGCCTCAAGCAGAGCCCCGAGGGACCTTATTCACCTTATCGCCGATAAAGTCCACATATTCTAGGATGCCCTGAGGCTTGGCTCGGGCGAATGCACAAGAGGAAATCCACGACGCGAAGACCTTGTGATTAGTACCGATCAGAAAATGCGCAGGCTCACAAAAAAGAGGCATCTCTTCTTCTTTCGCTTTTGAGGACACAAACACCCCGAGCTCTCGCGCTTTATCGATCGGCATTTCGTAGCCCACCCGAAGACTTTGGAGACCTAGTTTTTTGTAAAATTCTAACGCGCGCTCCTGGGTGTCAGCACTTACAGCCACCACGGCTACACCGCGATTCGCAAACTCGGGAACCAGTAGGTCCAATTCCTTCAGGTGACGTGCGCACTGGTGACACCACTTACCGCGATAAACGTTCAGTAAGGTAAAGCGCCCTGCTGCCACCACCTCTCGACTGCGCCATACTCCGCCAGCAAGCAGGTTGACCTCGAATTCAGGAATTTCACCTCCGGTACGGCGCCAGGTCTCCATGCGTGTAACCTAAGTCTTCGTCTGCATAGTTACCCACTTCAGCTCCGTGAGTGCGTCGATATCGGCTTCCGTACCCTCTCGCCCAAAGCCGCTGTCACCAACACCCCCGAAAGGCACATGAGCTTCATCAGTCACAGAGGGCCCATTCACATGGACCATGCCCGACTCAATAGCGCGCGCGTAGCGCAGCGCGCTATTAAAGTCATTCGTATAAATCGCGGAACTCAATCCGTAGCGAGAGTTATTGGCCGCGACGAGACCTTCATCCAAATCTTCGACCTGATAGACACTGACCACAGGACCAAAAGTCTCTTCTGCGTGACATTCCATGTCCTCTGTCACATTGGTTAAAACCGTAGGGTGGCAGCGATTGCCCTCCCAGTCTCCACCGACCACGATATTCGCACCTTTGTCCTGCGCATCCCTGATGTGCCGCTTGATCCGTTCGCGCTGCCGATCGCTGATAATCGGCCCAATAATCGTCGCGGGGTCACGCAGATCACCCACACCCAGCTTGGACACGGCGCCTGTGTACGCTTTGATAAACTCAGGGTATATGCCCTTCTGCACATAGATCCGACTTGAACTGATGCAGGCCTGCCCCTGATGCATAAACATACCGCGCACCGCGCCTTGCACGGCATCTGATAGCGTTGCGTCGTTCAAAATCACCAGAGGATTCTTGCCGCCCAGCTCCAGCGTCACATGCTTGTTATCGCGTGCACACAACTGCTGGATGTGTTTCCCCACTACTGTAGAACCAGTAAAGGTTACTGACCTCACCAGCGGGTGGGTCACCAGGGAGTCGCCGATCGTGTAGCCGTCGCCCGCTACAACATTGACTGCACCGTCAGGGAAACCAGCCTCTGAGAGTAATTCCGCAAACTTAAGTGCGATCACCGGCGTGTGCTCCGAAGGGAGCATTACCACAGTACTACCCGTTGCCAGCGCGTTGGCACAAAGGCGACTCGCTTTGATGAGCGGAACATTGAAGGGCGTAATGACAGCAACCACACCGCGGGGCTCACGCCAGGTCAGGCTAATCCGGCCCGGATAATCACTGGGCAACGTCTTGCCGCTTACCTGTCTTACCATGCCAATGGCAGCACGAATAAAGCTCACCGCTTTGCCCGTTTCAAATTGCGCCTTGGAAATAGCGGAACCCGCTTCGTCTATCAACAAATCGACAAATTCTGCTTTTCGCTCCTCCAGCATTGCGGCCGCATTAGCCAGCCAGCGTTCTCGCTCGTTCACCGACGTATGTCGGTATGTCTGAAAGGCGTCATGAGCAGCCTGGACCGCAAGATCCATCTCTACCGCTGATCCCTCGGCCACCACCGAAAATGGGCTGTCATCGCTGGGATTGAATACGGTAAAAGTCGCACCTCCGGCCGAGGTACAATGCTCACCGTTGATCCAGTGTCCTAGGGCTTGCTGATCGTCTGTCGTCACGCTCTGAGCTCCACTGCTGACTGATTCAGTAGTTCAGCGCGCCACCATCCACATTGATGCACTGACCAGAAATAAAATCGCTGTCTTCACTGGCAAGAAAGTAGACAGTTCCCAGCAGATCGTCCGGCATCATATCGCGCTGGAACGCACGCATATTCTGATTCGCCGAGCGCGCCATATCATATTGCTTACTCTCCGCCACGCCTTCACTCTCCGTGAGTCCGACCATAATACAGTTCACATAGACGTTACTGGCCGCGAGCTCTCGCGATAGGGCTCGTGTTTGGCCCACCACAGCACCTTTAGAGGCCACGTAATGGCAGAACATAGGCGCCCCTCGCAGGAACGTGCCAGATGAGATGTTAATGATCTTGCCACGGCCGTTCTTCTGCATACTGGGAAGCATCGCCTTGGTGGCCTGAAACGGCCCACGTGCGTTCACCCTCATTACCGCATCCCACTCTTCGTTACTTAGCTCAGTAAACGGTTTAAATTGGATGGATGCAAAGATCGCAGCGTTGTTGATCAAAATTTCGATGGGCCCAAAGTGCCCCTCAACCTCGGCTACTAGGTTTTTCAGTGAGTCGTCGTCAGTGACATCAGCGCTGACACCCATCGCTGAACCGCCCTCTCCGTTGATCTCATCAACTACTGATGAGGTATCGGCAAGATCACATACGACGACAAGTGCGCCCTGTGATGCCAGCCCTTTCGCATAGGCCGCTCCGATTCCCTGAGCAGCGCCGGTCACTACGGCAACTTTATCCTTCAGTCTATCCATAATTGAATAGTCCTTATCTCTATAGTCCGATGATTGTTTTCACTTCAGGCCAGCTCTGCGTGCCAAATTCTTTAAGGTCATCCGTGAGTTTTTCAGGACACCAGTCGAGAAATACCTCCTTGAAACGAGGCCGAGCCTTGATGGCAGAGAACCAGCGCTCAACCCCTAGCAAGCGTCCGGACCACATGCCTGGCATGCTTAGCATATCGAGACGATTCACGTAGGGGGCCAAGCCGATATCGGCAAGCGAAAAGCCATCTCCGGCTAGCCATTTTTGTTGTAACAACACTTCGTTCATCTTCACCAGATAGTCGTAATACAACCCAATGGTGTCGCCTATGCCGGGCGCACTGAAACCCTCGCGAACGATTTCCTGTTTACGCGCCTTCCACTTCGAGGTGACAGACTGATCCGGGGTGCTTTCTAGAAACTCTTCCAGCTTCTCGCGCGGCAAACGGAGAACAATATGGCGATGGCAGCAAACGAAGGTGAGCTCGCCACAGGCAGGATGGAGCTGCTCATCGACAGCCTTGGTCCACATGCGCATCTGTGCGCGACCATAGGCATCAGATGGAATCAGATCTGGCCCGGAGAATTCGTCGTCAATATATTCACATATTACCGTGGACTCATTCAGAATCTTGCCGTCATGAACCAGCGATGGCACCACCGCTTTAGGGTTGATGGCCCGATACTCATCAGTGAACTGCTCGCCGGCAAGAATATCGATGTAGTGAGATTGATCGACCCCAACCCCCTTTTCAGCCAGCGCAAACCGCACCTTAGCGGCACACACAGATGATCCGTGATGATAAAGCTCCAGCACTATTTACTCCTCAGCATTTCAGGTGGGAACCAATCGACTACTGACTTCTGGAAACTGGGCCGTGATTCGATACGCTTGACCCATTTGGCAATATTGTCGTACGAGTCAAATGAGTAACCTGCCAGCAGATCGAGCGTAAACTGCAGCGGCAGCCACGCTACGTCCGCCAGAGAAAAGGCGTCCCCAGCAATCCATTCACTCTCTGCCAGACCCCTATCCAGCGTTTGAAAGCAGTCATCGATGATTGCCTCTGCTGCACTCACCTCGTCCGCGGAGAAACCGGTAGTAGTGCTGCGGCGATGGAACTCCAAAAGCTCCCGATTCGTCTGCAGACTGCGGTACTTCTCCTCTTCCTCAAGATTCTGAGCCATATTCTTACCGACCCTTCTGTCATAGATGAAGGTCTTGATAGCTTTGACATGGATCTCGACAGCCTTGCGAAGCCAGAAGTACATCTGTTCCCGCTGCTGAGGATCTGAAGGTTTCAGAGGAGGCTCAGGAAAGGCATCATCGAGATGGTCGATAATGTCATCAGATTCGATGATAACCACGCCATCATTAACCAATGTTGGAACCAGCCCGGCAGGATTGATGCCGAAGTATTCAGGCGTTATGTGTTCCTTCTTGAGAATATTGAGGTGGTGGCTCTCCCACTCGAGGCCTTTCTCCTCAAGCACCATGCGGACACGCATGGAGCAGTTCGAAACACCACTGTGGAAAAGATGGAGGCCCGCGTAACTCAGGACCTCCTCATTGGTTGGCACAATAACAGGCATCAGTTAATCCTTACCGGCATTAAGAAAAATCAGACGTGACTCAGTCGAATCTAGCTCGGACCTGAATAGCAATCTCTCTGGGAGGGTTCATGGCCGCTAGGATGTTAGGACCCGAGGGAATGCACCATGCGCAATAATCCTCGTTGCTAAGATTCTTTCCTATGAGGGAGACGGTCCAGTTCTCGGAAGGAGAAACCAAGCGCAGCACGGCGTTATAGAGCGTGAACGACTCGGTTAGTACGTTATCTTGGTAAGAGATGTCAGTGTAAAAGTCGTCGGAGTAAGAAATATCGAGTCGCCCCCCGACACCCCACCCCGCAAAGGCATCATCAACCTGAAAATCCGCGAACAGCGCAGCTTTCACCTCAGGTGCGAAAATGAGTGGCAAACCGGCTAGGTTACAGGTCCCAGTCTCAGCGTCTGGAACCACTGGAGTACCTGGATAACACTCTGCACCGGGGAAAGAGTCGTACTCGGCGTCGGTGTAGGCAAAGTTCGCCCCCAGAGTCCATACGCTGTTGAGGGCCCATGTCGAGTCAAATTCGATACCCTGACTGGTGGAATCCGCGGCATTTGAAACCGAAAATGCGGGTATCTCACCCGGTATCTGCGTGGAAAGCTGCAGCCCCTCAATATCTATTCGGTAAAGTGCTACGTTCAGCGCCAGAGCCCCATCAAGTAGCGAGGCCTTCGCCCCGACTTCAAAAGAGTCCACGTTTTCATCGTCATACTCAAAATTTGCTTCAGGCCCCTCGATTCGATCACTGAAGCCACCGGTCTTATGCCCTTGTGAGTAGTTCGCATAGAGCATCGCGCTATCACTGACGTCCCACTGCAGCGTCACAGCACCTGTAAACTTGCTCTCGCTGCGACTATCCGAGGCAACCAAGGGAGGGCCCCCAGGGCCTCCTGGAATATCTAGGCGGTTGTTGGTCTGGTACTCGGCAAAGTAGCGCTCGAACGCAAAATCCTTTTCTTCGCGGGCGTAGCGACCGCCGAGGATAAGCGAGATGTCGTTAGAAACCTGCCAACGAACCTGGCCAAAGCCCGCAACGGTTTGGGTATCCTGATTCCACGGCTCGTACCGATCCATGTATAAACCACCGGGATCAAGAAACACCGTGGACAGATTAAGGCTCGAATTCTGGAACCGCTTCAGCTCCGAATCTTCAAAATACGCGCCAAGGATGTAGTCCATGGTATCGGTGGGTGTCGAGGCAAATCGAAATTCCTGAGTGAATCCCTCGTAGTCTTCGTTTCTTCGAGCCCGAAAGCCACTAGCTAGACCCATATCAAGGCCCAAGAAATTGTGCTGGTAATCATAGGTCTGAAACGCCGTGACGGAAGTCAAAGTGCCCGCTTCAAAGTCATGCTCTACCCGCAGCGTTATGTTCTGGCTCTCCTGATCTCGACTTGGACAAAATGATCCCGTATTAAACGCGGTGTCTGCCGCGCCATCTCCTGTCGTATCGCGATTAGCGACCACATCAGTACAATCAACGTCGTAGATCCAATCTAATTCCGGAGTGAAATCGGGCGAATGTGTTTGATAAACAAACAATGGCGGGCCGCCAGCATCATTCCATTCGGCGGTATCTGCGCCGTCTTCATCAAACTCGGCGTGCTCGAGTTTTAGGTCTACTCGTGTTCGATCTGTGGGCGTCCAGGCAAAACTCAGCCTAAACATGCTCTCGTCACGGTTAGGTCCGCCAGGGCCAACCAGTCTGTTCTCATAGAACCCGTCGGCGTCGCGGTAGCGAACAGCAAGGCGCGCTCCAAGATTATCGGTTAGAGGCCCTGAGATGTAGCCCTCGACGTCGTTGTTGCCACCCGTCGTTTCATAAGTACTGGCAGATGCCGTAAAGCCTGCTTCAAATTCGGAAGTCGGCTTAGCGGTATGCATTATCAAGGCCCCCGCTACGGTGTTTTTCCCAAACAAAGTGCCCTGAGGCCCCCGTAACACTTCCACACCAGCGAGATCCATAAACCCATGGAGATTAATCGCGGCGCGGCCGATGTAGACGTCATCAACAAAGCGGCCAACAGACTGCTCGATCGAGTGGCTAGCACCCGAGCCCAGCCCACGGATATAAAGGTTTGGCAGAATAGAAGCGCTGTTAATTTCAAAGTTTGGAATCAGCAATGACAGCTGTTCCATATCCATAATGCCAAGATCCTGAATCGTGTCGCCGCTCACCGCAGCAACGGAAATCGGAACATCTTGAATACTCTCTGCCCGACGCGTAGCAGAAACCACCACTTCTTCCAAAGCGCCCTGCGCAAACACACCGGTGCTAGCGCTGGCACTAGCAGAAATAAGTCCTAGATAAAGGCCTCTTCCCAACCACTCTCCGAGCCGACTTTTTGTCATTCTGAAATACCCTTTTTTAGTTATGTTTAATCGCCACCCTGCCCCTAGGCAGAAGCGCGCCCAAAGGCTGCGCCTAGCTCAGCACGGATAGTAAAAATGACTTTATTCGCAAACAATATGCTGTTTAACTGACTCAATATTCGCGTTTCGAGAACAAACATGGACGAACTCAAATCCATTCGCTCCTTCGTCAAAGTCGTCGAGGCCGGCAGTTTTGCCGAGGCGGCGCGTCAGGAAGGCATCGCCAAGTCCGTCATCACAAAGCGAATCAACCAACTTGAATCCCATATGGAAATGGTACTACTGCAGCGCTCCACCCGAAAAATGTCGCTCACCGACACGGGCGCTAACTTTTATGAACGCTGCGTCAAGATCATCGGTGATCTCGACAATGCGAAATCCGCAGTGAGCACCATGGAGTGGGGCCTGAGCGGGACATTCCGCGTCAGTTGTATTTCGTCTTTCACCTCAGTGTGCCTCGCTCAGGACCTGTGTGAATTCGGTCGCGATCATCCCGACCTGAGTATCGACCTTCAGCAGCACGATAGGTTCTGTGATCCGGTGCACGAAGGCTTTGATGTATGTATTCAAGCCGGAAACACGCCGACCGGAGTGCTCGAAGCTACAGAGGTTTTGCCTGTGCGCCGTTTGCTAGTAGCGAGTCCCAGTTACCTCGAAAAACATGGCATCCCGTCCTCACCCGAGGACCTGGCCGATCATCCTTTTGCGCTAAATAATTACGTGACGCCTACACTCAAGCTGAACCTGATGAAAGATGACCGGCCAGTTGAGATTCCTATTGAGCCCGTCATCGTGGCTAATAACATCTGGATGCTTCATGCCGCGGTCACGAGCGGTCATTGCCTGTCGTTGATGCCTATTTTCTTCATTGAAAAAGAGATTCTGTCTGGGAAACTGGTGCCGATAATGGCCGAGTACAAAGTCCGCGAAGTATCTCTCCGCGCCTACTACCGTCGGTCACAGTATGTACCGATGAAAGTGCGCATTTTCATCAATTTTCTGCGGCGTAAATATGGCGACCTACCCCCTTGGGATCTACGAGTAATGGAGAAAATGCCGGAGTTAAAGCTACTCCCCGAATCCTAGGCCCTTCTCGCTTCGGTATCTGACGGCGGTCACAAGGACAATCTCTGGAAAGGCACTATCGCGACCGGCCAGACACAGAAGCTTGAATGTCTACGTATTCGAATTCATTCGCTTTACACAAATGCTCATTAGCCACGCAATGTGGCTTTAATGAATGCTCGGCCTATCGATTCCGGATACCTACAAAAAACCAAATCGGAGCCACGCGAAGATGAATGAGTTTTCTCAGGGTTGGAGGCCTCTGCTAGCCGCCACTATCGGCACCATGTGCGGCATTTTCACTCTGACTAGCTACTCGCAGGGGTTTTTTGTAGGCCCCGTCACGGCAGAGTTTGGTTGGACACCGCCGCAGTTTTTCCTGAGCTACACCGTCATGATGTGTCTAGGCCTTATCACTGGCCCCATTGTTGGTTCTCTGGTCAAACGACATGGATTGCGCAGTATCGGCATATTCGGGCTCATTGGGCACTCCCTGGCTTACGTGCTCCTTTCATTCAACACGGGGTCCTTGGCCGTCTGGTGTGCAAGTTGGGCGCTGCTCGGTTTGCTTGGAGCAGGCTCCTTGCCAATAGTGTGGACCGGCGTCCTTAATGGCTGGTTCACAAAGCACCGTGGCAAGGCTATTGGGATCACGATGATGGGAACGGGGTTGGGAGCCTTCATACTTCCGCCCATTGTGGAGTTCGTAATCTCAAATTATGGCTGGCGTCTGGGGTACAGAACTATCGGATTGGGAGCGATGTGCATATCACTGCCGATTGTTTTCTCTCTGTTTCGCGAGAACACCACAGCGCAAACCGGAGACGCGGGTGCGACAGGGCCGACTTCATGGGGCATTACTCGCTCTCAGGCCATGCGAACTACTAATTTCTGGCTACTTGGCGCCGTAATGTTCGTAACTGTTATCGTTCTTACCGGCTTGTTGTCCAACTTCCCGCGAATCATGGGCGAACAAGGTTTCGCGCCAAGCGCGATTGCAGGCATCGCATCGGTAATGGGTATTACCGTGGTGATTGGTCGTCTTGCGGTTGGGATCCTAGTCGATAAGTTTTGGGCGCCCGGTGTCGCCGCCGTTTTTTTTATGTTCCCGACCATCGCTCTGCTAATAATCTTAAGAGGGGATGTGGGTACTTCAACCGCAATGATGATCGCTATCATGATTGGTCTGGCGGCCGGAGCTGAGCTGGATCTGCTGGCATACCTGACAAGTACGTTCTTTGGACCAGACCATTACCCGGAGATTTTCGGCGCCATCATTGCCTTTTTCTTGGTGGGTGCGGGCATTGCCCCACCGCTGTTCGGGGCTGTCGCGCAGGCCACAGGCGGCTACGCGACAATGCTTAGCGTGGCTGTGGGTATGCTTGTAGCCTGTATCGCCATGTTCCTGGCTATGGGGCGTTACCCAGAGCAGGTACGATCGCCTTAAAGCAAGCCGCAGATCCGCAAAGCTATACTCCAGCTGGAGCTGCAGTGCCACACCAAGCGCGCTAACGGCCTGATCTCGAGATAGATCGCAGCCAAGCCGTCTACTTTCAAAACCCTTAATCAGTCGGTAGCGGTTCCGGCGGCAGGATGCGGAAAGGCCCCTCAGGCAATACGACATTGTTCTCTGCTACGTAGCGCTCCCACGCCGCCTCAAGCTTGGCAAGCGTCTCGGGCTCGTCCTCAGCGAGGTTGTTCTGCTCAGCAGGATCAGCATCGAGATCAAACAGCAGCCAACGATCATCGCTTAGAGGCTTTGGCATCCGCACGGCCTTCCAATTGCCGACCTTAATTGCTCGGCGGCCCCAGATTTCCACGCCGACATAATCCCCATCGGTTCGCACGGAGTCAGATTCGTTTTTCATAAGCCGAGTGATGCTACGTCCCGAAAACTGGCTTTCTTCAAACGGTATATCCGCCAACTCCATAATCGTCGGCGCGAAGTCTGTAATGCTGACCGTTTCCGTTGATATCCTGCCCGGCGACGAGATATCTGCTGAAGAAATAATAGCGGGCACGCGAATGCCACCTTCAAACGTGGAACCCTTGTAGCCTCTGAATGGCGTACTACTGACCCAGCCCCAACCTCGATCAAACAGCGTGAAAGACCCCGGCCTGCCCATGTTCTCGTAGCGGTTGTCGAAGGTGACGGCATGATCTCGGACAGCAGGCGGTGCGTGACCGGCATCCCAGCTGTCAGCGCCATTGTCGGAGATGAAGATAACGACAGTATCCTTTGCGAGATGCTTGAACTCTAGATACGCAAGCAATCGATCGAGCTCAGTGTCGAGCTTCTGGATCATGCCCGCGTAGATTTCCATCACTCGCGACGACCGCCGCTGACTCTCTACATCCAACTCATCCCAAGCGGGAACGCCTTCCGGTCGCGGCGCAGAGCTCTGCGCCTCGTCAAACAATCCCAGCTCGCGCTGCTTAGTGAGTCGTTCCTGCCACAGGATGTCGTAGCCCTGGTCATAGCGGCCGGCGAAGGCATCAGCGTCATTGGAGGGGAGTTGGAGAGGCCAATGCGGCGCGGTAAACGCCAGATAGGCAAAGAATGGCTTACCGGTGTGCGCCGTGCTCTCGAGACCCGCGATAACTTCCGAGGTAAAACTCGTCGTGGAATAGAAGTCATCCTCAAGTTGCGGATTGAGCACACCGTTCTTACGATACAGAAGTTTCGGGCGATGCAGATCAGGACCCAGAAGATCCGAGTAATGGCTACCGCCGCCAAAGCTGAAACTCAGCGCATGATCGAAGCCCCGCGCTCCGGGGCTCAACTCACGCTTCATTCCCAGGTGCCACTTACCCGCCATCACAGTGCGATAACCGTGCTCGGACAGGCGTTCGGCAATCGTCGGCACCTCCTCACGTAAATGACCTTCGTAGCCAGGCAGCCCCATCTGGTTGTCAGCCACGGTCTCGGCCATATTTCCGATACCCGCGATATGATTGTCCATACCCGACATGAGCATGGCCCGTGCTGGCGAGCAGGTAGGCGCCGCATAGAAGCTCGTAAACATCACACCATTCTCGGCGAGCCGTGTGAGCGTAGGTGTTTCGATCTCACTGCCGAAAGGCTCGATGTCGGCGAAACCCATATCGTCGACAACTACCAGCAGGAAATTGGGTCGAGTTTCTATGGCCGACGGCTCCGCCGGTTTAGTTGCTTCCAAGGCTTCACGTTGGCAACTAACCCCACCAGCGGCGAGCATACAAAGAATAAGTAATCGGGTTATTAGCTTCACGTGATGACCTCTCGATGGAATTTCAAGCTACCGTTCAAAGCAACTACCTCGCAGCCCCGCCAACGAAGGCTTGCTGAAAGAAATCCAATGTTCTGCGCTGCGCTAGCTCGGCTGCTTGCTCTCGAAAACTGGGCCGGACCGCGTTCGCAAACGCATGGCCTACCCCTTCGCACTCGAAGCACTGATCTGTGGGTCGGCCGCTATCCTTGACCACGTCGCGAGCCGAAGCAAAAATCATCGGGTCGTCCAGACCGAAGTGAAACCAGCAACGCGCCGCAGATGTCGCCAGATAGACCGACAGGTTACGGCCATGTCTTGCCGTGGCTTTCACCCACTTCTCCATGCCCTATGCCCTTGTGTTGCTATTTGCGATGCCACATGCCCTGAATGAGAGAGGTGTGTCCCTGCGAATCGCTCCTCACAATTCATCGACGCATCGCGGATAGACGCTCTGAAAGCCCTCCGCATACTTCACGCTCTTGCCGCCCGCCTGGCCACCAGAGTTTCTCCGGAAGTGGTTGCCCCGGTTTTCAGCAACGTTCTCGTAGAAATGCCAAAGGTGTTCCTGCCCCTGCATACATTGAATCGCGGCCCATTTTTCGTCCCAGACCTCTGAAATATCTAAGAAAACATCGGGCTTCCAGCCCATCTGTTCAGTCTGGTGGGGCTCAAACAGATAAAGTTGTGGGGCACCAAGAACCTGCTCCTCAGGATTATGACCCCAGGCCTGCGCAATCATGCGGCATTGCATCGCGACCTCCGTGGCATACATATGGTCGGTGTTATAGGGATCGTACTTGGAATGGCTCAGCATGAAGGTGGGCTGTACCTTACGGATCAGATCGACAATTTTGTATTTGCCGTCTGTATCTATCTCCAGCGGATAATCACCAAAATCAAAGAACTGAATATCGTGGGCATTGAGCGCGGCTGCCGCTGCTTCGGCCTCATCACGCCGAACGGCTTTCACTTCGTCCAGACTCATACTGCCTTTTTTCCACAGCTTGGCGGATTCACCCCTTTCGCCGAAAGACAGGCAGGCGATCGTGACGTCATAGCCGCGCTTCTGATGGAGTGCGATGGCGCCACCGCACCGCCAAACAAAGTCCGCCGCGTGGGCACTGATTACCAGAACTGATTTGTTGTCACTCATGTTTTTCTATGCCTCATGGTCCATGTTCATAGCCGTTGTCTATGCTTCAACCAGATCGGAGAGCGAGTCGAGATAAACGAGACCCGCCTCTTCTAGGCGCGGGCGCATGTTGTACATATCGAGGCCGAGTTCACCGCCGGCCAGGCGTTCCCGTTTGCTCGCCTCGTTGTCTTCGCGAGCCTGCGCAGCGTCTCGGGCGGCGTCGGCGCTGCTACGGGGCACGACAACGACACCGTCGTCATCCGCCACCACCACATCGCCCGGCGTTACGAGTTGTCCTGCGCACACCAGAGGAACGTTGACCGCGCCCAGGGTATTTTTCACGGTACCCTTGGCGGACACGGCGCGGGACCAGACCGGAAAGTTCATCTCGTGAAGGTCGGCCACATCGCGGACACCGGCATCAATAATCAAACCGCGGACGCCCCGGGCTTGGCAGGAAGTCGCCAGCAGGTCACCAAACATCCCGTCCGTATTGTCTGTGGTGCAACCGACCACCAGGACGTCGCCCGGCTGGCATAGCTCAATCGCGACGTGGATCATCCAGTTATCTCCGGGTTGGGCCAGGACCGTAATAGCGCTGCCCCCGATCTGGGCGCGCGGATATATTGGGGTGATGTAGGGCTTCATGAGGCCTGAGCGGCCCTGTGCCTCGTGCACCGTTGCCACACCGAACGCAGCCAGGGCATCCACAGTGTCTGCACTCGCTCGGTCAATGTTTCTTACTGCCACTGTCTTCATTTATGGACCTCGCTTGGCTGGGGCAGGAACGAAAAGCACGCCACGGCTGAGCAGTCGTGCCGTGCGCAGTACTCCCGCTTTCTTGATCTCTGGAAGCTCACCTGATTCGTCGACCTCAAGGGAGATAGAGAATTCTCCCGAAGGATGCTCAACGGAAATCTGCTTGGTCTCACCTAGCGGCACATTGACCAGACCTTCGGCCACCGAGCCCGGGATGATGGCCGCCGTTGCGGCCGATACCGCTCCCAGCACGCCTACGGCGCTGTGGCATTTGTGAGGGATAAAGGTTCGGGTATTGATCAATCCGCCGTGCAGAGCCGGGGAAATCAGACACATCTTTGGCACCGCTTTGTCAGCGACATCACCGAGGTTCATCATTGGCCCCAGTTCGATACGGATGGACTCCAGTCGGGTTTTCAGAGCCTGATCGCTGTTGAGCTTTTCCGGGCTTTCATGCCCCGTCAGACCAAAGTCTTTAGCCAGTAACGCCACCACCGGCATCCCGTTATCCACGCAAGTGACCCGAACCCCACCAACGGAATCAACAACGTTCCCAGTGGGTAGCAGGGCACCACAAATAGAACCGGCCACATCCAGATAGTTACAGACAACCGCAGCCGATGTGCCGGGCACACCATCAATCGCCGTATCACCCTCGTATTCCATAACGCCATCTGGTGTGGCCAGAAGCAGTGCACAGAGCTTCCCGCTATTGACCATATGCACGGTAACGCAGGTCTTTCCGGGTTGAGCCCGGACCAGCCCTGCTTCTACAGCGAACGGCCCCACACCCGCTAATATGTTGCCGCAGTTGGGCGTGGTATCGACCACATCTTGGCCTACAACCACTTGGGCGAAAAGAAAGTCGATGTCAGCATCAGCACGGGTCGAGGGCCCAACGATGGCGACTTTGCTCGTGAGGGGGTCTGCACCGCCCAAACCGTCTATTTGCCGCGAGCCTCGGCCAACAGCATCAACAAGTATGGCGTTCCGCACATCAGCTTCAGATGGTAGATCAGAGGCCAGAAAGTAAAGCCCTTTCGAGCTACCTCCGCGCAACTGCATGAAAGGGATCTCCAGCTGTTTCATGGAGCCAACCTTGATGACGAGCCGCTAGTTTAGGGACGCGCCACTATTACAACCAATGCAATTTCATTGAGTGTCCATGGGAAAAATTTGCTGCTGAGGAGGCACTAGTGACGGAGATTTGCCATGAGATTTCGTGAATCAGATGCTATCTTGTAAAAGAAACTCATAGATCTTTTACCCATGACCGCAACTCACCTGGGCATCACCGAAATCAGTTTGCGCCATCTCAAATCCGCGCTATATGTCTATGACTACAAGAATGTCACCCGTGCCGCCAACAAATTGAACCGTTCGCAGACTGCTGTCACCAAGGCAGTGGGAGAGCTAGAGGCAGAGCTGGGTTGCGTCTTATTCGACCGATCGTCGGTCGGCATGATGCCCACTGTTCATGGGGAAGCCCTGGCACATCGGGTAAAGCTTGCAGCAGCAGAATTTGACCGAGCAGGTGCGGCCTATCAGCCCTTTGTACCCGGTGGTC